>NZ_PHSU01000009.1 GCF_002814235.1 Pseudomonas sp. QS1027 | reverse complement strand
GCCCGCGAAGAGGCCCTTACAAGCGCCCGGTTACCTCAGATCGCATCAGACTTTCTGGTACAACTGGCTACCTTCGCGCTTGAAGCGCTCCGCCTGTTCCGCCATGCCCTGGGCAGCCTCCACATCAACTGCCTCGATCCGCTGGTTGGCCGCGTATTCACGGACTTCCTGGGTGATCTTCATCGAGCAGAACTTCGGCCCGCACATCGAGCAGAAATGCGCGACCTTGGCCGAATCCTTCGGCAGGGTCTCGTCGTGGTAGGCGCGCGCGGTGTCCGGATCCAGGCCGAGGTTGAACTGGTCTTCCCAACGGAACTCGAAACGCGCCTTGCTCAAGGCGTTGTCACGGATCTGCGCACCCGGATGGCCCTTGGCAAGGTCGGCGGCATGGGCCGCGATCTTGTAGGTGATGATCCCGGTCTTCACGTCATCCTTGTTCGGCAGGCCCAGGTGTTCCTTGGGCGTGACGTAGCAGAGCATGGCGCAACCGAACCAGCCGATCATCGCCGCACCGATACCGGAGGTGATGTGGTCGTAGCCCGGTGCGATATCGGTGGTCAGCGGGCCAAGGGTGTAGAACGGCGCTTCGTCGCAGCACTCCAGCTGCTTGTCCATGTTCTCCTTGATCAACTGCATCGGCACATGCCCCGGGCCTTCGATCATGCACTGCACGTCGTGCTTCCAGGCAACCTTGGTCAACTCGCCGAGGGTCTCCAGCTCGCCGAACTGCGCTTCGTCGTTGGCGTCGGCAATCGAGCCCGGACGCAGGCCGTCGCCCAGCGAGAAGCTGACGTCGTAGGCCTTCATGATTTCGCAGATTTCGTCGAAATGGGTGTAGAGGAAGTTCTCTTTATGGTGCGCCAGGCACCACTTGGCCATGATCGAACCGCCACGGGAAACGATCCCGGTGACGCGCTTGGCGGTCATCGGCACGTAGCGCAGCAGCACGCCGGCGTGGATGGTGAAGTAGTCGACGCCCTGCTCGGCCTGTTCGATCAGGGTGTCGCGGAACAGCTCCCAGGTCAGGTCCTCGGCCACGCCGTTGACCTTCTCCAGCGCCTGGTAGATCGGCACGGTACCGATCGGCACCGGCGAGTTGCGGATGATCCACTCGCGGGTTTCATGGATGTGCTTGCCGGTGGACAGGTCCATGACCGTGTCCGAACCCCAGCGGATACCCCAGGTCAACTTGGCCACTTCTTCTTCGATGGAAGAACCCAGGGCACTGTTGCCGATATTGCCGTTGATCTTCACCAGGAAGTTGCGGCCGATGATCATCGGCTCCAGCTCCACGTGGTTGATGTTGGCCGGGATGATCGCGCGACCGCGGGCGATTTCCTCGCGGACGAATTCGGCGGTGATCTGTTTCGGGATGCTCGCGCCGAAGCTATGGCCCGGGTGCTGCTGCTTGAGCAGGCCGGCGGCCCGGGCTTCCTCCAACTTGAGGTTCTCGCGGATGGCGACGTATTCCATCTCGGCGGTGATGATGCCCTGGCGCGCGTAGTGCATCTGGCTGACGTTGGCCCCGGCCTTGGCCCGACGCGGATTGTGCACATGGGCGAAACGCAGCTTGGTCAGCTCCGGGTCAGCGAGGCGTTGCTGGCCGAAGTTCGAGCTCAGGCCGGTGAGGCGCTCGGTGTCGCCACGGCTGTCGATCCAGGCCGAGCGCACATCGCCCAGGCCCTTGCGCACGTCGATGGTCACGTTCGGATCGGTGTAGGGGCCGGAGGTGTCGTAGACCAGCACCGGGGCGTTGACCTCACCGCCGAAGTCGGTCGGCGTGATATCCAGGCTGATTTCGCGCATCGGCACGCGGATATCCGGGCGCGAGCCCTGCACGTAGATTTTTTGCGAACGGGTAAAAGGCTGTACCGATTGCTCATCGACCTTGGCTGAATCGCTGAGGTTGGCGGCATCTTTTAATTTTGTACTCATCACGGCTCTCCAGACGGCATCCAGGGGGATTGTCGGGACGAACCTGAAAGGCACGGACGCACCAGGACTGGTGCTGTGCTCGGTCCTCGTGAAGGCTGTTCGATTGTCGAACAACATCCCGGACGGAGCACAAGAGGACTCGCCGGGGGACGAGAAATCTTGTTCCCTACGCAGGCGCTAACCTGATCAGGTTCAACGGGATCCGGAATTATCCGATCTCAGCCTCATAGCAAGGCACCCCGACAAGAACAAGCCGAGTGTAGAGAAGACTGCGACATAATGCCATCTCCCCCTTATTCGTCTGGATAAATGGCAGATATGCAGGATTGTTGCCGACCCGCCCCCGGCACTACACTCGCACTTCTTGACGCTGGGCAAGCCGGGCAGTAGCCTCGGCCATCGCATTACCACCGTAATATTTATTCTAGGAATCGTCTCATGCTGCGCAAACTTTCACTGGCCCTGGCCGTGTCTTGTGCGACCAACGGATTGGTCTGGGCAGCTGAAACGCCCCTGACGGCCAAGACCGATCTGGTCAGCGTGTACCAGGAAGCCGTGGGCAATAACGCCGACCTGGCCGCCGCCCGCGCCAACTATGACGCGCAAAAGGAAGTCGTCCCCCAGGCCCGCGCCGGCCTGCTGCCGAATCTCTCGGCCGGGGCCAATTCGAGCAATGTCCAGACGTCCATCGACCAGCCGTCGATGAACCTGAACCGTAGCGCCCTGACCTACCAGGCGACCCTGTCCCAGCCGCTGTTCCGGGCCGACCGCTGGTTCCAGTACCAGGCCGCCAAGGACATCAACGAACAGGCCGCCCTGCAACTCTCGGCGACCGAGCAGAACCTGATCCTGCAAAGTGCCGAAAGCTACTTCGCGGTCCTGCGCGCCCAGGACACCCTGGCCTCGACCAAGGCCGAAGAAGCGGCGTTCAAACGCCAGCTCGACCAGTCCAACGAGCGCTTCGACGTCGGCCTGTCGGACAAGACCGACGTGCTGCAATCCCAGGCCAGCTACGACACCTCGCGGGCCAACCGGATCGTCGCCCAGCGTTCGGTGGAGGACGCCTTCGAAGCCCTGATCACCCTGACCAACCGTCAGTACAACTCGATCCAGGGCATCGTCCATACCTTGCCGGTGCTGGCGCCGACCCCGAATGACGCCAAGGCCTGGGTCGATACCGCAGCCCGGCAGAACCTCAACCTGCTGGCGAGCAACTACGCCGTCAGCGCCGCCGAGGAAACCCTCAGGAAGAGCAAGGCCGGCCATGCCCCGACCCTCGACGCGGTGGCCAAGTACGAGGCCGGCGACAACGACGGTTTCGGCCTGGGCAACCCCAATGCGCTGGGTCAGAACTATGCGGGACCGGTGAAGCAGACCACGATCGGCCTGCAATTGAGTGTGCCGCTCTACAGCGGCGGCCTGACCAGCTCGCAGGTGCGTGAATCCACCTCGCGCCTGAGCCAGACCGAACAGCAGCGTGAAGCCCTGCGTCGGCAGGTGGTGGAAAACACCCGCAACCTGCACCGCGCGGTGAACACCGATGTGGAACAGGTCCAGGCACGCAAGCAATCGATCATCTCCAACCAGAGCGCGCTGGAAGCGACCGAAATCGGTTATCAGGTGGGAACGCGCAATATCGTCGATGTGCTCGATGCCCAGCGTCAGCTGTACACCTCGGTGCGCGACTACAACAACACCCGCTATGACTACATTCTCGACAACCTGCGCCTGAAGCAGGCGGCGGGCACCTTGAACCCGGGCGACCTGAATGACCTGCAGCGCTATCTGAAGGCCGACTACAACCCGGACAAGGACTTCCTCCCGCCGGATCTGGCGAAGGCGGCCGCGGCCAATCTGAAGGGCAATGCGAAGTATTGATGGGTTCTTGAGAACGCCACAAAACCTGTAGGAGCCGGCTTGCTGGCGATGAGGCCAGTGAGCCTTGCAGCGTCTGACCGGCCGCTATCGCCAGCAAGCCGGCTCCTACAGGGATCGCGTTCTCCTGATGGGAACTAGCGCGACAGCAACCGCCCCAACCCATCCAGCAAGCGCTGCAACGCGCCCTGGTTGGCGCGCATCACCTTCAGTCCCGCCTCACCCATCTTCTGCGCATCGCGCGGCAGTTCGAACAGGCGCTGCACCGCCACCGCCAGGCCTTCGGCATCCTCCACTTCCTGCAACGCACCCGCCTCGCGCATCAATGCAGCGATCTCGAGGAAGTTGAACAGGTGCGGCCCGCTCAACACCGGTTTGCACAACGCCGCCGGCTCCAGCAGGTTATGCCCGCCGTTGGGCACCAGGCTGCCGCCGACAAACGCGCTATCGGCCAAGGCATAGAGAAACAGCAACTCGCCCATGGTGTCACCGAGCAACACCGAGGTTTGCGCACTGACCGGCTCGCCACTGGAACGCCGTACGGTCGAAAAACCCTGCTCCTGGCATAACGCGAACACACTGTCGAAGCGCTCCGGGTGGCGCGGCACCAGAATCAGCAAGGCGTTCGGATAGTTGCCCAATAATTGCCGATGGGCCGCCAGCACCACCGCGTCCTCACCCTCATGGGTACTTGCGGCGATCCATACCGGCCGCTCCTGCGCCTGCCATTGCCCACGCAGTTCAGCGGCACGCACCAGCAGTTGCGGGTCGATGCTCAAGTCGAACTTGATCGAGCCCGTCACCTCGACGCATTCAGGCCGCGCGCCCAAATGCCGAAAGCGTTCGGCTTCGGCTTCGGTCTGCACCGCGATCAGGCTCATTTCTTCCAGCATCGGCCGGGTCAAACGGGCGAATCGTCCATAACCCTTGGCCGAACGCGCCGACAACCGCGCATTGGCCAGCGCCACCGGAATCCCGCGTTTGGCGCACTGATGGATATGGTTGGGCCACAGCTCGGTTTCCATGATCACCGCCAGCTTCGGCCGGGCCGCTTCGAGAAAACGCGCCGCCGCCCACGGCAAATCGTAAGGCAGGTAGCAATGCTGGATTCGCGGCTCGTCGGCGAACAGCGCCTTGATCCGTTCGGAGCCGGTAGGCGTCATGCAGGTGACCGTGATCGGCAACTGCGGATACTTCGCCAGCAAGGCACGGATCATCGGCGCGGCGGCAATGCTCTCGCCGACCGATACCGCGTGCACCCAGATCCCGTCCGGGCGCAGCACCGGCAGGCCACGGGCAAACCGCTCGCCGACGCGCCGGGCATAAGCCGGCGCCTTGCGCGCCCGCAGCCATAGACGCAACGCCACCAGCGGCAGCCCCAGATGAAACAAAAAGCTGTAGAGAGTTCTATTCATGGCGACGGAGTTTATCGACTTTTTCAGCCGATCGCCTGCAAGTGCTCGGCAAACCGTTCGGCCAGCCACCGCGCCGCCGGCCCCAGGGGTTCGTCGCGACGCCAGACCAGTTCCACCACCAGCGCCGGCGGCGTCCATTCGCTGCTCAGCTCGACCATCTGGTTCTGATAGGCAGGGTATTGCACCACGTGCCGTGGCAGCCAGGCCCAGCCCAGGCCGCGCATCAGCAGTTCGGCCATCACGTAGAAGGAGTCCGCCCGCCAGACCTGCGGACTGAGCTGTTCATCACCGGGGTAACCGCTCTGTTGCGGGGAGATGAGCAATTGCCGATGCCGGGCCAACTGCTGGCGGTTGACCCGCAGCGACGCCGCCAACGGGTGATTGACCGCGCACACCGTGACCATTTCGACACTGCCCAGCGCCCGTCGCTCGAGGGTCTGCGGCATCTGGTCGTGGTGGAACAGCAGCCCCAGGTCCGCGCGTCGTTCCACCAGTTTGCGCGCGACGTCGCCCTGGGCACCGCTGGCCAGTTGCACCTCGACGCAGGGAAAGTGCTCCGACAACGCCTCCAGACTGTCGAGCACCGGCTGATAGGGCATGGCCTCGTCCTGGGCCAGGCGCAGACAGGCTTCCTGGCCGCGCATCAAGGCCAGCGCCCGGCCGTTGAGGCGGTCGCACTGGCGCAGCACTTCCCGCGCCTCCTCCAGCAACGCGGCCCCGGCCTCGGTCAACTTCGGCTGACGACCGCTGCTACGCTCGAACAGCGTCACCCCCAGATCGGTTTCCAGCAAGGCGATCGCACTGCTGACCGCCGACTGCGCCTTGCGCTGCTGGCGGGCCACGGCGGAGAACGAACGCTGCTCGGCAACACCGACGAACAGGCGCATCTGCTCCAGGTTCCACTGAATACTCATGGGCATCCCATCTTATTTTCAGATAGGTAATGACTTTACCCCATCTGGTGAGTCTCTAGAATGCCTACCTTATCAGCAGGCCCCAACACGAGAGATTGTCCCATGCACGCTTACTACTACCTGGCCATCGCCATCTGCGCCGAAGTCATCGCCACCGTCTCCATGAAAGCGGTCAAGGGCCTGAGCACGCCGCTCCCCCTGTTGCTGATCATCGTCGGTTATGCCATTGCCTTCTGGATGCTGACCCTGGTGGTGCGCACGGTGCCGGTGGGCGTGGCCTACGCGGTCTGGGCCGGGATGGGCATCGTGATGGTCAGCGTCGCGGCGCTGTTTCTCTACGGGCAGAAGCTGGATATCCCGGCGATGCTCGGCATGGGCCTGATCGTGCTCGGCGTGGTGGTGATCCAGCTGTTCTCGAAGACCGCCGGGCACTAGCCCGCTCGCCACCTGTATACTGCGAGCCTTGTCTTGAACACCGAGGTCGCCGCATGCCATCCGCTCTCTCCACCGATGTCCTGATTGTCGGCGCCGGCGTTGCCGGTCTCTGGCTCAACGCGCGCCTGCGCCGCCAGGGCTTTTCGACGGTACTGGTGGAAAGCGCCAGCCTTGGTGGCGGGCAGAGCGTCAAGTCCCAGGGCATCATCCACGGCGGCGCCAAGTACGCCCTGCACGGTGCCCTGAGCGGTGCCTCGGAAGCCATCGCCGACATGCCGCGGCGCTGGCGCGAGGCCCTGGCCGGCACCGGCGAGCTCGACCTGTCGGGCGTACGCCTGCTGTCCGAAGCCCACTATCTCTGGTCCCCCGGCACCCTGGCCGGCAATCTCACCAGCTTCTTCGCCAGCAAGGCCGTGCGCGGTCGGGTCGACCAGGTCAAGGGCGAGCAACTGCCACCCGCGCTGCAAGACCCACGCTTCAAGGGCAAGGTCTATCGCCTGGCGGAATTGGTGGTCGATGTGCCGAGCCTGATCGGCCGTCTGGCCGAACTGGCCGGTGATGGCCTGCTGGCCGGCCACGACATCGAGCCGCTGCTGGACAACGAGCAACTGGTCGGCCTGCGGGTCGATGGCCGCGATATCCATGCCCAGCGCATCGTGCTCAGTGCCGGCGCCGGCAACGCCACGTTGCTCAAGGCCCTCGGCCTGAGCCAGCCGGCCATGCAGACGCGCCCCCTGCACATGGTGCTGGTCAAGGGCCCGAGCCTGAAACCGCTGTACGCCCATTGCCTGGGCGGCGGACCCAAGCCGCGCATTACCGTGACCACCCACCCGGCGGCCGATGGCCAGTGGGTCTGGTACCTCGGCGGCGATATCGCCGAAGCCGAAGGTGTCGCCCGCGAGCCCGCCGCGCAGATCGCCAGCGCACAAAAGGAACTGGGTAACCTGCTGCCCTGGGTCGACCTGAGCCAGGCGCAATGGGCCACCTTGCGGGTAGAGCGCGCCGAACCGCTGCAATCGGGCCTGACCCGCCCGGACAATGCCTTCCTCGCCGAGCAGGATCGCCTGCTGGTGGGCTGGCCGACCAAGCTGGCGCTGGCGCCGGACTTCGCCGACCGGGTGATCAAGAGCCTGGAGCGCGACGGTATCCGCCCCGGCCCGGCAACCACCCTGCCGGAATTGCCGAAGCCGGCCATCGCGCAAACCCCTTGGGAGCAACTGCTGCCATGAGTGTGCCGACCCTGCACGACCTGCATCGCGCCCTGGGCAGTACCGGCCTGCTGGTGTCGCCCCTGGGCCTGGGCACCGTCAAGCTCGGCCGCGACCAGGGCGTCAAATACCCCAACGGCTTCCAGATTCCCGACGACGAACAAGCCCGCCAACTGCTGCATCTGACCCGCGACCTGGGCATCAACCTGATCGACACCGCGCCGGCCTATGGCCGCAGCGAAGAACGCCTGGGCCCGCTGCTGCGCGGGCAGCGCCAGGAGTGGGTGATCGTCAGCAAGGTCGGCGAAGAGTTCGAAGCCGGCCAATCGAGCCATGACTTCAGCGCCGCCCACACGAGGTTTTCCGTGGAGCGCAGCCTGCAACGCCTGGAAACCGACTTTATCGACCTGGTGCTGGTGCACTCCGACGGCAACGACCTGGCGATCCTCGAGCACAGCGAGGTCTACCAGACCCTCGCGGCGTTGAAGGACGAAGGCAAGATCCGGGCTTTCGGTTTTTCCGGCAAGACCGTCGAGGGCGGCCTGAAGGCTCTGGAACAAGGTGATTGCGCGATGATCACCTACAATCTGAACGAACAGGGCGAGAAGCCGGTCATTGACTATGCTGCTGCCCACGGCAAGGCGATCCTGGTGAAAAAGGCCCTGGCCAGCGGCCACGTCTGCCTGGACCCCGGTATCGACCCGGTGCGGGCCAGCTTTGAACTGCTATTTGCACAGCCCGGTGTTGCCAGTGCTATTGTCGGTACCATCAACCCGCTGCACCTGGCCCACAATGTGGCGACGGTAGCCCGGGTCATTCGCCAAAACTGATGCCGCCCAGGCGGCCGACCCCGACGCAAGAAGGAGCCGAGATGCCGCGGACGCTGATACGCAAGAACCCCAGCGACTTCAAGACCCTGCCGTTACTCGTCGAGGCGACCCCCGAAGGCTTGTGCTACCAGAGCGTCGGGATGCCGTTGAACTTTGCGCAAACCTTGCACAAACGCAAACCGGTTGCGGTGGATGACCCCGAGCGTTTCACCCTGGAACTGGCCAACCTCGGCGTCTCGGTGCGCCTGACCCTGCACTGGCACAACCGCGATTACTGGGTGTTGGTCCGCCAGCGCCGCCAGGATCGCGGCGACGTGGTGCTCAAGCTGATTTCCGGTTATGTCCCGGCCCATGAACTGGCCATCCCGCTGCTCACCGCAATTGCCGAAATCGCCGAGGAGTGCCTGCTGGAAACTCCGGAAGGCTGGCTGATCGGGCGCTTCAACGACACCTGGCTGCCGGCGCCCTACTCGGCGGCGCTGCATTATCGCGAAGCCCTGCCCTTTCGCCTGACACCCTTGTCCGGCGCGGCGCGGCCGGTACGCTGCGGTGCGCTGCAGTTGATGGAACGACCGCAGACCTACGTGCACCTGCCCACAGCCTCACTGCAGTTGATCTATGACCTGCGGCTTGAGGTCCCCCGCGAGGCCAAATCCCTGAGCCTGTTCCATGTCGACGAGCGCCTGGAAAACGATCAACTGGTGGCGCGCCTGGATCGCAGTCGTCCCGACCTGTACCTGATGCCGCTCAAGGACGGCCGGCCGTGTGCCGAGTTGTACACCCTGAAAAAGGATCAATTGCACCCCGCCAGCACCCGTGGCCTGTACCTGGCGGAAAGCTTTGCCCGGCAGGAAGGTTGGGTGGTGCGCGAGGAGCGGATTCGCTGGAAGGACTGGGTCCAGCAGCAAGGGATGGCGGAGCCTGAAAAGGACTCGAAGATCAGGCGCCTGACCGGCAAGGCGCGGCAGATCCTGCGCAAGATCGTGCCGCTGAAAAGCGGACGCTGACAGGGAGAATACACCTCCTGCAGGAGCCGGCTTGCTGGCGATGGCGGCCGCAAGAGCGATGCAAGACTCACCGGCCTCATCGCCAGCAAGTCGGCTCCTACAGTAAAGGTATCAACGCAGGCCCATACGGATTGAACGGGCCTGGCGTTTATCAGTTGCTGCGGATCTTCTCGACAATCGCCGTGGTCGAGCTGTTTTCCACCAGCCCGAGCACTTTCACCGTGCCGCCATAAGCCGTCACGATGGAAGCACCGACCACCTGGTCGATCCCGTAGTCACCACCCTTGACCAGCACATCCGGCTTGACCTGGGCCAGCAGGTTTTCCGGCGTCCCTTCGGGGAAGCTGATAACCCAGTCCACGGCACCCAGGCCGGCCAACACGGCCATGCGCCGATCAACGCTGTTGATCGGACGCCCCGGGCCCTTGAGGCGGCTCACCGAGGCATCGTCGTTGACCGCGACGATCAACCGATTGCCCTGGGCCCGCGCCTGCTCCAGGTAGGTCACGTGACCGGCATGGAGGATGTCGAAGCAGCCGTTGGTGAACACGATCGTCTCGTTGTGCGCCCGCGCATCGTCGACCGCCAGCAGCAATTGCTCCAGGCCCAGCACACCGCGCTCGGAACCTTCCTCACGCTGGATCGCCCGACGCAGCTCAGGCGCACTGATGGCCGCCGTACCGAGTTTGCCGACCACAATGCCGGCGGCGAGGTTGGCCAAGGCCACCGCGTGGGGCAGTTCTTCGCCCGCGGCAATGGCCGCGGCCAGGGTCGAGATCACCGTATCGCCAGCACCGGTCACATCGAATACTTCGCGGGCCCGGGCCGGCAGGTGCAACGCCGGATGATCGGGGCGCAGCAGGGTCATGCCATGCTCGCCACGGGTCACCAGCAAGGCACCGAGGTCCAGGTCCTGCATCAACTGGGCGCCCTTGGCCACCAGTTCATGCTCATCGGCGCAACCGCCGACGATGGTTTCGAATTCGCTGAGGTTCGGCGTAATCAGGCTCGCGCCACGGTAGATCGAAAAGTCCTTGCCCTTGGGGTCGGCCAGCACGGGAATACCCCGCGCCCGCGCGGCCTGGATCAGGGCCTGGTGATTCTTCAAGGCGCCTTTGCCGTAATCGGACAGCACCAGTACCTTGACGCCTTCGAGCAGGCCATCGACTTCAGCGCCCAGGGCCAGGGCATCGGTGGCGAAGGGTTCTTCAAAATCGATTCGCAGCAACTGCTGGTGGCGGCTCATGACCCGCAGCTTGACGATGGTCGGCTGGTGCGCAATGCGCTGGAACAGCGCCCGGACCCCAGCGCCCTTGAGGCTGTTGGCCAGGCTGTCGGCGGCCTCGTCGTCACCGGTGACACCCACCAGCGATGCCGGGGCACCCAGGGCAGCGATGTTCAGGGCAACGTTGGCGGCACCACCGGGGCGGTCTTCGATGTGCTCGACCTTGACCACCGGTACCGGGGCCTCAGGAGAAATCCGTGAGGTACCACCATGCCAGTAACGGTCGAGCATGACATCGCCGACCACCAAGACAGGGGCTTGATCGAATCGCGGCATGGACAACTTCATGGTGCAACCCACATAAAAAATGAACAGGGGCGCGATATTAACACAGGGTTGGCGAAGGCTTGCCTACAGGGCGCGACGATGAGCCTCGCGCGCCCTGCCAGCGGATCAGACGATCCCGACGTGTGCCGGTTCATCCAGGCCCATGGCATTGAGACGGGAGTAGTAACCCTTTTGCGCGAGCAGCTCGGCATGGGTGCCGCGCTCGACGATACGACCCTGATCCATGACCAGGATCAGGTCGGCCTTTTCGATCGTCGACAACCGGTGGGCGATCACCAGGGTGGTGCGCCCTTGCATGGCATGATCCAGGGCTGCCTGGATATGCCGCTCCGACTCGGTATCGAGGGCCGAGGTCGCTTCGTCGAGGATCAACAGCGGGGCGTTCTTGAGCAGCGCCCGGGCGATTGCCAGACGCTGGCGCTGACCGCCGGAAAGCAGCACGCCGTTTTCACCCACGAGGGTGTCGAAACCCTGGGGCAGTTGCTCGACGAAATCCTTGGCATAGGCGTCTGCCGCCGCGGCCTCGATATCGGCTCGGGGAGCGCCGGCCAGATCGCCGTAGGCAATATTGTTCGCCACGGTGTCGCTGAACAGCGTGACATGCTGGGTGACCTGGGCAATGTGTCGACGCAGGTTCAGCAGTCGATAGTCCTCGATCTCCACGCCATCGAGAAGAATCTCCCCGCTGTCATGGTGATAGAAGCGCGGGATCAAGGCCGCCAGGGTCGACTTGCCGCTGCCGGAGCGTCCGACCAGGGCCACCATCTGCCCGGGTGCGACACTGAAGCTGACATTGTCCAGGACCTGACGCTCGGTTCCCGGGTAGGTAAAGCTCAGGTTGCGCACTTCCAGGTGGCCGCTGACCGACTCGCGTTCCACGGTACCGGTGTCCACTTCCGGGGTGACATCAAGCTGTTCGAAGATACTTTCAGCACCGGCCACACCCTTCTGGACCGTGGAGCTGACTTCGGACAACTGGCGAATCGGCTTGGGCAGCAAACCGGCCAGGGTGATGTAGGCGATCATGTCGCCGGCCGAGGCATCGCCACGCAGGTAGAGCACCAGGAACAGCAGCACCGCCATGGCGCTGTAGATCACCATTTGCAACAGGGGCGTATAGATCGCACCGGTGCGGGTCATGCGCAGCTGCCGGTCGGTGTTGCTCAGGCTGGCCTTGAGAAAGCGCTTCTGCTCATAGGTTTCACCGCCGAAGCTGCGCACAACGCGGTAGCCCTGGATGGTTTCCGAGGCAACATGGGTGACGTCACCCATGGCGACCTGGATCTTCTTGCTCTGCTTGCGAAACTTCTTGCTGGAGGTGCTGACCATCACCGCGATCAGCGGCAGGATGGCAACCATCACCAGGGTCAGGCGCCAGTTCATCCACAGCAGCGAGAGGAACAGGAAGACCACGGTCATGCCTTCGCGGATCACCACCTTGATCGCATCGGTCACCGCTCCGGTGACCATGGTCACGTTGAAGGTAATGCGCGAGATCAGGTGCCCGGAGTTGTGGGTGTCGAAATAACGATTGGGCAAGGTCAGCAGGTTATTGAACAGCTCCACCCGCAGATCGTGGACCAGGCCCAGGGACACCTTGGCCAGGAAGAAGTTACCCAGGTACGAGCCCAGGCCTTGCCAGGCGGCGATCAGTACCAGCAACAGCGGCACCGCCTGCAGCAGCTGCAGGTCGCGCAGATAAGGCACTGTCGGGAACAGCGCGGCTTGCGGATCGGACAGGCCGTCGACGAAATATTTCAGAATATAGCCGAGCATCGGCTGGGTCGAAGCGAATATCAGGAAACCCACGATACTCAGGGCGAACAGCCCGATATAAGGCCGTACGTAGCCGAGTAGGCGGAAGTATACTTTCAAGCTCGAGGGGCTTGCGCTGAGACTGGATTCGGTCATATCACGCGGCGATTATGAAAAAGGAGGCTGACTTTAGCACAGCTTCCCGGCTGTACTTGCACATGAAATGATCAACAACCACAGGCCTTGGCCAATGACATTGAAATGCCGCCCCCTTATGATATGCGGCGATCCCTCTAGTGGAATGACCTGCCTGCATGCAATCCAATCGCCTTATCTCTGCCTCAAACCGCATTTTCGATTTTCTGTGCCACTGGATTCTGCCGCTGGGCTTGCTGATCTTGCTTTCAGGGATGTTCTATCTCAGGAGCCGCAGTGCGCTGACCACGTTTTACCTCGGGCTGTTCGGTATTCCCTCGCTGCTGATGCTCTGCCTGCGCCCGAGGGAAATCAAGACGCTGCTGGGGGAGCCGATCATTGCCGGGTTCCTGGCGCTCTGTATCTGGCTGTGCCTGAGCCTGCTGTGGAGCCCTCCGGAAAACCCGGATTTCGGGATGATGAAAATCACCCTGCAACCGCTCATGCTCTTCGCCGGTTGCGCCATGCTGCTCCAGTACCGTAGCGAGGCCTTGAAGCCCGTGATGCTCTGCGCGGCAACCATCGCCCTGGCCGCGACCATCATCGACCTCGTGCCCTTTATAAGAGATTACGTACCCGGTCATCGCATGGTCGGCGGAGGTGCTTTCACCAACCCGCTGCTGAGTTCTCATCTGTTCGGTTTTTTCTGCATTTACTGGTTGTACATCTGCATTACCAGCCAGCGCCTGTCAGCTCTTTGGTTCAGTGTACCGGCGATGGCCGTCATGTTGGTCGCGATCATGGCAACGGGTTCGCGAACCCCCCTGGTTGCCCTTGCCCTGTCCATCCTGTGGCTCAGTATTGTCAGCCGCAATCGCAGATCCCTGATGATGATCGCGGGCATGCTGCTGGGTTCAGCGGTCATTCTGCTGATGTTCCCGGAGATATTGGGCGATCGCGGCAGTTCCTATCGCCTGCAGATCTGGCAAATTGTCTTGGGCAGAATCGCCGAGCACCCCTGGATCGGTCATGGATACGACTCTCAGCTACGCGTCGACGTTGGCATAGGTTATCTGCTACAGGAGCCACACAATTTTGCTCTAGGGGTTCTCTATTACGTCGGCATCATCGGCTTGATCCCCTGGGCCTTCATACTGGTATGGGGTCTGCTCAGCGGCTACCGGCAGCGTCTCCAACCACTGTTCGTCCTCGCTTCCACCCTGCTGGTCTACGGCATTGGTGCCGGTCTGGCCGAAGGCGGCGCAGTTCTCACACGGCCGCGTGAACACTGGTTCCTGCTGTGGATCCCCCTGGCCCTGATCGCCGCACTCAGCATCGCCAATCGTCGCCAACTGGCAAAGAGCAAACAAGCTCAAATTTGAGTCATGCCCCGCTCGCGCGCAATCTCGCCGTCGCGTCCCCATCGACGGCGAGAGGGATCGACACACGAGCAAAGGGCATCAGGAATGCGAACGCCTTTCGCTATTCAGGAAGGCGTGCGTTGTCCGGCATAGGCCAGGAATCCAGCGATGTCGTCGCTGCAGAGTTTCTCGGCCAAACCCTGCACCTCTTCCTTCGGCCAGCTCCACCAGGCACTTTGCAATAACGCCAGGCGCTGATCCTCGGGAAAACGCCACTTCACAAAGCGCGCGGGATTGCCGGCCACCACGGCATAGGGCTCAACATCCCGGGTCACCACCGCACCGGCGGCAACAATAGCGCCATCACCGATGGTGACGCCTGAAAGCAGTGTGCAGTTGGAACAGAGCCAAACATCGTTGCCGACCCTGACATCACCACGGGAGCCGCCATAGTCGGCAATCCGCGAGGCCTGCGGCAACACGGCGGGAAACGGAAAAGTCGTCACCCAATCGGCGCGATGATGGCCGCCGAGAAAAATCTGTACGCCACCGGCGATCGAACAATAGGCACCGATACGCAACGTCGTGCCTTCATGCCAGTCATGGACCTGCGGCACGCCATAGCTGCCATAGCCATAATCATAGTCAGGGTACTGAAGGCGGAAGCGGGCGCCTCCCTGCTCGATTTTCGGCAGTTTGCGAATCGCGCGCCTGGCGCGCTTTTCCCGATAGCGTTCAAGCCAACCCACGCCATTACCCCCTGTGCCGTGGCGAGAAAAACAAGCGCCCCAAACCACGCCAGGTCTTGCGATCAAAGTATTTGAACGGAAGCTGCTTGAGCAACTCCCGCGCCAGCACCCGGTCGCGATTGGCGGTTTTGACAAACATCGAATTCAGGAATTTATAACGGGCGATGTCGTAGCCAGGATGGTCACTGAACAGCCCATAGGTCCTGAGGATGTTGTTGATCATGAACCGGTGGTTCTTGTACGAGTTGGTCGCATGCTGGCGGTACTGGGCCATGACCACATTCAGCACATCGATGTAATAACCGGCATGGGTGATCTTGAGCTCGATGTACAGATCCTCCAGGGGAATCTCCGGATCGAAGCCGCCGACCTTGTCCAGGGCCTCACGCCGCAGCATCAGCGTCGGTGCAGGTGGGAACGGTTTGAGCCCCATGAACATCTCATCGAAGTTCAGACGCCGGAACGGCAGGTCACGGTGCTGGCGCTTCTCCGGCATCGGTTCGCCGTTGCTGTCGATGATCTCCATATTACCGGCGCAAATACCCACTTCAGGCTTGTCGGCCATATAGGCAACCTGCGTGGCGATCCGCTCGGGAAGCATGATGTCGTCCGAGCCGAAGGACACAATCAGGCTACCTTTGGTCCGGGCAATGACACCATTGAGGGTACGCGTCAGCCCCTGGTTCTGCTGGGTCCGGAAATCAAACCCATGCTCGGCCTGCAGCCGTGCAATGCGCTCGACGCTATCGTCCGTCGAACCATCGTCGACCACCAACAACTCAATATTCGGGTACGTCTGGCCCAGCACGCTCAGAATGCTCTGCTCGATGTAGGGTCCATGGTTGTAGGAAGCGATGACAACCGAAACCAGCGGCTGCTGACTCATGCCCGACCCACCTCGCGCAGACTGGTTTCAATCAGGTCCAGGTACTTTTGCCGGAACTCCGTCAGGGTGTGATGCTCCTCCAGGTAACGGAAGACCTGCTCACCCTTGGCCCGCAGTTGCTCGTCACTCATCGCCAGATAGGTGTCCAGCGCCGCGGCCAGTTGCTCCACATTGCCCGGATCGTGGGACAGGCCACCAGCACCCTGCACCAGCGGCAACATCGCCGGAACGTTGGAAGCGATGACCGGCAAGTGCCCACTCATCCCTTCCAGCAACGCCAGCCCCAAGCCTTCGGTCAGCGAAGGCATGGTCCAGATATCAAACGCCCGCACGTACTTCATGGCGTCTTCGCGAAAACCGGTCAAATGCGCGCGGCCCGTCAGCCCCAGGCGCTCGATCTCGGCCCGCAGGTCCGCTTCGGCCCGCCCGGAGCCGATAATCGCCACCTGGGCGTTCGGGTACTTGTCCTTGAGCAGGGCAAACGCCTGCAGCAAATGATCGTGCCCCTTGATCGGCACCAGGCGACCCAGGGCGCCGATGATCCTTGGCTCAATCGCGAGGCCCAGCGCCTCACGGGCCTGATCGCGAGGCAGCTGCAGCCTCTCGGACTGCTCGATATCGATGGCGTTGGTGACAAACGTGGTGTTCTGCCGGGTGAAACCACAGTTCAGCCCCACGAGATAGTCCCTGACCGCCGCCGAAACCCCGACAAATCGCCAGCTCGGGCTGACCCAACGCCGATGATGAAGGCGACGATAGAGGCGGTCGTACTCTTCAAAACCGTGGGCGATCCCGATGCACAACGGGATTTTCAGCCAGCGATTGAGCACCAGCATCATGTTCAATGACTTGAAGCGGTTGCAAATCACCACGTCGAATTTTTGCTCGCGGCAGTACTTGTAGATCTGCCACATGGCCCCCAGGCGCAGGCCCTTGACGGCCTTATAGGGAAACTCGAAATACTGGGAGTGATCCGCCACGCTCAAGGGTTGTCCGGGAGCCGGACGCCCCCGCAGAAAGGCTGTAGTCACCTCGAAGCGCTCTGCCGGAAGCGACTTGATAATCTGCTCCGCCAGGTCGGCAAAGTCATTTTCCTTTACGTTGTAATCCGGCTGTAGCTGCAAGACCTTGAAACGAGGCTTCATAATTCTCCATGCTGCGATGGTAGTGGCTCAGCGGCCCGGGAAGTGGATCAACAGCTGCAAACTGCCAGCCCCATGGGGCTGGCAGTCCTGCTCGAGCCTAGTGTGCAAGCAGCTGAGCACCCAGCAGCAGCCCCAAGCAGGCCCTATCAGCCCAGCGTGTCATAACCATTGGCGCCATCCTTGACCACCAGAATGTCTTCCATGATCAGGTACTGCAGGTCCGAACCGAAGAACATGTTCAGGGCATCGGTGGGCGAGCAGATCATCGGCTCGCCGCGACGGTTCAGCGAGGTGTTCAGGGACACACCGTTACCGGTCAGCACCTCCAGCGCCTTCATCATGTCGTAGTAGCGCGGGTTGTATTCGCGCTTGAGCACCTGGGCTCGCGACGTACCGTCCTCATGGACGACTTCCGGCACACGGGTCTTCCACTCTTCAGCCACTTCGAAGGTAAAGGTCATGAACGGCGCCGGATGATCGATCTTGATCATCTGTGGTGCCACGGTGTCGAGCATCGACGGGCAGAAAGGCCTCCAGCGCTCGCGGAACTTGATCTGGTGGTTGATCCGATCCGCCACGCCGGCGACGCTCGGGCAACCGATGATCGAACGACCGCCCAGGGCCCGCGGACCGAACTCCATACGGCCCTGGAACCAGGCCACCGGGTTGCCGTCGACCATGATCCTGGCGATCTGCTCCGGCATGTTCTCGAGCTTGCGCCACTTCGGCGCGTTCTCGTGGCGCGCGCAGGCGGCGATCACGTCTTCGTTGCTGTAGGACGGGCCGAGATAGACGTGTTCCATCTTCTCCACCGGCACACCGCGGGCATGGGACACATAGGCCGCCGCGCCCACCGCCGTACCGGCATCGCCGGAAGCCGGTTGCACGAACAGTTCCTTGACGTCGTTGCGGGCGATGATCTTCTGGTTCAGCTTGACGTTCAGCGCGCAGCCGCCAGCGAAGGCCAGCTTGCCGGTGTCCTTGAGAATATCGCCCAGGTAGTAGTCGATCATCTGCAGCGAGATCTTCTCGAACAGCGCTTGCATGCTGGCCGCGTAGTGAATGTAGGGCTCGTCGGCAATATCGCCTTCGCGCTTGGGGCCCAGCCATTCGATCAGTTTCGGCGAGAAGTAGAAGCCCTTGCCCTTTTCCTTGTAGCGACGCAGGCCGACGACGTTGGCGTAGTCGGTGTTGATCACCAGTTCGCCGTTTTCGAAGGAGGCCAGGCGCGAGAAGTCGTACTTGCTCGCATCGCCGTAAGGGGCCATGCCCATCACCTTGAATTCGCCGTCGAGCATTTCAAAGCCGAGGAACTCGGTGATCGCGCCATACAGGCCACCCAGGGAGTCCGGGTCGAAGAACTCCTTGATCTTGTGGATCTTGCCGTTTTCGCCGTAGCCGAAGAAGGTCGTGGCGTACTCGCCCTTGCCGTCGATACCGAGGATCGCGGTTTTCTCTTTGAAACCGGAACAGTGGTAGGCGCTGGAGGCGTGGGCCAGGTGGTGCTCGACCGGCTCGATCTTGACTTTCTTCGGATCGAAGCCCAGTTGTTCCAGGCACCAGACGATCTTGTTGCGATAGCGTTTGTAGCGGCGGTTGCCCATCAGGATCGCGTCAAGGGCGCGATCCGGGGCGTACCAGTAACGCTTGGCGTAGTGCCAGCGAGCCTTGCCGAACAGGCTGATGGGGGCGAACGGAATCGCCACCACATCAACGTCGGACGGTTTGATACCCGCCTGCTCCAAGCAGAACTTCGCCGACTCGTAGGGCATGCGGTTCTTTGCATGCTTGTCGCGTACGAAGCGTTCTTCTTCGGCCGCTGCAATCAGCTTGCCGTCGATGTACAGCGCTGCGGAGGGATCATGACTAAGGGCGCCGGACAGGCCGAGAATCGTCAATGCCACAGGGGTCTAGCCTCTCAAAGTCCATATGCAGGCGACAAGGCGCCCGAAAAAATGTGTGCTGCCAAAGGAGTGGCAAGCAACTAAAGGGCGGGATTATAGCAAGGATTATCAATGCGGGAGCTGACAGCGGGCAGACGATCACTCTGGTTTCATCTGCCCGCGTTATCCTGCCGCAGGTGCATCAACCCTGCTGGGAAGCGGCCGAGCGGGGCAAGCGCTGGTCGATCAACTGATACAAGGCACTGCTCGCCGGCCAGTTGCGCATGAAACGCGCCCGATCACGGGCATAGGCCTTGGCGAAGCTGTGGACCGACGCATGTTGGCGCATCGAGTCCAGGTCGATCAGGGTCCAGCGGTCATCCTGCCAGAACAGGTTATGCCCCTTGAAATCACCGTGACTGATACGTTCGCGGATCAATTCGGCAAACAGCTGCTCCAGCGCCTTGAGCTCGGCAGGCGGTACTTCGCCCGACTCCACGTAAGGCGCAAAACGTTCGATCACATCCGTCCCCGACAGGTGCTCGGTGAGCAGATAGGCACGGCTGCGCAGCCAGAAAAACCGCCGTTCCAGCACGGCAAGCGGCTTGGGCGTGGCGATCCCGAGGAACGCCAGGCGATTGCCCTCGCGCCAGGAATGCCAGGCCCGGCTCGGTCGCCAGAAACGCTTGAGCCAATGGCTGAAGCCCTTGATGTTGTAGCGCTTGAGCACCAGCGGACGACCGTCGACATCAACTCGCCCCACCGTGGCCGTTCCGCCATTCTTGTACAAGGGGCCCTGGGCGAGCAGCGCATCGGCCTGCTCCAGCACCAGCCCCAGCGCCGCTTCTTCTTCGCGACGAATCGCCCGCAGGCCGAAGGCCCCACTGCGGACGCTGAACAGCGAGCACTCGCGGGCGACCTTGCCGAGAAAGTCTTTCAGGCGCCAGCCACGGACCTTGTCCACCTGCTTGAGCAAGGCTTCCAGCGGCAACGCATGTTCACCGTTGCTCAGCAGATAGTGCACCAGCAGTTCTTCGATAAACGGCTCGAATGCCTTGGGCAACTGGGCAAAAAACACCCCGAGGTTTTCCAGCACTTTCTGCCGTGACAACGGCTTGCCCGGCTGTTCGGCGCGGATCCCGGCACCGTCGATCAAATACAGCTTGCCGTCATGGCGCAGCAGATTGTCCAGGTGCAGGTCTTCCTGCCACAGGCCCTTGCCGTGCATCTGCGCAATAACGCCCAGCGCCTCGGCCAGTACCTGCTGCTGTTCATCAGCCAACAGCGGCAGCGACTCGACCTTGCTCCAGGCCTCGCCCAGGCTCTCGGCACCTTCAAGAAACTCGAACAGCAACCAGCCGCCCTCACCCTCTTTCAGGCCGTCGACCAACAACAGCGGCGTGGTCAGGCCCTGCTCGGCCAACAGCCGAACACCCTGCAACTCACGCTGGAAGTGCCGTGGTGCCTTGCTGCCCACCAGTAACTTGGCCAGCACCGTACGCCCACGCCAGACCCCGGCGCCGACATAACGCTGACCGGGCAGCACGCGCAACAGGCTGAGCAACTGCAACTGCGCACTGCCGGCGGCATCCGCCAACTCCAGGTCCAGGGGCAATGCCGGAGCCCGTCCGGCGGTTTTCAATTCAGATAAACGCATCAAGCCCTTCCTTCGCCAAACAACGCAAGCGCAGCGACATCAGAGCGCGCCGTTGTAGCGCAGTTTGCGCTGGTAAAGTTTTTCCGCCTTGCGCTCGAGCAAGGCCAGCAGCGCGGCTTCATCCCGCAGGACCTGGCGCAGCGGCTGGAGGAAATAGCCCTTCAGGAAACGCAGCAGGTCACGCCGGCTCAGGCCGATATCCAGTACCGAGAAATACAGCGCCGCCAGATCCTTGTTGCGCCAGCGCGCGGGGATCGCCGCGCGGGTCTGGGCACGGTGCAGGTCGATGACCGAAAGCTTGAGATCATCGGCCGTCACCGGCTTGTCGGTATGCAGCAGGAAGTGGCAGATATAACAGTCACGATGATTGACCCCGGCGCGGTGCATCATGCCGGTCATGCGCGCCACTTCGGCGATCAGCGCGCGCTTGAGCCGTGGCTCCGGCGGCTGCTTGGGCCAGTCCATGCTGAAGTCTTCGAGACTGATGGTGGGCGCCAGCTCTTCGGTAACGATGAACGAATGCTGGTCCGCCGGATTGCTGCCACGTTCGCCATAGGCCACAGCGGTCATGGTCGGCACCGCGACTTCCTGCAGGCGCTGGATCGCCCGCCACTCCTGGCCCGCACCGAGGACCGGCAGCTTGGCGGTCAACAGGTTCTTGAAGATCTCGCGCCAGCCGATGCCACGGTGGATCTTGACGAAATAACCACGACCCTCGACTTCCGTACGCAAGGTCCGCCGCGCTTCCAGTTCACGGTAAACCACGCCTTCCAGGCGCTCGACCTCGGCGAACGCATCGCGTCCAGCCCACAGGCGCTTGAACGGCTCGGCCAGGATCAACTTCATTGCGGCAGTTCCCCCAGGATCACGTCCGCCGCGCGCTGCGGCATGCTGTAGAGGTCGGCTGTCTCGGCATAGCTCAGGCCATGCTGGCTCCACGCCAGGCGCGCGGCCTGATCGGACAGCATCCGCTCCAGGTATTGATTGAGCTGGGACTGCTCGAACGGCTCGTCCAGCACCAGGCCGCAATCGGCATCGGCGATGTAGCGGGCATAACCGCAGACCGCGCTCACCAGCACCGGCAACCCCGCCACCAGGGCCTCAAGCAGCACCGTGCCGGTATTTTCGTTGTAGGCCGGGTGAATCAGCAGATCGGCGCCCAACAGGAAACGCGGGATGTCGCTGCGCCCCATGAGGAACTGCACACGCTCGCCCAATCCCAGCGAGGCGCTCTGCGCCTGGAAGGTCTTGGGGTCGTCCTGGCCGATGACAAACAGCCGGGTGCGTTCTTTCAGGGCCGGCGGCAACGCGGCCAGGGCCTTGAGGCTGCGGTCGAGCCCCTTGGTCTTGAATCCGGAACCGATCTGCACCAGCAGCAGTTCATCGTCCGCCAGCTTGAACTCGTCACGAAACTCGGCGCGGATCTCGGCGGCATTCGCCGGTGCCCGACGATCCAGGGAAATCCCCGGCGGCAGCACGTGGAAGCGCTCCGGCGGCGTGCCGTAATACTTGACGAACAGCGGCTGCTGAACTTCGGAGATCATCAGGATTTCAGTCTTCGCCTCCCTGGCGAACACCGCCCGCTCATACTCGGCAAAATGCTGATAGCGGCCCCAGAGGCGATAGAGCGAATGACGCTGGTTCTGCGCCTTGTCTTCGAAGCAACCATCGGCGGCGTAGTAGACGTCCAGGTCGGGCATCTTGTTGAAGCCGATCAGCCGTGCCACCGGCCGACTGGCCAGGTCGGCCTTGACCCAGGCACTGAACCGGGCGTAACGCCGATGATTGAACAACGCCTTGACCGGCACCATCACCACTTCGAAGCCGGGCGGGATATCGCCTTCCCAGAACAGGCTGTAGACGCGGATCTGGTGCCCGCGCTGCTGGCATTCCAGGGCAATGCGCATGAAGTCGCGCTGCAATCCGCCAAACGGAAAGTACTTGTACAGAACAAAAGCCAATTGCATCAGTGCCGCTCCTCAGCCATTAACAGCGCGCTCAGTCGGCTTGCCACACGTTCGGGATTCAAACGGGTGAAGCACAGAGGCAACTCGCGCTTCAGATCGAAGCGCTGCTGGTCCTCCGCTGTCGGAACGTAGGTGCATTTCTTTTGAAGACAGGGCGCGCAGGGAAAGTTGCTCGCCAGATGAATCTGCGACCGGCCGTAGGCGCCGGTCAGGATCGAGCTGGTCGGACCGAACAGCGACAGCGTCGGCACATCCAGCGCGGCGGCCAGGTGACCGAGGCCGGTATCCACCGCGACGCAGGCAGTGGCGGCGGCCAGTACCTTCGCGACCCCAGCCAGGTTCAGCCTGGGCAGCACCACCACATGCTTGAGGTTGCGCGCAATCCGCTCGGCCCGGGCCTTTTCCTCGGCATTGCCCCAGGGCAGCTTCACCGGCACACCCAACTGGCCCAGGCGCACGGCCAGTTCGCGCCAGTAGGCTTCCGGCCAATGCTTGGTGTCCCAGGTGGTACCGTGCAGGAACACCACGAAAGGCTTGCGCGGCAGCTCGACCAGCTTGTCGACATCCAGGCCGTAGTCGCCCATGCCCCTGGGCAGGTCATAGCCCAGCGCCAGGGCAAACAACTGGCGCATGCGATCCACCGCATGCTGATTGCGCGACACTGCCAAGCGCCGCGAATAAAAGCGGCTGGCCAGGGGTTCGCGGGCCGACTGCTTGTCCGGTCCGGCCACCGGGGCCTTGGCATAACGGGTCAGCAAAGCGCTTTTCACCAGGCCCTGGGCATCGATCACCAGATCGTACGGCTTGGCCCGCAGGCTCTCCTTGAACCGCCGCCACTCGCCACTCTTGAGAGTCTGCCAGATATTCTTGCGCCAGCGGCGGATCGCCACCGGAATCACCTTGTCCACCGCCGGGTGCCAGCTCGGCAGTTCGGCGAAACCTTCCTCGACCACCCAGTCGAAACGGATGCCGGGAATCGCCCGCGCGGCATCGGTGAGCGCCGGCAAGGCATGAATGATGTCGCCCAGGGAAGAGGTCTTGACCAGCAATACGCGCAATTAGTGGACCTCGACCGCAGTGCCGTGCAAACGCTGCAGGGCTTCGTTCACCGGGGTCGGCTCAAGCTGACGCAGGCAGTTGTAATGGCCGAAACGGCAGGTGCGGTCGAAGCAGGGACTGCACTCCAGACCCAGGCGGACGATTTCCACCTGGTCGGCCAATGGCGGGGTGAAACCCGGCGAAGTCGAGCCGTAGACCGCCACCAGCGGACGGTTCAACGCCGCGGCGACGTGCATCAGCCCCGAGTCGTTGGAGACCACCGCATCGGCACAGGACATCAGGTCGATAGCCTCGGCCAGGGACGTGCCACCACTGAGGTTGACCGCTTCTTCCCGCAACCCCGGGATCAAACGCTGGCGAATGTCTTCGCCGACCGCGTGATCGTTCTTCGAACCGAACAGCCAGACCTGCCAACCTTCACGAATCCACGCCTCGGCGACTTTCGCGTAATGCTCCGACGGCCAGCGCTTGGACTCGCCGAACTCCGCCCCCGGGCACAGCGCCAGTACCGGACGATCCAGGCTCAGTTCGAACTTGGCCAGCGCGGCATCGCGGCTGGCCGGGTCGATTTGCAGGCTCGGCCGCGGATACGGGGTCGGCAGGCTCTCACCCGGTTCATAGGCCAGGGCCATGAACCGTTCGATCATCAGCGGGTAACGTTCTTTATCCAGTTTGCGCACATCGTTGAGCAGGCCGTAGCGAAACTCGCCGCGCCAGCCGGTGCGCTTCGGCACGCCGGCAAAAAAAGGCACCAGCGCCGACTTCAGCGAGTTGGGCAGCAGGATCGCCTGGTCGTACTGGCCGGCCAGGGACTTGCCGATGCGCCGCCGCGTGGCCAGCTCCAAGGCGCCGTGGCCGAGCGGAAAGCTCAAGGCGGCCCGCACCTCGGGCATGCGCTCGAGGATCGGGCGGCTCCATTCCGGGGCCAGCACATCGATCTCGCACTGCGGATGACGCTGCTTCAGGCACTGGAACAGTGTCTGAGCCATCACCATGTCACCGACCCAGCTGGGCCCAACGATCAGAATATTCATAGGCTTCCACAAACGATGCGGGGAGGCTTATGCCTCCCCGCCTCTAAAATATCAATCAGCTTAGCCCCAGCTCGGTCCATATCCGCATGACATCGCGGCGTTCGACCGCGAACTGATCGCCGGTGATCACTCCCGCCTCCTTCTGCAACGCCTGGCGGTGGGCGGCGGAGCGATAGGCCTTGTAGGCCTCGCGCAGCAGGTTGGCGTCCGTGGCGGGGATCAGGTCAGCCTGCTCCAGCCCTTCGAGAATGCGGATATTGTCGGTATAGCGGAGTAACGCCGGGTGCGCTTTGGACCAAGCCAATGTCGCGTATTGCACCATAAATTCAATATCGACGATACCACCGGCATCCTGCTTGATATCGAAGGGCGCCGTGGCCTCGAAGGCATTGGCCGCCGTGCCCGCCGCGGTGGCCTTGCTCCCCAGGTTGTCGCGCATCTTGGCGCGCATCTCGCTGACTTCCTGACGCAAGGTCGGTAAATCCCGCTCACGCCCCAGTACCGCCGCGCGGACTTTCTCGAATGCCGTGCCGACCTCGTTGCAGCCCACCAGCACCCGGGCGCGGATCAGCGCCTGGTGCTCCCAGGTCCAGGCCTCGTTCTGCTGGTAACGCTCGAAAGCGCCCAGGGAACTGACCAGCAAGCCCGAAGCCCCGGACGGCCGCAGGCGCATGTCCACTTCATAGAGTTGGCCGGAGTTGGTCTGGGTGGTCAGCAGGTGAATGATCCGCTGGCCCAGACGGGTGAAGAACTGCGCGGTATCGATGGGTTTGACGCCATCGGTCTCGGCATTCGGGTCGCCGTCATGGATAAACACCAGGTCCAGGTCCGAGCCATGGCCCAGCTCGATACCGCCGACCTTGCCGTAGCCGACAATAATAAAGCCCGGGTCGCACAAGCTGCCGTCGACACGGCGCGGCGAACCATGGCGACCGACGGTCTGGCGCCAGGCCAGGGCCAGCACCTGTTCGAGGATCGCCTCGGCGAGCCAGGTGAGGTAGTCGCTGACCTTCATCAATGGCAGGCTGCCGGAGATTTCCGAGGCCGCGACCCGCAGGCGATGCGCCAACTTGAAGTGGCGCAAGGCTTCCATCTGTTGTTCAAGGTCATCCTCCGGAATCCGCGTCAGGCGCTCACGCAGCTCCGCAGCCAACTCCGGCGCCAGGGGCGGCTTGAACAGCCGGCCTTCGTTGAGCAGCTCGTCGAGCAGCATCGGGAAGCGGGTGATCTGTTCGGCAATCCAGGGGCTCGCGGCACACAAGGTCAGCAAACGCCGCAGGGCACCGGGGTTTTCCGTGAGCAGCACCAGGTAGGCCGAACGCCGGGCCACGGCTTCCACCAGGGGCAACACACGTTCCAGCACCAGGTCCGGATCGGCATGTTCCACCGCCTGGGCCAGCAGGCGCGGGATAAAGGCATCGAGCCGTTCCCGGCCGAGCCGCTGCATGGCACGCAGCTGCGGGCTGGTACGCAGTACCGTCAGTTGTTTCAGGGCCTTGGCGGCATCCTTGAAACCGCCCTCCTGCAACTGCCGGCAGGCCGCCTCTTCGTCCTGGGACTCTTCCCACAGCGGCAGCCATTCGCCGCCGACCATCACTTCGCGCTCGGCGCCGTCTTCTTCGTCCGGGTCGGCGATCACCTGGCGGAAATGCCAGTCGACACGCCCACGCCAGTGCATCAACTGCTCATGAAACGCTTCCCAACTGTCGAAGCCCATCATGAAGGCAATGCGCGCGCGGTCCTTCTCATCGTCGGGCAACATCTGGGTCTGACGGTCGGCAATCGCCTGGATCGCATGCTCGGTGTAACGCAGGAATTCATAGCCACTGCGCAACTCGCCGATCACCGCCGGCGGCAGGTAGCCCTGGCCTTCCAGGGTTCCCAGCACCTTCAACAGCGGCCGTTGCTGCAGACTCAGGTCACGCCCGCCGTGAATCAGCTGGAAGGCCTGGGCGATGAACTCGACCTCGCGAATGCCGCCGGAGCCCAGCTTGATATTCTCGGCCATGCCCTTGCGCCGGACTTCCTGCTGGATCAGCTGCTTCATGGTGCGCAGCGCTTCGATGGCCGAAAAGTCCAGGTAACGCCGATAGACGAAGGGCCGCAGCATTTCCAGCAACTGCGCGCCCGCCACCTGGTCGCCGGCCACCACCCGCGCCTTGATCATCGCGTAACGTTCCCAGTCACGCCCCTGGTCCTGGTAATACTGTTCCAGCGCGTTGAAGCTCAACACCAACGCGCCGGCCGAACCATACGGACGCAGGCGCATGTCGACGCGGAACACGAAGCCGTCAACGGTGATGGGGTCCAGGGCCTTGATCAGCCGCTGGCCCAGGCGGATGAAAAACTCCTGGTTGTCCAACGGACGCTTGACCCCGACCGTCTCGCCACCTTCCGGGTAGGCGAAGATCAGGTCGATATCGGAAGACAGGTTCAACTCCACGGCACCGAGCTTGCCCATGCCGAGGATGACCATCTGCTGCGGCTCGCCGCTACGCCGCCCGGTGGGCGTGCCGAACTGCTGGCAATGGCGCGGGTACAACCAGTGATAACCCTGGTCGATGCAGGCGTCGGCCAGATCGGAAAGATCGCGACAGGTCTGCACCAGGTCCGCCTGGCGGGTCAGGTCGCGCCAGATGATCCGCACCTGCTGGCGCGTGCGCTGACGGCGCAGGGCGCGGCCCAGCTCATCCTCGCTTTCGACCTGCTGCAACGCCGCGGCGATCTGCCCGCACATCTCCCCCGGCGCAAAGCCGCGATCCAGGTCGCCGAACTGCGCCAGCTCCAGCAACATCAAAGGGTCACGTACCGATTGTTCAATAAAGAAGTCGCTGGCCGCGCTGACCCGGGCGAACTGCGCCCAGCGTTGCGCGGTCCATTCGCTCAGCCCGTGATCGTCCTCCAGGGCGGCGACGGCGGCACGAAACGACTGCTCGGCACGACTGGCGGCAGGCAGGAGAATGGCCGGCAGGTCGGCCAACATTGGAAGGCTCATGGTCTATCCTTGGTGATCGAACAATCAGCCGCAGTCTGTGATAGCGAGAAACACGCCCTGGAAAGGACTGTCGAACAAAAGTTAGAAATAGCTGATAATGGTTATTTTTTGGCAGCCAGCCTCAAAAAGGTGGTCACCTTGATTATTTTCCAACCAACAATATCGATTACGCTCACAACATAGCAGGAAGTTTTTACTCGTCGATCTGTAGTTTTACTACTCGTCTATACATTCGAAAGGCTGAAATGGTCGACGATTTGTAGTAAAACTACAGGACTCCGGTACAACCTCCGGACATCCAAGAATTTATGTCGTCTGCCCACAAGGCCAGTCGCAAACTCAGGCAACCGATTCTGGAAGCCTTTCCGCCCTGGAGCAAGCCATGCAAGACCTCGATCCCGTCGAAACCCAGGAATGGCTGGACGCCCTGGAATCGGTTCTCGACAAAGAAGGCGAAGACCGTGCTCACTACCTGATGACCCGTATGGGCGAACTCGCGACCCGCAGCGGCTCGCAACTGCCCTACGCCATCACCACGCCTTACCGCAACACGATTCCCGTCACCCACGAAGCACGCATGCCTGGCGACCTGTTCATGGAACGCCGCATTCGCTCGCTGGTGCGCTGGAACGCGATGGCCATGGTAATGCGCACGAACTTGAAAGATTCTGACCTGGGCGGTCACATCTCCAGCTTCGCCTCCAGCGCCACCCTGTATGACATCGGCTTCAACTACTTCTTCCAGGCCCCGACCGACGAACACGGCGGCGACCTGATCTACTTCCAGGGCCACACCTCGCCAGGCGTCTACGCCCGTGCGTTCATGGAAGGCCGCATCACCGAAGAACAAATGAACAACTTCCGCCAGGAAGTCGACGGTCAGGGCCTGTCGTCCTACCCGCACCCTTGGCTGATGCCTGACTTCTGGCAGTTCCCGACCGTTTCCATGGGTCTGGGTCCGATCCAGGCGATCTACCAGGCACGCTTCATGAAGTACCTGGAAGCCCGTGGCTTCATCCCGGAAGGCAAGCAGAAAGTCTGGTGTTTCCTGGGCGACGGCGAGTGCGACGAGCCGGAATCCCTGGGCGCCATCTCCCTGGCCGGCCGCGAGAAGCTGGACAACCTGATCTTCGTCATCAACTGCAACCTGCAGCGCCTCGACGGCCCGGTTCGCGGCAACGGCAAGATCATCCAGGAACTCGAAGGCGTGTTCCGTGGCGCCCAATGGAACGTCACCAAAGTCATCTGGGGCCGTTTCTGGGACCCACTGCTGGCCAAGGACGTCGACGGCATCCTGCAACGCCGGATGGACGAAGTCATCGACGGCGAGTACCAGAACTACAAGGCCAAAGACGGCGCGTTCGTGCGTGAACATTTCTTCAACTCGCCGGAACTCAAGGCGATGGTTGCAGACCTGTCCGACGACGAGATCTGGAAACTCAACCGTGGCGGCCACGACCCGTACAAGGTCTACGCGGCGTACCACGAAGCGGTCAACCACAAGGAACAACCAACCGTCATCCTGGCCAAGACCATCAAGGGTTATGGCACCGGCGCCGGCGAAGCGAAGAACACCGCGCACAACACCAAGAAGGTTGATGTCGAAAGCCTGAAGCTGTTCCGCGATCGTTTCGACATCCCGGTCAAAGACGACCAACTGGAAAACCTGCCGTTCTTCAAGCCGGAACCCAACAGCGCCGAAGCCCGCTACCTCAGCGAGCGTCGCACCGCACTGGGCGGTTTCGTGCCACAGCGCCGCGCGCAAAGCTTCAACATCCCGACGCCGCCACTCGATACCCTCAAGGCGATCCTGGACGGCTCGGGCGACCGTGAAATCTCCACCACCATGGCCTTCGTGCGGATCCTCGCGCAACTGGTCAAGGACAAGGAAATCGGCTCGCGCATCGTCCCGATCATCCCGGACGAAGCCCGTACCTTCGGTATGGAAGGCATGTTCCGCCAACTGGGCATCTACTCCTCCGTCGGCCAGCTCTACGAGCCAGTCGATAAAGACCAGGTGATGTTCTACAAGGAAGACAAGAAGGGCCAGATTCTCGAAGAAGGCATCAACGAAGCAGGCGCCATGAGCTCCTTCATCGCCGCCGGTACTTCGTACTCCAGCCACAACCAGCCGATGCTGCCGTTCTACATCTTCTACTCGATGTTCGGTTTCCAGCGTATCGGCGACCTGGCCTGGGCCGCTGGCGACAGCCGCACCCGTGGCTTCCTGATCGGCGGTACCGCCGGCCGGACCACGCTGAACGGCGAAGGCCTGCAGCACGAAGACGGTCATAGCCACATCCTCGCGGGCACCATCCCGAACTGCCGTACCTTCGATCCAACCTACGGCTATGAGCTGGCGGTGATCATCCAGGACGGCATGAAGAAGATGACCGAAGAGCAGCAGGACGTTTTCTACTACATCACCGTGATGAACGAGTCCTACCAGCAACCCGCCATGCCGGCCGGTGTTGAAGAGGGCATCATCAAGGGCATGTACCTGCTCGAAGAAGACACCAAGGAAGCGGCCCACCACGTGCAACTGATGGGCTCCGGCACCATCCTGCGCGAAGTGCGTGAAGCGGCGAAGATCCTGCGTGAGCAATTCAACATCGGCGCCGACGTGTGGAGCGTGACCAGCTTCAACGAACTGCGTCGCGACGGCCTCGCCGTGGAGCGCAGCAACCGCCTGCACCCTGGCCAGAAGCCAAAGCTGAGCTACGTCGAAGAATGCCTCAACGGCCGCAAAGGTCCGGTGATCGCCTCTACCGACTACATGAAGTTGTTTGCTGAACAGATTCGTCAGTGGGTCCCATCCAAGGAATTCAAAGTCCTGGGTACCGACGGTTTCGGCCGTAGTGACAGCCGCAAGAAGCTGCGTCACTTCTTCGAAGTCGACCGTCATTTCGTGGTGTTGGCAGCCCTGGAAGCCTTGGCTGACCGTGGCGAGCTCGAACCCAAGGTGGTGGCGGACGCCATCGTCAAGTTCGGGATCAACCCGGAAAAACGCAACCCACTGGACTGCTGAGGAGACACCCTGTGAGCGAACTCATTCGCGTACCTGACATCGGCAGCGGTGAAGGTGAAGTAATCGAACTGTTTGTGAAGGTCGGCGATCGCATCGAAGCCGACCAGAGCATCCTGACGCTGGAATCGGACAAGGCGAGCATGGAAGTGCCCGCGCCGAAAGCCGGCATCATCAAGAGCCTGAAAGTGAAGCTGGGCGACCGCCTGAAAGAAGGCGACGAACTGCTGGAACTGGAAGTCGAAGGTGCCGCTGCTGCGGCTCCTGCGGCTGCACCAGCACCTGCCGCCCAGGCCGCTGCGCCGGTTGCCGCCGCCGCACCGGCTGCCGCTCCAAGCGCCGCGCCTGCTGCCGCTTCGGCCCAGCAAGTGCACGTGCCGGACATCGGTTCGTCGGGCAAGGCCCAGATCATCGAGATCTCGGTCAAGGTCGGCGACAGCATCGAAGCTGATCAATCGCTGATCACCCTCGAATCCGACAAGGCCAGCATGGAAATCCCTTCGCCGGCCGCCGGCGTCGTGGAAAGCATCAGCGTCAAGCTCAACGACGAAGTCGGTACTGGCGACCTGATCCTGGTCCTGAAAGTCGCTGGCGCTGCATCGACTGCTGCTCCAGCACCGGCCCAGGCCGCCGCCGCACCTGCTGCCGCTCCGGCGCCAGCCGCTGCACCGGCCGCTCCGGTTGCCGACAGCGTGCAGGACATCCACGTGCCGGATATCGGTTCGTCGGGCAAGGCCAAGATCATCGAAGTCTCGGTCAAGGCCGGTGACACCGTCGAGGTCGATCAATCGCTGATCACCCTCGAATCCGACAAAGCCAGCATGGAAATCCCATCGCCGGCCGCCGGCGTGGTGGAAAGCATTTCCATCAAGCTCGACGACGAAGTCGGTACCGGCGACCTGATCCTCAAGTTGAAGGTCAAGGGCGCTGCCGCGCCAGCCGCTCCTGCGCCTGCTCCAGCCGCCGCGCCTGCTGCACCGGCCAAGGCTGAAGCCGCACCGGCTGCTGCACCGGCTCCAGCCGCTGCTCCGGTAGCCGCCCCGGCCAACTCGGGTGCCAAGGTTCATGCAGGCCCGGCAGTACGCCAACTGGCTCGTGAATTCGGCGTCGAGCTGAACGCGGTCAGCGCCAGCGGTCCCCACGGTCGCATCCTCAAGGAAGACGTGCAGGTCTACGTCAAGGCGATGATGCAGAAGGCCAAGGAAGCACCGGCCGCTGCGGCTGCCGGCGCAACCGGCGGTGCCGGTATCCCGCCGATCCCGGTCGTGGACTTCAGCCGCTTCGGCGAAATCGAAGAAGTGCCGATGACCCGCCTGATGCAGGCCGGCGCCGCCAACCTGCACCGCAGCTGGCTGAACGTGCCACACGTGACCCAATTCGACTCGGCGGATATCACCGAGCTGGAAGCGTTCCGCGTGGCCCAGAAAGCCGTGGCCGAGAAGGCTGGCGTCAAGCTGACCATCCTGCCGCTGCTGCTCAAGACCTGTGCCCACCTGCTCAAGGAACTGCCGGACTTCAACAGTTCGCTGGCGCCAAGCGGCAAGGCGATCATCCGCAAGAAGTACGTCAACATCGGCTTCGCCGTCGACACGCCGGATGGCCTGCTGGTCCCGGTGATCAAGAACGTCGACCAGAAGAACCTGCTGCAACTCGCCGCCGAAGCGGCTTCCCTGGCTGAAAAGGCCCGGACCAAGAAGCTCTCCGCCGACGACATGCAGGGCGCCTGCTTCACCATTTCCAGCCTCGGGCACATTGGCGGCACCGGCTTCACGCCGATCGTCAACGCGCCGGAAGTGGCGATCCTCGGCGTTTCCAAGGCCACCATCCAGCCAGTCTGGGACGGCAAGGCCTTCCAGCCCAAGCTGATGCTGCCGCTGTCGCTGTCCTACGATCACCGTGTGATCAACGGTGCCGCCGCGGCGCGCTTCACCAAGCGCCTGAGCGACCTGCTGGCGGATATCCGCACTATCCTGCTGTAACCGCTGGCCCGGCCTCTTCTCTTTGGGGAGACCGGGCCCGCGCACCGATTTCCGAGCGCCACGCTCGTACCTCAACCCCGCCACTTGGCGGGGCTTTTTTTGCCTGTTTTCCGGGCAATGCCCCAAACGGTTCAGCCAACGCCGTGCGCCCCTTGAAATAGACGGGTGGCGAAGCCCGTTCACTGGAGAAATTCCCTCCTCGGCCGATACATTGAAGGCACGGAGCCACTGTTGTGCTTGTCAGCCTGACCCGCTTAATGCAACCTTGCCCAACACGCCAGAAAAACGGTTTTTACCCAGCGTGACCCGTACTCTTGAAGCGAGCTCTCAATGAAAAGCCAACCGGATGTCGCCAATAGATTGGCGGCCGAGGTAGTAACGCAATTGCCGGTGCCCTCGCGGCTCGGCATGCTGCGTTTCGAACGGCTGAATGAAGCAAGCTGGGCACTGCTGTTTCTCGATCCCAATTGCGAGCGCCAGTTCGGCCAACCGGCCATCGAACTCTGCGCCCTGGTCGGTTCGCCCTATGCCAGCCTGATGGAGCCCGAAGCCCGTTACCGGCTGCACGACACCATCCAGCAGCAACTGGTCGACAGCCCGCATTACCTGATCCGCTACACCCTGCACACCACCCAGGGGCCACTGAGCCTGCTGGAAGTCGGTGAAGCCTACAAACAACACAACCGTCACCTGCTGCGCGGCTACCTGCTGGTGGTCGAAGGCCTGCTCGGCCAAGAGCCGAGCTTGCCGGCCGCCGACCTGGAAACCCAGAACAGCCGCCTGCAGATTGCCCTGGAACTGAACCAGCGCGCCCAGCAGGAACAATTGCTCCACCTCGACCGGGTGCGCGCCCAGCAGGACCTGATCCTGCGCCTGGCGCGCCAGCGCTACAGCGCCGGCAAGTCCCTGCTCGAAGCCGCTGAGCTGATCACCCGTTGCGCCTGCGACATCTACGAGATCGACTGCGCGAGCATCTGGAACCTCGAAGGCAATCGCCTGGTACCGATCTGCTCCTACCACCGCGATCGCCAGCAATACGTGCTGCCGGACATCATCGATGTCAGTGGTTTCCCCGACTACCTGGAAGCCCTGCACACCAGCCGCGCCATCGACGCCCACAACGCCAACCGCGACCCGCGCACACGGGAAATGGCCGAAAGCCTGCGCCCGCGGGACACCAATGCCATGCTCGATGCCAGTATCCGCATCGACGGCCAGGTGGTCGGCGTGCTGTGCCTGGAACAGACCGGCAAGAGCCGCGCCTGGCAGTCCGATGAAATCGCCTTCGCCGGCGAGCTGGCGGACCAGTTCGCCCAGGTCATCAACAACCACAACCGACGGGCCGCCACCAGCGCCCTGCACCTGTTCCAGCGAGCCGTGGAACAGAGCGCGAATGCCTTCCTGCTGGTCAGCAGCGACGGCGTGGTGGAATACGTCAACCCCAGCTTCACCGCCATCACCCAGTACAGTACCGATGAAGTCCACGGCCAGAAGCTCTCCGAGCTGCCAGCCCTGGAGAACCTCAGCGAACTGCTGTTCGACGCGCCCTCGAGCCTGGCCAAGAGCAACAGCTGGCAAGGCGAGTTCAAGAGCCGGCGCAAGAACCTGGAACCCTACTGGGGCCAGCTGTCGATTTCCAAGGTCTATGGCGACAACCGCGAACTGACCCACTACATCGGCATCTACGAAGACATCACCCAGACCAAGCTGGCGCAACAGCGCATCGAGCGCCTGGCCTACACCGACAACCTGACCAACCTGGGCAACCGTCCGGCCTTTATCCGCAACCTCGACGAGCGTTTCGCCCGCGACAGCGATTCGCCCATCAGCCTGCTGCTGGTGGACATCGACAACTTCAAGCGGATCAACGACAGCCTCGGCCACCAGACCGGCGACAAGCTGCTGATCAGCCTGGCCCGACGCCTGCGCAACAGCCTGAGCCCGAGCGGCAGCCTGGCGCGCTTTGCCAGTAACGAATTCGCGGTGCTGCTGGACGATACCGACCTGGAAACCGGGCAACAGATCGCCAGCCAGCTGCTGACCACCCTCGACAAGCCGATGTTCGTCGACAACCAGCTGATCAGCGTCACCGGCTCCGTGGGCCTGGCCAGCGCGCCGCTGCACGGCCGCGACCCGCAGACCCTGATGCGCAACGCCGGCCTGGCCCTGCACAAGGCCAAGGCCAACGGCAAGCACCAGGTCCAGGTCTTCACCGAGGCGCTGAACGCCGAGGCCAGCTACAAGCTGTTCGTCGAGAACAACCTGCGCCGGGCCCTGACCCAGAACGAGCTGGACGTGTTCTACCAGCCCAAGCTCTGCCTGCGCAGCGGTCGCCTGCTGGGCATGGAAGCGCTGTTGCGCTGGAATCACCCGGAACGCGGCATGATCCGCCCGGACCAGTTCATCAGCGTCGCCGAGGAAACCGGCCTGATCATCCCGATCGGCAAATGGGTCGCGCGCCAGGCCTGCCGCATGAGCAAGCAACTGACCGCCTCCGGGCTGGGCAGGCTGCAGGTGGCGATCAACCTGTCGCCCAAGCAGTTCTCCGACCCGGACCTGGTGGCCTCCATCGCCAGTATCCTCAAGGAAGAACAACTGGCGCCGGCCCTGCTGGAGCTGGAACTGACCGAAGGCCTGCTGCTGGAGGCCACCGAAGACACCCACCAGCAACTCGACCAGTTGAAAAAGCTCGGCCTGACCCTGGCCATGGATGATTTCGGCACCGGCTACTCGTCCCTGAGCTACCTGAAGAAATTCCCGATCGACATCATCAAGATCGATCGCAGCTTCATCCATGAAATCCCGGACAACCAGGACGACATGGAAATCACCTCCGCGGTGATCGCCATGGCCCACAACCTGAAGATCAAGGTAGTGGCCGAAGGGATCGAGACCTACGAGCAGCTGACCTTCCTGCGCCGCCACCGTTGCGACGTCGGCCAGGGCTACCTGTTCGACCGGCCGATCCCCGGTCTCGACCTGATCCAGCAGCTCAAACGTTACCCGCGCGGCCCTTTGGCCTGACAGCGCTGTAACACTCGGGCACACTGTCGGTCTATCTTCCTGTATCGCTTATCCCAACCTGACTGAGAGGACTGTCACATGGTCTTGCGCTCGGAAATACTGGTGAACAAAAACGTGCTCCCAACCAAAGAACAAGCTCTGCCTGGCCGCGAAACCCCAATGACCGTGCCGGAAAACCATTTCGTCAACGGCAACCCGCTGCTGGGCCCATTCCCTGGCAACGTGGAATTCGCGATTTTCGGCCTGGGTTGTTTCTGGGGCGCGGAACGGCGCTTCTGGCAACGTGAAGGGGTGTACAGCACCTCGGTGGGTTATGCCGGCGGTTTCACGCCGAACCCGACCTACGAAGAGGTCTGCTCGGGCCTGACCGGCCATAGCGAAGTGGTGCTGGTGGTGTATGAACCGGAAATCGTCAGCTACGAGCAATTGCTGGCGCTGTTCTGGGAACTGCACGATCCGACCCAGGGCATGCGCCAGGGCAACGACATCGGCAGCCAGTACCGCTCGGTGGTCTACGCCACCAAGCCGGACCAGCTGGAAGCCGCGCTGAAGAGCAAGCAGCTGTTCCAGGCCGAACTGAGCAAGGCCGGCCATGGCACGATCACCACGGAAATCGACGAAGCGCCGACCTTCTTCTATGCCGAGGCCTATCACCAGCAGTACCTGGCGAAGAACCCCGAAGGTTATTGCGGGATTCGCGGCACGGGCGTGACCTGCCCGATCTGATTCACCGCCTACAGTTCGGCGTCGACGCACGTTTTGCGGACGCCACGGACCTGTAGGAGCAGGGCTTGCCCGCGAAGCTTTTGGCGCTCTTGAGGGCCTCTTCGCTGGCAAGCCAGGCTCCTACAGGTTCCGATGTGTCCAGGGCATCGGTGGGAAAACCCAAAGCCCCCAACTTACTCGGCAATCAACCAATCCATCCGCCAGTCGCCCTGGGTCTGACCCAGCTTCTGCGCCAGCCACGGCAACAGCTCACGCAACTCCTCCTCCAGCCCCCACGGCGGATTGGCAATCGCCAGACCCGAACCGTTCAGGCTCGCCGGCGTGTCCAGCGGATGCACCAGCAATTCCACCCGCAGCAATTTCGGCGCACCGCTGCCGGCCAGATCCTGATAGAAGCGCTTCAATGCACGCTGGTCCTTGATCGGATACCAGATCGCCGCCACCGTCTGGCGCATGCGCCCGATGGCTTCTTTCAGCGATGCCGCGCAGCGCTGCATCTCATCCAGCTGTTCGAACGGCGGATCGATCAGCAGCACCGCACGTTTCTCCGCCACCGGCAGCAACGCCCGCGCCACATGCCAGCCTTCGCCCAGGTGCACCGCCACGCGCCGATCGCCCTTCATGTTGTCCTTGAGCAGCTTGCCGTCTTCCGGGTGCTTCTCGTTGAGCAGGATCCGCTCGCGCTCACGACTCAGGCGCCGCGCCAGCTCCGGCGAGCCCGGGTAGTAGCGCAATTCGCCATCCGGGTTCATCTCGTGCAGCACACGCATGTAATCGGCGGTCGACGCGGGCAGCTCCTGTTCGCCCCACAAGCGGGCGATCCCCTCCAGGTATTCACCGGTGCGGCTGGCCTGGTCGCCCTTGAGGTCATACAGGCCAATGCCGGCGTGACTGTCGATATAGGCGAACGGCTGCTCCTTGCGCGCCATCAGGGCGATCAGGCGGGTCAGGATCAGGTGTTTCAAGACGTCGGCGTGATTGCCGGCGTGGAAGGCGTGACGGTAGTTCATGGCGACTCCTGCGAAGGAGGCGAAGTTTACCTTGTGCCCGGGCGTACGTCAGGTCGCAGCGTACCGGCGGCATCGGAAGTGTCTGACATCTTCCCGGGGGCGGGCGGTGATAAGGTCGTTTTCCCGCCTATCGGAAAGAAGGATCCGAGCAATGACCAGCCGCTACGCCAAGATTATCCTCACCCTGGCCCTCGCGGCCTTCGCCTTCATGGTGACCTTCAACAACATCACCGACTACGGCTCCAACTTCGCCTTTGTCCGTCATGTGCTGAGCATGGACACCACCTTCCCGGACAATGCCGCGATGTACCGTGCGATCACCACGCCCGCGCTCTGGCACGCCGCCTATTGGCTGATCATCTTCGGCGAAGGCCTGACCGCCGTACTGCTGGCCTGGGGCACGTGGTCACTCTGGCGAGCGCGTCACCGCGACGCCGCCGCCTTCGAACAGGCAAAAAAATGGGTCGTCAGCGGCGCAACCGTCGGTTTCCTGGTCTGGTTCTTCGGTTTCATGGTGGTCGGTGGCGAGTGGTTCCTGATGTGGCAATCGCAGACCTGGAATGGCCAGGAGCCGGCCTTCAAGTTCTACATGGCGATCCTTGGGGTGCTGATCTTCGTCAATCAGGCGGACAACGAGCTGGCTTAATCCGGCCACTTGCCGATTGCGCGCCAGTATCGGACACTGGCGCGCCGGTTTGCGGTCCGACAGCGGGCGCAGAACCCGAGGTCATTGGCGACTCAGACACACGAGACCATTAAGCGACCGCAGCCGCCTGGCGTGCTCACTAATGGAATTTCACTGAGTCGAGACTTTATGAAAGACGCAACGATTGCGCTCCATCACGGTTTCAAGTCGGACCCGACCACCAAGGCCGTGGCCGTGCCCATCTACCAGAACGTCGCCTTCGAATTCGATAACGCCCAGCACGGCGCCGACCTGTTCAACCTGGATGTCCCGGGCAATATCTACACCCGGATCATGAACCCCACCAACGACGTGCTGGAACAGCGTCTCGCCGCCCTCGAAGGCGGGATCGCCGGGTTGGCGGTGTCCGCCGGCAGCGCCGCGATCCACTACGCGATCCAGACCCTGACCCGCGCCGGCGACAATATCGTCTCCACGCCGCAACTCTACGGCGGCACCTACACCCTCTTCGCCCACCTGCTGCCGAGTTTCGGTGTCGATGTACGCTTCGCCCGCGACGACTCGCCCGAAGCCATCGCCGAACTGATCGACGAGAACACCAAACTGGTCTATTGCGAAAGCATCGGCAACCCGGCGGGCAATATCGTCGATCTCCAGCGTTTCGCCGAGGTTGCCCATGCCCGCGGCGTGCCGCTGATGGTCGACAACACCGTGGCGACGCCGATCCTGTGCAAGCCGATCCAGTTCGGCGCCGACATCGTCGTGCATTCGGTAACCAAGTACGTCGGCGGCCACGGCAATTCCCTGGGCGGGGTGATTGTCGATGCCGGCACCTTCCCCTGGGCCGATTACCCGGAGAAATTCCCCGGCCTGAACACCCCGGAAGCCGCCTATCACGGCGTGGTCTACACGGAAAAATTCGGCCCGGCGGCCTTTATCGCCCGCGCCCGCACGGTGCCGTTGCGCAATACCGGCGCGGCCCTGGCGCCGATGAACGCCTTCCTCCTGCTGCAAGGCCTGGAAACCCTGGCCTTGCGCATGGAGCGGCATACCGAGAACGCGCTCAAGGTGGCGCAGTTCCTCAAGGCTCACGAGCAAGTGGCCTGGGTCAGTTACGCCGGCCTGCCGGACCATCCGCACCATGAGCTGGCGCTCAAGTACATGCAGGGCAAGCCTTCGGCAATCCTGTCGTTCGGCCTCAAGGGCGGCTATGAGGCCGGCGTGCGTTTCTACGATGCGCTGCAGATCTTCAAGCGCCTGGTGAATATCGGCGATGCCAAGTCCCTGGCCTGCCATCCGGCCTCCACCACCCATCGACAAATGAACGAGGAAGAGCAGGCCAAGGCCGGGGTGAAGCCGGAAATGATCCGCCTGTCCGTCGGTATCGAAGCGATCGAGGACATCCTCGAAGACTTGCAACAAGCGCTACGCGCTTGAAGCAAAACGGCCCGCCTCCAGGGAGACGGGCCGCTTTCCGATCCGCAGGCGCTCAGGGCTTCAGCCCCTTTTCGATCAGTGCTCCAGGCGGAATTGCTTCTCCGCCGCATCGAAGCGTTGCAGCATCAGCGCCGAGGGCGTGCCCATCCGGCTGACGATATAGATCGCCAGGCTGGCGAAGATAAAGCCCGGAATGATTTCGTACAGCCCCAACAGATTGAAGTGTTTCCAGACGATCACCGTGATCGCACCCACCAGAATCCCGGCCAACGCGCCATTGCGGGTCATGTCCTTCCAGATCACCGAGATCAGCACCACCGGACCGAACGCCGCGCCAAAACCGGCCCAGGCGTAGCTCACCAGCCCCAGCACACGGTTTTCCGGATTGGCCGCCAGGGCGATGGCCACCAACGCCACCAGCAGGACCATGGCGCGACCGACCCAGACCAGCTCCCGCTGGGAAGCCGATTTGCGCAGGAAGGTCTTGTAGAAGTCCTCGGTCAGGGCACTGGAGCACACCAGTAACTGGCAGCTCAGGGTGCTCATCACCGCCGCCAGGATCGCCGACAGCAGCACACCGGCGATCCATGGATTGAACAGGATCTTCGCCAACTCGATAAACACCCGCTCATGGTTCTCGGCCACGGGCCCCGCCACATCAGGATGCGCCGAGAAGTAGGCGATTCCGAAGAAGCCCACCGCCACGGTGCCGCCCAGGCACAGGATCATCCAGGTCATGGAAATACGCCGGGCCTTGGCAATCGACTTGACCGAATCCGCCGCCATGAAGCGCGCCAGGATATGCGGCTGGCCGAAGTAACCCAGGCCCCAGCCCATCAGCGAGAGGATGCCGACGAAGGTGGTGCCCTTGAGCATGTCGAAGTTGGCCGGATCCTTGGCTTCAATGGCCAGGAAGGTGGTGTCGACGCCACCGGTGGCCAACAGCACGATGATCGGCGTAAGAATCAGTGCAAAGATCATCAGGGTGGCTTGTACGGTATCTGTCCAACTGACCGCCAGGAAACCACCGATAAAGGTGTAGGCAATGGTCGCCGCCGCACCGGCCCACAAGGCCGTTTCGTAGGACATGCCAAAGGTGCTTTCGAACAGCCGCGCCCCGGCAACGATGCCCGACGCACAGTAGATGGTGAAGAACACCAGGATCACCAGCGCCGCAATGATCCGCAGCAGGCCGCTGTGGTCCTCGAAACGACTGGAGAAATAGTCCGGCAGGGTCAGCGCGTCACCATTGTGCTCGGTCTGCACCCGCAGGCGCCCGGCGACGAACAGCCAGTTCAGGTAGGCCCCGACGATCAGGCCAATGGCGATCCAGCTTTCCGACAGACCCGACAGGTAGATCGCGCCAGGCAAACCCATCAGCAGCCAGCCGCTCATATCGGAAGCGCCAGCCGACAGCGCGGTGACCACGCTGCCGAGGCTGCGGCCGCCGAGAATGTAATCGGAGAGGTTATTGGTCGAGCGATAAGCCATCAGGCCGATCAGCACCATGGCGGCGATATAGATCACGAACGTGATCAGGGTGGGGTTGCTTACACTCATTGAAAAATCCCTGGCATTGTTTTTATTGAGCGGCGGTCCGACCGACGCAAAGCATGATGTTTGTCAGACGATTAAACGCAGCAGGCATTTATGACCGATATTCCCTCAGGAAAATCGCCAGTCACGACCTACGGCACGTAGGAGGTTGCACTGCGGCGGCGAATGCTATTCAACAACCCGAATAAGGTGCAACCCATTTTGTCCAAATAAGTTGCACCTATTGAATTTTGCGTATTTTCCGACGATTTCCCGCCCCTTTTCAGTGCGAGAAATACCCTTGCCCCCCGGAAACCCACGAGTTGAAGGCGTCAAATGCAAGCGGGAAAATAATTCCTGATCTGTCGCCGTTTTTTCCTGAAAAAACAGGTTGCACCCGGTTGCACCTCGATCAAGCCAGCGCTACTCTTTCCACCAGCTGATGCCACGCCATCGTGGTAACCATGAGGATAAGAAAATGGCTACGACCACCCTTGGGGTCAAACTCGACGACCCGACCCGTGAGCGCCTGAAGGCCGCGGCCCACTCGATTGACCGCACCCCCCATTGGCTGATCAAGCAAGCCATTTTCAATTACCTGGAAAAGCTCGAGAGCGGTGCAACCCTGGGCGAAATCAACGGTTCGTCCCGTGGCGACACCGAAGACAGCGGCGACGTCCCGAGCGACCACGCCCATCAATGCTTCCTCGAATTCGCCGAAAGCATCCTCCCGCAATCGGTGCTGCGCGCCGCCATCACCGCTGCCTATCGCCGCCCGGAACCGGAAGTGGTACCGATGCTGCTGGAACAGGCACGCCTGCCGGCCGCCATGGCCGAAGCCACCCACAAGCTGGCCGCCTCGATTGCCGAAAAACTGCGCAACCAGAAGAGCGCCGGCGGCCGTGCCGGGATTGTTCAGGGCCTGCTGCAGGAGTTTTCCCTGTCGTCCCAGGAAGGCGTGGCACTGATGTGCCTGGCCGAAGCCCTGCTGCGCATCCCCGACAAAGGCACCCGCGACGCGCTGATTCGCGACAAGATCAGCACCGGCAACTGGCAGCCGCACCTGGGCAACAGCCCGTCGCTGTTCGTCAACGCCGCCACCTGGGGCCTGCTGCTGACCGGCAAGCTGGTCGCCACCCATAACGAAACCGGCCTGACCTCGTCCCTGAGCCGCATCATCGGCAAGAGCGGCGAGCCGATGATCCGCAAGGGCGTCGACATGGCCATGCGCCTGATGGGCGAACAGTTCGTCACCGGCGAAACCATCGCCGAAGCCCTGGCCAACGCCAGCCGCTTCGAAGCCAAGGGTTTCCGTTATTCCTACGACATGCTCGGCGAGGCGGCCCTGACCGAGCACGACGCGCAGAAATACCTGGCGTCCTACGAGCAGGCTATCCACTCCATCGGCAAGGCCTCCCACGGTCGCGGCATCTACGAAGGCCCGGGCATCTCCATCAAGCTGTCGGCCCTGCACCCGCGCTACAGCCGTGCCCAGTACGAACGGGTGATGGACGAGCTGTACCCGCGCCTGCTGGCGCTGACCCTGCTGGCCAAGCAATACGACATCGGCCTGAACATCGACGCCGAAGAAGCCGACCGCCTCGAGCTGTCCCTGGACCTGCTCGAACGCCTGTGCTTCGAACCGCAACTGAGCGGCTGGAACGGCATCGGTTTCGTGATCCAGGCCTACCAGAAACGCTGCCCGTATGTGATCGACTATGTCATCGACCTCGCTCGTCGCAGCCGCCATCGCCTGATGATCCGCCTGGTCAAGGGCGCGTACTGGGACAGCGAGATCAAGCGCGCCCAGGTCGAAGGCCTGGAGGGCTATCCGGTCTACACCCGCAAGGTCTACACCGACGTTTCCTACATCGCCTGCGCACGCAAGCTGCTGTCGGTACCGGAAGTCATCTACCCGCAGTTCGCCACCCATAACGCCCACACCCTGTCGGCCATCTACCATATCGCCGGACAGAACTATTACCCGGGCCAGTACGAATTCCAGTGCCTCCACGGCATGGGCGAACCACTGTACGAACAAGTGGTAGGCAAGGTTTCCGAAGGCAAGCTGAACCGTCCGTGCCGTGTGTACGCGCCGGTCGGCACCCATGAAACCCTGCTGGCCTACCTGGTCCGGCGCCTGCTGGAAAACGGCGCCAACACCTCGTTCGTCAACCGTATTGCCGACCAGTCCATCTCGATTCAGGAACTGGTGGCCGATCCGGTGGCCAGCATCGAGCAGATGGCGACGCTGGAAGGCGGCTTCGGCCTGCCGCACCCGCGTATTCCGCTGCCGCGTGACCTTTACGGTCGTGACCGGGCCAACTCCGCCGGCATCGACATGGCCAACGAACATCGCCTGGCGTCGCTCTCCTGCGCCCTGCTGGCCAGCGCCCACAACGACTGGAAAGCCGTGCCGCTGCTGGGCTGTGCCGCCAGCACCGAAGCCCCGGTGGCGGTGCTCAACCCGTCGGACCATCGCGACCTGGTCGGTTATGTCCAGGAAGCCACCGCCGAAGACGCCGACAACGCGATCCAGTGCGCCCTGAATGCCGCACCGATCTGGCAGGCCACCCCGCCGGGCGAACGCGCGGCAATCCTGGAACGTGCCGCCGACCTGATGGAAGGCGAGATCCAGCCGCTGATGGGCCTGCTGGTCCGTGAAGCCGGCAAGACCTACGCCAACGCCATCGCCGAAGTGCGCGAAGCCGTGGACTTCCTGCGTTACTACGCGGTCCAGGCACGCAACGATTTCAGCAACGACGCCCACCGCCCGCTGGGCCCGGTGGTCTGCATCAGCCCGTGGAACTTCCCGCTGGCGATCTTCAGCGGCCAGGTGGCCGCGGCACTGGCGGCCGGCAACCCGGTCCTCGCCAAGCCTGCCGAACAGACCCCGCTGATCGCCGCCCAGGCCGTGCGCCTGCTGCTCGAAGCCGGGATTCCCGAAGGCGTGGTGCAACTGCTGCCAGGTCGCGGTGAAACCGTCGGCGCGCGCCTGGTGGGCGACGAGCGGGTCAAGGGCGTGATGTTCACCGGCTCCACCGAAGTGGCGCGCCTGCTGCAACGCAATGTCGCCGGTCGCCTCGACAGCCAGGGCCGACCGATTCCGCTGATCGCCGAAACCGGCGGGCAGAACGCGATGATCGTCGACTCCTCGGCACTGACCGAACAGGTGGTGATCGATGTCGTGTCCTCGGCCTTCGACAGCGCCGGCCAACGCTGCTCGGCCCTGCGCGTCTTGTGCCTGCAGGAAGACTCCGCCGACCGCGTGATCGAAATGCTCAAGGGCGCCATGGCTGAATGTCGCCTGGGCAACCCGGAACGCCTGTCGGTGGATATCGGCCCGGTGATCGACGCCGAAGCCAAGGCCGGCATCGAGAAACATATCCAGGCCATGCGCGACAAAGGCCGCGCGGTCTATCAGGTGGCCATCGCCGACGGCGAGGAATGCAAGCGCGGCACCTTCGTGATGCCGACCCTGATCGAACTGGAAAGCCTCGACGAACTGCAGCGGGAGATCTTCGGCCCGGTGCTGCACGTGGTGCGCTACAAGCGCAAGGACATCGACCAGTTGATCGCGCAGATCAATGCCTCCGGCTACGGCCTGACCCTCGGCGTGCATACCCGCATCGACGAGACCATCGCCAAGGTGATCGACAATGTCCATGCCGGTAACGTCTATGTGAACCGCAATATCGTCGGCGCCGTGGTCGGCGTGCAACCGTTCGGCGGCGAAGGTTTGTCGGGCACAGGGCCGAAAGCCGGTGGGCCGCTGTACCTGTATCGCCTGCTGTCGACCCGGCCGACAGATGCCATCGAACAATCCTTCGCTCGGGGCGATGCCCTGGTCGCACCGGATGTGCGTCTGCGCGAAGTGCTGCTCAAGCCGCTCCACGCCCTGCAAGCCTGGGCCGAGAGCCAGAAGCTGGCGGACCTCGGGGCGCTGTGCGTGACCTTCGCGGCGCAGTCGCAAAGCGGGATTACCCGTGTGCTCAACGGCCCGACCGGCGAGCGCAATAGCTACGCGATCCTGCCGCGCGAGCATGTGCTGTGCCTGGCGGATATCGAAGGCGACCTGCTGACGCAACTGGCGGCGGTATTGGCCGTGGGCGGCTCGGCGGTCTGGCCGGAAGGTGAATCGACCAAGGCGCTCTACGCACACTTGCCGAAAGAAGTGCAGGCGCGCATCCAGCGTGTGGCTGATTGGACCAAGGACGAGGTGCTGTTCGACGCGGTGCTGCATCACGGCCATTCCGACCAGTTGCGTGGGGTTTGCCAGCAGATTGCCCAGCGCAGTGGCGCGATTGTCGGTGTGCACGGCTTGTCCCAGGGCGAAACCGGCATTGCGCTGGAACGCCTGGTGATCGAGCGGGCGTTGAGTGTCAACACCGCGGCGGCAGGCGGTAACGCCAGCCTGATGACTATCGGTTAAGAACGGAAACCGCCTTCGCGGGCAAGCTCCGCTCCCACAGAACTTGTGGGAGCGGAGCTTGCCCGCGAAGAGGCCCGTCCCGACAACACACCTCCCTGAATTCTGCCCCTCCATCACCCACATCAATCTTGCTAGGCACCGCTTATTCAGCCGCCTAGACTCGGCGCACTCCCCCACAGGTAGGCCGCCATGTCCGAGATGCTGCTCAGTTCCCGCAATCTGGCTTTCGAGCTGTACGAAGTCCTCGATGCCGAGGGCCTGACCCAGCGCGAGCGATTCGCCGAGCACTCCCGGGAAACCTTCGATGCCGCCATCGGCACCGCCCGCACCATCGCCGAGAAGTTCTTCGCCCCGCACAACCGCAAGAACGACGAAAACGAACCGCGCTACGAAAACGGCGAAGCCATCCTGATCCCGGAAGTGAAACCCGCCGTCGACGCCTTCCTCGAAGCCGGCTTTCTCAACGCCGCGCGCAGTTTCGAAGAGGGCGGCATGCAGCTGCCGACCCTGCTGTCCCAGGCCTGCTTCGCCCACTTCCAGTCAGCCAACGCCGCTTCGACCTCCTACCCGTTCCTGACCATGGGCGCGGCGAACCTGATCGAGAGCTTCGGCAGCGACGAGCAAAAACGCCGCTTCCTGCAACCGATGATCGACGGCCGCTTCTTCGGCACCATGGCCCTGACCGAGCCCCACGCCGGATCTTCGCTGTCGGATATCCGCACCCGCGCCGAACCGGCCGCCGACGGCAGCTACCGGCTCAAGGGCAACAAGATCTTTATCTCCGGCGGCGACCACCCGCTGTCGGAAAACATCGTGCACATGGTCCTCGCCAAGCTGCCGGACGCACCGCCCGGAGTGAAGGGTATTTCGCTGTTTATCGTGCCCAAGTTCCTGGTCAACGACGACGGCAGCCTCGGCCCGCGCAACGATGTCCTGCTGGCCGGGCTGTTCCACAAGATGGGCTGGCGCGGCACCACCTCCACGGCGCTGAACTTCGGCGATAACGGCAACTGTGTCGGCTATCTGGTGGGCAAGCCGCACCAGGGCCTGAGCTACATGTTCCAGATGATGAACGAAGCGCGGATCGGCGTCGGCATGGGCGCGGTGATGCTCGGCTATGCCGGTTACCTGTATTCCCTGGAATACGCCCGGGAACGCCCGCAGGGCCGCCTGCCCGACAGCAAGGACCCGAGCACCGCACCGGTTTCGATCGTCCAGCACGCCGACGTCAAACGCATGCTGCTGACCCAGAAGGCCTACGTCGAAGGCGCCTTCGACCTCGGCCTGTACGCCGCACGGCTGTTCGATGACACCACCACACTGACCTGCGAGATAGAACGCCGCCAGGCCCATGAACTGCTCGACCTGCTGACGCCCATCGTCAAATCCTGGCCCTCGGAGTTCTGCCTGAAGGCCAACGAACTGGCGATCCAGATTCTCGGCGGCCACGGCTACACCCGCGAATACCCGGTGGAGCAGTACTACCGCGACAACCGGCTGAACCCGATTCACGAAGGCACCCACGGCATCCAGTCCCTCGACCTGCTGGGGCGCAAGCTGGCGCAGAACGGCGGCGCGGGCTTGAAGCAGCTGGTCCGACTGATCGCCGACACGGCAAAACGCGCTGCCGCCCATTCCTCCCTGGATGCCCTGCGCCAACCCCTGGAGGATCTGGTCGCACGCCTGCAAAGCGTGACCATCGGCCTGCTGACCGACCTGGCCCAGGGCAAGGTCAACAGCAGCCTCGCCAACTCGGCGCTGTACCTCAAGGCGTTCGGCCACACGGTCATCGGCTGGCGTTGGCTGGAACAGGCAGTGCGGGCCGAGGAAGGCCTGGCCAGGGGCAATCCGGCGGACCTGCCCTTCTACAAAGGCAAGCTGCAAGCCGCGCGCTACTTCCTCACCTGGGAAGTACCGGGCTGCCATCATGAGCTGGCCATTCTCGAAGCCCGGGACGATACCTGCCTGTCGATGCAGGACGCCTGGTTCTAAAGCTTTTGACAGCGGTACATTTCAACAGGTTAGAATCGCTGGCACGCAGACTGCATGGTCAGTCTGCGCCCAGCCTTTGCAAGCTTTCCTGGAGTACTGCCTTTGAATGCGACGACCATCAACAGCCTGTTCTTGATCGGCGCGTTGCTGGTAGGCGCAAGTATCCTGGTGAGCTCGCTGTCCTCGCGCCTCGGCATCCCGATCCTGGTGATCATCCTCGCTGTGGGCATGAGCGCCGGCGTCGACGGCGGCGGCATCATCTTCGACAACTACCCCACCGCCTACCTGGTCGGTAACCTCGCCCTCGCCGTGATCCTGCTCGACGGCGGCCTGCGCACGCGGGTCGCGAGTTTCCGCGTGGCGTTGTGGCCGGCGTTGTCGCTGGCCACCGTCGGGGTGCTGATCACCACCGGCCTGACCGGCATGGCCGCCGCCTGGCTGTTCAACCTGAATATCATCCAGGGCCTGCTGATCGGCGCCATCGTCGGTTCCACGGACGCCGCGGCGGTATTCTCGCTGCTGGGCGGCAAGGGCCTGAACGAACGGGTCACCGCCAGCCTGGAAATCGAGTCGGGCAGTAACGACCCGATGGCGGTGTTTCTCACCGTGACCCTGATCGACATGCTCGCCAGCGGCCAGACCGGCCTGCACTGGAGCCTGCTCGGCCATCTGATTCGCGAATTCGGCATCGGCGGCATCATCGGCCTCGGTGGCGGCTGGCTGATGCTGCAACTGGTCAACCGCATCAACCTGGCCAACGGCCTCTACCCGATCCTGGTGATCAGCGGCGGCCTGGTGGTCTTCGCCCTGACCAACGCCCTGCACGGCAGCGGCTTCCTCGCCGTGTACCTGTGCGGCCTGGTGATCGGCAACCGTCCGGTGCGCAGTCGCCACGGCATCCTGCACATGCTCGACGGCATGGCCTGGCTGGCGCAGATCGGCATGTTCCTGGTGCTGGGCCTGCTGGTCACGCCCCATGACCTGCTGCCCATCGCCCTGCCGGCCCTGGGCCTGGCACTGTGGATGATCCTGTTCGCCCGGCCGCTGTCGGTGCTGGTCGGGCTGCTGCCGTTCAAGGCCTTCCATGGCCGGGAAAAGGCGTTTATCTCCTGGGTCGGCCTGCGCGGCGCGGTCCCGATCATTCTCGCGGTGTTCCCGCTGATGGCCGGCCTGCCCCATGCGCAGCTGTACTTCAACCTGGCGTTCTTTATCGTGCTGGTGTCGCTGCTGGTGCAAGGCACCAGCCTGCCGTGGGTGGCCAAGCTGCTGAAGGTCACGGTCCCGCCGGAACCGGCACCGATCTCCCGGGCCGCCCTGGAAGTGCATGTCACCAGCGAATGGGAGCTCTTCGTCTATCGCCTGGGTGCTGAAAAATGGTGTATCGGCGCCGCCCTGCGCGAGCTGAAAATGCCTGAAGGTACGCGTATCGCCGCGCTGTTCCGTGGCCAGCAACTGCTCCATCCGTCGGGTAGTACCACCCTGGAAGTCGATGACCTGCTCTGCGTGATCGGTCACGAACACAACCTCCCGGCCCTCGGCAAGCTGTTCAGCCAGGCGCCGCAACGCGGGCTCGACCTGCGCTTCTTCGGCGACTTCGTCCTCGAAGGCGACGCCCAGCTGGGCGCGGTCTCGGCGCTCTATGGCCTGAAACTCGAAGGCGTCGACCCGAATACTCCGCTGGGCAGCTTCATCGCCCACAAGGTCGGCGGCGCGCCGATCGTCGGCGACCAGGTGGAGTGGAACAACACCTTGTGGACTGTCGCGGTCATGGACGGGAACAAGATCGGCAAAGTCGGCGTCAGATTCCCCGAAGGAAGTCGCCCGGGTCCGGGTCTCTTCCTCTAAACTGCCCACTTTCTTCACGCTGCTTGACCGGTACTTATGTCTTCCTTGCGCACTTTTCTTGCCATGGCCCTGCTGGGCCTGAGTCTTTCCGTCGGCGCGTTGCAAGCGGCCGAACCGCCCACCAGTCAATCGGTCCAGCAAAGCCTGGACAGGATTGCCGACCGCAAGCTCGCCGACGCCGATCAAAAGGCCCTGCAAGCCGTGCTGCAGCAGACGCTGACCTGGCTGTCGAACCAGGACGACTATGAAAAGCGCCTGGCCGCGACCAAGCAGCAAGTCGCCGATGCGCCGCGCCAGACCGTTGAAAACCAGCGTGAACTGGCCCGCCTGAAAGTCACCAAGGTAATCCCGGTAGCCCAGCGTTATGCCAACCAGTCGGTGTCGCAGCTCGAACAACTGCTGACCGAGCGCACTACCCAACAAGGCGATCTGCAAAAAGCCCTGGCCGATGCCAACAGCCTGATCATCACCGCCCAGACCCGCCCCGAGCGCGCGCAGTCGGAAATCAGCACCAGCCAGACACGCATCCAGCAGATCAACAATACCCTCAAGCAGGGCAAGGACAACGGCAAGGCCCTCAACAGCGACCAGCGCAACCAGTTGAACGCCGAACTGTCCTCGATCAACGCGCTGATCCTGCTGCGCCGCCAGGAGCTGGCCGGCAACAGCCAGTTACAGGACCTGGGCAACAGCCAGCATGACCTGCTGATGGAAAAAACCGCACGCCTGGAGCAGGAAATCCAGGACATGCAGTCGCTGATCAACCAGAAGCGCCTGGCCCAGTCCCAACAGACCGTCACCCAGCAATCCATCGAAGCGCAGAAAGCCGGCGACAGCAGTGTGCTGGCCACCGAAAGCGCGACCAACCTCAAGCTCTCCGACTACCTGCTCAAGAGCACCGACCGGCTCAACGAGCTGACCCAGCAGAACTTGCAGACCAAGCAGCAGCTCGACAGCGTGACCCAGAGCGACCAGGCCCTGGACGAACAGATCAGCGTGCTCAAGGGCAGCCTGTTGCTGTCGAAGATTCTCTACAAGCAGAAACAGGCCCTGCCGCGGCTGCAGGTGGACAAGAACCTGGCCGATGAAATCGCCGATATCCGCCTCTACCAGTTCGAGATCAACCAGCAGCGCGAACTGATCAGCAGCCCGGCCACCTATGTCGACAACCTGCTGGCGACCCAGCCACCGGACCAGGTCAATGCACAACTGCGCAGGACCCTCCTGGACCTGGCGGTGACCCGCAGCGACCTGCTCGAACGCCTGAACCGCGAGTTGAGCGCCCTGCTCAACGAGTCCATCACCCTGCAACTGAACCAGAAGCAACTGCTCAGCACCGCCCAGAGCCTGCGCGCCACCCTGGACGAGCAGATGTTCTGGATTCCGAGCAACAAGCCCCTGGACCTGGACTGGATCGAAAGCGTACCGGCACGCCTGCAAAAGCAGGTCACCACCCTGCCCTGGGCCTCGAGCTTCAGTGAGCTGACCGACGGCTTGGCACAACATCCACTGCTGTTCCTGCCCCTGCTGCTGTTGATCGGCGCCCTGCTATGGCGGCGCAAGTCGCTGTATGCGCGCCTGAGCAAGGTGCACAAGGATATCGGCCACTTCAAACGCGACAGCCAGTGGCACACGCCGCTGGCGATCCTGGTCAACGTCGCCCTGGCGATGCCGGTCGCCCTGGGGCTGGCCCTGTGCGGTTATGCCCTGCAGATCGACGCCCGTGGCCAGAACGCCAGTCTCGGTGCCGCGCTGCTGCAGATCTCCCTGGCCTGGCTGGTGTTCTACACCGCCTATCGGATTCTGGCCCCGGGCGGCGTGGCCGAACTGCATTTCCGTTGGGAAAAACCCCAGGTCGAATTTCTCCAGAGCTGGGTACGTCGCCTCGGCTTCGTGGTCCTGGCCCTGGTGGCCATTGTTTCCGTCGCCGAGCTGCAACCGGCCTCGCTGGCCGGTGACGTGCTGGGCATTGCCGTGGTCCTGACCTGCTACGGCCTGATGGCCTGGCTGCTCAGCCGCTTGCTGCTGGGCAGTCCGAACCACGGCAGTGCCTCGCTGTTCCGCAAACTGGTCGGCGTGATTTTCACCGCCATGCCCATCGCGCTGTTTATCGCCGTGTGCTTCGGCTACTACTACACCGCCCTGAAACTCAGTGACCGGCTGATCGAGACCCTGTACCTGCTGATGCTCTGGCTGGTGATCGAGGCGACCTTCGCTCGCGGCCTCGGGGTCGCGGCCCGGCGCCTGGCCTACCAGCGCGCCCTGAGCAAACGCCAGGCGGCCAAGGAAGCCGGCGATGGCGAACTGCTGATCGAAGAGCCGACCCTGGACATCGAACAGGTCAACGAACAATCCATGCGCCTGATCCGCCTGGCCCTGCTCGGCGGCTTCGTGGCGGCGCTGTACTGGGTCTGGTCGGACCTGATCAGCGTGTTCTCCTACCTGGACAACATCACCCTCTACGAATACACCAGCGGCACCGGCGCGACCATGAGCATGGTGCCCATCAGCATTGGCAACGTCATCGGTGCCCTGGCGATCATCGGCATCACCTTCGCCCTGGCGCGCAACCTGCCGGGCCTGCTGGAAGTGCTGGTGCTGTCCAAGCTCGAACTGGCCCAGGGCAGCGCCTACGCCACCACCACCTTGCTGTCCTACGTGATCGCCGGCATCGGCTTCGTCTCCACCCTCTCGACCCTCGGCGTGAGCTGGGACAAGTTGCAATGGCTGGTGGCGGCGCTGTCGGTGGGCCTGGGTTTCGGCATGCAGGAAATCTTCGCCAACTTCATCTCCGGCATCATGATCCTGTTCGAGCGCCCGGTGCGGATCGGCGACACCATCACCATCGGCACCCTGTCGGGCACGGTCAGCAAGATCCGTATCCGTGCCACCACCATTACCGACTTCGACCGCAAGGACATCATTGTCCCGAACAAGACCTTTATCACCGGGCAACTGATCAACTGGTCGCTGACCGACACGGTTACCCGCGTGACCCTCAAGCTCGGCGTCGACTACGGTTCGGACCTGGACCGGGTCAAGGAGCTGCTGCTCAAGGCCGCCCGCGATAACCCGCGAGTCCTGAAGGAGCCCGAGCCCCACGTGTACTTCCTGAACTTCGGCGAAAGTACCCTGGACCACGAACTGCGCATGCACGTGCGCGACCTGGGCGACCGCAACCCGGTGGTCGACGAGGTCAACCGCTTTATCAACCGCGAGTTCAAGAAAGAGCACATCAACATCTCGTTCCGGCAGATGGAGGTCTATCTCAAGAACCTGCATGGCCAGGAATACAAGTTGGTGCCAGTGGAAGCCGACGCGCCAGCCGTTGCGCCTGCCTCGAAAGAGCCGGCCGAGCCGGAACAGTTGCCGCCACCGGACAAGCTCGACTGAGACCTGACAGACGCGGCGCCCATGCCGTTTGCATGAGGCCGCTGGCGTCTGCCGGCTAATCCCAGCAGAATACTCGGACATTCTGCTGGAGCCGGCCGTTTGAAAGCCCTCGACGAACTGACCTTCGATAACCGCTTCGCCCGCCTGGGCGATGCGTTTTCCACCCATATCCTGCCCGAGCCCCTCGACAATCCGCGCCTGGTGGCGGTGAGTCCGGCAGCCATGACCCTGCTCGACCTGGACCCGGCCATTGCCGAGGAACCGGTGTTCGCCGAGCTGTTCGGCGGGCACAAGCTCTGGGCCGAGGCCGAACCACGGGCGATGGTCTATTCGGGGCATCAGTTCGGTTCCTACAACCCGCGCCTGGGTGACGGTCGCGGATTGTTGCTGGGCGAGGTCTACAACAACGCGGGCGAGCATTGGGACCTGCATCTCAAGGGCGCCGGGCAAACGCCTTATTCACGCATGGGCGACGGCCGCGCGGTGCTGCGTTCCTCGATTCGCGAGTTCCTTGCCTCCGAGGCCCTGCATGCCCTGGGTATTCCCAGCAGCCGCGCGCTATGCGTGATCGGTTCCGACACGCCGGTGTGGCGCGAGAAACAGGAGCGCGGCGCCATGGTCCTGCGCATGGCGCCCAGCCATGTGCGCTTCGGTCATTTCGAATACTTCTACTACACCAAGCAGCCGGAGCAGCAGAAGCAGCTCGGCGAACACGTGCTGGCGATGCATTTCCCCGAGTGCCTGGAACAGCCGGAGCCGTACCTGGCGATGTTCCGCGAGATCGTCGAGCGCAACGCCGAGCTGATCGCCAAGTGGCAGGCCTACGGTTTCTGCCATGGCGTGATGAACACCGACAACATGTCGATCCTGGGCATCACCTTCGATTTCGGCCCGTTCGCCTTTCTCGATGATTTCGATGCGCACTTCATCTGTAACCACTCCGATGACCAGGGCCGCTACTCGTTCAGCAACCAGGTCCCCATCGGCCAGTGGAACCTCAGTGCGCTGGCCCAGGCCCTGACGCCGTTCATCAGTGTCGAGGCGTTGCGTGAGGCGCTGGGCCTGTTCCTGCCGCTGTACCAGGCCCACTACCTGGACCTGATGCGCCGCCGCCTCGGCCTGACCTGCGCCGAAGACGACGACCTGAAGCTGGTGGAAAACCTGCTGCAACTGATGCAGGCCGGCGGGGTCGACTACACCTTGTTCTTCCGCCGCCTGGGGGATGAGTCCGCCGCTCTGGCCACCGCGCGGCTGCGAGATGACTTTATCGATATCAAGGGCTTCGACGCCTGGGCCGACCGCTACAAGGCCCGGGTCGCCCGCGAGCCGGACCAGGATGAATCCCGGCGCAAGGCACGGATGCACGCGGCCAACCCGCTGTATATCCTGCGCAACTACCTGGCGCAGAAGGCCATCGATGCGGCGGAAAATGGTGACTACTCAGAGGTACGGCAACTCCACGAAGTACTGAGCAAGCCGTTCGAGGAACAAGCGGGCATGGAACGCTACGCCGAGCGGCCACCGGAGTGGGGCAAGCATCTGGAGATCAGTTGTTCGTCGTAAGCCGGCTCAGATAAAGGTCTGCTCCGACACCCCAAAGTGCTCAGCCAGCCAGCGGATCTGGCGCAGGTTGAGCTTGCGCTTGCCGCTGAGTATCTCGGAAACCACCGATTGCGGCCCGACCCCGGGCAGGTCGCTCTGGTTCAAGCCATGTTCACGCATCATCTCCCGCAGTACATCGGCCCCACTGGCCACCGGCATCGGCCGGTGCTCATGGTCGTATGCCTCGATATAGTCACTGAGGATATCCACCAGGCTCATGAGCGGGCTCGACTCATCCTCGCCGATCAGTTCAAGCAATTCATCGAGCACGCCGACCAACACATCATAGTCGGCTTCGGTTTTCGGCTTGCGCAGCAACGGCTCGACGAAGTGCCAGTGCTCGAAAGCCTGTTGGGTCATGACGTTCATCAACGCTCCTCCCTCCATTTACCCTTGTCATATTCACGATGATCAAGCACATGCTTGATATAGAGCCGGTGTGCCGTGTAGTGCACCACCGCGATCAGGCGCAGCTTGTTCCCACCGATATCGAACACATGGAAATCCCCCACCTTGTCCGTTGCCGGAAATATGGCTTTCATCGCCGCAAAATTGGCCGGACGACAATTTCTGATCCGGCGATACCACACATCCAGCGCAGAGGCTGAGTCGGGCCAACGGCCCTTGGCTTCCCAAATACGCTTCTCGGTAATTACATGCATGCAATGTCCTTATCGCATCTTGCTATGGAGATTAAACCCGACATCGGAATATCGCAATTTGCTATGAAGCCCATCCGACTGACGGTGCGCTCTCCCAGACTAGGTTCCCGGCCCGAACTCCGGCGGCTGAAAATGTGAGGGCATGCGACAAGGCTTGATAAAACCCACGCTCGGCTCCAGATAAGGACCATTGGCCACTTCCCTGGAGCCCCCTCATGTCCGAACCACTACTGATCCCCTGCCCGCATTGCAACGGCCTCAACCGCATCCCCGCCGAACGCCTGGGCGACCAGCCGAAATGCGGACGCTGCAAAGCCGCGGTCTTGCTGGATAAACCGTTCGAATTGAAACAGGGCGATTACGCCAGCCAGATCAAGGGCGACCTGCCGTTGCTGGTGGACGTGTGGGCGGACTGGTGCGGGCCGTGCAAATCCTTTGCGCCGGTGTTCGAACAGGCGGCGGCCCAGTTGGCCGGCAAGTGCCGCCTGGCCAAGCTCGACAGCGAGGCCAACCCGCAACTCTCGGCACAGCTGGGGATTCGTTCGATTCCCAGCCTGATCCTGTTCAGAAATGGCCAGGAAGTCGCGCGCCAGAGCGGTGCCTTCCCCCTGCCGCAGTTGCTGGCCTGGCTGCGCAGCCAAGGTATCTGAGGCTCGCGCAGCCGGCAGGCGCAAAAGGGTGTTAAGCGTTTTTCTCCAGCAACGCGTGCAACTCGACGAACTGCTGGGTCAGCTTGTGCCGTGGATCGAAGTGGATCAGCGGCCGGTTGGCTTCATGGGACTCGCGCATCTTCACTGAACTGGCCAGATACACCGGCAACACCGGCAAGCCCTCGGCGATCAGGCTGTCGAGCATCTGCTGCGGCAAACTCGCCCGGGCCTGGAACTGGTTGACCACAATCCCTTCCACTTGCAGATCTTCGTTGTGGTCTTCCTTCAACTCTTCGATCTCGGCCAGCAGGCCATACAGCGCCTGACGGGAAAAGCTGTCGCAATCGAAGGGAATCAATACGCGATCGGCGGCAATCAACGCAGACACCGCATAGAAATTCAGCGCTGGCGGCGTATCCAGGTAAATACGGTCGTAATCTTCCGACAACTCATCCAGCAGTTTGCGCAGCTTGTTGATCTTGTGTTTCGCCTCGAGCTTGGGCTGCAGATCCGCCAGCTCGGCCGTGGCCGTGATCACGTGCAGGTTGTCGAAGGGCGTCTCATAGATATCCACCTGGTTTTTCTTCGAGAACGGTCCGGACGAAAGGATCTGCTTGAAGAAATCGGCGATGCCCATGGGAATGTCGTCACCGGTGAGCCCGGTGAGGTATTGCGTGGAGTTGGCCTGGGCATCGAGGTCCACCAACAGGGTCCGATAGCCCTCGCTGGCGCTGACCGCCGCCAAGTTGCAGGCAATGCTCGACTTGCCGACCCCGCCTTTCTGATTGAACACCACACGCCGCATGACAAGACCTCCGTGTATCAATGGATCACCGAGTGTAGAGGGCTTGACCGCTGCCGCGCCACCTTGGCAGGACGAGGACTACCTCTCACGCCGTAATAACTTCACTAACCCAGGGTATTTTCCCTTTGACCTGGGAAATTTCTGACATACGTATCCAAAAAAATACGAATAATAGCCAGTTGCTAGCTACCTCTTCGCATTCTGCAAATTTAATCGAGCAAAATGTGACCAAAAATTTGCTACAGGCCTTGTGCACCGGGATAATGCGCGCCACTCGGCCATCGCGCCACGCCAGGGTTGGTAGGGGTTCAGGGATCAACCATAGCGTTCAAGGAAGCCCGCAGGGGCGGGAAGACATTCAGTGATCAACTTCAACATCGCCCAATGGCGCGCCTGGGCCCCGGGCCTGGAAAGTGCGGACGACTGGCAGGCCTGGAGCCGCCAGCCTTACGTACCCGCGCCCAGCGATGCGGCACCGGATGTGTCCTTCCTGCCGGCCATGCAGCGCCGCCGCCTCAGCCGCCTGGCGCGCATGGCCTTCAGCGTCGGCTGGCCACTGGCCGAGGGTCACGCGCAACTGCCCCTGGTGTTCATCTCCCGACACGGCGAAACCCCACGCACCTTCGACATCCTCAGCGACCTGGCGGCCGACCAGCCGTTGTCGCCGACCCAGTTCAGCCTGTCGGTGCACAACGCGGTGATCGGCCTGTGGTCGATCCTGCGCGGCTCGACCTGCGAAATGACCGCCCTGGCCGCCAACGGCGACGGCCTCGAACACGGCATGCTCGAGGCCGCCGCGCTGCTCGATGAAGGCGCCCCCGCGGTCCTGCTGGTGATCACCGAGGAACAACCGCCCGAAGCCTACCGCCGCTGGATCGACGACGTGCCGTTTCCCTACGCCCTCGGCCTGCTGCTGACCCCGGGCGACGAGTGGCAACTGTCCCTCGAAAGCGGCACGGACGAACAACGCCCGACCGAGTGGCCCCATGCCCTCGATCTGTTGCGTACCCTGCTCGGCCAACACGCCTCCTGCCAACACCGATGGAAGACCCGGGTATGGAACTGGCAACGCCGACCATGACCAAGCCCTGCGACGCCTACTACTGGCGCTTGCTGGCCACCGCCTTGAGCTTCGCCCTGTTCGGGCTGGGCGGCCTGTGCCTGCGACTGGTGATATTCCCCTTGCTCGGCTGCCTGCCGGGCAATGCCGAACGCCAGCGCCTGCGCGCACGACAAACGGTCAGCCGGCTGTTCTGGCTGTTCATCCGTTTCATGGCCCGCACCGGCGTACTGACCTATGAAGTCGAAGGCGCGGAAAAACTCGGTCGCCCCGGCCAGATGATCATCGCCAACCACCCGTCGCTGATCGACGTGGTGTTCCTGATCGGCCTGGTGCGTCATGCCAACTGTGTGGTCAAGCAGAGCCTCTGGCAAAACCCCTTCACCCGCGGGCCGCTGCGCTCCACCGAATACATCAGCAACGATGGCAGCCTGGACATGCTCGACGCCGCGGCCGGCGCCCTGAAAGACGGCCAGACCCTGATCGTTTTTCCCGAAGGCACCCGCACCACGCCGGGCACGGCACCCGCCTTTCATCGCGGCGCCGCCGCGATTGCCCTGCGGGGTGCGAGAATCATCACCCCGGTCGTGATCAAGGTCAGCCCCACCACCCTGACCAAGGCCGAACCCTGGTATCGCATTCCGCAACGCCGGGTGCACTTCAGTTTCCGTGTTGGCGCCGATATAGACCCACAAGGCTTTGCCGCGCAGGGCCCAGCGCCCCAGGCCTCGCGCAAACTCAACGATTATCTGCACCATTACTTCATTAAGGAGCTCGCCTCAGATGAGCGATCCAACCCCCGCCCTGCACCTTGAGATCAAAGAGCTGATCATCGAGGCCCTGGGCCTGGAAGACATCAGCGCGCAAGACATCGGCAACGAGCAAACCCTGTTCGGCGAAGGCCTGGGCCTGGATTCGGTGGATGCCCTCGAACTCGGCCTGGCGATCCAGAAGCGCTACGGCATCAAGATCGATGCGGACGCCAAGGACACCCGCGACCATTTCTCCAGCGTGGCCAGCCTTGCGGCTTTCGTCACGGCAAAACAGGCAGCGTGAGGCCGTACCATGCAAACCCGTGACGACATCTTCAACACCCTGCGCGATGCCCTGGTCGAACTCTTCGAACTGGAACCCGAACGCGTCACCCTGGACAGCAACCTGTACCAGGACCTGGAAATCGACAGCATCGATGCCGTGGACCTGATCGACCATATCAAGCGTCAGACTGGCAAGAAAATCGCCGCCGAGGAGTTCAAGTCGGTGCGTACCGTCAACGATGTGGTCGAGGCGGTCTTTCGCCTGGTGCAACCGGCCGCATGAAACGCCTGATCGGCCTGGGCCTGCTGCTGGCAGGCCTGCTGTACCCCTTTGCGGTGTATTTCGGCATGGAGCATTTCGCCCCCTGGCAGTTCGGGCTGTTGCTCGGCGGCCTGTGGCTGGCCCGGGTCCTGACCGGCGAGCGGCGCCCCGGCAGCCTGTGGATGGCCCTCAGTGCCATCGCCTTCTGCGGTTTGCTGGCGTTGCTGAACAGCCCGCTGTTGCTGCGCTGGTACCCGGTGCTGATCAGCGCCTTCATGCTCGGCCTGTTCGGCCTGAGCCTGAAATTCGGCCCGCCGATGGTCGAGCGGCTGGCCCGCCTGCGGGAGCCGCAGTTACCGGATGTGGCCATTAACTATACGAGACAGGTGACCCGTGTCTGGAGCCTGTTCTTTCTCTGTAACGGCCTGATCGCCGCCGCCCTGACCCTCTGGGCGCCGCTGAGCTGGTGGATGTTGTACACCGGCCTGATCTCCTATGGGCTGATGGGTTTGCTGTTCGCCATTGAGTGGCTGGTACGACAACGGGTAAGAGGCCGCGCATGAACTGGATAAACCTTGAGCAGTTGTTGCTCAAGTCGCATGGACCGCGAGCGGTCACCCTGGATCCACCGCAGGATCATGCCGGGCTGACGCAGCAGGCATTGAGCCTGGCGGCTGGCTTGCAGGCCCGTGACGTGAAACACATTGCCGTGCACCTGGAAGATGCCGGGGAGCTGGCCATTGCCCTGCTCGGTGCCTGGCGCGCCGGCGTCCGGGTGCTGTTACCCGCCGACCTGCAGGAACAGACCCGCCAACGCTGGGCAGCGGATGTCGACCTGTGGCTGACCGACAGCCACGCCCTCGAAGCACTCTGCGCCGAGCCGTTGAGCCCGGCCGCGCTCGATCTCGACAACTGTCGCCTGAGCCTGTGCACCTCCGGCTCCAGCGGCGAACCCAAGCGCATCGACAAAAGCCTGCGCCAACTGGCCAATGAAGTCCTGGCCCTGGAACAGCTGTGGGGGACCGATCTCGACCAGGCCTGCATCATCGGCAGCGTCGCCACCCAGCATATCTATGGTTTGCTGTTCCGCGTGCTCTGGCCGCTGTGTGCCGGGCGGACCTTCGTGCGCAAGCAACTGGCCTTCCCGGAAGACCTGCAGCGCGCCAGCCGTGAGCATCCGCAGTTCGCCTGGGTGGCAAGCCCGGCCCTGCTCAAGCGCATGGGCGACAACCTCGACTGGCCGGCCCTGAGCCAGGTGCGCCGGGTGTTTTCCTCGGGCGGCGCGCTCCCACCCGAAGCCGCGTCCAGCCTGCAGCAACGCTTGCAGCAATGGCCGACGGAAATTCTCGGCAGCTCGGAAACCGGCGGCATCGCCTGGCGCCAGGGCGACCCGCTGTGGCGCCCCTTCGCCGATGTGCAACTGAGCCAGGACCCGGATGGCGCCTTGCAGGTGGCTTCGCCTTATCTGCCGGCCGGGCATGTCGAGCAAACGGCGGACGCCGTCCGCTTCGAAGCGGACGGTCGTTTCGAACTGCTGGGGCGGCTGGACCGCATCGTCAAACTGGAAGAAAAACGCATCTCCCTGCCGATGCTGGAACAGGCCCTGATGGAACACGATTGGGTCGCCGAAGCACGCCTGGGCGTGGTACAGGAAAACCGCGCCTACCTCGGCGCGCTGTTGGTGCTCTCCGAACAGGGGCTGCATATCCTGCGTAACCAGGGTCGGCGTGCACTGACCGAGACCCTGCGCAAACATCTGCTCGGCCATTGCGAAACCCTGGCGCTGCCACGCCGCTGGCGTTTACTGCGGCACCTGCCGCTGAACCCCCAGGGCAAATTGCCCCAGGCCGAGGTCGAGGCCCTGTTGCGGGCTCCGCGCCCCAAAGGTCCGGAAGTGCTGTCGCAACATGAGATGGATGGCGAATGGCTGTTGCAATTGGCCGTGCCACCGGACCTGGCCTACTTCAGCGGACACTTCCCGGTCACCCCGGTGCTGCCCGGCGTGGTGCAAGTGGATTGGGCACTGGAGCTGGGTCGCCAGCGACTCGAGTTGCCGGAAAAATTCGCCGGCATGGAAGTACTGAAATTCCAGCAACTGGTGCGTCCGGGCGACCAGCTCGAACTGAGCCTGCGCTTCGACCGTGAGCGCAGCAAACTGCACTTCGCCTTTCGCAATACCAATGCCGCCTGCTCCAGCGGCCGCATCGTGCTGGAGGCGGCCCATGCATAAGCCCTGCGCGGTCATCCCGGTCTACAACCACGAAGCCGCCGTGCCTGCGGTAATCGAAGCCCTGCTGCAAGCCGGCCTGCCCTGCGTGCTGGTGGACGATGCCAGCAGCCCGGCCTGCGCGGCGGTGCTGGAGCAACTCGCCGAACACGAACACGTCTGCCTGGTGAAACTGCCCGTCAACCAGGGCAAGGGCGGCGCGGTCATGACCGGGATGCGCGAGGCCGCGCGGCTGGGCTTCACCCATGTTCTGCAGGTGGACGCCGACGGTCAGCACGACCTGCATGACATCGCGGTCTTTCTCGACGCCTCGCGCCAGCACCCCGAGGCGCTGATCTGCGGCTACCCGCAATACGATGACAGCGTGCCCAAGGGCCGCCTTTATGCCCGTTACCTGACCCATGTCTGGGTCTGGATCAACAGCCTGTCGTTGCAGATCCGCGACTCCATGTGCGGCTTCCGGGTCTACCCGTTGCCGCCGGTGCTGGCGCTGATCGACTCGGCGAAGCTGGGCAAGCGCATGGACTTCGACTCGGACATCCTCGTCCGTCTGTCCTGGCGCAACCAACCCATGCGCTGGTTGCCGACCAAGGTCCATTACCCTCTGAACGGCCTCTCGCACTTTCGGATGTTCCACGACAACGCGCTGATTTCCAGCATGCATACCCGGCTGTTCTTCGGCATGCTGGTGCGCCTGCCGAGCATCCTCTGGCGGCGGTGGCGGGCATGAGCGACGCGCAAAAACACTGGGCCGACCGGCAGGAGCGCGGCAGCTTCTGGTTGATGAAACTCACCGCCTTCGGCGTCAAGGTCCTCGGCCGTCGAGTGCTCAGCCCGGTACTGCACGGTATCGTCCTGTACTTTTTCCTGTTCGGCCGCAGCGCCCGGCAGAGTGCCTGGCACTACCAGCAGCGCCTGGCCGACTGGAGCGGTCAAAACCACCTGCGGCCAACCCGCATTAAGGTCTTCAGGCAGTTCATGGCCTTTGCCGACTCGCTGCTGGACAAGCTCGATGTATGGAACGGCAAGCTGCGCCTCGATCAGCTCGAGATCGTCGACCCGGCCCGGCTGCGCAATCAACTGCGCGGCGAACGCGGGCAGATGCTGGTGGGCGCGCACCTGGGCAACCTGGAAGTCTGCCGCGCCCTCGCCGAGCTGGGCGAAAGGGTCACCATGAACGTGCTGGTCCACACCAAGCACGCCGAGCGCTTCAACCGCTTGCTGGGCGAGGCCGGGGCGACCAACCTGCGGCTGATCCAGGTCAGCGAACTGAACCCGGCGGTGATGCTGCAACTGAGCCAGCGCCTGGATCGCGGCGAATGGCTGGCGATTGCCGGCGACCGCGTACCACTGCATGGCGGACGCCATGTACGAGTGGACTTCCTCGGCCAGCCCGCCGCGTTCCCGCAAGGTCCATGGCTGCTGGCCGGACTGCTGAAATGCCCGGTCAACCTGCTGTTCTGCGTAAAACTCCAGGGCCGCTACCGCATCACTCTCGAACCCTTCACTGAAACAGTGCAGTGGAAACGCAGCGACCGCGAACAGGTGATCGCCCAGTGGGCAACCCGTTACGCCGAGCGCCTGGGCCATTACTGCTTGCAGGCACCGTACCAGTGGTTCAACTTCTACCCTTTCTGGAAATCCGATGACAACGCATCCGCTTGAGCCGGTCACCTTCGGCGAACTCCCGCTGCGCATCGAAGACGTGCTGGCCCTGGCCAACCGTCAGGTGCCGACGCAACTGCAAGGCGACCCGGCGTTCCGCCAGCGCATTGCCAAGGGCGCGCAGTTCCTTGATTCGCTGTTGGACAAGGAAGGCGTGATCTACGGCGTCACCACCGGCTACGGCGACTCCTGCGTGGTGGCGGTGCCGCTGCAACACGTCGAAGCGTTACCGCGTCATCTCTACACCTTTCACGGTTGCGGCCTCGGCGAGTTGCTCGATCCGCAGGCGACCCGCGCCGTACTGGCAGCGCGTTTGCAGTCGCTGTGCCATGGCGTGTCCGGCGTGCGTGTGGAACTGCTGGAACGCCTGCAGGCGTTCCTCGACCTGGACATCCTGCCGCTGATTCCCGAAGAGGGCTCGGTCGGCGCCAGTGGCGACCTGACGCCACTGTCCTACGTCGCCGCGACCCTCTCCGGCGAACGCGAAGTGCTGTTTCGTGGCGAACGCCGCCAATCCAGCGACGTGCACCGCGAACTCGGCTGGGACCCGCTGGTGCTGCGACCCAAGGAAGCCCTGGCGTTGATGAACGGCACCGCCGTCATGACCGGCCTGGCCTGCCTGGCCTTTGCCCGCGCCGACTACCTGCTGCAACTGGCAACCCGCATCACCGCCCTCAACGTGGTGGCGCTGCAAGGCAACCCGGAGCACTTCGACGAGCGCCTGTTCGCCGCCAAGCCGCACCCGGGGCAGATGCAGGTGGCCGCCTGGCTGCGCAAGGACCTCGCCATCGACGCACCGACCGCACCGTTGCACCGCTTGCAGGATCGCTACTCGCTGCGCTGCGCCCCCCATGTGCTCGGTGTGCTGGCCGACAGCCTGGGCTGGTTGCGTTCATTCATCGAAACCGAACTGAACAGCGCCAACGACAACCCGATCATCGACGCCGAAGAAGAGCGCGTGCTCCACGGCGGGCATTTCTACGGCGGGCATATCGCCTTCGCCATGGACAGCCTCAAGACCCTGGTGGCCAATGTCGCCGACCTGCTCGATCGGCAGCTCGCGCTGCTGGTGGACGTGCGCTACAACCACGGCCTGCCGAGCAACCTCTCCGGCGCCAGCGCCGAGCGGGCGATGCTCAACCATGGCTTCAAGGCCGTGCAGATCGGCGCCAGCGCCTGGACCGCCGAAGCCCTGAAAAACACTATGCCGGCCAGTGTGTTCTCGCGCTCCACCGAATGCCACAACCAGGACAAGGTGAGCATGGGCACCATCGCCGCCCGCGACGCGATCCGCGTGCTGGAGCTGACCGAACAGGTCGCCGCCGCCACCTTGCTCGCCGCCAACCAGGGTGTCTGGCTGCGCAGCCAGGCCTGCGATGCGCGACCGCTACCGCCAGCCCTGGCGGCGATGCACGAAGCCCTGGCAAAGGACTTCCCCCCGGTGATCGAAGACCGCGCCCTTGAAGCCGAACTGCGCCTGTGCCTGAAGCGCATCGCCGAGCAACACTGGAGGCTCCATGCGTAGCCGCGGCGTACTGCATGTCGATACCGAGATCCTGGTGCCGTTTTTCGACGTCGACACCATGCATGTGGTCTGGCACGGCCATTACGTGAAGTACCTGGAAGTCGCCCGCTGCGCGCTGCTGGACCATATCGGCCACAACTACACGCACATGCTCGAATCCGGCTACGCGTGGCCGGTGATCGACCTGCAACTGCGTTATGTACGCGGCGCGGTGTTCGGCCAGAAGATCAATGTGCGGGCCAACCTGGTGGAATGGGAGAACCGCTTGAAGGTCAACTACCTGATCACTGATCTTGCCAGCGGCGAACGCCTGACCCGCGCCAGCACCGTGCAGGTGGCGGTGGAGATCCAGAGCCGGGAAATGCAACTGGTCTCGCCCAAAGTCTTCGTTACCGCCGTCGAGAAGGTGCTCGCATGAGCCGCCTGATCCGTTTATGCCTGCTGCTCTGCCTGGGCCTGTCCGCCCACGCCTCGGCCTTCGACCTGCAACAGCTCAGCGAACAGCTGGCCAAGCCTTCGGTGATCCACGGCAGCTTTATCCAGGAAAAACACCTGCGCGCCCTGCCGCAACCGCTGACCAGCAAGGGCACCTTCGTCCTCGCCAAGGACCACGGCCTGCTCTGGCTGCTCAAGACCCCGCTGCAACAGGACTACCGCATCAGCGCCAAGGGCATCGCCCGACGCGACCCGAGCGGCTGGCAGATGGTCCCGAACAAAAGCGCCGGGGCCGAACAGAACCGCCTGTTCATCGCCGTGCTGCAAGGCGACAGCAGCGGCCTGCAACGGGATTTCGAACTGCAACTGCAAGGCGACGCCCAGCACTGGCAACTGACCCTGGTGCCACGTTCGGTGCTGCTCAAGCAGATCTTCACCCGGATCAATATCGACGGCGGCGAACTGGTGCAACGCATCGAACTGCTGGAAACCCAGGGCGACAGCACGGTCTTGCGCATGCAGGACAGCAGCGCCGCCCTGCCCCTGAGCGACGCGGAGCAGCATGACTTTGCCGAGTGAACGCCTGCTCCCGCGCCTGTTCCTGATCCTGCTGCTGGCGGTGCTGGCGCTCGCCGGTTGGCAATGGCGCCACGGCGCGCCGGTGTCGGCCGACCTGATGGAACTGGTGCCGGGCTCAGCGCCCAATGCCCTGGAGCTCAAGGCCGAACAGCGCATGCAGGAACCCTTGAACCGGGAAATGCTGGTGCTGGTGGGCCAGGCCGATCGCCAGAAAGCCATTGCCCTGGCGCAACGGCTGGGCGAGCGCTGGCTGGCCAGCGGGCTGTTCGAAACCGTGCAGTGGAGCTTGCAGGCCGACCTGCCGGCGTTGCGCCAACAACTGCTGGCCAGCCGTTTGGCGATGCTCACCCGCGCTGATCGGCAACAACTGATCGAACAGCCGGCGGCGTTTATCCAGCAACGGGTCCAGTCCCTGTTCGATCCCTTTACCGGGGTCAGCCTGGTGCCGAGCCAGGACGACTGGCTCGGCCTGACCGGTCGGATCCAGGACAGCCGACCGAAACCCGGCGCGGTGCAATTCGATCTCGGCAGCGGCGCATTGATCGCCGAGGCCGACGGTAAAAGCTGGGTGCTGTTACGGGCCCGGACCCGGGGCAATGCTTTCGACATGAAACTGCCGATACAGGTCGCCGCACTGCTCAAGCAGAGCCGTGAAGAAGCCGCGCAGGACGACGCCCAACTGCTCGCCGCCAGCGGCCTGCTGTATGCCGCCGCCGGCCAGCAACAAGCGACCCGGGAAATCACCTGGGTCGGCGGCGGCGCCACCTTCGGCATTCTCCTGCTGCTGTTGCTGGCCTTCCGGCGCTGGCGGGTATTGCTGGCCTTCGTCCCGGTGCTGGTGGGCATGCTGTTCGGTACGGTGGCCTGCGTGCTGCTGTTCGGTCATCTGCACGTGATGACCCTGGTGCTGGGGGCCAGCCTGATCGGCGTGGCCGTGGACTACCCGCTGCATTACCTGTCCAAGAGCTGGAGCCTGAAACCCTGGCACAGTTGGCCGGCCCTGCGCATTACCCTGCCCGGACTGAGCCTGAGCCTGGCCACCAGTTGCATCGGTTACCTGGCCCTGGCCTGGACGCCGTTTCCGGCCCTGACCCAGATTGCCGTGTTCTCCGCCGCCGGCCTGGTGGGTGCCTACCTGACCGCCGTGTGCCTGCTGCCCGCTCTGCTCAAGGGCACCGACCTGCGTCCGGCGCAATGGCCGCTGCGGGTCTGCGAAGTATTGCTGAAGGTGCGTGAAGCGCTGCTGCGCAAAGTCGGCAGCCGGCTGCTGCTGGCGCTGCTGGTGCTGTTCTGCGCCTCTGGCCTGTGGCACCTGACCAGCAAGAACGATATCCGCCAATGGGTCGGCGCACCGCCGCAACTGCTGGCCGACGCCCAGGCCGTCGCGCGGATCACCGGCTACCAGCCCACCAGCCAGTTTTTCCTGGTGCGCGGCGCCGATCAACAGCAGTTACTGGAGCGTCAGGCCGCACTCGGCGAGCGTCTCGATCAACTGGTGAGCCAGGGCAAACTCCAGGGCTATCAGTCGCTGGACCAGGTGGTCAGCCTGCCTCGGGAGCAGCAACAGTTGCAGGACTCGCTCAAGCAACTGCCGGGGTTCTGGCAACCCTTGCTCGACCTCGGCGTTCCCGCCGCGGCCTTGCAAACCGAATTGGCCCAGCTGCAAGCCCTGCCGATCCAGGATATCGACAGCGCCCTCAAAGGCCCGCTGTCCGAACCCTGGCGTCTGCTCTGGCTCGGCGCACAAACCGACGGCGTGGCCGGCATGGTCAGCCTGCGCGGCCTGAACAACGCCGACCTGTTGCGGACGCAAACCGACGGCCTGCCAGGCGTACGACTGGTGGACCGGCTGGGTGACCTGAACAAGGTTTTTGCCGCCACCCAGGTCAGCGCCGCCGAACTGAAACTGGCGTCCTGTGTGCTGATCGTGCTCTTGCTGATCCTGCCGTTCGGCCTGCGCGGTGCCTTGCGGATCGTCGCCCTGCCGCTGCTGGCGGCCCTGTGCAGCCTGGCCAGCCTCGGCTGGCTCGGTCAGCCACTGACGCTGTTCAGCCTGTTCGGCCTGCTGCTGGTGACCGCCATCAGCGTCGATTACGCCATCCTGATGCGCGAGCAGATCGGCGGTGCCGCCGTCAGCCTGCTGGGCACCTTGCTCGCCGCCCTGACCACCTGGCTGTCGTTCGGCCTGCTGGCGATTTCCAGCACCCCGGCGGTGAGCAACTTCGGCCTGGCGGTGAGCCTGGGGCTGGCCTTCAGCTTCCTGCTCGCGCCCTGGGCCGCACGCCCGAGCGACAAGACCGCGACACCGCAAGCCGATCACTCGGTCACGACTGTCGACCCGAGCCCTATCCCTTCGAAACCGTCGAACCCCGCAAGGAGCCTGTGTGCCAGCGATTGAAATGGAACATCGAGAAGTCGTGGTGATTGGCGCGGGCCCTTCCGGCGCCATCGCCGCCGCCTTGCTCAAACGCAACGGCCACGACGTGCTGATCGTCGAACGCCAGCACTTCCCGCGCTTTTCCATCGGTGAAAGCCTGCTGTCGCACTGCCTGGATTTCGTCGAAGAAGCCGGCATGCTCGATGCCGTCAACGCCGCCGGGTTCCAGTTGAAGAACGGCGCGGCCTTCGCCTGGGGCGAGCACTACAGCGCCTTCGATTTCGGCCAGACCTTCAGCAACGGCAAGCCGACTACCTTCCAGGTCCAGCGCGCCGACTTCGACAAACTGCTGGCGGACCAGGCCGCCCTGCAAGGCGTGGAAATCCGCTACGGCGAGGAAATCGTCAGCGTTGATTTCGACCTGCCACAGCCGCAACTGCGGGCCCGTCGCGAAGACGGCAGCGAGTACCTGATCGAAGCCCGCTTCGTCCTCGATGCCAGCGGCTACGGCCGGGTGCTGCCGCGCCTGCTCGACCTCGAAGCACCGTCGAATTTCCCGGTACGCCAGGCGGTCTTCACCCACATCGAAGACCGTATCGAGCATTCCAGTTTCGAGCGGGAAAAGATCCTCATCACCACCCACCCGCAACAGCGCGATATCTGGTTCTGGACCATCCCGTTCAGCAACGGCCGCTGCTCCCTCGGCGTGGTCGCCGCCGCCGAACACTTTGCCGGCCGCACCGAAGACCTGGATGCCTGCCTCAAGGGTTTCGTCGCCGAAACGCCGAGCCTGCAAGCCGTACTGGAAAACGCCGTATGGGACACCCCGGCGCGGACCATCGGCGGTTACTCGGCCAACGTGAAAACCTTGCACGGCCCGGGCTTCGCCCTGCTCGGTAACGCCGCGGAATTCCTCGACCCGGTGTTCTCCTCCGGCGTGACCATCGCCATGCGTTCGGCGAGCATGGCCGCCGGCCTGTTGCACCGGCAACTGCAAGGCGAAAGCGTCGACTGGCAGACCCAGTTCGCCGAGCCGCTCAAGCACGGTGTCGATACCTTTCGCTGCTACGTCGAAGGCTGGTACGCCGGGACCTTCCAGGATGTGATCTTCCATCCTGGCAGCTCGCCGGAAATCCGCGCCATGATCAGTGCGATCCTCGCCGGCTATGCCTGGGACGAGCGCAACCCCTTTGTCAGCGAACCCCGACGCCGTCTGCGGATGCTGTCGGAAATCTGTGCGAGCACCCCGACATGAGCAACCCGTACCTGAGCGATACCTACGTCGAGGAAACCCGTTTCGGCTTCTGGTTCCTGCGCAGCCACACCTGGCAGCACCACGTGCTGCGGGTGGCGATCAACGACCTGCGCGGCCTGTTCAGCGAGGCCCTGCCGGCCAACCCGGTGATCCTCGACGCCGGTTGCGGCCAGGGCAAATCCTTCCAGTACTTGCAACAGACCTTCGCCCCGGCGCGACTGATCGGCCTCGACGCCGATCCCCACAGCCTCAAGCTGAGCGGCGAAGAAGCGCAGCGCCGTGGCCTGGAAGTCGAGCTGATCGGCAGCGACTGCGCGACCCTCGATGTGCCCTCGCAAAGCGTCGATATCCTTTTCTGCCACCAGACCTTTCACCACCTGGTGCAACAGGATCGCGCCCTGGCCGAGTTCTATCGGGTGCTCAAGCCGGGCGGTTACCTGCTGTTCGCCGAGTCCACCGAGGCCTATATCGACACCTGGGTGATTCGCTGGCTGTTCCGCCACCCGATGCATGTACAGAAAAGCGCGGCGCAGTACCTGGAGATGATTCGCGACCAGGGTTTCGAGTTCACACCACGGAACGTCTCCTACCCCTACCTGTGGTGGAGCCGGTCCAAGGACTTCGGGCTGCTGGAACGTCTGGGCCTGAAGAACCCACCGCCGGTGGGCCAGCGTGAGGAAACCCTGGTCAATGTGGTCGCCCGCAAACCCCTCGGCGGGGCGGTCGAATGATTCGCGCCCTGTTGCTGGGCTGCCTCCTGCTGCTGAGCGCCTGCGCCAGCCGTGCGCCGCTGCCCGTGCATGCACCGACCCTGGCGTTACCGCTGCAATTGCATATCGAGCGTGAACAGGCCGGACAACGCCAGGACTGGCTGCTGGTGATCCAGCGCGAGGCGAATGGTCTGCGCTGGTCGCTGATGGACCCGCTGGGCATTCCCCTCGCCCGCCAGCGCCTGCAAGACGGCGAGTGGCAGGCCGATGGCCTGTTGCCGCCCAATCCCCAGGCCCGCGAACTGTTCGCCGCATTGCTGTTTGCCCTGACCCCGGATGCCGAACTCGCGGGCAACTATCCGACCGCACAACACCAAGCCACGGAACGCACTCTCGATGCCCGCTGGCGAGTCAGCTATCGCCAGCCGCTGGACTTCAGCCTGAGCCTGCCGGAGAGTCTGCACTACCGGATCAGTCCGTTGAACGAGGCCGCCCCATGACCGCCTACCTGAACGCCCTCGGCGTGATCTGCGCGCTGGGCCGCGACAAGCAGAGCGTGGCGCGCAACCTGTTTGCCGGTGACTGTTCGGGCATGCGTCCGGAAAGCGGCTGGGTGCCCGAACGCATCCTGCCAGTGGCCGCCGTGCAAGGCGAACTGATGGCGATTCCCGCTGAACTGAGCGCCCAGGCCAGCCGCAACAATCAACTGCTGATGGAAGCCACGCGGCAGATCGCCGAGCCGATCCAGCACGCCATCGACACCTATGGCCGCGAACGCATCGGCATCGTCCTGGGCACCAGCACCTCGGGCATCGACGAAGCCAGCCATGGCATCGCCAGCTACCTGAAAGACGGGCACTTCCCCGACGGCTACGACTACCAGCAACAGGAACTGAGCGCCCCGGCGACCTTCCTCGCCGACTGGCTGCAACTGCGCGGCCCGGCCTACGTGATCTCCACCGCCTGCACCTCCAGCGCGCGGGCGCTGATGAGTGCCCGGCGCCTGCTCGACCTCGGCCTGTGCGACGCCGTGCTGTGCGGCGGGGTCGACAGCCTGTGCCAGCTGACACTGCGCGGTTTCTCATCGCTCGAAGCCGTGTCGACACAGCGCTGCAACCCGTTTTCGTTGAACCGCAACGGCATCAATATCGGCGAAGCGGCGGTGCTGTTCCTGATGAGCAAGCGCGCCGACGGCGGCCCGGCCATTGCCCTGCTCGGCGCCGGCGCCAGTTGCGATGCCCACCATATTTCCGCCCCCGACCCGACCGGTCAGGGCGCCGTGCAGGCCATGAGCAAAGCGCTGAAGCAGGCCGACCTGCAACCGCAGGATATCGGTTACCTGAACCTGCACGGCACCGCGACCCAGCACAACGACGCGATGGAAAGCCTAGCGGTGTCCACGCTGTTCCCGACGAGCCCGCCCTGCTCCTCGACCAAACCCATGACCGGCCATACCCTGGGCGCCGCCGGCGCACTGGAAGCGGCGTTCTGCTGGCTGAGCCTGAGTACCGACAACCCATCCGCCGCCCTGCCGCCGCATATCTGGGACGGCCAAGCCGACCCGGCACTGCCGCCGCTGAACTGGGTCAAGCCGGGCGACCACCTCAACCCCTATCCACCGCGCCGCCTGATGAGCAACTCCTTTGCCTTCGGCGGCAACAACGTCAGCCTGATTATCGGAGACGCCCCATGATCGATTGGCCGCTCGCCGAATTGCTGCCCCATGCCGGGGACATGATCCTGATCGACCAGGTCCTGTCCTTCGACGAAGAACAGATCCACACCCGCCTCACCGTGCGCCCGGACGGCCTGTTCAACCGCGAGGATGGCAGCCTGCCGGCCTGGGTCGGGATCGAACTGATGGCCCAGAGCGTCGCCGCCTATGCCGGTTGCCGCGCCCGTGGCGAGGGCAAGCCGGTGGAACTGGGGTTCCTGCTCGGCACGCGCAAATTCGACTGCAACGTGGAACACTTTCCCGCCGGCAGCGAACTGCGCATCCATGCCCTGCGCTCCCTGGAAGACGACAACGGCATGGGCGTGTTCGAATGCCACCTGACCGGTCCCGACATCCATGCCACCGCGCGCCTGAACGTGTTCCGTCCACCCCAGGCCGCCGCTTATCTATCCGAATCACAGGAGTCGCGTCATGACTGAATCCATCCTGGTCACCGGCTCCAGCCGCGGTATCGGCCGTGCAATCGCCCTGCGCCTGGCCCGCGCGGGTTTTGACCTGGTACTGCATTGCCGCAGCGGCCGCGCCGAGGCCGACGCCGTGCAGGCCGAAATCCAGGCGCTGGGTCGCCAGGCCCGGGTGCTGCAATTCGATGTGTCCGACCGTGAAGCCTGCCGCACCCGCCTGGAAGCAGACGTCGAGGAACATGGCGCCTACTACGGCGTGGTGCTCAATGCCGGCCTGACCCGTGACGGCGCGTTCCCGGCCCTTTCCGAAGAAGACTGGGACCTGGTCCTGCGCACCAACCTCGACGGTTTCTACAACGTGCTGCACCCGGTCATGATGCCGATGATCCGCCGCCGCGCTCCTGGACGAATCGTCTGCATCACCTCGGTGTCCGGGCTGATCGGCAACCGTGGCCAGGTCAACTACAGCGCCTCCAAGGCCGGGCTGATCGGCGCCGCCAAGGCCCTGGCCATCGAGCTGGGCAAGCGCAAGATCACCGTCAACTGCGTCGCTCCGGGCCTCATCGATACCGCCATGCTCGATGACAACGTACCGGTGGAAGAGCTGCTGAAAATGATCCCGGCACAACGCATGGGCACCCCGGAAGAAGTCGCCGGCGCGGTGAACTTCCTGATGTCCGCGGAAGCCTCCTACATCACCCGGCAAGTGCTGGCCGTCAACGGAGGCCTGTGCTGATGAAGCGCGTCGTCGTCACCGGCATGGCCGGCATCACCTCCCTGGGCAACGACTGGGCCAGCATCGAAGCCAACTTCCGCGCCAACCGCAGCGGCATCCGCTACATGGCCGAGTGGGAGCGTTTCACCGAACTGAACACGCGCCTGGCCGGGCCGATCGACGACTACGCGGTGCCGTCGCACTGGACCCGCAAGCAGCTGCGCAGCATGGGCCGGGTCTCGCGCTTCGCCGTCGGCGCGGCGGAAATGGCCCTGGCTGACGCCGGCCTGCTGGGCAACGAGATCATCCGTGACGGGCGCATGGGCGTGGCCTGCGGTTCGTCCACCGGCAGCACCGACGAGATCAAGGCCTTCGGCATGATGTTGATCAACTCGGTGGCCGAGGGGCTCAACGCCAACTCCTACGTGCGCATGATGCCGCACACCACGGCGGCGAATATCAGCATCTTCTTCGGCCTGACCGGGCGCCTGATCCCCACCTCCAGCGCCTGCACCAGCGGCAGCCAGGGCATCGGCTATGCCTATGAGGCGATCAAGTTCGGGCGCTTGCCGCTGATGCTTGCTGGCGGTGCCGAGGAACTGTGTCCCACCGAGGCCATGGTGTTCGACGCGCTCTACGCCACCAGCCTGAAAAACGATGCGCCGCAAAGCAGTCCGCGCCCCTACGACAGCGGCCGTGACGGTCTGGTGATCGGTGAAGGCGGCGGCATGCTGGTGCTCGAGGAACTGGAACATGCCCTGGCCCGTGGCGCGCATATTCATGCGGAAATCGTCGGCTTCGGTAGCAACGCCGACGGCCAGCACGCCACCCGCCCGGAACAGAGCACCATGCGCCGGGCCATGGAGCTGGCCCTGGAAGATGCCGGCCTGACGGCGGACGCCATCGGTTATGTGAACGGCCACGGCACCGCCACCGAGCAGGGCGATATCGCCGAGACCCTGGCCACCAGCAGCCTGTTCGGCAGCCGCATGCCCATCAGTTCGCAGAAGAGTTTCCTCGGCCATACCCTGGGCGCCTGCGGGGCGCTGGAATCCTGGTTCAGCATCGAGATGATGAACCGTGACAGCTACATCCCGACCCTGAACCTCGACCAGATCGACCCACAGTGCGGCGAGCTGGATTACCTGCGCGGCGAGTTCCGGCAGATGAGCAACGAGTATGTGATGAACAACAACTTTGCCTTTGGCGGCGTGAACACCTCCCTGGTGTTCCGCCGCTGGCGCTGACTTTTTAAAACCTCTGGAGAAAACGGAATGTCTTCCCTGCTTCGTGTTGCACTTGTCACCCTGGCCCTGCTGTCGATGGCCGGCTGTACCAGCAAACCCATCGTCAACCCGAGCCGCACCCTCGCCCCCGAGGTCCAGGCCAGCCAGGAAGAGGTGAAACAAGCGATTGTCACCGCCCTGACCAAACGTGAGTGGAGCGTACAGCGCGTCAACCCGGGCCAGGTCCAGGCCGAGATCACCGTGCGTGAGAAATTCCACGTCGAGATCGACATCAACTACAGCGCCAGCGGCTACACCATCGCCTACCGCGACAGCAGCGGCATGGGTTACCAGGATGGCAAGATCCACAAGAACTACCTGCGCTGGGTGCGTTTCCTGGACCAGGACATCCTCGCCGAACTGCGTGCTCATCATGATCAGCCGACGGCACAGGCCATTGGCGTTGGCGAGGCGCAGCCGCTTTCCCGGTAATCGCGTTTCTTCCCTGCATCACACAAGGAGTTGAGCATGAAAACAAACCTCTGGGCCGCGGCCGCCACCTTGCTTTTGTGCAGCCTGCCGGGCCTGAGCCAGGCGCGCGACACCGTGCTGAACCTGCCGTTCGACAAGGTCGTGGCGGAAGCGGTGAGCACCGGCAAGATTGATGGCAGCGTGAAGTTCTACCTGGCGGGGAATACGCCCAAGGGCAAGATCAGCGTGGTCAGCCCGGACGCGGTGACCAACAAGAAGACCAATGCATTCAACAAGAGCGACGAGGAGGCCTGTGCCTGGGCTTTGCAATCGGCGCTGATCACCTTGAACGATGCGGCGAAGAAGGTCGGGGCGAATGCCGTGACCAATATCGTCAGCTTCTACAAGCGCAATGAAACCAAGAGCACCAGCACCTATGAGTGCCATGCCGGTGTGTTTGTCGGCGGCGTGGCGTTGAAGGGGGATTTGGCCAAGGTTCAGTAAGTTGAAACCTGTCGGCTGAGCGCCCCCTGTAGGAGCCGGCTTGCCGGCGATTGCGATGTGACAGACAGCATCGCTATCGCTGGTTGGCCAAGGTCCTATGGGCTAGGTTGCATGCAGTGGCGCTCTTGAGGACGTCATCGCCAGCAAGCCGGCTCCTACACGATTCGCGTCGTTCAGAAGATGGAGGTTCGACGTTGGATTGCTATGGTGGCTGTGCGCGGGTGACCTTCGGGTCAGCCGGTGTGCCTGACGTTCCGGTCTTGCAGGCCCGTGTACAGCTGCCACCCATCATCTGCAAGTGATGTTAGGTAGCTCCAATATGTCGTTCAGGAGCTTGACCATGAGCAAAACAACTCCCGCCCCACCCGTCCAGGATCCCAACGCTTTCCCCTCTGCTGACCGGTTCAAGGATCAGGCCGCCATTCAGCGCGCTCTTGATCACTATCTGCCCAGCCCAGCAGCTGCGTCACCGGACACTATCCGGCGGTCTCACACCAAACCTAGTCGAACCTTGGAGGAGTCCTTGGTTCACGTCTCCGAGCTGCTGACCTGCGCGGCGGCCACAGCCTACGAGTCCGGCGATGGCCTCAGTGGCTCCAAACGAGCGCTGGCGTTCTCGTCCATGCATCTGGTTGAAATGGCGAAAGCCGAGCTGGATCAGTCGCTAGAACGACCAACGCATTGGCCATGAACACAGAGTCATCACCCGCCTCTTCCAGGCAGGCATTCAAGTAATTCGCTCTGTCCTGCGGAGTCTTGAGATAGTCAGCAGAGTCCCATTCAGAGAATTGCCCAGCCATATGTTTCGCTCCTTCGTCAGTCGTCGCCCGCACAACGGTGTTGGAAAAACGACCGAACCATGCAATCCACGCACAACCAGCTGATAGCGCAAAACTGTAAGCAAAGATTCTTTGCTGATCCCCGCTTCAGGTCTCAGACCTACGGCACCGCTCGACGCGTCAGCAACTCGATAAATGCCTTGGCCATCGGTGATTTCTGGTCCTTGCGCTGCACCAGCCACACCGCCGACACCGCATCCGGATCCAGCAACGGTCGATAGACCACCCCATCAATCCGAATCCGCTGATAGGACGCCGGCAACACCGACACCCCCAACCCCGCCGCCACCAGGCCAATGATGGTCATCGCCTCCCCCGCCTCCTGGGCAAAGTGCGGACTGAATCCCGCCTGTCGCGCCAAGGTCAGCAACTGCGCATACAAACCACTGCCATAACTGCGCGGGAAAAACACAAAGGGCTCCAGCGCCAACTCGGACAAATACATCCCTTCCTCACTGCCACTGGCCAAAGGATGCTTGGCACTGAGCACCGCCACCAGCGGCTCATGCATCAACTCCACGACACTCAAGGCCTCCGGCAACGCCAAGGGCCGCATCAAGCCCACCTCGATGGACTCGTCCATCAAACCATCGGCAACCGTCTTGCTGCTCATCTCCCGCAGGTTCAGGTGCACCGCCGGAAACGCCTGGCGAAACGCGAAAATCGCCTGGGGAATCGTCGAGTTGAACGGCGCCGATGAGGTAAACCCGATCTTCAGTTCCCCCAACTCCCCCAACTGCGCTCGCCGCGCCACATCCGCCGCTTTATCCACCTGCGCCAGGACCAACCGCGCCTCCTGCAGAAACAGACGACCCGCCTCGCTCAACTCGACCCGACGATTGGTCCGGTCAAACAGCCGTGCTCCCAGCTCCTGCTCCAGCGCCTGGATCTGCTGGCTCAACGGCGGCTGGGAAATCCCCAACACCTCGGCCGCGCGACCAAAATGCAGTTCTTCGGCCACCGCGATGAAGTAGCGCAAATGCCGCAATTCCATGAACACCTCATCAAGTCGTAAAACCTATCAAACAGGTCGAACAATATATTGGAAAGAATAGTTAGCCAGCTATATGCTTTTTCCATTGCCTGACCGGCTGCTCCCCCGAGGTCCCCCGTGAAAACTGCTGTTGCTCCCTTCGCCCACGAGATTCCCCCCACTGCGCTGGACGATGTGGTCGCCCAACTCAACGACACCTATATCGAAAAAGGCACTCCAGCGTTTATGCGCACGGTGCTGGCGCTGTTCTCCGGCGGCTTTGCGACTTTTGCCCTGTTGTACTGCGTACAGCCGATGATGCCGGTGCTGTCCAAGGAGTACGGGATCAATGCCGCCCAGAGCAGCCTGATCCTCTCGGTGGCCACTGCCCTGCTCGCCATCGGCCTGCTGATCACCGGACCGATCTCCGACAGCCTCGGGCGCAAGCCGGTGATGGTGGTGGCGTTGTTCGGCGCGGCATTGTTCACCATCCTCGGCGCTTTGATGCCCAACTGGCAGGGCGTGCTGGTGATGCGGGCTTTGGTGGGGCTTTCCCTCAGCGGCCTGGCGGCGGTCGGCATGACCTACTTGAGCGAGGAAATTCATCCCAAGCACATCGGTCTGGCGATGGGCCTGTATATCGGCGGCAACGCCATCGGCGGGATGAGCGGGCGACTGATCACCGGCGTGCTGATCGACTTCGTCAGCTGGCACATGGCGATGCTGGTGATCGGCGTCCTGGCGCTGATCGCGGCGACGGTGTTCTGGAAGATCCTGCCACCGTCGCGCAACTTCCGCGCCAGCCAGTTCAATACCCGCAGCCTGATCGACGGCTTCACCGTGCACTTTCGCGACGCCGGCCTGCCATGGCTGTTCCTCGAAGGCTTCCTGCTGATGGGCAGCTTCGTCACCCTGTTCAACTACATCGGCTACCGTCTGCTGGCCGAACCCTACGGCATGAGCCAGGCGTTCGTCGGCTTGCTGTCCATCGTCTACCTGTCGGGCATCTACAGCTCCGCGAAGATCGGCGCCCTGGCCGACAAGCTGGGCCGGCGCAAAGTGCTCTGGGGCATGATCCTGATGATGCTGGTGGGCATCGTCCTGACCCTGGTCACCCCGCTGCCGGTGGTGGTGTTCGGCATCCTGCTGTTCACCTTCGGTTTCTTCGGCGCCCACTCGGTGGCCAGCAGCTGGATCGGCCGCCGGGCGCTGAAAGCCAAGGGCCAGGCCTCGTCGCTCTATCTGTTCTGCTACTACGTCGGCTCCAGCGTGGCCGGGACCCTGGGCGGGGTGTTCTGGCACTACGGCGGCTGGAACGGCATCGGCCTGTTTATCGGCGCGCTGCTGGTGGTGGCCTTGCTGGTGGCGTTGAAGCTGGCGCGGTTGCAGGCGTTGCCGGGGAATGTAAAAGCCTAGTCACGATTGACCGGCTGGCGGTTGACGCCGGCCAAGGTACACTGGGCGCATCGTTCCGTTGGGAAAAGGAAGCCGGCATGCGCCTGGACCACCTGCATATTCAGAATTTTCGTTGCTACGAAGATGCCCACTTTGATTTCCAGCCGGGATTCAATCTGGTGGTGGGGGTCAATGGGAGCGGGAAGACTTCGTTGTTGCAGGCGGTGGCGAAATGTTTCCACGGCCTTTTCGACAACGATACAGCGATCGCCTCCAACTCAAGCCTTCCGGAAAAAGATGCACGCTTTGTAATCGACAACTTCGATGGGCGAATTCGCTATGAACGTCGCTTACCCGTTGTTCTTTCTGCAAAAGGCAATGTCTTTGCCATAGCCGAATGGAGCGTCCAAATAGGGGACCACCCTGATGCTCCGCACACAAGCACCGCTGCCGAGTTGACTATTGAGGATACCGATGACTCCCCCATACTCGCCTTTTATCGCGCCAACCGTAGATGGGAAAGCGCAGGTATCTCAGCGGAGTTTGCGGCCCGACAAAGAGTCTCCCGTCGGGATGGGTATTCAAACTGGTCAGATGCGGTTATCAATCTCAAGGATTTTGAAAGCTGGCTGATTGGCAAGACGTTGGAGCGCATGCAGAATTTGCTGGATGCAAAAACGGCACCGTCCGTTTTTGATGACGAACTGGCCTGGGTGAATCAAGCGATTCAAATGGCTCTTCCTCAGGCGGGAAACCTGCGCTACGACCTGAGACTACAAAGCCTGATAGTCGATATCAGCGCAGAAAAAACCATTCCCTTCAACGACCTCAGCGACGGCCAGCGCGGCCTTATCGCACTGATCACCGATATCGCCCGCCGCATGTGTATCCTCAACCCACATATGGGCAAGGACGTGCTGAAAAACACCTCGGGCGTAGTCATCATCGACGAGTTGGACATCCATCTGCATCCAGCGTGGCAACGCAATATCGTCAACGCCTTGAAAACAGCCTTCCCCAAAGTCCAGTTCATCGCCGCCAGCCACTCGCCGCAGATCATCGGTAGCTTGCGCCCGGAAGAAATCATCGTGCTGGACAACGGCGACGCCTCTCATCCACGTGTCAGCTACGGTCTGGACTCCAGCCGAGTGCTGGAAGAAGTCATGGGCGTTGCCCAACGGGAACCGGAAATCGAGCGCCTGCTGAGCGAACTATTCAGCGCCCTGGAAAACAACGACCTGAAAGAAGCCAAGGCCCGCCTCACCGCTCTCAAGAAAAAGGCCCCCGACCTGCCCGAGTTCATCCGGGCTGAAGCCCTGCTTAAGCGCAAGGAAATTCTCGGCAAATGAAGCAAGTGATCAAGGGAACTGAACCGACTTCATTCACCGACTGGAAGGCCGAGGCAAACCAGGATTGGCAGCCCACCTATGACACGCTGCAAAATCCCGAAAAGCGCGCCTTGCACCTGAGCCTCCTGCAAGAACAACAGTTCGCCTGCTGCTACTGCGGGCGCGAAGTCGACCTGGACAGCAGTCATATCGAACACTTCCGTCCCCAGGAAGACTTCGAGCATCTGGCATTGGCCTATGAAAACCTGCATGCCTCGTGTTTGAGAGAAACCAAACCCGGCAACCCGTTGCATTGCGGTCATTGCAAGGGCAACTGGTTCGACGAAGCGCTTCATATCCCTCCCGTCGAAGCAGGCTGCGAGCAACGTTTTCGTTACCTGCTCACAGGCGAGATACAAGCCTCGGGCAACGACGATCCAGCGGCAACAAAGATGATCGATGTACTCGCCCTGGATATCGCCTACCTCAACAATCGTCGTGAAGCGCTGCTACAAGGTTTCTTCGATGACGACTTTCTGCTGGAAGCTGATGAGCACGACCTGCTCAAAACCATCACGGTTTTCCGTACGGTCAACGACGCCCGCGAAAGCCCCTTCAGCCATGTCATCGCCCGCTACGCGGAGCAACTGCTCTCGCCTTAATCGGCACGCCACGCGACCTGTGCCACCAGCAGCTTGTCGCGCTTCTCCAGGCTCAACGACTGCAACACCGCGCCCGATTGCTCGGTCTGGTCCAGCCACTGCAGCAAGGCCAATACATTGCCGCTGAGAGTAACCCGCAGTGACTGGCCATCCTGGTCCAGTTGCTGCAACTCCAGGCCCGCCGCTGCCACCGTTTCACTCAGCCGGTTCGACAGGGACCGCGATGGGTTCGCACGCTGAGCCGTCGGCTGGGCGCGCTGAACTTCAGCGGCCAATAACAGGCGTTGCTGGTACACCCGCTCGCTCCGTTCCAGACGCTGTTGCGCCGGCTGCCAGCCCCCGCTGAACAAGCCCACCACCGTCAGGAAAATCCCCAGACCGATCAGCATCCGTCGATCCCGAAGGCCGAGGGCCTGCCATCTTTGCGTCAGCGCCGCCGGTACAGCCAATGACCTGATCATCCGTTTTTCTCCTCCAACATCAGCACCGCCTGCACCCGCTCGCGGTCCTTGCTGGCGCTGCCCAATCTGATCGGCAAACCGCTGCCCTGGCCACGCTCGCGCAAGCGCTCAAGATCGGTGAAGCTGCCGGCCGTCAGCAGCAACGTCCAGCCGCTGCCGGCGCGGTATTCGATACGCTGAACCTCAACGCTGCTGCCACCAACCACCTGTTCAATCAGTTGCACCAGACGGCTCATCTGGCTGCCCGGCGGGTCGGTCTGCCCCTGCAAGGCCTTGAGCTGGGCCGCCAGGTCGACAATCCGGGTTTGCTCGGGATACAAACGCTGGAAGCGCTGCACACTCTGCTCGTACAACTGCCCAGCAGCGTTTTCCAGATAGTGGGCGCGCGCCAGGATAAACCCCCAGGACAGCACGAATAACGCCAGCGCCGACAGCACTAGCGCGCCCAATGGCCAACGCGCCCGCACCTGACGAAACTCACCTTGCAGCAAGTCCAGCCCGCGCGAATGACCGGTAACCAACAACGCCGCGATCTCGGCCTGCCGATCAGCGCCCATCCAGCACAGCGTCTCCGGCAGTCGTGGTCGTAGCACCTCCAGATCTTCGGGCGACAGCGCAAGCCGGGCCTCGATAGCCCCACCCACCAACCATCGTCCAGCCCACCAGACGCCATAGACCTGATCATCCGGCAACAAATCGGCATCCACCTTGACGCTTTCCACTTGCAGCCCCGAGGCCTGCAACAACGCCAGGATCGCCTTGAAGCGCTCCTTGTTGATCGCCAGCAGCGGGTAGCGCGAATCCTTGGCCGCCGCGCCGACCGCAAGATGCAGTCCATCCAGTTCCTCGGCCAAGCGGTCTTCGACGGCATAGGCCAACGCCTGGACCGTGGGCTTGCGTCGACCGGGCCAGGGCTCGCTGCGCAAACCACTACAGATCTCCATGGGCAGGATCACCCGCACCGATTGCCCCGACAGGAACGTCGCCGCCTCGGCCAGGGTGACAGCGCGGTACTCGCCGCCCGCCTGCCAATAGCCGACCGGCCAGCCAGCGTCACAGCCAGCCAGGCCTTCGGCCGTGAGATAAAGCCAATTGCTCATAACGGGGTTTCACCTTGAGTCGGGGCCAGGAAGCGCCGTTGCAGGACACGCAGGCGAAGGCTGTCGCGAGGCCGCGCCAGATCGCTGACCAGCCGCAGTCGCGCCGCGCCCGCGCTGACCTCGACCGTGACCCGGAACCAGCGGCTGTCGACACCCAGGCCATGGCTGGCAATACCCAGCCCATCCAGCCCCGGTGCACGGGTAAATTCATGGGCGTCGGCATAACCTTGCGCCGGGCGCTGGGCGACAGCGTCCCGGGCAGTGGCCGCCGTCATACCTTCCAGCGTCGCCAACAGGGTGGCCGAGGCGGTATTGATGTTCAGCGTTGCCTCGGGCGGCAGCAACGCGACGAAGGGTTGCAGGCGCTGCAAAATGTCCTGATCGACGCCGGGCAACAGGCGCAACTGGCTGGTGTCGCTGACCTCGGTGCCCCGTAGCGACGCCAGGTCGAATGCCGGGATCTCCAGCACCGCCAGCAACCGGGCCCAGCGCTCCAGGCTGATTTCATCGGCCTTGCCGGGCAGCAGCAGGCGGGTCAGGTTGAACCGCCCGGCCAGGTCTTCGATCTCGATCCGCACTTCGACACCCGACAGCTCGAACGGCAGCGACGGACGCGCCCAGGGCTGGGCCAGATTGATGGTCTTGTCCTCCAGCGGATCAGGCGCCTGCAACAACTCCCGCGCCCAACTCTCCGCGGCAATCGCCCACTGACGCAGTTGCACCTGATGAATATGCTGGGCGCTGCTCTGCAAGGCCCGCGTGTGACTGCGCAACAGGCCGCCGACCACGAACAGGGCCAGGGTCATGATCAGCAGCACACTGATCAGCGCCACGCCACGCTGGCCGGTTCGCTTCATGAGCCCTCCGGCAGTAGGATGACGCGGCGAATCTGTTCGAAGCGGCCAGCGGACAGGACGATTTCCAACGCTCGCGGATGCACCGGGGAACGGCCCGCTGTCGACGCCCCCTCACCGCGCCAACCGGCCTTGTCCACATACAGCCGCCACTGCAAGGTACGCACCTCCTTGAGCACCGGCAGCTTGTGAACCTCAGGCAGATCAAGGCTGCGGCGATAACGCCACAAGGTGCCCTCCTCCAGGCAGTAGGCAATCTCCTGGCGCTCACTGCGGGGTTCATCCAGTGGATTGCGCGCATTGCCGCGTTGCAGGTTCAACTGCCCCTCGCTCAATGTCACGGCCACGCCCTCTTTGGGGATCGTCGCCTGCATGACATCGCGCTCCAGCACCGCCATCGCCCGTTGCAGGCTACGCAAGCCCTGCTCGTGCGTGCTGACCCGGGCCTGGGTCATCAGCACCCCTTCGTACAGGCGATAACTGGCCAGGCCGATCAGGCTGAAAATTGCCAGGGCAATGACCAGTTCGACCAGGGTAAAGCCGGCCTGCCTATTCATTCCGAGCCCGCAGCCAGGCACTGGCGTGGTGCAACGGTGGCCCGCCATTACCCAAGCGCACGACGATCTCGACCTTGAGCAAACGCGGGTCCGAGGCCTGCGTGACAATCTGTTCCAGGCGCCATTCGCGCTGGTCGAAGCGCAGGCTTTGCTGTTGTCGGCCCTTGGCCGGGGGCGCCTGCAAGCGCAGTTCATTCAACTGATTGTCCGCCAGCCAGGTGGCGAACAAACGCTCCTGCAACGTGCCGCTCTGCTGCACCACGAACTGGCTGGCGGACAGTACGCTGGCCGCCAGTACGGCAAAGATCGCCAGGGCGATCATCACCTCCAGCAAGGTAAACCCCGACTCAGCTTTCATCGATGGCCGGATCACCCAGGCCGTCACCGGACACACTCAACCAGCGCCGCTGCGCGGATTCGTAATGCAGGGTGAAGGCACTCATTTCATCGCTGCTCAGCACCAGCAATTGCGGCTGGTTGACCCGGTCGCCCAGCTTCAGCGGACGGCCTTCCAGCTCCAGGCGAAAATACAGCCCGGCGGGCAGGCGATAGGCCGCCCCCGCCGGGCGCCAGTCGGGTCGTTCGAAGACCATCACCTGATAACCCTCGGCACCGATCCGCAAGCCATATTCCTGACTGTTGACCACCGCGTATTCACGCAGCTGTTGCAGCAGGTGCACCAAGGCTCCGGCCTCCTGGCGAGCCTGACGCACCGGGCTGGGGTTCATGCTCACGGCGATCATGCCGGCCAGCACGCCGATCACCACCATGGACACCAGCAACTCCAGCAAGGTGAAACCACGGGAACGTGCGGGCATGGATCAATCGCTCCAGTTGCCGATATCGGCGGCAAAATCTTCACCGCCGGACACGCCATCGGAGCCGAAGGAATACAGGTCATAGCCCTTGCTCCGGGTGCCTGGGCTCAGGTACTGGTAAGGCGTGCCCCAGGGATCGACCGGCAGGCTTTTCAAGTAGCCCTGGGGGTTCCAGTTCCGTGGCTCGGGCACGCCCAGCGGTCGCTTGACCAGCGCCTCCAGCCCCTGCTGGGTCGAGGGGTACTGGAAATTATCGAGGCGGTACATTTCCAGCGCGGTGCCGACGGCCTTGATATCGGCGCGGGCCGCAGTGACCTTGGCCTGGTCCGGGCGGCTCATGAACTGCGGCAGCACCATCGCGCCGAGCACACCGATGATCACCACCACGACCATGATTTCGATCAGGGTGAAACCACCCTGTCGCTGTGTTCCAGAGGTTTTCATAAGATCAGTTCACCAGTTGGTTGAGGCTAAGAATCGGCAACAGAATCGCCATGACGATCAACAGCACTATGACGCCCATCAGCACCAGCATCGCCGGCTCGAACAGGCTCACCACCAGGGCGATCCGCGCCGCGAGGGTTTTCTCCTGCTGCTCGGCGGCGCGGGCGAGCATCCGGTCGAGTTCGCCCGCGCGCTCGCCGCTGGCGATCATGTGCAGCATCAGCGGCGGGATATCACCGCTGCGCTCCAGGCCACGGGTCAGGGTGCCGCCCTCGCGCACCGAGCGCGCGACCTCCCCCATGCGCGCGCGAATCGGCAGGTTGCCGATCACCGCCGCGGCGATTTCCAGGGCGTCCACCAGAGGCACGGCGCTCTTGCCGAGCAGCGCCAGGGTGCTGGCGAAACGGGACGCCTCCATCGCCTTGAGAACACCGCCGATCAGCGGCGCACGCAGCAACCAGGCATGCCAGCGCCAACGCACGGCGGGACGCGCCAGCGCCCAGCGCACCAGCAAGGTCAACGCCACCAGCCCGATCAGCAGCAGCCAGCCGTAACGCTGCAGACCGCTACTCAGGGCAATCAGGCCCTGGGTCAGCAGGGGCAGGGCCTGGCCGTTGTTGATAAAGACCTTCACCACATCCGGCACCACATAACCGAGCAATCCGGCGACGATGGCCAGCGAGGCAAACAGCAGGATCATCGGATAGACCAGCGCCATCTGGATCTTCTGCCGGGCTTGCTGGCGGGCCTCGGTATACTCGGCCAGCTGTTCGAGCACCGGGCCCAGGTGTCCGGAGCGTTCGCCGGCGGCAATGCTCGCGCGGAACATGTCCGGGAACGCCTTGGGAAAACCGGCGAGCGCCGAGGCCAGGTCATAACCTTCCATGACCCGGCTGCGCAGCGCCGCCAGCAGGTTGCTGACCCGGCGCTTTTCGCTCTGCGCCGCCACCGCCCGCAACGCTTCTTCCAGCGGCAGGCCGGCCTGGATCAGGGTCGACAGTTGCAACGTCAGCAAGGCCAGTTCACTGGCCTTCAAGCCGGCCGAGCGCTGGGCGCCGTTGCCCGTCCCCGTCTGCCCACGCGCGCTTTTCAGCTGCGTCGGCAACAGCCCGCGCTCACGTAGCAACTGGCGGGCATGACGCGGGCTGTCGGCCTCCTGCTGACCGCGACAGCGACGACCGTTGGCATCCTGGGCCTGGTAGTCGAACGTCGGCATCCTCAGTCCTCCTGGGTCACGCGCAGCAGTTCATCGAGGCTGGTGCTGCCTTCGAGGACCAGTCGTTGACCATCCTGGAACAGGCTGCGCGATGTCATGCGGGCCTCACGGACCAGTTCGGGCTCGCTGGCGCCGTTGTGGATAAGTACCGCCAGGGCCGGGGTGATACCGATCAGTTCGTAGAGCCCGATACGGCCGCGATAGCCTTGCTGGCAATGCTCGCAGCCCTTGGCCCGGAACAGTCTCGGCGGGTTGCTCGAGTCGACGCCCAGGCGCTGGCAGGCAGCCGTGTCCGCCACATAGTCGCTCTTGCACTCGCGGCACAGAGTGCGTACCAACCTCTGGGCCAGCACCCCGACCAGGGACGACGCCAGCAGATACGCATCCACGCCCATGTCCAGCAACCGAGTGACCGCGCCCACCGCGCTGTTGGTGTGCAGGGTCGACAGCACCAGATGCCCGGTCAGCGACGCCTGCACGGCGATCTCGGCGGTTTCGCGGTCACGGATCTCGCCGACCATGACCACATCCGGGTCCTGGCGCAGGATCGCCCGCAACCCCCGGGCAAAAGTCATCTCGACCTTGGGGTTGACCGGCGTCTGGCCGATGCCCGGCAGGTGGTACTCGATGGGGTCTTCGACGGTGAGGATATTGCGGGTCTGGTCGTTGAGACTGCTCAGCGCCGCGTAGAGGCTGGTGGTCTTGCCCGAGCCGGTGGGGCCGGTGACCAGGAAGATACCGTGGGGTTTGCCGAGAATGCGCTGGAAGCGCTCCAGGGCCTGTGCCGGCATGCCGAGGCGCTGCAGATCGAGGCGCCCGGCCTGTTTGTCCAGCAGGCGCAGGACCACCCGTTCACCGTGGGCCGAGGGCAAGGTGGAAACCCGCACGTCGACTTCGTGCCCGGCCAGCCGCAGGGCAATCCGGCCATCCTGGGGCACGCGCTTTTCGGCGATGTCCAGCCGGGCCATGACCTTGATCCGCGACACCAGCAGGTTGGCCAGCTCACGCCTCGGCTTGAGCACTTCACGCAGTTGGCCGTCGATGCGCATACGCACCGACAGGCTGTGCTCGAAAGTCTCCAGGTGCACATCCGAGGCTTTCTCGCGTACCGCTTCGCCGAGCAGCGCGTTGATCAGGCGGATGATCGGCGCGTCGCCTTCCTGCTCCAGCAGGTCGGCGGTCTGCGGCAGTTGTTCGGCCAGGCTCATCAGGTCGAGTTCGTCGTCCAGGCCCTGGGCCACCTGCTGCGCCGCGCTATGGCCGTCGCTGTAGGCCGCGGCGAGGCGAGCGGCGAACACCGGCTCGTCGAGCAACTGCAACGGCAGTTCGCCGGCGATCAGGCGACGGGCCTCGGAGACGGCGCTCAACGGCGTGTCGGCGCGAATCACCAGGCACGCCGCCTCGCCCTGCTGCTCCAGCAAGATCCCATAGCGACGGGCAAAGCCGAACGGCAGGCGTGGTGTCATGGCGCCCCGACCTTCTGCCGTCGCAAGTCGATCGCCGGCTCCGCGTCGCCACCGTCGAACAGTTGCCGGGCCTCACGCGGCAGCAACAGCGAGTTGCTCTTCCCGGCGGCGGGCTGACTGAGCTGGCGCAGGCTGTTGTAGCGCTGCTCGCTGACTTCGGAGATATCTTCCTTGGAGCGGACGATGGTCGGCCGCAGGAACACCATCAGATTGGTTTTTTCATGCCTCTCGCTGTTCCAGCGAAACAGGGCACCCAGGTACGGGATATCGCGCAGCAGCGGCACACCGCTTTCCTGGACACGGACGCTGTCCTTGATCAGCCCGCCGATCACGATGATCTCGCCGTCGTCGGCCAGGATGGTGCTCTTCAGGGCACGTTTGTTGGTGATCAGGTCATCGGTGATTTCCGCACTCTTGGCCAGCTCGGAGTTTTCCTGCTCGACCTGCAGACGCAGGGTCGAACCTTCATTGATATGCGGGCGGATCTTCAGCTTGATCCCGATATCATGGCGCGTGACCGTGTTGTAGGGCTTGCCGTTGCCGTCATCGGAGGGCTGGTAGGAACCGCTCTTGAACGGCACGTTCTGGCCGACCAGGATCTCCGCTTCCTGGTTGTCCAGGGTCAACAGGCTGGGGGTGGACAGCACGTTGTTGCGGGTGTTGCTCGCCAGGGCGGACACCAGCATGCCGAAACGATCATTACCGACACGCAACACGGCACCATCGGGAAGCGTGGCATTGCTGCCACTGAGCTTGGGCAGGGTGATATTGGCGCCGGCAAAGGTGATCCCGCCCTCGATGCTGCCGGACTTGCCGCCCCACTGCACGCCCAGGGCTTCGTTGATATCCCCGGAAATCTCGACAATCGCCGCATGGATCAACACCTGCGAACGCGGCTGGTCGAGTTGCCGGACAATGTTTTCCAGGGTGCGGATCTGGCTCGGTTCGGCGATCAGCACCAGGGCGTTCTGGCTTTCGTCGGCCTTGACCAAGGCCTTGGCGGTGGTCGCGTCGCGATTGGCGGCAGCGCCGGCTTCCTGACCGAGTCCCTGCCCCATGGCATCCAGCACCTCGGCCAACTGCTTGGCGTCACTGTGCCGCAGACGGATCACCCGGGCATTGTCGGCCACGCTCGCCGCCGGGGTGTCGAGGGAACGGGCAAGGTCCATCAGGCGCTTGCGTACGTCCTGGGTGCCGATGATCACCAGGCGGTTGTTGCGCGAATCGGCGATGACCTGGCTCCCCGATTCGGCGCCTTGCCGGCCCAGGGATTGCTCCATCATCCGCGCCAACTCATTGGCCAGACCGTGACGCAACTGGATGACGTCATGGGCATTCTTCTGCCCGAGGTCCAACTGCCGGACGATCTTCGCGATGCGTCGGACATTCGCCGCGCTATCGGTGATGACCAGGGCATTGGCCGACGCCGACGGACCGACATAACCGTTGACCGAGACCAGTGGCCGCACCAGCCCGGCGATATCCGCCGCGACGCTGCTGCCCAGCGCCACCACCTCGGTGACGAACTGGCCGCCCAGGGCATTGGCACTATTGACGCTGCTGGCGCGGGTACGGGCATCGGCCACCGGCGCGATAAGAATGCGGTCGCCTTCGTCGATCACCGTGAAGTTATGCGCGTCGAGCACCGAATAGAACAGCCGACGCACCCCTTCACGGTCCAGGGCCTGTTCGGAAAGGACCGTGATCCGCCCCTGCACCCGCGGGTCGAGCACCACCGTGGTACCGAGAATCGAGGACATTTCCCGCACCACATCGCGCAACTCGGCATCGTTCATCGCCAGTTGCCATTGCGGCTCGTCGGCCCGCAGGCCCGGCGCCAACAGCAGGCTGGCGACCAGGCTCAAGAACGTCAGGCAGCGCCGGGCGGATTTGAAGGATCGGTTCATTTACTCACTCTGGCGCTGCGTGGCCGTCGGTCGAAGATAAAGGGAAGAAGCCGGGACGGCGGCGTCAGGCACGGGCCCGTTGAGCCTCTGCAAGGTGGTACGGCCCGGCGGTTCCAGAGCCAACAGCTCCTCGCGACCATTGCGCCAGAGCACCACCCGGCCGCTCTCGATCCGACGCAGGATGCTGCCCCCCGGCAGGCTTTCCCCCACCCGGTAGATCCGCTGGCCCTCGGCCCCCGCCAGCAAGGCACGGGAGTCGCCGACGCTGGAGACAAAGCTGGCCCGCAACTTCAAGGGCTCGGCGCTGCGGGCCAAAGCCCCCTGGGCCGCCAGCCCCATGACCGTGGCAACGGCGGCATGATTGAGCGGCACACGTTCGGCAGGCACGGCCCGGCTGTTGGCCTGCACCGTGGGTAACGTCGGCAATGCCTGACGAAACGCCCGTTCGCCCCACAACGACAGCGCGGCATAACCCAGCGGCAACGCACATAACGCCAGGCTCAGGATGCCCATTCGGTCCTTCAGGGTTCGCCCACTCACCACAGCATCCGCCGGAGTATTCGATGACCGGAAACTTCATGGCGGATAACAGCGCCAATATGCAACACCATCAGGACTGCCAGAACAACGCAGGAAACATCGTGGACCTTTTTGAAAACAGCGACGAGTGCGACATTTTCAATAGGGGCAGGGATCAAGAAAAGGCCAAATGGATTGATGGCCCGGTCCATCATCATGACTCCGGTTGCCAATACGAAGCCGGTCACCAGATAAATAACTTTATGAACCCAAAAAGCCGTCCACTGCGCGAGTGTTCGGTCAATCTGTCCCCTCGAAAGAAAAGAAAGAAAAATCCTGACAATAAAAAACGGAATAAACAGCGCCGTGACAGACACATTAAAAGAACCTACAGTTTCTTTAAGCACTGGCGAAGTATTCAAAAAGGCCATATAAAAGCCACTGATCAGCGCCCACAAAATAACGACGGCTGACAGCCAGTGAAGAAAGATTTGCGTTCTAGAGTAAAACAATCGCGCTCACCCAAAACCAGGTAACAGTATCGCCAATAAACCGAATACGCCGGGCTGCCCAACAGCCCGGCGCTGAACCTTAGGGGTTATTTAGCGATCCAGGCATCTGTCCAGTTTGATCCGACACCAGGCACATAGTGATGGCTGTCGATCTTGCACCAGTCACCCACGGGGAGCGGCTTGCATTCGTAGACGTTACCGTCCCTGGACAACACCTTGGTCCCGGGCTGATAACTTGCGATACCCTGCGGATACTCGAAGTCGTAATCCTGGCTGCCACCTTCACCGCCAAGCTCCACGGATGCCAGATCCTGACGAGTGGTACGGCCGCCATCGACGGTCACACCGATCAACTTGAGCTGGTGGATACCCGGCTCGCTACGCACGTCCATGTTCAGCCAGGTGCTGCCGGCCTCCACGAGTTGTGTCAGGGTGCCCACTGGATTGTTGGCGGCATCGAAGAGCTCGGCCTTGATGTCCATTTTACGGTTGGTGAGCACCGGGAAAGGCATCGCCAAGCGTCCTTCCTTGAGTTCAAAGTTGGTGCCGATAGCGGAAATCCGCATGCTCGCATCAGCGTCTTCCTGCATCAGCACATCGAGTTCATAACGATTCACACCACTTTCAGCTTTGGCGAACAGCTTGTTAATGCCCTTTATCGGCTCGATGGCACCGTCTTCACCACGGACACCGGCACGGACCAGCGTCTGGCTCCGGTTGATTTGCTCGGCCAGCTTGAACGACCAGTTCTCCGGCTTGCCCTCCTCGTTGTCGGCGATGGTGATTTCAGTGCTGTACTCGGCACTTTCACCCTCACCGGTCATGGCGCGGGCCTTGACCTTGTCACCGGCCAGCAGGGCTTGGGTCGGCGTGATGTTACCGACGGTTTTCCAGCCATCCGGCGCCTGTTCCTCGGCCACGATATTCACGTCGACCACGTTGTGGAACGCACTGCCGGTGTCATCCACGGTCCATATGCCCAGGATCACATGATGCCCGCTCTTGTCGGCGGGAATCTGGCACTCATGTTTCTCACGAGCCGGCCCTTCACTGCCCTGAGGCTTGTCGATGGGCTGTCGACCGCCCGCATCCACAAAGCAGAACGGCGTCAGATCGAACGAAGCACGTGTCAACGGCAGGTTGGGGTTCCAGCCGTTTTGGGTAATGAAGTACTCATACTTGGTTGCCGGGTGGCTGGCCTTGTAGTACCAGTCAAAGTTGATCGTACGATCAGTGATTTCGGTCTTGTACCAGCGGCTGGCCGACTGGATATCCATTGCAGCGAACAGGGCTATCCCACCACTGGCAATCTTGCCATCAGCCACGCCGGTAGCCGGGAAGCCCTTGGCGGTTTCACCGACGCTATGCGGCTCGTACTGCGCGCCACCGCAATCCTTGTTCAAGCCCTTCTGGCAAGCAAAGGCCCGGGACGGCGGATCATTCAGATAACCGTGCGCGGCGACATGCTGCGAGGCGACCAGGGTCGCGATGACCGCCAGGGAAGAGACACACCCCGACGCCTTGCCAAGTGCCGACATCTTTCTTTTCATGCGATTCAACTCCAGACTTATCCTATTTATCGGGTGGCCAGACATCCCTCCAAGATGAACGTCCCCCTCTTACTTCCATCGATACCCAATCAATCTACGCCGCCGTCCTGACCGCAAAGATCAACCGCGAAAGTTCCATACCCCATCAAAGGCGTCACGTCTTACAAAACAATTAAATTTCGGAGTACGCATTGTACGAAGCTGTATTTTTTTATATGTAGGAAAGATCCTGTGAAGACGCGCGACAGCTCTCCACTTCACTTATTCACCCAGGCGTTCGAATTCCGTCCAAGACTTTGTAACTAGACACGACCAAACATGAAGATGTTGAGTAGACGTCTCCGCATTAACGCCCAGAAAAGAATACTCCGACGCCCCATAGAGGAAGGCTTTACGGACAAGTCGATAAGCCGGTGGTTATCCGGACAGCACCCCGAATAGATTGCGAAGAATGAACCAGTAGCAGCAGGATAAGGAAAAACACGAAGGACTAAACGCAAAAACCCCGCCGAGGCGGGGTCATTGAGGAGACGCGGGGAAGATCAGCGATGGTACTGCGCGGAAAACTCGTGCACGGCGTTGATAAACGCACCGGCATGTTCCGGGTCGACTTCCGGCGTGATGCCATGGCCGAGGTTGAACACATGGCCGGAACCTTCGCCAAAGCTTGCGAGAATACGCGCCACTTCGGTACGGATGGCCTCGGGCTTGGCGTAGAGCACGGTCGGGTCCATGTTGCCTTGCAAGGCGACCTGGTGGCCGACACGACGACGGGCTTCGCCCAGATCGCAGGTCCAGTCCAGGCCCAGGGCATCGGCCCCTGCTTCGGCAATGCTTTCCAGCCACAGGCCGCCGTTCTTGGTGAACAGGATCACCGGAACCTTGCGCCCTTCGTGCTCGCGGATCAGGCCGCTGACGATCTTGCGCATATAGGCCAGGGAGAACTCCTGGTAGGCCGCTGCCGAGAGGTTGCCGCCCCAGGTGTCGAAAATCTGCACGGCCTGGGCCCCGGCGAGGATCTGGCCGTTGAGGTAGGAAGTGACCGACTGCGCCAGCTTGTCCAGCAGCAGGTGCATGGCCTGGGGATTGTCGTAGAGCATGGCCTTGGTCTTGCGGAAGTCTTTCGACGAGCCGCCTTCGACCATGTAGGTGGCCAGGGTCCAGGGGCTGCCGGAGAAGCCGATCAGCGGCACGCGGCCATTGAGCTCGCGGCGAATGGTGCTGACCGCGTCCATGACATAACCCAGGTCCTTCTGCGGATCGGGGATCGGCAGCGCCTCGATATCGGCCAGGGTGCTGACGACTTTCCTGAAGCGCGGACCTTCGCCGGTTTCGAAGTACAGGCCCTGGCCCATGGCGTCGGGGATGGTCAGGATGTCGGAGAAGAGGATCGCGGCGTCCAGGCCCGGATAACGGTCCAGGGGCTGCATCGTGACCTCGCAGGCGAACGACGGGTTCATGCACAGGCTCATGAAGTCGCCGGCCTTGGCGCGACTGGCGCGGTATTCCGGCAGGTAGCGACCGGCCTGGCGCATCATCCACACAGGAGTGACGTCCACGGGTTGCTTGAGCAGGGCGCGAAGGAAACGGTCGTTCTTCAGGGCAGTCATGTCGGCATCCGGAAAAAAAGTACGGGCATTTTCTCAGAGCGCGACGCAAAAGGCACGGCAAGAGCCGTGCCTTTTGTCTATCGGGTCAATTTGTCGCGGACATCAGGTGTCGATCAGACACCCAGGTAATCGAGAATCCCCTCAGCGGCATTGCGCCCTTCGAAGATCGCCGTCACCACCAGGTCGGAACCGCGCACCATATCGCCACCGGCAAAAATCTTCGGGTTGCTGGTCTGGTGCTTGAACTGAGCCTGTTCCGGAGCCACCACGCGGCCCTGGCTGTCGGTCTCGATGCTGAACTGCTCGAACCATGGCGCCGGGCTCGGCCGGAAACCGAAGGCGATGACCACGGCGTCGGCCGGGATGATCTCCTCGGAGCCCGGGATCGGCTCGGGGCTGCGACGGCCACGGGCGTCCGGCTCGCCGAGACGGGTCTCGACCACCTTCACGCCTTCGACCTTGTCTTCACCGACAATCGCGATCGGCTGGCGGTTGTAGAGGAACTTCACGCCTTCTTCCTTGGCGTTCTTCACCTCTTTGCGCGAGCCGGGCATGTTCGCCTCGTCCCGACGATAGGCACAGGTCACCGACTTGGCGCCCTGGCGAATCGAGGTCCGGTTGCAGTCCATCGCCGTATCGCCACCACCAAGGACCACGACCTTCTTGCCCTTCATGTCGACGAAATCTTCCGGCGACTTTTCAAAGCCCAGGTTACGGTTGACGTTGGCGATGAGGAAATCCAGGGCATCGTAGACGCCCGGCAGGTCCTCGCCGGCAAAGCCGCCCTTCATGTAGGTGTAGGTGCCCATGCCCATGAACACGGCATCGTATTCGGCGAGCAGTTGCTCCATGGTCACGTCCTTGCCCACCTCGGTGTTGAGGCGGAACTCGATGCCCATGCCGCTGAAGACTTCGCGGCGATTGCTCAGCACGCTCTTTTCCAGCTTGAACTCGGGAATGCCGAAGGTCAGCAGACCGCCGATTTCCGGGTTCTTGTCGAACACCACCGGGGTCACCCCGCCGCGCACCAGCACGTCGGCACAACCCAGGCCCGCAGGCCCGGCACCGATGATCGCGACCCGCTTGCCGGTCGGCTTGACCTTGGACATGTCCGGACGCCAGCCCATGGCGAACGCGGTGTCGGTGATGTACTTCTCCACCGAACCGATGGTCACCGCGCCAAAACCGTCGTTGAGGGTGCAGGCACCCTCGCACAGACGATCCTGCGGGCACACCCGGCCGCAGACTTCCGGCAGGGTGTTGGTCTGGTGGGACAGCTCGGCGGCGGCGAGGATATTGCCCTCGGCCACCAGCTTCAGCCAGTTGGGAATGAAGTTGTGCACCGGGCACTTCCATTCGCAATACGGGTTACCGCACCCCAGGCAGCGGTGGGCCTGGTCGGCCGACTGCTGGGGTTTGAAGGGTTCGTAGATCTCCACGAACTCTTTCTTGCGCTGACGCAACAGTTTCTTCTTCGGATCCTTGCGCCCGACATCGATGAACTGGAAGTCGTTACTCAGACGTTCAGCCATTACAAAAACCTCATCAAACTCTTCAGGCGCATATCACTGCGGGTTCGCACGGATGCTGGAAAGCAACGATTTCAGGTTGGCAGCCTTGGGCTTGACCAGCCAGAAACGACGCAGGTAATCATCAAGGTTTTCAGCGAGGTTGCGACCCCATTCGCTGTTGGTTTCCTCGACGTATTCGTCCAGCACATGCTGCAAGTGGTTGCGATAGGATTCCATCGCTTCGCCGCTGATCCGCTGGATCTCGACCAACTCGTGGTTGACCTTGTCGACGAAGGTGTTGTCCTGGTCGAGCACATAGGCGAAACCGCCGGTCATGCCCGAGCCGAAGTTGTAGCCAGTCTTGCCCAGAACCGCGACAAAACCACCGGTCATGTATTCGCAGCAGTGATCGCCCGTGCCTTCCACCACGGTGTGGGCACCGGAGTTACGCACCGCGAAACGCTCACCCGCCGTACCCGCCGCAAACAGCTTGCCGCCGGTTGCGCCGTACAGGCAGGTGTTGCCGATGATGGCACTGTCCTGAGTCTTGTAGATGCTGCCTTTAGGCGGAACGATCACCAGCTTGCCGCCGGTCATGCCCTTGCCCACGTAGTCGTTGGCGTCACCTTCCAGGTACATGTGCAGGCCACCGGCGTTCCACACGCCGAAGCTCTGACCCGCCGTCCCTTTGAAGCGGAAGGTGATCGGTGCCTTGGCCATGCCCTGGTTGCCGTGACGACGGGCGACTTCACCGGAGATCCGCGCGCCGATGGAACGGTCGCAGTTGCAGATATCCAGGGAGAAGTCCGCGCCGCTCAAGTCGTTGATCGCCGGCAGGGCCATCTCGACCATCTTCTCGGCCAGCAGGCCCTTGTCGAAGGGCGGGTTGCGCTCGACCTGGCAGAACTGCGGCTTGTCCGCCGGGATGTGATCGCTGCCCAGCAGCGGCGTCAGGTCCAGGTGGTTCTGCTTGGCGGTTTCGCCTTTGAGGATTTCCAGCAGATCGGTACGCCCGATCAGTTCCTCAAGGGTGCGCACGCCGAGCTTGGCCAGCCACTCACGGGTTTCCTCGGCGACGTAGGTGAAGAAGTTCACCACCATGTCGACGGTCCCGATGTAGTGGTCCTTGCGCAGCTTCTCGTTCTGGGTCGCGACGCCGGTGGCGCAGTTGTTCAGGTGGCAGATGCGCAGGTACTTGCAGCCCAGGGCGATCATCGGCGCGGTGCCGAAGCCGAAGCTTTCGGCGCCGAGGATGGCCGCCTTGATCACATCGAGGCCGGTTTTCAGGCCGCCGTCGGTCTGCACCCGGATCTTGCCGCGCAGGTCGTTGCCGCGCAGGGTCTGGTGGGTTTCGGCCAGGCCGAGTTCCCACGGGGCACCCGCGTATTTGATCGACGTCAGCGGTGACGCACCGGTGCCGCCGTCATAACCGGAAATGGTGATCAGGTCGGCATAGGCTTTCGCCACGCCGGCGGCGATGGTGCCGACACCGGCTTCCGCCACCAGCTTCACCGAGACCAGCGCCTTCGGGTTGACCTGTTTCAGGTCGAAAATCAGCTGCGACAAGTCTTCGATGGAATAGATGTCGTGGTGCGGCGGTGGCGAGATCAGGGTCACGCCCGGAACCGCATAACGCAGCTTGGCGATCAGGCCGTTGACCTTGCCGCCGGGCAGTTGCCCGCCTTCACCGGGCTTGGCGCCCTGGGCGACCTTGATCTGCAGCACTTCGGCATTGACCAGGTATTCCGGGGTCACACCGAAACGGCCGGTGGCCACCTGCTTGATTTTCGAGCTCTTGATGGTGCCGTAACGCGCCGGGTCTTCGCCGCCTTCGCCGGAGTTGGAACGCGCGCCCAGGCGGTTCATGGCTTCCGCCAGGGCTTCGTGGGCTTCCGGCGACAGGGCGCCGAGGGAAATACCCGCCGAGTCGAAGCGCTTGAGGATCGACTCCAGCGGTTCGATTTCGCTGATCGCCAGCGGCGTCTCCAGGGTTTTCACCTGGAACAGGTCGCGGATCATCGACACCGGACGGTTGTCCACCAGCGCGGTGTATTCCTTGAACTTGGCGTAGTCGCCCTGCTGCACGGCAGCTTGCAGGGTGCTGACCACATCCGGGTTGTAGGCGTGGTACTCACCGCCGTAGACGAACTTCAGCAGGCCGCCTTGCTGGATCGGCTTGCGCGCGCTCCAGGCTTCGCCGGCCAGCAGTTTCTGTTCGGCTTCGAGGTCGACGAAACGCGCGCCCTTGATCCGGCTCGGTACGCCACGGAAGCTCAGGTTGACCACTTCCTCGGACAGGCCGATGGCTTCGAACAACTGCGCACCGCGGTAGGAAGCGATGGTGGAAATCCCCATTTTCGAGAGGATCTTCAGCAGGCCCTTGGTGATGCCCTTGCGGTAGTTCTTGAAGACTTCGTAGAGATCGCCCAGCACTTCGCCGGTACGGATCAGGTCGCCCAGCACTTCGTAGGCCAGGAACGGATAGACCGCCGAGGCACCGAAACCGATCAGCACGGCAAAGTGGTGCGGATCGCGTGCGGTGGCGGTTTCCACCAGGATGTTGCTGTCGCAGCGCAGGCCTTTCTCGGTCAGGCGGTGGTGCACCGCACCGGTCGCCAGGGACGCATGCACCGGCAGCTTGCCCGGGGCGATATGGCGGTCGCTGAGGACGATCTGGGTCCGCCCGCTACGCACGGCTTCTTCGGCCTGGTCGGCGATGTTGCGCACCGCAGCTTCCAGCCCGACGCTCTCGTCGTAGTTCAGGTCGATGACCTGGCGAGCGAAGCCCGGACGCTCGAGGTTCATCAGCGAGCGCCACTTGGCCGGGGAGATCACCGGCGAGCTGAGGATCACCCGCGAAGCGTGCTCCGGAGACTCTTCGAAGATGTTGCGCTCGGCACCGAGGCAGATCTCCAGCGACATGACGATGGCTTCACGCAGCGGGTCGATCGGCGGGTTGGTCACCTGGGCGAACTGCTGGCGGAAATAGTCGTACGGCGTGCGCACACGCTGGGACAGCACCGCCATCGGCGTATCGTCGCCCATGGAGCCGACCGCCTCATAGCCCTGCTCGCCCAACGGACGCAACACCTGGTCGCGCTCTTCGAACGTGACCTGGTACATCTTCATGTACTGCTTGAGCTGCTCGACGTTGTAGAACGCCGAACCATGGTCGTTGTCTTCCATGGTCGCCTGGATACGCAGGGCGTGTTTACGCAGCCACTGCTTGTACGGGTGGCGCGACTTCAGGCGGTTGTCGATGGCATCGGTGTCGAGGATCTGGCCGGTTTCGGTGTCCACGGCAAAGATCTGCCCAGGACCGACACGGCCCTTGGCGATGACATCTTCCGGCTGGTAGTTCCACACGCCGATTTCCGACGCCAGGGTGATATAGCCGTTCTTGGTGGTCACCCAACGGGCTGGACGCAGGCCGTTGCGGTCGAGCAGGCAGACCGCGTGACGACCTTCGGTCATCACCACGCCCGCCGGGCCGTCCCACGGTTCCATGTGCATGGAGTTGAATTCATAGAACGCGCGCAGGTCGGCGTCCATGGTGTCGACGTTCTGCCATGCCGGCGGAATCAACATGCGCACGCCACGGAACAGGTCGATACCACCGGTCACCATCAGTTCGAGCATGTTGTCCATGCTCGAGGAGTCGGAACCGACACGGTTGACCAGCGGGCCCAACTCGTCGAGATCGGGGATCAGGTCGTTGGCGAACTTGGTGCGCCGGGCCTGGGCCCAGTTGCGGTTGCCGGTGATGGTGTTGATCTCGCCGTTGTGCGCCAGGAAGCGGAACGGCTGCGCCAAGGGCCATTTCGGCAGGGTGTTGGTGGAGAAGCGCTGGTGGAACACGCAGATCGCGGTTTTCAGGCTCGGGTCGCTGAGGTCCGGATAGAAGGCGGTGAGGTCCGCCGGCATCATCAGGCCTTTGTAGATGATGGTCTTGTGGGAAAAGCTGCAGATGTAGTGGTCGGTATCGGCGGCATTGGCCACCGATGAGCGACGACGGGCACTGAACAGCTTGATGGCGAACGCCTGGTCACTCAGGCCCTCGCCGCCGATGAAGACCTGCTCGATCTGCGGCAGGCGCTCCAGGGCCAGGCGGCCGAGGACGCTGGTATCGATCGGCACCTTGCGCCAGCCCACCAGTTGCAGGCCGGCGGCGAGGATTTCGCGATTCATGTGTTCGCGGGCGGCTTCGGCTTTGACCGGGTCCTGATTGAAGAACACCATGCCCACCGCATATTGCTTGGGCAAATCGCTACCGAATGTCGCTTTGGCGACGGTGCGCAGGAACTGGTCCGGCTTCTGGATCAGAAGGCCGCAACCGTCACCGGTCTTGCCGTCGGCATTGATCCCACCGCGGTGGGTCATGCAGGTCAGAGCCTCAATGGCCGTCTGCAACAGGTGATGACTGGGCTCGCCCTGCATATGGGCAATCAGGCCGAAACCACAGTTATCCTTGAATTCATCTGGTTGGTACAGACCTGCTTTCATAGACACTTTCTCACCAGGCTGCCTCTTTATCGAGGCAAATTTCTTTTCAATTCAACCGCTTACCATCCACGCCGAACGTACGCCGGCTTTGCAGGGGCAAAAGGGAGGTCATTGTACACACCGACATTCACGCCCACAAATTTAACGACGATTAGTCGAAAATTCATGTCGCATTTATGAAAGGTTTAAAGCGATATCTCGTGCTAGTCAAAACATTTTTGAATTTTGACCGTGACGACTCAAAACCACTGTGACGCAGACACCACAAGGCACGCGGCTTTGGAAGCAGCATGCCCTTGCGGAAATTTTGAGGTGCCGGGAAGGCGGCCTGGATAAGGCCGCCGATTCTTCAGCGAGTTGTGGCCAGGTCCTGTTGGACGCTGGCGACAGTACGAGGCCAAGGTTTACCAGCCTGAACCTTCGCTGGCAAGGCCTTGATGGCGCTGACGGCCGCATCGCGGCTGCCGAAGCTGCCGTAGGTGATCACGTAAAGCGGCTTGCCGTTGAGCACTTTCTTGAAATAACGGTACTCGCCGCCCTGTTCCTTGACGAAATTCTGCGCGGTGGTCTCGGAGCTGGTGCCGAGGATCTGGACCACGTAGTTGCCCGGCGCCTGGCCGGTGTACCAGCTGTGACCGGTCGCAGCGGCCTTGGCCACCACGGCTGGCTTCTCAACGGCCTTCTCCGGCGCCTTGGCAACCGGCTTGGGCACCGGAACCGGGGTCTGGGCCGGCTTGGCGGTAGCGACCTGGGCCGGCACCGGTTTAGCCACAGGAGTCGGTGTCGGGCCTGCTGGCACGCCGACAGGCGGTGCAGTGGTGGTGACGGTCGGCGGCTTGGCCGGGCCACCGTCAACCGGCGGCGCGATACCATCATCGCCCTCGATACTGCCACCCGCGGCTTCCGCCAGCGGACCGCGCATCACCGGCTGCGACTGACCGACCAACGGTAGCGGCATCGGCTGCGAATTGCCGGCGAATTCCACCGTCGGATTACCCGAGGCGTTCGGCTTCGGCGCCTGCCCCAAAGGCAGTTGCGCCTGTTCGCTGGCGGTGGTGCCAGCGGTGGACGGTGCCTTGTTGCGACCCGGAATCATCCAGGCCGCCGCGACGGCAACCACTACCACGGCGGACAACGCCAATACCTGCTTCTTAGGCATCTTGAACCCCATACTTGGACGCTTCACCGCGGAGCGGCTGGCGATCATCGCTTCGATCATGGCGTCACGGGCGACCTGGTTGATGTTGCCAGGCCAACCTTCGGCGCTTTCGTGAATCTCAGTGATCTGCTCAGCGGAAAAAAGTTCGATTCCCTGGCCGGCGCCATCAAGACGCTGGGCCAGGTATTCACGTGTTTCTTCTTCGGTGTAAGGCTGCAATTCGATCACGTGGAAGCGTTCTTCCTCCGCGCCGTGCTGCTCCAGCGCCGCGATCAGCGACGACTCGCCGAACATGAACACATGCGGGCGACCTTCCGGCGCGCCGGCCGCCAGGGCCAGCAGGGCCTCGATAGCGGAGTCGTCGAGCGACTCGGCATCGTCCACCAGCAGGTAGACCTCCTGGCCGGTCAGCGCCAGTTGTACCACCTGCTTGAGGATCTCGTGGACCTCGGCCTGGGCGACGTTCAGCGCCTGGGCGATCTGGCGCAGCACACCTCCCGCATCGCCGGCACCACGCGCGGAAACCACCACGCTTTGCACCGACTGCTTGTTGGTGCTCGCCACCAGCGCCTGGCGCAGCAGGGTCTTGCCGCTGCCCTGGGGGCCGGTGACCACCAGCAGCAGCTGGCTGTAGCGGGCCAGGTGGTGCAATTGCCCGAGCACCGGCTTGCGCTGGGCGGGGAAGAATTTGAAGCCAGGCACCCGGGGAGCGAAAGGGTCGTGACTTAACTGGTAATGGCCGAGGAAAGCCTCGTCGGCATGCAAACTGGTCATCGGAATCCTATCAACCTTTAAGCTGAGCCAGAGTGCGGTAGTCCGCCCCCAGCGTGGCCTGTAGAACTTCTTTCGGATAATCGTCGGTTACCACGGCTTCGCCCATTCGGCGCAACAACACCAGGCGCAGGCGACCGTCGATCACTTTCTTGTCAATTGCCATGTGTTCGAGAAAATCGGCTTCGGTCATTTCCTCCGGCGGAATCACCGGCAAACCGGCTCGCTGGAACAGGCGAATACCGCGATCACGCTCCTGGGCACTGATCCAGCCCAGGCGTGTGGACATTTCCAGCGCCATCACGGTGCCCGCCGCCACGGCTTCACCGTGCAGCCAGACACCATAGCCCATGTGGGTTTCGATGGCATGGCCGAAGGTGTGCCCGAGGTTGAGCGTGGCACGCACGCCGGACTCGCGCTCATCGGCACCGACCACCGCGGCCTTGGCCGCGCAGGAGCGCTCGATGGCGACGGTCAGGGCACTCTGGTCCAGGGCGCGCAGCTGGTCGACATGCTCTTCCAGCCAGGTCAGGAACGGCTCGTCGCAGATCAGGCCGTACTTGATCACTTCCGCCAGGCCCGCCGACAGCTCGCGCGGCGGCAGGGTGTTGAGGGTGGTGGTATCGATCAGCACCACATTGGGCTGATAGAAGGCGCCGACCATGTTCTTGCCCAGCGGATGGTTGATGCCGGTCTTGCCACCCACCGACGAATCGACCTGGGACAACAGGGTGGTCGGTACCTGGATGAAATCCACGCCGCGCTGGTAGCAGGCCGCGGCAAAACCGGCCATGTCGCCGATCACCCCGCCGCCGAGGGCGATCACGGTGGTGCGGCGGTCATGACGGGCGGTCAGCAGGCCGTCGAAGATCAGTTGCAGGGTTTCCCAGGTCTTGAAGGCCTCACCGTCGGGCAACACCACCGAGACCACGGAATAGGCCGCCAGGCTGCGGGTCAGGCGCTCGAGATAGAGCGGAGCGACGGTTTCATTGGAGATAATGGCAACCTGCCGACCGGCAATGTGCGGCGTCAGCAGCCCGGGCTGGTCCAGCAGCCCTTCGCCAATGTGAATCGGGTAACTGCGCTCGCCAAGATCGACCTTAAGTGTCTGCATGTGTCCCCACAGTGAAGATGGACGCTGGCGTCCAGTCTCAGGATTAACGATTGTCGGCGGCGTCTGGTATCGACGCGGCCCGATGGCTTCAAGCCATGACCGACACCGAGCATGGCGGTGGTCGAGGATAGCGCATTTCCTCCCGCGCTTTAACGGGGAGGCAGCTGCTGCAAGCGTTCAAGGATGTCCAGTACCACCATGCGTGGCGGCCGCTCATCGGTTTCCACCACCAGATCGGCGATTTCCCGATACAGCGGATCACGGATCGCCAAGAGGTCGCGCAGGGTCTTGGCCGGGTCGGCGGTGCGCAGCAACGGCCGGTTGCGATCACGGGCCGTACGCCCGACCTGCTGCTCAACCGAAGCGTGCAGGTAGACCACCCGACCGCCGGCGTGCAGGGCCTGGCGGTTTTCATCGCGCATGACCGCGCCGCCGCCGGTGGCCAGGACCACGCCGTCGGACGCGCACAGCTCGGCAATCATCGCCTGCTCGCGGTCGCGAAAGCCGGGCTCGCCTTCCTTGTCGAAGATCCACGGAATATTCGCACCGGTACGCAGTTCAATTTCCTTGTCGGAATCTTTGAAAGGCAGGCGCAGCTCTTTGGCCAGCAAACGGCCTATGGTGCTTTTTCCAGCCCCCATAGGCCCTACAAGAATCAAATTTCGCACAGAATCAACGACTCACAGCAATCGCCTGGTTATTCATGATACGCGGAGTCAGGAATACCAGCAGCTCGGATTTTGCTTCCGAGACAATGTCTCGACGGAAGAGGCGGCCAACATACGGCACATCGCCGAGAAATGGCACCTTCTCTTCGGTTTTGCTCTGGGTATTGGAGAACACGCCACCGATTACCACGGTCTCGCCGTCGTTGACCAGGACCTTGGCGTTGACCTGGTTTTTCTTGATCGGCGGCACGTTGTTCAACACGTTCTGGTAGTCCGGTTCATCCTTGGTCACCTTCACTTCCATGATGATCCGGTTGTCCGGGGTGATCTGCGGGGTCACTTCCAGGGACAGCGAAGCCTCCTTGAAGGACACCGAGGTCGCGCCGCTGGAGCTGGATTCCTGGTACGGAATCTCCGTGCCCTTGAGGATCTTCGCGGTTTCCTTGTCGGAAGTGACCACCTTGGGCTGGGACACCACCTCGCCGTTACCGGTTTTTTCCATGGCACTGAGTTCCAGGTCCAGGGTCGTGTTGTTGGTCACGAAGCCGATGCCGATCCCGGAGGTGGCGGTGGTCGCGCCGAGGTCGACGAACGGGGTGCTGGCACTCTGGCCGGTCAGGCTGGTGAGGGTCGGCGAGCCGCCAGAGGTGTTCCAGTTGCCGCCGCTGATCTTGCCGCCCCAACGGGCACCGAGCTGTTTGTCGTAACCGACGTTGGCTTCGACGATCCGCGCCTCGATCATTACCTGGCGCACCGGGATGTCCAACTGGGCGACGATGCGCCGCAGTTCGTCGAGGCGGTCCTGGGTCTGGTAGGCGATGATGTTGTTGGTACGGTCATCCACGGTGATCGAGCCACGCTCGTCGGCCTTGGATTCGGCACTGGTCACCGACTGGAACAATTTGGCGATATCCGCCGCTTTCGCGTAGTTGACCTGCAACAGCTCGCGGCGCAACGGCGCCAGTTCGGCGATCTGTTTCTGCGACTCCAGTTCCTGGCGCTCGCGGGCGGCGATCTCGTCCGCCGGGGCCACCAGCAGTACGTTGCCGATCTTGCGCTTGTCCAGGCCCTTGGTTTTCAGCACCAGGTCCAGCGCCTGGTCCCAGGGCACATTCTGCAGGCGCAGGGTGATACCGCCCTGCACCGTGTCACTGGCCACCAGGTTGAGGTTGGTGAAGTCGGCGATCAGTTGCAGCACCGAACGCACGTCGATGTCCTGGAAGTTCAGCGAGAGCTTTTCGCCGCTGTAGACAAACCGCTCGGCATTACGCCGCTGCAGGTCGTCGACGGTGAGCGGACGCACGCTGATGGTCAGCTTGTTGTCGGTCTGGTAGGTCGAGTAATCGAAGGCGCCGCTGGGCTCGATGGAAATGCTCGCCTTGTCGGCGACCACGCTGGCATTGACGAACTGCACCGGGGTGGCGAAATCCTTCACGTCCAGGCGCACCCGCAGGGGATCGGGCAGCTGGGTCTTGGCGAATTCCACGCTGATCTTGCCGCCACGCTCCTGGATATCCGGGCTGATGGTCGGATCGGACAATTCGATGACCACATTGCCTTCACCCTGCTCGCCACGCTGGAAGTCGACATTGCGGATCGCCCGCCCCGCCGCCACATAGGGCTTGGGCGCGGTCCGCGCCGGCGACGTCACTGCCGCGACAGGCCTTGATGCGCTGGTCTGGACCGGAGCGGCCGAGTTGCCGCCCTGGCCCACCACCACGAACAGGTTGCGGCCCTCGATACGCGTACTGTAAGGCGCCAGCTTGGTCAGGTTGATGATCAGCCGCGTGCGGTCCTTGGCCTCGACCACGGTCACGCTGCGCGCATTGCCCACGCCCAGGTCGCGGGTCTTCTTGACCAACTGGCTGGTGACACCGGTCAGGTCCAGGGCGATACGCGCCGGCTGGTCGGTGGTGTAGCCGTGGGGCGCGGCAGGGGGGCCGTCGAAGCCCAGCTTCAGCTCGACCCGATCGCCGGGCAACGACGCCACATCCAGGGTTTGCAGGTTGGCCGCCAACACCATCGGCGACACCAGCGCTATCCATAGCGAAATGCCGAGGGATGAAATAATCCTGTTCATATCGAATTCCACTATGAGTGCTCTTTCAAAGGGATGGAGCGCGGTCGTTCCAGCCAGGCGCCTTCGCCGTCCGGAACGATCTCGATCACCTCGACCTGGGAATCGGTGATAGCCACGATACGGCCATCATTGCGTCCCAGGTAGTCGCCCACTTTCAATCGATGGACACCACCGGCCCCACGCACCAGGGCAAAGGTGCCGCTGGCATTGGAGAGGGTGCCGACCATTTCGAACTGCTCGATGTTGAAGCCCTCGAGGAATTGCTTGGTCCTGTTCGGATCAGGCTTGACCTCGTGGGAACCTTTCTGGCGATTGACCATATCGATCTTCATCGGCGGCTGGAACGGGCTGCGCAGCGCAGCGGCACTGTAGGTGAACATCTCGAAGGCACGAAATTTCGGCGTCGGCTCGATATTGCCCGCCGGCCGCGCGCGCACTTCCTTCATGTACGCATCGAGGTCGCTGAAATCGTTGCTATTGCCGCAGCCGGCCAGCATCAGCGCCAACAGGGTCAGGCAGATCCCATGCAAGCGGCTCATTTCTGCAGCCCCTTGTCGTTGTAGCGATAGGTCTTGGCCAGGATGCTCATGCGCAATTTGGTGCCGCCGGCCGGTGATGCCGCCACCGGTTTGATCTCGAAATCATGCAGGGTCACGATCCGTGGCAGGGCCGCCACGCCGCTGACGAAGGTGGCCAGGTCGTGATAGGCGCCGGTCACGGTAATCTGGATCGGCAGTTCGATATAGAACTGTTGCGTGACTTCCGGCAGGAGCTTGATCTCCTCGAACTCCAGCCCGCTGCCCAGCCCCGTGCGCGTGATGTCCTCCAGCAGCCCCGGCACCTCGGTGTCGCTCGGCAACTGCTTGAGCAGGGTGCCGAAGGAGGTTTCCATATCCTCCATCTGCCGGGTATAGGCTTCAAGGTTCGCGGCCAGGTGGGCCTTGGTGGCGAATTGCTCCTTGAGAGTCACTTCCGTCAAGCGCTGCTGGTCCAGTTGATCGGTGAGGTCCTTGATGTAGAAGTTGTAGCCCAGGGCCAGCACCAGGATCGCGGTCAGTATGCCGCTTGCGACCTTGACCACCGCCGGCCAGGAACCGATGTTCTGCATGTCGAGGTCGCCGAGATCGACCTTGCGCAGGTTTTCCAACCAGAGGGAGACATTCATTTGGCCGCCCCCTCGGATTTTGGCTGGGTCTGGCGCACGCTCAGCTGGAAGGTGTTGGCCTGGTCCACCGCGCCGGCGGTGGTCGCCTTGACCTCGGTCAGCGTCGGCGCGGTCAGCCAATCGGAGGCCTCGAGGTTGCGCATCAGGTCCGACACGCGGTTGTTGGACTCGGCCGCGCCGCTGATCGCGATGGTCTTGTCAGTCATCTTCACTTCGGTGAAGTACACGCCGTCCGGCAGGGTCCGCACCAGTTGATCGAAGATCCGTCCGCTGATGGAGCGGTTGCCCTGCAGGTCCTGGATGATTTTCATGCGCTCGATCAGTTGCTGGCGACGCGCCTTGAGCTCGCTGATCTGCTTGATCCGGCCGTCGAGCTGGGCGATTTCCTTGTTCATGTAGGCATTGCGCGCGACCTGGCGATCAACGGCACCGCTGAAGTACTGGTCGGTCAGCAACACCACGCCGACCGCCGCCACCAGGACGCCGACCAGGGCGGTCAGGAAACGCTTGCGGCGCTCTTCACGCAGTTGCTCGCGCCAGGGCAGAAGGTTGATCCGCGCCATCAGTCGAAACTCCTCAAGGCCAGACCGCAGGCGATCATCAGGGCCGGCGCATCACTGGCCAGGGCCCCGGCGTTGACCTTGCTGCTCAAGGCCATGTCGGCGAAGGGGTTGGCCACCAGGGTCGGCGTACCGAGCCGCTGCTGGATCAGGTGATCGAGCCCGGCAATCGAGGCAGTACCGCCGGCGAGCAGGATGTAGTCGACATCGTTGTACTGCCCGGAAGCAAAGAAGAACTGCAAGGAACGCGACACCTGCTGGACCACCGCATCCTTGAATGGCTGCAGCACCTCGGCAACATAGTCGTCGGGCAGCCCGCCCTGTTTCTTCGCCAGCCCCGCCTCTTCGTTGGACAGGCCGTAGCGGCGCTGGATTTCCTCGGTGAGCTGGCGACCGCCGAACAATTGTTCGCGGGTGTAGATGATCCGGCCGTTATGCAGGACGCTGAGGGTGGTCATGGTGGCGCCGATGTCCACCACCGCCACCGTCAGCTTCTCGTGGTCGCTGGCCAGTTGCGCCGCGAGCAGGCCGAAGGAGCGTTCCAGGGCGTAGGCCTCGACATCGACCACCTGGGCTTCGAGTCCGGCCAGGGCCAGGGCCGCTTCGCGGACTTCGACGTTTTCTTTCCGACAGGCGGCAAGCAGGACTTCGACACGCTCGGGATTACGCGCCGAATAGCCCTGGATCTCGAAATCGATGGCCACTTCTTCCAGGGGATAGGGAATGTACTGGTCGGCCTCGATCTTCAGCTGGTTTTCCATTTCGTCATCGGAAAGCCCGGCGTCCATCTCGATGGTCTTGGTGATCACCGCGGAGCCGGCCACGGCCACCGCCACGCCACGCACATTGGTCTTGGCCTTGAGCAGCACCCGTGCAAGGGCCTGCCCGACGCCTTCGAGCTCGGCGATGTTCTTTTCGACCACGGCATTGGCCGGCAACGGTTCCACGGCGTAGGACTCGACCCGATATCGATTGCCTGAACGGCTCAATTCGAGGAGCTTTACCGAGGTGGAACTGATGTCGATCCCCAGGAGCGAATGCGCTTTTTTGCCAAAGAGTCCAAGCACTACCGATTCCCTATTACTATCCGCGACTTACGGACCCTTTATGATGATGGGCATTTAATAGCAGTCTTGACATAAGCGCAAATGACGCTCACGTCCAAAAATGCTTATAATGCCCAGCGTTTTTTCCGAATCGCCGAACCAGCGCTTGCTGCGAATTTAGCCTGACGCCTAACCCATTCTTTTATCTGGAAATCCACAAGCCTTGATTCGTCTGCTGAAGTTTTTCGGGTGGTCTTTCGTCGCCGTGTTCTGCGGGCTGCTGCTCGTCCTGAGCGGCGCTTTTCTTTATCTTAGTCCGGGCCTGCCGTCCGTCGAGACTTTGCGCAGCATACAATTGCAGATTCCGCTCAGGGTCTACACCAGCGATGGCAAGCTGATCGCCGAATTCGGCGAGATGCGCCGTTCGCCCCTCAAATTCGCAGACATTCCGCCGAATTTCATCAATGCCCTGCTGAGTGCCGAGGACGACAACTTCGCCAACCACTATGGCGTCGACCCGAGCAGCCTGATGCGCGCCGCGACCCAATTGGTCAAGAGCGGGCACATCCAGTCCGGCGGCAGCACCATCACCATGCAGGTGGCGAAGAACTTCTTCCTCTCCAGCGAGCGTAGCTTCTCGCGCAAGACCAACGAAATTCTTCTCGCCCTGCAAATCGAACGCCAGCTGACCAAGGACGAGATCCTCGAGCTGTACGTGAACAAGATCTACCTGGGCAACCGTGCCTACGGTATCGAAGCGGCGTCTCAGGTTTATTACGGCAAGTCGATCCGCGACATCACCCTCGCCCAGATGGCCATGATCGCCGGCCTGCCGAAGGCGCCGTCGCGGTTCAACCCGCTGGCCAACCCGGTGCGCGCCAAAGAGCGTCGCGACTGGATCCTCGGCCGCATGTACAAATTGGGCAAGATCGACGAGGCCGCCTACCAGGCCGCCATCGTCGAGCCGATCAACGCCAGCTATCACGTGCCGACGCCGGAAGTGAACGCGCCGTACATCGCCGAGATGGCCCGTGCGGAAATGGTCGGTCGCTATGGCAGCGAAGCCTACACCGAAGGCTTCCGCGTCACCACCACCGTGCCGAGCAACCTGCAGGAGCTGGCCAACCACTCGATCGAAGAAGGCCTGATCGCCTACGACCAGCGCCACGGCTACCGTGGGCCGGAGTCGCGCCTGCCGGGCAAGACCCGCGATGCCTGGATCGCCGAGCTGGGCAAACAGCGCACCATCAGCGGCCTGGATCCGGCCATCGTTACCCAGGTGGACAAGACCAGCCTGCACGTCCTGACCCGCAACGGCCCGGAAATCGTCAACTGGGACAGCATGAAATGGGCCCGTCCGTACCTCAATACCAACAGCCTCGGCGCCGCCCCCAAGCAACCGTCTGACGTAGCCCAGGTCGGCGACCTGATCCGCGTCCAGCGCCAGGCCGACAACAGCCTGAAGTTCAGCCAGGTACCGGTGGCCCAGGGCGCACTGGTCTCCCTTGACCCGCAAAACGGCGCGATCCGTGCCCTGGTCGGCGGTTTCGCCTTCGAGCAGAGCAACTACAACCGCGCCACCCAGGCCAAGCGCCAACCGGGCTCGAGCTTCAAGCCGTTCATCTACAGCTCCGCGCTGGACAACGGCTACACCCCGGCGAGCCTGGTGAACGATGCGCCGATCGTGTTCGTCGACGAGTACCTGGACAAGGTCTGGCGGCCGAAAAACGACACCAACACCTTCCTCGGCCCGATCCGCTTGCGCGAGGCGCTGTACAAGTCGCGTAACCTGGTCTCGATTCGCCTGCTGCAAAGCCTGGGCGTCGACAAGACCATCGACTACATCGCCAAGTTCGGCTTCAACAAGCAGGATCTGCCGCGCAACCTGTCCCTGGCCCTGGGTACCGCGACCCTGACGCCGATGGAAATTGCCACCGGCTGGAGCACCTTTGCCAATGGCGGCTACAAGATCACCCCGTACCTGATCGACAAGATCGAAAGCCGCAATGGCGAAACCCTGTTCGTCGCCAACCCACCGAGCGTGCCGACCGGCGCGGCGGCCAGCAGCGGCATCGCGGCACCGAGCCAGCCGTCGTTCACCGTCAACAGCACCAATGACACCCCGGCTCCGGCCGCCCAGGCGCCAGCGGTGGCCGAGCGAATCATCGACGGACGGACCACCTTTATCCTCAACAGCATGCTCGAGGACGTGATCAAGCTGGGTACCGGGCGTCGCGCCCTGGCCCTGGGCCGTGGCGACCTGGCGGGCAAGACCGGTACCACCAACGACTCCAAGGATGCCTGGTTCACCGGCTACAACGCCGACTACATCACCACCGTCTGGACCGGTTTCGACCAGCCAGAAAGCCTGGGTCGTCGCGAGTTCGGTGGCACTGTGGCGTTGCCGATCTGGATGGACTACATGGGCGCAGCCCTCAAGGGCAAGCCGTTGCACACCCAGGCGGAGCCGGAAGGCATCCTCAGCCTGCGGGTGGATCCGATCAGCGGCCGCGCGGCGACACCGGGCACGCCGAACGCCTACTTCGAACTGTTCAAGAGCGAAGATACGCCGCCGTCGGTCAATGAAATCGGCAATGGCGGCAGCGCCCCGGGCAGCCCGCTGCCGGCGGACGAGGCGGCGCCGATCGATCTGTTCTGATCGGGCGGGGCGGCCAAACCGCCGCCCCTTTGTAGGAGCTGGCTTGCCAGCGATGAGCCCCTTGAGCCTTGTGCTGCTCATGCGGACGCCATCGCTGGCAAGCCAGGCTCCTACAGGGGACCGCGTCCAGCCTGACTGACCTGTACCGCCCAAACGGCAGCCACAAAAAAGCCCCGACTCATTCGAGCCGGGGCTTTTTGTTTGACGCTACAACGACTTAGCCGTTGAACACGTCATCCACGCTTTTCAGCGGGTAGTTCTTCGGATACGGCAGGGTCGCCACACCGGTCTCGATTGCGGCTTTGGCCACGGCATCGGAGATCAGGGTGATCAGACGGGCATCCATTGGCTTCGGAATGATGTACTCACGACCGAATTCCAGCTTGATGCCGCCGTAGGCGTCGCACACTTCCTGAGGCACCGGCAGCTTGGCCAGTTCGCGCAGGGCGTTGGCGGCAGCCACTTTCATCTCTTCGTTGATGCGCTTGGCGCGAACGTCCAAGGCACCACGGAAGATGAACGGGAAGCCGAGGACGTTGTTGACCTGGTTCGGGTAGTCGGAACGACCGGTGGCCATGATCACGTCGTTGCGAGTGGCGTGAGCCAGCTCTGGCGAGATTTCCGGATCCGGGTTCGAGCAAGCGAACACGATCGGGTTGGCCGCCATCGACAGCAGGCCTTCAGCGTCCAGCAGGTTCGGGCCGGACAGGCCGACGAACACGTCCGCGCCTTTCAGGGCATCAGCCAGGGTGCGCTTGTCGGTAGGGTGGGCGAACACGGCCTTGTACTGGTTCAGGTCGTCACGGCCAGCGTGGATCACGCCAGTACGGTCAACCATGAAGATGTTTTCGATCTTGGCGCCCATGCTCACCAGCAACTTCATGCAGGAGATGGCGGCAGCGCCGGCGCCCAGGCAGACGATCTTGGCTTCCGGCAGGGTCTTGCCGGCGATTTCCAGGGCATTGATCATGCCGGCCGCGGTGACGATCGCGGTGCCGTGCTGGTCATCGTGGAACACCGGAATATCGCACTGCTCGATCAGAGCACGTTCGATCTCAAAGCACTCAGGGGCCTTGATGTCTTCCAGGTTGATGCCACCGAAGGTGATGGAGATACGCTTGACGGTGTCGATGAAGGCTTGCGGGCTTTCCGAATCGACTTCGATGTCGAACACGTCGATGCCGGCGAAACGCTTGAACAGTACGCCCTTGCCTTCCATCACTGGCTTGGAAGCCAATGGGCCGAGGTTACCCAGGCCGAGAATCGCGGTGCCATCGGAAATGACTGCAACCAGGTTGCCCTTGCCAGTGTACTTGTAGGCCAGCTCAGGATCGCGGGCGATTTCGCGTACGGGTTCGGCGACGCCAGGGCTGTAGGCCAGCGACAGGTCACGGGCGGTGGCGGTGGCTTTGGTGAGCTCGACGCTCAGCTTCCCTGGACGGGGTTTGGCATGATATTCGAGAGCGGCAGTTTTCAAATCTGACATGTGGGCATTCCGCTTTTTACTGTGGGACTGACGGACCGCCGAGGATACGCGTGTCGCCAAGTCCTCACAAGACTGACCAGTCACAGGTGTCAAGCGCTTGTCCCTACGACTTTGGCCCAAGAGCCGCGAAACACAAGGCGCAGACTGTGCACAATCAACAATAAAAATGTCTACAATTTTTTATGCAGGGATCGCTGATACAAATCGCGCCCACAAAAAAGGCGTCCACGGGGGACGCCTTTTTTATCGACCGGGAAAAACCAGCGGTTTTTCCCGGAACGATCAGCCTCAGGCCTTTTTGACAGCGCCGAACATGCCGAAACGGTCGGCGAACTTCTGTACGCGGCCGCCGGTGTCCAGGGTCTTCTGCTTACCGGTGTAGAACGGGTGGCATTCGTTGCACACGTCGATTGGCAGTGCTTTGCCATGGGTCGAACGGGTCACGAACTTGTTACCGCAGCTGCAGGTAACGTCGATGTCTACGTATGCTGGATGGATATCGGCTTTCATGGGGACTTCCTCAGGCTGGCGTGCCGCCGCTCAACACGATTGTTGAACACCGCACGTAATTTAGCCGGCGATCATACCAGACCTTTTGCCCGACGCAAGTGGCCAGCACACCCTCCGTCGGGAAGACACTGCCCGAGCCGTCTGCTAGGCTCGCGCCCTCCATGAACCCCTCCCAGAGAGAACCGCGTGCCCGACGCCATCCTGCGCCTTGCCCTGCCCTCGCCACTGCGCCGCCTGTTCGACTACCGGGCGCCGGAGGGCGTGCCGCGTAGCGCGTTGCAGCCCGGCATGCGCCTGCGGGTGCCGTTCGGCCGCCGGGAGATGATCGGCATCCTGGTGGAAATCGCCGAGCACAGCGAGGTCCCGGCGGAAAAGCTCAGGCGCGCCACGGCCCTGCTCGACGCCACCACGCCGCTGCCGCCGGCGCTGTTCAAGCTGTGCCTGTGGACCGCCCAGTATTATCAGCACAGCCTCGGCGACACCCTGAGCTGGGCGCTGCCGGTGCTGCTGCGCCAGGGCGAGCCGGCCGAGGCGCGCCAGGACCGCTTCTGGTCGATGGTTCCCGGCGCCCGCCTCGACGATCCGCGTATCGCCCGTGCCCCGCGCCAACGCGAGGCCCTGGCGACCCTGGCGCAGCATCCCCACGGCGTGGCCCATCAACTGCTGAGCAAACTGATGCTGAGCAAGGACAGCCTCGACCTGCTGCTGGCCAAGGACCTGGTGCAGGTGGAAGTTCGTCGCCATGCCCCCGGCGCGCGCCACGAACACTGGCTGGCGCAACCGGAACTGCCGCTCAACAGCGAACAACGCGCCGCCTGCGAAGCGATCCGCGCCGGGTTCGACAGTTTTCATGCGTTCCTGCTGGCCGGGGTCACCGGCAGCGGCAAGACCGAAGTCTATCTGCAACTGATCCGCGAAACCCTGGAAGCCGGCAAGCAGGCGCTGGTGCTGATCCCGGAGATCAACCTGGGGCCGCAGACCCTGGCGCGTTTCGAGCAACGCTTCAATGCCCGTATCGCCCTGCTGCACTCGGCGGTGAACGACCGCGAGCGCCTGGACGCCTGGCTTGCCGCCCGCGACGGCGAAGCCGACATCATTATCGGCACCCGTTCGGCGCTGTTCACCCCGATGAAAAACCCCGGGTTGATCATCATCGACGAAGAGCACGACGGCTCCTATAAACAGCAGGAAGGCCTGCGTTATCACGCCCGCGACCTGGCGCTGGTGCGCGCCCGCCAGGAAAATATCCCGATTGTGCTGGGCTCGGCCACGCCATCCCTGGAAAGCCTGCACAACGCCTACACCGGGCGTTATGGCCTGTTGCGCCTGACCGAGCGCGCCGGCGGCGCCAAGCAGCCGCGCTTCCTGCGCCTGGATGTGAAAAGCCGGCCACTGGACAGCGGCATTTCCGGACCGATGCAACAGGCCATCGGCCAGACCCTCGCCGCCGGCCAGCAGGTGCTGGTGTTTCTCAACCGCCGCGGCTTCGCGCCGACGCTGTTGTGCCACGACTGCGGCTGGATGTCCGAATGCTCGCGCTGCGATGCGCGCATGACCGTGCACCAGCGCTCCGGCGAACTGCGCTGCCATCACTGTGGTTATGTCGAACGGGTACCACGCAACTGCCCGCAGTGCGGCAAGGTCGACTTGCGCCCGGTGGGTGCCGGGACCGAGCGCGCCGAAGAGCGCCTGGGCATCCTGTTTCCCGATTACCCGGTGCTGCGGGTCGACCGCGACAGCACCTCGCGCAAGGACGCGATGAACCAGCTGTTCGCCACCATCCAGAAAGGCCAGCCGTGCATCCTGGTGGGCACGCAGATGCTTGCCAAAGGCCATCACTTTCCCCGGGTGACCCTGGTGTCGATCCTCGATGCCGACGGCGGCCTGTTCTCCGGTGATTTTCGCGCCAGCGAGCGCATGGCCCAGTTGATCGTCCAGGTCGCGGGCCGGGCCGGGCGGGCGGAAGAGCCGGGCAAGGTGATTATCCAGACGCACCTGGCGGACCATCCGCTGTTGATTCAGCTGACCGAGCAGGGTTATTTCGCCTTTGCCGAGCAGGCCTTGAGCGAACGCCGGGCGGCAGGCTTGCCGCCCTTTGCGCATCTGGCCCTGTTGCGGGCCGAGGCCCACAAGCCGGGGCAGGCCGAAAGTTTTCTCGATGAAGCCTGCAGCGAGGCCGAGCGTTTGCTGGCCGAGATGAACCTGGGCGGTATCGAGCTGCTGGGGCCGGTTCCGGCACCGATGGAGCGCCGGGCCGGGCGTTATCGTGCGCAGTTGTTGTTGCAGGCCAATGGCCGGGCCTCGTTGCACCGACTGTTGAGCAGTTGGTTGCTGGTGTTGGAGCAGATGCCCAGTGGGCGGCAGGTGCGCTGGTCGTTGGATGTCGATCCCGTAGATTTGTATTGAGCCGACGGACGCCTTCGCGGGCAAGCCCTGCTCCTACAGGACCGAGTCGTACGCAAATACTGTGGACGACACGAAACTGTAGGAGCAGAGCTTGCTCGCGAAGAGGCCCACCCAGGCACCACAAGTCCATAAGCGGTTGGCAAGCTCGCCCCGGCAACGGATAATGCCCAGTTTTTCCACCTGCGCATCGAAGCGCCGCCGCGCATGCGGTCGAAAGAGAAGACCATGAAAGACACCATTCGCCAGCTGATCCAACAAGCCATCACCCAACTCGTCACCGAAGGTGTGTTGCCTGAAGGGCTGACGCCGGCGATTCAGGTGGAAAACACCCGGGACAAGACCCACGGCGACTTCGCCAGCAATATCGCGATGATGCTGGCCAAGCCGGCCGGCCTCAAACCCCGCGACCTGGCGGAAAAGATCATCGCCGCCCTGCCCGCCGCCGACAGCGTGAGCAAGGCCGAGATCGCCGGCCCGGGCTTCATCAACTTCTTCCAGAACACCCAGGCCCTGGCCGCGCGCCTGGACGCCGCCCTCGCCGACGCCCACATCGGCGTACGCAAGGCCGGCCCGGCACAGCGGGTGGTGGTCGACCTGTCGGCCCCCAACCTGGCCAAGGAAATGCACGTCGGCCACCTGCGCTCGACCATCATCGGCGACGGCGTGGCGCGCGTCCTCGAGTTCCTCGGCGACACCGTGATCCGGCAGAACCACGTCGGCGACTGGGGCACCCAGTTCGGCATGCTGATGGCCATGCTCGAAGACAATCCCGACATGCTCAAAAGCGCTCTGTCGGACCTGGAGGACTTCTACCGCGCGGCCAAGAAGCGCTTTGACGAAGACCCGGCGTTCGCCGACCGCGCGCGCAAGCTGGTGGTCGACCTGCAAGCCGGCGACGAGGCGTGCATCAAGGCCTGGAGAAGCTTTACCGATATCTCCCTGTCCCACTGCCAAAGCACCTACGAGCTGCTCAACGTCAAACTGACCATGGCCGACGTCATGGGCGAAAGCGCCTATAACGACGACCTGATCAACGTGGTCAACGACCTCCGGGCCAAGGGCATGCTGGTCGAGAGCAACGGCGCCCAGTGCGTGTTCCTCGACGAGTTCAAGAATGCCGAAGGCGAGCCGCTGCCGGTGATCATCGTCAAGGCCGATGGTGGCTATCTGTACGCCACCACCGACCTGGCCGCCGTGCGCTACCGCAGCAACGTGCTGAAAGCCGATCGTGCACTGTACTTCGTCGACCAACGCCAGGCCCTGCACTTCCAGCAGGTGTTCGCGGTGGCGCGCAAGGCCGGCTTCGTCGGCCACCCGATGGAAATGGAGCACATGGGCTTCGGCACCATGAACGGCGCCGACGGCCGTCCCTTCAAGACCCGCGATGGCGGCACCGTGAAGCTGATCGACCTGCTGACCGAGGCCATGGACCGCGCCTATCTGCTGGTCAAGGAAAAGAACCCGGAGCTGGCCGAAGACGAACTGCGCACCATCGCACGCGTGGTGGGCATCGGCGCGGTCAAGTACGCCGACCTGTCCAAGCATCGCACCAGCGACTACAGCTTCAACTTCGAGCTGATGCTCAACTTCGAAGGCAACACCGCGCCGTACCTGCTGTACGCCTACACCCGCGTGGCCGGCGTGTTCCGCAAACTGGGCACGGATTTCAGCCAGGTTGAAGGGCAGATCGCCCTTGAAGCGCCCCACGAGCATGAACTGGCCGCCAGACTGGCGCAGTTCGGCGAAGTCCTCGGCAGCGTTGCCGAAAAAGGCACGCCGCACGTGCTGTGCACCTACCTGTACGATGTCGCCGGCCTGTTCTCCAGCTTCTACGAGAACTGCCCGATCCTGTCCGCCGACACCGCCGAACAGAAACAGAGCCGCCTGCGCCTCGCCGCGCTGACCGGTCGCACCCTCAAGCAAGGCCTGGAATTGCTGGGTCTGGAAACCCTGGAGCGTATGTAAGTTGGCTGCCAAGAAAACCCCAGCACCCAAACGTGGCGCCAGCCGTTACCAAGCTCCTGCGAAAAAGCCGATCCCGGGCTGGTTGTGGCTGGCGATCGGCCTCAGCGTGGGCGCCTTCATCGTGTTCCTGATGAAGCTGGAGCCGGGCAAGGGCGATGACGTCAAACGGGTCAGGCAGGAACAGCTGAAGGCGAGCAAGATCGCCGAAGCCAACAAGACCCCGCCGAGCCCGACCCAGCCGGTCAAGCCCAAGTACGACTTCTACACCTTGCTGCCGGAATCGGAAGTGATCGTGCCGCCGGAAGCCGTGCCGGAGAAAACCCTGCCGACGCCGCAGCCCGTGCCGACGCCAACCACCCCGGTGACCCCGGCCGAAGCGGCGAAGATCGATACCGCACGGGCCCAGGCCGCGCTGTCCGGGATTACCCCGCCACCGCCGCCACCCGTGGCAGTGACCAAACCGGCCGCAGTCACGCAGTTCTTCCTGCAGGCCGGCTCGTTCCGCAAGGAAGCCGATGCCGACAAGGTCCGGGCGCAGATCATCCTGCTCGGGCAGGCGGTGGCGGTGGAGTCCGGGACCGTGAAGGACGAGACCTGGTATCGGGTATTGGTCGGACCGTTCAGCAACCGCGAACAGCTGACCAAGGCCCAGAAACAACTGGCCGGCAGCGGTTTCAACAACCTGTTGCTGCAGCAGCGCCAGAGCCGCTGACGGGCGCGAAACCTCTGGAGGTGGTGCTTGCCGGCAAGGGCTCTGGCGCCCTCGCGGCCCTATCGCCAGCAAGCCGGCTTGCTGGCGATGGCAATCGATCAGACAAAACAAACCTCGCCCGCCTACACCACTCATCCCCTCATCCTGCCCACGGTTGAAAAACCCACCACCACCCCCATATGAGTTTCCATCAGGCATTTTCGCCCCGCTGCGTGGAGATTCTCCCTTGACCACCATCGTTTCAGTTCGTCGCCACGGCAAAGTCGTCATGGGTGGCGACGGCCAGGTTTCCCTCGGCAACACCGTCATGAAGGGCAATGCGAAAAAAGTCCGGCGCCTCTACCACGGTGAAGTCATCGCCGGTTTCGCCGGTGCCACCGCCGACGCCTTTACCCTGTTCGAACGTTTCGAAGGCCAGCTGGAAAAACACCAGGGTCATCTGGTCCGCGCCGCTGTCGAATTGGCCAAGGAGTGGCGCACCGACCGCTCCCTGAGCCGCCTGGAAGCCATGCTGGCGGTCGCCAACAAAGATGCTTCACTGATCATCACCGGCAACGGCGACGTCGTTGAGCCGGAAAATGGCCTGATCGCCATGGGCTCCGGTGGTGGCTACGCCCAGGCCGCAGCCAGCGCGCTGCTGAAGAATACCGACCTGTCGGCCCGGGAAATCGTCGAAGCCGCCCTGGGTATCGCCGCTGACATCTGCGTCTTCACCAATCACAACGTCACCATCGAGGAGCAGGACCTCGCGGAATAACCAGCCCGTCCGGCTGCCCGTTCCCGCTTGAGGACCCACATATTATGTCCATGACCCCCCGCGAAATCGTCCACGAACTCAATCGCCATATCATTGGCCAGGACGATGCCAAGCGCGCCGTCGCCATTGCCCTGCGCAACCGCTGGCGGCGGATGCAGCTCCCCGAGGAGCTGCGCGTCGAAGTGACCCCCAAGAACATCCTGATGATCGGTCCGACCGGTGTCGGCAAGACCGAGATCGCCCGGCGCCTGGCCAAACTGGCCAACGCACCGTTCATCAAGGTCGAAGCGACCAAGTTCACCGAAGTCGGCTATGTCGGCCGTGACGTCGAATCGATCATCCGTGACCTGGCCGACGCCGCGATCAAGCTGCTGCGCGAGCAGGAGCTGGTCAAGGTCCGCCATCGCGCCGAAGACGCCGCCGAGGAACGTATCCTCGACGCCCTGCTGCCACCGGCACGCATGGGCTTCAACGAAGACGCAGCTCCAGCCCAGGACTCCAACACCCGCCAGCTGTTCCGCAAGCGCCTGCGCGAAGGCCAGCTGGATGACAAGGAGATCGAAATCGAAGTGGCCGAGTCGTACGGCGTCGAGATCGCCACGCCGCCGGGCATGGAAGAGATGACCAACCAGTTGCAGAACCTGTTCGCCAACATGGGCAAGGGCAAGCGCAAGAGCCGCAAGCTCAAGGTCAAGGAAGCGCTCAAGCTGGTCCGTGACGAAGAAGCCGGGCGCCTGGTCAACGACGAGGAGTTGAAGGCCAAGGCCCTGGAAGCGGTCGAACAGCACGGTATCGTGTTTATCGACGAAATCGACAAGGTCGCCAAGCGCGGCAACGTCGGCGGTGCCGATGTCTCCCGTGAAGGCGTGCAGCGCGACCTGCTGCCGCTGATCGAAGGCTGCACGGTGAACACCAAGCTGGGCATGGTCAAGACCGACCATATCCTGTTCATCGCCTCCGGCGCGTTCCACCTGAGCAAGCCGAGCGACCTGGTGCCCGAGCTGCAAGGCCGCCTGCCGATCCGCGTCGAACTCAAGGCCCTGAGCCCGGAAGACTTCGAGCGTATCCTCAGCGAACCCCACGCTTCGCTGACCGAGCAGTACCGCGAGCTGCTGAAAACCGAGGGCCTGACCATCGAGTTCCTGCCGGACGGTATCAAGCGCCTGGCGGAAATCGCCTGGCAGGTCAACGAGAAGACCGAGAACATCGGTGCCCGTCGCCTGCACACGCTGCTTGAGCGCCTGCTGGAGGAAGTCTCGTTCAGCGCCGGCGACCTGGCCAGCGCTCACGCGGAACCGATCCGCATCGACGCCGACTACGTCAACAGCCACCTGGGTGAATTGGCGAAGAACGAAGACCTGTCGCGGTATATCCTCTAAGGAGCACACCGCGCCCCTGTAGGAGCAGGGCTTGCCCGCGAAGCTTTTGGCGCCTTCAAGGCCCCCTTCGCGGGCAAGCCCTGCTCCTACAGGATTCGCTTACACAGACGGATCGCAGGCTTCCCATGACCACCCGACTTCCCACCGCCATCAACCTGCACAAAGCCTCGAAAACCCTGACCCTCAAATACGGCCCGGACGAGGAATACCACCTGCCCGCCGAATTCCTGCGGGTGCACTCGCCTTCCGCCGAAGTCCAGGGCCACGGCAAACCCATCCTCCAGTTCGGCAAGCTCAACGTCGGTTTGAGCAAACTCGAACCCGCCGGCCAGTACGCACTGAAACTGACCTTCGACGACGGTCATGACAGCGGATTGTTCACCTGGGACTACCTCTACGAGCTGGCCCGTCGCCAGGATGACTTGTGGGCCGATTATCTTGCCGAACTGAAAGCGGCCGGAAAATCCCGCGACCCGTCCGAGTCGGTCGTCAGGCTGATGCTCTAGTCCGGACCTCCGGTCGTTTTGGAGGGCATTTTCTAATCACATCTGATTCAATCCCCCACGGCGTGGCTAACGATTGGCCCGCTTGCGAAAAAAATCAAACTCGGGTAACCAATGGAACTGGCAAGTTCCGTGCATTTAACGATGCGCAATCAACGGTCACCCGAGCAGTAGTACTTGGCATTCGCTGTGCCATTTGCACAGCTGTACCCGGTACTCGTCTCAGGACAATGGAGCGTCGTAGATGAGTAACAAGAACAACGATGACCTGCAGCGGCAAGCCTCGGAAAACACCCTGGGCCTGAACCCCGTCGTCGGCTTGCGTAGAAAGGATCTTCTTACTTCTGCACGAATGGTATTGACCCAAGCCATCAAACAACCCATCCACAGCGTCAAGCATGTCGCCCATTTTGGCGTCGAACTCAAGAACGTGCTGCTGGGCAAGTCCGGCCTGCAGCCGGAAGGCGATGACCGTCGCTTCAACGATCCGGCCTGGAGCCAGAACCCGTTGTACCGACGCTACCTGCAAACCTACCTGGCCTGGCGCAAGGAGCTCCATGCCTGGATTGACGAGAGTTCGCTGTCGCCACAGGACATCAGTCGCGGTCACTTCGTCATCAACCTGATGACCGAGGCCATGGCCCCGACCAACACCGCGGCCAACCCGGCGGCGGTCAAGCGCTTCTTCGAAACCGGCGGCAAGAGCCTGCTCGACGGTCTCTCGAACATGGCCAAGGACCTGGTGCACAACGGCGGCATGCCCAGCCAGGTGAACATGGGCGCCTTCGAGGTCGGCAAGAGCCTGGGCACCACCGAAGGCGCGGTGGTGTTTCGCAACGATGTGCTGGAGCTGATCCAGTACAGCCCCGTCACCGAGCAGGTGCATGAGCGGCCGCTGCTGGTGGTGCCGCCGCAGATCAACAAGTTCTATGTGTTTGACCTCAGCCCCGACAAGAGCCTGGCGCGCTTCTGCCTGCGCAGCCACGTGCAGACCTTTATCGTCAGCTGGCGCAACCCGACCAAGGCGCAGCGCGAGTGGGGCCTGTCGACCTATATCGACGCCCTCAAGGAAGCCGTCGACGTGGTCACCGCCATCACCGGCAGCAAGGACGTGAACATGCTCGGGGCCTGCTCCGGCGGCATCACCTGCACCGCCCTGCTCGGCCACTACGCCGCCCTCGGCGAGAAGAAGGTCAACGCCCTGACCCTGCTGGTCAGCGTGCTCGACACCACCCTCGACACCCAGGTCGCGCTGTTCGTCGACGAACAGACCCTCGAAGCCGCCAAGCGCCACTCCTACCAGGCCGGCGTGCTGGAAGGCAGCGACATGGCCAAGGTCTTCGCCTGGATGCGCCCCAACGACCTGATCTGGAACTACTGGGTCAACAATTACCTGCTGGGCAACGAACCGCCGGTGTTCGATATCCTCTTCTGGAACAACGACACCACGCGCCTGCCGGCCGCCTTCCACGGCGACCTGATCGAGATGTTCAAGAACAACCCACTGATACGCCCCGGCGCCCTGGAAGTGTGCGGCACGCCGATCGACCTGAAGAAGGTCGACGCCGATATCTTTGCCCTGGCCGGCACCAACGACCACATCACGCCCTGGAAGTCCTGCTACAAGTCGGCGCAACTGTTCGGCGGCAAGGTTGAGTTCGTGCTGTCCAGCAGCGGCCATATCCAGAGCATACTGAACCCGCCGGGCAACCCGAAATCCCGTTACATGACCAGCACCGAGATGCCGGCCAAGGCCGACGACTGGCAGGAAAACTCCACCAAACACACCGATTCGTGGTGGCTGCACTGGCAGACGTGGCAGGCCGAGCGCTCGGGCAAACTGAAGAAATCACCGACCAGCCTGGGCAGCAAGGCCTACCCGGCGGGCGAGGCGGCGCCGGGGACTTACGTGCACGAGCGCTAGGGATTTAAAAACACCGCGATACCGGTGGGGGCCGGCTTGCCGGCTCCCACAAAGGCCGCATTCAGCTTCACTATCAGGACATCCCCTGAACCAGCAGGGACTGCGTTAGATCAGGAAAAAACAGGTTTTAACCACAGGGCTTCGAGCATGCCGCAACCGTTCATCTTCCGAACCATCGATCTGGATGGCCAGACCATCCGTACCGCGGTTCGCCCCGGCAAGCCTCATATGACGCCCTTGCTGATTTTCAACGGCATCGGCGCCAACCTGGAGCTGGTGTTTCCGTTCGTCCAGGCCCTGGACCCGGACCTGGAAGTCATCGCCTTCGACGTCCCCGGCGTCGGCGGTTCGTCGACCCCCAACCGGCCTTATCGTTTCCCCGGCCTGGCCAAGCTCACCGCGCGCATGCTCGATTACCTGGATTACGGCCAGGTCAACGTGGTGGGGGTGTCCTGGGGCGGTGCCCTGGCGCAGCAGTTCGCCCATGACTACCCGGAACGCTGCAAGAAGCTGATCCTCGCCGCCACCGCTGCCGGTGCGGTGATGGTTCCGGGCAAGCCCAAGGTGTTGTGGAACATGGCCAGTCCACGGCGCTATATCCAGCCGTCCCACGTGATCCGCATTGCCCCGACCATCTACGGCGGCGCCTTTCGTCGCGACCCGCACCTGGCCGCCGAACATGCCGCCAAGGTCCGCTCCGCCGGCAAGCTGGGTTACTACTGGCAACTGTTTGCCGGCCTCGGCTGGACCAGCATTCACTGGCTGCACAGGATCCGCCAGCCGACCCTGGTGCTGGCCGGTGACGACGATCCGCTGATTCCGCTGATCAATATGCGCCTGCTGGCTTGGCGAATCCCCAATGCCCAGCTACACATAATCGACGATGGCCATTTATTCCTGATCACCCGGGCCGAGGCTGTCGCACCGATCATCATGAAGTTCCTCCAGGAAGAACGCCAACGGGCGGTGATGCACCCGCAACCGGCGCCTTTCAAAAGTACCTAGGAGTATTCCCTGGCAGTAAGCGCACACGGGCAGGACGTCCGTGCGGCGCACAAGGCCCGCGACCGGCAAGCCCGTCTGTCGCGGCCCCCTGTGTTGGTTGATAGCTTGATGACGAAGGAGTGTTGACTCATGCGAGACAAACCAGCGACGGGCTCGATGCCCACACCCGCCGCGTTCATCAACGCACAGAGTGCGATTACCGGTCTGCGCGGCCGGGATCTGTTTTCCACCCTGCGCAGCGTGGCCGCCCACGGCCTGCGCAACCCGATCCATACCGCCCGGCATGCCCTGGCCCTGGGCGGACAACTGGGCAAGGTGCTGCTCGGCGACACGCTGCACAAGCCCAACCCCAACGACCCGCGCTTCGCCGACCCGGCCTGGAGCCTCAACCCGTTCTACCGGCGCAGCCTGCAGGCCTATCTGACCTGGCAGAAACAGGTCAAGCACTGGATCGACGACAGCCGGATGAGCGACGACGACCGCGCCCGCGCGCACTTTGTCTTCGCCCTGCTCAACGATGCCGTGGCGCCGTCCAATACCCTGCTCAACCCGTTGGCGATCAAGGAAGTGTTCAACTCCGGCGGCAACAGCCTCGTGCGCGGCATCAGCCATCTGGTGGACGACCTGTTGCACAACAACGGGCTGCCCAGCCAGGTCACCAAGCATTCGTTCGAAGTCGGCAAGACCGTCGCCACCACCCCCGGCGCGGTAGTGTTTCGCAATGAGCTGCTGGAGCTGATCCAGTACAAGCCGATGAGTGAAAAACAGTACGCCAAGCCGCTGCTGATCGTGCCGCCGCAGATCAACAAGTACTACATTTTCGACCTGAGCCCGTCCAACAGCTTCGCCCAGTACGCGCTGAAGAACGGCCTGCAGGTGTTTATCGTCAGTTGGCGCAACCCGGATGTGCGGCACCGCGAATGGGGCCTGTCCAGCTATGTCGAGGCGCTGGAAGAAGCGCTGAACATCTGCCGGGCGATCACCGCCAGCCGCGAAGTCAACCTGATGGGTGCCTGCGCCGGCGGCCTGACCATCGCCGCCCTGCAAGGCCACCTGCTGGCCAAGCGACAACTGCGTCGGGTGTCCAGCGCCACCTACCTGGTCAGCCTGCTCGACAGCCAGCTGGACAGCCCGGCGACCCTGTTCGCCGACGAGCAGACCCTGGAAGCCGCCAAGCGCCGCTCCTACCAGCAAGGTGTACTCGACGGTCGCGACCTGGCGCGGGTCTTCGCCTGGATGCGGCCCAACGACCTGATCTGGAACTACTGGGTCAACAACTACCTGCTGGGCAAGGAACCGCCGGCGTTCGACATTCTCTACTGGAACAACGACAACACCCGCCTGCCCGCGGCCTTTCACGGCGACCTGCTGGACTTCTTCAAGCACAACCCGCTGAGCCATCCGGGCGGCCTGGAAGTCTGCGGCACGCCCATCGACCTGCAGAAGGTCACGGTCGACAGCTTCAGCGTTGGCGGGATCAACGACCACATCACGCCCTGGGACGCGGTGTATCGCTCGACCTTGCTGCTGGGGGGCGATCGGCGCTTCGTGCTGTCCAACAGCGGGCATATCCAGAGCATCCTCAACCCGCCGAGCAACCCCAAGGCCAACTACATCGACAACCCCAGGCTGAGCAGTGACCCACGGGCCTGGTACTACGACGGCAAACAGGTTGACGGCAGTTGGTGGCCCCAGTGGCTGGGCTGGATCCAGGAACGTTCGGGGGCCCAGCGGGAAACCCAGATGACCCTGGGTAACGCCAATTACCCACCCATGGAGGCGGCACCCGGCACTTATGTGCGAGTGCGCTGATGATTACCGGCCACGGCTGACCCACAGCCGTGGCGAACGGTCGGAACGACCTAAGAAGACTGGATGAAGACCCGCGACCGGATCCTTGAATGTGCCCTGCAACTGTTCAACCAGAAAGGCGAGCCCAACGTTTCGACCATGGAGGTGGCCAATGAAATGGGGATCAGCCCGGGCAACCTGTACTACCACTTCCACGGCAAGGAGCCATTGGTGCTGGGCTTGTTCGAGCGTTTCCAGGCCGAGTTGGCGCCCCTGCTCGATCCGCCGGCCGACGCCCGGCTGGCGCCCGAGGACTATTGGTTCTTCCTGCACCTGATCGTCGAGCGGCTGGCCCATTACCGTTTCCTGTTCCAGGACCTGTCCAATCTGTCCGGGCGTTTGCCCAAGCTGGCCAAGGGCATTCGCACTCTGCTCAATGCCCTCAAGCGGACGTTGGCGTCGCTGCTGGCGCGGCTGAAGGCCCAAGGCATGCTGCTGAGTGAAACCCAGGCCCTGGGGCAGTTGGTGGAGCAGATTACCCTGACGCTGCTGTTTTCCCTGGATTACCAGCGGATCCTGGGGCGTGAAGGTGAAGTCCGACTGGTGGTGTACCAGATCATGATGCTGGTGGCCCCGCACCTGCTGCCCCCGGCGCGGTTGGTGACGGAGCAGATGGCGTTGCGTTACCTGGAGGACCACGATTAACGTTGGCTTCTGTAGCGCCAGTGCCGGCCTCTTCGCGGGCAAGCCGGCTCCTACAAGAGTGGTGCTCGACAGGCCCACACAAAAACGCCCGACCTTCACAGGCCGGGCGTTTTCATTCAGCGGGCGACGACTCAGGCTTGAGAAGCAGGCGTCGGTGCTGTTGGCGTAGCCGCTGGAGCGGATGCCGATGCCGGAGCAGCCGAGTTGGCGGCCGATACCGGAGCCGAAGCAGGCTTGGCTGCCGCAGCAGGAGCCGGCTTCGCAACAGCAGGCTTTTTCGCCGCTGCTGGTTTCGCCGCAGGTTTTGCGGCTGGCTTGGCGGCCGGTTTGGCTGCCACAGGCTTGGCCGCTGGTTTCACAGCCGGTTTCGCCGCTGCTGCCGGTTTGGCCGCAGGCTTGGCGGCAGGTTTCGCCGCAGGCTTGGCCAGCGCTTTAGCTGCCGGTTTGGCGGCCGCGGTTTTCGCCGCAGGTTTGGCCGCCGCTTTAACCAGAGGCTTGGCGGCCGCTTTCGCCGCGGGCTTGGCCGCTGCAGTCCCCGCCGAGGCCTTGGGCACCGAGTGACCGGTGAGTGCCTCGATCTGCTTGGTCAAGGTATCGACCTTGCTGTGCAGCGCTTTCACTTCATTGCGGCTCGGTACGCCCAGGCGCGAAATGGCGCTGTTCAGGCGCTTGTCGAAAGCCCCTTCCAACTCGTCCCACTTGCCCAGCGCACGGTCCTTGACCCCGGCGATGCGCGACTTGGCCGAACTGGCGGAGTCCTTGGCCGCATCGACTTTTTTGTCGACCGCGGTCTTGGTCAGCTTCTCGGCTTTCTCGCCGTCTTTCACCAGCGTCTCGAAGAGTTTGCTGCCGTCGGTATCGATCTTCGAGTACACGCCTAAACCAGCAAGCCAGATTTTGCGGGAGTACTCCTCAACCTTCCCGATCCACGAGCTGCTTTCTTTCTCGGTATTCTTTTTGCCAGCCATCCCGTTCTCCTTAATGTTTACGCGCGACACGTTCGAGCAATGCCGTCAGCTCATCGAGCTTAGCAGAGAGTGTCTCCACATCATGTTTAGACGGAATCCCGATGCGATTCAAGGCACTGGCGACACGGTTGTCGAAGGCCTTCTCGACCTTGTCCAGCTGCTCTTCCACCTTGCCCTTGAGGCTGGTGACTTCGCTCTTCACGTTATCGATCTGGCTGTTGGCCGCTTCACGCTGCACGCCAATCAGTTTTTTGCCTTCTTTTTCAACGCCTTGACCAGCTTCCACGAGTTCCTTGAAGTACTCGCTGCCTTCGCGGCCGACCTTGGTATAAGCGCCCAGACCCGCCAGCCAGATCTTGCGGGCATACACTTTCACCTCAGCCAGGGCGGTTGGCTGACCGTCGGATTTTTTCTTCAGACTTACTTTGGCCATGGTGCACCTCACACGTGAAGGGTTGGAGGATCTGCCCACCGGAATGGGGGCTTATGCACAAAGTAATGACAAAAATTAGAATGGGCACCCTAACCGGCAGCAGGGATGCCCTGATCCTTGCAGCCACAAGGACCGCGAATCAGACCAGCGCCTTGTCCAGGGCCTTTTCGATCTCGGCCTTGATGGTGCCGCTCATGGCCGACATCAGCAGGCCCAGCTCGACCTCGATGCGGATCGTTTCTTCGCTCACATGCACCGCGCCTTTGACCCCGGAACGCTTGAGGTTCAGGGTATCGCCAGACCACTGCGGCTCCAGGCCATACTGCCCGGCCAGCTTCTGCGCCAACTGGTCGGCCTTCTCGCGTGCACCGGCCTTGCCCAGGCCATGGGCACGTTCAACACTAATACGGGCCATCGAATGACTCCTGCTCTATCGGGACTTGCCCGGTGAATCCTGACCCTGAATGCGTCAAAACGTCCCGGCGGTTGCCTATCTTACATGCACCCTTGCCAAGACAAAGCCGGCCACCGGGATTAGAATGCCCGCATTCTCTTCTGGTGACAGCGACATGACTGATCAGCGCAAAGGCAGCGATGCCGAACCCACCACGCACTTCGGCTTCAAGAACGTACCGGAAAGCCAAAAGGCCGAGAAGGTCGCCGAGGTGTTCCACTCCGTGGCCGCCAAGTACGACCTGATGAACGACGTGCTGTCCGGTGGCATGCATCGCCTCTGGAAGCGCTTCACCATCGAGCTGTCCGGCGTGCGCACGGGCAACCGGGTGCTGGATATCGCCGGCGGCACCGGCGACCTGGCGCGCAAGTTCTCGCACCTGGTGGGCCCTACCGGCCAGGTGGTACTGGCTGACATCAACGCCTCCATGCTCAAGGTCGGCCGTGATCGCCTGCTCGACCTGGGCGTGGCCGGTAACGTCGAGTTCGTCCAGGCCGACGCGGAAAAACTGCCGTTCCCGGACAACCATTTCGACTGCGTGACCATCGCCTTCGGCCTGCGCAACGTCACCCACAAGGAAGACGCCCTGCGCTCCATGCTGCGGGTCCTCAAGCCGGGCGGCCGCCTGCTGGTGCTGGAGTTCTCCAAACCGACCAACACGCTGATGTCCAAGGTCTACGACGCCTACTCGTTCGCCTTCATGCCCCTGGCCGGCAAGCTGATCACCAACGACTCGGAAAGCTATCGCTACCTGGCCGAATCGATCCGCATGCACCCGAACCAGGAAACCCTGAAGTCGATGATGGTGGAAGCCGGTTTCGACCGCGTGACCTACCACAACATGACCGCGGGCATCGTCGCCCTGCATCGCGGCATCAAGCCCTGATGATTCTCAGCGGCCTTCTCGCCGGCGTCGAACACGGCCTCAACCGCGTGTTGCGCCTCGACAGTACAGCCTTGAGCCGCCTGGGCCACCTGACCGGCAAAGTCATCGAAGTCGACTGCGCCAACCCGGCCCTGAAGCTGTTCATCCTGCCCAGCGACGAAGGCCTGCTGCTGGCCGCCAACTGGGCCGCCGAAGCCGACTGCATTCTCCGCGCCCCGGCTTCAAGCCTGCTGAACCTGGCCCTGAGCCGCGACAAGACCGCCGTGCTCCACAGCCCCGAGGTCGACCTGGAAGGCGACAGCGCCGTGCTGCTGGACCTGGCCGGGGTACTCCAGGACCTGGAGCTGGACTGGGAGTACGAACTCTCGCGCTGGCTCGGGCCGATCGCCACGCCCCTGCTCAGCGGCCACCTGCGCAGCCGCGCCGGCTGGTACAAGCAGGGTTTTGTCAGCCTGAAGCAGAACCTCGCCGAATACCTCAGTGAAGAGTCCCGTACCCTGGTCGGCACCCATGAGGCCGAAGCGCGCTTCGCCGAACTGGACCGGGTAAAGCTCGACCTGGAACGTCTCGAGGCGCGTGTCGAGCGCCTTTCCCGATCCCTCAAATCCAGCGATAACGCATGAAGCTGCTTGCCGTCCGCCGTCTGTTGCGCATCCAGCGCGTCGTGATCCGTTACCGTCTCGATGACCTGCTGTTCGAATTGCCCCTGCCCTGGTTCCTCCTGGCACTGCGCTTTGCGCTGCCCTGGCGCTGGTTCCCGCGCAAGACCCTGGACCTGAGCCGCGGCGCACGTCTGCGCCTGGCCCTGCAGGACCTGGGACCGATCTTTATCAAATTCGGCCAGATCCTCTCGACCCGCCGCGACCTGCTGCCCGAAGACATCGCCGACGAGCTGATGCTGCTCCAGGACCGCGTGCCGCCGTTCGACTCGCAGACCGCGGTCAAGCTGATCGAGGCCCAGTTGGGCAAGAAGATCGACGAGGTCTTCAGCCGCTTCGATATCGCGCCCCTGGCCTCGGCCTCGGTGGCCCAGGTCCACGCCGCCCAGCTCAAGAGCGGCGAAGAAGTGGTGGTGAAGGTCATCCGCCCCGGCCTCAAGCCGATCATCGCCCAGGACCTGGCGTGGCTGTTCCTGCTCGCCCGGGCCGCCGAACGGGTCTCGGCCGACGCCCGCCTGCTGCATCCGGTGGACGTGGTCAGCGACTACGAAAAGACCATCTACGACGAACTCGACCTGTTGCGCGAGGCGGCCAACGCCAGCCAGCTGCGGCGCAATTTCGAAAGCTCGGACATGATGTACGTGCCCCAGGTCTACTGGGACTGGTGCCGGCCGAAAGTGCTGGTGATGGAGCGCATCTACGGCATCCAGGTCACCGACCTCGCAACCCTGGCCGACCAGCGCACCGACATGAAAATGCTCGCCGAACGCGGCGTCGAGATTTTCTTCACCCAGGTGTTCCGCGACAGCTTCTTCCACGCCGACATGCACCCCGGCAACATCTTCGTCAGCACCGTGAACCCGTGGAGCCCGAAGTACATCGCCATCGACTGCGGCATCGTCGGTAGCCTGACCCCGGAAGACCAGGATTACCTGGCCCGCAACCTGTTCGCCTTCTTCAAGCGTGACTACCGCCGGGTCGCCCAGCTGCACATCGATTCGGGCTGGGTACCGGCGCACACCAAGCTCAACGAGTTCGAAGCGGCGATCCGTACCGTGTGCGAGCCGATCTTCGAAAAACCGCTCAAGGACATCTCTTTCGGCCAGGTACTGATGCGTCTGTTCCAGACCGCGCGGCGCTTCAATATGGAAGTCCAGCCGCAGCTGGTGTTATTGCAGAAAACCCTGCTCAACATCGAAGGCCTGGGCCGCCAGCTGTACCCGGACCTGGACCTGTGGAGCACCGCCCAACCGTTCCTGGAACGCTGGATGCGCGAGCGCGTCAGCCCGAAAACCCTGCTCGGCAACCTGCACGGCCAGATCGAGCAGTTGCCGCACCTGGCCACTATGACCCGCGATCTGCTTGAACGCATGGCCCAACCCCACGCCAGCCATCCCGAGCCGAAAACCAGGCGCAAGGACGACTGGTTCCTGCGCCTCCTAGGCTGCGCGCACCTCGGCGGCGGCGCGGTACTGGCCGCCGGCGGGCCGTTGCAAGAGCTTGGCCACTGGCCAGCGGGTATCATGGTTGCCGTGGGTTTGTATCTGATCGTGCGCCGATAGCCAGTCAGGCTGCGGGCTGGCACACTGTTGATTCGCCGAGGCATCACCACGCGGGTGGTGTCCGGTTGTCGGAGTCGAAGATGAAAGACTGGCTGGACGAGATCAAATGGGACAGCGACGGCCTGGTGCCGGCCATTGCCCAGGATCACAAGACCGGGCGCGTGCTGATGATGGCCTGGATGAACCGCGAAGCGCTGCAACTGACCGCCAGCGAGAACCGCGCCATCTACTGGTCACGCTCGCGCGGCAAACTCTGGCGCAAGGGCGAAGAGTCGGGCCATGTGCAGCACCTGCACGAAATGCGCCTGGACTGCGACGCCGACGTGATCATCCTGATGGTCGAGCAGGTCGGCGACATCGCCTGCCACACCGGCCGCCACAGTTGCTTCTACCGCGTGTATGAAAATGGCGGCTGGAAGATCGTCGAACCGGTCCTCAAGGACCCGCACAGCATCTACGCAGCAGGACACTGAACATGACTGACACCCTGACCCGTCTGGCCCAGGTGCTGGAAGAGCGCAAAGGCGCCGCCGCCGACAGTTCCTACGTCGCCAGCCTCTATCACAAGGGCCTGAACAAGATCCTGGAAAAGGTTGGCGAAGAGTCGGTCGAGACTATTATTGCTGCAAAGGATGCCGCGATCAGTGGCGACTGCAGCGACGTCATCTACGAAACCGCCGATTTGTGGTTCCACAGTATGGTCATGCTCGCCCAACTGGGGCAGCATCCGCAGGCCGTGCTGGACGAACTGGATCGCCGCTTCGGCCTGTCCGGACACGTCGAGAAAGCCTCGCGCCCGTCCGCCTAACAACTTTCGAGAGGAGCAGCACCATGGGCATTTTTGACTGGAAACACTGGATCGTCATCCTGGTTGTCGTCGTGCTGGTGTTCGGCACCAAGAAGCTGAAGAACCTGGGCACCGACGTCGGCGAATCGATCAAGGGCTTTCGCAAGGCCATGAACGACGAAGAAAAGCCTGCCGAGCCGGTAGTGCCGCCCGTCGCGCAGCCGGCACCTCCGGTGCAGCCGCAGGCTACAGCCCAGCAGAACACGCCGCACACCATTGACGTGCAGGCGCAAAAAGTAGAAGAGCCCCGCAACAATTCGTGAGCACTGACTAATGTTCGGTATCAGCTTCAGTGAACTGCTGCTCGTGGGCCTGGTGGCCCTGTTGGTACTCGGTCCCGAGCGCCTGCCCCATGCCGCGCGTACGGCAGGCCTGTGGGTCGGCCGCTTGAAGCGCAGCTTCAACGCGATCAAGCAGGAAGTGGAACGCGAGATCGGCGCCGACGAGATCCGTCGGCAACTGCACAACGAGCATATCCTCTCGCTGGAGCAGGAGGCTCGCAAGATCCTCTCGCCGATCGCCACCAGCACACCGGCCGAGCCGGTGGTGGAGCAGACGATCCACGCCGTTCCACCCGTGTCGGCGCAAATCCCGCCGACGCCGGTGAGCGCCGCCGAGCCGGTACCGGTACTCGGTGCCGTGGAGCCCGAGCCGCACCTGACCGAATCCGCAAGCGCGACGCCAGCCGCCGCGCCTGCGCCTCATGACCCTACATTGCCGCCGCGAGCCCCATGAGCGATATTCCGGAAAACGACCAGCACATGCCGCTGGTTTCGCATCTCACCGAGTTGCGCACCCGCCTGCTGCGCTGTGTCGCGGCGATCTTCCTGATCTTCGCCGGGCTGTTCGCCTTTACCCAGCAGATCTACACCTTCGTCTCGATCCCGCTGCGCCAGTACCTGCCGGCGGGCGCGACGATGATCGCCACCGATGTGTCGTCGCCGTTCCTGACGCCGCTCAAGCTGACCATGATGGTCTCGCTGTTCCTGGCCATCCCGGTGATCCTGCACCAGATCTGGGGCTTTATCGCACCGGGGCTGTACAAGCATGAAAAACGCATCGCCGTGCCGCTGCTGGTGTCGAGCATCCTGCTGTTCTACACCGGCATGGCCTTCGCCTACTTCCTGGTGTTCCCGCTGATCTTCAAGTTCTTCGCCGCCGCGACGCCGGCCGGCGTGGAAATGATGACCGATATCACCAGCTACCTCGACTTCGTGATGACGCTGTTCTTTGCCTTCGGCGTGGCTTTCGAGATCCCGGTGGCGGTGGTGCTGCTGGTGTGGATCGGCGTGGTCGACGTCAAGTACCTGAAGAAGATCCGCCCCTACGTGGTCATCGGCTGCTTCGTGGTCGGCATGATCCTGACCCCACCGGACGTGTTCTCCCAGACCTTGCTGGCCGTGCCGATGTGGTTGCTGTTCGAGATCGGCATCCTGTTCGGGGGCCTGGTCCGCAAACGCAGCGACGAAGAAGCCGCCAACCGCGACGACGCCCAGCCGCCAGCCCCGCTGACGTGAACCTGCTGCTCCTGGAGGAGGCCGACTTTATTGCGGCCGACCTCGTGGTGCTGCGCGATCGGCGCCTGACCCATATGCAGGAAGTCCATCGCGTGGCGGTGGGCGACAGCCTGCGGGTCGGGCGTATCGGCGGCCTGATGGGCAGCGCCGAGGTATTGCGCCTGGACGCCACGGAAGCCGAACTGCGGGTCAGCCTGGATCGAGCGCCGCCGGCAAAACTGCCGCTGACCCTGATCCTCGCCCTGCCGCGCCCGAAAATGCTTCGGCGGGTGTTCCAGACCGTCGCCACCCTCGGCGTACCGAAAGTGGTGCTGGTGAACAGCTATCGCGTGGAAAAGAGCTTCTGGCAGACGCCGTTCCTCGAGCCCGCAGCGATTCGCGAGCAACTGATCCTCGGCCTGGAGCAGACCCGCGACACCCTGCTGCCGGAAATCGTCATCGAGAAGCGCTTCAAGCCCTTCGTCGAAGACCGCCTGCCGGCCATCAGCGCGGGCACCCTCGGCCTGGTCGGCCATCCCGGCGACTACCCGTCCTGCCCACGTGGCCTGGATGAGCCGGTAACCCTGGCCATCGGCCCGGAAGGCGGCTGGATTCCCTACGAGATCGAGTTGCTGGGCAAGGCCGGTCTGCAACCGGTACAGCTCGGCGAACGCATCCTGCGGGTCGAAACCGCCGTGACCGCCCTGCTCGCCCGCCTGTTCTGAAACCACCCAACTAGCCGACAGCAAAAACCTTCAATCTTAAGAGAGCTTTCCCACGCCCCATTCAGGTCGCATCTCCCGCGCCCAAGCCGATGACAGAACATGCCCCACGCATTCGCGCGTGAGGGCCATGGACTTATCTGTTTGGCAGGAGATTCACCATGTTCCGTTGGCTGACCCGCGCACTGCGCGACCGCAGTATCCGTTTCAAACTGGCCCTGGGCTTTGGCCTGGTATTGCTCTTGACCCTGGCGGTGACCCTCACCGGCTGGCACGCCCTGAGCACCACGGTAGAGCGCTCGCATACGCTGTCGAGCATCGCCCGGCTCAGCCGCCTGACCAGCGACATGCGCGCCGATCGCATCGCCTTCCGGGTGCTCAACGACCCACAGAGTCGCACCCGGATCGCCCGCCAACTGGCGAGCATCGAGAAACTGCTGACCACGCTGCTGCCGCGCCTGACAGACCCGGGCGAACGACAGATCCTCACCGACCAGCAGCACGCCGCCCGAGCTTTCCAGACCACCCTCGACGATCTCGATGAAAGCCTTCGCGACCGTGACCGCGCCCGCAAACGGATGAACGCCGGCCTGATCCAGGCCAGCCAGGCGGTGGCCCGCTTCGCCGCCCATCAACTGCGCGAAGCCAGCAAAAGTCCCCACGAGCAGCAGTGGCAGGCCCCACTCAAGCGGGTCGAGGAACTCCGTCAATTGCTCAACGAGACCCACGCCAGCGTGCAGACACCGGCCTACCTGGCCGATTCGCTGCAAGCCTATTCGGAGCAGGCGCTGAAGGCGATCGACCGGCTTGGACAACTTGAGACCCAGGTGGCACCGCTGACAGCACCACTGGCCGACGACCACCAGCGCATGCTGCTGGAACTGCGCCACTACCGCGAGGCCCTGCAGCGTTTCAAGGACGCGCAGCTGCTCGCCGAGGCGGCCCACAATGTGATGGAAGGCCAGGGCAACCGGCTGCTGGCCGGCAACGAGGAACTCAGCCGCAGCCAGACCCTGGCCCGTGATCGCCAGGCCCAGGCGGCGAAATGGATGCTGGCGAAGATAGCCTTGCTGGCCTGGCTGATCGCTACCCTGGCGGCCTGGGTCATCAGCCGCCAACTGCTGATCCCGCTCTCACGCAGCCTGAAGCTGGCCCACCATATCGCCACGGGCGACCTGAGCCGCGATGTCGCGGTGGATCGCCAGGACGAGCTGGGTCAGTTGCAACAGGCCATGCGCGGCATGACCCTGGGCCTGCGGGAGCTGATCCGCGGCATCGGCATCAGCGCTTCACGGGTGGCCCGCGCTGCCGAGCACCTGTCCACCAGCACCGAACAGACCGACGCCAGCGTCAGCAGCCAGTCCGCCGCCACCGAGCAAGTGGCCGCCGCCATGAAACAGATGAGCGCCAGTGTGCTCGAAGTCGCCCGGCACGCCGAAACCGCTTCCGTGGCGGCGACCCAGGCCGACCAGCAAGCCCGCGAAGGCGACAGTGCCGTGGCCGACGCCATCGAACAGATCGAACAACTCGAGCAACACATGCAGCGCTGCTCCCAGGCCATGGGTGGGCTCCAGCGCGAAAGCGAACGGATCGGCAGCGTGCTCGACGTGATCAAGTCGGTATCCCAGCAGACCAACCTGCTGGCCCTGAATGCCGCCATCGAAGCGGCCAGGGCCGGCGACGCCGGGAGTGGCTTTGCCGTGGTCGCCGACGAGGTCCGCTGCCTGGCGCAACGCACCCAGGACTCGGCGCAGGAGATCAAGGACCTGATCGCAGCCTTGCAGGGCGGGACCCAGGAGGTCGCGGGCATGCTCGACAACAGCCGCAAACTGACCCGCCACAGCGTCGAGTCGAGCCGCCACAGCGGCGGCAAGCTGGAAGCCATCAGCCGCAGCGTGTCGCAGATCCTCGGCATGAATGAGCAGATTGCCGCCGCCGGCGAAGAACAGAGCGTCGTCGCCGAGCAGATCAGCCGTAGCGTGCTGCATGTGCGGGATATGTCCCAGCAGACCGCCAACGCCTGCGACGAGACCGCCGCCGCGAGCTTGCAGTTGAGTCAGTTGGGGGCTCAGTTGCAGCGCCTGGTGGAACGCTTCAAGGTCTGAATAAAGGCCGACTAACCCTGACGCCAGACACAAGCCGGCTTGCTGGCGATGGGGCCAGTGAGCCTTGCATCGCCTGCTCGGCCGCTATCGCCAGCAAGCCGGCGCCTACAGGTGTGTAGCGTTTCAGTCGATCTCGGCCAGCCAGTCGCTGGTCTTGAACCACTTGTCGTGGATCCGATCGTAGGTGCCATCTTCGGCGATCTGGTGGAGAAAGTGGTTGATCCAGTTGAGACTGTCGTGATCGCCCTTCTTCACCCCGAAGGCCAGCGGTTCGTAGGTGAACGGCTGGTCCAGGCACAACAGCTTGCCATTGCCCAGCTTGTTCACCGCCACCAGGTTGTAGGGCGCGTCATGGACAAAGGCGTCGGCCTTGCCGTCGAGCACGGCCTGCACACCCTCCTCCTCATTGGCATAGATACTCAGCTGGGCTTCACCCATCATTTTCTTCGCGACGATTTCACCCGTGGTCCCGGCCTTGGCGGCAATGCGATAACCGGCCTCGTTGAGGTCCTCGAAACTCTGCACCTTGCTGCCCAACTCCAGGGGGATCAGCAGCGTCTGCCCGACCACGATAAAGGCATCGCTGAAGTTGAGCCGCAGGTTGCGCTCCTGGGTCAGGGTCATGCCGCTGGCCACCAGGTCGAACTTGTTCGCCAGCAAGCCGGGGAGCAACTCGGCGTAAGGGCTGGCCACCAGTTCCAGTTTGACCCCCAGCGCGCGGCTCATTTCGCGCAACAGGTCGATCTCGAAACCGATGATTTCGCCGCGCTTGTTCGTCATTTCGAAGGGGATATACGTGGGATTGGTCCCGACTTTCAACGTGCCGCGCTTGAGCGCGTCGTCAATGGCACCCGCCTGCACCCCACAGACGTGAGCGAGCACAACGATGCCCAGCAGCAGCATCGACAGAAACCTTTTCATCATGAAACTCCCCAGGGCCGCTTTTCCGGTCGTGCCAGTCTGCGCGGACACACCGCAGCCGTGATCGGACGGGCACAATTTTGGGGGGCGATCCTAACGTACTCGGCTGCGGGGCAACACCGAGGGGAGACGAGTCTTTTGTTACCAAATGACAAAGGGGCCGCGGTGCTTGTCACACCGCGGCCCCTCGGGCGTCAGGCCGGCTGTACCGCCGCCGTGGCCGGTTGCAGAGGCAGCAACGGCGCATGGGGATCAGCCTTGATCGACTCGCGCCAGGCCCCCAGCCACTCGGCATGGCCTTCGCTCCAGACCTGCTCGTGCAGGCGGGTCAGGGCCACCGGATCGCTCAGCAGGTGCAGGCGCGACTGATTGTCCAGACCGGACGGACCGACCTTCAACGCATGGCGAACACGCTCGACACGCAGCCATTCGACCGGCTCGGATTGGCCGTGACGGGCCGTCGCCAGGGCACAGGCCAGGGCATTCTGCCGTGGATCGACCACCGCCCGGACAAAGCCGTCATTCAGCGCATGCCAACGGTTTTCGTGGGTGTACTCATCCGTGGCCAGCAGTGCTTGCGGCGGATTGTATTCCTCGGGAATGAGAAACAGGCTCTCATCCTTGGAACGCAGACCCAGGTTGACCCGGCTGGAGATCACCGAGACCGGGATCGACAGCATCAGCGAACCGACGATCGGGATCAGCCACCAGAGGAAGCTCGGGTTGAGCCAGACCACCAGCAGCGCCCAGAGCGCACCCAGCAGGGTTTGCGGGCCATGTCGGCGCACCGCTTCGCTCCATGGCGTGGAGTCGTCGTCACGCTGCGGAGAATTCCAGGTCGCCGCCCAGCCGAGGAACGCGGCCAGGACGAAGCGGGTGTGGAAAATCATCCGCACCGGCGCCAGCAGCATGGAGAAAAGCATCTCCAGCAGCATCGACAGGGTCACCTTGAACTTGCCACCGAACTCTTTCGCGCCCTTGGCCCAGATCAGGATGATGCTCAGCAACTTGGGCAGGAACAGCAGCACGATGGTGGTGGAGAACAGCGCCACCGCCTTGTCCGGATGCCATTGCGGCCACAGCGGATAGAGCTGGCGTGGCTCCATGAAGTACTGCGGTTCCATCAGCGTGTTGACCGCCAGCAGGGCCGTCGACAACACCAGGAAGAAGAACCACAGCGGCGCCGACAGGTAGGACATCACGCCGGTGAGGAATACCGCGCGGTGCACCGGGTGCATGCCCTTGACCAGGAACAGGCGGAAGTTCATCAGGTTGCCGTGGCACCAGCGGCGGTCGCGCTTGAGCTCGTCGAGCAGGTTCGGCGGCAGTTCTTCGTAGCTGCCCGGCAGGTCGTAGGCGATCCACACGCCCCAGCCGGCACGGCGCATCAGCGCGGCTTCGACGAAGTCGTGGGAGAGGATCGCACCGGCGAAGGCACCTTTACCCGGCAACGGCGCCAGGGCGCAGTGCTCGATAAACGGCTTCATGCGGATGATCGCGTTGTGGCCCCAGTAGTGGGATTCGCCCAACTGCCAGAAGTGCAGGCCGGCAGTGAACAGCGGACCATAGACGCGGGTCGCGAACTGCTGCATGCGCGCATAGAGGGTGTCCATGCCCGACGCCCGTGGCGCGGTCTGGATGATCCCGGCGTCCGGGGTGGCTTCCATCAAGCGCACCAGGCTGGTCAGGCATTCGCCGCTCATGACGCTGTCGGCGTCGAGCACCACCATGTACTTGTAGTCACCGCCCCAACGACGGCAGAAGTCGTCGAGGTTGCCGCTCTTGCGCTTTACGCGACGGCGGCGACGGCGGTAGAAGATCTTGCCGAAGCCCGAGGCTTCGCGGCAGACATCCAGCCAGGCCTGTTGCTCGGCGACGCAGATATCGCTGTCGTTACTGTCACTGAGGACGAAGAAGTCGAAGCGGTCCAGGTCACCGGTGGCCGCGACCGACTCGAAGGTCGCCCGCAGGCCGGCAAAGACTCGCGGTACGTCTTCGTTGCAGATCGGCATGACGATGGCGGTACGCGCGTCCTTGGCGATCGGCTCGCTGCCGGCGCTGGCGCCGGAGATACGGTACTTGTCGTGCCCGGTGAGCAATTCGAGAAAGCCCATCAGCGCAGTCCAGAAACCCGCCGAGACCCAGCAGAACAGAATCCCGAACAACACCAGGATGCTGGTTTGCAGCAGATAAGGCAGCACTTGTTGAGCGGTCTGCAACAACGGTTGATGCATGACTTCGTTGAGATCGACGAACGCCCAGCCCTGGTAAGGCATGATGCCCTTCATATACCAACCGGCAACGATGGTCTGGCCGAGCATCAACACCAGCAGGATATAGCGGCGAATCGAACCCACGGTACGCCAGCGCGCATGGGGCAGATCGCGTTTGTCGTCCTTGGGTACCGGCGGATTGCTCCGTCCGGTCATACGCCGCCAGCCGCGCACCAGGATATTGGTGCGCCACGGCTCCGGGACCACCCGGGTCCGGCGGATCGGCGGCGTGGCCTTGAGGCGCACGCGCCCGGAGGCATCCACCGCGAGCATCTCGGCGTCTTCCAGCTCAGCCGCCGAATCGAGGATCAGGCGGCGTCCCACTGAAGCCTGCGCGGCCTCGGCAGGATCAACCACCGGTTGCTCGCTCAGGCGTTCGTGCAGTTCGGCGAACGAGGTGCAGTTCGCCAGCTCCGCACGCTGCTCATCGCTCAACGGCAAATGCGCCAGGTACTCGGAAAGAGTCTCTGGCTGTACGTTTTGGTTACTCATCGGCAGGCAACTGGTAGCTCCAGGTCTCGGTCAGGACTTGCTCAGTCGGCACCGGTACCGGGGTGGTTGGGGCAGCATCGGGAGCTGGCGCCGCGGCGTCATGCTCTTTCTTGTCCTGGGTCGGCTCTTTCTTATCCTGAGCCTGGTCTTTCTTGTCCTGAGCAGCCTGATCTTTCTTGTCCTGAGCCTGCTCTTTCTTTTCCAGGGCGAGCTCTTTCTCTTGCTGCTTGGCCGCGACCTTGTCGGCCTTGACCACCTGGGAAGAGACCGCAACCTTGGCCGAATCCGCCGTGGCGAGGTCCTTGACCAGGTTCGCGCGCAGTTCGGTGGCCTTGCCCGGATCCTTGACCTTCAGACGCAGGGTCAGGCGCCAGCCCTGGGTTTCCGGGTTGTAGCGCAGGCTGTTTTCCACCAGTTCGGCGTTGTCGCCGACACTGACCTGGCTGCGTACCGGTGCGTCTTCAGGCAAGGCCTTGAGGGACGGACCTTCGAAGTCGATCAGGTAGGCCACGCTGCCGTCCGGTTGACGGATCAGGTTGGATTGCTTGACGTCGCCGGTGGACTTGAGGGTCTGCTTGACCCAGGCGCTGTCCGGCGAATGCAGGGCCGCTTCGTCGGTGGTCCAGTGCAGACGGTAGGCGAAGTTCATCGGCTGGCCAGCCTCGGCGCGCTCGGCCGGGTTCCAGAAAGCCACGATGTTGTCGTTGGTTTCGTCGGCGGTCGGAATTTCCACCAGGTCGACGGTGCCCTTGCCCCAGTCGCCCTTCGGCTCGATCCAGGCGCTTGGGCGCTTGTCGTAGCGGTCGTCGAGGTCTTCGTAGTGGCTGAAATCACGGCCACGTTGCAGCAAGCCGAAGCCCCGTGGGTTTTCCACGGAGAAATTGCTCACCGACAGGTGTTTCGGATTGTTCAGCGGACGCCAGACCCACTCGCCATTGCCGGCATGGATCGACAGGCCGCTGGAGTCATGCAGCTCGCGACGGTAGTTGAGGACCTTGGACGGCTGGTTGGCGCCGAACAGGAACATGCTGGTCAGCGGTGCCACGCCGAGCTTGCCGACCTTGTCACGCAGGTACATCTGCGCCTTGACGTCGACGATGGTGTCGGTGCCCGGACGCAGGATCAGACGGTAGGCGCCGGTGGCCCGTGGCGAGTCCAACAGGGCGAAAATCACCAGGTGCTTGTCGGTCGGCTTCGGTTGCTGGATCCAGAACTCGGTGAAGCGCGGGAACTCTTCGCCGGACGGCAAGGCGGTGTCGATGGCCATGCCACGTGCCGACAGGCCATAGGTCTGACCCTTGCCGACGACGCGGAAGTAACTCGCGCCGAGCATGGTCATGATCTCGTCCTGCTTGTCCGCCTTGTTGATCGGGTAAAGCACACGGAAGCCGGCATAACCGAGCTGTTCGGTGGATTTAGGATCGAACTTGACATCACCGAAATCGAAACGGGTCGGGTCGTACTTGATCTCTTTCACATCGTCGGCGGTGATCTCGTTGATCTTCACCGGCGTGTCGAAATGCATGCCCTGATGGTAGAACGACAGTTTGAACGGGGTTTTCTCGCCCGCCCATTCGGCCTTGTCGGTCAGGAAACGGATTTTCTGGTAGTCCGCGAACTTCATGTCACGGAACTCGTTCGGCAGATTGCTGCGCGGAGCTTCGTATTTCTGTCCGGCCAGCGTCTTGGCCTTGGCCGACACATCATCCAGATTGAACGCAAAGAGTTGGCCGGCGCTGAGCAGGCAAAGCAGTGCCGAGCCCGCCACCAGTGCTTTTCTCAAACCTTTGGCAGTCAGTGTTGGAGCATTACAGGGACTAACAATCACGAGCAACCCTCGCCGAAAACAGATCAAAAACCAACGGCCAGCTATCTATATGCCAGGTTGGCGAGCATTGTTCCGACTCCGATGGGGGCAAATGATTCCCCAAACGGTCACGGACAAGTCTCTACCTAAGTCAAAATGGACCAACGAACGCCGATCACCGTAGCGCGCGATTATCTAGTAGGCCGCGTTACAACGCATCAGGTGAAACAAAGTATTTATTGCGAAAACCCCCTGTTTTCAGCCAAGTACGTCGTTTTTGATGCATTCAGGTCTGTAACAGGAAGGTCACAGGGCCATCATTGACCAGATGCACCTGCATGTCCGCCCCGAAACGCCCGGTCGCCACCTGCCCATGCAAGCGTTGCGCCTGTGCCACTACGTAGTCGAACAACACCTCGGCGAGCGCCGGCGGTGCCGCCGTGGAGAAGCTCGGACGCAACCCACTCTGGGTATCGGCCGCCAGGGTGAACTGCGACACCAGCAGCAAGCCGCCGCCGGTGTCCGCCAGGGACAGGTTCATCTTGCCCTGCGCATCGCTGAACACCCGATAGTTAAGCAGCTTCTTCAGCAGTTTGTCGGCGTGCGCCTGGGTATCCCCGGGTTCCACCGCCAGCAGCACCAGCAAACCCTGGTCGATGGCGCCGACGATCTCTCCAGCCACTTCCACCCGCGCGCCGCTGACGCGCTGCAACAGCCCCTTCATGCTTCTTCGAGAGGCAGGTCGAGCAGGCGTCGGGCCATCTGGTCGGCCGCGCGCACCAGCGCATCGGTGATCCCCGGTTCGGAAGCCGCATGACCGGCGTCGCGAATCACCTGCAATTCGCTGTTGGGCCAGGCCTGGTGCAATTCCCAGGCGTTGTCCAGCGGGCAGATCACATCGTAGCGACCGTGCACGATCACCCCCGGCAGATGGGCGATCTTGTCCATGTCGCGGATCAGTTGGTTGGGCTCGAGGAAGGAATCGTTGGTGAAGTAGTGGCATTCGATCCGGGCAATCGACAGCGCGCGCTGCGGCTCGGAGAAGCGGTCGACCACCAGCGGGTTCGGACGCAGGGTCGCGGTACGGCCTTCCCACAGGGACCAGGCCTTGGCGGCGTGCATCTGGGCGATCTGGTCGTTGCCGGTCAGGCGCTTGTGGAACGCGTTGAGCAGGTCGTCGCGCTCATCCAGCGGAATCGGCGCCATGTAGTCCTGCCAGTAATCCGGGAACAGACGGCCGGCGCCGCTCTGGTAGAGCCAGTCGACGTCCTGTGGCCGGGCCAGGAAAATCCCCCGCAGGATCAGGCCATGTACCCGCTCCGCGTGGGTCTGGGCGTAGGCCAGGGACAGCGTCGAGCCCCAGGAGCCGCCGAACAGCACCCATTTGTCGATTTCCAGGTGCTGGCGAATCCGCTCAAGGTCGGCCACCAGGTCCCAGGTGGTGTTGTTTTCCAGGCTCGCGTGGGGAGTCGAGCGCCCGCAACCGCGCTGGTCGAAGGTGATGATGCGAAACAGGTTGGGGTCGAAATAGCGTCGGCTCTGGGCGTCGCAGCCGGCTCCCGGTCCTCCGTGGATGAACACCACCGGCAAGCCTTCCGGCGAACCGCTCTCATCGACATACAGTACATGCGTTTCATCCACGGCCAGATCGTGCCGGGCGTAAGGTTTGATCTGCGGGTACAAAGTCTGCATCACGCGCTCCGTAGGGGTCGAGGTCATCCCTGATGGGGACTTCATATTATTCTGTCGTTCGGCATCATAAACCCGAAACGCAGAATCAGCATGCCCTTGTCAAAAGTGCGGGTGCTCAGGTGCATTTGTCGCTGTTTCCCTTCCGTCGGACGCTGCCTAGCCATTCGGTCAGTGTTCAAGTCGGTCCGATAAACGCTTCAATAGTCAGGTCACGTAGAGCGGCAGGAGCCGTTCTGCCGGGGTATCCGTGCAAAAGTGAAAGGGAGTTTCCAATGCAACAAGACTGTTTGCCGGGCCTGCTTTCCTACCCGGAGAAAGCCATCATCCTCGCTGACAACGAAATGTTTATCCGCGCCCTCTCGGAACTGGGGCTGGACGCCGCCGCCGTCGACTCGACCGAACCGCTGCCGGCGCAAAGCCTGGTGTTTTCCTTCACCAACCAGGGTGCCCGGCAGTTTTACGAGCGCGCGGCCAGGACCCGGGAAAAACAGAGCATCCTCTGCCCGCTGCACGCCTTCGACCCGGGCCTGGAAAATGCGTTGTACAGCCTGATGCTGTTACTGCGCAGCGATTTCGCCGACTGCCTGAGGCGCCAGCGTGACCATCTCAAGCTCTTGAGCCGGCACCAACGCCTGCACCTGGCCGGCGAAGGCTCACGGGCCGACGTCTGGCTGAAAAGCCGCTCGGCCCCCTACGTCACGACCCGCGACGAAATCAGCAACCAATTCGTCCTGTCCGTCTCGGAGTTGTTCGAAGTGCATTACGCGCACATGCGCCCGGACAGTCCCGATCTCTTTCAACTGAACGGTATCCTGCGCATCAGCGGCCTGCTGACGTCCCAGGGCCGGCGCAGGACGCCGCCGGCCGGCGGCGTCGACGAACAGCTGCTGGAATTGATGCAACGTGTTGCCAGGCACCAGGCCTGGCTGCACATCGAACACAACCAGGTGCGCTCGTTCAAGGTCGCCGGGCAGGAATATGCCGGCCTGCTGGCGCGGGCCGCCGGCGACCGGGGGCTGTTCCTGAGCGAATTCGCCATCGGCGTCAACGACACCATCGGACCGAACATCAACTACAGCCACAACTCGCCGATGAACGAAGGCGTCAGCGGTGTGCATGTGGGCCTGGGGGACGGCGCCAGCGGCTATCACATCGACTTCCTGAGCCCGGGCGTCGAGGTGCTCCCGGGATAAATCAGCGCCCGTAGTGCTCGCGGCCCCAGGCCAGCAGGCCTTGCAGCAGTTCCTTGAGCACTACCCGCGTCGGTTCCGCCAGGTCGCTGCGGTAGTTGAACGGTTCGAACTCTTCCATGTAGGTGCACTGCCCCAACTCGAGCTGCACCGCGTGGATGTCCTGCGCCGGGTCGCCATAGTGACGGGTGATATGCCCGCCCTTGAAGCGCCCGTTCAGCACATGGCTGTAGGCTGGATGTGCGGCACAGATGCCTTCCAGCCGCGCCGCCAGTTGCGGATCGCAGCTGGCACCATTGAAGGTGCCCAGGTTGAAGTCCGGCAGCTTGCCATCGAACAGGTGCGGGACCACCGAGCGGATCGAGTGGGCGTCGAACAGCAAGGCATAGCCGAACTCGGCCTTGAGCCGCGCCAGCTCCTGCTGCAAGGTCTGGTGGTACGGCGTCCAGACCTGCTCCAGGTAGTTCGCCCGCTCTTCGGCCGACGGCACCTGCCCTTCGACGAACAACGGCTCGCCATTGAACAGGGTGGCCGGATACAGGCCGGTGGTGGCACCGGCATACAGCGGCTTGTCGTCGGACGGCCGGTTCAGGTCGATGACAAACCGCGAATAATTGGCCGCCAGGGTACTGGCGCCCAGTTCGGCGGCGAAATCATAGAGCCGCGGGATATGCCAGTCGGTGTCCTCCAGGCTTTGTGCCTCGGGGACCAACCCGGCCTTGACCGCCGGGGTCAGTTGCACACCGGCATGGGGCATGCTGATCAACAGCGGCACGCGACCTTGTTTGAAACTCAGAACGTTATCCACAGGACACTCTCCTAGATCAGTACTTCGACACCATGGCGCACGACGCGCTTGCTCAAGTCACCGCCCAGCCAGTAGGCCAGGTCCGCCGGCCGCTCGATCTGCCAGGCGACGAAATCCGCAACCTTGCCGATCTCCAGCGAGCCGTGGGTCGCCCCCATGCCCAGCGCCGTGGCGGCATGCTGGGTGACACCGGCCAGGGCTTCTTCCGGGGTCATGCGGAACAGGGTGCAGGCCATGTTCAGCATCAACCGCAGGGACAGCGCTGGCGAAGTGCCGGGGTTGAGGTCGCTGGCAATGGCCAGCTTCACGCCGTGCTTGCGCAGGGCATCCATCGGCGGCAACTGGGTTTCGCGCAGAAAGTAGAACGCCCCGGGCAACAGCACCGCGACGGTACCGGAGGCGGCCATGGCGATGGCGTCCTCTTCGGTCATGAATTCCAGGTGGTCCGCCGACAGCGCCTGGTAACGCGCTGCCAGGCTCGAACCATGCAGTGACGACAACTGCTCGGCATGCAGCTTCACCGGCAAGCCCAGTTGTTGCGCGACCTTGAACACCCGCTCGACCTGATCGGGAGAAAACGCCAGGTATTCGCAGAAGGCGTCCACCGCATCCACCAGGCCTTCAGCCGCCAGGGCCGGAAGCATTTCGCTGCAGATATGCTCGATGTAGTCGTCGGCGCGCCCGGTATATTCCGGCGGCAAGGCGTGGGCCGCCAGGCAGGTGCTGCGCACGCTGACCGGCAGCTCGGCGCCAAGGCGGCGAATCACCTTGAGGATCTTGCGCTCGCTGTCCAGGTCCAGGCCGTAGCCGGACTTGATCTCGACGCTGGTCACGCCATCGCGCAGCAGGCAGGTCAGGCGTTGCCGGGCGCTGGCGAACAGTTCGTCCTCACTGGCGGCTCGGGTCGCCCGCACGGTACTGGCAATCCCGCCACCGGCGGCGGCGATCTCGGCATAACTCACGCCTTGCAGGCGCTGCTCGAATTCACCGCTGCGGTTGCCGCCAAACACCGTGTGGGTGTGGCAATCGATCAGCCCCGGCGTGACCCAGGCCCCGTCCAGGTCCTCGACCCGTGGATAATCCGCCGCCGGCAGCTCGGCGCGCGGGCCGATCCACTCGATCGTCGACGCCACGGTCACAATGGCGGCATCCTCGATGATCGAGTAAGTGCCTTGCGCCATGCTTGCAACGTGACAGTTCTGCCAAAGCGTTTTCATCCGGGGCCTCCGTTAGGTTATCGATGAGACAAAGCAGGTTCTTGCTGAGCGCGCGCGACCCGGGCCGCCGTCGGCTTGACCCAGACCTGGTAGGCCAGCACCAGCAGGCCGATCCAGATCGCACCCACGATCAGCGCTGGCCGGGTGTCGGGGAAATAGCCCAGCACGCCGAAGATAAACACCATGAAGGCAATCGCCGCCATCGGCGCATAGGGCCAGAACGGCACCGGGAATTTCAGTTGCGCGGCCTGTTCACGGCTCATGGAACGGCGCATGGCCACCTGGGTGAGCAGAATCATGATCCACACCCACACGGTAGCGAAGGTGGCGATGGAAGCGATCAGCAGGAATACGTCTTCCGGGATCAGGTAGTTGAGCAGCACGCCCAGCAGTAGCGCGACGGCCATGACCACCACGGTCATCCACGGCACGCCGGCGCGGGACAGCTTGGCGAAGCCCTTGGGCGCATGCCCTTGCTGGGCCAGGCCGTACATCATGCGCCCGGCGCCGAAGATATCGCTGTTGATGGCGGAAATGGCCGCCGAGATCACCACGATATTGAGGATAGTCGCCGCCGAACCTATGCCCAGGTTCTGGAAGATCTGCACGAAGGGGCTGCCCTGGTTGCCGATCTGCTGCCACGGGTAGAGGGACATCAGCACGAACAGGGTCAGCACGTAGAACAGCAGGATGCGCAGTGGCACCGCGTTGATCGCCTTGGGGATCACCCGCTGCGGGTCCTGGGCTTCACCGGCGGTGACGCCGATGATCTCGATGCCGCCGAAAGCGAACATGACCACCGCGAACGAGGCGATCATCCCGGCCGCGCCGTTGGGCATGAAGCCGCCGTGGCTCCAGAGGTTGCTGATACCGACGCTCGCCGAGGGCGTGGCCGTGCTGATGCCGAAGAACATGATGCCGAAGCCACCGAGGATCATCGCGACAATGGCACCGACCTTGAGCAGCGACAGCCAGAACTCCATTTCGCCGAAGACCTTGACCGTGCACAGGTTCAGGGCGCCGATGAAGAAGACCACGCCGAGGACCCAGATCCAGCGATCGACGTCGGGAAACCAGAAGCCCATATAGATGCCGAAGGCGGTGACGTCGGCCAGGCCGACGATGACCATCTCGAACGCATAGGTCCAACCGAGGATAAAACCGGAACGGGGACCGATGTAGGTGCTGGCGTAGTGACCGAAGGAACCGGCGACCGGATCGTGCACGGCCATTTCGCCGAGGGCGCGCATGACCATGAATACCGCGGCGCCGCCGATCAGGTAAGCCAGCAGCACGGCCGGGCCGGCCATCTGGATGGCCGAGGCGGAACCGTAGAACAGCCCGGTGCCGATAGCCGACCCCAGGGCCATGAAGCGAATATGTCGGGCCGAGAGCCCGCGTTTCAAACCTTTGACTTGCTGTTGCATTGCTCGTCCTTAATTATTCTTATCGGTAAAACTCGATGAGAATCAGACTGATGGCGAGTGTCTTGCGGCCGCCCGGCCGCAAAAGGGGTCGCAGAGTACCCAACCCGGCACGCGCAGGCAAAACGCATCTGCCGGGTGGCAACAACCCGCAAACTGGCTGACCCACCACCTTGTGGCGAGCGGGCTCAACCCCAGTCCGTTCTCGGGCAACGCTTACAGGCTTGGCAGCAACTTCGCCGGGACCAGCGCATTCAGGCAACGGGAGGCCAGCAACTCGGTGGCCGCCTCGATATCCGGGGCGAAGAAACGGTCCTTCTCGTAGTACGCCACTTCCTCACGCAAGGTCGCCCGCGCGGTTTCCAGGGCCGGCGAGGTTTTCAGGCCATTGCGCAGATCCAGACCCTGGCAAGCCGCCAGCCATTCCACTGCCAGAATCCCACGGGTGTTTTCAGCCATTTCCCACAGACGCTTGCCGGCTGCCGGGGCCATCGACACATGGTCTTCCTGGTTGGCGGAAGTCGGCAGGCTGTCCACGCTGTGGGGGTGCGCCAGGGCCTTGTTCTCGCTGGCGAGGGCCGCGGCGGTCACCTGGGCAATCATGAAGCCGGAGTTGACGCCACCGTTGGCCACCAGGAACGGCGGCAGTTGCGACATGTGCTTGTCCATCATCAGCGAGATGCGGCGCTCGCTCAGGGAACCGATTTCGGCAATCGCCAACGCCAGGTTGTCAGCGGCCATGGCCACCGGCTCGGCGTGGAAGTTGCCGCCGGAGATCACATCACCTTCGGCAGCGAACACCAGCGGGTTGTCGGACACGGCGTTGGCTTCGATCACCAGCACTTCGGCGGCCTGGCGGAACTGGGTCAGGCAGGCGCCCATGACCTGTGGCTGGCAGCGCAGGGAGTACGGGTCCTGGACCTTCTCGCAGTTCTCGTGGGAGTCGGACACTTCGGTGCGCTCGCCCAACAGGTGGCGATAAGCGGCAGCGGCATCGATCTGGCCATGTTGACCACGGGCGGCATGGATGCGCGGGTCGAACGGCGAACGCGAACCCAGTACCGCTTCAACCGTCAGCGCACCGCTGACCAGGGCACCGGCGAACAGGTCTTCGCCTTCGAACAGACCGCGCAGGGCATAGGCGGTGGATACCTGGGTGCCGTTGAGCAGCGCCAGGCCTTCCTTCGCGGCCAGGGTCAGCGGCTGCAGGCCGGCCTGTTTCAGCGCGGCGTGGGCATCCAGCCATTCGCCCTTGTAGCGGGCCTTGCCTTCACCCAGCAGCACCAGGGACATATGGGCCAGCGGCGCGAGGTCGCCGGAAGCACCCACCGAACCTTTCAACGGAATGTGCGGGTAGACCTCCGCATTGATCAGGGCGATCAGCGCGTCGATCACCTGGCGGCGAATCCCGGAGAAACCACGGCTCAGGCTGTTGACCTTGAGCACCATGATCAGCCGCACCAGCGCGTCGCTGATCGGCACGCCGACACCGGCGGCATGGGACAGCACCAGGGAGCGCTGGAGGTTTTCCAGGTCTTCGCTGGCGATCCGGGTCGAGGCCAGCAGGCCGAAACCGGTGTTGATGCCGTAGGCGGTGCGGTTCTCGGCGAGGATCTGTTCGACGCAGGCGACGCTGGCTTCGATCTGTGCCGAGGCACTGTGGTCCAGGGTCAGTTTCACCGGCTGCTGGTAGATGGCACGCAGTTGGGCCAGGCTCAGTTGGCCGGGAATCAGGTTCAACGCAGTCACATTCATGCTCCTTTTGAGAGTTTTATCAACTACCAGACGCTCCGGAAGCTTCCGTTATCCGTCGCCGCCGACTTTTTGAGCCGGAGGCGCCTTGGCACGCTGGTTATTCGTGGAATCAGTGCAGGTCGGGAAACCTGCCCTGGATCAATAGGGGGTCTTTGAGCAAGCTCGCCGCGCTGGCGATGTCCGGTGCCAGCCAGCGGTCCTGGTCGTAGGCCGGAACGCGCTCGCGCAGCAGTTTCCAGGCCCGCTCGGTGCCGGCGCCGAAGCGCTGCTCCTTGAGGAACTCGAAGGCCTGGGCCGCCAGCAGATACTCGATGGCGAGGATCTGCGTGCAGTTTTCCAGGGCCCGGTGCAATTTCAGCGCGGCGTTGGTGCCCAGGCTCAGGTGGTCTTCCTGCAGGCCCGAGGTGACGTAGTTGTCGAGCACCGCCGGCTGCGCCAACTGGCGGTTTTCCGCACAGAGGGACGCGGCGACGTACTGCACGATCATCATCCCGGAGTTGACCCCGGGGTTGCTCACCAGGAAGGCCGGCAGGCCGCTGACATGGGGGTTGATCAGACGGTCGAGACGGCGTTCGGCAATCGAGCCGATTTCCGCCATGGCAATCGCCAGCAGGTCCGCCGCCAGGGCCACCGATTGGCCATGGGGGTTGGCCTGGGACATCACCCGGTAGTTGTCCGGCGTACCCAACAGCAGCGGGTTGTCGGTGCAACCGTTGAGTTCGATTTCGATCTGCCGGGTGGCGTGCTCCAGCTGGTCGCGGGCAGCGCCGTGGACTTGCGGGATGGAACGCAGGCTCAGGGCGTCCTGGGTCCGAATCCCCAGGCTGGCGGCGATCACTTCACTGCCGTCGAGCAGGCTGCGCAGGTTGTTGCCGACCTGCTGCATGCCGGGATGGGGCTTGAGCGCAATGATTTCCGCGTCGAACGCGGCGATCTGCCCACGCTGGGCCTCGAAGCTCATGGCGCCGACCACATCGGCCCATTGCAGCAGGCGGGTCGCATCGGCCAATGCCAGGCAGCTCAGGCCGGTCATGCACGGCGTGCCGTTGACCAGGCAGAGACCGTCCTTGGCCCCCAGTTGCACCGGTTGCAGGCCTTCCTCGGCCAGCGCCTGTTGCGCCGGGACGATCTGCCCGCGATAGCTGACCTGGCCGACACCGAGCAGGGCAATGCCGATATGGGCCATATGGGTCAGGTAACCCACCGAGCCCTGGGCCGGCACTTGCGGGGTAATACCCCGGTTGAGCAGGGCCAGCAGGGCTTCGACCACCTGACGGTGCAGGCCGGATTTGCCGTGGCTGTAGTTGACGATGGCGGCGCAGAGGATGGCCCGGGTCTGTTCGTCGGGCAGCACCGCGCCGACGCCGCAGGCATGGCTGAGCAGGGTGTTGCGCGACAACTGGCTGAGTTGTTCGCCGGACAGCGAGACATTGCACAGCGCGCCGAGGCCGGTGTTCACGCCATAGGCGCGCTCACCGCTGACGACGATGCGCTGGACGATGGCCTGGGCATTGTCGATCCGTGCCCAGGTCTGCGGCGCCAGTTCGAGCAACGCGCCATGACGGGCCACCGCGACCACATCCTGCCAACGCAACGGGGCGTCGGCGATAACGATTTTTTCAGCCTGGGACATCTTCAACCTCGTCTGTACAACCTGAATATTGATGCAGTTGCTTAAACCACCGCGGCACGCCGCTGAACAAACCGATCCACATACTCATCCGCCGGCGAATGCAGGATCTCCTTCGGCGTCCCGACCTGGATCAACTTGCCGTCCTTGAGAATCGCAATGCGATTGCCGATCCGCACGGCCTCATCCAGGTCATGGGTGATAAACACGATGGTCTTGTGCAACGTCTTCTGCAGCTCCAGCAACTGATCCTGCATCTCGGCCCGGATCAGCGGGTCCAGGGCACTGAACGCCTCGTCCATCAGAATGATGTCGGTGTCCGCCGCCAAGGCCCGGGCCAACCCCACGCGCTGGCGCATGCCGCCCGACAGCTGGTGCGGGTACTTGTTCTCGTAGCCCTTCAGGCCCACGGTATTGATCCAGTGCAAGGCGCGCTCGGCGCAGACTTCCTTGCTCTCGCCACGGACCTTGAGGCCGTAGGCGACGTTTTCCTGTACGGTCTTGTGGGGCAACAGGCCGAAGCTCTGGAACACCATGCTGATCTTGTGCCGGCGAAATTCGCGCAGCGCCTCCATGTCGTGCTGGAGAATGTCCACGCCGTCCACCAGGATCGCGCCGCTGGTCGGGTCGATCAGACGGTTGAAGTGGCGCACCAGGGTCGACTTGCCGGAACCCGACAGGCCCATGATCACGAAGATCTCACCGGTACTGACACTCAGCGACAGGTCGTTGACCCCGATCACGCAACCGGTCTCGGCCAGCACCTGGTCCTTGGTCTTGCCCTGGCGAATCAGGTTCATCGCGTCCTTCTCGCGTGAACCGAAGATCTTGAAGACGTTCTTGACTTCGATCTTGCTGACGATGGGCTCGCTCATTTGCTCACCTCATGGCGTGGACGACCATAGGCCTGCGTAATGCGGTCAATCACCACCGCGAGAATCACGATCGCCAGGCCCGCTTCCAGGCCACGACCGACGTTCAGGGTCTGGATACCCACCAGCACGTCTTCGCCCAACCCACGGGCACCGATCATCGAGGCGATCACCACCATCGACAGCGCCATCATGGTGGTCTGGTTGATCCCGGCCATGATGCTCGGCAGGGCCAGCGGCAGTTGCACGCCGAACAGTTGCTGCCAGCGGTTGGCGCCAAAGGCGTTGATCGCTTCCATCACCTCGCCGTCGACCTGGCGGATGCCCAGGTCGGTCAGGCGGATCAGCGGCGGTGCCGCGTAGATCACCGTGGCGAAGATCGCCGGGACCTTGCCCAGGCCGAACAGCATCAGCACCGGAATCAGGTACACGAAGCTGGGCATGGTCTGCATGATGTCCAGCAGCGGCATCAGCACCGAACGCAGGCGGTTGCTGCGCGCCGAGAGAATCCCCAGGGGAATCCCGATCAGTACCGAAATCAGCGTGGCCACCAGCATCAGCGCCAGGGTCTGCATCAGTTTGTCCCACAGGCCGACCGCGCCCACCAGGAACAACAGGCCGACGATCACCAGCGTCGTCACCCATTTGCGGGTGGCGTGCCAGGCGATCCCGCCGACGATGGCCAGCATCAGCCACCAGGGTGCCAGGCGCAGCAGGCCTTCCAGATTGACGATGGCCCACAGCAGGGTGTCGGAGATCTGGCGGAACACATCACCGTAGTTGGTCACCAGCGCATCGACCCAACTGTTGACCCAGTCGGCGATGGAAAATGTGAAACGTTCGGGAAACATTGGAAACTCTCGATCAAGTGGTTGTGGCGAACTTCCCGGCCAGCCTCTCGGTTAGCCGGGAGGTAGTCGACCTACAGAGCCGCGTTGATTTTCTTGGCAGCGTCAGCGCTGACCCAAGCCTGCCAGACCTCAGGGTGTTCCTTGAGGAAGATTTTCGCCAGTTTCGGCGATTCGATCCGCTCCTTGGTCATGCGACCCAGGTTCTGGTTCAGCAGATCGATGGGCAGGTTAGCCTTTTCCAGGACGGCGACCAGCTCGGGCGCTTGCTCGTGGAAGGTCCTGGACAGACCGACCTTGATGCTCACGCTCTTGTCGACACCGGGTTTCTCCTCCAGTTTCACCAGGTCGACCTGGCCCATCAGGGGTGTCGGCGACCAGTAGTAGAACAGAATGGGCTCGCCACGCTTGTAGCTCGACAGCACGGCCGCGTCCAGTGCCGGACCGGTGCCAGGGCGAAAGTTGGTATAGGATTTTTCCAGACCGTAGCTTTTCAGCATCTCGCTGTTTTCCAGCTCACAGGTCCAGCCGGCCGGGCAGTTGTAGAAGCGGCCTTTGCTCGGTTCTTCCGGGTCCTTGAACAGGGCGGCGTATTGGCCCAGGTCGGCGATGTGCTTCAGGTTCGGCGCCAGGGCCTTGAGGTTGCGCTTGGCATCGCCCTCGATCACGTAGCGCGGCACGTACCAACCTTCGACCGCACCCACCACCGGGGCGCCGACCCCGACGACCTTGCCGGCTTTTTCAGCCTTGTTCCAGACTTCGCTGCGGCCAACCCACTCCTCGGCGAAAACCTGGATATCGTTGCTGCTCAGGGCGTTTTCCATGGTGATGGAGTTGCCCGGCAAGGCATCGGTCTTGCAGTCGTAACCCTTTTCCAGCACGAATTGCAGCACATCGGTCAAGAGCATGCCGCTTTCCCAATTCAGACCCGCGAACTTCACCGGCTTGCCGGATTCGCACCAGCCGGCGGCCTGGCTGGCGCCGGCCGCGACCAACAGGCCCAGGGACAGCGCCGAGGTCAGCAGGGTCTTGGTCATCTTCATACTGTGCCGCTCCAAATCATAAAAGGGTTAACACCGCTCCAAAGACTAGCGGCCCGGGCTGGCCTGCGAGCAGGCCGTGTCCACGCTCACCCACGTGGACACCCGGCTGCAACCGGTCAGTTCGACGCCGGTTGTACACGACCACGGGGCTGGGCCGGCGCTTCCACGCCCGACTCTACCGGCAGGATCAGACGATCAGGAATTGCCCCATGCCACTTCTTCGCCGCGACGTAGTACAGCGCCGCCGGCACCACCAGGCCGATGATCCAGGAGATATCGGTATCGCCCAGGCTCGCCACCAGGGAACCGGTGTAGAACTGGGTGTTGATAAACGGCATCTGGATCAGCACGCCGAACACATAGATGCTGATGCCCAGGATGTTCCAGCCGCCGTAACGCGCCTTGGGATCGGACAGCGCGGGAATGTCGTAGCGTTCCTTGGTGATGCAGTAGAAGTCCACCAGGTTGATCGCGCTCCAGGGCGTGAAGAACGCCAGCAGGAACAGGATGAAGGAGGAGAATTCCTTGAGGAACGAATCCTTGCCCAGCAGCGCCAGGGCCGCGGATACGCTGACCATGATGAGGATGTACAGCAGGCGCACGCCGCTGGAGATATGCCGGTTGCCACGGAAACCGCTGATGATGGTGGCGATCGACATGAAGCTGCCGTAGGCGTTCAGGGTGGTGACCGTCACCTTGCCGAAGGCCACGGCGAAGTACAGCGCCGCCGCGACCACGCCGGTGCCGCCGAGGCTGACGATGAACGAGACTTCGTGGTGGGAGAACTGCGAGCCGGCCAGGGCGGCGGCGAACACGCCGAAGACCATGGACGCCTGCGCGCCGATCACCGAACCCAGGCCCACGGCCCAGAAGGTTTTCACCGGCGAAGTGCTGCGCGGCAGATAACGCGAGTAATCCGCCACATAAGGCCCGAACGCGATCTGCCAGGACGCCGACAACGACATCGCCAACAGGAAACTCGCCAGGGAGAAATGCTTGTTGCCGAGCAAGGCGGAGATATCGTTGCCGGCCAACAGTTTGTAGAACAGGTAGACGAAGGCAACCACCCCGAGCACGCTGGCGATCCGGCCGATGCCGTGGATCACCCGGTAACCGAAGATGGTGCAGACCAGGATGCTGGCGGCGAACAACACGATGCCGACCCAGTCTTCCACATGCAGCAGCTGCGCCACCGCCTGCCCGGCCAGCAGCGAGCCGCTGGCCGAAAAGCCGATATACATCAGGCACACCAGCACCAACGGGATCACTGCCCCATAGACGCCGAACTGCACACGGCTGGAAATCATTTGCGGCAGGCCCAGTTGCGGACCTTGCGCAGCGTGCAGCGCCATGACGCCACCACCGATCAGTTGCCCGATCAGCAGGCCGATCAATGACCAGTAGACATCACCGCCGAGCACCACGGCCAAGGCCCCGGTGACAATCGCGGTGATTTGCAGGTTCGCACCCAACCACAGGGTGAACTGACTGAGTAGACGACCGTGTCTTTCCGCTTCCGGGATGTAGTCGATCGAACGCCTTTCGATCAACGGTTTGGTGCTTGCACGATCATTTGACGCAGACATTGTTCAACCTCTGTGGATTGTTTTAGTTAGGTGCACAGCGTTGTGAAACAGGCTCCAGGTAAAGCACCGTCCTTGTAGGAGCCGGCTTGCTGGCTCCTACAGGGGACGGGTTTGCTGCAACTGCTTATTTACCGGTAATCATCGGCAGGTTCAGGCCCTGCTCTTTCGCGCAGTCGATGGCGATCTGGTAACCGGCATCGGCGTGACGCATGACGCCGGTGGCCGGGTCGTTGTGCAGGACGCGAGCGATACGCTCGGCCGCTTCGTCGGTACCGTCGCAGACGATCACCATGCCCGAGTGCTGGGAGAAACCCATGCCGACGCCGCCGCCGTGGTGCAGGGACACCCAGGTCGCGCCGCTGGCGGTGTTGAGCAAGGCGTTGAGCAGTGGCCAGTCGGACACGGCATCGGAACCGTCCTGCATCGATTCGGTTTCACGGTTCGGGCTGGCCACGGAACCGGAGTCCAGGTGGTCGCGGCCGATCACGATCGGCGCCGACAGCTCGCCGCTGCGGACCATTTCGTTGAATGCCAGGCCGAGCTTGGCGCGCAGGCCCAGGCCAACCCAGCAGATACGTGCCGGCAGACCCTGGAAGCTGATGCGCTCGCGGGCCATGTCCAGCCAGTTGTGCAGGTGGGCGTCGTCCGGGATCAGCTCTTTGACTTTAGCGTCGGTCTTGTAGATGTCCTGCGGATCGCCCGACAGCGCAGCCCAGCGGAACGGACCGACACCACGGCAGAACAGCGGACGGATATAGGCCGGGACGAAACCCGGGAAGTCGAATGCGTTTTCCACGCCTTCTTCCTGGGCCATCTGGCGGATGTTGTTGCCGTAGTCGAAGGTCGGGATGCCTTGCTTCTGGAATTCCAGCATCGCCTTGACGTGCACGGCCATCGAAGCCTTGGCGGCCTTCACGACCACGGCGGGTTCAGTGATGGCGCGGGCACGGTACTCTTCCCAGGTCCAGCCGGCCGGCAGGTAGCCGTTGAGCGGGTCGTGGGCGCTGGTCTGGTCGGTGACCATGTCCGGACGCACGCCACGCTTGACCAGTTCCGGCAGGATTTCCGCCGCGTTGCCGAGCAGCGCGATGGAGATGGCCTTGCCTTCCTTGGTGTACTTGGCGATACGCGCCAGGGCGTCGTCGAGGTCGGTGGCTTGTTCATCGACATAACGGCTGTTCAGGCGGAAATCGATGCTGACCTGCTGGCATTCGATATTCAGCGAGCAGGCGCCGGCCAGGGTCGCGGCCAGCGGTTGTGCGCCGCCCATGCCGCCCAGACCGGCGGTCAGGACCCAACGACCTTTCAGGTTGTTGTCATAGTGCTGGCGACCGGCTTCGACGAAGGTTTCGTAGGTGCCCTGGACGATGCCCTGGCTGCCGATGTAGATCCAGCTGCCGGCGGTCATCTGGCCGTACATGGCCAGGCCCTTGGCGTCGAGTTCGTTGAAGTGTTCCCAATTCGCCCAGTGCGGCACCAGGTTGGAGTTGGCGATCAGTACGCGCGGGGCGTTGCTGTGGGTCTTGAACACGCCGACCGGCTTGCCGGATTGCACCAGCAGGGTCTCGTCGTCATTCAGGTTGGTCAGGCTCTCGACGATCTTGTCGTAGCACTCCCAGTTCCGCGCGGCCCGGCCAATACCGCCGTAGACCACCAGTTCCTTGGGGTTCTCGGCCACTTCCGGGTCGAGGTTGTTCATCAGCATCCGCAGTGGCGCTTCGGTCAGCCAGCTTTTCGCGGTCAGCTTGTTGCCACGGGCGGCACGGATTTCGACGTCACGGCGCTTGGTAAAAGTGGCGGTAGGTTTCTGGGTATTCTCAGTCACGAAATAACTCCTCTGCGATCGTCCAAACCAGCCCAGGCAGTGGGCAAGCGAGCCTGTGGGGAAGACCCCGTCACAAGCGGAAACTAGGGGGTGCGTCGGTCTCCCTGAATGACTCATACGCACACATCTTTACTTGTACATACAAGCATATGCAATCAGGCGGCCAACTTGCAAATCGCGAGCAGAAGAATTTTTCAGAAGTGCCTGCAGAGGCCGTGGGACGGGCCTTCTGGCGAGAAAGGAAATTGCAGGAGGATGACAGGCGGCAGGCAGGAAGCTGTTACCGAGGCAGGGTTTTGCGCCATGCTGGGGCGTTCGGTAACAAAATGGGGCGGGGTGGAAACGATAACGCCATGTGGTGAGTGGGCTCGCCCACTCACCACAAATGGGGAGCAGTCTGTCAGGCGGGCGTCAGCTCAATCACACAGCAACGCCCGGTCACCGCCACTTCCAGCAGCCCGTCGTTACTCTCCAGTCGCAGGCAGTCATGCCGCCCCAGCACTTCATAGCCGCTGTTACCCAGGCCGACATGCAATTGCTCGCTGACGCTGAAAATCAGCAGCACCACCGCCGAACTGAAAAAACGCTTCGGTTGCGCCGCATCGAGCCATTGCAGGCGCGCGCTGTAGCGATCCGGCGCATAGATCAGGTTGAAGTCGCGGATCGGCCCGTCGATCAGGGTGCAGCTCACCTGGCTCGCGCCACTGAAGGCAAACGGGTCCAGCGGCAACAGGGCGCGCGTACGCTGGCCATCGACCTGCAAGGTCATGCCCGCGCCTTGCAGCACGGTAATGATCCGCTCATAGCCGGCAAAGGTGGAAAACCCGCCCGACTCGCCGATATCGGCAATCGACAGGCGCCAGCCGAAACCGTCCAGGCCTTCGCCCGCGTCCCGGGTGATTTCCTCGGTGCTACCGCCGCCGTTTTTCCACGGCATGCGCGGGTAATCCGCCGCGCGCAAGACTTTCAACTGACTCATTTGCTAAAGCGTCCTTCCAGACGATGACGGGAACCGGGGTGGATCAGCCGCGCAGCGGTCACCGGCTGACGGCCGGACCAGGTCCGGCGGCGAATCAGCAGGCACGGCTCGCCTGGCTCGATCTGCAACAGCTTGCACTCCTCGACCTCGGCGAGGATGGCTTCGACCACGTGCTCGCCCTCGGTCAGCGGCGCGACCTGGGACAGGTAGGCGTAAGGCGTCTGCAGGGTGAAATCCTGCTTGAGGTAGTCCGGCGCCACCAGCGCATTGACGAACCGATCCTCGATCTGCACCGGGATATCGTTCTCGAAATGCACGATCAGCGAGTGGAACACCTTCTGCCCTTCGCGCATGTCGAGGGCCACGGCGCGCTCGGAGCCGGCGGCTTCTTCACCGAGGGTGATGATCTTGCAGGTGTGCCGATGGCCGCGCGAGGCGATCTCGTCGGCGATGTTGTGCACTTCGAACAGCGCCGACTGGCTCTTGGGCTCGGCGACAAAAGTGCCGACCCCCTGCATGCGCACCAACAGGCCTTCGGCGGTCATCTCGCGCAGGGCCCGGTTGATGGTCATGCGGCTGTAGCCCAGCTGTTCCACCAGCTCGCTCTCGGACGGCACGCGGTAATGCGGCGGCCAGTTTCCGCTGTCGATCTGCTGGCTGATCATCTGTTTGACGCGGGCGTATAGCGGCGCCGGACTGTCGCCCATATGGGCAGCCAGCGGGTGGTTGGCAGGCGGAGTCGGCACGGGAAATCCTTGTTTGATTCAAAGATGGCTAGCTTGCCGGAGTTTACCGGGCACGCAAACGTCTGTATATGTATATACAAATAACACACGATGGGGTGCTGAACCATGTCCGCCTTCTTTGCCGAACGCGCGCTGCTGCCTAGTGGATGGGCCAACAATGTACGCCTGGAGGTCGACGCCGCGGGCGTGCTGAGCCAGGTCCAGGCCGATTCCCATGCAGAAGGTGCCGAACGGCTGGGCGGCCCGCTGCTGCCGGGCATGCCGAACCTGCATTCCCACGCCTTCCAGCGCGCCATGGGCGGGCTGGCGGAAGTCGCTGGCAATCCCAACGACAGCTTCTGGACCTGGCGCGACCTGATGTATCGGCTGGTGGGCAAGATCAGCCCGGAGCAGATGGGCATCATCGCCCGCCAGTTATATATCGAGATGCTCAAGGCCGGCTACACCTCGGTGGCCGAGTTTCACTATGTGCACCACGACACCAACGGCCAGCCCTACGCCGATCCGGCCGAACTGGCCTTGCGCATCAGCCAGGCCGCCAGCGACGCCGGCATCGGCCTGACCCTGCTGCCGGTGCTCTACAGCCATTCCGGTTTCGGCGGCCAGGCGCCCAACGAAGGGCAACGCCGGTTTATCAACAGCACCGAGAATTACCTGAAGTTGCAGGCACGTTTGCAGCCGTTTCTCGCCAGCCAGCCAGCCCAGGCCCTCGGGTTGTGCTTCCACTCGTTGCGGGCGGTCACGCCCGAGCAGATCAATCAAGTGCTGGCCGCCAGCGACAAGCACTGCCCGGTGCATATCCATATCGCCGAACAGCAGAAGGAAGTCGACGACTGCCTGGCCTGGAGCGGCAAGCGCCCGCTGCAATGGCTGTACGACAACGTTGAAGTGGATGAGCGCTGGTGCCTGGTGCACGCCACCCACGCCGACACCGAGGAAGTCACGCGCATGGCCAAGAGTCGGGCGATTGCCGGCCTGTGCCTGACCACCGAGGCCAACCTCGGCGACGGGATTTTCCCGGCGGTGAACTTCCTGGCCCAGGGCGGGCGGATGGGTATCGGTTCCGACAGCCATGTGTCATTGAGCGTGGTGGAAGAACTGCGTTGGCTGGAATATGGCCAGCGCCTGCGCGACCAGCGGCGTAATCGCCTGTACCGCGCCGATCAGCCGATGGTCGGACGCACGCTCTATGACGCGGCACTGGACGGCGGCGCCCAGGCACTGGGGCAAGCGATCGGTCGACTGGAAGTCGGCAAGCGCGCCGACTGGCTGGTGCTCGATGGCAGCGATCCGTACCTGGCCACGGCCCGGGACGACGGCATTCTCAACCGCTGGTTGTTCGCCGGTGGCGACCGCCAGGTGCGCGACGTGATGGTCAACGGCCAGTGGGCGGTACGCGGTGGACGGCACGCGGGCGAAGAAGAAAGCGCCAGGGCATTCACCCAGGTGCTGCGCGATCTGCTGAACTGAACCCAAAGACCTGCATCGCCCAAACTGACGCCTTCGCGGCGGTGCGGCGATCCGACAAGCCCTGCTCCTACAATACGTCGTTGTTCACCGATTTTGTAAACGACGCAACACTGTAGGAGCAGGGCTTGCCCGCGAAGAGGCCCTTGAGCCTTGCGGTGCCCATCCGGACGCCATCGCCAGCAAGCCGGCTCCTGCAAGGCCAGTGAATTCAGTTGGGCATCTTCGAGTCCGGCGTGCGCCAGATCAGCCGCGTGGTGTCGTAACCCTGCTGACGTGCCCGGCTCAGCAGGTCCTCGCGGGTCTCCGCACTGACCTTGGTAGTACGCGACAACAACCACAGATAACGACGATTCGGATTGCCGACAATCGCCGTCTTGTAGTCATCGCTGACATACAGAATCCAGTAATCGGCCTTGGCCACGCCCGGCAATAGCGACGTGAACCAGTTATCGAACTTCACCCACAGCTTGTCGGTCTGCCCCGGCACCTGCGGCGTCGCCGTGCCCTTGGCTTCTTCCCAGGTCCACTGCTCGGTCAGGCAACGGTTGAACACCGCCACCTTGCCATCCGTCATCAGGCTGTAGCGGGCCTCGGACTGCGCGCAATTGCGCTGGAAATACATCGGCATCCGTGCCAATTCGTACCAGGTGCCCTGGTAACGGTTCAGGTCCACGTGACCTGCGGTCTTGGGCGCCAAATCGTCGCCGGACGTAGCGCAACCGGCCAGCAACAAGCCGGCCAAAAGAGTGACCACTAAACGCAACATTGTTCTTCTCCCGCGGGCAGTCGCCCCGGTTTACTTCAGGCCTTGCCCGGAAAACATCAGGACTTTGTCACCGGCATACTGCACGCTGATAAAGCTGTTCTTGTTACCCCAGGTGCAACTGGACATGCCGAGTGCGCCGGAACAGTCCGAAGGCGAACCGAGCAGCTGCTCGACATCGGCCTTGGCCATGCCCGCGGAGATTTTCGAGTAGTTTTCCTGATTGACCTTGCTGCACGCGACCAACAACACGCAGAACGACAAAAGGGCGAGAGAGCGCAACGACATGGGGAACTCCTGGGGCTCAAAGGTGGGCACGGCTGCCTACCGCAAGCTTAGAAGAGAAAAGGACCATCTGGTTCCCGAGCCCCGGCGCTTTTCTTACAGCGATTTCCTTCAAGAATTTTCAGGGACTTTTTCGGCGAAACCGGCATTTCGTCGGCTTTATCACCCGCAAATTAATATTCGGTGAAAAGGTGCCGACACAATTGAGTAATACCATTCTGCCTGCATGAAAGGCCCGTAAGCCGATATTCAAGGCGCTACGCCCCGCCATGGCGAGCAATGGAAAAGCAGGACAAGGACTTCCGACGCCGACGTTGACCAAGAGAAATTGCCCCACAGGTCGTGACCTGTGGCAAATTGACGCCCCTCGTTGACCAGCCCCCTGTGGACAGCCCATTTCATGACCAAAAACTTCAAGTTCAGCCATAAGATTTTGTTGGCGGCGGCCCTGGTGGTCGCAGTGGCGTTCGCCTGCTTCATCCTGTTCAACGACTACCGCCAACGCGAGGCCCTGCGCCACAGCACCGAGGACTCGATGCAGGCCCTGGGCAGCCTGACCACCAGTAATATCCAGACCTGGCTGGAAAGTCGCATCCAGCTGTTGCAGTCGCTGTCCCAGCAGATCGCCGCGGACGGCAGCTCCGCCGACAGCCTGAAACACGCCATCGGCCTGCCCGCCTACAGCGGCAACTTCCAGCTCAGCTATTTCGGCAGCGCGGAGGGCGTGATGACCTCGGTTCCGGTGGGCAACCGCCCCGCCGACTACGACCCGCGCTCACGCGGCTGGTATAAAGCTGCTACCGCCGCGCAACAGACCATCGTCACCGAACCCTACATTGCCGCCTCCTCCGGCAAGCTGGTGATCACCCTCGCCACCCCGGTACAGCATCAGGGCCAGTTTATCGGCGTGACCGGTGCGGACATCGACCTGGGCAGCATCAGCGCCATCATCAACTCGCTGAACTTCGGCGGTCACGGGCATGCGTTCATCGTCAGCGCCGACGGCAAGATCCTGATTCATCCGGACAGTAAGTTGATCCTGAAAAACCTCTCTGACGCCTACCCGAGCGGCGCACCGAAAATCAGTGCCGGGCTCAAGGAAGTCGAGGTGGACGGCAAGCAGCAGTTCATCTCCTTCACCCACGTCAGCGGCGTGTCCTCGGTGGACTGGTACGTCGCCCTGGTGCTCGACCAGGACACCGCGTTCTCCATGCTCAGCGAGTTCCGCACCTCGGCGATCATCGCCACGGTGATCGCCGTGGTCATCATCATCGCCCTGCTGAGCATGCTGATCCGCGTGCTGATGCAGCCGCTGCACCTGATGGGCCGTGCCATGCACGACATCGCCGAGGGTGAAGGCGACCTGACCAAGCGCCTGGTCATCCACGGCCACGATGAATTCGGCACCCTGGGCATGTCCTTCAACCGCTTCGTCGAACGTATCCACACCTCGATCCGCGAGGTGGCCTCGGCCACCGGCCAGGTCAACGAAGTGGCCTTGCGGGTGGTCAGCGCCTCCAACTCGTCGATGATCAATTCCGACCAGCAGGCCAGCCGCACCAGCAGCGTGGCGGCGGCAATCAACGAGCTCGGTGCCGCGGCCCAGGAGATCGCACAGAATGCCGCCCTCGCCTCGCAGCACTCCAGCGAAGCCCGCAGCCTGGCCGAAGACGGTCAGCAGGTGGTGGAAAAAACCATCACCGCGATGCAGCAACTGTCGGCCAAGATCAGCGATTCCTGCGGCAATATCGAAACCCTGAACAGCAACACGGTGAATATCGGGCAGATTCTTGAAGTGATCACCGGTATTTCCCAGCAGACCAACCTGCTGGCGCTCAACGCGGCCATCGAGGCGGCGCGAGCTGGTGAGGCCGGGCGTGGATTTGCGGTGGTAGCCGATGAGGTGCGCAACCTGGCGCACCGCACCCAGGATTCGGCGCAGCAAGTGCAGAAGATGATCGAGGAGTTGCAGGTCGGCGCCCGGGAAGCGGTGAGCATCATGACCGACAGCCAGCGTCAGAGCGAAAGCAGCGTCGGCATCGCCAACCAGGCGGGCGAGCGGCTGGGCAGCGTGACCCAGCGGATCGGCGAGATCGACGGCATGAACCAGTCGGTGGCGACGGCGACCGAAGAACAGACGGCGGTGGTGGAATCGATCAACGTCGATATTACCGAGATCAATACGCTGAACCAGGAAGGCGTGGAAAACCTGCAATCGACCTTGCGTGCGTGTGCGGACCTGGAACAGCAGGCGGCGCGGTTGAAGCAGTTGGTGGGTAGTTTCCGGATCTGAAGATCCCCGCAAAACCTGTAGGAGCCGGCTTGCTGGCGATGGCGATGTCCGTGACGCAGATGATGTGGCGGATGTACCGGCCTCATCGCCAGCAAGCCGGCTCCTACAAGGTGTGCATCAGCTTCAACATCGGGTTAGAACCGTGAGCCCGGCTCACGCAGAAACGCCACTTCCTCGGCCGTGGACTCACGCCCAAGAATGGCATTGCGATGGGGAAAACGCCCGAACCGGGCAATGACGTCACGATGCCGCTCGGCATAGTCCAGGTTATCGGCAAACACCGCCCGCTCCGCTTCCGACTGCTCCGCCAGCAAATCCATGAACCGCGAAACCGCCTCATTCTGCACCGCCAGGTTTTCGCAGTGCTCAAACACCAGATAGATGAACGTCCGATGAATCGGTCGCAGCTGCCGATCAAGGTCCGCGGCAATGCCTTGCGCCACCAGCGCCTGGGCCCGGAGATCGCCGGAGAAAGATTCGGGGGTATCGCGAAAGATCATTCGCGGCAGTTGATCGAGTAACAACACCAGGGCCAGCCAACCTTCAGGACATTGCGTCCACTCGGTCAATCTGCCGGCCAGTGCCTGCTCGACAAGGTCCCCGAAACGCGTTCGCGCCTCGAGGTCCTGGCTGTCGCGCTTGCCGAACCACAACCGGCCCTTGTCAGCCGCTACGTCGTCAGGTGATTCGCAAGATCCGAACCACCACTCGAGCAACGGCTGCCAGGGCGCGGTCACGGGTTTATTCCTTGTGGTAAGCCGTGGCGCGTTCGACTTCTTCTTTCGAGCCGAGGAACACCGCGACACGCTGGTGCAGGCCATCCGGCTTGATGTCGAGAATACGCTGGTGGCCGTCGGTGGACGCGCCGCCCGCCTGTTCCACCAGGAACGACATCGGGTTGGCTTCGTACATCAGGCGCAGCTTGCCCGGCTTGGACGGCTCGCGGCTGTCGCGCGGGTACATGAACAGGCCACCACGGGTCAGGATGCGGTGCACGTCCGCCACCATCGCGGCAACCCAACGCATGTTGTAGTTCTTTTTCAGCGGGCCTTCTTCGCCAGCCAGCAATTCGCTGACGTAACGTTGTACCGGGGCTTCCCAGTGACGCTGGTTGGACATGTTGATCGCGAATTCCTGGGTGGACGTCGGGATCTTGATGTCTTCATGGGTCAGCACGAAGCTGCCCATTTCACGGTCAAGGGTAAAGCCTTTCACACCGTCACCCAGGGTCAGCACCAGCATGGTCTGCGGGCCGTAGATGGCATAACCGGCGGCGACCTGCTCGGTACCTGGCTGCAGGAAGGCCTTTTCGTTCAAGGCTTCGTTCTGGCTCAGGTATTCGTTCGGGCAACGCAGCACCGAGAAGATGGTACCGACCGGTGCGTTGATGTCGATGTTCGACGAACCGTCCAGCGGGTCGAATACCAACAGGTAGGCGCCTTTCGGGTATTTACCGGGGATCTGGTAGGCATTGTCCATTTCTTCGGACGCCATGCCGGCCAGGTGACCGCCCCATTCGTTGGCTTCGAGCAGGATTTCGTTGGAAATCACGTCGAGTTTCTTCTGCACTTCGCCCTGTACGTTCTCAGTCCCCATGCTGCCCAGAACCCCACCCAGCGCGCCCTTGGAGACGGCATGGCTGATTTCCTTGCACGCACGCGCGACCACTTCGATCAGGAAACGCAGATCGGCAGGCGTGTTGTTGCTGCGGGTCTGCTCAATCAAATAGCGACTCAGGGTAACGCGGGACATGGATGGCTCCGGAGATGGGGGGCTGAAAACCCGCGCAGTTTAACGCGAGTCGACATGTATTGCTTCCTGTCAGACCGAGTTCCGACAGGGAGAGTTCATGGACCGGGTTGAGCGTAGTCCAAAAGCGCGGGAATTCCGGTCGCTGCAAGGACCTAGGCCTGGGGTTTGCGCAACAAGCTGAAAGCCATCCCGGCCAAGGCCGCCACACCCAGCAACAGCACTACCCACAAACCGATCTTCTTCCAATCGGTGCCCACCACAACCGGCACCACCGGCGGCTGCACCGTGGTCACGGCCGCACCGCTCGCCGTGGCCTTGCCCAATCCGGCCAGACGCTGCGGGCTGTAATCGGGAATCAGGGTCGACAGCGACAGGTTCGCCGCCTTGACCGTCGGGTTGCCCAGGGCCAGGGAAAACGGCGGCTCGCCACGGGCCAGGAACACCAGTTGGGTGCTGCGCACCGCGAAACGCAAGGTCGGCGCCTGGGCGCCCAGGCCACCGCCACGCTCGTCGACCACCAGCTTCAATTGCGCCACGGCAAGACCGGGCAACTGCAACTGATCCTGGACCACGTCCTGGCCATTCTGGGTCAGGCGATAGAGCAAACCGCTGCTCAGCGTCTGCCAGGGCGCATTGCCGTCCTGGCGCCCGTACACGTTCACCGGCGCCAGGCTGTTGGCCTGCGCCAGCTCGACCCGCACCTGCTCAAGGGGCAGGCCGAGGGGCAATTGCCAGGTGTATTCCCCGGCCTTGGTACTCGTCCCGGCCAACGGCTGCGACCATACCAACGGCAACGGCAGGCTGCTGGTGGTGGAGCTGGCCAACTGCGCCGAACTGAGCACCGGCGCCGCCTGCGGCGACTGCCACAACAGGCGCAAGTAACGCGCCGACAACCCCGGCAGGGCGACTTCATGCTGCTCCACCCGCTCGTCGGCAAAGGACAAGCGCGCCACCTGCCCATCGCCCCAGGCCTGCCAGTGCTGCAGGTCGTCGCTGGCCTCGATGCTGAAACGCTGGAAGCCGTCGCGCTCGCTGCTCCAATCCAAGACAAGCTGCTGCAATGGGGTCTTGATCGCGCTGGCATCCAGCAGCCAGCCGCGCAGCACTTCTTCGCCGGCTTCCAGCTGACCCGAAGGGCTCACCTCGACCAGGGTGCCGTTGGCCGACGACCGGACCCGCACGCTCGGCGTGGCCTGGGGCGCATCGGCCGAGTTGTACAGCGGGAACCACTTCACATTCGTCAGGCTGCGGCTCTGCGTCTCCTGCGCCTGCTCCTGCGCCAGGGCATAGGCCTGGGGCTCACCGGCGGCATTGAATACCCGCACATCACTGAGGTCGGACTGGCGTGCGCTCAGTTGCAACGTCAGCGGCAGCTCCAGGCGATACCAGGGACCTTCGCCACTCAGGGTCAGGGGCACCTGGGTGTTGTAGTCGGTGGGTTTTTCCTGGGCGAACGCCGACAGCGTCGCGCACAGCGCCATGACGCCCAACCAGCGCGGGCTCAATGTGTGAATCAAGACGACACTCCTTCAGTTTCTTCGGTCACAGGCACTGGGTCCGGACGCTTGGGCGGCAGCGGTGCAAAGTAACCGACCACCAGCAACAGCACGCCCACGCCGATAAACGAGACGATCCGCGCCAGTCCGCCACGGTTGCTCAATTCGACAAAGAACAGCTTGGCGACCACCACGGCGATCAGCGCCGCGCCCACCAGCCAGACCTCGCGACGGTGGCGCAGATGCCCGCCGATCATCAGGCCCAGGGCAATCAGGGTCCAGGCAATCGACAGGCCCGCCTGCACCTGCATCGACTCCAGCAGGTCATCCAGGTTGAACGGCACACCGCCCCAATGGTGCGCGGTGCGCATCACCAGCGCGCTGACAAAGGCGAACAGCGAAAGCCCGGCCACGCCCTGGGTGACCAACTGTGCATAGTCGCGGCGCAGCGCCCATTGCGCCACGGCGCTCTGGGACCAGAGGTAGATCCCCAGCAGGGCGAACATCAGGCCCAGATCCAGCGGGTTGAGCAGCGACACATAAGGCAGCGGCTCGGCCTGGCCGTCGCTGAAGGTGTTCGCCAGCCAGAACCAGGCCAGCATCAGCACGGCCAGGGGCAAGGCGGCGTAGAGGCGATATTCGCGCGGGTAAGCCGCCACCGGCCATGGCCACTGGCGCGGTGCGGCCATCAGCACCAGATAGAGGCTCGGCAGGATCGCCCAGCCCAGCCAGCGCCAGGCGTTGTAATGTTCGGACAGGCTCATCAGGCCAAAACGCAACTCCAGCGCCAGCACGCCGAGAATCAGCCAGCAGCCCAGCACATGGGCATAACTCAGGGCCCTGGCGGGCAGGATCGGCGCCAGGCGGCGCAAGGACAGCAGATGCACGACGAACACCGCCGCCCAGGCCAGCCAGCCGTAATCGGCCGCCGGGTGATAAGCCGGGTGCCAGGCGCCGTAGAGCACCACCACCGCCACCGGCGTCAGCAAGGTGCAGAGCCGGCCCAGGGTCGGCCAGTTCAAGCGCGAGGCCAGCAGCGTCCAGAGCGTCACGCTGAGCGCCGCCCAGCCGAGCAAGAACTGGGGTTGCAGATGCGTAGGGACAAACCGCAGGATTTCACTGACCCAGGCCAACCCCCACCACAGCGCACCCCAGACCAGCAGGACATTGGACAGGCCGCCCAGGCTCAGGGCCTCAAAGGTCGCGGCCGGGGTCCCGCGTTGCAAGCGCCAGGCGCCGACCATCGCTGCCAGGCTCAGCACCATCGGCGTCCAGAAGCCACTGTGGGCCAATGGCCGCAGGCCCTCGGCAGTCAGCGCGCGGAACAGTTCCGGCTCGGCCATCAGGAACGCCGCGCCGCCAATCACCTGCAACAGCAGGCCGAAGACGAAACTCACCCGCTGCTGCAAATACAGGCTCAGCCAGATGATCAACAGGCCGCTGGCGGCCCAGACCCCACTGGCGGTTTCCCACGGCAGGACGAACAGCACGGCAAGGTTGATCAGCACCAGCCCCGCCAGCAACACCACCGACAAACCACGGAGCAAGCGCACATCGTTGCGCACCATCTCATCGCGGGCCGCCAGCAGCATTCCGGCGATCAGCGACAGGCCGATCAGAGAAGCGCTCATCAGGCCGTTCCAGCCGGCGTTGAACACCGCCGTCGAGTCGCCCTCCGCGCCTTTCAGTCGCAGCAGGAACAGCGCACCGCCGAGCAGTTGCACGGCAAAGGCACTGAACAGGAAACTCCGTGATTGCAGACGCAGGCCAACAAACAAAGTCGCCAACCCGGCCAGCGCCCAACTGATGGCCGTACCCTGGGAGAAGAAAAACAGCGGTGCCAACAGGTAGAGAAAGGTCAGGCCGCTGCAGGCGAGCACCGGTGCCAGGTTGCGCTCCCAGGACGAGAGCTGTTCAGGCAGCGCCTTGCGCACTTGCTGGAAGCTGAACAGCAAGGACCCGCCCAGCAGCAAGGCGCCCAGCGGTGCGCCGTCCAGCAGGCTGGTTTCACCCAGTTGCAGCTTGCCGAGAAACGCCAGCGCCGAACCGATCTGCAACAGCAGGGCAAACGCTCGGGCGAATGGCCGTTGCTGACGCAGACCGAGCCAGAAGATCCCCGCGCCCTCCACGGCCCAGGCCGCCGAAGTCCAACGGGCATCCAGGCCCAGCGGGATCGCCAGGCTGGCGAAGATCACGCCCAGGGCCAGGCAGGTTTCCCCCAGCAACAAGGCGCGCCCGCCCGCCAGTATCCGCGCCAGGCCCATGTAGATTATGCCCAGGCCCAGGGCACTGAACGCCGCGGCGAACTCCAGGTGCTGGACCACCGCGAATTGCAGGCCGAAGCCCACCAGCGGCGGACCGAACAGCATGGTGCCATCGACATAGTCGCCCTGGCGGGCCGACCAGTGCAGCAAGGCTTCACGGCTGTCGTCCTCGGGACCGGCGGCCATCTCGCGCAATTTACGCCGGGCAAACAACAGGCCGATCGCCAGGTACATCAGGAAGAACAGCACCAGGAAAGGTTCGGTGCTCCAGAGCAATTCCGGCTTGTAAGAACGCAGGCCCCAGGCGAAACCGATGCCGAAGGTGCCGACAAAGCCGATCAGGTTGAGCAGACGCCAGGTCTTGAACCAGGCGATGGCCAGTATGCCGGCATTGAGCAAGGCGAAGTAGCTGAACAGCGCCACATGGTTGCCGCTGCCGGTGGAGGTCAGGATCGGCGCGGCGAAGCCACCCAGGGCGGCAGCGGCAGCCAGGCCGAGAGCGTCCTGGGTGATGGCGAGAATCGCCGAGAATACGGTGACCGCCACCAGCAGGCCGAGGGCGGCCGAGGGGTCGAGCAACGGATGCAGGCGCATCGCGGCAAACACCGTCAGGTACAACACCGCGATCCCGGTGCCTTGCAGCATCAAGGCGTAGTTGCTGTTGCGCAGGCGCAGCCACCAACCGAGCCCGAGCAGGCCGATGGCGCAGGCGGCGACCCCGGCATAACGCGCCTCGATCGGCACCACCATGCCTTCGGTGGCATAACGCAGCAGGAAGGCCAGGCCGAGAAACAGCAGGAGCACGCCGACGCGCAACACCGTGTTGCCACCGAACAGCCAGTTGCGCGCGCCGGCCAGGGCACGCTCGATCAGGTTGGGTTCGCGTGGGGCGCGCGGCGCTTGTGGCTCGCGGGATTCGACCATGACCGGTTCCGGCGCCCAGGCATCGACCTCGGGGTGTACGTTCTCGGATCGAGGGGTTTCGCGCGCAGATTCCTGAAGCTCGACCGGTAGCTCCCAGACCAGCTCGGGAACGGCCCGCAGGGCTTCAGGGATGGGTGCGTGGGATTGTTCAGCGGGAGCTTGTTCGGCAACGGCTTGCGGCGCTTGCTCAGGAACTTCGGGCGTCGCCTCAGTGACCAGCGCTGCAACAGACGGTTCCGGCGCCCTGCCCGAAGTGATTTCGAGTTGGCGCACGCGCAGCTCGATGGTCGCCAGGGCTTTTCGCGCCTGTTCCAGTTCGACCACCTGCTCGGCGGCTCGCCGGCCCAGGCTCATCAAGCGCAAACTCTGGCCGATGCCCAGGCCCAAAAGAGCACCGATCAGGGCGTCGGTGAACACCGAGTCCACCAGCCAGCCCAGTGCCAGGCCCACCAGCATCAGAATCCATTGCATGCACGATATCCCTATGCGGCGTCCGAAAAGATGCCGCGTAGTATATCGATCCGGCCCCCGGAAAGTGGGGCCGGCCGCACAACTTGCCGCAAAAAGTTAATCCAGCGCTTTCCAGATTTCCGTGGCGTATTCGCGAATGGTCCGGTCCGAGGAAAACCAGCCCATTCGCGCACTGTTAAGTACGGCAGAACGCCACCATTCCTTGGAGTCGTGCCAGTGGGCTTCGACCCGGGCCTGGGCACTCCAGTAGGAGTCGAAATCGGCGCAGACCAGGAAGCGGTCGTAGTCGATCAACGAATCCACCAGCCCGACATAACGGGACGGATCATCCGGTGAAAACACCCCGCCACGAATGGCTTGCAGCACATCGTTGAGCCGATGGGAGGCGGCCACATCCGCCGCCGCGCTGAACTCGCCGCTGTGTTTGCGCGATTCCACCTGCTGGGCGCTGAGACCGAAGATGAACATGTGCTCCTCGCCGATCCGCTCGCACATCTCGACGTTGGCCCCGTCCATGGTGCCGATGGTCAGCGCGCCGTTGAGACCGAACTTCATGTTGCTGGTGCCCGAGGCCTCGAAGCCGGCGGTGGAAATCTGCTCCGACAGGTCCGCCGCCGGAATGATGCTTTCCGCCAGGCTGACGTTGTAGTTGGGCAGGAACACCACCTTGAGCAAACCGCGCACGGTCGGGTCGTTGTTCACCGTGCGAGCGATGTCGTTGGCCAGCTTGATGATCAGCTTGGCCTGGTGATAACTGGCCGCCGCCTTGCCGGCGAAGATCTTCACCCGTGGCACCCAGTCGGTTTCCGGCTCGGCGCGGATCGCCTGGTACAACGCCACGGTGTGCAGCAGGTTGAGCAACTGGCGCTTGTATTCGTGGATCCGTTTGACCTGCACGTCGAACATTGCCGCCGGATTGATCGCGATCCCCAGGCGTTCATGGATCAGCGCCGCCAACGCGCGCTTGCTGTGCAGGCGCTGTTCGGCGAACTGCTTGCGGAAGCCGGCCTTCTCGGCAAAGGGCTCCAGGCCCAGCAGCAGTTCCTCGGGGTTGTCGAGCAGCTCCGGGCCGACAGCGTCAACCATCATGGCGGTGAGTTTCGGGTTGGCCTGGTAAAGCCAGCGGCGGAAGGTGATGCCGTTGGTCTTGTTGTTGATCCGCTCCGGATAGAGCTTGTGCAGTTCGGAGAACACCGTGCTGCGCATCAGTTGGGTGTGCAGGCCGGAAACGCCGTTGACGCTGTGGGAGCCGAGGAATGCCAGGTTGCCCATGCGCACCCGCCGGCCGTTGTCCTCCTCGATCAGCGAGACCGCGCGCAGCACGTCGAAATCGTGGATGCCCTTGGCCCGCAGCGAGTCGATGTGCTGGGCGTTGATCAGGTAGATGATCTGCATGTGTCGCGGCAGCATGCGTTCCATCAGGCCTACCGGCCAGGTTTCCAGGGCTTCGGGGAGCAAGGTGTGGTTGGTGTAGGAGAGGGTTTCCACGGTGACCTGCCAGGCCGCATCCCAGGCGATATCGTGCAGGTCGACCAGTTGGCGCATCAGCTCGGCCACGGCAATCGAGGGGTGCGTGTCGTTGAGCTGGATCGCCGCGTGCTCGCCGAGGCTGAGCACCGAGTCGTGCATGTTCTTGTGCCGGCGCAGCAGGTCCTGCAACGAGGCGGAGACAAAGAAGTATTCCTGGCGCAGCCGCAGCTCCTGGCCGGCCTCGGTGCTGTCGGCCGGGTACAGGACCCGGGAAATGCTCTCGGCCCGGGCCACTTCGGCCACCGCGCCAAGGTGGTCGCCGGCGTTGAAGCGCTCCAGGTGCAGCTCTTCGGTCGCCCGGGCGCGCCACAGCCGCAGGGTGTTCACACTGGCGCCGCGCCAACCCACCACCGGCGTGTCATAAGCCACCGCGCGCACGGTTTCCGACGCCGTCCAGACCTGGCGGGTCGCGCCGTTTTCGTCGGTGATGGTTTGCACCTGGCCGCCGAACCCCACGGGATAGATCACTTCGGCGCGTTCGAACTCCCAGGGGTTGCCGAAGTCCAGCCAGTTCTCGGTCTGTTCCTGCTGCCAGCCGTCGACGATGGCCTGGCGGAACAAGCCATGTTCGTAGCGAATGCCATAACCGTGCCCGGCGATCCCGAGGGTCGACATGCTTTCCATGAAGCACGCCGCCAGGCGCCCCAGGCCACCGTTGCCAAGGGCCGCATCGGGCTCCAGGAGGCGAATGCGCTCCAGGTCCACCCCGAGCTCCACCATCGCCTCACGAACGATCTCCAGGAGGCCGAGATTGCTCAGGCTGTCGTACAGCAATCGCCCGATCAGGAATTCCAGGGACAGGTAGTACACCCGCTTCTGGCCCTTGCGGTAGATATGCCGGGTGTGGTCCATCCAGTGTTCGACCATATGGTCGCGGGCGGCCAGGGCAATGGCTTCAAACCAGTCATGATCAAACGCGTGGTCCGGGTCCTTGCCCACCGCGTATGTAAGTTTGGCGAGGACAGCGTCGCGAAAGGCAGCGACCTCGGCTTCACGGACAAGCGGTTCCTGAGACATCGGTACAACCTCTAGCGAGATGGACGATTTGAAAGACGAGTTTTCTGAGCCTAGACGGTTCGACACAGGGTGGCGCTGCTGGTTCGGCGTTTTTTGCAGATCGCCTCGGGAAAACCCGATGAGCCGGGATTGCCCCAAAACCATGCAGTCCCGTGGAAATCTCCCTGCAAAGGCGCGTTTGTACGAAAAACCGTCAAAAGGTTGTTCACAAATCCACCAGCCCCGGTATCATCCCGCGCCCTGATACACCCTGGACAACAGCCGGATGAAACCTACCCTGATCGCCGCCGCGGAACTCGACCGCCTCGAAACCTGGCAGAAATACGCCAGCCATATGTGCGGAGGCTGCATCTCCAGTTGCTGCACCTTGCCGGTGGAAGTGAAGATCAAGGACCTGATCCGCATCGGCATCGTCGACGAATTCGAGCGTGGCGACCCGCCGAAGAACATCGCCAAGCGCCTGCAGAAGGAAGGGATCGTCGAGCGCTACAACCAGAAGTCCGAGATCTTCACCTTGCAGCGCATGAGCAACAACGATTGCCTGTACCTGGATCGCAAGTCACGGCTGTGCACCATCTACGAGAAACGTCCGGACACCTGCCGTAACCATCCAAAAATCGGGCCACGCCCGGGCTACTGCGCCTACAAGCCCAAGACTCCGGAACGCCCGGCGCCGGACAAGATGCTGTACAACTTCTGATCGGCTTCTGCTCGCCACATCGGCGACATCAAATTAAACCGCACAAACAAAAACGCCCCCGACCTTGCGGTCGGGGGCGTTTTTTTTGCCAGCTAACTAAATGACTTAGTTACCGGACTTCTTGGCAGCGCGGGTACGCTCGCTTTCGCCCAGGATCTTCTTGCGAAGACGGATGGACTTAGGCGTGACTTCGCACAGTTCGTCTTCTTGCACGAACTCCAGAGCCTGCTCCAGGGTGAAGCGGATAGGCGGAACCAGAGCGATGGTTTCGTCTTTACCCGAAGCACGCATGTTGTCGAGCTTCTTGCCTTTGGTTGGGTTGACGCCCAGGTCGTTGTCGCGGCTGTTGATGCCGACGATTTGACCTTCGTACACGTCTTCACCGTGACCCAGGAACAGTTTGCCGCGAGCTTGCAGGGTTTCCAGCGAGTAAGTCAGTGCCTTACCGGTAGCCACCGAAACCAGCACGCCGTTCTGACGGCCGGACATGTCGCCGGACTTCATCACGTCGTAACGGTCGAAGATCGAGGTCAGGATGCCCGCACCGGAGGTCAGGGTCAGGAACTCGTTACGGAAACCGATCAGGCCGCGAGCCGGGATGTTGTACTCAAGGCGCACACGGCCCTTGCCATCCGGAACCATGTTGGTCAGGTCGCCTTTACGGATACCGATCTGTTCCATGATCGAACCCTGGGATTCTTCCGGCAGGTCGATGGTCACGTTTTCGTACGGTTCGTGCTTGACGCCGTCAACCAGGCGGATGATCACTTCCGGACGACCAACACCCATTTCGAAGCCTTCGCGACGCATGGTTTCGATCAGTACCGAGAGGTGCAGCTCACCACGGCCGGAGACTTTGAACTTGTCGGCGGTGTCGCCTTCTTCAACGCGCAGGGCAACGTTGTAGAGCAGTTCCTTGTCCAGACGTTCCTTGATGTTACGGCTGGTGACGAACTTGCCTTCACGACCGCAGAACGGCGAGTCGTTGACCTGGAAGGTCATGGAAACGGTTGGTTCGTCAACGGTCAGCGGCTTCATCGCTTCGACGTTCAGTGGGTCGCACAGGGTGTCGGAGATGAACAGCTGGTCGAAGCCGCTGATGCAGACGATGTCGCCGGCAGCTGCTTCTTCAACGTCGATACGGTGCAGGCCGTGGTGACCCATCAGCTTGAGGATACGACCGTTACGCTTCTTGCCGTCAACGTCGATAGCCACGACCTGAGTGTTCGGCTTGACGCGACCGCGAGCGATACGGCCAACGCCGATAACACCCAGGAAGCTGTTGTAGTCCAGTGCCGAGATCTGCATCTGGAACGGACCGTCACGGTCAACCTGTGGAGCTGGAACGTGGTCGACGATGGCCTGGTACAGCGGGGTCATGTCTTCCGCCATGGCGGTGTGTTCCAGACCGGCAATGCCGTTCAGGGCCGAGGCGTAGACGACTTTGAAGTCCAGCTGTTCTTCGGTGGCACCGAGGTTGTCGAACAGGTCGAAGATCTGGTCCAGAACCCAGTCCGGACGCGCGCCTGGACGGTCGACCTTGTTGATCACCACGATTGGACGCAGGCCGGCTTCGAAAGCCTTCTTGGTCACGAAACGGGTTTGCGGCATAGGGCCGTCTTGAGCGTCAACCAGCAGCAGAACGGAGTCAACCATCGACATTACGCGTTCAACTTCGCCGCCGAAGTCGGCGTGGCCCGGGGTGTCCACGATGTTGATGTGGTAGCCGTTCCAGTTGATGGCGGTGTTTTTCGCCAGAATGGTAATACCGCGCTCTTTCTCCTGGTCGTTGGAGTCCATCACGCGCTCGTCGTTGAGCTCGTTGCGCTCCAGGGTGCCGGATTGACGCAAGAGTTTGTCTACCAGGGTGGTCTTACCATGGTCAACGTGAGCAATGATGGCGATGTTGCGTAGATTTTCGATCACTTGTGTATCTCGATCAGAGGATTCGGTGTGCTGACAGGTCGTGGCAGCGATTAACAGTAGAGTCAGGCCTAGCCGTTACAGCTTGACGGCAGAGTCGGGGGGCCGGTGACGCAGGCCACAGGCAAACAGCCCCGGGCTCTTAGCTCGGTCGATAAACGCGCACATTGGCATGCCCCTCACTGAGCAAATGGTGGGCATGCAGGCGACTCATCACGCCTTTGTCGCAATACAACAGGTACTGGCGAGTAGGGTCCAGTTCCTTGAAACGAGCGTTCAGGGCATAAAACGGCATCGCTTGTACCTCGATGCCAGCGATCGCCAGCGGGTCGTCTTCCTGAGCATCCGGGTGACGGATGTCGATCACGATATGACCGGCCAGCGCCTCGCTGACTTCTTCAATCTGCAAATCTTGGCCCAATTCGTCGATCACTCGATCGATGGGTACCAGTTTGGCCCGCTCGAGCGCCCGCTCGAGAATCGCCATGTCGAACTGTTGTTCTTCGTACTCCACGCGGTTGCGCTTGGCGTGGGTCTTGGGGTTCACCGAAATGACCCCGCAATATTCCGGCATGTGCTTGGCGAAATCCGCCGTGCCGATCTGGGTCGCCAGGTCGATGATGTCCTGCTTGTGACTGGCGATCAGCGGACGAATCACCAGCTTCTCGGTCACGCAGTCGATCACCGACAGGTTCGGCAGCGTCTGGCTGGACACCTGGGAGATCGCCTCGCCGGTCACCAGCGCGCCGATCTCCAGGCGATCGGCCATGACGGTAGCAGCGCGCAACATCATACGCTTCAATACTACGCCCATATGACTGTTATCGACTTTGCCGAGAATTTCTCCCAGCACTTCCTCGAACGGCACGCTGATAAACAGCACCCGTTGGGAGCTGCCGTACTTCTTCCAGAGGAAGTGGGCGACTTCCATCACCCCCAGTTCGTGGGCGCGGCCACCGAGGTTGAAGAAGCAGAAATGGCTCATCAGGCCGCGGCGCATCATCTGATAGGCGGCCACGGTGGAGTCGAAACCGCCGGACATCAGCACCAGCGTCTGCTCGATGGAACCCAGCGGGTAGCCGCCCAGGCCGTTGTGCTGGCTGTGGATGACAAACAACCGTTGGTCGCGAATTTCCATCCGCACCTCGACTTCCGGCTCCTTGAGGGAAATCCCGGCGGCATTGCACTGTCGGCGCAACTGGCTGCCGACATATTTTTCCACGTCCATGGAGCTGAAACCGTGCTTGCCGGCACGCTTGCAACGCACCGAAAAAATCTTCCCGGGCAGCGCATCGCCGAAGTGCTCCTTGCACTGGGCGGTGATCGCGTCGAAGTCACCCAGCGGGTATTCGTCGACCTGCAGGAAATGCGCGATGCCCGGCATGCAGCACAGGCGTTCGGTCAGTTCCTGCAAGGCCTTGGGCTCGCTCAGCGCGGTTTCCAGCTCGAGGTTGTCCCACACGCCGTTCACCACCACGTCCGGGTCCAGGTCACGGAGCACGGTACGGATGTTCTTGGCCAGCTGGCGGATGAATTTCATCCGGACAGGGCGGCTTTTAATGGTGATTTCGGGGAAGACTTTTACGATAAGTTTCATGAAAACAGCGCGCGAAGGGCCGGCCGAAAAAGGGGGGCGCGGATTATAGCGGAAATTGCTCAAGGTTTAACCAGTTATTGTGCAGATGGTTTTGAGCGCACCAAAACAGGTCGTCTCCAATTATTTTAGACCCATAATGGTGCGGCAAAGGCCCGAAAATTCTCCTATGCTCGCTGCAACGCGTGAGATTGGGGCAAAAAACCCATCGCGGGGCACTGGCATGCAATTTGCTCTCTTGTGAGGCAGGTTGCCTTGGCCGATATTCGCGCCGGCATCACCACTCTTTCAGGGCTAACTCCACTACCCAGCCCGAAGCCACCCGGAGGACACCATGTCGAAGTCGGTTCAACTCATCAAAGATCATGACGTTAAATGGATTGATCTGCGCTTCACTGATACCAAAGGCACTCAGCACCACGTGACCATGCCGGCCCGTGATGCACTGGATGACGAATTCTTCGAAATCGGCAAAATGTTCGACGGCTCCTCCATCTCCGGCTGGAAAGGCATCGAAGCCTCCGACATGATCCTGATGCCGGACGACAGCACCGCCGTACTCGACCCGTTCACCGAAGAGCCGACCCTGATCCTGGTCTGCGACGTGATCGAGCCTTCGACCATGCAGGGCTACGACCGCGACCCACGTGCGATCGCCCGTCGTGCCGAGGAATACCTGAAGTCGACCGGTATCGGCGACACCGCTTTCTTCGGCCCTGAGCCAGAATTCTTCATCTTCGATTCGGTCAAGTTCAAGTCCGACATCTCCGGCTCCATGTTCAAGATCTTCTCCGAACAGGGTTCGTGGATGTCCGACCAGGACGTGGAAGGCGGCAACAAAGGCCACCGTCCAGGTATCAAAGGCGGCTACTTCCCGGTTCCACCGTTCGACCACGACCACGAAATCCGTACCTCCATGTGCAACGCACTGGAAGAGATGGGCCAGACCGTCGAAGTTCACCACCACGAAGTGGCGACTGCCGGCCAGAACGAAATCGGTGTGAAGTTCAACACCCTGGTCAACAAGGCTGACGAAGTCCAGACCCTGAAGTACTGCGTACACAACGTGGCAGACGCCTACGGCCGTACCGCGACCTTCATGCCAAAACCGCTGTACGGCGATAACGGCTCGGGTATGCACGTTCACATGTCCATCTCCAAAGATGGCAAGAACACCTTCGCTGGCGAAGGTTATGCCGGCCTGTCCGACACCGCCCTGTACTTCATCGGCGGTATCATCAAGCACGGTAAGGCCCTGAACGGCTTCACCAACCCGTCGACCAACTCCTACAAGCGTCTGGTCCCAGGTTTCGAAGCTCCGGTAATGCTGGCCTACTCGGCACGCAACCGTTCCGCCTCGATCCGTATTCCTTACGTCAACAGCCCCAAGGCTCGTCGTATCGAAGCCCGCTTCCCGGATCCGGCTGCCAACCCTTACCTGGCCTTCGCCGCACTGATGATGGCCGGCCTGGACGGTATCCAGAACAAGATCCACCCTGGCGACGCTGCTGACAAAAACCTGTATGACCTGCCGCCTGAAGAGGCCAAAGAGATTCCACAGGTGTGCGGTAGCCTGAAAGAAGCCCTGGAAGAGCTCGACAAAGGTCGTGCGTTCCTGACCAAAGGCGGCGTTTTCAGCGACGACTTCATCGATGCCTACATCGAGCTGAAAAGCGAAGAAGAAATCAAGGTACGCACCTTCGTACACCCACTGGAATACGAGCTGTACTACAGCTGCTAAGCCAGTCGCGCTCGCGCAAGCGGCGTAACAAAAGGCCACCTTCGGGTGGCCTTTTTCATGGGCAGAAATCGAGATTTCTTGAAACGTTTCCAGACTGGCAGGACGCTGTGGCGCGGCGTTAACTAGGGGCTCCCGACCTTGTGACGGGAACCACAGGCACCGCACGTGGCGTGCGGTACAAGGACGTTAACCTGGAAGCCAGCACATGATCTCGATCTCGACTCCCTCAGCACAAACCCCGCCTGTTCCTTCAGCCCAGGTACTGCTGCGCAGTACCTGCTCCTGGGACGGCACCCCTTACGAACGCTACCCCACGGGCGCACCGGAACTGACCTTGTTGCAGGTCAACATCCCGGCCGACACCGAACTGGGCTGGCACATCCACCCGGTTCCCAGCGCCGCCTACATCCTGTCGGGTGAAGTGTGGGTGGAGACCCGGGAAGGCGGCCATCACCGGTTATTGAAACAGGGCGACACAATCGCAGCCCTGGTCAACATCCAGCATCGAGCCAAGACCGGCGCGACGCCGGTGGACCTATTGGTGTTCTATGCCGGCACCGAGGGCGTGCCGCTCTCGGAATCGGGCCTCTAATAGCCCCTACAGATTTTTGCCGAACACAAAATGTGCATTCAACACTGAACTGTAGGAGCAAGGCTTGTCGGGACGCCGCACCGCCGCCAAGGGGGCCTCAAGATCGCTAAAAGCTTCGCGGGCAAGCCCTGCTCCTACAGGTATTGTGGTGTTTTCAAGATCCCACGCCACGAATGGCCTCCCGGGACACACCAACATTTTCTTCATGAAAAGAAACTGGCGCCCATCCGCGCTTGTGACGTTTACTCGAAGCCCTGTGCCCACCCTCTGGACGAAGCTCGCTCCATGTACCTGACAAAACGCCTTGCCAGCCCGCTGCTACTTATCCTCCTCAGCACCGGCGCCTTCGCCGAAACCCCGAAGCCCACACCCGCTCCCGCGTCCCTGGCGCCCTTGCTCCAGGCCGTGAGCGAACGGCTGGATATCGCCGATCAGGTCGCCTTGACCAAATGGGACAGCGGCAAGCCGATCCAGGACAGCCCGCGCGAACAGCAAGTCATCGCCAACGCCGCGCAGGAGGCCGCCACCTACCAACTCAATCCTGAAGACATCAGCCAATTCCTAGCCGCCCAGATCGAAGCCAACAAGCTGGTGCAATACGCCCTGCTGGCCAAGTGGCACGCCGCGGGCAAGGCCCCGACCATCGCCCGGCCCGACCTGGTCAAGCAGATCCGTCCGGCGCTCGACCAACTGCAAGTCCGCCTGCTGCAGCATTACGCCGCCTTCGCCGCCTCCCGACAGGACCCGCAGTGCCCGGCCTGGCTGGCCCAGGAGCGCCAGGTCCTGAGCACCGACGAGATCCATGACCTGGCGCTGATCCGCGCCGTGGGCGAGTTGTGCCTCAGCGGGCGCTGAAGCCGTTGAAGGTTGTGCTCTATGCTGACACCCTGAAGCACCTGGGCGGGATGTCACCGCCAGGACCATTATCGGGAGCGCCCATGGGTCGAAGCCTTCTTTTGCTGCTAATGGCCGTCGCCTTGCCGGCCGCCGCACAGATCTACAAGTACACCGACGCCAGCGGTAACACCGCCTATAGCAACCAGCCGCCAGACGGCACCCCCGCGCAGACCGTGGAGCTGCCGCCGCTCAACAGCGTGGGCCAGCAGCAGTCGTACACCCTGCCGCTGCCCACGCCGGCGACACCCGCACCGGCGACCTCGGCGGCGACACCCGCCAATGCCGGCGTGGCCTACAGCACCCTGGAGCTGACGGACATCCCGACCCAGGAAGCCCTGCGCGCCAACAACGGCACCTTCACCGTCGGCGTGAAGATGGAGCCGCGCCTGCAACGCCAGCACCTGCTGCGCCTGGTGCTCGACGGCGCGCCCTATGGTCAGCCAAGCAATGTGCCGCGCCTGCAACTGGTGAATATCGACCGCGGCGACCATACCCTCGGCGTCCAGGTGCTGGCCGGCGAACAGGTCGTGCAGCAAAGCGCCCTCGTACCCTTTACCGTCCAACGGGTACACAAGCCTTGAGCCACTCATGATTCGCGTTTTAGTCCGCCTGCTGCCGCTGCTCCTGACGCTCTGCGCCGGCTCGGCGCTGGCCGAGATCTATACCTACATCGACAGCCAGGGCAATCGGGTCTTCACCGATCAGCACCGGGCCGGCGCCAAGGCGGTGCCGCTGCCGCCGGTCAATCGCCTGTCGCTGACCCCGGCGACGCCCCTGCCGACGCCCGCCACCGCGCAAAAGCCCAAGATCCAGCCGATTGTTCATTACCAGATGCTACGCATCCTGGTGCCGGACCCTGATGCCACCATCCGCAGCACCGAAGGCAACCTGATCGTCAGCGTCACCAGTGAACCCGGCCTGATGCCCGGGCACACCTACCAATTGCTGCTGGACGGCAAACCCACCGCCGCGCCCGGCCCCAGCCCGGTGTTCGCCTTGAACAATATCGACCGCGGCAGCCACCAGTTGGCGGTGGAAATCCTCGACGAACACGGGCGGATCGCCGAGCGCACGGCCAACCAGCCTTTCCATATGGTGCGCATCTCGCTGGCGCAGAAACGCCAGGCCAACCCCTGCCAACTGGCCGACTACGGCCAACGGCCGGAATGCCCGCTGGCGGACAAGCCCGAGGAAGAAAGCAGCAGCATTTTGCCGTTCCTCTGACCCCTCCTCTTCATGGCACCAGATTGGTGCACTAAACTGCACACCTACCCGAACCAAATCCCATTTTGGTTCGAAAGTACCCGTCGCATCTGGCAGAACGCCACTCAATCGAGCCTGAAACGCCCATTTCAGGCAATTCGCGCTTCTTTTCGGAGCCTTGGTTTGTTTTTTGCATTTTCCTTGTATCGGCGCCTTGTTCGCGCGCGCAAATCGGGACCGGCCCCGTTTGCCATGCTCCAAAAGAGGTCCCCATGACCATCAGCGACGCCCTGCACAGACTGTTACTCGACAACCTGACCACCGCGACCATCCTGCTCAACGCCGAATTGCGCCTGGAGTACATGAACCCGGCGGCGGAAATGCTCCTGGCCATCAGTGGCCAGCGCAGCCATGGCCAGTTCATCAGCGAGCTGTTCACCGAATCGACCGAGGCCTTGAACTCCCTGCGCCAGGCCGTGGAACAGGCGCATCCGTTCACCAAGCGCGAAGCCATGCTCACCGCGCTGACCGGCCAGACCCTGACCGTCGACTACGCCGTGACGCCGATTCTCAGCCAGGGCGAAACCCTCCTGCTGCTGGAAGTCCATCCCCGTGACCGCCTGCTGCGGATCACCAAGGAAGAGGCGCAGCTGTCCAAGCAGGAAACCACCAAGATGCTGGTGCGCGGCCTGGCCCACGAGATCAAGAACCCCCTGGGCGGGATTCGCGGCGCCGCACAGCTGCTGGCCCGCGAACTGCCGGAAGAAAGCCTCAAGGACTACACCAACGTCATCATCGAAGAGGCCGACCGCCTGCGTAACCTGGTGGACCGCATGCTCGGCTCGAACAAGCTGCCGTCCCTGGCGATGACCAACGTCCACGAAGTGCTGGAACACGTCAGCAGCCTGGTGGAGGCCGAGAGCCAGGGCTGCATCAATCTGGTGCGCGACTATGACCCCAGTATTCCCGACGTACTGATCGACCGTGAACAGATGATCCAGGCCGTGCTCAATATCGTGCGCAACGCCATGCAGGCCATCAGCAGCCAGAACGAGCTGCGCCTGGGCCGCATCAGCCTGCGCACCCGAGCGATCCGCCAGTTCACCATCGGCCATGTGCGCCATCGCCTGGTGACCAAGATCGAGATCATCGACAACGGCCCGGGGATTCCCGCCGAGCTGCAGGAAACCATCTTCTATCCCATGGTCAGCGGCCGCCCGGACGGTACCGGGCTGGGCCTGGCCATTACCCAGAACATCATCAGCCAGCACCAGGGCCTGATCGAATGTGAGAGCCACCCCGGCCACACCACGTTCTCGATCTTTCTGCCACTGGAACAAGGAGCCACATCGACATGAGCCGTAGTGAAACCGTGTGGATCGTCGATGACGACCGTTCTATCCGCTGGGTCCTGGAAAAAGCCCTGCAACAGGAAGGCATGACCACCCAGAGCTTCGACAGTGCCGATGGCGTGATGAGCCGCCTGGTCCGTCAGCAGCCGGATGTGATCATCTCCGACATCCGCATGCCCGGCGCCAGTGGCCTGGACCTGCTCGCGCGGATTCGCGAGCAGCACCCGCGCCTGCCGGTGATCATCATGACCGCCCATTCCGACCTCGACAGCGCGGTGGCGTCCTACCAGGGCGGTGCGTTCGAATACCTGCCCAAGCCGTTTGACGTCGATGAAGCGGTGTCGCTGGTCAAGCGCGCCAACCAGCATGCCCAGGAACAGCAAGGCATGGCCGTGGCGCCGACCCTGACCCGGACCCCGGAAATCATCGGCGAAGCGCCGGCGATGCAGGAAGTGTTTCGCGCCATCGGTCGCCTCAGCCACTCCAACATCACGGTGTTGATCAATGGCGAGTCCGGCACCGGTAAAGAGCTGGTGGCCCACGCCCTGCACCGCCACAGCCCACGGGCGGCCCAACCGTTCATCGCCTTGAACATGGCGGCGATTCCCAAGGACCTGATGGAGTCCGAGCTGTTCGGCCATGAAAAAGGCGCCTTTACCGGCGCGGCCAACCTGCGTCGCGGGCGTTTCGAACAGGCCGACGGCGGCACCCTGTTCCTCGACGAGATCGGCGACATGCCGGCCGACACCCAGACCCGTCTGCTGCGGGTGCTGGCGGACGGCGAGTTCTACCGGGTCGGCGGGCATACGCCGGTCAAGGTCGACGTGCGCATCATCGCCGCGACCCACCAGAACCTGGAAACCCTGGTTCATGCGGGCAAATTCCGTGAGGACTTGTTCCACCGCCTCAACGTGATCCGCATCCATATCCCACGGATGTCGGACCGTCGCGAAGACATCCCGACCCTGGCCAAGCACTTCCTCGCCCGCGCTGCCCAGGAATTGTCGGTGGAGCCGAAGCTGCTGAAGTCGGAAACCGAGGAATACCTGAAGAACCTGCCGTGGCCGGGCAACGTGCGCCAGCTGGAGAACACCTGCCGCTGGATCACCGTGATGGCTTCCGGTCGCGAGGTGCATATCAGCGACCTGCCGCCGGAGCTGCTGAACCTGCCACAGGATTCGGCGCCGGTGACCAACTGGGAGCAGGCACTGCGCCAATGGGCCGACCAGGCGCTGGCACGCGGGCAATCGAGCCTGCTGGACAGCGCCGTGCCGAGTTTCGAGCGGATCATGATCGAGACCGCCCTCAAGCACACCGCCGGCCGTCGTCGCGACGCCGCCGTGCTGCTGGGCTGGGGCCGCAACACCTTGACCCGCAAGATCAAGGAACTGGGCATGAAGGTCGATGGCGGCGATGAGGACGACAGCGACGAAGGATGATCCGTCGCTTCAAGCCAAACCCTCTACAGCCTGGCTGTAGAGGGTTTTTTATTGCCCGGCAAATGGGTGAGCGTGCACCACGGCAATGCGCCTTGAACCGCTATCGAGCAGGGAATCAGGCCCCGCAGGCGTCACCAGCGTTTTTACGCTCTCGCAGAAAGACCCCGTATTCCGGGGCTTACAGACCCATCTTGAAAATTATCAGGCCGATTATTGGCGTTTTTCAAAAGCTGGCACGCGCCCTGCAACAACCCCAGTACAACCCAGTTTTGGGGACCCTGATACAGGCAGGTCAGGGACTCCCCTTCTTTACACCGGGACTCACACCGCTCACAGCGACGAGTCCCAAAACGCTTTTGGGAACCCTGGTACAGGCAGGCCGGGAATTCCCTTCTTTACGCCAGGACTCATACCGCTCACAGCGACGAGTCCAGATGCTTTCGGGGACCTTGATACAGGCAGGTCAGGACTCCCCTTCTTTACACCGGAACTCACACTGCTCACAGCGACGAGTTCCAAAACGCTTTTGGGAACCCTGATACAGGCAGGTCAGGAATTCCCTTCTTTACACCGGGACTCACACCGCTCACAGCGACGAGTCCCAAAACGCTTTTGGGAACCCTGGTACAGGCAGGTCAGGAATTCCCTTCTTTACACCAGGACTCACACCGCTCACAGCGACGAGTCCCAAACGCTTTTGGGAACCCTGATACAGGCAGGTCAGGAATTCCCTTCTTTACACCGGGACTCATACCGCTCACAGCGACGAGTTCCAAAGCGCTTTTGGGAACCCTGATACAGGCAGGTCAGGAATTCCCTTCTTTACACCAGGACTCATACCGCTCACAGCGACGAGCCCGACAGCAGTTCCGGGAGCTGCGGTACAGGCAGGCCGCAGATTCCCTCTTTTATTCCTCCCGCAGATTGATCGCCAATCTCCAGCGCCCGTCCACCTTCGCCCCGGCCCATTCGCCGTGCAACGGACGCGCCGCCAGCAACGTCAGCAACAACCCCTTGTCACTCAAGCGCACACGCCAGTTGGCATCCTTGCCGGCCACCTGCAAGTGGCCGTTCTGCGCCTTGCCCTCGGCGTCGAACAGCAACGCCACCGTGCCGTCGACCTGCTCGCCATGCACCTTGGGCTCGGCACTGAACCAGACCACCACACCTTCGGGCACCACCTCGACCTGCTGCAAAACCAGGGGCTCGGGCGCGGTCAGGCGACCGATCATCATCCCGACCATCAAGCCGACAATCGCCAGCGATCCCAACACCCGCGGCAATAGCTTCGATCGCGGGTCCTCTTCGGGGGTAGAATGCTGCCCATCTTCATCTTCGGAGCCGTGCATGTTTCACGTCATCCTTTTTCAACCAGAAATTCCGCCGAACACCGGCAACATTATCAGGCTGTGCGCCAACAGCGGCTGCCACCTGCATTTGATCGAGCCCATCGGTTTTGAAATGGACGACAAGCGCTTGCGCCGCGCCGGCCTCGACTATCACGAGTACGCCACGCTCAAGACCCACGCCGACCTCGCCAGTTGCCTGGAAAGCCTCGGCCACCCGCGCCTGTTCGCGTTCACCACCAAGGGTTCGCGAGTGTTCCACGAGGCGCGCTTCGCCGAGGGTGATGCGTTTCTCTTCGGCCCGGAAAGCCGTGGCCTGCCGGCCGAGGTGCTTGACGCCCTGCCCGGCGAACAACGCCTGCGCCTGCCGATGCGCGAAGGCTGCCGCAGCCTGAACCTGTCCAACACCGTGGCGGTGGCGGTCTACGAAGGCTGGCGCCAGCTGGGCTTTGCCTGAACAAAAAAAGCGCCGGAAAAGGCGCTTTTTTGTGGGCAGGCAATCCGTTTATTGAACGGTTTGCGCGCCGTCTTCCTGCAGACGCTGCAGCTCTTGCGCGTACAGGGCATCGAAGTTCACCGGGGCCAGCATCAACGCCGGGAACGAACCACGGGTGACCAGGCTGTCCAGGGTTTCACGGGCGTACGGGAACAGGATGTTCGGGCAGAATGCACCCAGGGTGTGGCTCATGGAAGCCGCATCGAGGTTCTTGATCAGGAAGATACCGGCCTGCTGCACTTCAGCGATGAAGGCCACTTCGTCACCGTTCTTCACGGTCACCGACAGGGTCAGCACCACCTCGTGGAAGTCGCCTTCCAGGGCTTTCTGACGGGTGTTGAGGTCCAGGCCGACGCTCGGTTCCCACTGCTGGCGGAAGATAGCCGGGCTTTTCGGGGCTTCGAAGGACAGGTCGCGCACGTAGATACGCTGCAAGGAGAATTGCGGTTGGCTATCGTCTTCGGTAGCAGCAGTGTTCTGTTGGTCAGTCATCGCAGCAGATCCTTCTTGATCTTCAGGTCTTTAAAGGGTTGGGGGAATCAAGCTTCTAGCAACGCGTCCAGCTTGCCGGCGCGCTCGAGGGCGAACAGGTCGTCGCAACCACCGATGTGCCGGTCGCCGATCCAGATTTGCGGCACGGACGTACGCCCGGCCTTCTGGGACATTTCGGCCCGTACCTGCGGTTTGCCGTCGACCTTGATCTCGTCGAAAGCAACGTTCTTGCTGCCGAGCAACGACTTGGCCCGCATGCAGTAAGGGCAGTAATCGCTGGAATAAACGACGACCTGGCTCATATCACTTCACCAACGGCAGATTGTCGGCTTTCCAGCTGGAAATGCCACCGGACAGCTTGGCGGCAGTGAAACCGGACTTGAGCAGCTCACGGGCGTGAGTCCCGGAGTGCTGGCCCTGGGCGTCGACCAGAATCAGGGTCTTGGCCTTGTGCTTCTCCAGTTCGCCGATGCGAGCCATCAGTTTGTCCTGGGGAATGTTCAGCGCGCCGACGATGTGACCGGCAGCAAAGTCCTTGCTCGGGCGCAGGTCGATGACCACGCCCTGGTCCTGGTTGACCAACGCGGTCAGCTGGCCAGTGCTGAGGCTGGCGCCGCCGCGGCTCATTTCATGGGCAATCAGCAAGGCCAGCAGGAGCACGAAGGCGCCGGCTAACAGGTAGTGGCTAGTGGCAAATGCAATCAGGTGATCGACCATCAGGAGGTTCCAGGGCGTTAAAATGTGGGCCAGTATACACAGCCGTCAAGGTCGGCCAAACCCCGCCCGGCGGTGACTGCATTTGAACTTGGCTTTAAACTGCGACTCTTTTTTCCATGACCTTTCAATCCAGCCGCGAGTGCCGTCCATGACTACCACGCCTAAACCTTTGGTCCTGATCATCCTGGATGGCTTCGGTCACAGTGAGAGCCATGACTACAACGCCGTCTATTCGGCGAAAAAGCCGGTGCTTGACCGCCTGGTCGCGACCCAGCCCAACGGCCTGATCTCCGGCTCCGGCATGGATGTCGGCCTGCCGGACGGGCAGATGGGCAACTCCGAAGTCGGCCATATGAACCTCGGCGCCGGCCGGGTGGTGTACCAGGACTTCACCCGCGTGACCAAATCGATCCGCGACGGCGAGTTCTTCGAGAACCCGACCATCTGCGCGGCGGTGGACAAGGCCGTGGGCGCGGGCAAGGCGGTGCACATCCTCGGCCTGCTCTCCGAAGGCGGCGTGCACAGCCACCAGGACCACCTGGTGGCCATGGCCGAGCTGGCCTTCAAGCGCGGCGCCGAGAAGATCTACCTGCACGCCTTCCTAGACGGCCGCGACACCCCGCCGAAAAGCGCCCAGTCGTCCATCGAGCTGCTCGACGAAACCTTCCGCACCCTGGGCAAGGGCCGCATCGCCAGCCTGGTCGGGCGCTATTTCGCCATGGACCGTGACAACCGCTGGGACCGCGTCGCCCAGGCCTACAACCTGATCGTCGACGGCCAGGCCGAGTTCCACGCCGCCACCGCCCAGGAAGGCCTGCAGGCCGCCTATGAACGTGGCGAGAGCGACGAATTCGTCAAGGCCACCGGGATTGGCGAGAAAATCACGGTCGAAGATGGCGATGCCGTGGTGTTCATGAACTTCCGCGCCGACCGTGCCCGTGAACTGACCCGGGTGTTCGTCGAAGACGACTTCAAGGACTTCGAACGCGCCCGCCAGCCGAAAACCGCCGGTTTCATCATGCTGACCCAGTACGCCGCCAGCATTCACACACCGTCGGCCTTCGCCCCGGGCAGCCTGGAAAACGTGCTGGGCGACTACCTGGCGAAAAACGGCAAGACCCAGCTGCGCATCGCCGAAACCGAGAAGTACGCCCACGTCACCTTTTTCTTCTCCGGTGGGCGAGAAGAACCCTTCCCGGGTGAGGAACGCATTCTGATCCCGTCGCCAAAAGTCGCTACCTACGACCTGCAACCGGAGATGAGCGCGCCGGAAGTGACCGATCGCATCGTCGATGCCATTGAGAACCAACGCTTCGACGTGATCGTGGTCAACTACGCCAACGGCGACATGGTCGGCCACAGCGGCGTGTTCGATGCGGCCGTTAAAGCCGTGGAATGCCTGGATTTGTGTGTAGGACGTATCGTCGAGGCCCTGGACAAGGTCGGCGGCGAAGCGCTGATCACCGCCGACCACGGCAACGTCGAGCAAATGGAAGACGAATCCACCGGTCAGGCCCACACCGCCCACACCACCGAGCCGGTACCGTTCATCTATGTCGGCAAGCGTCAGTTGAAGGTCCGTGAAGGCGGTGTACTGGCGGATGTCGCACCGACCATGCTCAAGCTTCTGGGGCTGGAACAGCCGAAAGAGATGACTGGTACGTCGATCCTGACTGACCTCTAAACGCCACAAATCAGGTAGGCCGCAGGCCTGCGGCCTACCTCTTTATCGGAAACGCCTGAAAGCAACCGCTTTTGGGCGTTTTTTTTGCAGCCCGCGGCGGGCATACTAGGCCGTCTCGTTCCCAGGTGTCGCCCGCCCCATGCTTCGCGCCCTTATCGCCCTAGCCCTGATTTGCCTGCTCCAACCGGCCTTTGCCGACGAGCGCGCACAAACCCAACAGCAGTTGGACGCCACGCGTCAGGATATCGCTGAGCTGAAAAAGCTCCTGGGCAAGCTACAGGAAGAAAAATCCGGGGTGCAGAAAGAGCTGCGCGGTACCGAAACCGAGATGGGCAAGCTGGAGAAGCAGGTCGATGCCCTGCAGAAAGAGCTGAAAAAGAGCGAAAGCGAACTGCAGCGGCTCGATGGAGAGAAAAAAAAACTCCAGAGCGCACGCACTGAACAGCAGCGACTGATCGCGATCCAGGCCCGCGCCGCCTACCAGGGTGGCCGCCAGGAGTACCTCAAGCTGTTGCTCAACCAGCAAAACCCGGAAAAATTCGCCCGCACCCTGACCTACTACGACTACCTGAGCAAGGCGCGCATGGAGCAGTTGAAGAATTTCAACGAAACCCTGCGCCAACTGGCCAATGTCGAAAACGACATCAATCTGCAGCAAGCCCAGTTGCTGGTGCAGAAAAGCAGCCTGGACAACCAGCGCGACGAACTGGACAAGGTCCGCAAGGAACGCCAGGCGGCCCTGGCCAAGCTCAGTGACGACGTGAAAGCCCGCGACCAGAAGCTCGCCAGCCGCGAACAGGACCAGGCCGACCTGTCGAAAGTCCTCAAGACCATCGAAGAAACCCTGGCGCGCCAGGCCCGCGAGGCGGAAGAAGCGCGCCAGAAAGCGCTGCTCGCCCAGCAGGAAGCCGAAAAAAAGCGCCAGCGTGAGGCTGCGGTCGCCAGCGACGACAGCCCACGCCCACCGCGTAAAACCACGCCCGGAGCCCTGGTATCGAGTGCAGGAGAATCCTTTGGCGGCCCTTTTGCTTCAGCGCGCGGCAAACTTCCATGGCCAGTTGATGGTCGATTGCTTGCGCGCTTTGGTGAAACCCGTGGCGATGACGCCCGAACCAAGTGGGACGGGGTGATGATCAGCGCCGCCGCCGGTAGCCAGGTGCACGCCGTGCACGGTGGCCGCGTAGTCTTCGCCGATTGGTTGCGCGGCGCCGGTTTGCTGGTCATTCTGGACCACGGCAACGGTTACCTGAGTCTCTACGGGCACAACCAGACGCTGCTCAAGTCCGCAGGCGATGTGGTAAAAGCCGGTGAGTCGATCTCTACTGTAGGCAACAGTGGCGGTCAGGACGCACCCGCGTTGTATTTCGCTATACGTCAGCAGGGTCACCCGAGTGATCCGGCCCAATGGTGCCGCGCCCAAGGATAGGCCCGCATCTTAATCAGGAGTTCGTTCGACATGTTGCATTTGTCCCGCCTCACCTCGCTGGCCCTGACGATCGCCCTGGTGATCGGTGCGCCCCACGCGTTCGCTGCGCAACCTGCCCAGCCCGCGCCGGCTGCCGCTGCTCCGGCCGTCACCGCCAAGGCCCCGCTGCCGCTCGACGAGCTGCGCACCTTTGCCGAGGTCATGGACCGGATCAAGGCCGCCTATGTCGAGCCGGTGGACGACAAGACCCTGCTGGAGAATGCCATCAAGGGCATGCTCAGCAACCTTGACCCGCACTCCGCCTACCTCGGGCCGGACGACTTCGCCCAGCTGCAGGAAGACACCAGCGGCGAATTCGGCGGCCTGGGCATCGAAGTCGGCATGGAAGACACCTTCGTCAAGGTGGTCTCGCCGATCGACGACACCCCGGCATCCAAGGCCGGTGTGCAGGCCGGCGACCTGATCGTCAAGATCAACGGCCAGCCGACCCGCGGCCAGACCATGACCGAAGCCGTCGACAAGATGCGCGGCAAGGTCGGCCAGAAAATCACCCTGACCCTGGTCCGCGGCGGCGGCACGCCGTTCGACGTGACCCTGACCCGGGCGATCATCCGCACCAAGAGCGTGCGCAGCCAGTTGCTGGAAAACGGCTACGGCTATATCCGCATCACCCAGTTCCAAGTCAAGACCGGCGAAGAGGTCTCCAAGGCCCTCGCCGACCTGCGCAAGGAAAACGGCAACAAGAAGCTCAACGGCATCGTCCTCGACCTGCGCAACAACCCGGGCGGCGTGTTGCAGGCGGCGGTGGAAGTGGTCGACCACTTCATTACCAAGGGCCTGATCGTCTACACCAAAGGCCGTATCGCCAACTCCGAACTGCGCTTCTCGGCCACCGGCCACGACGAAAGCGAAGCGGTACCGATGGTGGTCCTGATCAACGGCGGCAGCGCCTCGGCTTCGGAAATCGTTGCCGGCGCCCTGCAGGACCAGAAACGCGCGGTGCTGATGGGCACCACCAGCTTCGGCAAGGGCTCGGTCCAGACCGTGCTGCCGTTGAGCAATGATCGCGCGCTGAAGATCACCACCGCGCTGTACTTCACCCCCAACGGTCGTTCGATCCAGGCCCAGGGCATCATCCCGGACGTGGAAGTGCGCCAGGCCAAGGTCACCGGCGCCCAGGACGACGACACCTTCAAGGAAGCCGATCTCCAGGGTCACCTGGGCAACGGCAACGGCGGTGCGGACAAACCGAGCGTCAAGCCGGTCAAGGCCAAGCCACGCTTGCAGGATGACGACTACCAGCTGGGCCAGGCCCTGAGCCTGCTCAAGGGCCTGAGCGTGACACGCGGCAACTGAGATGCGCCATTGGCTGCTGCTCCTTATCGGCTGTTTGATCGGCGTTGCCCAGGCAGCGCCGGTCGAGTCGCCGGTACCGGCCAAGGCCTACCTCACCCTGATTATCGATGACCTGGGGCAAAACCTGCCCCGGGATCGTCGGGTGCTGGCCCTGCCCGGGCCGGTTACCCCCTCGATCATGCCCGACACCCTGCATGCCGCCGAATTTGCCCGCGAGGCCCATGCCGCCGGCAAGATCGTCATGCTGCACATGCCCATGGACCCGGCCACCGGGCCTTTCGCCTGGCATCCCGACCTGCCCCTCGATGAATTGAAAGCGCGCCTGGCCGCGGCCTTCAAGGCCGTGCCCTTTACCAGCGGGATCAACAATCATGAAGGCAGCCGCATGACCGCCGAACCGGTGGCCATGGCCTGGCTGATGGGCGAGTTGCAGCGGCGCAACAAGTTCTTCGTCGACAGCCGCACCAGCGCCAAGACCGTCGCCGCGGCAGAAGCACAGAAGATCGGCCTGCCCAGCGTGTCGCGGGATGTCTTCCTCGACAACGAACGCACCGAGCCGGCCATCACCGCGCAACTGGAAGAAGCGATCAGGCTGGCGCGCAAGCACGGCTCGGCGGTGGTGATCGGCCATCCCTACCCGCAGACCCTGGCAGTCCTCGAACGCGAGCTGCCCAAGCTCAAGGAGCAGGGCATCGACTGGATCGATATCAAGTCGATGATCGCCCTACGCGGTAACCAGGCGGGCGAAGCCCACGGCAAGCAGGGCGTTTATCGCTGATTGGGACCTCTCAGAGGTAACGAGCAAAGGCCTGATCCACCGCACCTTCACGACGCAGTTGATCGAGTGCCGACTGCAACTTGGCGACGACCGCGTCGGGCACCTCTTTGTTGAGGGCCAGGTAAAGGGAGGCGCTGTTGAAGCGCAAGATCGTCTTGAGCCCGGTAATGCCCTCCTGCCGCGCCAGATAGCGCCCGGCGGGATCGCCCGAGGCCCACAGGTCGATCTGGCCGTCGACCAGCTTCTTCGCATTATCCTGGTCACGCAGGGCCAGCACCGGGTTGAATCCGTGCTGCGCCAGGTATTGGGCGATGGCATCGCCCTTGTAGGCGCCGATCCGGTAGCGATGGGCCTGCTCCATGTCCGACAAGGCGATCGGGCTGTCCGCCTTGCCCAGCAGCACCCAATCATCAGGACCGATCGGCCCGACCCACTTGAACAGCCTCTCGCGCTCCGGCAGCCGGGCCATGACAAACACCCCATAGCCGGGCTTTTCCAGGGCGAGCTTGTAGATACGCTCCCAGGGGAAACGCAGGGTCAGGCTGTAGGGAATACCGGCGCGCTTGAAGGTTTCGCGCACGATCTCGGCGGCGATGCCTTCGATGTTCTCGTCCTTGGCGAAGTTCTTGCCATTTTTCGCCATGTTGTAGGGCGGGAAGTTCTCCGTCAGCAGGACAATGCCATCATCGGCTGCGTCCGCCGCACCCGCCGTGCCCGACAACAGTCCGATCAGGCAAAACAGCGCAAGGAAAAAGCGTTTAGACATAGTAGGCAACCGGAATCCGTGGCGGACTCAAGAGTGACTTGAGGCCGCCATACTGTCCAGTGGCCTGTTGCCCTCAGCGCACCACAATACCGCGCGCGGCCATATAGGCCTTGGCTTCCGGCACCGTGTACTCGCCGAAGTGGAAGATGCTCGCCGCCAGCACCGCGCTGGCGTGGCCTTCCAGAATCCCGTCGGCCAGGTGCTGGAGATTGCCGACGCCACCCGAAGCGATCACCGGAATGCCCAAGGCATCGCTGATGGCCCGGGTCACGCCGAGGTCGAAGCCGCTTTTCATGCCGTCCTGGTCCATGCTGGTGAGCAGGATCTCGCCGGCACCGAGGCCTTCCATCCTCGAAGCCCACTCCACCGCATCGAGCCCGGTGGGTTTGCGCCCACCGTGGGTGAAGATTTCCCAGCGCGGGGTTTCACCCGGCAGCGAGACCTTCTTCGCATCGATGGCGACGACGATGCACTGCGAGCCGAAATGCTGCGCCGCTTCGCCGACGAACTCGGGGTTGAACACCGCCGCCGTGTTGATCGAGACCTTGTCGGCCCCGGCATTGAGCAGGTTGCGGATGTCCTGCACGGTACGCACGCCGCCGCCGACCGTCAGCGGGATAAACACCTGGCTGGCCATGCGCTCGACGGTATGCAATGTGGTGTCACGGCCGTCGACGCTGGCGGTGATGTCGAGAAAGGTGATCTCGTCCGCACCCTGCTCGTCGTAACGCCGGGCGATTTCCACCGGGTCACCGGCATCGCGGATATTCTCGAACTTGACGCCCTTGACCACGCGACCGTTGTCGACGTCCAGGCAAGGGATGATGCGTTTGGCCAGCGCCATGGTGAGTCCTCAGCCTTTGTACGAATCGCAGAAGGCTTGCGCCTCGGCGACATCGAGGGTGCCTTCGTAGATCGCCCGGCCGGTAATCGCGCCGATGATGCCCGGAGCCTTGGCGTCCAGCAGGGCCTTGATATCGCCCAGGTTGTGGATACCGCCGGAAGCGATCACCGGAATCCGGGTGGCCGCGGCCAGGGCGGCGGTGAAGGGCACGTTGCAGCCCTGCATCATGCCGTCTTTGGCGATATCGGTGTAGACGATGGCGGAGACGCCGTCGGCTTCGAACTGCCTGGCCAGGTCGATCACCTGCACGGTGCTGATTTCAGCCCAGCCGTCGGTGGCGACAAAACCGTCCTTGGCGTCCAGGCCGACGATGACCTTGCCCGGGAACGCGCGGCAGGCCTCAGCGACGAACGCCGGGTCTTTCACCGCCTTGGTGCCGATGATCACGTAGCTCACGCCGGCCTTGACGTAGTGCTCGATGGTTTCCAGGGAGCGGATACCGCCGCCGATCTGGATCGGCAGGTTCGGGTAACGCTTGGCGATGGCGGTGACCACCTCGCCATTGACCGGCTGGCCTTCGAACGCGCCGTTCAGGTCGACCAGATGCAGACGACGGCAGCCGCCCTCCACCCACTTGGCAGCCATGCTCACCGGGTCATCGGAGAACACCGTGGAATCTTCCATGCGGCCCTGGCGCAGACGAACGCAGGCACCGTCTTTGAGATCGATAGCGGGGATAATCAGCATCTGGCAAACCTTAGAGTCGTTTTTTCAGCTTTACTCGGAAATCAGTTTTTCTCGAGTGCCCACAGGTCGCTTTCGATGCTTTCGAACCTTTCTTTAAGGTGCGTCTGCACATCGAAAATCGCCCTGTTGTAATAGTGCGGAGCAATTTCACGGGTAAACAGGTCGAGGATTTCAGCCGCCTCGAACGAACCCAGGTCCAGCTCGAAGCGCTCCTCCATGAAGCGCTTGATCTTCTGATTGGCCTCGTTCTCCTGTTCCGGAGTGAGGGTCAGGATCGGCGGCTTGGTCTTCTTCGCGGCCATTTACCAGCGTCCGTCCCAGGCGGCGAAGTTCTGCAGCAATTGCAGGCCATGGGTATGGCTTTTCTCCGGGTGGAACTGCACGGCGAAACGCGAGCCCTCGGCCAGCGCCGCAGCGAAGTCGACGCCGTAGTGCCCGCGGCCCACCACCTGCCGCGGGTTACCGGCGGCGATGTAGTAGCTGTGCACGAAGTAGAAGCGCGCCAGGTCCGGGATGTTGTGCCACAGGGGGTGATCCACTACCTGCGTCACCTCGTTCCAGCCCATATGCGGCACTTTCAGGTGCTCGCCGTCTTCGTGCTGGTCCTTGGCGAACAGCTTCACTTTGCCGGGAAACAGGCCGATGCAGTCGACGCCGGCGTTCTCTTCGCTGTGGTCGAGCAAGGCCTGCATGCCGACACAGATGCCGAGGAACGGACGATCCTGGCTGACTTCACGCACCAGCGAGTCGAAACCCAGGCGACGGATCTCGGCCATGCAGTCGCGAATCGCGCCGACGCCGGGGAATACCACCCGGTCTGCTTCGCGAATCACATCGGCATCGCTGGTGATCAGCACCTTGCCGGCCCCCACGTGCTCGAGGGCCTTGGCCACCGAGTGCAGGTTACCCATGCCGTAATCGATAACCGCGACCGTCTGCATTACAGGACGCCCTTGGTCGAGGGCATTTGCCCGGCCATGCGGTCATCGAGCTCGACGGCCATGCGCAGGGCGCGACCGAAGGCCTTGAACACGGTTTCGATCTGGTGGTGGGTGTTGGTGCCACGCAGATTGTCGATGTGCAGGCTGACCAGGGCGTGGTTGACGAAGCCCTGGAAGAATTCCTGGAACAGGTCGACGTCGAAGCCGCCCACGGTGGCGCGGGTGTAGGGCACGTGCATCTGCAGGCCGGGACGGCCGGAGAAGTCGATGACCACTCGCGACAGCGCTTCGTCCAGCGGCACATAGGCGTGACCGTAGCGACGGATGCCTTTTTTGTCGCCGATGGCTTTGGCGAAGGCCTGACCCAGGGTGATACCGACGTCTTCCACGGTGTGGTGGTCGTCGATATGCAGGTCGCCCTTGCACTCGATATCCAGGTCGATCAGCCCGTGACGGGCGATCTGGTCGAGCATGTGTTCAAGAAAAGGGACACCGATATCAAATCGGGCCTTTCCGGTGCCATCCAGGTTGATCGAGGCTTTGATCTGGGTTTCCAGAGTGTCGCGCTCGACGGACGCCTTACGTTCGGCCATCACCAGCTCCGCAAAATCATTGGGCGAAAAAGGCAGCCATTATAGGGGCGCGGGCGGCAAACAGAAACACGCAAGGTGAACTCCCGGACGGGCTGAATCCAGGCGCACCGGGGATATACCTGTCAGGACAAGCAGAAACGTTGTCTGAAGAGAATCGCAATGCCTCGGCACTGCACCCACCTGTAGGAGCCGGCTTGCTGGCGATAGCGGCGTGCCAGGCGACGAAGATGTCGCCTGTCGAATCGCAATCGCCAGCAAGCCGGCGCCTACACGGTGATCAGTGGAACAGCACCGCCGTCTTCTGCAGGGTGACCCACACGCCCCACGCCAACGGAATGCCCACTACCAGCCAGGCGGCAATCGCCATCGGCTTGCTGCCTGGCGCCGCTTTCCACTCCAGCACCGTAGTGCTGTCGGCGCCCTTGTCATGACCCAGCGCCTGTTCGGCGGCGAGCTCGGCGTCGGTCATGAAGTACTTGTCGGCCACCGGACGCACCAGCAGGTTGCAGATGAAACCCAGCACCAGCAGGCCGGCGAGGATGTACAAGGTGATGTCGTAGGCCGCGGCACGTTCGACGCCGACGCTCAGTTGATACTCACGCAGGTAGTTCACCAGCACCGGCCCCAGCACCCCGGCTGCCGCCCAGGCGGTCAGCAGGCGGCCGTGGATCGCACCGACCATCTGCGTACCGAACAGGTCCGCCAGGTAGGCCGGCACCGTGGCGAAACCACCGCCGTACATCGACAGGATCACGCAGAACGCGGCGACGAACAGCGCGACGCTGCCCAGGTGACCGAGGCTCGGTACCGACGCATAGAGCGCGAAGCCCAGGGCGAAGAACACGAAGTAGGTCGCCTTGCGGCCGATATAGTCCGAGAACGACGCCCAGAAGAACCGGCCACCGATGTTGAACAGGCTGAGCAAACCGGTGAAACCGGCCGCGATGGCGGCGATCTGGCCCAGTTGCGCGGCGTCCAGCTGGCTGAAGGTCAGGCCGTTGCCGAGCAATTTACCGGCGAAGACTTCCTGCAACAGTGGCGAGGCCATGCCGAGGATGCCGATACCGGCGGATACGTTCAGGCACAGCACCAGCCACACCAGGCGGAACTGCGGGGTCTTCCAGGCCACGTTCACGTGCACGTGACGGTGGGTGATCATCGCGTTGCTGCTCTTCTTCACCGGTGCGGTCCAGCCCTCGGGCTTCCAGCCGGTCGGAGGCACCCGGTAGGACAGCGCGCCGCCGATCATGAAGACGAAGTAGATCGCCGCCATCACCGCAAAGCTCTGCCACACGCCGACACTGGTGGGCGAGGCGAAGTGACCCATCAAGGCCGCCGCCAGCGGTGCACCGACCATCGCGCCGCCGCCGAAGCCCATGATCGCCATGCCGGTGGCCATGCCGCGCTTGTCCGGGAACCACTTGATCAGGGTCGAGACCGGCGAAATGTAGCCCAGGCCCAGACCGATACCACCGATCACCCCGGAACCGATCCACATCAGCCAGATCTGGTGGGTATAGACCCCCAGCGCCGAAATCAGCAGGCCACCACACCAGCACAGTGCGGACACCACACCGGCCTTGCGCGGACCGGCACGTTCCAGCCAACCGCCCCAGATCGCGGCCGAGCAGCCGAGGAAGATGAAGAACAGGGTGTAGATCCAGCCAAGCATGGAGATCGGCCAATCGCACTGCGACGAGAAGACCTGTGAGATAAAGCTCATGTCCGGCGCGCAAGCGACCGGTGCGGTGATGCCCAGGGCCTTGGACAGCGGCAACCAGAACACCGAGAAGCCGTAGGCCATGCCGATGCACAGGTGGATGGCCAGGGCGGCCGGTGGAACCAGCCAGCGGTTGAAGCCGGGTTTGGCGATAATGCGCTCTTTTGACAGAAACGCAGGTTCAGCGGATTGAATGTCCGCCGTAATGCTAGTGCTCATTTGAAGTGTCTCCCCCAATTGAAATGATGGTCCGCCGGCCACACATCACTCCCGGCCTTGGTGCACGCAGGCTTGGCCGTGTTATTGAGCGATGCTTGTTACGCGACAATACGTCGCAGAAGGACTGGCGAACCGAGAGAGGTTACCATTTACGCATCACAGAACAACCAGACTGATACGGTCTTTATGTAATGCAACTGCACTGCTCTTGACATCCCCAACCCCATGGGATTGTCGACCTGCTCCTACAGAAAAGCCTGTCCCGGATATTCGAGGAATTTATGCCTATCGTTGTCGAGTCCCTCACCGAAGCCACCTATCAGGACCAGCAGGACCTGCAGAAGATCTACCTGGACGCCCCCGCGTGGCTTTTCGCGCCGCAAGCCGACGGCCAGCAACTGATCGAAACCGCCCTGGCCGATGGCAGCCTGATCGCCGGACGCTTCAATGACCGACTGCTGGGCGCGGCGCGCCTGGAACGGCGCGCGGATCTCTGGCTTTTATCCCAACTTTGCGTCAGAAAAATCACCAGACGCCGTGGGGTAGCCGAACGACTGGTGGCGGAAGCCTCACGAATGGCCAGGCTGGCCGGCGCGGAACTGCGGCTCCTGGCCCCCGCCGGACATCCCGAAGCCCAGGCACTGGCGGCCAAGCTGCGGATTCCCCTGGATCCGCTCTAGGGATCATCCCTGCCCTGCCGCCAGTCCCGTGACGCTATACTCGCGGGCTAAATTTAAAATTCCACTGACTACAAGGACTCGCCCATGAAAGCGTTCGGCAAAATCCTGGGTCTGGGGCTTCTCGGGTTGTTGCTGATCATCGTGGCGGCAGGCTTTGCCCTGACCCACCTGTTCAATCCCAACGACTATAAAAACGAGATTCGCCAGATTGCCCGCGACAAGGCCCACATTGAGTTGACCCTCAATGGCGACATCGGCTGGAGCCTTTTCCCCTGGCTGGGCCTGGAGCTGCACGATGCCAGCGTGGCGACCCTGGTCACCCCGACCCAGCCATTTGCCGACCTGCAGATGCTCGGCCTGTCGGTGCGCGTCCTGCCGCTGCTGCGCCGCGAAGTGCAGATGAGCGATGTCCGCGTCGAAGGCCTCAACCTGCGGCTTACCCGCGACAAGGACGGCCACGGCAACTGGCAGGACATCGGCCGCCCGGCCCCCAGTGCCAGCGTCACCGCGCAGACCGACAAGGCCGCCGAACCGGCCGGCACCGAGGCGGAAGACAAACCCTCGCAGCCGATCCGCCTGGACATCGACAGCCTGACCGTGAACAACGCCCGGATCGAGTTCAACGATGAAAAGACCGGCCGCCAGATCACCTCGGAAAGCATCCAGCTGAGCACCGGCGCGGTGCATGACGGCAAGGAAATCCCGGTCAAGATGACCGCCTTCTTCGGCACCAACCAGCCAGTCCTGCGGGCCCGTACCGAACTCAGCGGCAACCTGCGTTTCGACCGCGTGCTCAAGCGCTACCAGTTCGAAGACATGCGCCTGGGTGGCGAACTCTCGGGCGACCCGCTGCAAGGCAAGCCGCTGACCTTCTCGGCCCAGGGCCAGTTGCTGGTGGACATGGCGGCGAACGTCGCCGAATGGACCAGCCTGAAACTGTCGGCCAACCAGCTGCGCGCCCTCGGCGAGCTGAAGGCCAACGACCTGAACAAGACCCCGCAGCTCAACGGCACGCTGTCGATTGCCCAGCTGGACCTGATGAAGTTCCTCGACAGTATCGGCCAGCCCCTGCCCACCGTGGCCGATGGCAGCCTGAGCAAGGTCGAGCTGGTCACCCACCTCACCGGCACGCCCACCAGCCTGGTGCTGGACGGCCTCAACCTGAAGCTCGATGACAGCAACTTCACCGGCCGCGTCGCCATCGAGGATTTCGCCAAGCAATCCCTGCGCGTGCAGCTCAAGGGCGACAAGTTCGACGCCGATCGCTACCTGCCACCGAAATCGGCCGACGCCGACAGCGCCTCGAAAGTCCGCCAGGCCGATGTGATGAACAGCGAGGCCAACGCCATCGCCAGTAGCTCGCCCTTGCCGGAAGCCCCGACCAAGGGCGCCTGGAGCAGCGACAAGCTGCTGCCCATCGAGCGCCTGCGCACGGTTGATGTGGATGCCGACCTGAGTTTCGACCAACTGACCCTGAAGAAGCTGCCGATCAACAACGCCGCCCTCAAGGCCACCGGCCTGGGTGGCGTACTGACCCTCGGCGACCTGCGCGGCGAACTCTACAGCGGCAGCTTCAGCGCCAAGGGCAGCCTCGACGTGCGCCCCGACGTACCGCGCCTGAGCCTGCAAACACGCTTGAACCGGGTGCCGGTCGAACGCGTCCTGCAAGCCCAGGGACAGAAGCCTCCGGTCAAGGGCGCCCTGACCCTCAACGGCGACCTCACCGCCAGCGGCAACAGCCAGAAAGCCCTGATCGACAGCCTCAACGGCACGGCCAGCTTCGTCCTCAACGACGGCCTGCTGCTCAACGCCAACCTCGAACAGCAACTGTGCACCGGCATCGCCACCCTCAACCGCAAGACCCTGAGCGGCGAGCCACGGGGCAAGGACACACCGTTCCAGGACCTCAAGGGCAGCCTGAACCTGCACAACGGCGTGGCCAGCAACCCGGACCTGAAAGTCAACATCCCGGGCCTGAGCGTCAACGGCAACGGCGATATCGACCTGCGCGTGCTGGGCATGGACTACCGCATCGGCATCATCGTCGAAGGCGACAAGAGCGACATGCCGGACCCGGCCTGCCAGGTCAACGAACGTTTCGCCGGGATCGAATGGCCGCTGCGCTGCCGTGGCCCGCTGGAGCTGGGCGCCAAGGCCTGCCGCATCGACAAGGACGGCCTCGGCCAGGTCGCCGCGCGGCTGGCCGGCAACAAGCTGAGCGAGAAAGTTGAAGAAAAGCTCGGCGACAAGGTCAGCCCTGCACTCAAGGACGCACTCAAGGGGCTGTTCAAGCGATGAGAGCCGAGCAGTTTTCCAGCGCCGTGCTGGACTGGTATGACCGCCACGGCCGCCACGACCTGCCCTGGCAACAGGGCATCACACCGTATCGGGTGTGGGTGTCGGAGATCATGTTGCAGCAGACCCAGGTCAGCACCGTGCTGAACTACTTCGACCGCTTCATGGCCTCGTTGCCGACGGTCGAGGCCCTGGCCGCCGCGCCGGAAGATGAAGTACTGCACCTGTGGACTGGCCTGGGCTACTACACCCGGGCGCGCAACCTGCAGAAGACCGCGAAGATCGTCGTTGCCGAACATGGCGGCGAGTTTCCCCGCGACGTCGAGAAACTCACCGAACTGCCGGGCATCGGCCTGTCCACCGCCGGCGCCATCGCCAGCATCAGCATGGGCCTGCGCGCGGCGATCCTCGACGGCAACGTCAAGCGCGTGCTGGCGCGCTACACGGCCCAGGAGGGCTACCCGGGCGAACCCAAGGTGGCCAAGCAGCTCTGGGCCAACGCCGAGCGCTTTACCCCCGACACCCGGGTCAACCACTACACCCAGGCGATGATGGACCTGGGCGCGACCTTGTGCACCCGCAGCAAGCCCAGTTGCCTGCTCTGCCCGCTGAAAGCCGGCTGCGAAGCACACATGCTCGGCCTGGAGACCCGCTACCCGATTCCCAAGCCGCGCAAGAGCGTGCCGCAGAAGCGCACCCTGATGCCGCTGCTCGCCAACCGCGAAGGCGCCATTCTGCTTTACCGTCGCCCTTCCAGCGGCCTCTGGGGCGGTTTATGGAGCCTGCCGGAACTCGACGACCTCGACGACCTGCAACACCTGGCGTCGCAGCACTCGCTGGAACTGGGCGCGCAACAGGCGCTGCCGAACCTGACCCACACCTTCAGCCATTTCCAGCTGGCCATCGAGCCGTGGCTGGTGCAGGTCGAGGAGAGTGCCCATCACGTGGCCGAGGCCGACTGGCTCTGGTATAACCTCGCCACCCCGCCGCGCCTGGGCCTTGCCGCCCCGGTGAAAAAGCTGCTCAAACGGGCAGCCGACGTTTTGAATGCAGGAGAGTCGTCATGACCCGCACCGTAATGTGCCGCAAGTACCACGAAGAACTGCCCGGCCTTGAGCGCCCTCCGTACCCGGGTGCCAAGGGCCAGGACATTTTCGAACATATTTCGCAGAAAGCCTGGGGCGACTGGTTGAAGCACCAGACCCTGCTGATCAACGAAAAACGCCTGAACATGATGAACGGCGAAGACCGCAAATATATCCAGGGCGAGATGGACAAGTTCTTTTCCGGCGAGGAATACGCCCAGGCCGAAGGCTACGTTCCGCCGGCCGAATAATCAGGGCTGGAACAGCTTTGGGTCGTAAGCGACGGTAATAATTAAATATTTTTTGAAATCGCGCTTGACGACCCCTCGAAAAACCAGTTTAATGCGCCCCGTTGCCCAGATAGCTCAGTCGGTAGAGCAGGGGATTGAAAATCCCCGTGTCGGCGGTTCGATTCCGTCTCTGGGCACCACTAATTAGTTTCAGGTGGTGTCAACATCATCTGAAAGCCCACAAGAAACCCGCCTAGTGCGGGTTTTTTGTTGCCTGTGATTTCCCAAACCTACCTTGCCAGCCAAGAATTTTGGGGACGTGGCCGGTTCGGTCAGCTTGCATGCCCCCAAAATGGTGCTCCACGGCCCTGACTGACCGATTCCGCCCTCAAGGCAGCCAAACCCAAGGAGAAGCCTTACAAGTTCTCTGACTGCGAGGGTCTGTATCTCTAAATCATTTCCACAGGCTCCAAGCTCTGACGCCTGAAATATCGGCACCTTGGAAAAGAGAACCGGCTGGCGTTTGGCTCATACCCCAAAGCCCCTGGTGCAGACCCGCAAGAAGCGATCAGAGGCACGACAACTGATGACCGATGGCAAACCCAGACGCGGCTCGACAAACGGCGAGACAGGCGCAGAAGATCGAGGGACTGGTGGAGCTGGCTAACCCGAGTCGGCCCTCTGGTGGCGTCCGATCTCGGCCTTGAGACAGATCGGGTTATGGAAACCCTGACAGGCTATGTTCACCAACACTTGCAGCAGCTAGGCCGGTCAGAGGTCGAAATTCATTTCGACAGTGAGTAGGTGCGACAAGGCCGCTTGGTCGCGTTTGAAAACGAAGCAAGTCAAAAATGTCTCCAAGACAGATTGTGAGGTGTCCTCAAAATTGAGGAGGCGCCCCACCTTCAGTTTTAACCGGTTGTGGCTCATTGAGCAGTGGTCGAGGAGTTGCCGAATCAGAGAGTTACCGGGTCACTAAATTCCCTCAGTATATTTTGAAGAAGGCGCCGATACTGAACGGTGGTATGGATGAGGTGCGGTAGATCAGCTCAATGTATGCTCCGAAACAGAAAAAATAATGAGCCAAAGCCCGGCCTAGCGCCGTTTTTTCATTCCTATTTTTTTAACTCCTACATCCGCTGGTACAACAAAAACGAATCAAAAGCTCCCTTGGTTCGCTCAGCCCCCTTGGATACCGAGAGAGCCTAGGACTCACGGCATAAACCAGTCCAAAATTTCTGCCGTTCCCCAGGGGGAGGCAGCTTTCAACCGGTGTTGGCAGGTAGCAACGGTAGCCTGAGATTTAGGGGTTCACAGCGGAACCTAACTGAAATGAGAAAACCTGAAAACTATCAGAATAGATAGGTTTATTCGTATCAGAAAGCTGTTAATTTTCGGTTACCTCACCACACTGTTTATTGCAGGGAAGAGCCGAGATCCTCCATCGCCGTGACAAAAACTTATAACGGGGGGAGCATATTGAATGCTGTTCGCCGCGCGCTGGAAAATATCTATACAGCGCATAACATAGACAGTTTAGTTACTCAATGCAGGCTCACGCGCTGCTACTGCACTACAGCTTCATGACTCACACATACAAGATGGTTATAACAACGCGGACAACAAGGTACGGACTACAGGATTACCTGTGGTTTGACGGCGTGAGGATTGAATATGAAGGCTGATTTGGCGTTTGACTGGCTGTTTCTGGCGGGCATTGGCAACTCCGGGCCAACTCACTGGCAGCGTCATTGGGAGGCCGAGCACTCCAATACCCTGTGGCTGGAGCATCGCGACTGGGATAGACCATGCCGTGACGAGTGGGTCGGGGAGTTGCAACGATTGCTCTCGACCCACCAGCGCCCGGTGGTGGTCGCCCATAGCCTGGGTTGCCTGTTGCTATTGGAGTGGGCGGCGGAGTATGCGTCAGATCCGGGCAAGGTTTTGGGGGCGTTTCTGGTGGCGGTGCCTGACCCCCGTAGCCCCAGGTTTCCCCAAGAGGCCACTGGCTTTCGCTCGGCCGATAACTTGTCCAGCCGCTTGCCGCTGACCATAGTTTCCAGCGAAGACGACCCGTATGGCACCCTTGAATATGTCCAGCACAGTGCCCGGCAATTGAGCTGCGAGTATGTGAACGTCGGGGCGCTGGGGCACATCAACGGCAAGTCGGAGTTGGGTTACTGGCAGACAGGATTATGCCTTCTGCAAGATTTCACCCGGGCGCTGATGGTTTGAGCCTCCTAGTGCAGGTGCCCGGTCGGGCGCCTGCGTGATCCTATCGATCAGGACGACGATATGCTTGCACGCACTGCACTTTTGTCCACTGTCTCGACGTTATCCCCCTGGTCCCGGGGGGGGGCGCAGCGTTCAGTCAATCGCCTCGTATTCAATCTAAACCTGGATGATCTGCATGGACAGTGCTTGCACCACGGCGGCGCGGCGGCTGGTCACCCCGAATTTTCTGCGGATGTTCTTGAAGTGAAAGTCCACATTGGCTTCCGAACAGTTACAGATGCTGGAGATTTCCCAACTGGTTTTGCCAATTGCGCTCCATTGAAGGACTTCTTTTTCACGTCTGGTCAGTCGAACATCATTGGCAGCCTCAGGTACGCAGAGAAATTTCAGAGCGCTTTGCAAGGCGGTGTCCTTGAGCCATGAGAGTCCGTGCCAATTCGCCTGGATCACCACTTTGGCGGCGTACTCATCGACCCCATCGATGCTCAAGCCAAAAGTGCCGAACTGGCCTTGGGGACCATGCAGGGCCAAGGTCACACCATTGATCAGATCATGGCTGCGGGCTTCTTCGCGCAGCTCCCGCTGATTGCTACTGGTGTACAACCGATCGGTCCATATCACCGGCAGAACACTGTGCATGCAGTGTTGCTCCAGCGGATCGATTTTGGCGTAACCGGCACGATCATAGGCCTCGATCCAGGATGTCGGGAAATCGCCGATGACCAGGGCACTGCGACCGTCGGCCTTGACCCTGGATCTCAAACAGAACAGAAAACGGCTGAACCCCAGACACAGGACCCGCTCCTTCATGCAAGCACACCATTCGTTAATTGTGCTGATCCGATTGAAGTCCGAGAACGATTCGATGGGTGATGGTGTTGCTGTCGAAGAGCCACAAGCTGGCCGGCAGCAGACACCCTGAAAGTGTTCTTCAGGGCGCGGTGGGGTCATTTGCACTGGCCTT
>NZ_PHSU01000008.1 GCF_002814235.1 Pseudomonas sp. QS1027 | reverse complement strand
CACCATCCCGATGATCGCGCCGTCGCTGGCGGCGGGGGGCATGATGTCCTTCGCGTTGTCCCTGGATGACCTGGTACTGGCCAGCTTCGTGTCGGGGCCGGGTTCGACGACGTTGCCGATGGAAGTGTTCTCGGCGGTACGCCTGGGGGTGAAGCCGGAGATCAACGCGGTGGCCAGCCTGATTCTGTTGGCGGTGTCGATCGTGACCTTCCTGGTCTGGTACTTCAGCCGCAGGGCTGAAACCACTCGCAAACGCGCGATCCAGGAAGCCATGGACCAGACCGCCAGTGAATCCTGGCAGCCATCGGCCAAGCACATGGAAGAAGCGACGGCCTGATGCCCGGTGTTCATGTGCCCTTGGGGTAATTGAAGGATTGAATTGCCCCAGGTATCACAATATCGGCGCGCCAAATCTCTGAAATCGCGGCATCCAATGATCCAGGATCTCCGCTGACGCCAGGATATGGTGCGCCCTACCGATCAGAAGCCGACGTGGCACAAACCCGATATACCGCGAGTCTGCGCTGTCGTCGCGGTTGTCCCCCAACATGAAATAACTGTCGGCCGGTACCACAACAGGACCAAAGTTTCGTAAGGCACGGACCATCGGCATAAACTGAACGGTCCGCCGACTGTTGTTCGCGAGTTCGGTCAGCTTGATACCCGGGACAGATTTGCCGGAGGCGACAGGCTCGATGATATCCTGCGCATCACGGTAGGTTGCTGGGGTACCGTTGACCCACAGCACCTCATCCTTCATTTCCAGAGTGTCGCCGGGAATACCCACGATCCGCTTGATCAAGCGGATGCCATCCTTGGGTGATGTGAAGGTCACGACATCTCCCCTGCGAGGATTATCAACCTTGGCCAGGGAGATATCAGTGAGGGGCAGCTTGAGGTCGTAAGCCACCCGATTCACCAGCACCACATCCCCCTCAACCAGGGTCGGGCGCATGGACCCGGACGGGATGGGATTCCAATCGGCCAGGGATGTGCGGAAAACGCCAAAGCACAGCCAAAAAATAATGGCGTAACGGTACCGGCTCAACCAACGTCGCATACATCCTCGCAATACAGAAAGGGGCGTAGAGAAAGCTCCCAGCATCCGCCACGCAAGCCATGGGCAATTTTTGCCAGCGTTTACTTCGGCGCAAACAGCTTACCTTAACCTCGGAGATCCTGGCGATGCTGGTATCGGAGCGTGCTAAAAGCCGGGCCGCCCCCCCTCCTACAGGTCGAGGAAAAATTGAATATCAGTGCGCCAAATGCGCCGATCCCAGCACAGACCTGAGTCGGTGTGGAGACTATCTGAGCCCATTACCCGGTCTCTTGCCTCTTAAACATCAAAACGCTTTTGCATAAAAAACCGGTTGTGTCCGGCGACCGGGTAATCCTTGAGCTCGCCGAAGATGCTGAAGCCAAGCCGGAGGTAAAAGTCCGGCGCCTGGAAGGAGAAGGTGTCCAGCCAAATGCCTTGGCAACCTTTCTCCCGAGCCAGCGCTTGCGCCATGTTCATCAACTTCGACCCTATTCCTTGCCCTCGGGCGATTTCAGGCACCACAAGCAACTCAATGAATAGCCACTGCCCGGAAACCTTGGCGTATAAACCACCTTCCGTATTGCCAGTCTCATCCTTGATCAAGATCGCCAGTTTTTCGGCTTCCACCCGCCCGGTTCGTGCCTGGTTGTATTCGATCAACGGCGCCAGAATTGCTTGGTAATCGGCCTCTTGAGGCGCCTCTTTTATCTCGATTCGTAAGCTCACGGTGTTCTCCCTGATCCCTTTACCCGACAAGCTCGACGTAGCTCGACTCCCCACCGCCCGTCGCGCCCGACAACCAACCCCACACGAAGGCCAGCGTGGTACGTCCTGCGTGATCAACACCCACCGTGCCGCGGGACCAGCCGGCGAGCATCTCGCCCTCCGTCGTTATGCAATGATAAAGAAGCTCAATGGTCTCCGGGCCTGTCACGCGCCCGACTTGATGACCCATGCGGATTCGGCCGCCCTGGTAAGTGCCCGAAATGGCATTTTCCTCGACCTGGTAATGAAATACCGTTCCTGCACCGGATAGCCCGTGGGTGTTGCCTGCAACCGTGAATCGGCGATCGTTCAAACGTTCGCTGATATGAGAAAAAGGGGTTTGCATCAATGTCGCGTCCTTTGGTCGAGAGGTTCCATTCCAGCCTTCTCCCAGGATAAAACACGTTTTCAAGAGAAAGCCTGCCATGATAAATAAATCGGCTCCCTAACGGTTGAAACTCAAAATGCCCAAGAAAAAGCCGGCGGCTACCGCAACCACAACGGCGGCTGATATCGAAAGATCCATCCTGGCCCTGAACAAAATGGCTGAACGCCTTTGGGGGGATGGCCGGGAGACCGAGGCAAAAGCCCTCCTCGATGCCCTGGACGCGTTGAACCGGGCGCTGGACAGGATCCGGATCGGCGAGAGCCGCCGGGTGGTGACGCTCCATTGAGAAGCCAGGGATGCGCAACATCGGCTGCGTCCACTGCCAGCCCCTTCGATTGCAGCCCCAGCTCAAGAATGGAGAAAACCAACGGCAGGAACGAGGCAATGCCTGGTTCCTGCCGTTTCAAACGTTTGCCGGTGAAAGGCTCACCGCCTCAAAAGAAGCCCAGCGGATTGATGTCGTAGCTGACCAGCAGGTTTTTGGTCTGCTGGTAGTGGTCGAGCATCATTTTGTGGTTTTCACGGCCGACACCGGACTTCTTGTAGCCACCGAACGCGGCATGCGCCGGGTACAGGTGATAGCAGTTGGTCCAGACACGACCGGCCTTGATCGCCCGCCCCATGCGGTAGGCACGGTTGATGTCACGGGTCCAGAGACCGGCGCCCAGGCCAAATTCGCTGTCGTTGGCAATCGCCAGGGCTTCCGCTTCGTCCTTGAAGGTGGTCACGCCCACGACCGGGCCGAAGATCTCCTCCTGGAACACGCGCATTTTGTTGTTGCCTTTGAGCAGCGTCGGCTGGATGTAGTAGCCGGTGGACAGATCGCCTTCCAGGTGCTCCGCCGCGCCGCCGGTCAACAGCACCGCCCCCTCCTCCTGAGCAATCTTCAGGTACGAAAGAATCTTGTCGTATTGCTGCTCCGACGCCTGGGCACCGACCATGGTCTCGGTGTCCAGGGGATCGCCACGTTTGATCTTGGCGATCTTCTTCAACACCACGGCCATGAACGCGTCGTAGATCGATTCCTGGATCAACGCCCGCGATGGGCAGGTGCAGACTTCACCCTGGTTGAAAAACGCCAGCACCAGGCCTTCAGCGGCCTTCTCGATAAACTGTGGTTCGGCCTGCATGATGTCTTCGAAGAAAATATTCGGCGACTTGCCACCCAGCTCCACCGTGCTCGGAATGATGTTCTCGGCCGCACATTTCATGATGTGCGAGCCCACCGGAGTGGAGCCGGTGAACGCGATCTTGGCGATACGCTTGCTGGTGGCCAGGGCCTCACCGGCTTCGCGGCCAAAGCCATGGACGATATTCAAGACACCCGGAGGCAGCAGGTCGTTGATCAGCTCGGCGAAGATCATGATCGACAGCGGCGTTTGTTCGGCCGGTTTCAGCACGACGCAGTTGCCCGCCGCCAACGCAGGCGCCAGTTTCCAGGCCGCCATCAGCAGCGGGAAGTTCCACGGAATGATTTGCCCCACCACACCCAGCGGCTCATGAAAATGGTAAGCCGTGGTCAGTTCGTTGATTTCGGCGGCGCCGCCTTCCTGGGCACGAATGCAACCGGCGAAATAACGGAAATGGTCGGCCGCCAGCGGAACATCGGCATTCAGGGTTTCGCGCACGGCCTTGCCGTTGTCCCAGGTTTCGGCGACGGCCAGCACTTCAAGATGCTGTTCAATGCGGTCGGCGATGTTCAACAGGACCCGCGAGCGATCCTGTGCCGAGGTCTTGCCCCAGGCATCGGCAGCGCCATGGGCGGCGTCCAGCGCGAGTTCGATATCCGCGGCGGTGGAACGAGGGAACTCGGCAATCACTTCACCGTTGATCGGCGAGGTATTGGTGAAGTATTCACCATTGACCGGCGCGATAAACTCACCGCCGATGTAATTGCCGTAGCGTGGCTTGAAAGAAACAACAGCGCCTGGGGTGCCGGGTTGCGCGTAAATCATGGTGGAGGCCTCTTTGCGGGTCGTTGTCTGTGGGTCGCACACGCGATGAACAGAGGTTAGAGAGCCCGCGCCACCAAACGAATGCGCCCTTGGCAGGGGTCACCTTGTCATTTAGTCGTAATTTGGCCCCCCGGAAAAACCGCAAACGCGCAACACCTCGTACTTTAGTAGGGGTTTACCTGACTATCGTCGCATTCACAAAGCCTGGGCAGTGGCATGTAATGCCGCCACTACAAGAACGGAATCGCCCTTATGCCGCAGCCCCCGCACCTCATGCCCTGACCCCTTTCCCTGAACAACCGATATGCCCCGCCGCCACACCGCCATCAACAATAAATAGGTGAAAGGCCATGTACAAAATTCTAATTGCCGATGATCACCCGCTGTTTCGTGAAGCCATCGCCAATGTGATCAGCGACGGTTTTCCAGGCAGCGAAGTGCTGGAAACCGCCGACCTGGAGAGCGCGCTGGCACTGACCCTGCGCCATGACGACCTCGACCTGATTCTGCTCGATCTGAATATGCCGGGCATGTACGGCCTCAATGGCCTGATCACGCTGCGCAACGAGGCGCCCACGATCCCGGTGGTGATTGTGTCCGCCGAGCAGGACAAGCAGATTGTGCTGCAAGCCATTATGTATGGTGCGGTGGGCTTTATTACCAAGTCTTCGCCACGGGTGCAGATGACTGAAGCCATCGAGCAGATCCTCAACGGCAATGTCTATCTGCCTTCGGACATCATCCACGCACAAAAGACCGACACGCGGCGCAGCATGAACAGCGCACCCGGCTTTGCACCTGAGTTACTGCAGTCCCTGACCCGCAAGCAATTGCTGGTCCTGGAGCGGATGACCAAGGGCGAGTCGAACAAGCAGATCGCCTACACCCTGGAAATCGCCGAAACCACCGTCAAGGCTCATGTCTCGGCCATCCTGCGCAAACTCAAGGTGCATAACCGGGTCCAGGCAATTCTCAGCGCCGGCGATATCGATTTCAGCGCCTACCTGCGACGCTGATTTGATCAACCTGCCGACGGGTTGCCCAGCAGATGGCTGATCGCAGTTTTGAGTTTCATCGGCCGCACCGGTTTGTGCATCAAGGTGTGGCCCAACTCACGCATTTGCAGCTTCAGTTCGTTGCTGTAGTTGGCCGTGATCATCAGCGCCGGCAAAGGTAGGCCACGTCGGGCGTTGATCGTGGCCACCACATCGACACCGTTCTGGTCATGGTCCAGGTGATAATCGGCAATCAACAGGTCGGCGTCGCACTGAGAGTGCTCCACCTGCCGCGCCAGGTCCTGCTCGGACAGCGCGGTGACAACCTGACAGCCCCAGCTTTCCAGCAGCGTGCGCATCCCCGCGCAAATCGTTGCGTCATTGTCCAGTACCCAGATCCGTGCCCCACGCAACCGCTCGAGCATGGGCTCAGTCATGGATAACTGGATCTGTGGCTTGGGCGCGCAGAGGGTTATCGGCACCTCGACAGCGAACATCGAGCCCTTGCCGGGGGTCGAGCGGACGCTGATCTTGTGCCCGAGTATTCCGGCGATCTTTTCGACAATGGCCAACCCGAGGCCCAACCCGCGATCCTGATGGGGCCGTTGCACGTCGCCACGTTTGAACTCCTGGAAAATCTCCTCCAGCTTGTTCTCGGCTATCCCGATACCGGTGTCCCAGACCTCGATGGACAGGTGATGGCGATGGCGGCGACAACCCAGTACCACGCGACCCTGGGTGGTGTATCGGATGGCGTTGCTCAGCAGGTTGCGCAGAATCCGCGCCAGCAACTGGATATCACTACGCACAAGCGCCGAGCAGGGCACGAACGCCAGGCGCAAGCCCTCGCTGCTGGCCGCTTGCGCGAACTCGACCGCCAGGTTTTCCAGCAGTTCGCTCAGGGCAAACGGCGCGATATCGGCCTTGATCACCCCGGCATCCAGCTTGGAGATGTCGACCAGCGTCCCGAGCAGATTCTCCACGTCTTCCAGCGAATTACTGACATTACGCACCAGCGTTGCGTTGGCCTCCGGCTCGCGGCGCTCCAACAAGGCACTGGTAAACAGGCGGGCAGCGTTGAGCGGCTGAAGCAGATCATGGCTGACGGCAGCCAGAAACTTGGTTTTCGACAGGTTGGCCTGCTCGGCTTCGAGCTTGGCTTCACGCAGGCGCGACTCGACCCGACTGCGCTCGTCGATCTCGCGCAGTAGCTGGCTGTTCAGGGTGGTCAGTTCGGTCGTGCGTTCGCGGACGCGCTGTTCAAGGTTCTGATAAGCCTGGTGCAGCGCTTCGGCGGTACGGCGGCGTTCGGTGATATCGCGGATCAACACAAAAATGCCGACCACTTCACCATTGGCCAACCGATTGGGCACATAGGAGCGCAGCATGTAGCGCTCCTGATTGTTGATGTTGATTTCGGGGCATTCGAAGGTCACGCTTTCCCCCGCCAGGGCCCGCTCGACATAGGTTTCCAGGCGCTGGTAATGCTCTTCGCTGTGGACCTCGCGCAGGCTCTGTCCGAGCATCACGCCACGCGGCCAGCAGTACCACTGTTCATAGACCTTGTTGGTGAACTCATAGACCAGATCGGCGTTCAGGTAAGCAATGAGCGCCGGTACATGGTCGGTGATCAGGCGAATCCAGCGCTCGCTCTCGCTGAGGGTTTCAGCGTGCTGGTAGCGTTCGGTGATGTCCGTGAAGGTGTTGACGAAACCGCCGGTGGGTAATGGATGGGTACGAATTTCCAGCACCCGCCCATCGTCCAGCCGTTGCTCCCGCTCATGGATCACCCGGCCGTTGGCGTCGCGGCTGGCCGGCGTCAACAGACCCAGTTCACTGTCGGCGATCACCTCGGAAAAAAGCCTGTGGGGGGCAACCGGGGCCAGCCCGCTCAGCTCCAGAAAACGACGATTCCACAGCTCCAGGATCCCCTCGGCGTTGACCATCGCGACCCCCTGGGACAGGTTGTCGACGGCCCGTTGCAGCAGGTGCGACTTCTGCGCAACGGCTTGCTCGCGGCGCATGGTTTCGCTGAGTTTGACTTCGGTGATGTCGGTAAACAGGATCACCCGGCCACCCTCGCGCGTCGGCCGCTCGCTGACCTGCAACCAGCGGCCATCATTCAGGCGATACAGCAGGTGCTCGTCGGCGCTCTGACGTGGCTCTTCAATAAACAGCCCGGTACTGGTCATCAGGCGCTTGACCTCCGTCAAGCGCATGCCGCCGATGATCCGTACCCGGCTGTTGGCCCAAAACGCCTTGAAGCGGCTGTTGAACAGCACGATGCGCTGGTCCTCATCGAACAGCACGAACGCATCGGAAATACTTTCAATGGCATCGACCAGATGTTGATGGGCCGTTTCCGCCCGCAGGCGCGCATCACTGAGAAGATTATTGCTGGCCTTGAGTTCGGCCATGGCCTGGTTCAACGCATCGGTACGCTCCCTGACCTGCTCGGCCAGTACCACCGAGTGCTGAAAGGCCGCATAGGAATCATTGCCACGCGCGGTGCCGGACTCGACCCGTTCAATCAGCGCCGTATTGATCCGCCGCAGCTTCTGGTTATCCCGCTGCAGTTGTTCGATCTGCCCAAGCAGCTCAGCGGGAGATGACTGCACGGCTGCGTCCGATGGCGACACCGGTGAAGGTCTGGTTGATGTGCATGCCATTGAACTGCTCTCCGTAGGTGTTGAAACCTATCACCCGCTGCTCGCGCAGGAAGGCGCCGATCTGCTGGACACTGCCGTCGTCTTCCAGCTCCAGGCGCCGTAGAAAACAGTCGCAGCCGATGGTCAGCAGCAACGACCCCAAACGCTCCTGCAAGCCGTCGAACAGCGTCTGCAGGTTCGGCAGCAAGGGGCCAGGCGTCATGGCCGTGAGTACGATGCCGTTCTCCACCGCACAGTAAAAGCTCAAGCTCAGGTCATGATTGACCTGTTGAATGGCCCTGACGTAGTACTGATCGTTGATACGAACAGCCAGCGGGTGAGCGGCAAAAATCTGGTGATTGAGCTCCGCCACGGGCACCCCGATGAGCTGCGCATATTCCTCGGCCGCAGGCTCGGCATTGAGCTCGTAAACCCGGCGCGTGCCACTGTCGGCGCGCGTGACCACCAGCTTTTCCCCACGCGGCAAAATGTGGTGCGTCGTGAACACTTCGAAGTCCAGCCAGGTATTGACCAACAGCACCACGGCCGCACCGCTGTGGAATTCGCCGCCGAAGTACACATGGGTATGGGTCAGGTAGTTATCGTCTCCGGCAGAACCGCCGAAGTGAGGGATATCGCCCAGGGCTGCGCTCAGCGCGGCCAGGACCATTTCCTCGCGGCTGGACAGGCCGTCGAGCAGGGTCAGGGCGAAACTGTTGCCCTTGATCGGCGCCAGGGTGTTGCTGCGACAGCCGCCGACCAGTCTCTCGACCATTTGCTGGGCGTCGATCAGGCTGAAACGCTCCAGTTCGTCGATCAGCTCCGCGGCAATGGAGAAATGCCGATGATCAAACCCCACGGCGGTCACGCCGCCCCGGCCATAGCCCTCGGGGGTAATTTCCCCCGCGCTGGTACAGCCCACCACGTGAATGCCGCCAAAGCTCTGCTGCAATGCGCCGCCCAAGGCCCGCAAATCGTATTCGACCGAACAAAAGAACAGCACAAACCCCAAATGCGGGTGCAATAGCTGCCGCGCCAGTTCCTGTGCCACCTCTTGCGCCCCGGTTGCCATCGACATCGCGCTGACGACGCCGTCGGTTTGGGTGTGTTGCATAGTCGCCTCCCGCCAAGTGCGCTGTCCGATTCTTCAGTCTACGAAGACTGGGACGGGGCCCATATCCTACTTGGGTAGGGGGTCCCCCCCTGCGGCAGGATGAAACCGTGAGCCACTACGACCAAAGACCCCCATGGTGCGGACTAAAGGACCATTTAACCGTCACGCCCTCGCTCCTAGGATGAGGCCATCTTGATAAGTGCACCGCCGGCCGTCAGGGCCAATAATCACAATAACGAGGGCAAGTCATGAGCAGCACGTTCTTCATTCCGTCCGTAAACATGATGGGCATTGGCAGTCTCGATGAGGCCATGGTCGCCATTCGCAAATATGGTTTCCGCCACGCGCTGATCGTCACCGACGCCGGGCTGGCAAAAGCGGGAGTCGCGGACAAGGTCGCCAAACTGCTGGCGACGCAGGACATCCAGGCGACGATCTTTGATGGGGCCAAGCCGAATCCGACCGTGAGCAACGTCGAAAACGGTCTGGCGCAACTCAAGCTCAGCGGCGCCGACTTCATCATCTCCCTGGGCGGCGGCTCTCCCCATGACTGCGCCAAGGGCATCGCCTTGTGTGCCGCCAATGGTGGACATATCAGCGACTACGAAGGCGTCGATCAGTCCGCCAAGCCACAGATGCCACTGATTGCCATCAACACCACGGCGGGCACCGCCAGTGAGATGACCCGTTTTTGCATCATCACCGACGAAACCCGCCACGTAAAAATGGCCATCGTCGACCGTAACGTGACGCCACTGCTGTCGGTCAACGATCCCTCATTGATGGCCGCCATGCCCAAGGGCCTGACCGCCGCCACCGGCATGGACGCCTTGACCCACGCCATCGAGGCTTACGTTTCGACCGCAGCCACGCCCATCACCGATGCCTGCGCGCTCAAGGCCGTGGAATTGATTTCTGCCAACCTGCGCAACGCGGTTGCCAATGGCGGCGACATGCAAGCACGGGAAAATATGGCCTACGCGCAATTCCTGGCCGGGATGGCGTTCAACAATGCCTCCCTTGGCTACGTGCACGCCATGGCCCACCAACTGGGCGGCTTCTATGACCTGCCGCACGGTGTCTGCAATGCGATATTGCTGCCCCACGTCGAGAGCTTCAACGCCAGCATTTGCCCGGCGCGCCTGACGGACGTCGCCAAGGCGATGGGCCTCGATACCCAACACCTTGACCACGAGCAAGGCGCGGCAGCGGCCATTGCCGGCATCCGTAAGTTGTCGTTGGACGTGGGCATTCCAGGTGGTTTGACTGAACTGGGTGTCAAGGCGCAGGACATCCCGACACTGGCGGCCAATGCCATGAAAGACGCCTGCGGCTTCACCAACCCCCGCACTGCGGAACAGGCGCAGATCGAAGAGATTTTCCACGCAGCGATGTGATTGCGACACGATGAGCGCCAGGAACCTGACCGGGCTACTGGCGCTCAAGTTCGATCAGGACTCAGCTGCCCGCCCCTGCCCGGCCTGCGCGATAAACCGAGAGACCGTAGAACGCCAGCGCCAGGCCCGCCAACACGCCCCCGACCACGCCGACATAGGCAAAGCCGAGTTGCCGTCCCACCCAACTGCCCACCAGTGCCCCGCCACCGATACCGATGTTGTAGATCCCCGAGAACAGCGCCATGGCCACATCGGTTGCGTCCGGCGCCAGCACCAGCACCTTCGACTGCAGCGACAGCCCGAAGCACATGATCGCCATGCCCCAGAACACGCTGAGCACCCCCAGCGTCGAAACCTCACCGCTCAACGGCAACAGCAACGCCAGGCACAGCACCAGCAACGCCGTGGCCGCCAGCAAAAAGCGCTGCGGGTATTGCCGATTGAATCGACTGAACAGCAGCGACCCGAAAATCCCCGCGCCCCCGAACAGCAGCAGGATAAGCGTCACCACCTCGCCGCTCATGCCGGCCACGGTTTTGATGAACGGTTCGATATAGCTATAGGCCGTGAACTGAGCCGTGATCACCGCCGCCGTCAGGCCGTAGACCGCCACCAGTGCGGGGCGCTTGAACAGTATGGGCAGGCTTCTCAGGGAGCCCGAGTTCTGGCTCGGCAGCAGCGGCAGGGTTCTGCCAAGCCAGAGCACCAGCGCACCGGCCATCAACGCAATCACCAGAAAGGTGGTCCGCCAGCCCATGGCTTCGCCAAGCAATCGGCCCAGGGGAATCCCCAGCACCAGGGCCATGGACGTCCCGGTCGCCAGCAGCCCCAGCGCCTGCACCTGCTTGCCCGCCGGCGCCACCCGCACCGCGAGGGACGCGGTGATGGACCAGAACAGCGCATGGGACAAGGCGATGCCGATCCGGCTCACCAGCAGGACGCCAAAGCTTGCGGCCAGGCTGGACAGCACATGGCTGACAATGAACAGGCCGAACAACACCATCAACAGCTTGCGCCGCTCGATGTTACGGGTGAGCAGCATCACGGGCAGCGAGGTCAGGGAGACCACCCAGGCATAGATCGTCAGCATCAGCCCGACCTGCGCGCTCGACAGGTCGAAGCTGTCGCCGATGGCACTCAACAGGCCGACTGGCACGAATTCGGTGGTGTTGAAGACAAAGGCGGCCAACGCCAGTGCAATGACCGGTTGCCAATTGTCGGTGTTTTCAGTTGCGGGGGTACTCATTTAAAAATCCGTCATGCGCTATCGAAGACCCGCTGGCTGGCGGTTCAGGGCCGGGAAAGCCAAAAGAAAAACCGGTCGAGGTGAAATGGATGCTGAAACGATGCAAGTATCGCTCCTTGGAGGAGATTCATCGCTGAAAGTTGCCGACCTTATCGAGCGCGATATACGCACAAACAAGAACGCCGCTCAAAGAGCGGCGTTCTTGCGCATGGAACGGGGAACGAGACTCACACTAGCGTGGAGGTCTCAGGCCTTGCTGTTCCAGGGGCGGTCTCCATGTTCGTCCTTGATGCGGGTCGGCAGGCCCATCACGTCCAGTGCCTTGAGGAACGCCTCAGCCGGCAGCTCCTCGACGTTGGCCATGCGCTGCACGTCCCACTCGCCGCGAGCGACCAGCAAGGCGGCCGCCACCGGTGGCACGCCGGCGGTATAGGAAATACCCTGGCTGTCGGTCTCGGCGTAGGCTTGCTCGTGGTCCGCCACGTTGTAGATGAACACCTCACGCGGCTGGCCATCCTTGGTGCCCTTGACCAGATCGCCAATGCAGGTCTTGCCGGTATAACCCGGCGCCAGCGAGCTTGGATCGGGGAGCACGGCCTTGACCACTTTCAGCGGCACCACTTCCAGGCCTTCGGCGGTCTTGACCGGTTGCTCGGAGAGCAGGCCAAGGTTCCTGAGCACTGTGAACACATTGATGTAGTGCTCGCCAAAGCTCATCCAGAAACGCACGTTGGGCACGCCGAGGTTCTTCGACAAAGAGTGCACTTCATCGTGGCCGGTCAGGTACAGGTTCTGCGCCCCGACCACTGGCAGGTCGTCGGTACGTTTGACTTCGAACATGGTGTTGCTGGTCCACTGGCTGTTCTGCCAGCTCCACACCTGTCCGGTGAATTCGCGGAAATTGATTTCCGGGTCGAAATTGGTGGCGAAATATTTGCCATGGGAACCGGCATTGACATCAAGAATGTCGATCGAATCAATGCTGTCGAAATACTGCTGCTGCGCCAACGCGGCATAGGCGTTGACCACACCCGGGTCGAAGCCCACACCGAGAATGGCAGTGATGTTCTTCTGCTTGCATTCCTCGAGGTGCTTCCACTCGTAGTTGCCATACCAGGGCGGCGTCTCGCAGACTTTGCCCGGCTCTTCATGAATGGCGGTGTCCAGATAGGCCACGCCGGTATCGATGCAGGCACGCAGCACCGACATGTTCAGGAAGGACGAGCCGACGTTGATGACGATCTGCGATTCGGTTTCGCGGATCAACGCCTTCGTCGCTTCGACATCCAGGGCGTTCAGCGAGAAGGCCTGGATATCGGCGGGCACTTTGAGGCTGCCCTTGGCCTTGACGCTGTCGATGATGGCCTGGCATTTGGAGATGTTGCGCGACGCGATAGCAATACGACAGAGTTCGTCGTTGTGCTGCGCGCACTTGTGGGCCACCACCTTGGCGACACCTCCTGCACCAATGATAAGTACGTTCTTCTTCAATTATCGATTTCTCTTTTTTCTGCCAGCTTAGGAAAGGCTGGACATGTAGTCGTTGTAACCAAACTCACGAACCACCTCGACACTTCCGTCGAGTTGCTTCACCACGATGGACGGCATTTTCAGGCCGTTGAACCAGTTTTTCTTGACCATTGTGTAACCAGCTGCGTCAACAAACGACAGCCGATCGCCGATGGTCAACGGACGATCAAATTGATACTCGCCGAAGATGTCTCCGGCCAGGCAGGATTTGCCGCACACCATGAAGGTGTGTTCGCCCTCGCTGGGGGCCAGCTTGGCATTCAAGCGATAGATCAACAGATCAAGCATGTGGGCTTCGATGGAGCTGTCCACGACTGCCAGGTGCTTGCCGTTGTAGAGGGTGTCGAGCACGGTGACTTCCAGCGAGGCGCTCTGGGTGATGGCCGCTTCGCCCGGCTCCAGGTAAACCTGCACGCCGTATTTTTCCGAGAAGGCCTTGAGGCGCGCGCAAAAAGCGTCAAGCGCGTAGCCTTCACCGGTGAAATGGATACCGCCGCCGAGGCTGACCCACTCGACCTTGTGCAACAGGTGGCCGAAGCGCTCTTCGATGGTGCACAGCATCTGGTCGAACAGGTCGAAATCGCCGTTCTCGCAGTTATTGTGGAACATGAAGCCGGAGATCTGCTCGATGACCTGCTCGATCTTGGCCGGGTCCCACTCGCCCAGGCGGCTGAACGGCCGTGCCGGGTCGGCCAGCAGGTAATCAGAGCTGCTCACCTGCGGGTTGACCCGCAGACCGCGCACCTTGCCGTCGGATGCCTCGGTGTAGCGCTGCAGTTGGCTGATGGAGTTGAAGATGATCTTGTCGCAGTTGTCGAGCATCTCCTCGATCTCGTCGTCGGCCCAGGCCACGCTGTAGGCGTGGGTCTCGCCGGCAAACTTCTGCCGACCGAGCTTGAGTTCGTAGAGCGAGGACGACGTGGTGCCATCCATGTATTGCTGCATCAGGTCAAACACCGACCAGGTGGCAAAGCACTTGAGCGCCAGCAGGGCCTTGGCCCCGGACTGTTCGCGCACGTAGGCGATTTTCTGCAGGTTCACCAGCAGCTTTTGTTTGTCGATGAGGTAGTACGGCGTCTTGATCATTTCAAGGCCTCCGACATGGCCAGTCAAAAAAGGATGCGCATTGTGCCTTCACTGACCGCAGATCGAAAGAGCAGAACGCTCAAGTTGCTGAGTCGGGCGGAACTGGACCCAGGGGAATGCTGAATATTCCTACACTGACAATGGAGCCAAATTTGTAGTCCCCTTCCCCGCTCCGTACCTACGCCATGGACGTCCCGATCACCAGGCAGCCCTGGCGCCACAAGCCATTCAGTACCCTCGCAACAGCCTGTAAGCTGTACAACGTACGCCGACATTGGCGCCAGGAACTGACACTCGGTCTGAACGCCGCGTGGATATTGATGCCAAGGAGAGTGCCCAGGGTGAATGTACTGTTTATCTGCGGTAAAAATCGGCTCCGTAGCCCGACTGCCGAGCAGGTGTTTGCTTCCTGGCCTGGCGTGGAAACGTCATCGGCCGGTGTTGGCAATGACGCGGATGTCCTTGTGGATGCCGAGCTGCTGGACTGGGCCGATCTGATCTTTGTCATGGAGCCCGTCCATCGCAGAAAGCTCACGGCCCGATTCCGTTCTGAGCTGGCCAGCAAACGCGTGGTATGTCTCGACATCCCGGATGACTTTGACTACATGGCGCCTGAGCTGGTCGAACTGTTGCAGGCCAGGGTACGCCGCTTTCTACCCGCCTGATGATCGGCTGGCTGGAGCGACGGCGACGATGGCCTGCTGGTCGATTTGGGTAGCCGGGGCCACCCACTGCGGGTTACGGGTCACCGGCGAGAGCCATTGGCCCCGCCCAAGACTACTTCAACCGCCCCGCCCCAAGCAGCCAACCTGGCGCGCCTTTCTGCAGCCATTCGGTGGCCGCAGGATTGTGTTTGACGCGGCTATCCAGAAACGCCACGCCAATGGCCTGAATCGCGGCAACCTGCTTGGGATCCGGGGCCGGCTCGCCCGCTACCGGGCTATGGAAATCGCCGCCGGGTTTGGCGCCGTGTTTGTGCCCTCGACTTTTGGGGGCATCACCGGACGGTTCGCTGCCCTTGTCGGCCTTTTTCACCGGCCGGTGGAACAACTCGGTACCGGACAAGGTTTTGTGCGTCGCCTTGTTCAGCTCCAACTGAACACTACCAGCCGCCGTCACCGACTCGCCCAACACCTGTCGCTGGCGATAGGAACTGACCCAGTTGAACGGATCTTCATCCTCCTGACCGGTCATCGACAGTACGGGCGCCGAGATCTGGGCGAACACCTCTGACCGGGCGCCGGCTTCCACATAAGGGCTGAGCAGCAACACCGCCTTGGGCTGAATCGCAACGCCCGACGTAGCGCCAGGCTCCAGCGCCCCGGCCAGGGCCTCAGCGGTCTGCGCCCCCAAATCAAAGCCGGCCACCACGACCTGGTTCCAGTCGATGGCCGCCAGTTGCGCGTCGCCTTTCGCCGCCCGTGCCCGAACCTCTGTCAGGACTTTCTGCACGGTGGACAGCCTGTCGCGTAAGGCCGCGGCGTTGTAGTGACTGCTCGCCACCCCACGGAAATCGCCATCCAACGCCTGCGCCGACGCAAAAATCGACTGATCATAGGCGTGCCCCTGAACAGACAGCACCGCATAACCGGCTTGCGCCCACGCCTTGCGCCACTCCGCTCCGCCCGAGGCCGACTCGCCCAACCCCGGCAAGTAGATAATCAGCGGCACGCGCTCATGGGTAGCCGGCGCCAACCACGCCACATCCACCGATTGCTGATCGAGTTGCCAGATGGCGTCCCAGCCGGCTGTTTCGTTGTGGGCCGGTTGATAGGCGGTGGCCAGGTCTTTATTGACCTGCTCGGTGAATTCAATACGCGGGTCTGGCGGATCGCCCGCACAACCCGAGATCAATCCCAGGCTGCCCACTAAGGCGCCCACCGCTAGCCAGTACCGAGGTTGAAGGTTCATTCGATTCACAAAGTCGTCAAGATCAAGATGGCTAGCAGCGTAACCGACCCTCTGGCGAACGAGGCGCAAGGGCAGGTAAAGAATGGGTAAAGGGTGATATCAGACTTACCCCGCATACACCGTCAGTCATGCACACCAAATGGCGTGCACCTTTCCACGGGGAAGGTGACGCGCCAAACCGGTTATGTCGGAATGAGTCCCGCCTCTCGGTAGCTCTGAACCAGTTCGTCGAACAACCCGATATCCAAAGCGCCAGCAACCGCGGTGTAAATGGCACGGGCACGCCTACTTCCACTTCATCGCCACCGGCACCGCCGTCCTGCTTGCGGGGGACGGCACCTGGTACGAGTTGTCGGCCGGCAACGCCGTGTTCATCGCCCAAGGTGAAGCCCATCAGCTTCTCTCAAGCCTGGGCGTACCCGCCCAGGATATCGGCAACTTCGACTCGGCCCCTCTCGGCGACACAGTCTGCGCCGTGGATGCGTCCCTTGGTGTCGATGCCAGCCCCAGCGCCATTCTCTTCAGCGGCTGCATGGAGTTTGAGCTCGGCAGCCTGCAAGGTCTCGGCGGGTTGATGCCGGATCTGATGCTGATTGATGCCAGGGGGCAGCGTTACCCGGGGCTTATGCCCATTCTTGCGTCCATGGAGCGCGAAGTCCGCTCCGCACGCGTTGGCTTCGCAGGCATCCTCGCTCGCCTCGCCGACGTAGTGGCGGCGATGATCGTGCGCGGCTGGGTGGAATGCGCCTGCGGCAACGCCTCTGGCCTGGTGGCCGCGTTGCGCGACCCCAGGCTGGCCCGGGCGCTCCTGGCCTTGCACCGAGAACCGGCACGTGACTGGACCGTGGCGGAGCTGGCGGCACAATGCAATACCTCCCGCTCGGTCTTCGCGGAACGCTTCCAGGCCACTATCGGCATCCCTCCGCTACGCTATGCCACGGAACTGCGGATGCGCCTCGCCAGCCAATGGTTGAGCCTGGAGCGATTGCCTATCGAAGTCGTGGCGCAGCGTCTGGGCTACACCTCCCAGGCGGCCTTCAGCCGTGCTTTCAAGCGCATCACCGGCCAGCCACCCGGTGCCAGCCGGCAAGTGGTTCGTTCCAGCGCCTCCTGAAATTCCCGGCGCGAAAGATCGCGCCGGGGCCTCGCGGCCTGAAATCAGTGACTGGTCATTCCGGCCATGTGCATCATGAATCGGAACAGGCCGGCCACCACACCCAGTGCAATCACGCTGCCGAACCAAATGGAGATCAGCCAAAGCACCTGCCGGAACCAAGGGGTAGCTTCGTTTTGTGCAGCCGACACTTCAGTGTTTTCGCTATCAATGGTAGCCATCGCCTATCCTCACTTTTCCACGGAACACGTAATAGCTCCAGCAGGTGTACATCAAGATGATCGGCAGGATGAACAACGTGCCGATCAAGATGAACAACTGGCTTGTAGGGGGCGAAGCCGCCTCCCACAGGCTGATGGACGGTGGAACGATGTTCGGCCAGATACTGAACGCCAATCCGATATAACCCAGGAACACCAGCGCCAGGGTGCACACGAAGGGCCAATGGGAGTGATACTGGCGTAACGCGCGCAGCAGCCCGAACAGCGCCAGCACACCCAGGACCAACAACCCGCCAAACACCACGATGTGCGCGTGGGTAAACCAGCGTGTCGCAATCTCGGGATGCAGCCATGGCGTCCACACGCAGAGCACCGCGACGACTGCCGTCAGCACAAACGCCAGCGGCCGGGTGTAGTGACGCATACGTGACTCCAGCATGCCTTCGGTCTTGACCAGCAACCAGGTACTACCGAGCAACGCGTAGGCAACAATCAAACCAAACCCACAGAACAAGGGGAACGGTGCCAGCCAATCCAGGGTGCCGCCGGCAAACTGCCGATTGACGACGGGAATACCTGCGATGTACGCGCCGATCACGATGCCTTGGCAAAACGTCGCCAGCAGTGAGCCGACGATAAAGGCCATGTCCCAGATATGACGTTTTTCAGGACTGGCCTTGAAGCGGAACTCAAACGCCACACCGCGAAAAATCAACCCGGCCAACATGAACATCAGTGGCAGGTACAACGCCTCCAGAATCACCGAGTAAGCCAGTGGAAACGCACCGTAAAGCGCTGCTCCACCGAGGATCAGCCAGGTTTCATTGCCGTCCCATACTGGCGCGACGGTGTTCATCATCACATCCCGTTCCTGCGCATCCGGGATTAACGGAAACAGGATGCCCAACCCCAGGTCAAATCCATCCATGATCACGTACATCATCACCCCGAAGGCAATGATGACGCCCCAGATCAACGACAAATCGATGCCTTGAATACCCATGTTCAATCCCCTTGCTCAGTTGACGTGATCGCTGGACGCAAGCGTCTCGGCGACGGCGGACAGGGGGCGGCGTGGCGTACGCTCCTGGCCAGGACCACCTTGCGGCGGATGCTCGTGATGCGGTTGGGGCCCCTTGCGTACCAGTTTCATCATGTAACCGATGCCCACGGCGAACACCGAGAAGTAGATCAACACAAACAAGGCCAGCGAAATGCTCAGTTGCGTGACGGTGTGATTGGACGCGGCATCGGCCGTGCGCAGCAGCCCGTAGACCACCCAAGGCTGGCGACCGACTTCGGTGGTGATCCAGCCCGCCAGCATCGCGATCAGGCCGGTCGGGCCCATGAACAACACCAGGCGCAGGAACATCCGATTGTGGTACAGCGCGCCATTGCGGCGTAACGCAAGCCCCAGCACCCCCGTAAGGATCATCAACATGCCCAGCCCGGCCATGATCCGGAAGCTGAAGAAAATGATCGTCGCGTTGGGGCGGTCCTCCCTGGGGAAGCTCTTGAGCGCAGGGATCTGTTTATCCAGGCTGTGGGTCAGGATCAGACTGCCCAGGTACGGGATTTCGATGGCGTAGCGGGTCTTCTCGGCCTGCATGTCCGGGATGCCGAACAACACCAGCGGCGTCGGCTCGTTACCGACGTTTTCCCAATGCCCCTCCATGGCGGCTATTTTCGCCGGTTGATGTTCCAGGGTATTCAGACCATGGGCGTCACCGACCACCGCCTGGATCGGCGCCACGATCAACGCCATCCACAACGCCATCGAGAGCATCTTGCGGATGTGTGGCGTGTCGTTTTTACGCAGCAGATGCCAGGCCGCCGACGACCCGACAAAGAACGCCGTGGCCACAAACGCCGCGATGGCCATGTGTGCCAGGCGAAACGGGAACGACGGGTTGAAGACGATGGCCAGCCAGTCCATCGGCATGATCCGCCCATCGACGATCGAGAAGCCCTGCGGCGTCTGCATCCAGCTGTTGGACGCCAGGATCCAGAAGGTCGAGATCAACGTACCGAGGGCGACCATTACCGTGGCAAAGAAGTGCAGCCCTCGTCCGACCCGGTTCCAACCGAACAACATGACCCCGAGAAAGCCTGCCTCAAGGAAAAATGCCGTCAACACCTCATACGTGAGCAGCGGTCCGGTGATACTCCCGGCGAAGTCAGAGAAACGGCTCCAGTTGGTGCCGAACTCGTAGGCCATGACCAGCCCGGAGACCACGCCCATGCCGAAGTTGACGGCAAAAATCTTCGACCAGAAGTGATACAGGTCCTTGTACACCGCGTTGTTGCTTTTCAGCCACAGGCCTTCGAGCACCGCCAGGAAACTGGCCAGCCCGATGGTGATGGCGGGGAATAGGATGTGAAACGAGACCGTAAACGCGAATTGAATGCGCGCCAGGTCCAACGCCCCCGGATTTAACATGACGATACCCTCAGAGTGTGTCGCGGCTCGCAGCGAACAGATGCCCGATGATCAGGAAAAACCGGGGCGACAATCACGCCGCCCCGGCCCGGTTCAAGCGCCAAAGGACGGGATCAGGTTGCTGACCGGTGCCGGCTCAAGGCGAATCGCGATGAACTTCGAGGTCGGCGTAAAGGTGCGGTCGCCGTAGCTTTCCAGCGGCACCAGTGGGTTGGTTTCCGGGTAATAAGCCGCGGCCTGGCCCGGTGGAATGTCGTAGGCGATCAAGGTAAAACCGCTGACGCGACGCTCACGCCCATCGCCCCACAGCGAGACCATGTCGACCTTTTGCCCCGGCTCGTAACCGAGTTTGCGAATGTCCTGCTCATTGACGAACACCACATCGCGCATGCCGTAGACGCCACGATAACGGTCATCAAGCCCGTACAACGTGGTGTTGTACTGATCGTGGGAGCGCATGGTCTGCAGGATCAGGTCCGGTTTCACGGCCAGGTTGCGCACGCCTTCGCTGACCAGGTGTGCCGGCAACACGCTCGGGGCAAATTGCGCTTTGCCGGTGGTGGTTTTCCAGATGCGCCGGGCGGCGTTGTTGCCCAGGTGAAAGCCGCCGGGGTGCAGCAGTTTTTTATTGAAGTCCTTGAAGCCGGGAATGGTGTCGGCAATCAGGTCACGGATGCGACTGTAATCGGCAACCGCCCACAGCCAGTCGATTGGGTGTTTGCCCAGCGTCGCGTTGGCGATCCCGGCAATGATCGCCGGCTCCGAACGCATCAACGGCGATTTGGGTTTCAGTTGGCCATGGGAAATGTGCACCATGCTGAAGGTGTCCTCCACTGTCACACCTTGCGGCCCTTGCTCCTGCATATCGATGTCGGTACGCCCCAGGCACGGCAAAATCAGGGCCTCACGACCGGTAACCAAATGGCTGCGATTGAGCTTGGTGGCGATGTGGACAGTCAGATCGCAGTTGCGCAGAGCGTCGTGGGTGCGCGGGCTGTCGGGCGTCGCTTGGGCGAAGTTGCCGCCCAGGCCGATGAACACTTTCGAGCGCCCCTCCTCCATCGCCGCAATCGCCATCACCGTGTTGTGACCGTGGCGACGCGAAACCTTGAAGTCAAAGCGTGCTTCCAGTGCGTCAATCAACTCCGGCGGGGCCAGTTCGTTGATACCCATGGTGCGGTCGCCCTGTACGTTACTGTGCCCACGCACCGGCGACAGCCCTGCCCCCGGCCGGCCGATATTGCCGCGCAACAACTGCACGTTGATGATTTCCTGCACGGTCACGACCGAGTGAGTGTGCTGGGTCACGCCCATCGCCCAGCACATGATGACCCGCTTGGCACGACGGTACATGCGTGCGGCAAGTTCGATGTCTTCCAGCGTCAGGCCGGACTGTTCAACGATGTGCTCCCATGACGTGGCATCCAGTTCCGCCAGATAAGCGTCCAGGCCCGAGGTGTGCTCAGCGATAAACGCACGGTCGAACACCGCCTCGCCATGGTCCAGCAGCGCTTCGCGCTCCCACTGCAACAGAAACTTGGCGATGCCGCGGAAAGCGGCCATGTCGCCGCCCAGTGCCGGGCGAAAGTAGGCAGACGAGGTCGGCTCAGAGCCATTGGTGAGCATTTCCAGCGGATGCTGCGGGTGCTGGAAGCGCTCCAGGCCACGCTCTTTCAGGGGGTTGAAACAGATCACCTGTGCGCCCCGCTTCACCGCTTCGCGCAATGGCTCGAGCATCCGCGGGTGGTTGGTGCCTGGGTTCTGGCCAATGACGAAAATCGCATCGGCTTCTTCCAGGTCATCGAACGTCACCGTGCCTTTGCCAACACCGACGCTGTCGTCCATGCCCAGGCCACTCGCTTCGTGGCACATGTTCGAGCAGTCGGGGAAGTTATTGGTACCGTAGGCGCGAACGAACAGCTGATAAAGATAAGCAGCCTCGTTGCTGGCCCGGCCCGAGGTGTAGAACTCGGCCTGGTCGGGCGAAGTCAGTGCGTTCAGGTGTTTGGCGATCAGGGCAAAGGCATCGTCCCAACTGGTTTCGACATAACGATCAGCCACAGCGTCATAGCGCATCGGATGGGTCAGGCGCCCTTGGTATTCAAGCCAATAGTCACTTTGCGCCGCAAGCGACGACACGCTGTATTTGTTGAAAAACGCCGGGTTGACCAGCCGCCCGGTGGCTTCCCAGTTGACTGCTTTGGCGCCGTTCTCGCAAAACTTGACCATGCCGTTTTCCGGCGACTCGCCCCAGGCACAACCCGGGCAATCGAAGCCGCCATTCTGGTTGGTCTTGAGCATCGCTCGAATATTCTTGAACGCGTTTTCACTGCCAAACCAGTTCCTGGTGACCGCAATCAGCGCCCCCCAACCCGCGGCGGCTCCCTTGTACGGTTTATAACGTTCAACTTCGCTCATGGTATTTCTCCAAGACTTTGCACGCAGGCAGCGGCCTGACTTAAAGTCATTGTTAACGGCTGTTTTTATGCGCACATCCATGCGCACGGAGTTAACGCCCACAACGGATTTATTCACGCAGGGCCAACGAATGGGCCCAATTCAGGATGACGAATCCAGCCTATTCGGTGTGTGCCACACCTGTCTAATCACTCTTAATGACCGCCCCATCGAAACAATCTATCAAGATAAAAAAACCTTAAAAATCAACACAGTGAAAATTTAACACGCCCTTAAACAAGGCACATTTTCGCCCCATAGATTGGGTCGATCACCCGGTTGTTAATAGTGATTAGACGACGACTAAAAACAACTTTAGCCTCAACTCAACAAGGCCCTCATATAACAGTGGACCTGTCCGCTGCTGGAGGCTGTGATGACCGATCGTATATTGATGGACCGTTTCTCTCGCCCGGTCGACTATCTCAGAATGTCGGTCACCGACCGGTGCGACTTCCGTTGTGTTTATTGCATGGCCGAAGACATGGAGTTCTTGCCACGTCAACGCATTCTGACGCTGGAAGAGCTCTATCAAATGGCACAGAGCTTTGTGACCCTGGGCACTCGAAAGATCCGTCTGACCGGTGGCGAACCGTTGATTCGCCCAGGCGTGGTCGACCTGTGCAAGCGCATTGCGGCGCTGCCGGGTCTACGCGAGTTATGCATGACCACCAACGGTTCGCAGCTCGGCAAGTTGGCGGCACCGCTGTTCGATGCAGGGCTCAAGCGCCTGAATATCAGCCTCGACAGCCTTGACCCCGATCGCTTCCGCGAACTGACGCGTACCGGTGATCTGGCCAAAGTCATCGCGGGCATCGACGCGGCCAATGCCGCCGGCTTTCAACACACCAAACTCAACTGCGTCGTCATGAAAGGCCGCAACGATCACGAGATCAACGACCTCGTGGCATTCGCGATTGAGCGCGGGGTGGACATTTCCTTCATCGAAGAAATGCCGCTGGGTGTCATCAGCGAGCACAGCCGTGCCGAAGCCTTCTATTCCAGTACGCAAGTACGTGAGCGGATTGCCGAACGCTACACCCTCATCGACTCCGCGGAGTCGACCCAGGGCCCTTCGCGCTATTGGCGCCTGGCAGAGGCGCCGCACATTCGCCTGGGATTCATCTCGCCCCACAGCCATAACTTCTGCGGGACCTGCAATCGCGTTCGACTGACCGTCGAGGGCCGTCTCCTGCTGTGTCTGGGCAATGAGCATTCGGTCGACTTGAAGGACGTACTGCGCCGTCACCCGGGCGAACCGCAGCGGCTGGAACAGGCGATTACCGAAGCGATGAAAATCAAACCGTACCGACACAACTTCGAACTCAATGACGAGGTGCAAGTGGTGCGTTTCATGAACATGACCGGCGGATAGCCTGCCCGGTCTCATTATTTTTCATAAGGTTGTTTTCCATGATCGTCAGAGCCAAACCCAACCTGATCAATGTGTTGATTTCACTCAAGGGTTCTGTGGCCAAGCGGATTGCGCTGCGAAGCCTTCTGGTGGCACTGCTGGCTTCGGCGATTGTGCTGGTCGAAACCCTCCACCCCGCGTACTTCTCGAAGGTCAACGCCACGCCCTTTACGCTGCTGGGCTTGTCACTGTCGATCTTCATGAGTTTTCGCAACAACGCCTGTTACGACCGCTGGTACGAAGGGCGCAAGGCGCTCGGGGCGATGGTGATGGATATACGGGGGATGATTCGGGAAACTCAAGTCATCAAGGACACCCGCCAGCGCAGCGAGATCCTGCGCAACCTCTGTGGATTCGCCCATGCGCTCAACGCCAGGCTTCGCCTGGAAGACGAACTGAGCGTGGCCGAGCCCTGGCTGGACCGATTGCCCTCTTTCAACGCACTCAATATCCCGGAAAGTGTTCTGTGTCGAGTCAGCCAACAATGCTCGACACTCGTCGAATCAGGGGGCATCAGCGAATGGCGCTATATGTTGATGGCCGGACATTTGAGCAGCCTGACCACGACACAGACGATTTGCGAGCGGATCAAAAGCACGCCGCTGCCCTTCCCCTACACACTCCTGCTGCACCGAACAAGTTACATGTTCTGCATCTTGTTGCCCTTTGCAATGGCCGAGCCACTGGGTTGGCTGACACCCGTTTTCACCGCGATCGTGAGTTACACGTTTTTCGGACTGGACGCGATTGGCGACGAACTGGAGGACCCCTTTGGCCACGACGAAAACGACCTGCCGACCAATGCCATCGTGCGCAACATTGAACGTGAAGTACTGGGTGCCACCGGCGCCACGGAACTCCCTCCCGTACTCCAACCCATCGACTTTGTACTGAACTGATCCGAGGACCACCATGAACGCATTCGAACACACGCTGACGCACCTGGACGCCGAAGGCAGGGCCAGCATGGTCGACGTCACGGATAAAGACCCGAGCAACCGTGAGGCACAGGCACAAGCCTGGGTACGCATGTTGCCGTCCACCTTGAAGCTGATCCAGCAAAATGGCCATCCCAAGGGTGATGTGTTTGCAGTCGCCCGCATCGCCGGGATCATGGCGGCGAAGAAAACCCATGAACTGATCCCGTTATGCCACCCATTGATGCTGAGTTCGATTCACGTCGAGCTGAGCGCCGAGGAGCCCGACAGCGTAAAAATCGTCAGCACCTGCCGGCTCAACGGCAGAACCGGCGTCGAACTGGAAGCCCTGACGGCGGCCAGTGTGGCGGCACTGACGATCTATGACATGTGCAAAGCCGTCGACCGGGGAATGGTCATTGAACGTGTCCAGTTGCTCAGAAAACAGGGCGGAAAATCGGGTACCTTTGTCGCCGGTGACGCCCAATGATCCTGATCAACTACTTTGCCCGCTATCGGGAACAACTCGGCATCGAAGGCGAAAAAATCGCGCTGGACGGGTCCTTGAAAACCATTGACGACGTCAGGAAGCGACTGGGCGCCAGAGGCGCGATTTGGCGGGAAGTGCTCGGCGAAACCAGCCTCATGTGCGCGCTGAACCAGGAATTGTGTACGCCCGCAGCGCCGATAGAAGACTTCGATGAAATCGCTTTCTTCCCCCAAGTGACCGGGGGTTGAGTGATGGCTGTTCAGGTTCAGACCGAATTGTTTGATCTGGGTGAACTGACCCACGGCTTGCACGCCGAAGACCCTGGCATCGGTGCCGTGGCCACCTTCGTGGGCTATGTGCGTGATCGTAATCAAGGGGATAAGGTCAACCACTTGTACCTTGAGCATTACCCGGGAATGACCGAGCGCTCATTGCAACTGATCGTCGATCAGGCCCATGAACGCTGGCCGCTGCAACGGGTGACCCTCGTCCACCGCGTGGGGCTGTTGAAGGTCGGCGAGCCCATTGTCTTTGTCGGCGTTGCCAGCGAACATCGCCACGCCGCCTTCGATGCCTGCGCGTTTCTAATGGACTACCTGAAAACCCGCGCGCCTTTCTGGAAGCGTGAACACACCCCGTCCGGTGAGCGCTGGGTAGAGGGAAGAGAGAGCGATCGGCGGGCGGCGAATCGCTGGGATGCATGAAATCCCCCCAACCCGGTTGGGGGGAATGCAGCGCATCAGAACAAGCCGCAGAAGGGAATAAACCGTGCCGTATCACCGACCTGCAGCGTACAACCCTCGTGGATTTCGACCAGCCCGTCGGCCCAGGAGGCACCCAGCAACACACCTGAACTCTGGTTCGGATACAGCACCGCCCGCCCCTCCTCCAGTTTGGTCCGCAGGTATTCCCGACGGTTTCCTGCTTTCGGCCAGTCAAAACCGACGTTGACCGGAAAGCTCAAGGGCGTGACGTCTTCGACACCCTGGATGCGTAACAGGTAAGCCCGGGCCAGTAGCCCGAAAGTCACCAGCGCCGACGTCGGATTGCCTGGCAGACCGATGACCGGCACGGTGCCAAAGTACCCCACCGTCAGGGGTTTACCCGGCTTGATCGAGAGTTTCCAGAATAACGGTCTGCCGCATTCGCGCAGCACCTCGCCGAGGCAATCGGCATCACCGGCGGACACGCCACCGGTGGTCAGGATCAAGTCCGCGGCCTGTTGCAGCTGCTCGAGCTTGAGCCGCGTGTGCCGCGGCTGGTCGGGAAGAATGCCGCCATCGATGACCTCACAGCCCAAGGCGCTCAACCAGTGGCTGAGCAAGGTGCGATTACTGTTATAGATACAGCCGGGTTCAAGCGGCGTTCCCGGCTCGGCCAGTTCGTCGCCCGTGGACAGCAGCGCGACCCGTGGACGCCGTACCACCGGCACATGGGTGCAGCCCTGCGCCGCCGCGATGGCCAGCTCGAACGGCCCGAGTCGTTTGCCGGCCTGCAGCAACACCTGCCCGGCACGGTTCTCCTGGCCTTGCGGACGAATATTCTGGCCAACGCTCAGCGGCTGTTTGAAACGGACGCGACCGTCCTCCATCAGCTCGACGTTCTCCTGCATCTCGACGCTGTTGGCCCCCTCGGGTACCGGCGCTCCGGTGAAGATTCGAGCGCAGGTACCCGCGAGCAATGCCTGCGGCGCCTGGCCGGCAAAAATACGCTGCGACACGGCTAGCGGCTGGCCGTTCCAGTCGTCGATATTCAAGGCGTAACCGTCCATGGCACTGTTCGGCCAGGGAGGCAGGTCCAGTGTCGCCACCAGATCATTGGCCAGCACCCGTTGCCGGGCTTCACTCAATGCGACCGGCTCGCTTTCTTGCAGACGTTGCTCCTGGGCCATGGCCAGCAGCGAGGCAATGGCCTCCTCCACCGGTATCAGAGGTGACTGGCTCATCCCCGCGTCCCGCAGAGGGGCACCGACTTGAGGTGTGGCACGAAATTGCACGGCCTGTGGCGCGCATCCAGTTGCTCGGCGAGGATGCCTTCCCAGGCGGTCCGGCAGGCACCGGTCGAGCCCGGCAGGCAACACACCAGCGTACCGTTGGCGAGCCCGGCCAAAGCGCGACTCTGTACCGTGGACGTGCCGATATCGAGAATGGAAATCGCCCGGAACAACTCACCGAAACCATCGATTTGCTTATCCAGCAAACAGCTCACGGCCTCAGGCGTACTGTCGCGGCCCGTGAAGCCGGTGCCCCCGGTAATCAACACCACCTGAATCTGCTCGTCGGCAATCCAGGTAGCGACCTGGGCGCGGATCTTATACAGATCATCTTTGAGCAGGTTGCGCTCACTCAGGCTGTGCCCTGCTTCCAGCAATCGACTGACCAGCAATTGCCCGGAGGTATCATTGGCATATTCCCGCGTATCGCTGACGGTCAATACGGCAATATTCAAGGGTACAAACAATGCATCCGATTTCACGTTCATGTCATTCTCCGGCAGGCCATCATCAAAACAATTGCCAGAGGCTAAGGCGCTAAAACAATGACTGTCTAATCGTTACGGCTGACCGAGTTATCGAGTGCCTCTATCAATGATTTTTCCCCGGGTCATTTCGCCGCTGATTGAGTCAATCGATCAGCCATTCAATGCTTGTGATTGGACACACGGACAGGACAGTGAGATTGTCTGCGCACCCCACAGGCTGGCCATCGGCGTCCATCGGATAACGCCCACGGCATTGCTTCAAAGGGCCGGACCAGGATTACCGAAATCATCCCTGCGTTCTGCACAGCGGCCTCAATACTGACCTCTTATTTACTCCTCAGCAGGTGCCATCGTGGACATCAAGCAACTCAAATTCCTGATCGCGCTGGAGCAGACTCGACACTTCGGGCAGGCTGCCGCGCGCTGCCACATTACCCAGCCGACGCTGTCCATGCGTTTGCGCAATCTTGAGGATGAACTGGGCCTGGAACTGGTCACCCGGGGCCAGCGCTTCGAAGGGTTCACCCAGGCCGGCGAACGCGTGCTGGCCTGGGCCAAAACCTTGCTCGCCGCCCATGACGGGTTGTTCGCCGAAGCGGCCGCCTGTCGCGGTCAGTTGGTCGGCAACTTGCGCCTGGGCCTGGTGCCGCTCAGCGGCTTCAGTCCGATCAGCTACATCCAGGGTCTGTCCCAGACCTTCCCGGAGCTCAAGTTCAGTTTGTCCTCCATGAGTTCGGACCAGATCATCGAAGCGCTGGGCACCAATCAACTGGACCTGGGCGTGTGTTATCTCGACCACGTAAACCCCAATTACCTGGAGTTTTTCGAACTGGGCGAGACCCGCGTCGGCCTACTTTACGACACGCGCCATTTCCATTTCGAAGGCACGGAAATGAGTTGGGAAGACGCCGCCGAGCTGCCCCTGGGGATGATCAGCAATGGCATGCACTATCGAAAATCCATTGACCTGAGTTTCCGCAGCCGCGGCCTCGACCCACAGCCAATACTCGAAAGCGATTCGACGTATCAGTTGTTCCAGGCGATCCACGAAGGTTTTTGTTGTTCGATCATGCCGCTGGACAGTGGCCTGGAGAATCCGATCGAGAACCTGGCCTTTATCAACCTGCCGGATGCCAGCGTCCTTGCGCCTCTGGGCCTGGTGATGCGTAAAACCGAACCGCGCTCGGCCATCGCTGAAAAGTGTTTTGCCGAAGCCAAGAAACTGTATGCCACCAAGAGCTCGATCTAGCGTGCAGCGGGCGTGTTCATGAACGCCTCCAAGCCCATGGGCTTGGCAAAATAATAACCCTGGGCCTGCCCCGCGCCCATTTCCCGCAGCAATTCGAGCGTCGCGGCGTCCTCGACCCCTTCGGCCACCACACTCAGGTCCAGGGATTCGGCCATCCGCACAATCGCCCGGACAATCGCACGACTGCGGGCACTGCTGGTCAGCTCGAGGATAAACGACTTGTCGATCTTCAAGCCGCTGAAACGGTATTGATGCACGTAGCTCAGGGATGAAAAGCCCGCGCCGAAATCATCGAGCACCACCGACATGCCGTTGTCGGCCAGTTGCTGCATGGTGCGTTGAGCCATCGCCGGTTCAGCCACCAGGGCACCTTCGGTCAGCTCCAGGCAGATCCGTGACGGCGAGACCTGGTGCCGCGCCAGTAGCGCAAGCACATCGCTGGCGAAGTCCGGGCGCGTCATGCTGTAGCTGGAGCAGTTGACGTGCACCGGCGGCCAGTTGGCGTGCTGGGGTTGGGCGAGGATCACGGCAATGCTGGTCAGCATGTACAGGTCCAGTCGACCGATCAGGCGCAATCCCTCGAAGTCCGGCAGGAACTCGCCCGGCGCGACCACCCGGCCGCCCGGCTGATGCCAGCGGACCAGCGCTTCAAGGGCCATCAATTCGCCGCTTTCGACGCTGACAATCGGCTGGAAATACGGCAGCAGTTCGTCGGTGCGCTTGAGGGCATTGCGCAAGGCCCCTTCACGCTCAACCTGATCCGAGACTTCGCGGCGCACTTCCTGGTTGAACACCGCGTAGCTGTCGCGCCCGGCGCTCTTGACCCGGTACATCGCCGCATCGGCATCGCGCAGCAGGTCGGCCGGCTCCTGATGGAACTGACTGTCGGCGCTGACAATACCGATACTGCAGGACGAAAAGACTTCATGGCCATTGATGAAAAACGGCAGGTCAAACGCCACCAGGATCCGTTCGGCGATGTCGATCACCACGTCCAGCGGCGCCTCGGGCGCGAGCACCGAAAACTCATCGCCGCCCAGGCGCGCCAGCATGTCGGTGTCGCGCAGGCAACCGCGCAAGCGGTCGGCGGCCTGCATCAGCAACAGGTCGCCAAAATGATGGCCGAGGCTGTCATTGACCATCTTGAAACGGTCAAGGTCGATGAACATCACCGCCAGGTGCCCGCCTTCGCTATCGAACTGCGACCAGGCCTGGTTGAGGCGCTGTTGCAGGTAGGTACGGTTCGCCAGCCCGGTCAGCGCATCGTGGGAGTTTTCGTGTTGCAGCTTGGCATTGGCATGATCGAGTTCGCGGGTGCGGTTCTGCACCCGGGCTTCCAGCATGAGGTTGGCGGCGTGGATGGCTTCGGCGGCCGTGCGGCGCGACAGCGCGGTGTCGATGTGCCGCGACACGAAGGTCAGCAGTTCCTGGTCACGCAGGGTGTAGCGCACCTGCGAGGTATAACTTTGTACGGCCAGCACGCCCCGCACCACCTCGCCGTCGAACAATGGAATGCCCAGCCAGGAATAGGCCCGGACAGACTCATGGGCCCTTTCGGTTTCGCCGCTCACCGACAATCGCTCGGACTCACCGGCGTCGATCAGGCAAGGTCGGCGCTGGCGGATAACGTACTCGGTCAAGCCCCGACGCCCACGCCGTGCCCCCGGGCGGGTGGTCAGTCGCTCATCGACATAGTACGGAAAGGTCACTTCGCCGGTCGCGTCGTCGAACAGCGCAATGTAGAAGTTCTGCGCGAACAGCAGTTCGCCGACGATGCCATGCAGGGTTTGAAACAACTCGGCCATGTCGCCAGGCCGGCTCGACAGTTCGGCAATCTGGAACAATGCGCTCTGCAGATGTTCGGCGCGCTCCCGGTCGACCACCTCCTGCCTCAAGGCCTCGTTGAGCGCCGACAGCTCCTGGGTACGGCGCATCACCGTCTCTTCCAGGTCCGCCCGGTGCAGGATCCGATCCAACGCCATGGCCACGTGGCGGGCCACCACCAGAAACAGCGCACGGTCTTCGGCGCTGTAGATACGGGCAACGTCGTAGACCTGCATCGCCAGCATGCCAAACACCTCATCCGAGGCATTTTTCAGCGGAGCGCCCATCCAGAACTCGGGACGCTCACCCACACAGTGGAAACGGCCCCCGGCCTGTGCCGCGAGAATGCCGGCGGAGTCGATCAGCAGCGGCTGGCCGGTGGTCAACACCTGGCCGGTCAAGGACAGGTGCGCAGGGTCAAGGTATTCGTAGTTCTCGGCCTCCAGGGCATCCACGTCGATAATGTCGACGTAGTACGGGTAGTCGATCTTGCCACTGGGCGGGTCATACAGCGCGAGGTAGAAGTTCTCGGCGTCGATCAGGCTGGCCAGCAACTGGTGCACCCCCACCAGAAACACCGAGCGGTCGCGGGTCGAACTGGCCAGGTAGGTAATCTCATACAACACACGCTGAGTGATCTGCGCACGGGCCAGGGTATTGGTCTGTACCTCAATGCCCAGGCGCCGGGCAAACTCGGCGAGCGCCGGTTCCGCGGCATCCTCGGCGGGCGCGAGCAGCCAACCCAGCACGCTTTCGCCTCGGCCGGTCGGCCAGCGGTGCAACTGGCGGGTCAGGCAAAAGGCTTCAAAGGCTTCATTGGCAATGCTTGAGGGCCACTCCAGCGACGGATCGCCCTGCCCGACCCGGTGCATTTGTTCGCCGGCGCGGTAAACCACCCAGGCGCGGGTATGGGCCCAGCTGCGCGCTGAGTCCAGCAAGTGCTCGATCCTGTCCTCGTTGCCAACGCAGGCCATGCCAACCGTACTCGGGGTCCCTTGAAGTTGAGAGGCGACAACATCGCAATCGTTCGATTGCAGCGGGGAGTCGGTCAATGGACGAACACTCATCAGCGCTCCCTGAGCCCAGAATTGAAGACACTCACAGACTGATTACTAGCAATGTGCCTCCCAAGTAAAGCCTATAGCGTTTTTTTCAAACGTTTATTCGCTTGGGTGCCAACTGTGGCTGAAGCGCCGCCAGATTAGTGGCATACTGCCTCTATTGGCTCGTGATGAGAATGGCCGTCCGGCAGAGCGTTCCCAAATCGACCAATAGCGCTCTACCCGGGGTGGTTCATCCCCCCTGCAACACATCCGAAGTCCCTCCAACGCTCTTCCATTTCCCCTGATAACAGACAACAGGACGTCTTATGCACGCGTTGAAAACCCTGCTCGTAACCTGCGCGCTCGCCATTGCCGGTTGCGCCAGCCAGCCTTCGTTGCCCCCGCCGGTCTTTCCGGGACTCGAGCAGTCCGACAAAATCACTGTCCAGGATTTGCGCCCACATAGCGAGGGTGAAAAAGAAATCTTCAGCCTTCTGATCACCAGCGATGCCTATGCCATTTATCGTATGGCGGACGGCTCGACCAAACCAACAGGCGTGCGCTTGCTGGCCCACCGTGCCTATGAGAAGTTTCCGCAGTTGAGCAGCCAACCGACGATCAAGGTGCTGCACTTTGTGACCTACGCCAACCTGCAGTCGCAACTGCGCAAGAACGCGCTGCTGGCCGGGTTCACCGGCCCGATCGGTGTTGCGCTCATGGCGGATAAGGAGTTCCCGGCTGGAGACGTGCTGACCACTCGCATCGACAGCACGCTGCTGGAAAAAACCGCGGGCGATGAGGAATACACCCGTGCGTATTTCAGTGCAGAGGAAAATCCGAAAAAGTCGCCGGTGAATCTCATCTATATCGATACGGAAATGCTTGGGCAACGGGTGACCACTCGCTGCCTGGTTCCGCCCGTGGCCTCCAAGCCGCACCTGTTCCTGGTGGAGGCGATGGATATGTGCATTGCCAATCATCTGGCGTTGTATGGCAGCGGTGGCCCGCAGAAGGAGACGGCCGCGAAGTGATTGGGTAAGCGCTTTGGGTTGATTGCGCAAAAAGGGGGACGTATTTGCTCTAAGTGAATACGTCCCCTTTTCGCCTATGCGCCCGTTTTGGTCTAGGCAACGCGCGCGATCGATTTCTCATCAATATCCAGCTGCGCCTTCAGCCCCGCCCAGCCTTTGGGCGTGATCTGAATAGCGCGAGACGATTTTGAGCGCCGTAGCCAATCATTGGCACAGAGAAGGTTCATGAGTTGAGCCCCGAGAGGGCCAGCAAGATGATGTTCGCGCTCTGTCCAGTCGAGGCATTGGCGAGCAAGGCCGCGCCGACCAGGATTGAGCTGTGCAACATCCAATCCCATGCCGCCAAACCATTCGACGCCAGCTGGCGTGACGTCGAACTGCTTTTGCGCAACGGCGATGAGAAAGCCCCGCTCTTGCAGGGCGTTCGTCACGGCCACGCCGATACGGCCGGCCAAATGGTCGTAGCAACAGCGAGCGAACTGAAGGCTCTGGGCCTCGCGGCTGGGCGGCTTTCGGCGCCCCATCTCCACTGGACTGATGGCGGCGAGCGTTTCTATTGCCAGGGCTACGTGAGAGCCGGCCAGACGATAGTAACGGTGTCGTCCTTGCGCTTCGACCACGAGAAGGCCTCCAGCCAAGAGTTTGCCCAAGTGCGAGCTCGCCGTTTGTGCGGTCACACCGGCCACAAATGCCAGTTCCCCGGCGGGCCGCGCACGTCCGTCGAGCAAGCTCATGAGGATGGCAGCGCGCGCCGGATCGGCGATCAGGAAAGCGGCGCAAGCGATATTCGGTAGCGGACCCATGCCTCGATCTCCAAGGGGAACCCAGCCACCATAGCATGAGAAATTGTTCATATGCTTCGATCACTGTCGAAGCATAAGGCCGCAAGCTGACGATAGAGTGAGGGTCGGAAAACTCACGATGGGAGCCGACGATGACCGAAAACACCGATGCCGAAATCGACCATGGCAATGGACGGTGGCACGAGACGATCCCGGGCCGCGATCTCGATGGCCTTCACGAGCGCAGCAACGTCATGCAACGTCGGGTCCTGGCGGCAACCAGCGTCAGCTACGTGGTCGTCCTCCTGGACACCTCGATCATCAATGTCGCGCTGGAGCGTATTTCCGTGTCGCTGGGGACGGACATCGGGGGGCTGCAATGGGTGATGAACGCCTATACCCTGGCGTTCGCCTGCCTGCTCCTGACGGGCGGCACGCTGGGCGACCGCTGGGGGGCGCGGAATCTCTATCTCGGCGGTTTGGCGGTGTTCACGTTCGCCTCGGCGGCGTGCGGCATGGCAGGCGACTTGCCAAGTCTGATCGCCTTCCGTGTCTTGCAGGGAGTGGGCGCGGCCATGCTGGTGCCCTGCTCCCTGAAACTCATCAATCATAGTTGCCCCGACCCGGAACAACGGGCGCGCGCGATCGGCGTGTGGGTCGGTTGCGGCGGGGTCGCCATGGCGGCCGGCCCTTTGGTCGGCGGCGTGCTGATTCACCTGCTCGATTGGCGCAGCATCTTCTTTGTGAACGTACCGATCGGGTTGGCCGGCATATGGATGACGTGGCGGATCGCACGTGATGACAAATCATCGCGAGGCCACCGTTTCGACCCCGTTGGACAATTGACTGCTATCGTCGCGCTGGGTGCGCTGATCAGTGTGCTTATCGAAGGCCGGACGCTTGGCTGGGGCTCCCCGCTCATCATGGCCGGTATCGCCATCACCGTTGCGAGCGGGGTGACCTTCCTCGTAGTCGAAGCGCGAAGTGCCCACCCCATGCTGCCGCTATCGTTCTTCAAGAACGGCATCTTCGTCGGATCGACCTGCGTTTCCATGGCTTCGGCCTTCGTGTTCTACGGCCTTCTCTTTGTCGTCAGCCTCTACTATCAGCAGGCACGGGGCTATTTGCCCCTGTGGGCAGGCTTCGCCTTCCTGCCGATGACGGCGATGGTTGCCATCGGAAGCATCATCTCCAATCGCATAGTGAAGATTTGCGGCATGCGCGGGTCCATGTGTGCGGCTTTCGGTTTGTACGCCGCGGGTGCGCTCGGCATGCTGTCAGCCGGCCCGACGTCACCGTACGGGCTCGCTCTCGGGCCGATGCTGGCGATCGGCCTCGCTTCTGGCTTCGTTTCACCGGCAGCAACGGCCCCGGCCTTGGGCACCGTCGAGAAACATCGGGCTGGCGTAGCAGCCGCTGTACTCAATTCAGCTCGACAAACGGGAGCTGCACTGGGCGTCGCTCTCTTCGGCACGTTGATCGCCGCGCTTCAATCGTTCGAGGCCGGCATGCATGCCGTGTTATGGACGGCAGCCGCAGTATCGCTCATCGCCGGATTTGTCTGGTGGTTCACCGTAAAACCAGGGGAAATCAAAAAGCCCCATCGCCGCGAAGCACTCGATCCTGGCAACGTACGATGATCGCCAGGCCGGCTTAGTCGGCGGTGGTGCGGATAAAGCCGGAAACACGGCTAAGGACCGTATTGTTGGTGACCGGCCAACCCGGTCTTTCGGGGTCCGGCTTGAAGTACTGGCTGTACCCCTTCAGGAAAGCCTGGAAAATTGGGCCATTGACGTGGCGGCTGAATGCGACGTCGTCCTTGTAGATTTCCAGGAAGATGACTTCATTCTGTCCCGCCAGTGGAATCAGCGGCGGCGGCGGTTCGACCGGGTTGTTACTGGCGTCGAGTGGCCCAGGTGCCTGCAGATGAACCAGGTACATCAAGGTGTCAGGTTCCATCGCCTTGACTTTGTTAGCCAAGCTGTCCAACTCGTCCTTCAAGTGTGTCGGGCAGCCATCCAGCAGTTCCCAACGGGAAATCAACGTGATCATGGTTTTTTCCTTTTCAGCCAGACTGCGGGCTCGACCCATTCGAACATACTCACGGATGAGGCGATTGACAGGAAGGGCACCCCAGGGTGCTCTTCACCCTCAATCGATCATCCAACAGTGTTGTGGCAGAGCCCTCAACGCGCCCGTGACATTCGTTTGTCTACAGCCGAGGCGGAGCGATCTTTTGCACCGAATGGGCCTTGAGGGGACAGTCCCTGGAGAACATACAGGTACGTCTCCTCGGCCTGGGTGTCGAGAATACTCACCAGTCCACCGATGTAGCTGCCGCTGTAGAGGAAGCCATCGAAGTTGTAGGTCAGGGTAAGGTCGATCTGCGCCTCGTCGGTTTTACCCGAGGCTGTCACGGTAATGCCAGCTTGCTCCTGCACGGGCGCGCTGGTTCCAACGAACGGGATGGGTTCCGGGTAAAACCCCTGAAGTGTCAGCACGCCGTTGAGTGAAGCGGGAGATGAAGTGTCCAGCGTCAGGGTACCGCTTTGCCAGACTTGCAGCCCACCGGATCCGGCATTCGCTTCGAACAGGCCGACCGAGAACGTGTAGTGGGTCATCATGGGCGCTCCTGCAGCAGTCTCTCGACGATGTTGAAGCTGCTGGAAACGGTGAAATTGCACGTGAGATTTGAGCTGGAAGACATGATTCACTCCTTGAAATCACTGCGGGGGATGACCATGAGAACGCCGTGGCCAAAAGGCAGTGTAGTAGCAATTTGCCTCGCGAGGGAGTCCCCCTCCCGCCCTGCTGAATCCGATCGACAGGGGCGTGCTCGGTTTTATTGAGCCGCATCAGTTTCCCTCCGGCCGGGATGTTTTAGGCTGCTCTTGAGCCCCAGTCGTTTGCGGGGCATTCAGGAGTTTTTATGCCAACATCCCCGGTTCAGGTCACCATCAATGGAGCACTGATCGAAACCAGCGCCCTGCGTTCGGTCCTGGAAGCCGTTATCGACTCGGGACAACCGCTTATCGACGCTGTCGGCTGCATGGGCCAAGGCGTCTGTGGTTCGTGCCGGGTGCTGGTCCGGCGTGCCGGCGAACGTGAGGTCAGCACCGCCCTGGCCTGCGAAACCCGGGTCGAGCAGGGTTTGCAGATCAGCTTCCTCGACCATCTGCCCATGAACCGCCACCACACCTACAACCTCCACGACTGGGACGACACCTGGAACATCTCGGAGCGCATTACCGCCACCTTTCCCGAAGCCAGTCATTGCCGGCACTGCGGCGGTTGCGACCGCGCCTGCCCCAAGGGCCTGGACGTACAGAAAGGCGTCAACCTGGCCGCCGTCGGGGATCTGTCGGCGAGCCAGGTATTCGACGAATGCATCATGTGCAACCTGTGCACCATCGCCTGCCCCGAGCATATTTCACCGAACCATCTGGGCCTCTACATACGCCGGATGTCAGCGTCCGTCGGCTTTCGGCCGGCGGACCTGATGCAGCGCCTGGGCCAGATCAACCGCGGCGTGATGAACGTCGACCCCAACGTGACGCTGGAATAAGGAACACAACATGCCCGGTATTCCTTATCCGCAAGCCCTGGCCCAACTACGCGCCAGCGCTTGCGAGCCCGCCACTGAAGCCTTCGATAAACAGGCACTGCTGCATGCCTACCACCCGGACTATCGGGTGGGGGCCAATACGCCGCTGCAGGTGGGCGTGAATCGTGGGGACCATTGCCCGCGCGAACTGACGGACCGCCTGCACAGCAACGCGCAAATTGATGACGCGGCCTTGGCCGGTGCCCCGGTGGTCAATACCGGCGTGCTGATTATCGGCGGCGGCGGTGCCGGTTGCGCGGCGGCGCTGACCGCTGTGGAGCACGGTGCCCATGTCATCCTCGCGACCAAGCTGCGCCTGGGCGACAGCAATACGGTGATGGCCGAGGGCGGCATACAGGCTGCCGTCGGCGAGGACGACAGCCCCCAGATTCACTTTGAAGACACCCTGCGCGCCGGCCACCTCTGTGCCGATCGAACGCTGGCGGCGCGCCTCGCCCAGTCGGGGCCGGAGAGTATCCGCTGGCTGATCGAGCGCGGCATGCACTTCGATCTCGCCGAGGGTGGCCTGATCGGTGGCAAGCTGCTGCGCAAGAAACCCGGCGGTGCCAGCCGTGCGCGCATCCTCTCGTTCAAGGACTACACGGGTCTGGAGATGATGCGCGTGCTGCGCGAGGCGGTGGAGCTGGAAGAGCGGGTGAGCGTGTGGAACCGCTGCCCGCTGGTCGAGCTACTCTGCGACGAAAGCGGCACCTGCGTGGGCGGCGTACTCTACAACCTGGAACGGCACAGTTTCATCCTCGTGCGCGCCAGCCGCGTGATCCTCGCCACGGGCGGCGCCGGGCGCCTGCACCTGAATGGCTTCCCCACTTCCAACCATTATGGCGCCACCGCCGACGGCTTGATCCTGGCCTATCGTCTTGGCGCTCGCCTGCGCGAAATCGACTCCTTCCAGTATCACCCCACCGGTTTGGCTTGGCCGTCGCATCGTGTCGGCGGGCTGGTTTCCGAAGCCGCGCGCTCGGCAGGCGCCTATCTGGTGAACGGCCTGGGGCAGCGTTTTATCCCCGAGCTGCAAACCCGCGATGTCGTGTCCGCGGCGATCCTCAAGGAATGCTCCGAAGGCCGTGGCGTCGAGCGTGACGGGCAACTGGGCGTCTTGCTCGATACCCCCGGGCTGGAGCGCCGCCATCCGGGGATTCTCAAGGAACGCCTGGTGAGCCTGGGGCATGTCGCGGCCCAGTGCGGTATCGATCCGGCCGTGGAGCCGCTGATCGTCCGGCCGACCCTGCATTATCAAAACGGTGGCGTGGCCATCAACGAGAACGGCGAAACCTCGGTACGCGGGCTGTACTGCGTCGGCGAAATCAGCGGCGGCATCCATGGCCGCAATCGCATGATGGGCAACGCCCTGGCAGAGATTATCACCTTCGGACGCAGGGCTGGAGAGCACGCGGCCCACACCGCCGACCCCACACCCGCGCCGAAGGTCGGCCTGTCCCACGTGTACGACTGGCAACGCCAGTTGATCGCCGCCGGCTTGCCGCTGGACGTCTACGGCCCCGAGCTGTTCCCCGGGTACGGCAACTTCGACCTGCGCCGGCACAGCGCCGTGCCCCACCGGGCCAAGGGCGCACTGCCGACCACTCATGCCGACTCGCTGCCTTACTGAGATGCCTGAGATGAAGACTCAACTCGTATTACTCGCCCCCGCCGTACAAGTGGGGGCCGACCTCGATGCCTGGTTCGCCCAGGGCGGCGGTGAAGGCTTGCGCGCCGCACTCAACCATCCGAGCGGCATCCTCCCGACCCTGGCCGAAGCAGACCTGCGCGGCCTGGGTGGCGCCGGTTTCCCCACCCATCGCAAGTGGGCCGCCGTGGCGGAGCAGCCCGCGGAGCTGGAAAAGTATGTCCTGTGCAACGGTAACGAGGATGAGCCAGGCACCTTCAAGGATCGCGAGCTACTGGAAAAGTCGCCGCACCAGGTGATCGAGGGCGCGCTGATTGCCGCGCTGGCCACACGGGCCAATCACGTTTATCTCTACGTCAACCCGCACCAGCACAGCGCGGTGGCCGTTGTGCGTCAGGCCGTCGAGCAATGGCGGGGCTGCGCCCTCCTGGCCGAAGTCGCCCGGCAGCAGAATCGCCCGATCGACCTTGCAGTGGTGGAAAGCTCGGGCCTGTATATCGGCGGCGAAGAAACCGCCGTGATCGCCAGTGTCGAAGGTGGCTTTCCTTTCCCCCGGCAAAAACCGCCCTATCCCGCGCAAAGTGGCGTGCATGGCCAGCCGACGCTGATCAACAACATCGAAACCCTGGCCCATGTTGCCCACATCCTGCGCCATGGCGCCGCCTGGTACCGAGACCTGGGCTTGGGCAACGCCTGCGGGACCAAGCTCTACTCGCTCTCCGGGGACGTACTCAGGCCTGGCCTGTACGAGCTACCGATGGGCACCTCGTTGCGCACGCTGATTTTCGAGCACGGCGGTGGCATGTTGTGCGAGCGCGCCTTCAAGGCGGTATTCACCGGTGGCCCTTCCAATACCCTGCTGGGCGCGGAGGATCTGGATGTCCCCCTGGACTTCGATACGCTCAAGGCCCGTGGTTCAAGCCTGGGGACCGGGGCCATGATCGTGATTTCGGAAGGCACCAGCATCGTGCGCAAGGTGGCAGAGTACGTCGACTTCTTTGCGGCGGGTTCCTGCGGCCAGTGCCCGCCGTGTAAAGCCGGGACCTATCAACTCTCGCGGTTGCTGCGGCGAATCGATACCGGTATGGGCCTGCCCAATGACCTGCAGGCACTGGAGAGTCTCTGCCATCTGCTTCCGGGCAGCGGCCGCTGTGGCCTGATCGATGGTGCGGCAACGGTGGTGCTCAGCTCCCTGAAGCAATTTCGCAACGAATACGCCGCTCAAGTCATTGCCGTGGGTTGATGACGTCCAATCACCCGTCACTCATATTCAGTCCCCGGTATTATCAGGAATTCGATAGTGCGTAATCTCTGGACATTTCTACTGCCTCCTTGCGTTGCGCTGGTGCTCGCACTCCTGCCGGCACCGGCAGGATTGGCCCCCCATGCCTGGTATTTTTTCGCCCTGTTCGCCGGGGTGGTCGTAGGCCTTATTTTCGAACCGCTGCCGGGCGCCGTGATTGGCCTGATCGGGGTCGCGGTTGCGGCGGTGTTGGCCCCCTGGGTGCTGTTCAGTCCGGAACAACTGGCCAGCGCCAGCTTCAAGGTGCCCGCGGAGGCCTTGAAATGGGGCCTGTCGGGCTTCGCGAACAACACCGTCTGGTTGATCTTCAGCGCCTTCATGTTTGCCCTGGGCTATGAGAAAACCGGGCTGGGACGGCGGATTGCGTTGCTGCTGGTCAAGCGCATGGGCCGCAAGACCCTGACCCTGGGCTATGCCGTCATGCTCGCGGACCTGGTGCTGGCGCCCTTTACCCCGTCCAACACCGCTCGCAGTGGCGGGACCATCTACCCGGTGATTCGCAACCTGCCCGGACTCTACGACTCCAAACCGAACGACCCCAGCGCGCGGCGCATCGGTTCCTATCTGATGTGGGTTGCCATCGCGTCCACCTGTGTCACCAGCTCGCTGTTCATGACCGCACTGGCGCCCAACCTGCTGGCATCGGCCCTGATCGAAAAAATCGCCGGCGTGCATATTTCCTGGGGCCAGTGGTTTATCGCCGCGGCGCCGGTGGGCCTGCTGTTACTGGCAGTGCTGCCCTTGCTGGCGTACTGGCTGTATCCGCCGCAGATCAAGAGCAACGAAGAAGTGCCGGCCTGGGCGGCCCGTGAACTCACCGATCTGGGCCCACTGTCAGGCCGCGAAAAGATCCTCTTGGCGTTGGTGGCGAGCGCGCTCGGGCTGTGGATATTCGCGGGGGAGTCGCTCGACCCGGCCCTGGTGGGCATCCTCGTCATCGTGTTGATGCTTCTGACCAATGTCATCACTTGGGATGACGCACTGGGCAACAAGGCCGCCTGGAACACCTTCGCCTGGTTCGCCACGCTGGTGGCCCTGGCCGACGGGCTGACACGGGTGGGCTTTGTGCCGTGGTTTGGTCAATTCGTCGCGGCGCACCTGAATGGATTTTCTCCAACCGTTGCCATGGTGCTGCTGGTGGTGGTGTTTTATCTGGCCCATTACCTGTTCGCCAGCTCCACTGCCCACACCACCGCGCTGTTGCCGGTGATGCTGGCGGCCGGGATGGGGGTGAGCGGCATCGATCTGCAAGCCTTCGCGCTGCTTCTGGGCACTTCGCTGGGGCTGATGGGCATTATTACGCCCTATGGCACGGGGCCGAGCCCGGTCTACTACGGCAGTGGTTATCTGCCCAGTGCCGATTACTGGCGCCTGGGCTCTATCTTCGGCGGGTTGTTTCTCATTCTGCTGCTGGGCCTGGGTGCGCCCTGGATTCTTGCGCTGTCCTAGCGTCGTATAGCTAGCGTTGCCCTGCTTCTGGAACTGCCCCAACAGAAATTGCACCTGAGCCCACTTGAGTATGAACCGGTGAAAGGTGCGGTACTGGCCAATCTGTTTTTTGAGGCCAGCACCCGCACACGCCTGAGTTTCAGCTCGGCCTTCGCCCGCCTCGGTGGATCGGTGTGCGACACCACCGGATTTACCTTTTCCTCAATGGCCAAGGGCGAGTCGATCCATGACACCAGCCGAGTGATAAGCGGCTACGCCGATGCCATTGTCGTGCGCCATCCAGAACAGGGACCGGTAGCCGAGTTTGCCCGAGCGACTCACGTGCCGGTGATCAATGCCGGCGACGGGCCAGGTGAGCACCCCAGCCAGGCATTGCTCGATCTCTACACAATCCAACGCGAATTGTTACGCGAGGTGGGATGGCGGGTGCCGGTGTACTTGGGCCCGGAGGAAGAAGTGCCCTATCGCGACCAATGACCTGCAAACAGTGAAGGGAATCGTGAGTCCTCGGATTGCAGGGAAAGCAGGCCGTCCCACAGCAAGAGATAGTCACTGACTATTTGGTGGAGTTAGCGCCTGCGGGCCAGACTATTGCCTGCGCAACGATCACCTGCTGCCCATTGAAAGTGAGTGCAGGAGAGCCATGCAGCACGTACCCCATGCTCAAGGCGTCACTGACGCGGTGGCAAAAGGCGGCATCATCGTGGCCTGTCAGTACTCGATAAATGGGAAGACCATCTGGGGGTAGGCTCATCGATCAATTTCCTTCGATAATCGGTGGAGTTTTCCTGGCACACGGGCGCGTGTCAGGTCAAGGTAGTCTGGATACGACGCCCTGGTTTTCAGCCGAACGCGTGAAGCTCTTTATTTCCGCAACATGGGCAAAGATCAAAAGCACAAGAAGGCTTGGCATTGTTCACCAGAGAGATAACAGACTGTTCGATCTACCGTCATTTATAACGCATTTTCGACCCAGTAGAGTGCCTCCCATGTCGTCCACCAGCACGAATCACACAGGGAAGCACTCATGAATCCACACACCACTTCGATTAAAACAGCCATCGTCTACCACTCGGGCTATGGCCATACCGCGCGTATGGCAACTGCCATCGCTGAAGGCGCCGGCCCTGGTGCTGTGCTCGTTGCAATCGACGCCGAGGGCAATATCGCCGAGGAGGCCTGGCAAGTTCTTGCTGGCGCAGATGCGATCCTGCTTGGTTCACCGACCTACATGGGAGGCCCTAGCTGGCAGTTCAAGAAATTCGCGGACGCCTCCTCGAAGATCTGGTTTGAGGGCGGATGGCAAAACAAGATCTTTGGCGGCTTCACCAACAGCGCCAGCATCAACGGCGACAAGCTCAATACTCTTGAATACTTCTTCCTGCTCTGCGGGCAGCACGCTGGCATCTGGGTGGGTATGGATATCAAGCCGGCTAACGTCAAAGCTTCGAAGCGCGATGACCTTAACCGTATGGGCTCCTATATCGCGCCAATGGCGCAGACACCTGCCGATGCGTCCCCTGAAGAGATGTCGTCAGGCGACCTGGAGACGGCGCGCCTCTATGGTGCGCGTGTCGCTTTGATTGCCGGATACATGCGATCCGGAAAATCTCAGAGTGCCTGAAGTCTCAGCCCCTCCGGCTGGGGACGGACAAAGAGGTTCGTCTCGCTATTCCAGATACGGCGTCAGCACATCTTCGACCCATTGCATGAATACGCGGACCCGGCGCGACAGATTGCTCCGATGTGCGACGACGAGGGACACGGCGAGCGCCCGGCGACGCAAATCGGGGAGGATCTCCACAAGCGCTCCACTCTCCAAGTATTGACCAATCCCCAGGAGTGGCGCCTGAATCAGGCCAAGGCCGGCGAGTGCTGCGGCCTCGTAGGTCTGCGCGCTGTTGACGTGTAGCGCACCTGGCAACTGAAGCGTCGCGTAGCTGTCGCCGTCCGGATACTCCCAGCCGTAGGGTCTTGCACCCAACATCGTCGAAAAATGAATGGTCCGATGTCCCTGACGCTGGAGATCGTCCAGCGATCGAGGGACGCCATAGCGCGCCAGATAGGCGGGACTGGCAGCGTTGGCCATGCGCAACTGGCCCAGTGGACGGGCAATCAGCGTCTCGTCCCCTATAGGTCCAAGCCGCAATACACAGTCGAACCCTTCTTGAACCAGATCGACTTGCCGATCCGTGCTCGACACCTCCAACTGCAACTCGGGATAAGCGGCCATGAAGGCCGGCAGGGCCGGCACGATGGTCGCGCGCGCCACCTCGGTCGGAAAATCGACCCGTAAACGCCCGCGAAGTGTCACGTGATCGCTGGCGAACATCGAGTGCAGGTCATCGACTTCAGCGAGCAGATCCCGGGCACGGGCATGAAAGGCCCGTCCATCCTCCGTCAACTGCACGCTGCGCGTCGTCCGGTGCAGGAGCCTGGCACCCATCTCTTCTTCAAGCTTGCGGACCGCCGTTGAGGCCCTGCCCTTTTGGATGCCCAGGCTCTCGGCCGCGCGGGTGAAGCTGCCCATTTCCGCCACCGTGATGAATATGAGGAGGGGTTCGAGATTCTGCATTTTCGTGCCTCGGTATTGTTCACCGCAGAGAGAACAGTGCGTTCACTTTGTCAGTGCTTATAACACTCAAGAGACACAGTAAGCTCCGAAACTGGAAACCCCATCGGAGAACAACCCGTGTCCGAAACTATGAATCCGCATCAGGTGCCTGAAACCATGGCCTCCCATCGCACCCTGTGGGCCGGTCGGATAATGAGCGCGCTTGTCGTTATCGCGCTGGTGGCAGACGGCACCCTTCAGCTTTTCGCGCCGACACAGATCGCGGGCCTGTTGCAGGAAACCGGGTTCGCCATGGACCTGACCCGCGTGGTGGGTCCGATCCTGCTCGCCTGCGCCATCCTTTACGCCATCCCGGCCACCGCCGTCCTCGGCGCGATCCTGGTGACGGGCTTTCTGGGAGGTGCCATCTGCGCCCATGTCCGCATGGGTGAGCTGGGGTCGCCGCCGGAAATCATTTCCCTGCTTCTGGGCACGATGACATGGGGCGGCCTCTACGCACGCGATCCCCGTATCCGGGCCCTTCTGCCCCTCATCCGTTAAACCAACAGGGGCAGTGTCCTGCCCCTCAAAACCAGGAGAAAACGCATGTTTTTAGTGATGGGTATCACGGGAAAAGTAGGCGGCGCAACGGCAGAACATTTGCTGGCGCACGGCAAGAAAGTACGCGCGCTCGTCCGCAATCGTGAGAAAGCGTCAAGCTGGGCTGACCAGGGCGTGGAACTGGTGGACGGTGATTGGAATGATTCGACCGCCATCGAACGGGCGCTCAAAGGCGTCGAAGGTGCGTTTGTCATGCTGCCGGCGGTCTGGGCGCCCTCGCCCGACTTCAAGGAAGCCAAGGGCGTGATTGCGAACTATGTCGAGGCACTCACTAAGGCAGCGCCGCCGCGGGTGGTAGCGCTGTCGTCGATGGGTGCGAACAGGACCAGCGGGCTTGGAATGATCACGGCCTTGTCGCTATTGGAGCAAGGTTTTCGCGACCTGATATCGCCCATCGCCTTTGTGCGCGCAGGTGGTTTCTTCGAAAACTTCCTCTACGGCTTACAGGTCGCCCGGGGCGGAACGCTACCGGTCTACTACAACCCGACAAACCGGAAATCGACCATGGTCGCGACGAAGGACATCGGTGCACAGGTCGCCACCCTGTTGACTGGGCCCGCGTGGCCAGGGCAGCGCGTCGTCGAGCTGGGTTCGATGGTCAGCGCGGATGAAGTCGCGGCGCAATTGGGTGAAGTCCTGAATCTCGACGTGACAGCCTTTGCAGTCCCTCGTGCAGGGTGGGCACAAGCGTTCGAGCAATTCGGCATTCCGAAGGGCCATACCGGACCGGCCGAAGCCATGTTTGAGGCGGTGAATGCAGGATGGATGGACATTGGCGTCGAGGGTACGGAGCACGTAGCGGGTAAGACGTCCGCACGCGAGGTGTTCGAGGCGGCACAGAACGCCGCCAAGGCGTAAGCTCGGGACGGACCAGGCGAGACGCAGGCTGCCCGCGTCTGCGTGGGACACGTCGCAGGAAGCGCTTAGGCTTTTCTGACAACAGGACAGACGCCGCCCCCGCTTCTGCGGCGTCTTTATCCGCGAGAGGGTCGACGCCTCGTGTCCTTATTGATTGGAAGGTTGATAGTGCATGCGTTTCCTGACACCACTCTGCACCAGCAATATCAGTGCGCTCAGCAACAGCGAGCCAATACCGACCAGATAGCCAACCTGCTGGAATGGAATAAGATCCGCCAGCCCGCCGGAGAGCAACGCACACACGATCAGCAAGCCCGAGCCAAACGCATTGGTCCCGGCCGTGATCGTGACGATGTCGTCGGAGGAGCTCAACTGGATCAAGCGTGACTGGGCCGCGGTAAAGGACACTTCGAACAGGAAGATGAAGAGAAAGTAAGCCACCAGCAATTGAACGCTATTGTGGACCAGTGTCGTCAAGACCAGGCAGATGGCGGTCAGGGTATTGGCCAGCAAGCCAAAGCTTTTCCAGCGCACCAGACTCGGCAGCAACGACACGGCCAGCGCCCCGAGGATGATTCCCAAGGCGCTGACAATCTGCAGTTGCATGACGGCCGAGTCGGGCAGCCCGAGCACTCTGATCGGCAAGATAGTCCGAGCGGCGTTGTGGAACCCCTGGAACACGCCCGTCGCTATGCACAGGTAGCCAAACGCGGCAAACAGTTGCGGCTCTTTGGTCACGATTGCCAGGTTCGACATCAGCACGCCACGGCGTTTGGCATTGTCTTGCCTGGCCGTCAGGACGTACGGCAATCCGGCATAACACAGCGCCGAGAACGCGAAAGTCGCGGCGCTAATCGCGGCCACGGCCAACAGCGAGAAGGTGCCGACCAGCAGGCTACCGATGACCCCGCCCAGCACGCCCCCCAGGTAGTAAGAGAGGTTGAAGGTCGAGGACGCCAATTCAAGTTGCCGGCCTTCGAACAGTTTCTTGATGAACACCACGCGACTGGTTTTGGTGATTGCTTCCACAAATCCCCTGAACAGGAAGCAGACCAGGACCGGGGTCATCCAGCCTTGCGCCAACAGTACGCCAATCAGCAGCGACAGCAGGCCGTTGATGATGTCACTGCTGATCACCGCCTTGCGCAGCCCGACCCTCTCGCAAATCAATCGGATCAGCGACGCCAGGGCCACCGGCAGGATCCATTGGAAGGCGAACACGGAGGTCGCGCCGAGCCCTGAGTGGTGGACTCGAATGATGTAGGACGATACAGACAGCAATAAAATGAACGTACCGGTGGAGCTGACCAGGGTCGCCAGCCAGAGCAATATAAAACGTCGATCTCTTGCCAGCGTCAGCCAGTCTTGCATGATTTCACCTGGGGTCAATGGATGGGGAGCTGAAACGAGCGGGTTCAATCACTGATTGGCACCAGCTTCACGCCGAGTATCTGTTCAACCGCAGCGTGTTTGAGCGCAACCTTTTCCACCACTTCGGCGTAGCTGTTGCCGCTCACTCGGATAACGCCATAGGTACTGAAGTTGCCCTCCATGTGTTGCAGGAATTGCCCCGCCTTGATATTTGCCACACCGGAATGCAACTGTGCCCGTATCGGGCTGAACCAGTCTTCGGGAAGGTCTTCACGCACCGTGCAATCCTGCTCGGCGGCAATGAACGAGTGGCTCGAATAGGTCTGGCTGGCAAGACGGCCCAGGCCCAATCGCTCTCCCGTGTGAATACGCACCAGCAGCTCAAACAGGTTCACCCCCGTGGAGGCGTTGATCAGGTCGGGAATCGCGCCACCCGCAATGCGTGGATTGACCTCGACCAGTCTTGGGCCGTTGGCGGTGTAAATAAACTCGACATGGAAGATGCCCAGGTCCAGCCCCAGGGCTTTGACAATGGCAATGGCGTAATCGGCGGCGACCTGATACTCGTCATCGGAGAGGCCTGAAGGCATGGTCGAGCCCATTTCAAGCACAGGGTTGCGTCGACCGGTCTTGCGACGAAGGATGGCCAAGGGCATCCATTCGTCGTGGGCACTGACCGCCACCTCAATGGAAAACAAAGGGCCAACGGCGACCTCCTCGACCACGAAGATGTCGTCTATTTCCGCTCGCATGGCTTCATCCAGCGCCGCAAGCGACTGGTTGTACTGCTCGAAGTAGGCGATCAAGGCTGGCTCGTTCGCAATGATCTTCACCATCATCTTGGCCAGTCCGGTGCTCGGCTTGACGACAACCGGATAGCCGATTGCAAGTGCAGCCTGTCGGGCCTCTTCGAACCCGCTGACACGTCTGAACTGCACGGATGGCAAGTCGGCTTGCTGGATCAGATCACGGCATCGGGCTTTGTCCCGCGCATTCATCACGCCTTCGACACTCGTCGCTTTCAACCCCAGCCTGGCCGCCGCCGTCGTGGCCGGCAATACACAAGGATGAAACACGGTCAACACCGCATCGATCGGTTCGACAGCCATGCACTCGATAAGGGCGCGCTCGCAGTCGTCAGCGGACTGGGTGGAAGGCGCCGAATAGATAGCGTCGACACTGTCCCTTACCGTGGCGAGTTCGGCCGGCGTCAGCAACCAGTCAAAATTGCCCGAGGTCACCAGTGAGACCTTGTGACCCAGTCGCTTGGCGGCTTCGATCGCCTGGATGCCAGGGCGGGTTGTTTCAATGAAAACTACGTGAGCCATGGGTTCTGATCCTTTAGGTTGTCGAGATGTCCATCACGTTGCGGGCCGTCACGCGGCGCTGGGACAAGGCTTCGAGAATTTGCTGGCCGCGTGCGGCGTATTGCCCGGTTGGCGTCAGGCTGTTGTCATCGTAGGGATAGGGATTCATGCCCATGACGAACAAAGGCAAGATTTGTCCATTCGCCAGCTTCAATCGGCCATCCGGCGTGGTGTCGACAATCGGGCCGTCCGTCAGCATGGAGGTCTGGATGCCATTGATGACCAAGGGGACGCAGTTGCTTTCATAACCGAGGGCCTGAATGACCACGTCGGCTTCATCCAGCCACGGTCGGGCACTCTTCAGGCAATCCACTCTTGTCTGGGTAAACCTCGGCAGGGCCGCTGTCGCAATACGCTCAAACGTCTCGCGGGCCGCATGCCGGAGTCCCGAATAGCGAAAGAGGTTACCGGTTTGCGGGCAGACGTCGGTCTGCACATTCGGCCGCTGTTCAAGCGCGGTGTGGGTACTGTTCCGATACGCGTCGATATTGGCGTAAAACAGCTTCGTACCGCTGCGTTGCAAAATTCGCACTTCACTAGTGGGCGCCAGCGCGCCCTCCTGCCTTAGACGGTTGGCAATGGCATAAGCACTGTGCGAGCCGCCCGTAATGACGATTTTTTGCGGTTGCGCCGACCACTGGGCCGGCACTCCGTGTTCAATGATTTGCCGTGACAGTTGGGTCTTACCCTGCCAGGGCAATAGATCTGCGTGCAGGCATTCCCGAATACCCAGCGCCAGGGCGGCGAATCGGGTATGGATTCGTCGCCCGTCTTCCAGCACTGCCGCCACGCTGTCGCCTTCCACTTCGATCTTGACGACGGCTTGCCCCGTCCAGATGCGTGCGGGGCCGACAGCCTGTTTGATGGCCGCTCCGAAGGGTCGCAAGGCCGACGCGAGCAATGAAAGAGCAAAGCTGCCTTCAGTCGCATGCAGCGCCCGGACATGCGGGTGCGCGAGCTGTTGCCCGTAGACCCCCTCAGGATCGACCCAGCCAAAAAAATCGTGGCCATAGGAGTTGGAATCGATGCGGTAACGATCGAAGCTTCCAGGACCCAGGGTGGTTGAAGCATCGACCACCCCGACCCGATACCGCAGTAAATCCGCGTTGGCCGTCAACAAACCGGTCCCGCGCAGGCCACAACCGATCAGGAGAACGTCCAAGGCATCGGCGCAAGAACCCGGCTCATAACGAGCCGGGGTTTGCGAAGCGGCATCAAACTGCATCAGTGAGCAGGCTCGGAGCTGGAAAGGGTCGGCAACCAGGCCGCCATGTGGTCGCAAACCTGCGCCGCATGTTCAAGTCGACGCGCCATCCCAAACGCAATCGCAGGAATGAAAGACGGGTCTTTCTTGATCAGCGGCTTGACCACTTCGTTCATCCAGCCGGCAGCGTGTTCGACGTCGACGACGGTATGAATGATCAGGTAGCGCATGTCATCGTCGGACAAGCCGACTCGGCGCCAGCCCTCGATCTGCTGATCCAGACGGCCCGGGACCATCAGTTCGGTGGCCAGCATCATGCCGATGGCCTGTGGCAACAAGGCGCGGTTAAAGGCCGTGTGAAAGTACATGTTTGCCAGGCGCAGCTCTTCTACGCAAAACCGTTCAATTTCCAGCAAATGCACATCTTCACAAACGCCCAGCGACTTGATCATCTCGACGCGAAGCTGACGATGCATTTCGCCGGTATCGCCACAGCCCATTTCGTCCCAGAAATTTTTCGAGAACTCGGTTTTTGCGTCGCCATAAACACCCGGCAGCATTTTCGCCAGGATATCCCCGAAGTGGACATCGAACGGTGTTTCCTGAACGAGGAACTCGGTCAGTTGCTGGCGAGTGGCGTTCTCACGCAGGAAGCCGAACAGCGGGTGGAACAAATTCGAGCGATGTGTTTCGCAGTGTTGATTCGCCCAGCTCTCAAAGTGCTCAGCCTGCGGCAGATCGCCGAAGAAGTTGGCGTATTTCTCAACCTCGGACTCATTCCATGACTGTTCCAGCGTTTGTCGCAGTTGAACGAACAGGTAGTGGTCAACGTCTTTCCAGTGCGCCTCCCACGGTGCAACGATAGAGCCGGCATACAAGGCGTAGAGCACACGATGAACACTGAGCTCGGCCTGTTCGCGGGTCGCGGAGTTATCGTCAAAAGCCTCGCTTGCCGTTTTCTGTGCCAGAGAGAGCAGCGACTCCCACTCGTCTTTCGGGGCGTGGCCATGAATGACTTGAAAGCGGCTCCAAAGGTCCTGCGCAGTCTTGTTTGCAATGCTCATAGCGTTTCACTTTCCTTAGTCATGGGGGCGAGGTTCTCTTGCAGCCAAACGGCAAGATCCTGTTCGGTAAAAAACGACTGCTGCAGGACGTTCTGGTATTTCTCGATGCAGCCCCGCAGTTGCGTATGGGCTGTGGCACTGCGTCGACGCCATTCGGCTTCGATCAGGGGATACAGTCGGTCCGCCAGCTCGGGGGTAGCCTCGAGGTCATGCTCGAGCAGCAGATCGGTTTGCCGCAGGAACCTGAGCAGTCCATCGCGCCCACTGCGTACCCCGAACATGCGGACCAGGCTTGAGCCGATCTCGCTCGGGTCCAGGATGTCGAAGATCGTCGGGGCACTGTTGAGCAGCTCTGTGCGAATCCCGCTCTGGATGCTGTGGGTGATGACCCCCGTGATGGCCTGCGCAGGGTTTTCCATCAGGCCGTATAGCCGTTCAGTCAGTCGGCTCAAAGCAAACAAGGACTGATAATCAAAGCCGGACAGCTCCACGCCATACAACTTCTTCAAGGCAACAGCGACTTCAGCCAAGGGCGGATGGCCCGCGCGGTTGGCAAAGCCACCCACCGAGACATCGACGCCCTGCAACCCGAGGGACAGCCCCATCAGGGCATTGGCGGTAGCCATGCCGAAATCGTCATGAAAATGCCCATAGAACCGAATGGCAGGAAAGCGTTCGACCAGTTCGCCGACAAATCCCTGTACCTGATGCGGCAGGCAGGTGCCCGCGGTATCAACGAGCCGAATCTGGCCAACGCCATGGCGAGCCACGAGATCGACGGTGTTGATCAAGTGTGAATGGCACGCCCTGAACGTATCCAGCAGCCCGACCATCACGCCGCCGCCCTGGTAGCGCGACAAGGTGGGGAGAAACTCGTCCAGCCAGGCCAGATTCAGCTCGCGCCGGGTATCGACGCTGTGGGAACTCCAGAGGGTTGAGTCAAAGCCTGCGGCTGGATCCTTGCGCAGGATCGTCGGAAACAGATGCTGGATCTGCTGATCGGATACCGAATGGATCGCTATCAGCCACACCGTTTTGAGCGGCATGCCGCCCTCAGCCAGCTCATTGAGTACCGTCAACGATTGCTCGAAAGTGATGCCCACGTGGGAGATCACCATGAAGCGCGCATCCGCGGCAATGCGGCCGGCCTGCTGGCGGGCTACCAGTTGGCGGAGCAGTTCAATGTTATGGGGGACGTCCGGAAACATGCCCACAACAAGCGTTCTTACGCCGGTGCGGATAATGGCTTCGGCGAGGTCGCACTTGTCTTCAATGGAAGGAGGAACGGTGGCACGCTCGGCGCCTTCGCGCAGTGACTCGTCCATGAGATCGATAGTGCTTTTGAACGAAAACTTAACGTCCGGAATTACCTGACTGGCGATACTTTCATTGGCAAGTTTATTCATCATGCGGGCACCGCCTGAGTATCTTCCAGCTCTATCACTGCCTCACGTGCCTGTACGGTAAAACCATTGGCAAGCATCCACTGGTCATCCATAAACTTGCTCAGGTACATGTTGCCCGAGTCAGGCAGTATGACCACGATATTCTTTCCCGGGTAACGATGAGCCACGCGCAACGCCACACTCATTGCGCTGCCGCTGGATCCACCACAGAAAATGCCTTCTTCTCGAACAAGACGCCTGGCTATTTCAAATGATTCGGCATCATTGACCTGAACGATGTCATCGATCACGCTGAAATCGATCGCCTTGACCAAATAGTCTTCGCCGATACCTTCCACTTTATAAACCGATGTCTGACTCATCTTCCCGAAGTGGAAGTAGTCATGAAAAACACTGCCAATCGGATCAGCCCCAATCACCTGGATCGCCGGGTTCTTTTCCTTGAGGTAGCGCCCGACACCGGTAATGGTTCCGCCCGTGCCCATGCCACAGACTAAAACATCAATATCGCCTTCAGTCTGTTCCCATAGTTCGGGACCGGTGGTGCGATAGTGGGCTTCAGCATTGAGCGGGTTATTGTATTGGTCAGGGTAGATTGAATCTGGCGTGCGTTCGGCAATATCGCGGGCCATGCTGTAGTAACTGCGAGGGTCATCCGCTTCGACGGCGGTAGGCGCGACGACAACTTCGGTGCCGAACGCCCGCATCCTGGCGATTTTTTCCCCGCTCATCTTGTCCGGAATGGTCACAATGCAACGCAACCCTCGCGCCGCCGCAGCCATGCTCAGTGCTGCGCCAGTATTGCCTGAGGAGTTCTCCACCAGGACGGATCGCGCGTTCAGACTGCCCGCCGAGTCCATTTCCTCGAGAAGAAACTTGACCATGCGGTCTTTAATGCTGCCACCTGGATTCAGGTATTCGAGTTTTGCAAAAATCGTCGCACTGCCTGGAGCAGGGAGTACCTTTTGCAGTTGCACGATAGGGGTATTGCCGACGGCGTCAAGTACGGATTTCAGGGCTTTCACGGTTAGTCCCTTATTTGTGTAGGCTGCACCCAAGTATCAGCGCGATACCGGAGTGTTGATTTGGGCAGTCAGTAACCTGTGTAGAGGGTATTGCTCTTGTTATTGTTTTAGTGCGCACACAAATGCACGCCAAATAAGGGCGATAAGTGTGGCAGCTGGGTGCAATGAGACAGCAGTGCCCTCCCCGCATTTATGTATGTCGAGTACAGGGCCTTGCATGATGCCGATAAGGATCAGCCAGCTTTAACTGTCAGTGGCTACGCCACTTAAAGCCTGGGCTGAATGATAAATCACGAAACGTAAAAGACGGTACGGCGACGCATGAAAGCGGCCGTTGATCAGGTAGGGAAGTGTCATCATCGAGTTCAGCAATGAGCTGAATGAAAGCTGCTCTAATGTACATCCTTGTTCCTCCGCACGATTGCGTGACGAGCTATACCTGCTTTTCCCTTGCAGTCTTTTGTTTGGAGCGTTATCAGCCTGTGACCGTCTGATAACCCTGAAAACTTTTGTAATACTACAAGCCGGCGTTCAGATCTGTCTATAACGATTTCTAAAAATATTTGACGCTGTGTCCCCCCCTGTAACTACCCAGCAATACCCTTGATGTCTGAACACTCTCAACTCAGAAACAATTCTCATTCAGTGATATTCCTGGCTGAAACGTCGCCTTCGCGAGCAAACCCGCCTACCCCGTTTTCTGACTTTTTTGATGATCCGTAAAAATGCCTGGCCTGTCGAAAAGCCAGGGCGCTGAAAGGCTTTTGGGTTTCACCTGGATGGCGAGTCATTCCAGAAGCGAAACCAGGTGAGGCTCGATGGCGGTATCAAACACCTCCAGCAGCGCCAGCGTCACCGGAAGCTTGAAACGCCGCGGGCCCGCGCTCCCAGGGTTGAGATACAAGGTTTCGCCACGCCATTGAATGAGAGGTTTGTGCGAATGGCCGGTGATCACCAGCTTTGTGCCCTCATCAAGCATGGCTGGAACATCGGCGATGTCATGCACGAGCAAGGTCCGCCATCCGCCCAGGTCGAGCCGCAGAAAGTCCGGCAGATGGTCTGCCCAGGGCACGCCCTGGTCGTTGTTTCCGCGCACAACGAACAGCGGAGCGATAGCGGCCAGATGCTCAAGCACCTCTGGCTTACCGATATCGCCGGCGTGGATGATTTTTTCGCAGCCCTTCAGGGCAGCCAGTGCCTCAGGACGGAGAAGGCCGTGGGTATCGGAAATCACTCCGACTTTCATGCAGGGCACCGCGAAGGGCTGGAAGTGGATAGCCAGTGTAGCCGCAAGTGTCTCGGGCAGAGCAATGAAGGCGAACTGCATGGCGCCCCCGAAGGCGAAAGCAGCAGCTAGCCAGTGATCGAGGACGGCACCGCCCTCTACGATGTGTATGAGGTTTTTGAAGGTCATTTCACGCAACTTGAATGAGCAAGTGGCTCATGCCGCATACCGGGCCCGACTAAAAAACAGCGCACACCCGTTACCGATGGCATAGATCGAAGCGATGCCCAGATCGAAGCCGGCAATGAAAGATGGCAGCAGAAAAATGCTCGCATGCCCGCATGCTTTCATTTCAGAAAATGACGAAATGGAGGTTTTTGATGCCATTCAGATGTCAGCGTGACATGGTTTATGTCTCTGCCGGCATTCTGCCCCTAACCCCCCACTACAGACGGGCCAAAGATGGTAACAAGGCCTCAAAAGCTGATCCGTGTTTCGCTATTCAGTCGTCGAGGCTTTCAGCCAGAAGGGCTACTAACGCCCTGTGGCTGCGGCTGTTGATCACGTTGCAGTCCGCCTTCTTCCTCACGCCTCGGGTGAGGTATGCAGACTTCAGTATACTGAGAGGCCCCTTTATCCAAGTCAGTGGGTTGCAATGCCGAGCCGCAAACGCAGATCACTCGCATCGTCTTTTAGCTGGGCCTCGCTGGTCCCGGCGGAGCGACGCACATGAGGACAGCCACCTCCCTCACCGCTCGTGAGGTTTACCAGGTGCTCAAAGAGGTCGCTCTGGGTGTACGCACCCTGCGTCGACTGAGCGCGCAGTCCTGGAGCGAGATCCATACCGGACCTATGCCCGTTGAGGTCGATAGCTGGACGCTTACGCTTTTCAATGACTGTGACATCCTGGATTACTGTGATGATGCGTCGTGCCCTGCTGGAAGAACAGGAACGCTTGAAGATTGGCAGCGTTACGGAACCAATCCAGTTGATCTACTGAGCGCTTGGGAACATCGGCAGTTAGAGCTCATGCTCGCCAATCTTTGATACCCCATCCCCCTTCTTCGTCATCCGAAATGCTACTGGTTAAAGCGCTAGTTCTTCCAGGCTGGAAGCCTGGGTATCAGGCCTATGTAGTGCTTGCCTGAAGGATCACCTGTCAGAAAAACACCCGATCAAAAGGGAAAAGCACGCGTCAGTTGTGAGGAAGCTGCTTTCTCTAGGAATGCTCCAAAATTCACTCGGCTTTCCAGCAGAGAACAGATCATCTGCACGCGTCACACGAAGTATCGCCCTACAACCACCCGGGAAATGGCTGACTATCTCAGTCAATGGATTTAGCTCGACTATTAGATCGGGATGACGGCTGGCAACAGCCTATTCCCAGGCGGTGTTGTCTTCAAGACCACCGTGTACTGACGGCTCATTGATCGGTTGAGGTACGCCCATACTTTACAAGTGTGAGCGCGTCAATGGACCGCCCTACAAAACCAAAGCCGCTGTCAATGGCTCAGGAGACCGAAGTGAGAGATCCAGCATCAAAATATGATCTGACATCTACTGAAAATCTCTTGAATCGAAACATCTCAAATCAGGGTGATAAGTTAAACGCCTCGATCAGAGAGCTGCGTACGTCTATTAAAGAACAGAACGAGAGCATAGCCACTCTCAGCAGTGAGCGTTTGTGGGACGCGGCAAGAACGCAGCAAGCCACCGCTGCTTTTCCAACTACCCGTAGGCGTAAGCTTTCTTGATACGGTCGATCAGCCATCGGCCCGCAGGTCCAGGAAGCGCCGTTGCAGGATGCACGGCGGATATTCCCAACTTCACGCCCTCCCTCGGTACGCCTTCGACATCAAGAACGACCAGTGTGCCAGCAGCTATGTCCTGCTCAACCATGTGAAGCGGCATGCTGCCCCATCCAACCCCATCCTTGAGAAACGCGTATTTGGTTGATAGATCTGCCAGACGCCAAGTCAACGGTGAGAGCACACCGAAGTCCTGCCCGATCATTAACTCAGAACGATCAGTCAGAACGAGCTGAATGTGTTTCGCCAGTTCATGCCTTGGCGTTTTTCCAGCCCAAGAGGCCAGCGGATGATCATGAGCCGCAACCATGACGAGCGAGACCTCGCCAATGCGCTCGCTGGATAACGATGCAAAGGAGACAGGCAGAGCCCCCAAAATACCTAAGCTGCACCGTCCGTCCAATATTGGCTGATAAGCCGCACCCAAGGCCTCAACGAAGATTTTCAAGGGGGTAAGCGGGAACCGGCGGGCAAACTCTTTCGCGACGGCGGTTATCGCCGATGTCGGGAAGAACACGTCCATGACCACGGACAGCTCCGGCTCTATCCCCGAGGCCATGAGCTTCGCACGGGCCTTCAACGTATCGACGCCTGACACGATGCTCCGCGCATCCGCCAACAAGAGCACACCTTCTGGAGTGAGCTTGGGAAATCGACCTGAGCGGTCAAACAGGACAACACCCATTTGGTTTTCCAGGCCGCCCACCCATCCACTCACCGCTGACTGCACCCGGTTGAGCTTCCTGGCCGCAGCGGAAAAGCTGCCCTCATCGACTGCGGCGATGAATGTTCTGAGCTGATCCAGTGACACCCCATCGAGCATAACGCCTCCAACCATCCCGAAAACAGATACTTCACATCTCAATATACCGTCTTTTCAGATCCAACCCAGCGGCAGATCATTCCCACACGCCTCCCCCTACACCTCGAAGGTCAGTCACCATGCAACTCCTCCATCTTGATTCCAGCCTGCTGGGCACTCATTCAGTTAGCCGCCACCTGTCCTCTGACATCGTTGCCCGTTTGGTAAAGCTGCAGCCTGAAATCCGCGTGATTTATCGTGATCTCGCAGACGACCCGGCCTTGCACCTTTCGGGAGCCCACCTGGCGGCATGGCAAGGTGTCGACAGCAAGGACAAGGTGTTGATTGACGATCTGTTCAAAGGCACCGCCTACATGGATGAGTTACTGGGGGCCGATATCGTTGTGATTGGCGCGCCCATGTACAACCTGTCGATACCAACCCCCCTGAAAGCCTGGATTGACCGGATTGCGGTGGCGGGCAAAACGTTCCGTTACACGGCCACTGGGCCAGAAGGTTTGCTGAAGAACAAGCGAGCGTTCATTGCCTCCGCTCGTGGCGGTGTTTATTCAGCGGGAAGCCCTGCTGCCGCGCTGGAGCATCACGAGAGCTACTTGATTGGACTCTTGAGTTTTCTGGGCATCACCGACACGACCATCGTTCGTGCAGAAGGGGTTGCGTTCAGCCCCGAGGCGAAAGAAGAGGCCGTTACTCAAGCACGAAAAGCCATTGCTGCCATCACGGCCTGACATTCCGACGCACTGCCATCTTTTGAGGAACTCACCATGACTTACTCCATCATTGGTTCCGGAAAACTCGGAACAGCCCTTGCACGCCAATTTGCCCGAAATGGTATCGAGTTCGGACTGGCCAACACCCGTGGCCCCGACACGCTCACAGCGCTTGCCCAAGAACTGGGCAAGACGATGATTGCGCAGTCCCTCCAGGAAGCGCTCAAGGCCGACATTGTCATCCTCGCCATCCCGTTCAAAGCGCACCGGGAGATCGGGCTCTCGATTGCCGACTGGAAGAACAGAATCGTGATCGATGCAATGAACACCTACGGGGTTTCGCCGGAGGAGCTCGGCGATAGAGAGTCGACTGACATCGTGGCTTCGGCGTTTGTCGGCGCACGAGTGGTCAAAACCTTCAATCAGTTGCCAGCAGCGCTGCTGGCTAAACACCCTGAAGAAAATGGCGGGCGCCGAGTGATGTTTCTGTGGGGGCGTGACCACGATGCCAACACCCATGTCGTCGATTTGGTAGGACAGCTCGGGTTCGCAACGATCAATCTCGGGATGATCGAACAAGGCAGCAAGCTGCTAAGCCTGGGCGGCCCGCTTATCCTTCAGAACATCATTAAGCACCCCTGACTGAATCGGTTCGAATGGAGGTAAACGACGCGGTGCCGACTGATCGATCGACTAGATACTTTGCATGGATGGGCGACTTGGAAAAGTTGCGCCCCACGTCCTGCTCGCGGAAAGGATAGCGAACCAGCAACGTACCGTCGGTATGGGACAAACCGATAGCGCCCTCCAGCCCTACGTCGATCTTTCCAAACAACCGCAGGAAGTTTTCAACCCCAAGGTGACCGACACTACGCCGGCAAATTCACCGCGAGGATCATTGAAACGCCGGCTGATGGTGATCCCCCATTCCTGATTGGATCGGCTCATGATTGGCGGACCAATAAAGATCTCACGGGATAGATCGTCACGGTGATGAATGAAATAGGCACGATCAGTGCTGTTCCCCCCGGCTGGAGTCGGCCGGTTGGAGGACATCAACCAGCGCCCCTGATTATCGTATTTGGCGGACGATGCCTTCGGAATAAGTAGCAAGCGTCTGGGTAAGGTTCAAGCCATGGACGTTCACTTCCTCCCGTGCTCGATCTCGAGAAGCCAACACCTCCCAGACAGTCAGTGATGCCAGGGAGCAACCGATAACCAACGCTGCTTCAACTGTTGTAGGCGTCCATCACGGCTCATCTCTTCGAACGCCTTCTGCCAGCGGGCAACCAGGTGAGCGTCCGTCTGCGGGGAGAATGCGATATAGGCGCCCTGTGTCATCAGTGGCAATTGGTAGTGCAGTTCGCCAGGCTCAAGCCCGACCTCATGAGCCAGCGTGGCAATGGTGAGCGTATCCGCGACGATCAGATCTGCCCGTCCCAGGCGTAGCAATCTCATCATCTGCTCTGGGGTTTCCACGCCATACAAATTGCTCATCCCCTGTTTTTTCAGGTAATTGTAAGCCAGCCATTTACGCGGCAGTGCGATCCGGCCGACGGCACTGGCCTCTTGCAGGCTATGTAACGGCTGTGTTTTTCCAGGTCCTGCATACAGCGCCGTTTCGACCTCAAGCAATGGACCTACCCATTGGTAGTGCGACTCGCGTTCGGCCGTACGCAGTACGGTAAAAACCGCAGTGTCTGAGCCTGTGCCCGCGACTTGCAAGGCCCGAAGCAACGGAGCCTGCTCAATATCCACATGATCGCCAGTTCCCTCTGCGAGGGTGCGCACCACATCAACGCCAAACCCCACCAGCTCGTTACCTTGCTGAAAATGCAGGGGAGGATGGTTATCGGTCAGCATGCGCAGATCAGTTGCGGTAGCCGAGTAGGCAAAGAAAAACAGCAAGCAGCCGAGCACCCTTCTCATGAAGCAACCTCAATGTAATGAAGCGCTCAGTTTATGACAGCCCTACTCCAGATGTCTCGGTGGGTACTTTGGCGGCTTGGGGCACCTGCAAACGGCATCGGCCTCACGGGGTATCTGGTTTCACCAGACCACGACACAAACGACAGGGGAACGCTTTGGAAGAGATCGTATTGGCCAACCCAAAATGGGTCTTGAGCAAGCACGGCTAGGCGCGTTCGCGCCGCTATAGTCGATTCTATTGCCGACCGTACTTCCAGGAGCTTTTCCCAGTGCCCGACATGCCGACCCATTTCGCTTACACAAAACGCTTCAACGCCGTACTCGCCTACATTGATGCCAATCTCGAAGGTGACCTGTCGGTGAAGACGTTGAGCCATGTGGCGAACTTTTCGGTGTTTCACTTCCATCGACAATTCACCGCGTTCGTTGGCGTGCCTGTCTCACGTTATGTGCAACTGATGCGACTACGACGCGCGGCACATCGCCTGGCCGCCCTCGCCGATCACTCGGTACTGGACGCCGCACTCGGTGCCGGCTTTGAAAGTCCCGAGGCATTTTGCAGGGCGTTCAGGCGGGCATTCGGTACGACGCCGAGTGCGTTCAGGAAGGAACCGAACTGGCAGGTCTGGAATGCGGTATTCGCAATCCCTCATTTTTCCAGGACCATCATCATGCAAGTACGAATCGTAGATTTCCCTGAAGTCAGGGTAGCAGCGCTTGAACACTGCGGACCACCCGGGCTCGTCAATGAGAGTGTGCGCACCTTCATCAAGTGGCGTATGCAGAGCGGGCAGTCGCCGGTGGCATCGAGTCGCAACTTTGGCATTCCCTATAACAACCCCGATACGACACCACCAGAAGCTTTCCGCTTCGCAATCTGCGGCGAGATTCACGAGGCCGTGGCGCCGAATGAGTTCGGCGTGCACGAGATCGTCATTCCTGCCGGTCGCTGCGTCGTGGTGCGACACGTGGGGTCACCGGATCACATCGGCGAAACGATCTATCCGATTTACCGCGATTGGCTTCCTGCCAGTGGAGAGGAACTGCGTGACCAGCCGTTGTTCTTCAATTACCTGAGCGTCTATCCCGAGACACCACAGGATCAATGGCAAACAGATGTGTATGTTCCGCTGCAATAGCGGAGCAAGCAGAACCTTCGACCCTGAGCTGACGCTGACGAGCGTCCGTTCAGGATCGATGCAGCCTGTCGCGAAAGGCTGCAGCATCCCAGTAAGCAAACGCCTGCCTTTGAACGTGCAGGTCCGGTTTGGCCCATAGCTGAGGTTTGTGTCAGCGCTGTTTGCCCGCGATAGCGCTTTTGACAATGCAATTGCGGACAAACTCTGTTCACGTAGCATTTGCTAATCCTGCGTCGCTTGCCTGCCGCCAAACCGACGCTGAACCTGCGCCACATCCCTGACCGCGCCGCGAGCCGCGTTCGATGTCAGCGCCGCATATGCCTGAAGCGCAGGCGACACTAGTCGCGCCCGTGCAGCTGGCTGCCAGGCTTGCGCCTCCCTGGCATCCATTGAGCGGTAACGCTGGTTCAACGTCGTTTCCTCGACCATCAGTTCAACAGTACGGTTGGGAATATCAATCTTGATCAGATCCCCTGTTTCCACTAGGCCGATCAATCCACCTTCCGCAGCTTCCGGTGATACATGTCCGATGGACAGGCCGGAGCTGCCGCCCGAAAATCGCCCATCCGTCAAAAGAGCACAGGACTTCGCCAGCGCTTTGGATTTGAGATAACTGGTGGGATAGAGCATTTCCTGCATACCAGGACCGCCCTTGGGGCCTTCGTAGCGGATGACCACGACATCGCCCGGCACTACTTGGTCACCGAGGATACCGGCCACGGCCGCTTCCTGGCTTTCGAAGACCACGGCCTTGCCTTTAAACACCAACATGGAGGGGTCGACGCTGGCTGTTTTGACGATACAGCCCTCCGGCGCCAGGTTGCCAAACAGTACCGCGAGGCCTCCGTCCTTGCTGAAGGCTTGTTCAGCGCATCGGATAGCGCCCGTTGACCTGTCTGTATCCAGCGCTTCCCAGCGGGCCGACTGACTGAAAGCCCTCTGGGTGCGGATATTGCCCGGCGCCGCACGGAAAAATGTCTGCACCTGTTCGTCCGGGCTACGGGCGATATCCCAGCGGTCCAGCGCGTCTTTCAAGGTGGGGGCGTGGACGACAGGCAAACCCGTGTCGATCAAGCCAGCACGGTCCAACTCGCCAAGGATCGCCATGATACCCCCGGCTCGATGCACGTTCTCGATGTGCACATTGTTACTGGCGGGCGCCACTTTACACAGCCACGGGACTTGGCGAGACAGCCGGTCAATGTCCGCCATGGTGAAATCCACGCCGCCTTCGCGCGCAGCTGCCAATAGGTGAAGGACGGTGTTGGTCGAGCCGCCCATGGCGATGTCCAGGCTCATGGCGTTTGAAAAAGCAGCTCGGTTGGCAATGTTGCATGGCAATGCCCGCGCATCGTTCTGTTCGTACCAACGCTTGGCTAGCTCGACAATCAGCCGCCCGCTCTGGCGAAACAATCCCTCACGCTCGACATGGGTCGCCAGCACCGTACCATTGCCCGGCAATGCCAGGCCAAGTGCCTCCGTCAGGCAATTCATCGAGTTGGCGGTGAACATACCGGAGCACGAACCGCAGGTAGGGCAGGCAGCGCGCTCGACTGCCGAGACCTCCTCGTCGCTATAGGAGTCATCGGCGGCGATCACCATTGCGTCGATCAGGTCCAGAGACTGGAGCTTGCCTTTGATCACCGCCTTCCCGGCCTCCATCGCACCACCAGAAACGAACACGGTAGGGATGTTCAGGCGCATGGCAGCCATCAGCATGCCGGGGGTGATTTTATCGCAGTTGGAGATGCACACCAGTGCATCGGCGCAATGGGCATTGACCATGTATTCAACGGCATCGGCGATCAGTTCCCGCGATGGCAATGAATAGAGCATGCCGTCGTGGCCCATGGCGATGCCATCGTCGACAGCGATGGTATTGAACTCCTTGGCCACGCCACCGGCCTGCGCCACTTCGCCGGCAACCAGTTGGCCGAGATCCTTGAGGTGTACGTGACCTGGGACAAACTGCGTGAAGCTGTTGGCGATGGCAATGATGGGTTTGCCGAAGTCATCATCCGTCATGCCTGTGGCTCGCCAAAGGCTGCGGGCGCCGGCCATATTGCGGCCGTGGGTGGTGGTTCTCGAACGATAAGCGGGCATTGAGTCCTCCTGGGCTGACGGTATGGACTCAGGCTAACGATTGAGTGGATGATATTAAAATATATTATTTATGGCTTATTAAGTCCCTGGAGATATAAGAGATGGACGTTCGCCAGCTCAGGCACTTTGTAGCTGTCGCCCAGACCTTGCACTTCAGCCTGGCAGCGCAACGCCTGTGCATGACCCAACCACCGCTGAGTCAGTCGATCATGGCGCTGGAGCGCGAAGTCGGCGCTTCGCTGTTCGTACGCACCAAGCGCAGCGTGGCGCTGACTCCGTTCGCCGAGCAATGGCTACCTCAGGTACGGGCCGCGCTCGACGCGATCGATGCGCTTGGTCATACGGCGCAAGCCATTCTTCGGGGCGATGCCGGCACGCTGGAACTGTCTTTTGTCAGTACCGCCGACTACAGCATTCTTCCCGTGCTGGTCCAACGATTTCGCAGCCTGTATCCAACGGTGGAACTATCGCTGATGGAGGCCACCAGTGACCTTCAGATAGCGGCGCTGGTCGAGGGGCAGGGGCACGCGGGCATCGTGATCGCTAACCCTTGGGCCTCTATTCCCGATCGATTGGCCTACCGATCTTTGGTAGTCGAACCACTGATTGCCGCTGTGCCGGAGACGTGGATGCTGGACGGACGCCTGGTCGAGGTTGATGGACGGCTATCTTCAGATGCGATGATCTCTTGCCCCTTGGTGGTATTTCCCAGGCGTGCGGCACCGGCGTTCTATGATCTGGTCACCGGCTACTACACAGCGTGCGGCGGTAGCCTGCATATTGCCCAGCATGCTATCCAGATGCAGACAATCATCAGCTTGGTATCGGCAGGCATGGGCATCGCGCTGGTGCCTGCATCACTGCGTCACCTGGCGCGCTCGGGGGTGCGCTATCTCACGTTGGAGAATAATGCGCCGCATCTGGAAACAGGCCTGGTCTACCGCCGCGACGATACGACACCGACTCTCGCCAACTTCCTGCACGTGGCCAGTCAATTACTCGAACTGGACATAAGCTGATCCCAGGCCGAGCATGGGCGGCCCCTGCCCTTTCGAGAGGAGCAGGGACCTACTACTGAGCGGTCCAAACGGCCAGCTCATAGCCATCTGGATCGATGAAGTGGAACCTGCTTCCGCCAGGGAACGAAAAGGTTTCGCGGGAAATAACAGCCCCCAACGCTTTGAGCCGCTGCTGCGCCCCATCGAGATCATCCGAGTACAAAATGATCAAAGGACCGCCGGGCCGAACGGGCTCCCCCGTAGTGAAGCCCCCCGTCAGGCGACCATCACTGAACTCTGTATAGGCAGGGCCGTAATCGACGAATGTCCAGCCGAACGCCTCGCCGTAGAAGGCTTTGCTACGGGCGATGTCGCCGACGTTGAACTCGATGTTGTCGATCTGTCGGTCTTTACCACGAACGCTCATGGGTGCCTCCTTGGCTGATTTCGGAGAAACGATAATAACGCATCGACCGTTACGGCTCGTAGGCATACCACTGGCATTGCCGGCGGGATAGGAATCACAAAACCAAATCGGCCAGCGCGATTGGACAACCTGGCAAAGGCAGGTGGCGAAGCGCACCATATAGCGGCGCCCAGGGCAGCCGTTCGGTGCATATGTGGCTGCAGACATATGTGTGGCTGCAGCAAGGCAACCCCAGCAAGGTCAATGACAGCTATTACTATTTTGCCGTCGCCGCCACCATCCATGGTTCAAGTCGTTTACCAAAAGCAATCGCGGCCTCAAATGAAGGCGACCCGCTATTTGATGCGGAGTAACCGTTTTCCTGAACGGTTCGCTGCATCGGCTCAAATACAGACCTGAACGTAAACGGCACGTTGATGTTTTCAGCCCCCCTCTGATTGACATAACCTATAAGCATTGCCTGATTATTATGAGTGTAAACCATCGCTCGGACCTGTCCACGGACAATGCTGTATTGAGTCGTATCCGGGTACTTCGCACGCAGGGCTTCGCGGCTTACGCCAGCGTCAACAATGAATAGTCGACTGCTCATACTCTGCTCTCTAGCCAGCGTTGTTGGCTGTTTTTTATTTAATTCGGCGGCTTCCATTTTCCTGGCAACCTCAACCGCGTGTTGATATGCTCGACCATTAAATTCCAAAACTACAAATACCTGTCTGGAATGTTGCTTTTGATAGTAAGCGCGGCCTTGTTCTGTATCGATCGGTGCTGAAACATCAAATCCCAATTCGGCAAGCTTCTCCTTGCCAAACCATCCATCACTGTCCTCTTCGCCGGAAGCCCCCATGCTAAAAGGGCCGGTAGACCTCGCTATCAGTCTTAGCGACATCCCACTATTGTCAGCACCTTCCCTTCCACCATAAGGAACTTGCAATTCACGCTGCGACAACTTAAGCACACTCTCGGGCGTTCCACTTTTGTTGTATGCAACGCCCAGCAGCACGACCACATTTGTGATCAAAATCAACCCTACTCCGGCGATCAACGAGTGTCGACGCGTCCAGTTCATCATTTCGCCTCCCCGGATTGTGCTGTCCTCAACCGCTTGAGAACAACGAGTATGAGCACAGCCGTCAGAGCCAGCACGAAAAAGAACAAATATTTCGGCATAGACGCCCACCACCAATCGTAAAGTTTGGTGTAAAGGAAAACCACGAAAAACGTCATGCCAGTGTTCACCACTTCCGGCCAATAATTTCGTATACCGAGCCAAATTGCGCCGCTGCTAAAAAGGAAGCCTGCGACCTGATAGCAATGTTTGATAAACACGGGATCAGCTTCAAAATAACTGCCACCGCCCCAATTGGCCAATACCAGCATGGGCAGAAACAATGTCAGAAAAGAAAAGACTCGGTATATCACAGCAAACCCGGAAAAATTCCGGTGCGGCACAAATAGCGCCACAAGAAAGAGTAAAATCGCAGCAGGAAAAAAATTCTCTGGTCGATCACCAAGGTCGAGCCAATACATGCCACCCCACGTCCCGGCACGAGCAGCAATGAAGCCAACAAGGCAAAGAATGCCGGCGGCAAGCAGCAAACGCAACTTGCATGTATATGCCAGAAGGAGTGCTAATGCCGCCCAGACAATCAAGGCGTTGTCAGATGAAGTAATATTGAAGATTTGCCCAAGCATCGTAATATCGAGAACGAAACAGGCAAATGCCACCAGGGCCGCTAGTTTAGTGAAGTAACCGGTAGCGTCGTTACTTTGTATCCACATCGTGCCAAGAAAAGTGCCCAGCGGGGCCCATACCAGTGTCGTGACCTGCGCCGGGGTAGAGAGCATCCCCCAGAACTTATAGAAGAGGAAGAAAATGCTTGCCGCCAAGGCCAGCGCCCCCAGAAACGAGGCAGCACGCATGCCGATCGAGAGTTGCCGAGATGCCGTCGTTCGATCGATGTCGAACGAGCGAGTATAGCTGTCCAGCAAGTCGCGATGATGGTAGGCCACCGAGTCCCGCTGCTCTTCTGAAAGCGTAAGTACACCATGCTGCTCAAGCCGTGCCAGCTCTTGCTGGAATACCCTGATATCGTCTGCGCGCTGCTGTGCATCTGTTTGCGTGAATGCGGTCATAGAGACATCCATTTCTGAGGCGAACGCTTGATGGGTAGCTCGAAAACCCGATGCCACGTCGCAACCTAGTCAATCACATGCCGCATGTCCACATTGCGCGATCCAGCCTGTCTCCGATAGGTGAGTAGGCGGTTCCCCATTGCCACAGGTCGTGGAGCCGACGTAGCAGGGAAACGCTGTTGTCATACCTTGTAAACCAGGCCCCCAACGCTGATCAATCCCTCACAATTCGACGCGCTGATTTGACACCGATTACCCCGCATGGCGCCTTGGTACAGGATGATGTTTCTTGCCAGGAGTACGCTGAGCGCGCCCGCGGCCACCCCCGTCGCAGCATCCTCCAGGCTCTCTTCCAGATGATTGAAATTACGTCCCTCGTACTGATTCATTTCGCGGTGCGCGTAGGCGTAAATGCCGCTCACGGCTGCCCTCTGCCCCCATGCGACTATCCCATTCAGGTGGGGGCGCAACGCGTACAACGCCTCGGGACTGACCATTTCAACCAATAGCTTGGGGCTGCCGATTGACGCGATGGCCGCCGGGGTCTTGATCGCTGACTCAGTGCAGCCAAGCAGTTCTGCGACGGCGCCGACAGTGGGCACAGGCCTTTTCACATGATCAGGCTCGACGCTGGTACGCAGCTCATTTCCTGCGTGCGCAAAGGTCAATACCTGTTTGCTCATGGACGTCAGTGCTGACCCTGAGTACTCAGCGACATGATGGGTTTGCATGTAATGCGCAGCCGCCAGGGATGCGTGCAGACAGAGGGGACTTCGAGCATGCGGATAATAAAAATCGAGAACGCACGGTCCGATACCGTCTTCCATTGTGTTGATGAAGACGCAGGCATTGGCCTTCTGTTCGGCTGCGAATTTTTGCCGCTCAGCGACCGACCATTCGGAGGAACCCCTTTGAAAAATGACCAAAGCTTCATTTCCACTGTCCGGGCCTGTTCCGAAACATCTAAATCGCTTTAAGTGCATTTTTTACATTCACACGCGGTGGGTAATGGGTATTCAGGGTAGAGAACGCCACAAGCATCGTCCCATCCGTTTGGGTCAGCTTACTTTTTGTCTAACGGGTGGTTACGTCCGTTACTCACCGGCACCCTGCCCAAGTCTGCCGGGTCAACACCGTCCAAGCAGCCAACGTTGTAGGCGCACTGTGACGGATCGATTCGCCTGATGTGATGGGTGTAAACCCCACAGACGGAGCAGAAATAGTAGCAGGCCTGCTGGGTATTGAAGCGATACGCTTGATCATCGATTTCGTCCTTGTACGACTCGGTTGACTACGTGGTACTCGCAGATTATCGAAGCGCCAGGCTGGGCGCACCTGATTGACCAGGGACTCCGCTTTGCAGGGCTGTCGTGCACTGCATACGCATGCATTCGGCAAAGCCCATGCACGGGAGGAAGAAATGAGTTCAGTCCTTACAACCAAAGCCTGGCTTCTCGCTCACTCGGGTCTGAAGTTCAATAGCCGTGTCAGCCCCCCACCGTGGCAATCAGGGGAGGCTGGATTAGTACGTATCGATGGATAAAGGGGCAAAGGAAGCAAGAGCCGCGAGAAATACGATCAGACGTTCAGGGTGAGAAATGGACATCAGCGTTCCACGGCGAGGTCATAGGGCAGTACAACGATAACATGTTAACTTTATAACTTGAGCCCTTCCCGCTCAGCGCGTGATCACGGTTTGATATTTTTCAGCTCATTGAGCAGAGCCAACAACTGATCCATTTTTTCCGCACCAAACTGTTCCTGGATTTTAAGATAGTTGCTTTCCATGCCTTCGCTCATGGAGACGAAGCATTGTTGGCCTCGCTCTGTCAGCGCGACAAACACACGCCGTTGATCTTGGCTGGACTTCTGCCGACGCACGAGTCCATCGCGCTCCAGACGGGTCAAAACACCCGTCATGCTCGGCTTGAGAATGCATGCCTGCTGCGCAAGTTGATGGCTCTCAAGTTCACCCTGCTGACGCAATATCCGAATGACCCGCCACTGTTGTTCCGTCAGGTCATGCTGGTTAAGCGATGGCCGAAAGAATGCCATCGCAGCCTCACGGGCTTGCAACAGGGTCAGTGTCAGTGAAGGTCTGGGGTTTGCCATAATCGAACTACTTGAGTGGGCGAGTCGGCAGCTTAGTGTCGCCAGCAAGCCGGTGCAAGGTACTGGCCAATGCCCGACCGCTGCCTTGCCAACCTGCTCCACATAACGAATACCGTAGCCCCTTCCCGGGTTGCGACGACCTATGAAAAGTGCAATTCATTCCCTGTAAACGCCATTCTGTCGCACCTGACCTGTTGCCATGATCCAGCGCAAGATCAACGCAATTAACCCGCCAGTTCAGCGCAACCCTGATTGGCGCTGGCGGTACTCTCCCGGAGTGACATGCGCATAGCGTTGGAAAAAACGACTGAAATAGGCTGGGTCCTTGAATCCCAGTTGGTAGCAGATTTCATTGGCCGAGCCACCGGTGAACAGCAACAAGCGCTTGGCTTCCTGCATGACGCGTTCAAGGATCAGTCGCTTCGACGGCAGATCGGCAATACGCCGGCAGACATCGTTGAGCCTGGCCTCGGTCACACCAATGCCATTGGCATAGCGCGACAGCGGCCAATGCTGCAGGTAATGGTCTTCGATCAACTCGTTGAAACGATGAAAGATCCGCAAGTCTTCATGGCGGGCCGGGCGGGCCTCCAAGGAGTTGGCGCAAAGCCTGAGCAGGCTGATCATGATCAACCGCGTCAGGCTGTCCAGCGCCGCTCCGCGTCCCGGGCCTTCAGCATTGATCTCGCTGCACAGCTCTTCGAACAGAAACTCCAACCTCCTGACCTCGGGATGGAACTGCGGTGCCAGCCGCGCCAACGCAACACAAGCGGCCGGCAACTGCGGGCCGGGCGCCAGGCTCGGATCGGCATCGATCAAGCCCCAGACCAACTGCTGACGCACCGTCAGCACATGCCCATCCGCATCCGCTTCGGTGACGAAGGCATGGGCCACCGTCGGTGGCGTGAGGAAAAACATCGGCCCCGACTCGAGGTACTGCCGGTCATCCAGATAGACCCGCACCGCGCCGCTCTTCACGTAATGCACCTGGAAGAACCGGTCGTGGCGATGCACCGGCATGTTGCGACCGAAGAATCCCGCCAGATTGCCGAGTTTGTCGTAGTGCACCTCGGCATCGCTGTAGCGCTGGTCGTAGACCTGACCGATGTTGATATTGGGGATCGGCTGATGATCGATCATCGCTGGAGGCTCTTTCTTGTTGGGGGTGTTGGCCGTGCAAGGGTTTCATCCTGCGCCGGTTTGCCACGGCTCACCAGCGCTGGAAGAGTTTGCCACGCTTGACGATAGTTAACATATTAATTATAACGTTAATAGGTTAACGATTATCCAACGGAGCAGTCACTGCCCCGCCACTGCCAGGAGAAAAGCATGAGCCGTGCCCTGCATGATCTTGCGAACGGCACCCTGTTCGGCGTTGCGCTGAACTACCAGGGGTTGCTGAACCAACGTATCGCCGAATTCGAGCAAGCGCCTTACCAGAAACCGCCCGTCAAACCGGTGCTGTTCATCAAGACGCCCAACACCCGCAATAGCCATGACGGCGTGGTGCTGCATCCCCACGGCGAACGCCTGCAGCCGGGTCCGGCACTGGGTGTGGTGATCGGTAAAAGCGCCAGCCGTGTCAGCGTTGAAAGCGCGCTGGAGCATGTGGCCGGCTACACCATCGTCAATGAGTTCAGCTTGCCGGAAGACAGCTACTACCGTCCGGCCGTCAAGGCCAAGTGCCGTGACGGCTTTTGCGCGCTGGGCCCGGAACTGGTGCCCCATGACCAAGTCGCCAATCCGCATCAGTTGGACCTGAAACTGTTCGTCAACGGTGAGCTGCGCCAGCAGAACTCCACGACCAACTTCGTGCGGGGTATTCCCCAACTGATCGCCGAAATCAGTGAGTTCATGACCCTGCACGAAGGCGATGTGCTGATCACCGGCACCCCGGAAGGCCGTGTCGATGTCCAGCCCGGCGACACCGTCGAAGTCGAAATCAGCGGCCTGGGCCGCCTCGTCAACCACATCGTGGCCGAGTAACAGGAGCTTCCATGAAACACGCCCGTATCCGCTTTGAAGGCGAAGTCCACCAGGTCCAGGTCGAAGCGCAGAACGCCGTGCGCCTGGCTGATGGCCGCCTACTGGCTGAGTCCCAGGTCGAATGGTTGCCGCCGGCCACCGGCAGCATGTTCGCCCTGGGTTTGAACTACGCCGACCACGCCGCCGAACTGGCCTTCAAGCCACCGACCGAGCCCCTGGCCTTCATCAAGTCCCCCGGTACCTACACCGGCCACAACCAGACCACCTGGCGCCCGGATAACGTCGCCTACATGCACTACGAGTGTGAGCTGGTGGCGGTGATCGGCAAGCCAGCCCGCAACGTGAAGCGCGAAGATGCGCTGCAATACCTGGCCGGCTACACGGTGTGCAACGACTACGCGATTCGTGACTACCTGGAAAACTACTACCGGCCCAACCTGCGGGTGAAGAACCGCGACGCCACGACGCCGGTCGGCCCCTGGATCGTCGACGTCACCGATGTGCCGGACCCGAGCAACCTGAAACTGCGCACCTGGATCAACGGCGAACTGCGCCAGGAAGGCTCGACCTCGGACATGATTTTCGACATCCCTTACCTGATCGAATACCTGTCCAGCTTCATGACCCTGCAACCTGGCGACATGATCGCCACGGGCACGCCGGAAGGCCTGGCCGATGTGGTGCCGGGCGATGAAGTGATTGTGGAAGTGGAAGGCGTAGGTCGCCTGGTCAACCGTATCGTCAGCGAAGCGGAGTTCTTCTCCGCCCGGAAAGAGGCTTGAGCACTATGATCAAACATTGGATCGACGGCCGCGAGGTCGAAAGCAAAGACGTGTTCGTCAACTACAACCCGGCCACCGGTGAGGCGATCGGCGAAGTCGCCAGCGGCGGTGCCGAGGAAGTGGCTCAGGCGGTAGCTGCAGCCAAGGAGGCCTTCCCGAAGTGGGCCAATACCCCGGCCAAGGAACGCGCCAAGCTGATGCGCAAGCTCGGTGAACTGATCGAGCAGAATGTTCCGCATTTGGCGGAGCTGGAAACCCTGGACACTGGCCTGCCGATCCATCAGACCAAAAACGTGTTGATCCCGCGTGCCTCGCATAACTTCGATTTCTTCGCCGAAGTCTGCACCCGCATGGACGGTCACAGTTACCCGGTCGACGACCAGATGCTCAATTACACCTTGTACCAACCGGTGGGTGTCTGTGCGCTGGTCTCGCCCTGGAACGTGCCGTTCATGACGGCGACCTGGAAGACCGCGCCGTGCCTGGCACTGGGCAACACCGCTGTACTGAAGATGTCCGAGCTGTCACCGCTGACCGCCAATGAGCTGGGGCGCCTGGCCGTCGAGGCCGGTATTCCCAAGGGTGTGCTCAACGTCATCCAGGGCTACGGTGCCACGGCCGGTGATGCACTGGTCCGCCACCCCGACGTGCGGGCGATCTCCTTCACCGGCGGCACCGCCACCGGCAAGAAAATCATGCAGACCGCCGGCCTGAAAAAGTACTCCATGGAGCTGGGCGGCAAGTCGCCAGTGCTGATCTTCGAAGACGCCGACCTGGACCGCGCCCTCGACGCAGCACTGTTCACCATCTTCTCGCTCAACGGTGAACGCTGCACCGCCGGTAGCCGGATCTTCATTCAGGAAAGCGTCTACCCGCAGTTCGTCGCCGAGTTTGCCGCCCGCGCCAAGCGCCTGATCGTCGGCGACCCGCAGGACCCAAAAACCCAGGTTGGCTCGATGATCACTCAGGCCCACTATGACAAGGTCACTGGCTACATCAAGATCGGTATCGAGGAAGGCGCCACCTTGCTGGCCGGCGGCCTGGCGCGTCCGGCCAACCTGCCGGCGCACCTGAGTCGCGGGCAGTTCATCCAGCCGACGGTGTTCGCCGATGTGAACAACAAGATGCGCATTGCCCAGGAAGAGATCTTTGGTCCGGTGGTGTGCCTGATCCCATTCAAGGATGAAGCCGAGGCCCTGCAGTTGGCCAACGATACCGAATATGGTCTGGCGTCCTATATCTGGACCCAGGACATCGGCAAGGCCCATCGCCTGGCCTACGGCATCGAAGCCGGCATGGTCTTCATCAACAGCCAGAACGTGCGCGACCTGCGTCAGCCGTTCGGTGGGGTGAAAGGTTCCGGTACCGGCCGTGAAGGCGGCCAATACAGCTTCGAAGTCTTCGCCGAAATCAAGAACGTCTGCATCTCCATGGGCAGTCATCACATCCCGCGCTGGGGTGTCTGAACCACCGGTAGCGGCTGTTGAAGACCAGATGGGCCGGACATCGGCTTGTCGCAGACTTCACTGCCCGCCCGATTGAATCGAATAACAACAATTTCAGGAGAATCATCATGGGCGAAGTCGTCCTGGCCGCGAAGATCTGCCACGTTCCATCGATGTACCTGTCCGAACTGCCCGGCAAACATCACGGTTGTCGCGAAGCGGCGATTGCCGGACACAAGGAAATCGGCCGTCGCGCCCGCGAACTGGGGGCCGATACCGCGGTGGTGTTCGACGTGCACTGGCTGGTCAACAGCGGCTATCACATCAACTGCGGCGAGCAGTTCCAGGGTATCTACACCAGCAACGAACTGCCGCACTTCATCAAGAACATGGAATACGCCTACCCGGGCTGCCCGGAACTGGGCGAGTTGATCGCGGCCGAGGCCAATCTGGCCGGGGTCCGCACCATGGCTCACAACATCCCGAGCCTGGAGCTGGAATACGGCACGCTGGTGCCGATGCGCTATATGCACATGGGCGTCCCCGATGAGCAGAAATTCAAGGTGATCTCCATTGCCGCCTGGTGTGCCTGGCACCGCCTGGAAGACAGCTTTGCCTTTGGCGCCGCCGTACGCCGGGCCATCGAGAAGAGCGACCGCAAGGTGCTGGTACTGGCCTCAGGGTCGCTGTCGCACCGTTTCTCCGATGACCGCGAAGCCGAAGCCAACATTCATAACTGGACCCGTGAGTTCGACAAGCAGATGGACCTGCACGTGGTCGAGATGTGGAAGCAAGGCCGCTTCAAGGAATTCTGCGCGATGCTCCCGGACTACGCAGAGCATTGCTTCGGCGAAGGCAAGATGCACGACACGGCCATGCTCCTCGGCCTGCTCGGCGCCCCTGAGTACAACAAGCCGGTGGAAGTGCTGACCGAGCCCTTCGGCAGTTCCGGTACTGGTCAGATCAACGCCATTTTCCCCCTCTGATACGCGCTCGCGGGCCCCCCTTCGGGTGCTCGTGGCCCGGGAGACGCACATGCCGCATTTCATCGCCGAGTACACCGACAACATCGAACAGCAGGCCAACCTGCCCGCGTTATTCGAAAAGGTACACGCCGTCCTGGGAGACAGCGGCGTATTTCCCCTGGGTGGGATTCGCAGTCGCGGAGTGCGCCTGGACACCTGGCGCATGGCAGACGGCAAACACGATTACGCCTTCGTCCATATGACCCTCAAGGTCGGCCACGGGAGGGATCTGCCAACCCGCCGGGCCGTCGCCGAAGCGCTGTTCAAGGTCATCACCGAACATTTCGCCGAACTGCAAGCACAGCGGTTGCTGGCGCTGTCGTTCGAAATGATCGAGCTGCACCCCGAGCTGAACTTCAAACAGAACAACGTGCATGCCTTCCTGAAGAACCAGGCGGGCTGATTCACACACTTGCCGAACACGGTCGTCCTCACAGTAAGAGATCCTCGTCATGCTCGATCAACAGCAAATCCAGCAGGCCGCCGCACAACTGGACCGCGCCGAACGCTCCCGGGAGCAGGTCCGACAATTTTCCCTCGATCACCCGGCGATCACCATTGAAGACGCCTACGCCATCCAGCGCGCCTGGGTCGCCCAGAAGATCAAGGACGGGCGCAAGCTGGTCGGGCACAAGATCGGCCTGACCTCCCGGGCCATGCAAGTGTCCTCGAACATCAGCGAGCCGGATTACGGCGCCCTGCTCGATGACATGTTCTTCGACGAAGGCACCGACATTCCGTTCAAGCGCTTCATTGTGCCGCGGGTGGAAGTGGAGCTCGCGTTTATCCTTGGCAAGCCGCTCAAGGGCCCGAACTGCACGATTTTCGACGTACTCGACGCCACCGAATGGGTGATCCCGGCGCTGGAAATCATCGACGCTCGGATTCAACAGGTCGACCCGCAGACCCAGGCGACCCGCAAGGTCTTCGACACCATTTCCGACAACGCTGCCAACGCCGGTGTGGTCATGGGCGGCCGCGCCGTGCGACCCACCGAGATCGACCTGCGCAAGGTGCCGGCAGTGTTGTACCGCAACGGCGTGATCGAAGAGTCGGGGGTTTCCGCCGCAGTACTCAATCATCCAGCCAAAGGCGTGGCCTGGCTGGCGAACAAGCTGGCGCCTTACGACGTCACCCTGCAACCGGGGCAGATCATCCTTGGCGGCTCCTTTACCCGACCGGTGGCGGCCAGCCCGGGCGACACCTTCCATGTCGACTACGACATGCTGGGCTCTATCTCCTGCCGCTTCGTCTAATCCCTGGAGGACCGACTTATGGACATGCCCATCAACCGCTTCAAGCAACGCCTGCAAAGTGACGAAACACAGATCGGCCTCTGGCTCGGCCTGGCCGATGCCTACTGTGCCGAGTTGGCGGCGAATGCCGGTTTCGATTGGCTGCTGATCGACGGCGAACATGCCCCGAATGACCTGCGCGGGATGCTCGGCCAATTGCAGGCCGTCGCCCCCTACGCGAGCCAGGCGATCATCCGCCCGGTCATCGGCGATACCGCACTGATCAAGCAGGTCCTGGATATCGGTGCCCAAACCTTGCTGGTGCCGATGGTCGAAAGCGCCGTGCAGGCCCGCGAGCTGGTGCGCGCGATTCACTATCCGCCCCAGGGCATTCGCGGTGTTGGCAGTGCACTGGCGCGGGCATCGCGTTGGAACAGCATTCCCGGTTACCTGGAGCAGGCCGATGCACAGATGTGCCTGCTGGTGCAGATCGAGAGCCGTGAAGGCCTGGCCAACCTGGATGCCATCGCTGCGGTCGAGGGAGTCGACGGGGTATTTATCGGTCCGGCGGATTTGAGTGCGTCCATGGGCCATCGTGGCAACCCCGGGCACCCCGAGGTGCAGGCGGCCATCGAGGACGCCATCGTGCGGATCAGGACCGCCGGCAAGGCGGCTGGCATTCTCAGTGCGGACGAGGCACTCGCCCGACGCTATATCGAGCTGGGGGCGGCGTTCGTCGCCGTGGGTGTCGACACCACGGTGCTGATGCGTGGCCTGCAAACCCTCGCGGCCAAATTCAAGGATGCTCCGGCTCCCACGAATACGGGCGGCGTCTATTAAGACAAGGCCTTGACGTGATCCCTTTGGAGCAGGGCTTGCCCGCGTAGCTGTTGACGGCCCCAAGGGCCTTTCGCGAGCAAGCTCTGCTCCCACAGGTTTGATTCAACGCTTGATGGTCTTCAACTCATTGAGCAGCCCGAGCAAAGTCTGCAACTTCTCCTCGCCCAACTGCGCCTGCAACCGCTGATAGTTCTCCTCCATGCACTGGCTCATGGACTCAAAACTGACCTTGCCCTTCTCGGCCAAGCTCACCAGCACACGCCGCTGATCCTGCTCGGCCTTGCGCCGATGGACCATACCCGCCGCCTCCATGCGCACCAGCACGCCGGTCATGCTCGGTTTGAGAATGCAGGCCAGCTCGGCCAGTTGATAGATCTCCAGCTCATCGTGCTGGCTCAGAATGCGGATAACCCGCCATTGCTGCTCGGTCAAACCATGCTGGTTGAGCGAGGGTCGGAAAAAACTCATGGCCGCTTCACGGGCTTGCAAGAGGGTCAACGTCAGGGATTGTCGGGGTTTGAGCATCGGCGTCAGGATCACGGCATATTTAGTTAATAGTTTAACGAAATTCTAGCACTGTCCAACCCATGACACGCCATAACTTGTGGGGCTGGCGAAGGCTCTGGCGCGCTGAATCAAAAAGCCCGGCACAGAGAATCAAGACATCCGGCGCGCCTTGGCCCTTAATAAGCCTTATCCGCGACAGAGCTTCTTGAAGTCCCTGCATTGAGCTTTCCTTCACTTTTTCAGGCTGCGCCATGATCAATATCGAAACGCCTACCTATTACACGGCCACCAAGAAATACAACCTCAGCTTCCCGACCCTGGAACAGGATGTGGAAGCGGACGTCGTGATCATTGGTGGCGGTTTCTCCGGCATCAACACCGCCCTTGAGCTCGCCGAAAAAGGCATCACCAATATCGTCGTGCTGGAAGCGCGTTACCTGGGCTTTGGCGGCACCGGGCGCAATGGCGGGCAGATCATGGCCGGTATCGGTCACGACCTTGAGAAGATCAAGAAGGACGTAGGCGAAGACGGCCTGCGCCAGATCTTCGAAATCAGCGACCTGGGCGCCGACATCATCAAGAACCGCATCGCCAAGTACGACATCGATGCCGATTTCTGCCACGGCTACGGTTACATGGGCTTCAATGCCCGCCAGGAAAAAACCCTGCGGGCCTGGGAAAAAGACTTCAAATCGATCAATACCCAACATGAGATCCGCTTTCTCGGCGGTTCCGACGTCAAGCAGATCATCGGCTCCGACGCCTACAGCAGTGCCCTGCTGCATATGGGCGGTGGCCATGTCCACTCGCTGAACCTGCTACTCGGTGAAGCCAAGGCCGTGGTCAGCCACGGCGTGCGGATTTTCGAGAACAGCCCGGCCCTGGAAGTCAGCTACGGCGAACGCATCACCGTGCGTACCGGACGCGGCTCGGTCAAGGCCAGCAAGCTGCTATGGGCCTGCGACAGCTTCCTCAACAAGCTGGAGCCCGAGCTGCACCGCTCGACCATCAACACCTATGCCTTCCAGATGATGACCGAGCCGCTTTCGGACGAGCTGATCCAGCGTATCAGCCCGATTCGCGGTGCCTACAGCGACATCCGCCCGGTGATCGACTACTACCGTGTCACCAACGAAAACCGCCTGCTGTTCGGCGCCGCCACCCCGCTGGTCGAGCATATCCCCCAGGACCTCAAAGCCTGGAACCGCAACCTGATGCTGAAGATCTTCCCCTACCTCAAGGACGTGAAAATCGACCTGGCCTGGGGCGGCCCGATGGCGTGCAGCCCGAACCTGTTCCCGCAGATCGGCACCCTCCCCGGGCGCCGCAACGCCTTCTACGTCCAAGGCTATTCCGGTTTCGGCGTCACCCCGAGCCACATCATCTGCAAGGTGCTGGCCGAAGGCATGAGTGAAGGCTCGGCACGCTATGACCTGGTCAGTTCGATCCCCCGCCCGACCATCATCGGCAAGGACGCGATCCGCCCAGTGATACTGACCGCCGGCAAATCCTGGCACCAACTCTCGGGTTACTGGAACGGGCGCCGCTAACGCTCAAGGCGCTCTTCCCTTTCAATTTTTACTCATCAGGAGCAACTGCCATGACCCTTACCACCCTCAAGAAAGACATTCAGCTCTCCGAACTCGACGCCTGGGGCACCGTGGCCGACCTCGGTTCGCAGATCCTCGAAGGCGAAGTCAAAGCCTTCGGCAAGATGACCTTCGGCGCCCCTACAGACGCGGTCAGCAGTGCCTACTTCGGCACCACCCAGGGCAAATTCAGAATGGTCTACCCATTCGCCGAGCAAGCCACCGTGGTGACCGGCGAAGTGATCCTGACCGACGAAGCCAGCGGCCAGAGCACCCGTTACAAGGCCGGTGACAGCTGGTTCGTGACCAAAGGCACGCCGGTACTCTGGGAAGTCGTCAGCGAAAGCTTCGTCAAGCACTACTTCGCCGTTGCTTGATCGACACGGCTGCCGGTACCCACCGGCAGCCCCTTGGCGCAGGTCAACAAGCATGAACGCCATCCCCTCCCAAGAAGTCGCCAGCCATTGCCTGCAGGCTTTCACCCAGCTGGTACCTGTAAGTCAGGCGGCTTTCTACCGTGTCGACCGACATCTACAAGCCCGTGACTTCCAATTGCAAGGCATGAGTGACGACATGCATCGCGACTATCTGGACAACTACCGTCAGTTCGACCCACTGCAACCACGCAACTGCCTGTCCAGCGGGCTGACCGTGGTGCCCCTGGGACTGGCCATGTCCCGCCAACCGCCACGGGACAGTCGTCGCTATCAACATTTCCTGCAGCGCTACGGCGTAGTCGACGTGGTGGAGGTCCTCGCCCAGCGCGCCGGTCAGCCGCAGGCGGCGATCTCGCTATTGCGTACCGCCGGACAAGGCGCCTTCACCGGCGATCAACTGGCCCAACTCAATGCCTTGCAATCCCTGCTGCAAATGGCTGTTGCCAACATGCAGCCCTGCGAAGACGCATTGCTCGAACTCACACCCAAGGAGCGCCAGATCGCACTCTTGCTACGCCAGGGCGCCAGCAACAAACAACTGGCCCAGGAGCTTGCAGTGGGTCTGCCGACGATCAAGACCCATCTGATCAACCTGTTCCGCAAGACCGGGGTGAGCAGCCGCACCGAGTTGGTCGTCAGCCTGTTTCTATAGTCCGCTTCAACCATTCGGTTGATGGGCGGGCCACTCGCAGAGCGGCATGATCCGGGAGGTTCATTCACCCAACCGGAGCCTGCTCATGACCACACCCTCAGACTGGATCACCGTTGGCGCCCTGGCCGACGGCTTTGCCCCAGAAGCCTTCATCCTGCCCAACCTGGCCGACCTGCACGGCAAGACCTTCACCCTGTACTTCGCCAATGGCTGGCGGATCGAGCATCGCTTCGACCGTGACACACTGTCCTGGAACGCGGCCGACGGGCACTCCAGCGGGACAGCGGGCTATCGCGCCACCTCGGTACGCCCGGGCCTGTACCTGGTGGACTTCATCAAACGTGAAGGCGCCCGGGCCTGGTCGGTCAGCCTGGTACTCGATACCGCCCACGCGGCCTTCACCGCCGTGGTCGGCCGTATGCCGAGCCAGGAGCAAACCCGTGAAGGCCTTTACAGTCGCGCCCTGGCCAGCAAGCCGCTGACCTCGGTGGAAGTGAATTTCCTGCACGGCAGCCTGGATCAAGCTTGGCAGGAGGGCCACTGCCCTCACGCACCGACCCGCGAACTGATCGGCCTGCGCAACCTGTATCGCTACAGCCCGAGCGAAGTCTACGAACACATCTACCTCAACGATCAGTTCTATGCCTGGCAGTGTCTCAAGGGCGTCGAGCAGGGCCTGTGTGACACCGACCGCTGCCACTATTACAAAATCGCCCATGAGCTGTACCTGTTCGTCTGGCGTGAAAAGATCATTCCGACCCTCGGCCTGGTCCTGATCGACCTGCAACAACACCGTAGTGACGGCAAGATCTTCGGCTATGCCGGGGCGTCCTTCGATGAACTGTCGAACTTTCCCATCAGTTCCTACTGCCAGGTGCTCAACCGTACGGAGTATCCCGATGCTTGAGCCACGTACCGTCGTGATCACCGGTGCTGGAACAGGCATCGGTGCCGCCTGCGCCCGCCTGTACGGCGCCGAAGGCGCCAACCTGGTGCTGATCGGCCGGCGTCGCGAACCGCTGGAACAGGTCGCCGCAGCAACCGGTGGCCTGGTGCTGGTGGGGGACGCCGCCTGCCCAGTCACCTGGGACGGTTTTATCACCCAGATTCGTCAGCGCTACGGCCGGCTCGATGTGCTGCTGGCCTGTGCCGGCGGCCATGGTTTGGGCAATGCCACTCAGACCAGCCCGTCAACCTGGGCAGCGGCGCTACGCAGCAACCTCGACAGCGCCTTTTACAGCGCCCGGGCGTGCCTGCCGCTGCTGCTGGAGAAGGCCGGCAATATCGTGCTGATCGGCTCGATTGCCTCATTGGCAGCGGGGCCGGAAGTCTGCGGCTACACCACAGCCAAGCATGCGTTGCTCGGCCTCAACCGGTCCCTGGCCAGGGATTACGGCCCACGCGGGGTACGCGTGAATGCCGTGTGCCCGGGCTGGGTACGTACGCCGATGGCTGATCAGGAAATGCAGCCGCTGATGGCGTTTTATGACGAGACGCTGCAGCAAGCCTATGACCGGGTCTGTGCCGACGTGCCGTTGCGCCGGCCGGCCAGCGCCGAGGAGGTTGCCAGAGTATGTCGCTTCCTGGCGTCCAGCGAAGCGTCGATCATCACCGGCGCGACCCTGGTGGCCGACGGCGGCTCGAGCATCGTCGACGTACCGACACTGGCCTATACCCATATGGAGCCGTCCCATGCCTGAAGACCTGGATTTCAGCGGTCGTACCGTACTGGTGACTGGCGGTGCCCAGGGCATCGGCCGCGCCATCGTCGAAGCCTTTGCCCTGCGCGGCGCCCATGTGGTGATCGCCGACTTGCAACTGCCCCAGGCTCAAGCGCTGGCCGACGAGTTGTCCGGGCAAGCGTGTCAGGTCGAAGCCGTGTGCGTCGATCTGGCGGATGCCACAGCAGTGTTCGAACGGGTCCAGGATCTGGAGCAACGTCTGGGGCGTCTGGATATCCTGGTGCACAACGCCGGGTATTTTCCGCTGACACCGTTCGCCGAGATCACTCCCGCTATTCTCGAACGTACCCTGGCGGTCAATCTCTCGGCGTTGTTCTGGCTGACCCAGGCGGCGTTGCCGATGTTCCGTCGTCAGGGCCAGGGCTGCGTGCTGGCGACGTCATCGGTCACCGGCCCGCGAGTGGCCTACCCCGGGCTGAGTCACTACGCAGCGTCCAAGGCCGGGGTCAACGGCTTCATCCGCAACGCCGCACTGGAGCTGGCGGGGTACAACGTACGGGTCAACGGCGTCGAGCCGGGCATGATCGCAACGCCGGCCATGGGCAATCTGGGGAATGAGCAACTGAACGAGACGATCGCCACCCGGGTCCCCCTGGGACGGCTGGGCAAGCCTGCGGATATTGCCGGGGCGATGCTGTTCCTGGCATCGGATCTGGCGACTTATATCACCGGACAGACGCTGGTGGTCGATGGTGGCTCGACCTTGCGGGAGGTTTGATACAAGGTTCTTTCCTACTGGAAAGGGGGCTTTGCAAAGCCCCCTATTTACATCCAGAGGTTCACGCAGCGCCCATAGCCTGCTGCAAATGGCTGGAACGAAAATCCTTGGGTGACAGCTCGAACTGTTTCTTGAACGAGCGGCTGAAGTGCGCCGAATCGGTGAAGCCCCACTTGTAGGCGATCGAGGTAATCGACTCGCTGCGCAGGAACGGATTGGTCAGGTCATCGGCGCTGCGTTTGAGCCGGGCCCGCTGTATGTAGCGGCAGACACTGTCGTCCTGCTCTTCGAAGAGCCGATACAAATGCCGCACCGAAATATTCAGGCGATTGGCCAGGCCTACCGGGCTCAGGCCTGGCTGGGTCAGGGACTCATCGATGACTTTCTGCACATAGTTGCGCAGGCTGTTGCCTTGCAGCGGCGCAACCTCATCCCCCGACACCGGGTCCCGCTCGAATGCCGAGCCGAGCAGCGAGACGAACGCCGACTGCAGCGCCTCGCCCTCGCCGACCGCACCCTCACCGACCCAGGTGTCCTTGCACAGCTGATCCATCAGCACATGCAGCATCCGCCCACAGGCCTTGCTTGAGGAAATCTTGCCGAACGTCTTGGATTGGCTGCCGAGTTGTTTGCACACCTCATGGCGTGACAACGAGACCGACACGTGTTCGATCAGTCCCAATGGGCTGATTTCGATGGATCCCGCCGAATCCATGAGCAGCAGGTCACCGGGGGCCAACTGGATACTCTGGCCGTACTGGGTAATCTGGCAATGACCGCCGCGCTGGCTGACCAGAAAGCAATCCTGTTCGTTGTCGTGATCGGCGTTGGGCTTGTCGCGCTTGATCAGCCCGGCATTGGTACGCAAAGTCGCCAAAGGCAGGCCCCCGCGAGAAAACTCGGAGACCTCGCCAATGAACAGCGTGCGGTTGTGGGCCAGTTCTGTGTCGAAATGACCACAGGCTGCTCGCAGATCCCGGGTCCAGGTTTCCAACCCGTCTTGCGCAGACTGATGGATGCTCATGGGGCTCTCCATAATGGCTTCTTGTTTTTGTTGGACAATAGTTAACATGTTATCTATATGTGCGCAACAAGTACGTGATGCCCTATGCAGAAGCACTAACAATGCCAATTTTCGCGATCCGAATCAGAGGTTGCGCAAGATCCGTTGAAAACCCGCCAACGTGTCGAACAGGCTGTTGCGCTGCTCGCCGCTCAAAGCAATATAACGCCGGAAGGCCGGCATCCGATTGATCACCTCGCTACCGCCCATATGCTCCAGCCGCACGCACCACTGCTGCCCTTGCAGCCCGATGCGCAAGCGTTTGAAGTCCAGCGGCATCAAGGCCTGGTACAGCGCGCCGTCGGCCTGCAAGCGGGCTTGCAGCTCGGCCAATAGCGCGGTGTCCCCCACCCGCTGGCGACAGCGGATCCCCGTCCGCCGAACAGCTCCGGTATGGTGCAACTCGAAGGTCGCCATGCCCGCCCGCGAAGCAGGCACCCGGATCACGAACTCGGTCATGACCAGGTGCATCAACAACTGCGACTCGGTGCGTTCGACGATCTCCACTTGCAGGCCGTCAACGTCCAACGAGACCTGTGCAGCCGTGGGTCCGGTCTGATCAAAACTGGCCAGGCCAAGGTTGCGGCGCAGATGCTCGAGGGTTACCCCCGGCCGATAGCCGGCCGGGGCGCGCCGGGCACTGAACAGCTCAGACAGTTTTTGCAGCATGCTCGCCATACCCGCTGTGAGGGTGCCCCGGCTCATTGGAAAACTCCTTGGCCAGCACGTCTTCCACCGAAGCCGGCTTGAATGGATTGACCTTCTGCACGACCAAGGTCCAGAACAGCGCGTACAGCGCCGTGCAGCCGAGCATCACGCCAAAGGGGACATAGATGTCAGCTGGGTTCATGCCGGGCGGCGTAATAAACCACATGCCCAGCAGGATGCCGACGCTCGAGACAATCTGCGGCAGCGGGAACCACGGCGAGCGATAGGCCCGAGGCAAATCGGGACGGCGGATTCGCAGGATCACCACCGACAGCGTCACCAGCAGGTAGGCAAAACTCCAGGCACATACGGCGGCCAGCACCAGGTGCATGATGTTGTCGGTGTTGCCGTGTAGGTACAGCGCATGCAGGCAAGGAATCAGCATCGCCACCAGAATGCACAGCAACGGGGTCTTGAAGCGTGGGTGCAGGTAGGTGAAGACCTTGGGCAAAGCGCCGTCGACCGCCATGCCATAAAGAATTCGCGGCACCCCGGCCATCAGCGTGTTGATGGTCGCCGCGCCGGCAAACAGGAAGCCGATACCCAGCCACATCGGTCCGATATGCCCCATTACCTGCTCGGCGAATTTCGGAATGGCCATGGGTGTATCCAGCAGATGCACGCCGTTGGCCGCATCCAGCATCACATTTTCCACCTGGCGTTTCATTGCCGCGCCGTAGACAAACATACAGGTCGCTACGCCGAGCAGCCCCAGTATCATCGCCATGGGCATGACCTTGGCCGACTGACGCAGGTCAGGTGCCAGGGGTGTGACGAACTCGCAACCGACGAACATGAACATGGCCATGCCCACCAACGACAGGATGGTCACCAAGTCGGTGCCCACCAGCGACACGCCAAACCAACCGTCCAACTGCACCGCCGGCGCAGCAATCAACCCGAGCACGCCAAACACCATCAGGGTGGTCCACATGCCGAACGTCAGGATGATCTCGGCCCGGCCGAAGGCGCTGACGCCAAAGGCATTGAGAATACCGAACACAATGACGAAGCCCACCCCCAGCAACCAGGAGCCACCGGCCGACTCGGCCAGGGTATTGAGGTGCTCGAAGTTCACCAGCGCCATGACCCCGGACAGGATGGTTTCCGCGGTGCCGGCAAAGACATGGACGATCAGGTAGGCCGACAAGGTGCCGGTGATCGCAAAGAAGCGGCCCATGCCGCAATTGATGTAGTCGTAGACCGAGCCGGTGGTCGGCAGGATCGATGCGGCTTCGGCAAAGGTGGTCGCCTGGGCCAGCATCATCACCACGGCGATCAGCATCGCCACCGCGAAGGCGCTGCCGCCGATGCCAAAGCCCATGGTTGCGGTGAGAATCACCGGGCTGGCCATGATCAGGCCGATGGTGCTGGCCAGCGCGGTGGGAAAACCAACCGTACCCCGGTTCAAATGCTCGGTGAGTCTGTCATTGATCGACATGCTGCAGATCCTCGAAAGCGGATTTTTATAGTGAATGGAGCGAGCCGTTCAGGGAACCGGCGCTCATGCCCTCCCCAGCCAGTCCCTGATCGAAACGGCGCCCTGTGCCCAAGCACTTTGCACCCCTCCCACTCTGATGGTCTTGCCCATGTCTGCCGCTGGTTTTGTTGCTCCCTGCCAAGATTCCACGCTTGGCGGGCAGGATCAATGCCTACAAACCCTTGGCCATCAGGAGCCGCCCGTGCAGCGCCTCAACCGCGTCATTGCTTGTGCTGATGCAACATGGTCTGGATCTGATGCGTCGCCTGGCGAGTGCTTTCCGCCAGTTTGCGCACTTCGTCGGCCACCACGGAAAACCCGCGCCCGACCTCGCCGGCCCGGGCCGCTTCGATGGCCGCGTTCAGGGCGAGCAGATTGGTCTGGTCGGCAATGCCCTTGATCACCCCCACCACCATGGCTATCTGGCCATAGGTGGCCTGGTTCTGCTCAAGCATTTGCCGATGGCTCGCCTTGGCCGAACGCTCGTCGCTGATATCACGTACCGCGCCGATCACCCGACAGAGCCGGGCCTGCTCATCGCGTACCGCACGACCGCGCTCACGGCACCAGATGTAGTCACGGGTCTTGTGGCGCATCCGGTATTCGAAGACGTATTCGCCGCTGCCATGGCTGCCGAGGATTTCGCGGTCGAAGATCGCCATGATTTTCGGCAAGTCTTCAGGATGGGTGATGCCAACCTGGGCATCCCAGCCATCGGGCAGCTCATGCGGTGCATAACCCATCAGGAGGCGGAACTGATTGGAAAAGCGCATGCAACTGGCCGGATCCTGAACATCGCCATTGACCACGGTGATATCCCAGCAGCCTTCAGTCAATGTCGACTGTAACAACTCCCAGATCTGCGCTTGCTGCTGGTGTTGGCGGGACTGCTGAACCTGCTGGCTCAACTCGATCTCAAGGGTCTGCTCGCGATGCCGCGCCTGAGCCATTTGCTGGCCCAGCGTTGCGAGGGTCTGCTCACTGCGCGCCAGCTGGTAGGTCTGATCCTTGACCAGCGCCTCAGCCCGCTGCAAGCGCTGTACGAATTGGGCTCGTTCTTGCGCGAACTGCTCCAGCAGTAAAGCCTCGGCGAGCGCTTGCCGCTGTTTATGTCTCTTGAAGAACATCAGCCTGTCCTTTGTTCATCGAGTCGAAACACTGGATCTGATCGCAAATCCTGGGTGATTGCTTGCATGAGACGGCTGTCACGTTTGTTCCTGCCTGCCATACATCAAAACGGCGCCATCAGGCGCCGTAGAGAATCACAGGTCAGTCAGCAATGGCTGATGAGTGTCTTCAGGACCATCTTGAAAGTTTCGATCTGTGCTGCGCCGAAATCGGCGAAGACCTTGTCCTGCTGCTCGCGGGCAATCGCCCAGAGATCTTCGGTCTGCTCGATACCGGCGGCGGTCAAGCGCACACGGCCATCATCGTCATTGACCAGACCTTTGCGCCTGAGGTTGGCCACCGCTTCATCGATTTCCCGTACGGGCATCGCCACCTCACGCAACAGCTCGCTCGTGCTCAGGCCCGCATCGCTCTCCAACACCATCAACATCCGCGCCTCGCTGGTACGCAGGCCGGTGGACAATTGCCGAGGCTGGTAGCTGGATTGATAGGCCCGCACCGCCTGAGTCATCAGGTAATACAGGTTGTGGCCCAGACGGCCCTGGAAATGGCTGCTTGGCGGCTGGCTTTCATCCCGTTTGGTCATGCGGGTATGGGGCAGGACCATGGAGTAAGCACCTTGGTGATAGAGCAAAGGGGAGCGGCCAAAGTCATCGAAGGCGACGACCTTGCCGATCATGATCCAGTGATCGCCACCATCCACCTGCTGGTATTTCTCGCAGTGAAAACGCGCCGAGCAGTCGGCGAACACCGGCGAGCCGCCCTCACCCGCTTCAAATTCGATTGCTGCGAAGCGATCTTCCTTGGGGCGGGCGAAATTGTTCGAAAGGTCGATCTGATCCGCCGCCAGCACGTTGACCGCAAAATGGCTGGCCTGCTCGAAGACCTCATGGCTGTTGGAACGTTTGTCGATGCTCCACAGCACCAGGGGCGGATCCAGGGACACCGAGTTGAAACTGTTGGCCGTGACGCCAACTTTGCGTCCGGAGGCAGTGGCGGCGGTGACCACGGTCACGCCAGTGGCGAAATTGCCCAGGGCCCGGCGAAACGCTCGTGGATCGAAGGTCGTTTCAGGGGCGGCGCAAACGCTGTTCTCAGACATGCAAGACTCCCGGACTGCTTCCAGGAGCAGTCCTGATTGTTGTTATGGGGACTGTGTAGCGGCTCGGCTCAGATCATGCTCGGATCGGGCTCCAGGCCCATCAGCTCGCGGCCGAGGATCTGCGCACAGACGTCATAGTCGGTGTAGGCATGGGCGCCGGTCATGTGCGAATCGCGGAACAGGCGCTGCATCTCGTTGTGCTCGAACCAGGCATTGCCACCGGCGGCCTCGAACAGACGGTCGACAGCCTGGATGCACATCTTGGTGGCGTACGCCTGGTTGGTGCGCCAGAACGCCAGGGTCTCGCGGCTCGGATAACGATGCTGCTCACTGTGCTCGGCATGCTCCTGCCAGGTCTTTTCGAGAAAGGCCCGGGCCGCGGCAACCTGATGGGTCGACTCGGCCAGGCGCATCAACGCCGGGGTCGCCGCGCCGACCGCCGCACCGGTGTAGGCGCGCACGCGGGTCTTGGTTTTTTCGCGGAATACGTCAAGCATCCGCTCCGCCACCCCCAGGCTCACCGTGGAGAACCCACTGGCGAAGTAAGGGCGGTAAGGCGAGTAGAAGATCTTGCTGTCCGGGTACAGGCCGAAACCTGCGGACTTGCCTTCCATCATGTCCTTGGCTTTCTGGATCCGGTGTTCCGGCACCAGCACGTTGTCGATGATCAAGGTCTTGGTGCCGCTGCCTTTCATGCCGGCGGCGAACCAGTCGTCACGGATCTGGTAGTCGCTGCGCGGCAGTACTGCGAAACAGTAGTCCTGGCTGCCCTCGGCGTTTTTGCGACGGAAACCGACAATCGCCCACTCGGCGTGATCGCAACCGCTGCTCCAGCCCATTTCGCCGCTGAACAGCACCCCGCCTTCGGTTTCTTCGGTGCGGCCGAACGGCGCGATACTGCTGCTGGCCGTGGCATCCGGGTTATTTCCCCAGACCTCCTGCTGCAGTTTGGCCGAGAACAGCGCCAATTGATGGCTGTGGGTACACAGCAGGCTCATCGCCCACGCGGTACTGGCACAAACACCGGCGAGCAAGGCAATGCAGTCGGCAAATTGTGGTAGCGAGATTTCCATGCCGCCGAACTGGCGGGGCTGGAAGGCACGGTGCAGACCGATGCTCTTGAGCAGCGCAATATTCTCGTCGGGGACCTTGCGCTCCTGTTCGGCCCGGAAGGCATTGGCAGCGATGGTCGGCAGAATGGACTTGAGGTCTTCGAGGAGCGGGTTTGGCTTTTTCATGGACGGCCCTGCTTATTATTGGATGTCCGACAGACGTTCGAAGTCGCAGAACGACGCTGGATGCAGGCCTAGTATGGTGAGGGCGATCAAGGCGGAAAATGCATCTTCCAGAGCCAAGATTGCACTTTCCAAAGACCATGACACAGGCCTGGGGCTCACACCTGCAATCGATCTGGCAGCCACAGACATGGCGTTCGGCAGGCACAGTCAAGCCGATGCGGTCACCTTTGATTAACCTCGGGCTTTTCCCTTGTTTGCCACCAGGAAAACCCCATGACCGATATTGCGCTGCTGCCCCAAGTTGAAGCCTTCCTCCGTCGAAGCCATGCCTTGTTTATCGACGGTGGCTACGTCCGGAGTCACTCCAGCCAGACGCTGGAGGTGATCAATCCTGCCACCGGCCAGGTCATCGCCCAGGTGGCCGACGCCGATACGGCCGATATCGACGCGGCAGTCGAGTCAGCCAACCGCGGTTTCAGGCACTGGTCCCAGGTCGCTCCGGCGGTACGCGGCAACGTGCTGCTGAAACTGGCCGACCTGCTGGAACAAAACCGCGAAGAACTGGCCCAGATCGAAACCTGCCAGTCGGGCAAGATCATCCAGATTTCCCGGGCCTTCGAGGTCGATCAGGCGGCGCACTTCCTGCGTTACTACGCCGGTTGGGCGACCAAGATCAGTGGCCAGACCATCACTCCGTCCCTGCCCTCCTTCGCTGGCGAACGCTATACCGCGTTCACCCTGCGCGAACCGGTGGGCGTCGTGGTGGGCATCGTGCCGTGGAATTTCTCGACCATGATCGCCATCTGGAAGCTCGCCTCGGCGCTGGTGACCGGGTGCAGCATCATCATCAAACCCAGCGAGTTCACCCCGCTGACCATCCTGCGGATCGCAGAACTGGCCATTGACGCCGGTCTGCCGGCGGGCGCGCTGAACGTACTGACCGGCGGCGGACAGGTGGGCAAAGGGTTGATCGAGCACCCAGGGACCGACAAGGTTTCGTTCACCGGCTCGGTACCGACCGGTATCGCCGTCGGCCGCAGTGCCATGGGCGCCGGCCTGACCCGCGCGACCCTGGAGCTGGGTGGCAAGAACTCGGCGGGGTTTCTGCGCGATGTCGATCTGGACAAGGCGGTCAATGGCATCATCGAAGCCGGTTTCCTGCACTCCGGGCAAATCTGTGCCGCCGCCGAGCGCTTCTTCGCCCACCGCTCGCAGATCGAACCGATCATGGACAAACTGGCGCAACGCCTGAGCCAGTTGAACATCGGCTCGCCACTAGACGAACGCACCGAGTTCGGCCCGGTCACCAACCGTCAGCATCAACTCAAGCTCGCCGACTTCTTCGCCAAGGCCCGTGCCGAAAACAACACCATTGTCCACGGCGGCAAGCTGATCGACCGCCCCGGCTGCTACGTCGAACCGACTGTGATCCTCGCCAACACCGTCAACGACACCTTGCTCAACGAGGAGACCTTCGGCCCGATCGCCACCTTCTTCCCCTATGACACCGAGGAAGAGCTTCTGGAGCTGATGAACAACACCGCCTATGGCCTGAGCGCCAGTCTCTGGACCAACGACCTGAGCAAAGCCCTGCGCATGGTACCCGCCATCAACGCCGGTACTGTGTGGGTGAACATGCACACCCTGCTCGACCCGGCGGTGCCATTTGGCGGCAACAAGTCCTCGGGCGTGGGACGCGAATTTGGCAGTGCCTTTATCGAGGATTACACCGAGCTCAAGTCGGTGATGATTCGCTACTGATCGCGGTTGGACCGGGGCCCGGACATCGGGCCCCGGGCACGTTTGCACTACGGCAGCATTTTGCGAAGACCTTTCATGGCAGCAACAGCCAGGCCAGTGCCGCTATTGTGCCGAAAATGGCTAATGACGACGCTGTAGCCTACCCAGGCCATACCGAAGATCCACTACCACTACCTCACGACCGTGTATCCATTGTCTCCCAAACCGCCTCAGCCAGAGGAAAGTGGGGTTGGCTGTGGGAATGCCGCCATAGATCGCGCTCTACATCAATACATCCTTGAGCAGTTCAGATGGAACGTGTTTGTAACGTTCTTAATCGCCCAAGGCTGCCGCTCGAACCTCGCTGGGTGTCTGCCCGTAACGCGCCTTGAAGGCCCTGGCGAAATGCGCCTGGCTGGTGAAACCATGACGATAGGCAACCTCACAGACATCCAGCCCCCTGACCTGTTCACTGCTCAGTAAACGGTGGGCCTGCTGCAGGCGCTTTTCCAGGATGAAGCGCCGTGGCTGAGTATCTTCCAGGGCAAACAACCGCGCCAGATGCCGGGTAGAGACGCCGGTTTGCAGGGCGATCCGCTCACAGTTCAAGGTCGGGTCGGCCAATTGCTCGCTGATGCATAGCTTGGCGGCCAGCAAATAGGAGGCACTCAGCGCATTGATCCGGCGCTGTCCGACCTGGCCGGCAATGATATTGCCCAGCAACTCGAACGTATCGTCTTGATAGCCCTCCGCGTCCTGGCTCAACGGCTGCGCGAAAAAGCCCCGGGTGCGCTCGCCCAGTGTGCGCAAGAGCAGGCGTTGCACACCTGTGTGGGCGCTGACTTTCAGGGCGTTTTCGAAGTGGCTCAAACAACGACTGGCAAAGACTTCCTGGGGAATATCAAAGATGAACTGGCGCATGGGCCCGGAGAATCCGAACAAGTAGGGCTTATCGGTGCGATAGACCACCAACTCACCGGGCTCGAGCAAATGGCAGTGGCCGTTCTGAAAGAAAAACGAACCGCTGCCCAGCACAAATGATACGAAAATCGAGGCCTTGGGCACCGCGCGAATCATTGAGCCATCACGCTCCACCACATGCTCGTTGCCGACGATATGAGCCAGATGAAAGTGTTCCAGGCTCAGATTGTCCTGAGTGGCGGTAAACCCGCCCTCGCTGTAAGTGGAGCACCTGAGGCCCACCAGGGTGGTCGCGTTGTACTGCTCCCAAAAGGCCAATCGCTGGTCAAGGGGAATGCTCTCGGTACTGGCTCGACGGGTATCGAGCATGGCGCATGGAGTCATTTTTATTCTTCTCATGGCTGCGGGAGGTTCGCCGGGCCAGGCATGGCGGATTCCGGGGTCTCTAGAGAACTCATTAACATATGAACAATGACCAATGTCAACTTATCGTTCCAACTCGGTCGACCACCGGACAAGCAGAAAACACCAGGTCCGATTCAAGCAACAATCACGTCCGTTGCGATCAAACCGACTTCGCTTGCGCGCCCTAGAGTGGCTCCTGCATCCCCCACAAGCAGAGGCCGAACATGCCCGAATCAGCCAGCACTGAATTTTGGAAAGACCTGCAGCCCATTGCTAACTGCTTCAAGCCAGACGCCAAGCCCGAGGTCTACCTGCCTGACGCCGCCAGTGACGATCTACGGCTCTATGTGCCCTTCACCGAAACCGTGTCTTCCCGCCCGTTATGGATCTCCCCCAGTGAAAACCGTTGGTGCGACATCTTGATGTCCAGCCGCGCCGGCCTGGTCAATCGGCATTACCACCCTCACGAGGTGTTCGCCTACACCCTCTCCGGCAAGTGGGGCTACCTGGAGCATGACTGGACTGCCACCGCCGGCGACTTTGTCTACGAGACCCCAGGCGAAGGCCACACCCTGGTGGCGTATGACCACAAGGAACCGATGCGCGTGTTTTTCATCGTCAAGGGCCCACTGATCTGGCTCGACGAACAGGGTGAACCCAACGGTTACTTCGACGTGCACGCCTACATCGCCCTGTGCCGAGAGCACTACGAAAAGGTTGGCCTGGGTGCCGACACTGTGGACCGCCTGTTCCGCTAAACCCGTTCTTCGGAGAACCACTATGGCTGACAACAATAATAAAGCCGGTTATGAGAACACCTTGCTGTGTGTGCTGTTCGTGACGTTTGGCTTCGTGTTTTTTGATCGTCTGGCACTGGCCTTTCTGTTTCCGTTCATGGCCAAGGAACTGCAACTGAGCAACAGTCACCTGGGCATGCTGTCGTCGGTACTGGCCCTGGCCTGGGCACTGTCCGGTGCGCTGGTGGGCGCCTGGTCGGACCGTCGAGGGGTGCGCAAACCTCTGCTGGTCATTGCGGTCATCCTGTTTTCACTGTGTTCGGCGCTCTCAGGGCTGGTCACCGGGTTTCTTAGCCTGCTGCTGTTTCGCGGGATCATGGGACTGGCCGAAGGACCCATTTTGCCGCTGTCCCAGTCGCTGATGGTCGAAGCCTCGTCACCTCATCGACGGGGCCTGAATATGGGCTTGCTGCAGGGTTCGGCCGCAGGCCTGTTAGGCGCGGTGATCGGACCGCCGGTGTTGATCGCGCTGGCCGAAGCCTATGGCTGGCGACATGCGTTCGTTATTTCACTGGTGCCCGGCCTGGTGATCGCGGGGTTGATCTGGCGCTACGTGCGCCCAGACGAACCGCGCCACGCACCGGTGCCCAGCGATAAACAATCCGGGCATCGCCTGGCCTTGCTCAAAAGCCGCAACATTGTGCTCTGCACCTTGATCAGTTGCGTGTTCCTGACCTGGTTCATCACCCTGATCTCCTTTACCCCGAGCTTTCTGGTCAGTGTTCGCGGCTACAGCCCTCCCACCATGGGTGCGATCATGAGTTGCCTGGGCGCAGCCTGGGTGCTCTGGGGATTTGCGGTTCCGGCCATTTCCGACCGTATCGGCCGCCGCCCAACCCTGGTGATCTTTTCGCTGATTGCCGCGTGCTGCCCGATGGCGCTGCTGTACGCCCCCTCATCGATGATTCTCGGCGTGCTGATGGTGCTGACCTACACCGGGCTGGGCTGCTTCACCCTGTTCATGGCGACCATTCCGGCCGAAACCGTGCCACGCGAGGTGATAGCCACCGCCCTGGGCATGATCATGGGCGTGGGCGAACTGATCGGCGGTTTTGTCGCGCCCACCGTGGCCGGTTTCGCCGCCGACCGTTTTGGCTTGTCCATCGTGATGTGGATCTCCTGTGGCGGTGCCCTGCTAGCGGCGGTGTTGTCCTTGTTCCTCAAGGAAACCGCCCCCGCCGTGATCCGCCGTCAGCCATCAGCGACGCCTATCCTGCAAGGAAACCAGCCATGAAAGCACTGCGTTGGCATGCGGCTAAAGACCTGCGCCTGAGTGATCTGCCCGAGCCATCCCCTGGCCCCGGCGAGGTCCTGGTGCAAGTGGCCTACTGCGGGATCTGCGGCAGCGACCTGCACGAATACCACGATGGCCCGCATTCTATTCCCCAAGCTACACCCCATCCGCTGTCCGGCTGCCGTGCACCGCTGACCCTGGGTCATGAGTTCTGCGGCCAGGTCATCGCTCTCGGCGCAGGGGTCAGCCATGTGCAGATCGGCAGCCGTGTCGCGGTCGAGCCGGAATACCGCTGCGGCCATTGCGTTTATTGCCTGGAAGGCCGCTACAACCTCTGCCAGTCCATGGGGTTTATCGGTTTGATGGGCGATGGCGGCTTTGCCGAGCGTGTCGTGGTGCCGGTCTACATGACCCACCCGTTGCCGGACTCCGTGAGTTTCAAACAGGCCGCTGTTTTGGAGCCCGCCGCCGTGGCCTTCCATGCGCTGAACCAGAGCAGTTTGCAGGCCGGTGGCAGTTGCGTGGTGTTTGGTCTCGGCCCTATCGGCCTGCTGTTGATCATGCTGGCGCGTCTGCGCGCAGTGGAACGGATTTACGCGGTGGACATCAGCCCTGAACGCATGCAACTGGCCCTGGCGCTCGGCGCCAGGGAAGTCTTCGATGGCCGCGATGCCGATCTGCTAGAGCGCCTGCGGGCAATCAGCGACGGCGGTCTCGACAGCGCTTTTGAGGCCGCCGGCAGTCAACAAACCTTGAGCACTGCCCTGCAGTGCCTGCGCAAAGGCGGCGAGGCGGTGCTGGTGGGGTTGATGGGTGAGGTGCAGATCGATGCCTTTCACTTGGTCAACAACGAGCTGCGGCTGCTCGGCAGCGTCGGTTATCGCGATACCTACCCGGCGCTGATCGAATTGCTGGCCAGCGAGCGCCTGGACCTGACCCCGATCGTCACACGCTGCGTGACCATGGAACATGCCATCGAGCAAGGCTTCGAGGGCCTGTCAGCCGACAAGAGCCAGATCAAGGTGTTGGTTAATCCCACCCCGTCGCTGGCGCAGTACTGAAACACCCGCTCATCACAACAACAATAAAAACGAGTAACTGATCATGAACCTTCCAATACGTTTGTGCACATTTCTGCTGGCGGTTTCCCTGTATCCCCAAGCCTGGGCGCAAACCCGTGAGGGCCCGCTGGCGGACCTGGGCGACCAACTGGCCGGTTACGGTATCCAGCCTCATGTGCAGTTCTGGACTCTGTCGATGAAGAACCTCGACACCGGCCCCAGGCCTCACAACTTTGGCAACAGTGGCGACGTATTCGTCGGCGCTGATGTCGATCTCGGCACCCTGGCCGGCCTTGATGGCGCGGCGGTTCATGTAGAACAGAGTGTGTTCATTCTCGACCAGGGCACCGGACAACCCACCTCGCGCAACTGGCAAGGCGCCGCCGGCAGCTACTTTGCCGGAGCCCCCATTCACAATGACATCACCAGCAACCAACTGAGCCTGCTGACGTTCGAGCAGAAAGCGCTCGATGGCCGACTCGATATGCACCTGGGACGCACCAACGCCCGGCGCTATTTTTATATCTACAACTGCAACACCGTGGTGACCTGCAACGACCCGATCATCGACTCTTCCAGCGGTGTACTACCACCCCCCTACGGCGCGTGGGGTGGCTACCTGAAGTACCAGGTGAACCCAAGCCTGTATGTGCACGCCGGTGCGTTCGAATCCAACCCGGTGGACTATCTGAAAAAGCGCCAGGGCTTGGACTTCAGCACCGACGACGCCAGCGGCACCAGCTTCCTGTTGGGGATTGGCAGCAAGCCTGGCGACGCCACCACGCAGTACGAACTCAACGCTTACTTCAACTCATCAAAGCAGGTCGACCCCTTGACCGGCGCCAGCGACTACGGCACTGCAGGGGCCTTCTTTAAATTCCGCCAGACGCTCTGGCGCGCCAACCAACAAGGCCTGCAAGTGTTCGGTTCGTTGTCGACGGCAGCGGATGACAAGCAACCCTTCAGCCATTTCGCTGAAGTCGGGCTGACCTACCTGGGCCCCTTCGATCGGCCTCAGGACACACTCAACTTCAAGACCAGCTACCTGCGGATCAATCCCCACCAACTGGCGTTCCAGCAACAGCAGCGCATCGATAACAGCGGCGATCCACACCTCGGTGAGCGGGATGTCTACGCCCTGGAGGCCAGCAGCCACTTTGCGCTGAGCCGCAACCTGGCGATCGAGCCGAGCGTGCAGTACCTAATCAATCCGGACAACTACTACAACCCCAGTGCCCGGGAACTGAGCGGCAACGGCTTCGTTGTCGGCCTGCAAGTGATGCTGGATGTGGGCTCGATGCTTGGACTCTGAACACTTTTTTCTACTACCGACGAGGTAACTGTCATGACTCAATCCCCTGTTCACAGCTTCGACTACATCGTAGTGGGGGCGGGTTCGGCCGGTTGTGTGTTAGCCAACCGACTGTCTGCCGAGCCCGGGGTTTCGGTCTGCCTGGTAGAGGCCGGGCCCAGTGATCGCACGCTGTTTCCCGCGGCCTATATCCGCACGCCAGCGGGCATTATTCGTTTAATTGCCAACCCGAAATGGAACTGGATGCATCAGTTCGCGCGTCAACCCGACAGCGGCGACAAACCCATCCCTTGCCCGCGCGGTCGGGTCTGGGGGGGGTCGAGTGCGATCAATGGCATGATCTATATAAGGGGCCACCGCAGTGATTACGATAGCTGGGCGACAGCGGGCAACCGGGGCTGGAGCTACGACGAGCTGTTGCCGTACTTTCATCGTTCCGAACATTTCGAGCCAGGCCCTGCTCCCTATCACGGGCAGAACGGCGAACTGAATGTTGCCTGCCAACGTAGCCCGAGCAAGGTCAACACTGTGTTTTACGAGGCCGCTGCGCAAATGGGCTGGCGTTACAATTCGGACTTCAACGGCGAGGAACAGGAAGGCTTTGGGGCTTTTCACGTGACCCAGATCAATGGTGAGCGCTGCAGCGCCGCTCGGGCATTTCTCTACCCGGCCCTGTCGCGGCCGAACTTGACCGTTTTCAGCGAGACCTTGACCCATCGGGTCTTGCTGGATGGCAAGCGTGCCTGTGGTGTCGAAGTGAGCCAAGGCGATCGGGTATTCACACTCAAAGCGCGCCGTGAAGTCATCCTCAGCGCCGGCAGCATCAACTCGCCGCAGTTGCTATTGCTGTCCGGTATCGGACCGGCTGACGAACTGGCACGGCATGGGATTGCCCTGCGCCATGAACTACCCGGGGTGGGTCACAACCTGCAGGATCACCAGGACATTGTCTTGATGTACCGTAGCGACAGTGACCTGGGCTACGGCTTATCCCCGCGTGGGGTGCTGCCCTTGGTGGCTTCGCCGTTCCAGTATCTGATGGCGCGCCGCGGTCCGCTGACCTCCAACACGGTTGAATCAGGTGCCTTTTTGCGCCTGCACCCCAGCGACGCGGCGCCGCAGTTGGGACTGATCGTTGCCCCGGCATTGAAGAACCAACCCCAACGCCTGGTTCCCGTGGGACAGGGCATCAGCTTGCACATGGCGGTCATGCACCCCAAAAGCCGTGGCCGGGTGGGATTGCACTCAGCGGACCCAAGGGACAAGCCGCGAGTGGAAGGCAACTTTCTCAGTCATCCAGACGATTTACACACCCTGGTACAAGGCTTTCAACTGGTGCGCCAATTGGTGGCGACCGACGCCTTTGCCAAGCGTTTGCAAGGCGAGTTGGTGCCGGGGCCGAAGGTCACCAGCACGGCGCAGATCGAGCAGTGGATCAGAGAAAACCTGGGCACGGTGTTTCACCCAGTGGGCACCTGCAAAATGGGCAATGATCCCATGGCGGTGGTCGATGACCAGCTACGCGTCCACGGCCTACAAGGGTTGCGCGTCGCGGACGCATCGATCATGCCGACCCTGGTGACCGGCAATACCAATGCTGGCGCGATCATGATTGGCGAGAAAGCCGCAGACCTGGTGCTTGGCAAGGTGCCGCCGAAGCAGACAGTATTGGCTGAACGACAGTTGCCTGCGCTCTCACACTGTCGCTAATGCCTCAAACCCGTTGTAGTGCGACACGTGGGGTCACCGGATCATATCGGCGAAACGATCTATCCGATTTACCGCGATTGGCTTCCTGCCAATGGAGAGGAACTGCGTGACCAGCCGTTGTTCTTCAATTACCTGAGCGTCTATCCCGAGACACCGCAGGATCAATGGCAAACAGATGTGTATGTTCCGCTGCAATAGCGGAGCACGCAGAGCCTTCGGCCCTGAGCTGACGTGGACGAGTGTCCGTTCAGGGTCGACTTTTTCAACAGAGTCGACCCGTTGCTGCCGGTCGCGAGGTTTCTGACCTCGTTTTTGCTGGCCGTCTGGTTCATTCCTTGATCTCGGGAAAGATACATCCGCCATTGCGGACCAGCGCCTTCAGCTCGTCGCTCACCTGCGTGGGGTTTTGACTTATTCGAGTCACGAACGCCTCGAGGTTCCGTGCGTATGACTTCGAATCGTGCTTCGCGCTCCAAAGCACGATATTGAGCACGATGGGAATGAGGTCCAGGCCTTTCTCTGTCAGCGTGTAGAAATCCTTGCGCCTATCGTCGGGGTTGGGTGCCTTCGAGAGAATGCCTTGCCCCTCAAGAAAGGCAAGGCGAGAAGCCAGGACATTAGACGCGATTCCCTCTTCCGATTTCAGAAACTGGCCATACGTCTTCTTACCCACAAAAACGATGTCGCGAATGATCAGCAGCGACCACCGGTCGCCGAAAATCTCCACGCCATAGTTCACTGCGCAGTGGGACCGAACGTCTTCTTTAGAGGTTGTTTTCATAGCCAGATCTTAACATCGCTTGCATGGAGCAAGTAAATCCCTGTCATTCACTTGCTTTTTGCAAGTGAAGCGACCAGCATGGCTCGTACGCTGAGCGCAGTCGCACCAGCATGTTTCGTATCACACTGCTCAGAAGGGCCAATCACATGCTCGTTTTCGTCACTGGCGGCACCGGCCACGTCGGTTCGTACGTCATCCCCGACCTCATCGCAGCCGGCCACGAGGTCGTCGCTCTGGCAAGGTCAGACGCGTCCGCGGCAGCGGCGACCGCGCTCGGCGCCAAGGTGCGTCGTGGAGATCTTGCCGACCTCAAAGGGCTCAAGGCGGCGGCGGTTGAGTCCGACGGCGTCATCCACCTTGGATACCGGGCCGAACTGCTTCCGTCCGGCGGGATCGCCGCCTTGGCCGAATCGGAACTCGCGACCGTCCTCGCGTTCGGCGAGGCGCTGGCGGGCACGAATAAGCCACTGGTCGTTGCAGGCAGTATCGGCACGCCCATGAACGTGGGCAGGGCGGCGCCTATCGGCGCACCGGTCAGTCTGGGCCGCCCGGCGACCGAGGATGATCCCGCTCTACCCTGCGGCCTGATCGATTCAGGCACTCTGTTGGCACGCAATATCGTGGAAACCGCCGTCGTGGGCCTCGCCGAGCGAGGTGTCAGATCGTCGGTCGTACGGATTCCCACGCTCTTACACAGTGCGACCGGTCGCCTGCAGCTGATCATGCTCGCGAAAACAAAGGGTTTCGCCGGCTATCCGGGAGACGGCAAGAACCGCTGGCCCGCCGTGCACGTCCGCGATCTTGCCTCTCTGTTCCGCCTGGCGCTCGAGAAGGGAGCCGCAGGCAAAACCTGGCACGCGATCGGCGACGAGGGAATCCCGTTCCGCGAGATCGCCGAGGCTATAGCCGCTCGCCTGGGAATACCCGCCGTGAGCATCCCCGCGGACGAACTGATGCTGCCGGGCTACTTTGGTTTCCTGGCGGCAGTGGCCACGCTGGACCTCCCCGCGTCGAACGCCATCACCCGCCAGGCTCTTGGCTGGGCCCCCGTTCAGCCCGGTCTGATCGAGGACCTGGATAACGGCCATTACTTTCCGCCGACTGACTTGAGCTGACGGCGGGGCGCTGGATCGCCAATGCGCCCGGCACAGTCCCCTGGCACCTTTTCTCGCACCCCATCACCCACGAGGAGCACGCATATGCGCGTTTTTGTCACTGGCGGCACCGGCCACTCCGGTCCGTACATCATCTCCGACCTTATCGCCGCCGGCCATGAGGTCACGGCCCTGGCTCGGTCCGACAAGGCCGCCGCGCAGGCGGCGGCGCTCGGCGCCAAGGTACATCGCGGCCATCTCGAGGATCTCGACGGGCTCAAGGAGGCGGCCGCAGCCTCGGACGGCGTCATTCACCTCGCGCACCGGCAGGACCTGATTCCAACCGGCGGGATCAACGCCGTTGCGGCCGCGGAGCTTGAGATCATGCTCGCCTATGGCGAAGCACTGGCCGGAAGCGGAAAGCCGTTGGTCGTGTCTGGAAGCGTCGGCTCGCCCGGGTGGGAGGGCCTGGGCCGGGCGGCCACCGAGGAGGATCCGCCCCTTCCCGGCGGCGATCCGTACAAAAATACTCTGCGGGTTCGGAACATCGTGGAAACCACGGTGATCGGTCTCGCCGAAAAGGGCATACGGTCTGCGATCGTGCGGATCCCTGAGATCATGCACAGCTCCACCGATAACGCCGGCTTCCTTCCGCTGTTGATCGGGCTGGCCAAGGAAAAGGGTGTCGTCGGCTACCCCGGAGACGGTGCCAACCGGTGGGGGGCCGTGCACGCCCGTGACCTCGCCACCGTGTTTCGCCTGGCGCTGGAGAAAGGCGCCGCGGGCAAAAGCTGGCATGCAATCGCCGAGGTGGCTGTCCCGTACCGCCAGATCGCCGAAGCCATTGCCAGCCGGTTGAATCTGCCGGCCGTGTCTATTCCCGCGGACGTGCTGATGCTGCCTGGCTACTTCGGGTTCCTGGCGAATCTGGTCACGCTGGACACCCCGACATCGAACGCCATCACGCGCCGGGTTCTTGGTTGGGAACCGACCCAGCCCGGACTCTTCGCCGATCTTGATAACGGTCATTACTTCCCGGCCGGCTGATGAGGTGACGGCACACCGCCGGGTCGCACTGCGCCCGGCGGGTGGCCGAGCCGCGACGGCGTAACCCGTCCAGAAAAGACGAAAAATACCTGATTTCAGAACGGAGATTGCACATGAGCACTATCAGCATCATCGGTTCGGGAGGCATGGCCACGGCGATCGCCGGCCGTATCGCCAAGGCCGGACACACCGTCGAGGTGTTCAGCCGCGATCCCGCCAAGGCGCAGGCACTTGCCGACAAGCTCGCATCCGGAGCGATCACAGGGACTTACGGCGCCACTCCGGCGGGCGACATCGTCATTCTCGCCGTGCCGTACAGCAGTGCGGTGGCGGTACTGGCCGACTTTGGGAAAGCGCTCGACGGTAAGGTAATCATCGATATCACCAACCCGGTCGCTCCCGATCTCTCGGGCCTCGTTACCCCCCACGGCAGTTCCGGTGCGCAGGAGATCGCCAAGGGCGCCCCCGCCAGCGCGCATGTCGTCAAGGCGTTCAATACCCTCTTCGGCCAAGTACTTGCCAAGGATGAACGCCTCGACGCGTTCATCGCGGCGGACGATGCGGGCGCCAAGGCGCGCGTCTCGACCTTCCTCGAGAGTCTCGGGCTGCGTCCGTTGGATGTTGGCGGCCTGCCGATGGCCCAGACGCTCGAGTCGCTCGCTCTGATGATGATCGGCCTGGCCAAAAACGGCGCCGGCAGCTGGGACATCGCCATGAAAGTCGATATCGGCTGAATCACTGGGAGCATGTCCTCACCAGCAGGTCCACAACGTGTCCGATGAGATCGGACACGTTCTCAGGTAGTCACGAAGCCATGCTGGTCATGGTCGAATGCAAGCAGGTGGTCATGACCGTGCAAATACCCATCTGTGAAATTGCGCCTCACTTGACCGTCTGATGGCATCGAAAGCCATCGCGCACAAATGGCTGATGTCGACCAGAAATCGCGACAAGTAGCTCAAACAGAGCATGAGACAATACGGTTCACAGTCATCTACCGGACCATCAGGGCCAATCTATGCAATTCGACGGTTTTGTATTTGGAGACATCGAGGTTGAGGTCCAAGGACGCGCCTACGATCTGCATAACTTCTATAGGGCTGACGCGATCAACTACGCAGTCGTGGATCGCACGATCCTACTCAGCTTTTCTCGTCGTACCGACGATTGGGTACCGCCCGAAGAAGCAAAGCAGATCACCATCACGTTCTATGAAGTCAGTTATTTTTCAACGGATGGCCGAGATCAGAGCCCAATCGGAGAAGACGATGGTGTTATTCATTCGATTGGCGCTGTGGAGCCCGATGCCGGGACTGAAGCGTTTTACCTCACGGATAACATCCCTCATGACCATCACTTGGTCGTGAGCTTCAAATCGGGTCTGACATTACGAATACAGGCAAGTGAAGCACGGTGTGAAATTGGTTTCTGAAGGTGCCGAAAATGACGCCCCCTAATGTATGTTTCGGGTCGTTACCGCTATTGAGCTCAGGAATGAACCTTGACTCCGCCCCGAGATTGACAAGTCTGATCATCCAGAACACCATTTGCCCATGATCCATACAACCAACATGAACATGATGTACACCTCGATGACCGCCTCTGGCGGGCACTGAGGTTATGCGCGCTTAAAACATGACGTAATGACCCCAAGGCCCCGCCAGAATATGGACGGGGCTTTTTAGTTTTCCGTCCGCCTCTGGCTAACGGAGAATAAAAATGTTCACGATTAGACGAGCAACGCAAAGCGACTCCCAAACAGCATTCGACATTCGCCTTCTGGCGATACGGCACCAATGCGTCGGCGCCTATACCACGGAGCAGATACTGGCCTGGACAGCAGGATCGCCTGAGAATGGGTATAGCGAACTGATGGAAAAGCACTTCTATCTGGGATGTATTCGGGGTAACCCCGTGGCGACAGGCATGCTTGATCTGGAGAAAAGTGAAATCGGCGCGATCTTTGTACTCCCAAGCTTTACGCAGCAGGGCATCGGCAAGAGAGTCCTGGGCCACCTTGAACACCTAGCTCGCGACTTGGGGCTGGAGAAAGTCAACCTGGACGCGACTTTGAACGCTGCAGAGTTTTACCGGCGATGCGGTTTCGTTGGTGATGCCCCTGCGATTTACCATTCGCCCTCCGGGCTTCAACTGGCTTGTGTTCCTATGGTGAAAGAGCTGGTGTAAGTTTCGGAGTCGATCCGCCGCGCCTGGCATATCGACACGCCGACAACGGTCCTGCACGTAAGGGATGTTCCAGTCCGTTCCAAACGTCCGACTCTGTAGTGATCAAAGAATCCCGGCTACAACGTTAAGTATTTGCTCGAGCCCCCACCGCTTTTAGCCTGTCACAAGTGTCACCGCCGACTCCGGTGGTGACACAGGCCGTCCAGAAATCAGGCGTCGGTTCAAAAATACGCAGACACCATCGCTTAATGCTGGAGTTCGGAAGGTGTATTGACTGGACGCCTGCCCATCAGCGCCCCGCTCCGCCGTTTCAAGGTGGATTGCCTCGGCGTGTTCTTGAAGGTGGCGAGCCTTTACCCATTCCAATGGGATACCGAGCAGGTGCAGCAGATGGACTGCCGAGGGCGAATACATCATCAACAGCCTCAGAGAGGATCGTGTCTGTCACGCTGATGGCGTAAAAAGGGCGTTTTGTAGTTCCTGCCGAGCGAGAGGAAATTCCTCAAGCGCCATCCGGACGCTCAGCGTATCGCGGGCTTTAGCCAGCGCTTCAGGCCCCATGATCACAATGGCTCGTATGGCGGCCCAGCGCGTGAAATGGTTCTCCTGGTCTGAGACCAGCAAGAGTACTTTTTCAAAGTCTGCATCGTCTGATGCGTGCTCTGCCAACAGCCTGGCCATGCCGAAAATATCAATGGGGTAGGCAATCTGATTCACACCCAAATACATCGCCCTGTCGATCAATTCGTCAAAAGAACAGTCCATGAAACCTCATAAGGTAAACAAAAATCCCCCACGCACCTGAGTCCACTGGTAGCCCAGTCAGCCCCTAAAAGTGCAACCGTAATGGCCAAGCTTACCTGCCCGATCTGCCTGTGTCTGGGATCGTAGATACCGCTGGGGCTTGACCAATCACTCGTGGTCAAAAGCCACCTACCGAGCAGCCGGCGGACTCGACTCAAAGCCGACGCAGACGCTGAAGGTGCGCTGGTTTTCAGCGAGCGGCTTAACCTGGGTGCTGGGCATGATCATTCAGCTTTTGCCAGCGTCGAGCGAAACCGAAAGCTTTGTGCCGTATGGACTGCGAGAGCGTTTTCCGAGAGGAGCACTGAAGCAATAGCTCGGACAGCTTGTGATCAACAGGAAACCCTTCGTCCAACCATTTGATCGCCAACTGAGGCCAGTACTCAGAGTCAGACTCCAGCGCCGTGACAAGCAACTCGTGCAGCGAGATTTCTACTGGCAATGGCCTTTTAATTTCCAACGCTGATAGAGCGGCAGAAAGGTCAAGCTGTACGGACTCGTACGGCTTTTCAAGCAGTGGCAGCAGCCACACGTAGCTAAAACGCAGAGTCATCGTCTCAAGAACCTCATATGGATTACTCGTTGATGGCCAAGCCCCCTTGAGCTGACTCATTGGCCCCAGGCATGTAACTCAGTGCCAACTCCCTTCGTCGTATTACGACTTTTCCCACTCTCGCTTCATGGCCGCCTCGCTGGGACGGCCATAAGCCGAACACGAAAACCCGCATGCTGCCTCCTGGTGTTTCAGCGGCCGAACAGAGGCATGAGTGCATCATGCGTCTGAAAATATGCCATTGCTCAACGCCTGTCGAAGGCGACTGACAACGGCAATGGAAGCTAGATATTAAGGAGCAATACATAGGATTTCTAACAGGCAAGCGCGTCCTGATCGTCGGTGTCGCCAGCAGCCGTATCGTCGACTGGGACGATCTGATCTCCTTCAGTCCGGTTTCGCGGTCGAAACCATCCCAACTGTTAACCAGTACCTCCCAGTCTTTCGCCTGGAGTGGAGGCACCTGCTCTGGCGGTAGCGGGAAAACGGGCTCAGCCACAATAGGATCTTGACGTTTACGAGTGAGTCCTTTCAGCCAAAACCTCCACATCAACACTGTCCCTGAATATGAATCCACCAAGCACGCCCCTTCCTTCCGGGGCATCAGTTGGCGGAGAAGTCGTAAGAAAGATCCATGTATTCGCCCCCACGGAGAGAGGCTCGACAACATCACCTCAGTCTTGCTGTGCTTGAGCCGTAGAGACAAATGTACGACCCCTGCGCCCGATCATTCGTTTTCTTCGAATTGACCCAGCAAAATAACTCGATATTCGTGCTGCCAACACCTTCGTAAGCTTCCTTCACCGAGCAAGACGCTCGGTTTTTGGGTTTGAAAGCTGAAGGAATATTGAAGTGTTTGACCGTTATCTGGATAAAAGTGTAACGCTGACTCCCACCGCCATCCCCGAACAGGGCGGCACCCTGGGTGCACTCGAATGGGCCTTGTCCAGCCCGCAGGAAAATCGTCCTATTCCGCTTTATGTAAATGCACTGCGTCAACTGCGCAAGGCGTCACAAGGCATCAGCGGACACCGGGATGAAATCCAGTTTTCTAGAACGGTCCAGTCCCGACTTTCTGATCTGTCGCAAGAGCTTGGTCTACACGGGACCCATTTCCAAATCGTTAACGACGGCGACCCATTGATCGTGAAAGAAGCAGCCGGTGAGCATCTGATCTCACCCACTCATTTCGAAAATGGCGCCTACTTCAGCCATCCTCACGCCGACCATCAGCTGGATTACGGCGCGCAGCAATTGCCAAAAATCCAAGTGGGCAGATACGTCCGATTCGGTCGCAACGCGGCCATAAACGCAGGAGGCGATGTTCGCATCGGCGATGGCGCTTGGCTGTCGCCAGGATCCCAGCTACTGAGGCAAGACCATGATCCTTATGGCCGGCTCTCGATCGGCTCCAGAACCGTTGCCATGACGCGCCTCCCCCCCGTACGACTCTGCGATTACGCCTGGGTAGGTCGGGAAGCTATCGTTGGCTGGAACGCGGACTACTTGGGCAAAGGTAGCATCGTGGGTCTACGCAGCTTCGTGAACAGTTGGGTTGGGGACTACTCGATTGTTGGCGACCAGGGAAAGATTCTTCAGTACCTACCCTACAAGTCTTGGCTGATGGAAAGCTTTCAGCCGACCGTGGAGCAAACACTCCAGATCAGTGATTGGGAGGTGGTCAATGCCGACTGGCTGATCGCCTATCGCGATGAAGAACCTTTGGACTGCGAAACGCCTACCGAACTCAAGGCAGCGCTCAAAGAGCTCACTGGCCAAGCCTGCGCCCTGTTAATCGGGCCTGACGCCCAATGGATGGCCCCGTGGTTCGCAGATCGAGCCACCGACATCATCAGTGACTCGCGCGATGGTTTTGCCAGACTGTTGCAGTGGGCTCAGGATGCTGGGCAACGACGCCTGCGGGTACGCGCGGACCTGAATGCGGACGCGCTGCCCTTCGTCACCGGAGGTCACTACCACTATCGCCGAAAGCTGGGCTATGGCGTCGTCGTGGTGAGCGCTGTCGAAGGTCAACCACCCACCACGTTGGTTGATGAAGCCCTTAGAGTCTGTGCCCCTGGAGGCCTGCTCCTCTATCCACTGACGGCATTAGGCGCCCTTGGTGACTCGGCGTCTCCCCTATTCATTCGCCGCGCAGACATCAAGCTCGGTCATCTGGAATTCGCTTGCCTGGAAAAGGTCTAAAGGAGCCAACCCATGCCCTATCTTTATCTCTCTCTGGCCGCCGTCTTTTGGGGTGGCAACTACGTCGTTGGCAAGCTGATGGTCATCGACATTGATCCCGTGCTGCTATCGCAAGCCCGATGGCTGCTGACCAGCGCGTTGCTGCTGATCATTAACTATCGACCGCTGACCCGATCAATGGGGGCGATTCGTCAGTCCTGGAAAACACTGACGATGCTCGCGATCTGCGGCCAAGTGTTGTTCCCGCTGACCCTGTATATAGGGCTGCAGTACACCACGTCGTTGAACGCTGCCATCTATCTCTCGGCAACACCGTGCCTGGTACTGTCAATCAATCGCTTTGTATTCGGCGACCACATCTCGCGTGGCAACTGGCTTGGCGTCATAGCCAGTACGTTAGGCGTCATATGGCTGGTTACCATGGGCCACCTTTCGGACCTGCGCTTCCTCAAGCAATTCAACAAGGGTGACCTATGGACCATGCTGTCGGCTGCCAGTTGGGCAATGTACTGCGCCTTTCTGCGGACAAAGCCCAAGACTATTCCTGGCAGCGCCTTTGTCACCTACTCGGCACTGGTGGGCACTTTACTGCTGATCCCCTTCACGCTCGTGACGATATACCTGACACCAGACAGCCTTCACACGATGCTGAACGGCACCGTCAGCTTATGGGGGCTGGCGTACTTGGTCATCTTTCCATCATGGCTGTCTTACCTGTTCTGGAACCGCGGCATCGCTGAAATCGGAGCAACACGTGGGGAGATTTTTACACATATCGTTCCATTGTCCGGGGGCATCCTGAGCATCATTTTCCTGGGCACGCCACTCCATGCCTACCACTGGGTGAGCCTGGTGTTTATCGCCACCGGCGTTGTGATGTGCTCGGCCAAACCCAAGCCGAAACTGATGAGCAACGTAGAGACTGCCTGATGAACAAATTGATAGAACGGGTGGACGATAACGGAGTTCACTGGATCAGCATCGCGCAAGGAAGTGCGGCTGCGTACGGGTATCGTACCCTCAACGGCTTCGATAGCGGGCTCGATCTCATGCTGCAAAAGATTGCCAGCGGGCTGGATTTCGAAGCATTCAGTGAGCGCCTGACGTTCGACACTCAATTGAGTCCCCCGTGCCTCAACACCTGTCCCGTTATCCCACTAAAGCCGAGTGAGCCAAGGGATTGCTATGTCAGTGGGTTTGGATACACGCACACCCACGTCAACGCAGTGAAGGCCCCCGCTCGTGAGGCGCCGGACTGGTACTACAAAGGGAACGGTAACAGTTTGGTGGTTGCCCAGAAGATCGTGACGACCCCGTTTCACGCCTGCAGTGCAGGCTTCGAGGTCGAGTACATCTGCGTCTATGTCATCGACCACCTTCGCAACCCCAGATACTGTGGCTATACACTCGCTTTCGACTTTTCGGACCCGGATCTGCGTCATCGACATCCCAGCCTGGCGGGCCTGTCAAAGCTGCGTCAAACAGTGGTGTGCCCCGAGCTGGTCCTTGGCGAACTTCCGCAACAGACCACCGTTAGCAGCTCGGTCATCAGAAAGGGAGAAGTCGCCTGGAAAAAATCTTCGCAGCTAGGCTCAGCTCAATTGAACATCAGCAAACCCGAACTGGAAACGATGTTGTTCCAACATGACACGTTATGCGAACCGGGGACCGTCCACTTCGTTCTTTTGGGCGCCGCAATCAGCAGTGATCGCGACGGTTTTCAACTCAAGGACGGGGATTTGATTACTGCCTGTTCAGATCTGGATTCACTTGAGATCAGCGTGAGCTATGAGGACGAGGCAGTACGTTGCTCCTGTAACTAATAGGTCCATCCGCAGATAGCGGCGCACGAAGAGCCATGGTTAGCCGTGGCTCATCTCTACTCGCTGCCCAACCGTCGACCTAACCTCACATGGCTCACTTTCAAGAATCCATTCGGTAAGCCGCCTTGCAGCAGAACCCAGTGACGCATCCAGAAAGACCATTTCAGTATTGAACGTCGCATAGGGGCCCGTCAGTTCCAGGCTAAGCACTTTGTGGGTGGGTGCAAAGACTTCAACCAGTGCTTGGGGCACCAGTGAGACACCAGCGCCATTCGCTACCTGAGAGAACAACAACGAGTAGGAACCGCACTCAACGATCCGGTCAGGTGTTGCACGATGAAGCGTCAGCAACTCTTTAAGGTTGCGCTGCGAGGCACTCTGCCGGCTGTTGACCAAAAAGCTGCACCCATCCAAGGTATCCAGCGATACCGGAGCATGCGACTCGCCATAAATCAGCGTGAGCCGATCTTCGAACAATCCAAGGCGCGTCAAATGCCCAGGTGCGATTCCCGCGCCGACGATGGCGGCGTCGCAAATGCCCGACTCCAATGCATCGATCAGATAGGTGGAGTTACCCAAGGTAATATCGATATCCAACGCTATCGGATTGCTCATTATTCGCTGCAATAACGGCTGACGAGAAAGCGTGAAGTTTTCGATCACCCCAAGGCGCAGCCTCTGAGGACCGCTGCCCTGCCCAAAACTAGCCTCGGCCTTCGCTACCCACTCAAGGATTTGCGAGGCATAGCCATACAGTTCGTTGCCAGCAGCCGTCACTACAATGCGGCGCCCTGAGCGTTCGAACAAGCGGGTGCCCAGCTTGGATTCCAGCGTCTTGATACGGAATGAGATGCTTGATTGCACGCGGTTGAGCTTCAGCGCGGCCTGAGTGACACTGCCGTAATCGACAATAGCCTTGAAAGCTTCCAGCTCGGCGTTTTCCATCATGGAAAAATAGCTCCCGTTCCAATTTATCCTTGCAGCGTTTACTGCCGGGCGATGATAGCTTTTTGCCCTTTTGCTAAAGATGAAGAATGCTCTATTCAGGTAACGAACTTTCGTTAAACGCTAGAGAGGGGCAACACCACCCAGTATCCATCAGACGAGTGATCCGACCCGCGATCAGTTGATGACGGACCTGAAGCTTGCGCCAGACAGGGCATAGAGAGCCCAGACCGTGAGGATCAGCGCGATTCCAATTGTGACGATTGCCGGAAATGCTCTTCCCGCCTCCGCTGCGCGAACAAAGCGTTTTCCTGCGCCGGCAAACTGGTATCCGGCAGGACCTGCAATGACAACGCCTATGTGTAAAGCGGCAGCCATGGCGCTGCAGGCTGCACCTATGATGAGTGCTTGATTGTATTCCTCGACCACGTTTTATCCTTCCTTGAGTGCCCGAGACAGAGACATCTCGGAACGGGCCCGCGTCGCCGCTTACGGAGATGGCGGAACCAAACGATGACGTTTATTTATTGCTCTTGCGATGCAGCAGGACAAACAAACCGATCAGTTGCATCCCCACCACGACCATGACCACCCTCTTCCCTCCGATGCCGAGGCCAGCCACCCAGTCGATAAAAAGCAGCAAGAGCGCTACGCACAAGGGAAGCATGCAAAGGATGTACAACACTCTGATCAGCTTCCGATTACGTCGTGCCCATGTGGACGGCCCGTCTGCTTGGGCTACAGAGTCCAGAGGGCCCAGGAACTCCAGAAGAGCAATGAATAGATCGATCATGATGTGTTCTAGCGCAATGGTTTCGACAGGAGGTGTGAGGTTTCAATTGGAACGCGCCTTTGTAACGGCTGCGTTTGAGTTTTCTGCATCCTCCTCATGACTACCAACGCCCACCTTGGCTCGAAAGCCGCCGGCCATCAACGACACCTTTCAACCAGTGGGATCGAACACAGGGTCAATGGCGCTCACAGCCTCTCACAGAAGTCGGTCATTTCAGCGACCAGCAAGAGTTATCTCTTTCCCTTGAGTGAAATTTCCTAGAAAATCCTGACCGCTTGCGCCTGCCCATATCGCTGGTTATCTTCGATCCGTCACTGCACATCAGTGACAGGGTTTGGTAGCCCTCGGTGTAACTAGGCGCAAAGCGCCACCTTGAGCAAGGCGCTTTTTTTGGCCTCAGCTTTTATGGTGGTCGTGCGCAGGGCGTCCGCGGACGCGCCGGGTTCCTAGTGCACCGGTCTACCAACCTGCGTACGGCCGCCACCCTTCAATCGTTTGGTAGCGATGGTGACGGCTTCAATACATGCACTTGGAGTACCTCGTACTATGTTCAAGCCCACCCCCAATCCGCCTGCAACCTCCAACATCGAAAGCATCGATCCTCGTATTGCCGACCGTGCTTTGTCTCACTACAACCTCGGTCCGAAGGCAGGTACCAAACCAGCGCCTGTTACCGTGTTGCATGATCATCTGAATGAGCCCGGGAGCCAGGAAGACGCTCTGACCAACGTCTACTCGATTCTGCAATCCGCGGCGGCCACGGCCTATGAGCACGCCGACAACCAGACCGGTTCGAACCGCAAGGTGGCGATGGGTGTGGTGCATCTGATCGAGCTGGCACAGCTGAAGATGGACTCAGTACTGGATGGGCAAGCGGTCAGCACCGGCGGCTGACCACGTTCTACGGAGAGCGGAAAGCCTGGCTTTCCGCTCGTTCGGCTCCGAAGTTCAACGGCCATGTCAGCCCCCCTCAGTCGATTGCCTGCGCCCTGCTCGGACCGCCCCCATGCAGTGTGCGACGCAGTTGAACCACCACAGGCTGAATCAAGATAATGATCGCTGCCGCCGCATAAAGGGCTGCCGTTGCGCACCTGTGATGCCTGTTCGCTGACCGGCTGTCAACTTGCTGAATGGATTGCTGAATGTTCAAGCAAGCGGTCTGAGAAACTTCACTTGGACCGAGGATGATGTCAAGGTAATAGCCTAGTGCCTTGATCCATTCGGCCAGAGCCACTTACTTCACCGCTTGGTCAATTTCAAATGGACTTGCTGTGTTAGACATTCAGGGAAAATGTGATGCTTATGCGCTGGTGTGCCCCGTGGCTTTTGTATCTTGCTGTGAGCCAGGTTTGGGCCGTGGAAGCCGAACCCAAGACACTGATCACTTCAACCGTCGGCGATACGAGCATTCAAGTGTCCGTGCTGAAGGCGACGTCTCAGTCGGATGACGACAAAAAAATCGTGACCTTGACGCGAGAAGGTTCACAGCCGATCACGCTCAAAAATGTCTACTTCGACGTGCTCTATACAGACCCCGACCCCACCCATGCGCCGAATATGATCGTGGGCAGCCACAGTGGGGGTGCCAACTGTTGCTATACGTTGCACATCATCAGTTTTGCTCCATCACTGCATAAGCAAGATATCGAGGCTTACAATTCGAATCTGATCGATATGCAAACGGTCGCTCGTGGTGGACCAACATTGGGTTTCTTAGATTTTAGTTTTGCGTTTTGGTATCACTCATTCGCAGGCAGCCCTGCACCACCGGTCTCGTTAAGTTGGGATGCCGTACAGGGACGCTATGTACTGAACGTCGCTGGCATGCGCAAACCGGCGCCATCGGATGTCGAGCTGAAGGAAGATACGCAGGCGCTCCTGCTGGAAGAGGTCGGTACCAACGATCTGTGGCCACCCGCCCTGCTATGGCGTGACATGCTGACGTACATCTATTCAGGCAACAGTGCGTCGGCCCGAACCTTGATGGATACAGCATGGCAACCGAAATGGGGTGAAAAACAGCTGTTTTTTACCTGCTTTAGCCAGAAGCTGCACGCAGGCTGGCTCTGGAACTACATGGACATCGGTCACTTAATGAAGGCCGACGGCGACTTTCCCAAACCGATAAGTGTACCGGCGGGCTGTACACAGTCAGCGCCGGAGCGGACCCCGACGAGCCATATATAACAAAGTCCTCGCCGGTTGTAAGTCGTATACCATTTCCGTTTTTTGGCAAGGATATGCCATGCCCCTCCGAGACTGAACACCTAGCAAGCAGTTTATTGATCTGTATGGGAAATTGCACCCTACTTGACCACCCGTTTGCGTTGCATATGACCACCCATTTGCATTGGACCTGACCAGCTGTTTGCATGGGACTTGACCAGATGCTTTGAATGGATTCCTCAGAGCATGAGGATTTTGCTCTCGGCCATATTCAGATCACAGTTGGGTAATTGCACGAGGTTGCCCCCCATTTGCTTTCGACCTGACCAGTCATGTGCACCGTATTTGACCAGCAAGACTTGTGGAGACATGACCGGAAGAGAACGGCCAGAAGCTGTCATCGAGCACCTTGGAAATTTAGGACGCTTCAGGCTGTCACAAGCTCGTGATGGCAAAAGCGAAGTCGGTATCGGAACCGCAGATAACAGCATGACATCAGCGAAATCAGCTGCAATTCCGCTGGTGCAATTTAATTAAGGGCTGACAATGACCTTGATGTCCGAGCCCGAGATACTCTTGATGTATGAGTAGCTCGTTCCCAAGACGGCCAACTGTTCCTTCGACACCTTCTTCGCTGATATCGCGGGTTGGACGATCACAAATTTGAAGATCAGCTCATGGTCGTGGCATTTGTTGCGCAGTATCTCCAACTGCTGAGGCGTGCCCTTCAGGATTCTGTCGAAGTCCTTCAGCAGTGATTGCTGGTAACGATCCATCAGTCGGTTGAAGAACTTATCGTCCGTGTACAGCCATTTCACCGATCTCGACGCCTGACCGCATACTTCATAGACGTCGGCGACGCGGGCCCCGGGGGCGTCCGTCACGGGGCAGAATTTGCAATGGTAAAGGTCGACGTAAATGGCGTCCTTGTTTTCCCGAATTGCCACGAGATCAGCAATTTCGCCTTTGCCGTCATCGTTGAAGACTATGGAGTAGTCATCAGCGATCTTGTCAAAGGTGAAGCCTTGTACTGAGTCCTTACGTCGGTCTGCACGCATGGACTCTTGATGGATTTTCGTCGTTCCCCAATCCCAGGGTTCGAGCAAACCGGCAGGCAGTTTTACATCCATGCTGTTGAGCGAGTACTGACGGTAGTTGCCTTGCACCATGGAACCGTCGACCTTGAGCAAAACAAGCGGCTCTGCATCCAGGTAGGAGTCCAGTGGCATTTCGTGGGGGTAAAGGATCTTCACACCTGGGCAGGAGGTCTTGTATCCGTCCTCCAACAACTTGATGGCGATGGTAGTGAGGCGACGTTCTTCGCCATCGTTACCCACGACAAGGACGGGGATCTCCAGCGTCCGCACTCCACTGTACTCAGGCTTACCAAGCTCGACGTCGAGAAGGTTGAAAGTCTCTCCCTGAAAATATAGCGAGATCCTTTGCTCGTTTTCGATCGCGATCGACAGAGGCCAGTCGGCGTAGAACAGGCCTTCTGGCCATCTGTCCTTGATTTGGTCAACACGCATGACATTTTTGAGTACGTCAGCAGGGTCGATGGTGTTGTCGTTGAGTTTGACCGACATGCGCTTGCACCACTCGACCCAGTAGTTGATTGGAGAGGAGTTCATCTCCCAAATCTTGCCCTTGTGCGAGCAGCCCACAGTGGTTCGTTCTCCATCCTCAAAACCGGTGGCGAAGATGTTGGACTTTGTCGCATTGCCTTTCTCGATGTCGCTAATCACCTGGTTGATATCGCGCCCCACGTGCATCGTGAATCGCAGGTCTTTCCGGGCGCGGGACAGGCCAACGTTCTGCAGCTTCATCAGCTTGATGTCGTGGAGCGCACGGAAGGTCGGCTCACCATTGATGCGACGAGGGTCTTTGGCTACCAGGTTGAGAAAGCGAGTTGCCTGGGTATCGTCACCTGAGGTGTGAATGAACAGGGTTTTCTGCGCCTTGTTATAGAAAGCAATGTACAGATTCCAATTGGTATCGACGATTTCTTCGGTTTGAGCCCACCCAACCATAGTCTCTCGCCGAGTCACGGCAATGACGGTATCGGCCTGATCATTGATCGAGATGTACTGCAGTGTTTCCCTGCGTCCATCCAGACCCTGCGCACGCTGTGGTGTCCAGTCCTTAGAGGAGACGTGATACGCCACGGCGCTGATTTTGGGGTTCGGGTTCAGCCCAAAAATCACTTGGGCATCGTCACCGTCAGCAAACTGCTCGTTGAAGTCAGCCCTCTCAATTTCCCGACCTACCTTTTGCTCGCTCACGTTGCGAATGACTGCACCCCAGTCAGCACTCTCCTTGTAGAGTTCTGCCATCTGGTGGTCGGTTTTCTGATTAGCGATGTTCGCCACGAACTTGGCATCACCAAGGGCGGCATCAACCCTCGTCAACCGACCAATGAACTGGAGCGTCACCGCGGGACTTTGATGTTGATCATGAATTGCGGCGATTTTGAGCTCAGGCAGATCGAAGCCTTCCCCAAGCATGTCGACGCAGACGATGATCCGGTGCTTCTTCTCGACGATCTCCGCCATCACTCTGGCTTGGTTCGGCACCTTGCTGTGAATCAGGACTGGCGTTAGGTCGACGTGCTGCTTATAAATCTCAAACAGGTCTGTCGCCCGCTTGTGCGACTTGGCTCGCACCATCATCAAATGGTTGTACCCAGCCTTGAGGTCAGCCCGGAGCAGCTCAACAGCCTTGTCTGCGATGGCCTGGTCAGACAGCTTGAGGTTGTATTCTCGTACCGGATGGAACTCGATGCCTTTGAAATAGCCATCAAGCTGCGCATCCCGGAGCGGGTAGTTGTAGATGATCTTGCCGGCCAGAGCCAGACCATCCTCTCGGAATGGCGTCGCTGTGAACTGAATACAAGGTTTGCCGCTGAAGGCGGTTTTGATTCGGTTCCAACTCGCTGCCACCACATGGTGAGCCTCATCGATCATCAGGTGGCTGCACATGTTCACCAGCGCCCCCAAGGCAGCGTCTTCGAATAGCAGTAGGGCCTGGGGGGTGGCCACAATGATGTTGGCAGTAGCTAATTTTGCAACCTGCGCCTGAGACAGCTTCGAATCGATGGCTGCAACAATGGGGTTGCGCGCTATGTCCGATACCGCCCCCACGGTGCGGAGTGTCTTCATCTCCGTGCACTTGCCCACCAACTGTGTTCTGAGGGCATCCGAGGGAACCAGGATCAAGGTTCTGGCCATCCTCGCAGCGATGATTAGTGCGAGCATGGTGTCAGTCTTCCCTGTACCGGTCGGCATGACCACTGTGGCGGTCGAAGAAGGATCAACCACCAGGTGCCCCAAGGTGGCGTAAAGCGCAGCCAGTTGCGGCTTGCGCAGCCCGGGTGCGTTCGTCTTGGGATCGTCGATACTGAAATTGAAGAGATGGTTTTGCCAGCTCTGGTACACATCCAAATGCGTTATGACTACATCGTCCATGGCGAATACCTAGAGGCAGAAAAACTTCTTGGGAAAAGATGGCGATATGGTAGCACGCCCCTATTTTTTCCATGACCTTAACCGCTTAGAGATACGGACAAAACGAGTCGAGCCCCACGCAGGATGGCCGAACTGTCGTGCCCGCTTTTGCCGAAAGCTGTCGTACGTGAGCGTCGGCTATCGGCCAAAAGTGGTCATCAAGTGCTTAAAAGATCAGCGGCGATTCACTGATCCAGAGGAATCGAACCCTCTGTTTCTGCCTGCGTTATCCCTGCTAAGCCTTGCTATTCATGAGGCCTAGCTAACACACATCTGTTTTGATCCGCTTTTGTTCGCTGTGATTTCTACATTTTTTCGACACGTCAACTAGACAACCTTGAGACCGATCAGTAGCGTCTAGCAATTACGATGCCTTGGCTAATTTGGTACGTGTGGTTTTTCACGTCGTTTTTTCACCTGATCTAGTCGCGCTTGCCATTTTCTCGTCTGTGCAAATCAAGGGTTTACTATATGACAACGGACGTTATCAGACATCTCAAGGTATGTTATGCGACAGCAATGTCGCCTAATCAGTAGTTATATAAAATCAATCGGAACCGGTGAAACGGCATGACTACATACGTTGCAATTATAGTAATAGTGTCAATCGCCAGCGGATTTATTTCCGCGGGAAGTTGGCTGTACGCAAGCATTGTGAAAGTCAGCCATGAAAGAGAGATGGAGCGCCGTCGAAAAAAAGCTGAAAGGAAGGGCGAGAAACCCAATTTGGCGTCCATAAGCCTGGATGGATGGGATATGTCTTCAACTTTTTCTGCCCAATCTCGATGGAATGCAATTGGCGCTATATTTGCTGCAATTTCAATATTGCTACAAGCACTTATTCAGCTCCTTGATTTCGTATAACAATTGGTTCAAATCGCTCGCTTCGCTCACTGGGTCGTGATAAAGCCCGCCCCCCATCCAAGCGTTATGTTTTCCCACTTTGATCAGAGTTAGCATTAAGATGAGCTTCAAAAAAACGCTTCACAACCTTGAAGATATAACCAGCGGCTTTGATAGGTTAATTGGAAATCTGGAAATTCTCCTTAAAGAGATCAGGCCTAGAACGAATGTAAAAAACACTCGAATTGGGCATATTCGCCGTGATTTAGATAAAATTTTTGAGCTTGATATTCCTGAAATGACGAAGCTCTTTGAGATTATTATTAAATTGAACCAGCTTAACGTTGTCTTTGATAATAAAATAGAATTTAACAAGGAAGATGCAATAAGACTAGTCGAAGGTAAGTATGACCTAATAAATGATGACAAAGTTCAGTCCCATGATTTTGTTTTTGAGTTTTTAATGGGGGCAAGGTTTGCTTTGGCTAATGGTGGCAGCAATAAGGTTAGCTTGTCTGGACAAGGGGATATTACTGTTGAAGGAGAAATTGCAGTTGAGTGCAAGAATATCCGAAGTCTTAATAACCTAGTCAAAAATGTAGATAAGGCTAAAGATCAAATTGAAGAAAGAGCTACTAAGGGCGAAGTTAAGTTTGGCATTATCGCTTTAGATATATCAAATGTTTACCCAATGGAAAAAGCTCAAGAATTTATCCAAAGAATCTTTGAGGGTTTCTACAGGAATCACGCAAAAGTTAAAGAGTTTCAGCGCTTTGATCAAGATATTATTGATAGTGTGTTGGAAGATAGAAATCTTCAGAATATTATTCAAAGCTACATAATGCATGAAGCGGAGAGCGCGCTATATAGCGCCTTACCCCTTAGATACAATATGGGGGGGGGATGACATTAGGAATAATCTTTCAGGCAGACAAGTGCTTTGTTATTTCAGGCAATGAGCGATATATTCCAATCCCCATTAGAGGTATGACTTACATTTTAAATAATGGATTACCAGAAAACAGCCATAAAAATGTTAAAGAATATATTCATAGCCTAGCTGTTGGCTTTTAGAAAACATAACAACAGGTTCAAATCGTTCGCTGCACTCACTGGGACGGGCTAAAGCCCGTCCCTTAAATGTCATTCAAGCTAAGGTGATACAACTCCCTTTTTACGCATATTCGCGATGAATGCGGGTCCGTCCCCGGTGAGGTGACTTCCATCATCTTGTTGACCAGCATTTGACCGCCCGGCGGTTAGAGGGGTATCAAAAATTCTTTTATGTAGCTCTAGGCAGCGTTGCCCTATGCCAAGCCCCTTGCACCCGTCTAAGGCCAAGTGCGTAATGTGGTAGTGTTCCCAGTCACCATCTTCGTCGCGGAGGTCGAGGCTGATGGAACCTAGCTTTTGGCCAGTCTTATAAACTGATATTTCATATCCCTCATCATCAAATAAAATTGTATAGTCATTGTTGTCTTTCGCTGTGAATGTGAATTCCATTTTTTATCTCTTTAACTTGTGATTATTTTTAGCTCGAAAATTTCGAATCGCCTATCCTCTACATACGGTCAGATAGGCTGCATTTCAATCAGTGCGCAGCTCAGAGTAAGCAGTTCTTCAAAGAGACCGCCGCAATGCTGCATAGCCATTTAAGGGCCGCGATGGGTCGGTTGACCGGTTCATCGCCCGGCACGCCGCGCTGCCGACTCGCATCCGCCTTGATAATGCTGGCGTCCACGGCAAAGCCTTCGCCCTTGACCAAACCCGCATCCATGCAGCGACGCAGCACCTCATTGAACAACAAGCGAAACAGATCGCTGTCCCGGAAACGGCCGTGCCGGTTTTGGAAAAGGTTGAGTGATTAGGAACTTCATCTTCAAGACTCAACCGGCAGAACCAGCGATACGCCAGGTTCAAATGGGCCTCTTCGCACAACCGCCGCTCGGAGCGAATGCCGTAGCAATAGCCCACGATCAGCATGCGAATCATCCGTTCAGGATCAATCGACGGACGCCCAATCGGGCTATAAAAATGGGCGAGGTAGTGGCGCAGGTCGCTCAGATCGAGACACTGATCAATGCTGCGCAGAAGGTGATTGGAGGGGATGTGATCTTCAAGGTTGAACGAGTAAAACAGTCGCTCCTGCCCACTCGATAACTGTCCCATCATGCTGCGTACTTCCCTGCTGCCGATGCGAGAATTTTGCCGCAGGCCAGACAGGGGAGCTACTTTTTCAACAAAATCGGCCAGGAGCGGTCATTGGGAATAGGCCGTATTACGCTCCAGCGCCTCCCAGTTGAGTACGCAAAGGCAGCAGACGATTATTTCTTGGTCGCTTTCTCGATCTGAGATTTTATTGTGGCCGCAACAATGCCGCTCAACATGCTTCCGACTACCGGTATGAGGCCAAGCGCGATAGCACCAGCAGCTGCGGTCCACTGTGCCTGGCCGACTGGCTCGCGTGCAATACCTTTATCAGCCGTCACTTTCTCTGCCACATCCACCATCTCGAGGATCCGGGAAGGCGGCATCTTCAGCGCGTCGGCTGCCAACTTCAGCTGATCAGTCGACAACGAGCTTTCGCCCTTCTCAATGCGAGACCATGTCGATGGACCGACACCTACAGCCTCTGCAAGATCGCTTTGCTTCAATCCGTTGGCCGACCTGATCTGTCCAAGCACAGCTCCGAGAATCGCACCGTAGGTTGTCACCGTCTTCATTTCAGTCATAGCAAACCCCGTCAAAACGCACACTCACATAATGCAGTAATTTCCCCTCCTGGACAAGCCAGCTCTAAATCGATAAATCTCTTTAGCCTCACTATTTCTCCAAAACGCACACTTGCATGTAATGCATATGGTGCTGTACGGTACATCTACCGCCGAGCGGCTGGTACCCAAACGCACCCTCTACCACCAGAGAGCTCTGAGCTCGCTAGCAGACAAGGAAAAGAACATGAGCAGCAATGACAAGTTGGAGCAGCAATCCAAGGCAATCCTTACGAAATACGTGCTGGCCGCCACCGCTACGGGAGCAGTTCCAGTGCCCGCTGTCTCGGCAGCGCTCGTCGCCGAGAACTCCTTGATGATCAATCACATCGCCGCCATCTATGGTTGTGATATTAGCGTCGGGACTGTCGTTGCGGCGATTGGGGTGCTCGGGACCGCCAACATGATTGGTCGCCAAGTTTTTATTGAAGCGGCACGTTTATGTAGTTGGGGTGTAGCGTTCACCGGAGCACCATTGCTTGTTTCTGCAATCGGAGCCGGAACTGCGGGTCTGCAAACCTACCTGATCGGGCTCATCGCAATTGAGATTGCGAAGGGTGGCGGTGAGATGCTTTCGCGCAATGTTGTGAAGGGTATTTTTCGCAAAGGGAAAGATGACTTCGATGATTTCATCAAGGCTTCTGCCTAATGCCATTCGAGAAGCGGCGCCGTCTTCCTAAGGACCACGTCGGCGAGACGGCACCGCCTCCGATTGAACACCATTAAGACACCATGACCGCGCGAACGAGATTGGTGAAGGATTCTGGAACCAGGATGTGCGTTATATGAATAAGCATCCGGATTATTGGATCACACCAATGAGTGGATCGCCCCTCTCGGGGCTTGATCAGCTCTGCAAGAAGATGGGTCACACCCTCTGTTAACCGAACGATTCCGGGGCGAGGGGCTGGTCGTCTCTAGTAAGCGGACAGCCACGGCCAGAGCGTGAAGGGCCGCACCTGGCCGTTTTCAGCCCATGGTGAGCGACAGCTTTGCTTTGATAGCTGACTCTCATCGGCTCTGCTCAAGGCAAGAGCAACTCCTCCTGAAGCGCCTCGACTGGAATTGCGTAGTGGTTACACATTCCCTTTTCGATGAGACGCACGATGGCTGCCTTGATTGCTGGAGTAAGCTCGAAAGGCTGTGCGTACCGACCCTTGCGGCGCTCTATCATGAAGTCAAGCCCGAGGTCAGCTTTTCGGACAACAACGTCAAGCTGCATAAAGCGCATATACGCACCATTAGCTTTTGTGGCGAGCACTACCGTATTCGGATCAAATTGAGGTTTTGAGCCATCGCTCGCCTCAGTAAGGAAGTCCCGATAAGGCCGTACCTCGGAATCGGCAGATTTGCTTGCATTTCCAGCGGCATGCTCGGCTACACCATCTTGGTCGTACATGATTCGGGCTGCCTCAGCCTTTACCGCCTGGGTATGGGTCTCTTCCCAGACAAACAACGGGATCGTGAGGAAACCCTGCTTTGCCCATACATCAAAGGTGGGTACTTTGCGAGTGCGGCTTCGCGAGACGGATTGTGATCCTTGCCGAGCTATTTGCAGGGCTGCTTGGTTGCGGTTGTGTTGCTCGCGGTGACGCGCAAGGGCATCATCAAAGCCGAAAGATCCCCCATCCATTACCTCGCTATCCCTTTTTAGGATTTTCAGTTGTTGCTGATATTCCTCAAAAAGATGACCGTTCTGAATCACGACACAAGTGTCTCGGCCCATCCCAATGCCCTGGTTAGTGAAGTTTGCACTTCCGATGACCACGATATCAGGCGAGACGAGATAGAGCTTCCAGTGGATGCTAGTGGTACCCCGAAAATCCACCCAAAGCCGCCGGCGGAGCAGCGTTCGAGCGTCGTCAATGAATGTCGGAGAGGTGAACGCGTTGATCGTACCCACAATCACTTCGACGTCATTCTCAGCGGCGATAGATTTCAGGAGTTTGACGGTGCCGGAGGCAAACGCGGAGACGATTGTGATGCTTCGTCCGCATTGTTTAAGTAAGAATTTTTCAAGATCATTTTCGGTATGAAGCCGTTCCATATTCTTCCCTACTCCTAATATTGTGCCGAGCGCCGTACTATCCTGCTCGGCACAAAACTGAAAATCTGTCCCGCCAGAATCTGCACCTTTTTGCGAGTTTCTTTGGGTGCCCAAATGGCGGGATTGCGTAACCTTGTATTTGGTCGGAGTGTCGCGCCACAAGCACGGCATGAGGGAGGCGGGTAAACGACATGGTTTTTAAGCAGGCTACGGAGTCATTAGCGGTAAGTCCATGGTCTGCTTGTGGCCGTTTTCTGCCTGTCGCGACGGGCAGAAAACGGCCACAAGACGCCCCTAGATGTTCATTTAACTGGCCGACTTCGCCGGGGCGGGCTCAACCGGTCGACGCAACGTACACTATTCGTCCGTTGGTTGGAGCTAAGCAAGAATGTCACGTCGCGAGAGATATGGATTTTCCGCCGAGCAGAAATCAGAGCTCTGGAGGCTATGGCGCAAAGGTGAGACTCTGAGTGCCATAGCCATGGCGATCCAGAAACCCACTGGCACCGTGCATAGATTGCTGGCCCGCAACGGTGGGATTTCTCCTCGAACCCGACAGCGTTCGCGGCTCGCGTTGACGCTTCTTGAGCGTGAAGAAATATCTCGAGGGATGGCAATCGGTCAATCCGTCAGGTCCATTGCCTTGCAGTTAAATCGTGCACCTTCGACCATTAGTCGTGAGATATCCCGAAATCGGGGGCGTGATCTGTATCGAGTGGCAGACGCCGATGAACAAGCTTGGGCCCGCGCAGTTCGGCCCAAAGATTACCGCTTAAACCAGAGCCCTGAGCTGTGTGAATTGGTATCGAGTAAGCTGAAGCTCTATTGGTCACCTCAGCAAATTACAGGCTGGCTTAAACGTAAATATCCCGACGACCTCACGATGCAGATTTCTCATGAAACTCTTTATCGGTGTCTGTTTATACAGGCCCGGGGCGTATTGAAAAAAGAACTGGTGGCCGTCCTACGCTCCAGACGCATGATGCGCAAAGCGAAGACGGCTACGAGCAAGGGACAGCCCCGCGGCCACATCATTGATGCTGTCTCGATTAGCGAGCGACCCCAGAGGCTTCAGATAGAGCCGTTCCCGGACACTGGGAAGGTGACCTGATCACCGGTTCGAAGAACAGTCACATTGCTACCTTGGTGGAGCGCAGCACCCGCTTCCTGGTACTGGTACGAGTCGAGGGAAAAGACACCAAGAGTGTTGTCGATGGCTTAATACGCGAGGTTGGTCAAATGCCGGAGCATCTATGGCGCTCTTTGACATGGGATCGAGGAACAGAGCTTGCTCAACATAAACGGTTCACCATGGACACGCATGTTGATGTATTTTTCTGTGATCCGCGCAGCCCTTGGCAGCGCGGATCAAACGAAAACACTAATGGGTTATTACGTCAGTATTTTCGCCCAGGCACCGATTTAAGTGGTTATACCCAGGCAGAGCTCAATGCGGTAGCCTTGCAGATGAATCAGCGACCACGTGAGACCTTGAACTTTGAAACACCGGCTGATCGCTTACAGCATCTTGTTGCGCTGACCGGTTGAGCCCGCCACGCCTTTTTTCCTAATGGACTTGATTGGAAGCTTGGCTTGGATGCTGAAATTTTTTCGTAAACACTGGCCATTTGCAATAGAAACTGAGATCTGAATCCCGGTTTTTTTTGGGTCCATTTCTCTGATTCTATTAGCTGAATTGCGGTTTCTAACCTCTTTGCCAGATCAATAACTGACCCTTTACGTGGCGGAATTGTAGGCCCAATATTTTCTTTTTGAGCCCGATCATTGCGATTAGCGCACTCCCAGTCCAAGGCACGAGCCATATTGCCTCCTAGCTATAAATAGGTAACACAAATGGGGGTTTTCCCTCCAATTGTGCCCGATTATGTTCATTTTCTATGTGTAACACCTTAATAAGCACGAGTGTCGAGTCAAAAGCGACAAACTCTGCACATTGCATAGTCATTGTAGCGCGTCCATGGGCGGCGGTTATTGCCCGCTGCCTGTCACAATCGGGCAGCAGTTAGCGGATATTTGCCTATCGCCACCGTCAGCTATGGGTTGATAGCGGTCACCAGCGACAGGCAGCTTTCAACCATAGCAGCCTCCTGCCCTTGCCGCCTGTTGATCTATAAATTTAGTATCTGGCAAAATCTGGATAGGAGAAAAGTTCGCCACTCCTAGATCTTTCAAGCCATTTGAGTGATGAATCAACTTGATATCTATCAACAATAGCTTCAGCCAAAACATTGTGACCTAACGCAAAAAGCGAAGTTACCATGTTAGATATTGCATTCGTTTTATCAAAAATACGCATAAAGCTTTCTTTCACACTTTGAATGCCAAGTCTAAAATTTCGATTAATTTCCGGGATCGTACTTTCATATAGCTCGTCGTAAAACTCTATGTATAACCTGTCGCGTGCAAAATAAAACAAAGTATGTAATCCTGCGAGATATTCAGGAGTCAGCCTCGCTTCAAATTCACTCCAAACTAAACTCCTAGTGCTGGCTCTTTCCTTTATGCTGTCAAGCATTGACCCCGTTCGATCCCAGCAATCTAGACCAAGGCTTGGTGCTTCTGGGATTAAGCTCTTGGCATTCTGAGGTGCCCACTGATCAAAGAAGAAAAATAGCTGATCTGGGATTATGCCTTTAAGTGGTAACGGCTCGCCTATCACAGAAGAAAGAAAATAATGTGATTTTATTTTTTCAACAGCTTTCGACAAATCTCTGCTACCAATGGCGTACTTACACATAATCTGTTGTTTGATATCTTTAAATCCTGGTGTTGCCCATTCAGATTTCGGAGGTAGATCTCTGGCCAGTCTATAAATCATTGGGCGTGAAAGCCTTGATGTAAAAGTTCCTTGAGCATATTCATCCTTAAGCCACAGATTCAAATTATGTAGCTTATCCAAGTTGCTTTCTAGCTGCCCAAATTTTTCTTTTAAACGGAAAAAATTAATAGATGCGACGTCAGTCAGGTGTTTTTTGCTTTCATTGCTTAAAGGGTAACGAAACGTCTGCCCGGTGGCGTCTACCTCTGCAATATCTGAGATGGTTTCGGCAATTAGGTTGTTAATATCTTCATAACGGCCATCCAGAATCTCAGAGTTAAGCTTGAAAAAGCCCCAAATGTTTCCAATATCATGCGACCCGGATAAATCGAACGAAAATTCGTATTTTTTCGCTTTGGCTACGAACGACAGTTCCTGAATTGCTCCTTTCAGCCTTAACTCCACCGAATGGCGCATATTGAAACACACGGGATATACTAGATCATCAATTTCCATATCCATTTCCTTGGAAAGAACTTGATCAATCAGTAAGTTAGCAGCGGTGGAAAAACCTTTGGAATACTCAAAATAGCCTGGGCTGCCGTTGTCTCCTACGCAGGCATTTGCCCATGTAGGCTCCGAACCACAGAAAGTTGAATTTTTATTTCCGACCATGATTAAACCCTATTTTTACTTCGGCGCGTGTGGACAGTGCTCAGCTAATGATTTTGCCGAAAACAGCTAGCCGTGACTATGATTCCGTTCAGTGCTTGCGATGGTCAGCAGCGTAGCTGACTCTGCCCTGTAGCGGTCACCCGTGAGAGGCAGCTATTGGCCGTTCTCTACCTATCATGGTTGGAAAGCGTGTTGGTCAAATCCGATGCAATCGATGGCCCGAACGAATGCAAATGACTGGTCAGGTCGAATGCAAACGGGTGCTCAAGTGGAGTGCAATTTCGCATACAATGGAACGTCGAAGCGTTGATGACACTACACGGGGTACGCAGGTTGTACTCGGAACACGCAGCTGTGCTTTCGTATGAAATGTTATCGAAGCACTCGTTCCCATTCACGAGTTGCTAATTTGTGACACGCTGAAGGTGATCCGCCGAAGCATCGTTTCGATACAGTCGCCATTTCGGCCTCTGTCGTGTAACGGATACAGACTCCGTTTTCGTCCAGCAACACCCCTCCTGCACCTCTCAATAGCGCATGCCCAGCTACGACGTCATGAGCTGAGACAGGATAGAGCGAGACACCACATACAGCATCGCCGACGGCGACTCTTGCTAGTCTGTATGCAATTGACGGCATTGCATGAAAACACGCCGGTGCGCACAGCTCACGATTGAGCTCCGGTTTATTCACCGCCGCGGCGCTGACCATTACTGTGCTGCCTTTCGAGAGCTTTTTATCAGCAAGACGTACGCTTACTGGTTTGCCGTTGCGAATCAAGTGTGGAACACCTTCTGCCCAACCGATGCAATCAGGAAGCCCCTCAGGAGTGACAGGGGCATACACAACCCCGAGCACTGGGATAGTCTCATGCAGCAGACCCACCGACAGAGCAGACCCCTTTAGCCCCTTCAAGAAATCACTTGTGCCGTCGTTTGGGTCTACAACCCAACACCAGGCATGCCCCGTGAGCAAGTGCCCCGTCTCTTCACCCCAAAAATCGCACCCAAGTAGGTTGAGAAGTTCAGGCCTCAAAATATCTTCGATTTCTACGTCAACTAAGGCCTTGTCGCCCTGGCCGCGGGGTCCATCCGAGGCTTGTCTCCATTAGCCGTTGGTTGGTGCCAATGAAGGCGTTTTCACACAACCTGGGCCAGCAGCGGTCAGTCGAAAAACTCCATACCCTCGTAAGGTCGGAGCCGACATTGATCAAGTCGAGAAGTAAGGCTGCCCACGTGCACCTCTAGCCGATGACCATCAGGGTCTGAAAAATAAAATGAGTCCCCTTCGCTCGAATTACTTTTCCACTCAACGACGTTAAGTGCTCGCAGGTGTGCGGTTACTTTTTTGAAATCTTCCTGTTCGACCGAAAGCGCGTAATGCGTGTAATCCATATTCTTTTCCGTCTCCCTGCTCTTATCCAGAGACAGACATAGCCAGAGATCGCCCAGAGAAAGATACGCCCCCGCCACCCAGCGTGCGGTCAATCGAAAACCAGGTAAAGACTCATAGAACTCGACGCTCCGAGAGAGGTTCGCAACCGCCAACGTGAGATGATTCAGACCAGTCAACATGAGCCATTATCCAGAAGAAATCTCGGGGGGCACTGAGGATATCAACATCCTTGATTGACTGCGTCACATGGATTTCAACCGGTTGCAGCGCACGCCTAGATATCACCAATATCTGGCACGTAGGGACTCGAAGTAATCGCCATCCACAGGAGCAGTGGGAGCCGATTCGGCCCCAGCCAGCAGTAGGCCACGCAAGTGCTGCCGATCCTGATCCTTGCGAATCAGCTCCCGGACATATCCGCTACCGGTGCAGCAACCTCGCTGGCTCACTTGAGCATCGGCAAAGGACTTGAGGGCATCCAGTAGGGAGACGCTCGTAGTGTTCATGGTTTTGTCCATCTTTGCCAAAATCCCCCATTGCCGTACCTCGCCAGTGCAGAAGGATCGCGCGGCCATCCAAGGAGATCTCACTGGAATGGGTGCCATATCCAAAAGGCAATCATGCCGAAGAATAGAGGAATCTCAAGATACAAAGGTGCCTTGCTCCATCGTTTGAGCCCCTGCGGTATCGCGTCAAGTTCTTGCTGGGTGACGAGTCTGCGCCAGATGAACACTCTGGGAAACATGATAACAATGCCGATCAGACATAACCTCATTGAGCGATGCTTGTAAGACTTGCCGCCCCACCATTTGCGGTCACCGATCATCATTTCGTTATTATCGAAATAGGCTTCGACCAAATCCAGCTTTGTTTTAGTGATATAGGCTGACAAGCCAAGACTAAAGAACAATAGAAACAGAAGTAAAAAAACACTCATCACCTCCAACGTAATCATCAATGCGCTCCCTCATAAATCAAATCACCAGCAAGCTCTCCCAGCCCTCCAAATATTATTCCGCCAGTATATCCACCTACGACCCCACCAATAATTCCGCAGCTCAATGCTCCCCACCCGCCCGATACAACACCCAACCCAACCGCGCACACCAATCCCCCTGCACGCGCCCCAAGCTTTCCTCCGAAGTGAGAACCAGCAATTCCTCCCGCCACCTTACCGCCCTCCACATACCGGGCCTTTCTGCACTGCTCCTCCCGCCCCGTCGAACACGCCTCCTGAATCGCCAGCCCCGCCGCCCCCACGTCCAGGGCCATGCCCACATAGCCGCCTTTGCTCAGAAAGCGCGAGGTGCTGGCAATCTTGTTGATCCGCTGCGCATAGCCGTCGATGGTCTGGCGATGCAGGTAGCGTTGGGTGGAAATGCCGAGCATTTTCTTGATCGACTCGTTGTGTCGCAGGCTGGTGCCGTAATGGCCCACGCCCTGGAGTTGAGTGTCCAGCCTCTGGAACAGGGCCTGGCGCTTGACGATAAATTCGCTCCTGGCCGAGCTACCGCCTTTTAAATGCTGCTGATGCAGTTTTTCGATGTCCTTCAAGGTTTCCTCGACCCCAGTCAAATGCCGTCCCCAGGCCGCCGTGGTGCTGCCGATGCCAATCGAGCTATAGCCTAGCAAGCCCTGTAACAAATCATAGTTGTTCAGAACCTCGACACCGGCCTTGGGGTCGAGGCTCAAGGCCAGATCGATTTCCCGCGCCCGGGTCATCAGCCAGGCTTCTTCGAAGGTGCAGGACGCAGTGCTGTCATCGGGAACTATCACCAGTTGTCCCGGTGTCACCATCGAGCGGCGCAGATGGCTATTGATCGTGTCGAACTTGGTCTGTGCATGTGAACCGCGCTGTATCAACAGTTGGTTTTTCAGACTGGGGTAATGGATGGTCTTTTCATTGATGAATCCGTTCGCCATGCTTCACATCCTTGATGTATGAAAGATGGCGTCAGATATAAAGACAGATAAAGAGCGAAAAGAAGAGCAATACCGCTGTTTGCTACAGATCCCAACTAACTACCAAAAATGTCCTACATGGCGACCAACATCGATAGGAAATTACGGAAAATGCTCTTTCACTTGGTTCGCCTTGAGTTCTTGGAGAAAGCCTCCAGGACCTCCTCACGCGACGGCAGGCTTTTCTCACCATCTGCGGGGGTCGTTTTGAAGCCTTCCAGACGCAGACTGGCCGCGTAGTTGGATTGGCGAGTCTTTGCCGCATAGGCCTTCTTGGCTTCAAGGCTGATAGCGCCTATTGCATTGGACCTCAATTGTGTTCATCGAGTAATTAAAAGAGATCAAGCTGCCAAGTGCTTGATCTCTTTCAGCGCAACGACCTCAATCAATCGGGCGGTTATCCAACGCGGACAATAGCTGACGGGATGGGGATGCCCCCTCAAGCAGCGCATCCACCACTGCCCGCGCCACTTCCACCGAATGCAGCATGCCCCAGAACAACGCCCGTTCGACGGGGTTGGTGTGCAGGCTGATTTCGTCGCCATTGAGTTCTGCCGTTTCGAGCAGATTGGAAACGTAGGTCAGGGCGTCCTGGGCAGTTACGCCAGGTTGAATGGCAAACAGAGTGGGTTTGTACGGGGCTTCAGGGATGACCGGTTTGGAGCACGTGAACGCAAGGGTATCGAGCAACCGGTGCGTGTTTGCTGGAACCGGCTCAGGTTCGCTGGATGGGGTATCAGAGTGTTTACGCAGGTACATCGCCCTGTCGGCAGTGCTGAGGGCCTTGCGAATGGGCGGCGGATCAGGGGTTATCTTCTTGGTCATGGAGAGTCTCCTACTTAGGCAAGGGATTCATCCACTCCTGCTGCGACACAAGGGTGGCGAACTGCACGCAGGTTCGCAGACCGGTAAGTAGGAACCGGCAGGGCTAAGCCTCCTGCGCACAGCTCGCCATAACGCGAACACCAAAAAGCCGCTTTACGCGGCGCTGTGCGCCTACTTACGACCGGGCTGCGAAACCCGCATCGCTGAATTTGCAGCGACAGTCGAACTGTAGCCCCTCGACCACGCCCTGCTCATAGCCCTGCATCCCTGAGCGCTCAGGTGCTGGCGCGTAAAGTGGCATTCGTTGGCGTGCTCCGGGCCTGTGCCGGCGAACCGGGCCTGGTGGAAGTCATCGGTCGTTTCCCTGCGTTTGATCGCCAGCTTGCGCTCACCCTTACCTGGGCAACAACACGTGGCGTGAGTGCGACCATAGGCCGTCTCCAGCACGGACTTCCAGCCCTTGGCGAACTGATCTTCCGTTTGAAAGGGCTTCGAGAAGGGTTGGCCGTCGATCACGACCGTGAAGCGCTCATTGAGCATGGAAGCACCCTCCTTGTACGAGGCTAGCCAGCGCTTTAGGAACGCCTGGCGACTGATGCTATGGGTCAGGCTGATCTGCATGTTGATCACGATCCGCTGAAGCTCCAGCGCATAGAGATCGGGCACCAGGTTGATGGACGTGCGCTCATTGCGGATCAACTCCACCCATAAATCGACGCCCATCTTGCTGCGGTCTACTCGACTCCAACGCAGGAACACCGTGCCCGCCCCAGTGGACTGTCTCGTCAATCGAACGGGCAACAAGGTGAACGGATAACGCCCCGCTTGAGCCAGCACCCTCTGAATGGCCAGCTCGACCAGACTGTCCGTCAGTTGACTGCACGTATGCCCGAACTCGACCAGTTCCCCCTTACCCTTAAAAGGCTTTAAAAGCCCTTTAAGGAAGGCTGTGTGTTCCAATGCCTGGAAGGCAGTGTGTTGCAGTGGCTGGAAGGCAGTGTGTTTTGCACCATCCCCCGGTGCTGCCGAGTGTTCACCACCAAAAGCATCTCCTGAAATACTCATGGCATCACCCTCCCAGGCGCTAGGAGTCCATCACTTTTCTCAACCAAACCAGCCCCCAAAAACACCTGGCTCTCCCTCGCATCGTCCCCAACCTCAGCCTCGTCCTCGTTCTCGTCTTCAACGACCTCTGGCGGCCTTTCATCGCTCACCCGACACCGAATAATCTGAGGCGCATATTCAGAACGCCGCGTGCCCACCAGCACATCCGCCGGCAACTCCCCAAGCCGCTCCCGGGCTTCACGCGCCGCGGCATTGTTGGCGATGAAATCTTCACGCATCGTTCCGGAGAGCCTCGCCTGTTGAGCCAAGCTGAACAGACTGCGCAACACACGACCACCGGCATTGATCCAGCGCTCCATGTCCCTACGCCCCATCAACGCGGTGTGGTACGCCAACAGCAAGCGAAGGACGATGTTGTCGTAGTCGATCAGCCGGTACACGGCCAAGAAACCCAACGGGGTATTGATGAACAGTGGCATCGTGACAGGGTGAACATCGAGGTTGTCACCCACTCGAGCCGACGTGGGCAGCCGCCCCATCAGCTCATTCAGTTGATCCCACATCATCGCCAACGCCGCCCTCGATTGCTCCAGCTTCTCGCGGATACGGATCATCCAGTAATCGGCATAAGGGTCAGGCGGGCGTCTTCGCGCTCGGTCAGCTCGCGGTCGACCATCAGGCCGAGCCGTTCATCGAAGCTGAGGTCGTTGATATCGGGCGTTGCATGTTGCTCGCCGAGCGCCTTGATCATCCCGTGCAGTCGTAGGGCTTGCAGCTTGTCGAGTGTCGGATTGGGCAGCATGTTCGTGCTCCTTTTTCAGTCAGTGGTAGTAGCCGGGGCCACGCAGGTTGATGTGCTCGTCGGGCAGCAGCGGCAGGTTCTGCTGGGCCAGCGGTAGCCGTTCCAACCCCTGGCGCAGGATCGATTCGAGGCTTTTGTAACTGCATGCGCCCAGTGCCAGCGCACGCTGGCAGGCGGCTTCCAGCCGCTCTTCGCCGTGCTGTTTGCTCAGGCGCAGGATGCCCAGGCAGGCACGGAAGCCGTGCTGCGGATGGATTCGTCGTTCAAGGATGTAGGCGATGACGCCAGCGGTGTTGGGCCCGGTCTGCTCTGCCCAGCGGATCAACCGTTGCGGTGTCCATTCGGCATGTTCGCGGTGGCTCTTGGGCATGTGCTCGGTTTGGGTGGTGTGGCGGCCTTTGTGCAGCGAGCGCAGGTGGCTGGCCACACGCTGGTTGGCGTGGAAACACTCGACGGTCTGCGCCGTCAGCCGCACTTCGAGTTGGTGCTTCACCAACTGGTATGGCACTGAGTAGAAGTGACCGTCGACCTCGACGTGGTAGTCGATGTGGACTCGCACCTTTTTCCATTCGGCATAGACGTATGGGTGCTCCGGCAGCGCTTGCAGCGCCGGTTGGTCGAGGGTCTCGAAGGCTGACCGGCGTGAGCCGGGCAGCTTCTTGAAGGGCTTGTGATTGAGGCGATCCAGCAGCAGTCCGATGGCTATGTTGAGTTCGCCCAACGAGAAGAACTGGCGGTTGCGCAGCACCGCCAGGATCCAGCGCTCGACCACTTGGACGCCGACCTCAACCTTGGCTTTATCCCGAGGCTTGCGGGAGCGAGCAGGCAATACGGCTACGCCGTAATGCTCGGCCAGGTCGCGGTAACTGGGGTTGATATCCGGTTCGTAACGGTGAGCCTTGGTAACGCCGCTGCGAAGGTTGTCGGGCACCAGGATCTGCGAGGTACCGCCGAGAAAAGCGAAGCAGCGCACATGCGAGCCCAGCCAATCAGGCAACTTCTGCGACCAGGTGGCTTCGGCGAAGGTATAGCTGGAGGCGCCGAGGACGGCGACGAAGATCTGTGTCTGGCGGATTTCGCCGGTTCGCCGGTCGATGACCGGCACGGTCTGGCCCGCGTAATCGACGAACAGCTTCTCGCCGGCGCGGTACTCCTGGCGCATGACCACGTCGACCTTGGCAGCCCAGAGGCGGTAGTGCTCGCAGAACCAGCTGTACTGGAAGCCTTGCGGGTGAGCGAGTCGATACTCTTGCCAAAGCAGGGCCAGAGTGACGCCGGGGCGGCGCAACTCGGCATGGACATGAGTCCAGTCCGGAGTCGGACGTTGATCGCTGGGTGCAGGCACTGTCGGCGGAAAAAGGCACCGATTCAGTTCAGCATCGGAGAGATTGATGGGCCATTTGAGGCCGCTAGCAGCGAAGCGACAAAGGTAATCTCCCGCACTCGAATGGCCGATACACAAGCTTTTCGCAATCTTGCGCACGGACAGGCCGACGTCGAACTTTAGGCGCAGTACCTCTCGGATTTTACGCATGGATACTACCACTGACTGAAAAAGGAGCACGAACATGCTGCCCAATCCGACACTCGACAAGCTGCAAGCCCTACGACTGCACGGGATGATCAAGGCGCTCGGCGAGCAACATGCAACGCCCGATATCAACGACCTCAGCTTCGATGAACGGCTCGGCCTGATGGTCGACCGCGAGCTGACCGAGCGCGAAGACGCCCGCCTGACCACTCGACTCAAAGCCGCCCGACTGCGTCATAACGCTTGTCTGGAAGACATCGACTACCGCAGCCCGCGTGGCCTGGACAAATCCCTGATCCTGCAACTGGGCAGCGGCCAATGGCTGCGCGACGGCCTGAACCTGATCATCGGCGGCCCCACCGGCGTGGGCAAAACCTGGCTCGCTTGCGCACTGGCCCACAAGGCCTGTCGAGATGGTTACAGCGTCCGTTACCTGCGTCTTCCGCGCCTGATGGAGGAGCTGGGCCTGGCCCATGGCGATGGACGCTTCGCCAAACTGATGGCGGGGTATGCCAAGACCGACCTACTGATCCTGGACGACTGGGGCTTGGCGCCGTTTACCGCCGCGCAACGTCGCGACATGCTTGAACTGCTGGATGACCGCTACGGCAACCGCTCGACGCTGGTCACCAGCCAGATGCCGGTGGACAAATGGCACGCACTGATCGGCGATCCAACCTTGGGCGACGCGATCCTCGACCGGTTGGTGCACAACGCTTATCGAATCGAACTGAAAGGCGAATCGATGCGCAGACGAGCAACGAAATTGACGGCAACAGGGACTTCAGACTAACAATGCAAACCTGCGTCGCTGCGCTCCGACTGCCTGTCCGAATGAGCGTGGAACGAGTGTCCGGATGTTGGTGGACTGAGTGTCCGGATGGCGTGGAATCCGCAGGCTATTCGCTACGTTGTGTAATCAACCTGATTCTGCATCACCATTTTGAGGAAACAACCCAGATGATGTTGCAGCACCTGGACAGTGACGCAACGGGTGATGTAAGCGGAATTTTCGAGGTGCTCCGAAAACTTGATACCCCACCATCGACCGGGCTCATGAATTCAACGCTGGTATGTCTGTGTTCCGACAATGAAAAAGCCAGTGAGTCAGCAACCGAACTTCTCTGTCACTGGCTCAATCAAGGTATCCCTATTGACGAAGCGCCCGTCGCCAAGGCTGTGGATCAGTGGGGCGGCCGTGACGGGTACATACACCATAGCTTCACCAGTACGCCGCTCCTTCCCTTGATTGAGCTTCTGAATAGAATCGAGGCGGCTCAATGATCGCCGATACCTCCGGATGACGGTTGACCTCGACCATCAATGGTATGAAAGCAAGCGGTTGGGAGGATGACGGGGCGGTGGACAGGTATCCATTTGCTCACGACGCTGGCGTTGATACCGTGGCAAGGCGACGTTGGCCACCGCAGCGCAGATTGGAGGCGTTCCTGGACGACCAGAGCTTTGAAGCGTTTGGGGTAGGAGTTTCGTTGGCGCATGGGGATCCACTTGCAGGATTGGGGATGACACTGAACCAGAATTTCGATTTCACATGTAATCCCACCTACATGGTGACGATCCCCGCAGGCCCGGGGAACTCCGGGCTTTCTAGAGGCTAATAGAACTGGATACTCACAATGTTTTTTTCAAACTTAACAATGGCCGGCCACTCCTAGTCGGAGTCACTACCTCACTCGAATTGGATAGCCGATCGACCAGAGCGAGCAAGTCTTGGACCGCAGCCGAACCACCCTCCTCCTTCATGACCGAGATCGTGTCAGGCCTCATGCTGATCTGCCGAGATAGCAATGCAGCAATCGTGCGTAGGTGATCCGGGTGGGAGGACAAAAAACCTATAGGAATCGTTATGGATTGGTGAGCTAGATGGAAATGAAATAATGCGCAGACCAGACATCCCGGTATGAGCAGTACCTCAAGATTACCCTCCATCAGAGAAAAGTTCCCCGCATAGAGCCGCGAAAACTGATCCACATAGGTAGCAAGTCGCTCACGGGGTGCCCCCTGTTCTACTGGTAGGAGCACCCGCAATCCTCCTCGTTGTGGGGAGGTTCCATCGGAGTGAGGCATGAGCGATCGGTCCAGCTTTTGGGCTAGTTGACGGGCGCTACGCGAACGCGCCCAGAGCGTCGATTTAGGTGCGCACCACAAGGCATCCCAGTTTAGTTTTAGTTTTACCTTTCCACCCCGATCTTCTGGATCCTCGCAGACATCCAAATCCTCTGATTCGGCCTGGTCGGCTCGCTTCAATTCGGCCTGAATACGGTCCAGCAATAGCTCAGTGTTACTTGGCAAATGCAAAGCACCCAGCAATGGCATCACCCGATCATCGTCATAACCACCCAGCTTCGTGAGATGAACTTGCTGCACATAACGCCGTAGGTCAAAAGTATCATCTGAAACATACCGACCTAGAAGCTTGTCATCAAAGATACGAATGAACTCTCTTAAGCTCTCATTGTTTCCCCTCTCCTGATTGGCGAGCGCATCTGTGATCGATTCGGAGATTTCAAGCCGGCTGCCAAAACTCTTATCGTCAATACTTCTTACGACACTCATTTGCCCATCTAAGTCGAGGTGAAAGGTACAAGACAGAGGAATGCTAAAGCGCTCGCCCGGATCAATCGCACTGATCTTGTAGATCTCAGCCTTCTCTTTTGTACATATCTGGCGGAAGTTCTGCTGGAAAGATTGCTCTGCAAATTGAAGTGTACGCGACTGCTTGTCAAAATTACGCGTAGCAAGTTCGACCTGTGAACGCACGCGTCTTATTCTTGAAGGGCGGGCTGCTGGGCTGAAGCTGATTAGATCAAACACAACCTCCGCGCTCCAGTCCTGAATCTTGAAAAACCGTGGGAGGTTGTCGGAGCTATCCTGAAAACGTGTCAAAGCATAGTTGGTCAGCTCTAGATGTTCTTCATTCCACTTGATTAGTCGCTCGCTCAATAACGCCTGGATGACTGCATCAACCTCTTTGTTTGAGAATCCGAAGAAGTCCTGAATCTGAGCTGGACTAAGACTACCGCATACGTACGCGATACGGAGCGCAAACTCAGTGACTACCGGCAGCGTCTCCTCAGCGCTAATTGCGCAGGAAATCCCGAAACTCTGTGCTGGAATGGCAAATGTGATCTCGTCGACAGCAAGCTGCTCTTGGAGTTGACTTTCTTCGACCGTGATCATGACCGCCCTCCGGTGATACCTGATGTCTCAACAATGGCAAACGCATTACCATCTCGATGCTGTTCGATGTAGGCGAGAACCCGGCCCATGGGTGCCTCCTGATTCCGCTCGCGCCACATCCGTGCTGCACCGATGATAAACAACCGATCCATCGCGCGTGAAATGGCAACGTTTACGCGCTCAATACTGCTCAGGAAACCTTGGTCGTACAATCTATTGTTACGCGTGGTGGATACAATGATTATTCGATTCTCTTTGCCTTGATAACTGTCGACTGTGTCTATTTTGATCAGCCTGCGGTAACCGGTCGCCCAATCCTGCTCACTTAGGAGCCGCTGGAGCAACTTTTTCTGTTCCGCGTACATGCAAATCACACCGATAGGTTTCTCATCCTCAGAGCTGTCCTGCATCAATTCTTGAATAAAGTTTCCACTGGTGCATATCGAACGCAGCAGATCAATTATCTCGCGCGCTTCATAGGCGTTGTCGAAGCCTGGGTTCTTCGGACGGTCGTAAGATTCGCGCCCTGCCTCAGAAGTATCTATCCAGGTTACGACTGCGCGGAGGGGGTCAGGCAATTGATCAAACCAAGCCACGGGGGCACCACGACCTGGCGCCAACGGTATAGGGTAGAAGCAAGCCGACACTAATTCACCAATAGGCGGTGCCATTCGGTATTGCGTGCGCAGGGTCGCACCTACTTGCCGTCCGTAACTGGATTCGAAAGCGCGCTCGAAGTCACTACGGGTCAGCATGGAGCGATCCCGCCATAGCAAGTCTGCTGCAATCCTCTGTACAACTTGCTTGGTATAGTGTGGTGGTAATTGTCGATGATCCCCCACCAGCAAAACTCGCCGTGCTGACTGAATTGCGATAGCCAATTCGCCTGGCGTAGCGCGTGCTGCCTCGTCCACAACGACCCAGTCATATTTGATGTTCGCCACGCCGAATTGTGAACGGCCCATCCCAACACAGGTGCCACATACGAGTGTGCGTGTCTTAGCCAGGAACTCCTCGAAATTACCTCGAAGCGTTCCCAAACGATCTACCCACTCTTGAGAAATCGCGATCACCTGATCCAATCGGGAGACTGCGTCAAGCGACGTCACAGCGTGGGCAGCCATTGCAGTGCGCCGAAGGTACTCGATGACCTCAGGTGGCTCTGCAAAACTAGTATAAAAAAACTTCTCTTCCGCCAGAGTTCGAAAACGTTCTCTACGCTGAGATATACGCTGGGTCAGCGATTTGTAAGCATCGCCAAACGGATCAGTTTGCGCCCTTTTTGATTCTAACCGGTCGATCTCCCGCATGAGACGTCCGAGATGAAACTCAATGTCAAACCATACAGTCACAAACGGGTTTGGTAGTCCCAGATTGCGGTTAAGCGCAGTGACGCGCTCGCGCATTTCAGCCCGAAATAGATCTCGGTAAGCCTGCAGAATTGAAGCCGAATGGTGAGGTAGCAACTGTTCCGATACCATGCCCTCCGCCCCGAACCGAACGACATCTAGTGGCATTTCGGTGCGCTGGCATAGTTCGATGACCTTTTCCGCGGCGTTGTTGACCGCCTCATGGGATTGGCTGGTTAGCAGTATGCTCTGGGCGCCATGTGACATGGCGTAGTGAATGAATGAGGCGATAAAAGAAGTTTTCCCTGTTCCTGGGGGACCTTGCAACAAGCTCAGAGGGCCTTGTGCCCAGAGCTTAGCGAAAGCCTCACGCTGTTGCTGGTTCAGAGAAAAAATTAACCGACCTTCATCGTCGTAACGGTTGTAGGCGTTGAGTTCTGTATCTGTCGGTGGAGGCTGCAGCTCTAGTGGGGCTGGACAATTCGCCGGATCGAAATAGTCGATGAGATTTGGAAGAACTGCTTCGCGAGCCAAGATACGCGTGACGGCCTGGCGCCGGCGCCGGAAAGATGACAGGTCTTGCTGGCTGCGTAGCTTGATTCTATCTCCCTCATTCAACTGCATGCGAATGCGGGTATTGTCGAGTACAAGTATGGCCTGCGTTGTCTCACGAATGTCGACATAACCCACGCGGACCAATTCACCATGAATCTCCTGCAGTGCTTCTACCTTGTTATCAGCTCCATAGTCTAAGGGCTCACCTTCCTTGGTATAAGGAATACGAACCTTATCGCGGTGCCGACCTATATCGCGATCTACCGCTCCTGCGACTTCAACCTCTGGCAGGGTAGCCTCTTCAGCTTCAAGGATGGATCGCCAGAGATCTTCAGTGCGCAGGCCTTCACTCGTCAGTTCCTCCCCTTTTCCATCATAAAGGTCATCGGCAGCCGTTGGGTGATCCAGGCCTAAGATTTGGGCGCGAACCAGTTCTATGGTCGCCTTGATATCCGGGATTGCTTGAAGCAACTCTAAAAGCTCACTTACGTTGTCCGCAGACGCTGGCGCAAACAGGATGTCAGCCTTCAAGGTTGCCACGGCCTGGGAAGCAGTGTGGACAAACTGGCTGTGCGGCATCTCTTGAGTGCGTATATTTACGAAGTCGAGCGTTGTAGGCTTAAGCATAATCTGCAGACGTGCTCGCACACCGGCCACCGATATCACGACGTTCGGCTGACTCTTCGGGTCGCGTACGTTCTGAGCCAACACCCCAATGTGATACACCCCATTATCACCTTGGAAAGGTTTGCTGGCGGTAAGCCGACGCAGCTGGACGGCCAATTGCGGTCCGGAATTGGGGCGCGGTGGATTTAGCAATAATTCTAATGCATCGTCGATGCGATCCAGGGCATACACCCGTAGTTCTCGGCTCAGACAGCGCTGAATCTCCAAGCGCACTGGCCCCACATCGTGGTCTTCCCATGCAGGACAACGGTCAAGCAACTCACCACACATCTTGGCCACTGCGTAACAATCACGCTGATCGAGAGCGATTGACTCATAATCCGCTGGAACGTAAGCAGGGGTGTGGGTCTCAGTCACGCTGCCCGACACCATGTCGATGGTATCGATGAAGTGCAACGAACTCCCTTCCAACATAACGTTTCCGGGATGGATATCTCCATGCTGAAGACCCAAGCTGTGTAAATGCAGCGTGGCCTTCACCAGTTGATGGCATAGGTCAAGGACTTGCTGGCTCGACGAGAACGAATCAGTCGCTGTATCCAGTTCTGATCCATCCACCCATTGCTGTACAAGGAAGGTGCCCGCATCCGAAATACCAAAATCGATCACTTCTGGAAGTGAAGAGCACGGCTGCGTTTTCAAGAGTCGAGCTTTTTCCAGAAACGCCTGCAGTTGCTGCGTATCCTCGGGGCGCTTTGGATCAGGCTGACGCCCATACCAAACCTTAACAGAGACAGATCGCCCTCCCACGGATGATTTGTAAAGGTGACTGTGGCCTTGTTTTAGGTTCTCCAATAGTGGGTAAACAACCATCGGTATCAAATCGCTTCGATAGGCTTCGAAGACTCGGAGATCAACACCTCTAGCTGAGGGTGTCTCTAACGGTAGGGAGTTCAACGCGTCAAGCATGGCTCGGGCATTCGCGAATCGCTCTGAAGGAATCATCTCCAGTGCCTGCTCGAACCAAGCGGATACATTGGAGTCACACCCGGAAACTTCTGTTGGTTCCCATAGAAAAAGCCCGTCATCTTGGCGCGGCAAACGTAGAAAAAGCAGATGGTACGCTGCTACCCCGAGCAGATAGACATCGCGTCGAAAAGGGTCGCTAGCCTCGCCTCGACCAATTTCAGAATCCTCCGGGAGCAATGCCTTACCTGCGCGCAGATTGTCTCGTAGTGGGCCGACTGTGCCCGCCTCCGGAAAATAGGCCGTCAGGAAGCCCGATATAGAAACCTTTGAAGGTCGCTCAAACCACAGGCTATGGTCGCTGACATCACGGTGAGCAACGCCAGTGTCATGCAGATCAGCAAAGTGCGAGAGTAAGACTTTGACAAGCGAAATACGTTCTGCGAAGGAAAGATCCTGCCCATGCCGATGAACGAACTCATTGAGTCGCAGTTGCCGTGATGGCAATCGGTATAGCTCGCAAAAGTCAGCATCGATATCGTCACGCGTCGGATGGGACAGCGGCTGTAGCACCACGCCATCGAGCTGCTCGTTTTGCTCATGGATGAAGCCGAGTACCTTATGCTCACGTAGCGCGATACGTGCACGTTCATCGACAGTGTCAGCCACCCCCGTCAGCGCTGAAAAATCCCAACGTCTCAACAATGCCTCATGTCGATGATCATCTTTTTTGACGGATTTGTACTCTTTATACAAGCCATCAGGATGTGGAAAGCTCGCCTCTCCTACGATCTGAAAATTATTGAATGAAAAACCTGAAGGCTTGAAATCCTTGCCACGAAAAAATGGCGTAAAAGTCTGCACATACTGATTCGGCGTGCCGCTCCTCGAGTCCTTGAACTCTTGACGATATCCGCCCGACTTAGCGATTCGCAGAAACTGATCGAGCGTAAGGACAAACGCTTTCTCGTCCTCAGGAATGGCTGAAAAGTCCGCGCTACCGCACATGACCACCCGATAGTCGATATAGACGGACTTGGCCGGATCGGAAAGCCTTGCCTGAATCTTAGAAGAGAGGATCTTCCATTTGTCCGCCAATACTTTAACGGGGGAACGCCCCATGTCCTCACTGCTACGCAACCAGTGATCCTGCATGGGCTCTATCTTGCCGCGCCACTTCTTAAGCTCGACTATGAGAAGGCGGTCATGGGTTAGCAACACCAGATCAATTTCACGATCTCGATAGGTGGTATCCATCATCATGAATCCGGCATAGCCGTGCCACTTTTGGCTGAATTCTGATGCATTGAATGCTTGGCGCATCCGCTCCAGTGCATCCTTTTCAGATGCATGAATACCGTCACTGCTGATGCAATCAATTTTCATTGTTCTGACCGCTCCTCTATGAAGAGGTAAGACAGAATGTCAGGAAATTGCAGCGAGCTTCGCGAGCGAGTCATAGGTCCCTCTAAAATCAGATCCGAACAAAAAAGATAGCATAAAGCTATCTCGCTCAGAGGCATCATTAGCAAGCGGTTGGCCCGCAGCGCCCCCCTTCGCGTAAAGCGTCTGAGGTTTGCGTCTCCTCAGCCAATGTTTACGATACTGGCTACTGCTTATCCGCCTCGTCTCTTCATGAATAACGTCATCGGAACACACCGCTCCGCTGTGTCGGGCCCGTAGCTTAATGCCAAGCGCTGCACCGGCGTGTAGACGAGTCCTCCGCAGGGGATAGCGCATTCCACATCATAGATTGCAGTTGAAAGGTGCTCAGGCCCTTCGTATCGCGCCCTCATCTCATGCAATGCGTTCGTTACTTTTTCGGCGATCTCGACGGCCTTTTCCGGACTTACCTGTATGGCTGACTGCAGGGCCCTCATAAGCTCACGGAAAGCCTCCCTCAGGCTGATAGCAACAGGCTCCGCTCTGATCTGGAAGACCTCAAGCGGGTCAAACGGTATTACAAACTCAGCTGTTTCAATTGCCGCAACCAAAGGCGTCCATAGCACATCGGCGGGCACAGTTGCCGAGGTAACTGCGTTTTGTAATAACCGCCAGAATGGTAAGTGGTCGGCATACAAGACAGCCCCCATGAGCTGTGCGGTAAGCATTCCTAGCTCAAGATTCATGCTGCGTACGATCAATAGATCACCGTCGCCCGGAGGCTGTAGCAAAGCGAAAGGGTCGAGACGTCGTAGCTGCTGCATTTCAATTGCAGCCCGCGTCGCTTCGTCCAATGGCACATGCGGGTTCGCCTGGCGAATGTGACTGATCACACTTTCCAAAGGGCGCTGAGTAATCGCCCGTGACGTGTCTTCTTTGAGCAACCTCTCAAATAGCCCGGTCTCGTCCTCTCCAAGTCCCGGGATTTCAGATTTATCTCTGGCGATAGCCATGAAAGCACGACGAAAGCTCAGGTCTAGATCAGCAGGGTCGGGAACCAGGTGAACGATTCCCGCCTCGATGAAGGGCTCAAGCTGCATCAGCAAAAATACATTTTTGAGCGTCTGTGCTTTGTGCTGTCTAGGATTCTCGATGGGGTTGAATTTTGGAGTGACGCTGGAGGGGTTTGGGAATGGATTGAGTAAGACGATCTCATCGAAATACGTCGTCCAGTTGAGCACACTATCGATCACTGTTCGTGGATCAATCAGCCCCATATACACCCCTCGAAATTTATTCGGGTTAGGTCGCGGCCATAGCTCGCGTAGATTCGTATCCTCCGGCCAAATCGTGGTTATTGCCTTGTGGATCTCAACGACCTGTTCGTCGCTTAGCTCGGTCTGTATGTCGATCCACTCTTTACCATCGTCCAGTCCAAGCACGCTGCAGACTCTACGAATGAATATCAGATTGCGCTCGCGCAGGCTGGCGACAGTCCAACTAGGACGCATCGCTGCGGGAAGAAGCTTGCAACACTCGGCATAAGCGCTCCCGTTGCCACAACCACATAGGTGGTCATCCTCCAACGAAGCTTCATCTACCTTTTTGGCAAGATACTCATGACTTTTCGAGCTTCGTCCATAGGAGTCCTGATAATCGACCGAGCCATCCTGATACCCGATGTACATTTCACCGCCAAAGTTAAACAGCCCATCATCTGGAGGTTTTAACACTGCTGCGATGTCCACCCAATTTCCTGCGAAGTGCTGCTCAGGGTACAGCCAGGATTTATCCACAGCAGCCAGGTATTGGCAGGCGTTCACCTTGAGGACATGGTTGATGCTGATCACCTCTTCACGCGAGAGTGACCTGGTTCGAATCCAGCTCTGGGTATTAACCAGCGAGCGACCTACACTCCGTGAATTTATCCGGTCGGCTAGCAGATCAAGGTTTGGTTGCGTCTTGGCATAGTCGAGGTGTGTGAGAATTAACAGATGGTCGGCATCGAGCGCGTAGATGATCTGCGTGCCATTCCAATGGGATGAGGGCTCGCTTGCGAGGTTCTCTTCCGGCAGGTAAGCAGGGTTGTAAAGCGTAACAGGGCTATCCGTGATAAGGAATTTTACGTCCGAATCCTTGGCTGACACGATCTCTCGAACGCCTTCACCCCACAGGGTGAGATTCAAGTTCAATAAATGCTGCATCTCTCCCATGAGCGGATTCTGCTCAAGCCCAAGATACCGCTCCTTGATCCAGTCCAATGCCTTGGGTGTTCGCATCCGTTGCGCCCCCAAAAAAGTGAAGAACGGCTCAAACGCGTGATGCACCTCAGCAGGACTCCCCGTTACAAGCTGTTTAACAGCGACTGCACCCGTGTTATCGAGGTCGCCGAATAGCAGCCGCTCGATCTCATCGTTGGCCGCAACACCGAACCAAGTGGTATAGAGATCCGGGGCTGCAAAACAGCCCTTTGGAGATCGCTTGGTTATTGCCTGTGCCGGTATTGGAGCTCGCAAGTCGAGGTAAAAAAATCGAACACCGGGGGCAGGCAAAAATCTTTTTTGGTACCAAACCGGTACGTAGTGATTGTGACGCGATTTTTGAACGCTCATGGCATGCTGGCCTCTAGAGCCGTCTGGATTTGCGATTAGGTTGTCCGGGGCTCGATCTAAATCATCAGTAGAAAAAAATGGCCAAGAATCGGCCCCCCGTACACACCTTCACACTCGCGGCTTCCGCCCACCTTACAACGAGTCATGGCCACTTAGCATCAGTGATGCCCTCAAATCTGTTGCGTATCCTTGTGCCAGAGTCACTACGCCCAAGCACGCCAGCGCGTACGCAGCCGCTTCACGTGCAGGCCGTCGACCACAGTCAGCAACACCACGAATTATTCCTCTCTATGTCGGCGGCGTTTTTCAAGGTAGTTGTCGCGTCACCGTCTAACTATGCCGCTCTTTTCTCGACCTGCGGCTCCCGATCAGGGTTCAACAGCACCGTACCCATCGGCTCCCAGTTTCGCGTCTGTCCAGACCAGCGTTCCGGGCTTTTCTCCCGGGCTTGCTCGTACAGCTCATGACGCCGAGCCAGGATCTGATGATCCTGGCCACGGTGCCGTTCGGCCGGGGTCACGAAGCGGATTCGGCTGTGCCGGTGCTCGTGGTTATCCGCCTGGCCGCGCGCATCAACATCAGCGAGTGGAAGAACAACCCGCGGTCACGCCAGTACATCTCGTACCTGAAGGGCAAACAGGGACGCAAGATCAGCGACTACTTCCGCGACTTCATCGGCTGCCAGGAAGGGATTGACGGCCCGGGCGAGACCCGCACGCTGCTCAAGGCGTTCAGCGATTTTGTCGAAAGCGAGGACTTGGGCGAAGAGTCGACCCGCGAGAAGACCCACGCCCTGGTCAGCTACTCCTTGGCTCAGGCCAAGTTGGGCGAACCGGTTAGCCGGGACGAGTTGTCGGAGCGGATCGACGAGGACAACCCCAAGGCCTTCGCCGACTTCATCCGTGACAAGGACTACGGCCTATCCGCTGACCATCCCAGCCGATAAGAAGACCATCAACCGCTTCCGGCGCTTCACCGGGCGCGCCGAAGGGCTGTCGATCAGCTTCGAATCGCACCTGCTCGGCGACAAGATCGAGTTCGACGAAGCAAACGGCACCCTGGTATTGCGCCGGCTGCCGCAGTTGCTGAACGACCAGCTCAAGCGCGCTTCCGCCTGACGTCCACCGCATCGCCGCACCAAAACGCATCGAAAAGATCATGGGGGGGGGCTACGGTTCGCCAGCTCTCGCCCATGTTCGACGCCCCGCAGTACGCCGAGCAGTTCATTGAGCTCGCTCGCAAGACCTTGAGGTGCCGCGACATGCGCATCAAGGCCAAGGCCGTGCTGGTGGACGCCAAGGGCGAGCCGATCATCAACCCGAAGACGAAGGCGCCGAAGGTCGGTTTCACGGACTGGCCGCCGAAGCCGCAGGTGCAGGTGCAGGTGCAGCAGGCGGCGGCCTGAGCCAGGCTTCGCCTACTACCGTAAAAACCACAGCAACTCAGTAGGAAATGTACGCAAGAATTGCCTGAAAAACTGCAGATGCCGCAGCGAACCCAGCTGCCCATTTATTCCATTGAGTCTGTAGGTCTGCTGTCGCAATGATGTCAAAAGCACCTTTATCTGTGATTTGGGTCAACGATGCTTGAGTCCATCCGTCTTCGTTAGTTTTGTCGACATATGGAGCTTTTACAGTTGCAGACCGGATCCATAGCAGGCACGAAATCAGCGCACATCCACAAAGAAGAACAGTGCAAAAAAACCTAAAGTTTAAACATTGCATCGAAGCACTCCGCTATTTTCAAGAATTATTTTCCTCACCTCAACGAATCATGCCAGCCGGCGAGGGAGCCTATCGGCTTACTTGCGAATTTTTCCCACTAATTCGGCAAGCTTATCTAAGCCATCGAATGTTGAAGGTATAGCACTTTCATCATTAACGATACCGCTGAAGACAACCTGCTCAAAACGCTCTAGCAACCCAGCACTACCTTCAGGTGCGCCTTTTGAGTATTCAGCATAACTCTGTACAAACTGACATAGTGTCATCCGCAAATCAATCTGAAGCAACTGGGCCTTAATAGAACGAAAGTTTTGAAGGGCGACCCTAAAAAAATAGAGGAGCAGCAATTCCAAACCAGCCAGAGCAGCAAGTCCAATGAAGTCCGGGTCAGATTTTGCAGCAGCACCGAGCACACTAAAAAATTTAACAACCATGGGAATCAACAACAAAAAACCAAGCACCAAAAGAAAGGAAAAATTCCACCTCCTCTCCGAAACCTTTGTTGCCCTCAGATTTTTGAAACCCGAATAAAGGCCAACAAAATTAAATGCAGTTTCATACGTCTCAAGCTTTTCGGCCAAAGCGCTCACTCGGGTTTCTCTATCCAAGATAGATTTTTCAGCGTCCTTTTGTTGGCTTTCAGAGCGCTTGATAACTTCCGGCAAATCTTTTAAGGAGGTCAGACTTGGGTGATACAAGTAATGCTGAACGATATTAATTAACATTTGATGACCAGCATATCTAACTTGCGTAGCCGCAACCCCGTATTCGAAATCAGACACACGAGACAGAAGCGAGAGTAGATCGGACGAAATCGGATGAGGACTACTAAGTTGATACTCGATTACAAATCTGTAGCAGTGTGCAAAAAGATACTCTGCATCTACCTCACCCAAGTCAAACTTTCTCACTTCCTCCATAAATCTATCCCCCAAAGAAGCAATATTCATAATGCATCTTTCGTCAAAGCTCTCGGGATAACTCTCAACGTGAGAAAGTGTAACCCCGATAAACTCAAGCAGGAACTTATACTTAGCATTATCGCTATCTCTTAATGCATCCAACCCACTACGAACCTTAATCACCATATTAGATAGAATTTGCTTGTTGCGATCAGTGTCGAAATAGCTAGCCCTTGGAATACTCATACTCCCTCCCATCCCCCAAAAGACCAAATATACAGGCGAGGCGCCACTATGCCCATCTCCTACGGCTCTGTTTGCTCCGGCATTGAGTCTGCGACACAAGCCTGGCACCCGCTGGGCATGCGCGCAGCCTGGTTCGCCGAGATGGAGCCCTTTCCTTCGGCGGTCCTGGCGCACAGCTACCCCGGCGTTCCAAACCTCGGCGACATGACCCGCCTGGCGGCTCTGGTGCTGGCCGGCAAGATCACGGCGCCCGAGGTGCTGATCGGCGGTAGGCCATGCCAGGCATTCAGCGTGGCCGGAATGCGCGAAGGCCTGGCCGATCCGCGCGGTGCCCTCACCATCAAATACGTGGAGCTTGCAGATGCAATTGACTATGTTCGAGTCGCCGACGGAAAGCCGCCAGCCGTTGACGTCTGGGAAAACGTCCCGGGCGTCCTCTCCGACAAAGGCAACGCGTTCGGCTGCTTCCTCGGCGCTCTGGTGGGCGAATCCCAAGAACTTCAGCCGCCAGGGGGAAAATGGAAGGACGCTGGTTGTGTGTATGGACCCACGAGAACAGCCGCATGGCGGGTTCTGGACGCCCAATATTTCGGCCTGGCCCAACGACGCCGTCGTGTGTTCGTTGTCGCAAGTGCTCGAGACGGGTTCGATCCCCTCGAGGTACTTTTTGAGCGAGAAGGCGTGCGCCGGGATACTGCGCCGCGCCGAGGCGAGGGGCAAGACGTTACCGGAACAGCTCCTTTCGGCCCTGCGCTCCAGTGCGGGTGCAGTTACGTCTTCGGAGAAGACCTAGGCCCATACGGGTGCCCGAACTGCGAGGGAGATGAAGGCCCGGCGGTTGAAGTGTTCGCTGGAATCCCGGCGTTCGGTGGGCACAGCCTGGAAGGCTCGGTTGAGCGGTCGGCCACACTGACCGCAAAGGACAGCCGTCTGGATATGGAAAGCGAGACGTTCTTCATTGCGCCAACACTCGCCGGCGGCGGCAGAAAGTCCGGAGGGTATTCGCTCGACGACATCCCCATCACCGCACCCGCACTCAGAGCCCAGGCCCAGAGCAGTCACCGCGCCGACTCGGAAGCGTTCATCGTGGCCGGAACGCTCAGCGCCAATGGCAAAGCGGCCAGCAGCGCCACCAACCAGGACGCAGAATCGGGTCTGCTCGTTGTGCACGGAACGCAAGACCCGGGCACCAGCAGCACCACGGCGTTCGCCTTGGGCCGAAACAACGGCCAAGAGAACGCGCTCATGGTTGCTGCGTTCGCCGAGAACTCGCGCGCCGAGGTGCGCTACGAAGACGGTGACGGCGGAGTTTCTGGCTCACTATCTGGAGGCGGCGGCAAAGCCGGCCAAGGCATGCCAACCGCACAGGTCGGCGCTTCGGTACGCCGCCTGACTCCTCGCGAGTGCGAGCGCCTCCAGGGCATGCCCGACAACTACACGCTGATCCCCTGGCGCGGCAAGCCAGCCGAGGAATGCCCTGACGGCCCGCGCTACAAGGCGATCGGGAACAGCAAGGCGGTCACTGTGGTGCGCTGGATCGACCAGCGCATTCTTCGCCAAATGGCCTGACAACGACCCTGTATCAGGAAGAAATCAGCTGATGCCTGGGCGCGTCAAAGCTCGAGATAATTGGCGACGCCGTTGCGACTTTGTTCATCGCTATCCAAGTCCTCGTGCGCTCCACATCAAACGACTGCTTCTGGCTCGCCATAGTGTCAACAAGCGTCCGGGATACCCGATATCGGCCACACTCAGCGCAGTTGCGCTCATGCCAATCGCCACCAGACTCGTAGGTCTCCGCAGCCCCTTTGCAAATTAAGCAGGTCATTTTCCAGCCCTCCTTGTGAATGACCTAGCAACTGTAGCCGATCCCTAATTATCCGCGACTCTTCACCAGCTTCGCACCCAGCTCCCGGCCGGCGACCTGTGCCAGACCACGGTCAGGAAAGATTCGGTCGCCCGCAATGACCGGCACCACCACCGCTCCACCCCGTTTCACCTCGACGTTGATACGCCAGGTCTCCCGGCCCTCATCGTCTTTGTCGCACTCCATATAGTTCCAGAGCTGAAAGCCTTCGTGCTCATCATAAATGTCGTGCTTTGTCATGGGCCAGCCCGCTTGAGGAAGGCACCATCGTAGCACCTCGACCCGCCGGGCATGTGCCGGGCAGGAATAGCCATGGGTCGAGATGGCTCTGTAATCCTTGGCTACCCGCGAGGGCGATGAGCACCGTAGCCAAGTGGATCGAGGCTGCGATCAGGTTTATCCATTCGGTCAGTCGTTTCATGTTGAGCACCGCTTAGTTGAAGTGCCACTGATTCTGATGTCACGACGGATTGGCTTGTATACCTGGAACCTTTTCTTCCGTTTCCTAAAACTTTCCCCCTTGACATCACTTCCGGTCGTGACGGCCGGCGAGGACGACTCATGCCCACAGAAAACAAACCCGCCGAGGTGCTGAAGGTTGAGCGCTCCACGGTAACGAAGCTGGTCATCACCGGCGCCCCGCGGCTCGATCCCATCACCGTATTCCTCGAAGACTTCGGACGCCGCGCCTGCCCGACCGAATCCAACCCGAACTACCAGACCGCTCAGGACAAGATCACCATCAATTGCCGGGACAACAGTTGGAACGCCTATTGGGGAGGCATGGGGCCGCGTACCGCCGCAGAGTTCGTCTCCGACTGCGACTGGCACTACATCTTGAACTGCTTGGATCACGGGATCGGCGCTACCGTGTTCAGTGGTGACGCGTTGTATACCCTGGCCAAGAAGTGCATCTTCCAGCGCCGGCGGCAACAGACCGGGCGCCACGACTGGGAGCTGGGCGAGCTGAGCAAAGGTGAAGCTCGTGAGCTTTGGCATGACATCGACGCTCTGCGCGGCATCGAGAGCTCAAACGAATGCTGGCACCACAGCAGGCTGCTGACCGAGCTGTTCGGCGAGGAGTGGCATTACTCCATCGATGGCAAGGCTGTCGAAGAAAACCAAAAGTTCACGTACCTGCGCCGGGTTGTCGAAGCGGTCCAGCAGGCGCTTAGCCAGGAGCAGCAGCTGGTGACCACATGAAGCGCATCCACCCCAGCGGCCCCATGACCGGCCTGCCCGACGACCCGTACGATCGTTTCAAGGCCCGCCAGCAGAAGAAGGCAGGTAAGTCAGCAGAATCCCGACAGGAGTACATTTGTACCCCTGTCCGCAGTAACGCCTCCCCCTTCAAGTCAGCCGCCGAGCAGCGGCCAAGGAATCGTCATGCCTGAAGAAACCGTTTTGATCCAACCGGTGCCGGTCGAGCGCGACACTGATAGCTGGTGGTCACACCCTGACTACCTGTCGGAGTTCGACGACGAGATTACTGAGGCGCAATTCCAGGAATGGTGCCTGCGCCACCAGGTGGAAACCAAAATCACCTACATGGAAAGCGATGTGCCCGTCGACGTGTTCGATGCTTACATGGATGACGGCCAGTGCGACTGCTCCAAGTGGGATATCCAAGCCCCAGCGGAAAGAGGCTGGTTCATCCTGTCGATCCACGACGCCGAAGATGGTCCGGTCTGCATCTGGGGGCGCCGCGCAGTGCCGGTACCGAAATTTCCCGTCCAGAGGGTGACGCCATGATCGCCCTCGCCTACATGGCCTGGCTCATCTACAAGGGGCCGAAGCCGTGAAACAGACAATGCAGGAACAGTTCGAACAGGCGTTCAGCGAGGACAACAGCGGTGTGCCGGTGACATTCGTCAAGCTACAGCGCCAGGGCGATAGCTACAGCGAGCCTCGGACCGCCCGGGCCTGGTACTGGTTCAAGCGATCCCGCGAGACCCTGGTGGTGGATCTGCCAACGGTCGACCCTGAACCGGAACCACCAGAAGACGCGATCGATGACAGCTGGCTGGACGCCCACCATGCTGCGATCCGCATGCGCAATGCGTGCTTCAAGGCCATTGATGCCGCCGGCGTGAAGGTGGGCCATGAGTGACGCCCCCACTGAGCCCCAGGAGTATCTGTACGGCGTGAAGGTCGTGCAGATCGAAGACCTTCGGGTTGCCCGGGGCATGACGCGCCGCCCGGGAAGCGCCTGCCGACACAAGAGGCTGGTCTACGACGACAAAGAAAGGCGTGTCTGGTGCAGCGACTGCGAAGCCGAGGTCGAGGCATTTGACGCTTTCATAGGGATTGTTGAGGTGTTCAGTGCCGGAATGAGTTCGCTGAAACGCCGGCGTAGCGAACTGGACGAGGCCGAGAAATTCCAGATACGCAGCCGGGCCGCGAAAGTGATGGATGACGCCTGGCGCAGCACGAAGATGGCACCGCTCTGCCCTCACTGCATGACCGCGATTCTTCCTGACGACGTTGCGGGTGGCGTTGCCAAAACGTCCAAGGCCTTGGTCCTCGCAGCGCGCAAGCGTCAAGACAGCAACAAGTCGAAGTAATCCCATTCAACTCTATGACAGCCCGCCGGCCGACGGCGGGCGAGGAATCCGCATGCCCGCCTGGAAACTGTTCGTCGCCCTCATGGGTGCATTGGTCTACCTACTTATTACCGGGGCCTGGTTCTTTATGTTCGCGCCCGAGCAACTCGGCGCCGCAACGGTGAAAGGCCTGGTCATCGCATTCGTCGGGACCATGGCCTGGTTCATCGCCTCCCTGTGCATCGCTATTCACATCATTCAGAACGCTTGGCCAGCCCCGCCAGGGCCCGATAGTGACAAGCAATCTAATTGACCCACTGCCGCCATGGGCGGCGAGGAATCCTCATGCCCCACATATTTGGCAGCCGGCCGCTGCTGGCCCGACTCAACTCCCGAATCCAGAAATACAGCGGCTGCACCACTGTGGCACTGGGCACAGATATCGCGCTGCACCGGCAGTCGGTGGAAGAACTCGTCCGGTTACATGCCAATCAGGAAGAGCTGCTGTCGGCCGCCAGGGAAGCCCTTGCCGTCATCAACCGTATAAAGCCGGCCGGCAACGGCAATGGCACTCAAGTCAGGCTCGCCGAGGCAATCGCAAAGGCCACCCAATAACCACCTTCTTCCGCCATGGGGCGGCATTGAGCAAAAAATGAAAAGAGAGCTGATCAAGATCAGTGAGTTTCAGCGCCGGCGCTGGGGGGAGAATGGAACTCCGCCGTGCCCCCAGGCAATTCGAAATCACATTCGTAACGGCCAGATTCCTGGCGAGCAAATTGGCAAGCTCTGGTACATCGACTGGGCGGCCTTCAGTAAGTCGGCCGGAAACGATCTTGTCGCAATGGTATTGAAAGGAGCCGCATGATGGTCCCACGGCCGCGCAACAAGGCGAACAAGAGCCTCCCGCAGAACCTGTACTTCGATTCTCGGCGCTCAACCTATCGCTACCGGCGGCCCACCGACGGTAAGTGGTTTCAATTCGGCACCGATCGCATCAAGGCCATTGATGCAGCAAAGCAATTAAATCTGGAGTTCATGCGCGGTGCCGACCTGGTCGGTGCCGTACTGTCAGCCTCGTCGGCGTCATTCTCTGGCTTCCTCGACAAATACGAGAGCGACGTATTGCCTCCGCGCGAACTTGCCGCGGGCACCCTGGGCCTGTATGCAGTGCACTTCAGGCGCTTTAGCAAGCAGTTCGAAGGAAAGGCCGTAGACCAGATCACGATCCGCATGATTGCGGAAATGCTGGATGAGCTCACCCCGAGGACGGCCAACCAATGCAGGGCACTGCTGGTGGATATATTCAACCACGCAGCAGCCAAGGGCCTGTGCCCTGACAATCCAGCCGCCAGCACAATCAACCGTATCGAGAAGAAGCAGCGCAAACGCCACACGGTAGATGGCCTGAAAGCCATTCGCGAGAAGTCCCCGTCCTGGTTGCGAAACGCTATTGATCTTGCGCTGATCACCGCTCAAAGGCGCACCGACATCCTCGATATGCGCTTCGACGGCGTTCGAGAGGGCTTCTTGTACGTCGTGCAGAAGAAAACAGCTAAGGCCGGTGACGCCGCCTGGATTCGTTTTCGGGTGACAGCGGAGCTACAGGAAGTGATCAGTCGGTGCCGAGACAACATCGCTTCGCCCTACCTGGTGCACCGGAAGCCGGACCGCCTGAAACAGAAGCAGGCACAGACCAAGGATCACTGGACCAAGGTTGAAGAACGATATTTGACGCGGGCATTCAAGGAGGCCAGGGAGGCGGCCGGGTGCTACACGGGGTGGAAGGAGGAGGAGATGCCGGGCGTTCATGAAGTCAGGGCGCTTTCACTGCACCTGTACCAGAAGGCCGGAAAGGACGGTCAGAAAATTGCCGGTCATGCGAGCGAGGGCATGACCAAAAACTACCAACGGGACCATGAAGAAATCGTCTGGTCTGAGGCGATTCCTGACCTAAATATCAGTGAACTCACCGGGTAGTTTTGCGCAGGTATTGCGCGAGTTTTGCGCAAGCCAGAAACGAGAAAGGGGATCATTCACCTAAGTGCTTGATCCCCTTACGAAATATGGTCGGGACGGAGTGATTCGAACACTCGACCCCTAGCACCCCATGCTAGTGCGCTACCGGACTGCGCTACGCCCCGACTAGGCGTGAAACTGGGTTTTGCTTCTTGTGGAAGCGAGGAGAAATATACCGCAAGCTTTTGAAATGTCAAAGTATTTTAAAACCTTGAATCACTTCTTCAGCACCACCAGCACATCCTCAAGCTCCGAGATCATCTGGCGGATCAGTTGCTTGTACTGGGTGCTGTCATCCTTGGCCTCATCGCCGGAGAGACGCAGACGCGCCCCGCCGATGGTGAACCCCTGGTCGTACAGCAACGCGCGAATCTGCCGGATCATCAGCACATCATGGCGCTGATAATACCGGCGATTGCCACCACGCTTGGCGGGGTTGAGTTGAGGAAACTCTTGTTCCCAGTAACGCAGCACGTGCGGTTTGACCGCACACAGCTCGCTGACTTCACCAATGGTGAAGTAGCGTTTGCCTGGGATCGGCGGAAGCTCGTCGTTATGACTTGGTTCCAGCATAGGCCTCAACTCGGGCTTTCAACTTCTGCCCTGGACGAAAGGTGACCACACGGCGAGCCGTGATCGGGATTTCTTCTCCCGTTTTTGGATTGCGGCCAGGCCGCTGGCGTTTATCCCGCAAGTCAAAATTGCCGAAACCCGACAGTTTGACCTGCTCGTTGTCTTCGAGAGCGTGTCTGATTTCTTCAAAAAACAGTTCGACCAATTCCTTGGCCTCCCGTTTGTTCAGACCCAGCTCCTCGTAGAGACGTTCCGCCATTTCAGCTTTCGTCAGAGCCCCCATACGTCACTTCCTTAACGTGGCGTTCAACCTGGTTTCGAGCGAGGTGAGGATATTTTGCGTCGTGGAATTCACCTCATCGTCATTAAGAGTGCGCGATGGATGCTGCCAGGTCAAGCCAACTGCAAGGCTTTTTCTATGCGGATCAATGCCTTTACCCTCATAGACGTCAAAGAGCCTGAGCTCTGTGAGCCATTCGCCTGCATTTTCACGGATTACGTCCAGCACGGCACTGGAGGCCACACCTTTGTCCGCCAGCAACGCCAGGTCACGACGCACTTCAGGAAAGCGCGACAGCTCGCTGAATTTAGGCATTTTTCCCAACGCCACTTCAGCCAATACCAGCTCGAAAACGAAGACCGGACGGTCGAGACCGAGGGTTTTCGACAATTCGGGGTGGATTGCGCCGATGAAACCGACCAGACGCCCTTCCCGCTCGATGCGCGCGGTCTGACCCGGGTGCAACGCAGGGTGTTTGCCCGGCACGAAGGTGAACGAATCCAGTGCACCGGCAAAGCCCAGCAGCGCTTCCACGTCAGCCTTGACGTCGAAGAAGTCGACGGTGTCGCGACCCTGTGCCCAGCCTTCTGGCAGACGGCTGCCGCACACCACGCCAGCCAGCATCGGTTCTTGCTTCAGGCCTTCCAGCTGACCGACAAAACGCAGGCCGCTTTCGAACAGACGCACGCGATCCTGCTGACGGTTCAGGTTGTGCTGCAACGCCTTGACCAGACCTGGCCACAGGGACGAGCGCATGGCCGCCATGTCGTTGGAGATCGGGTTGGCCAGCAGCAACGGCTCGACGCCCGGGTTGAACAGTTCGAACTGCTTCGGATCGATGAAGCTGTAGGTGATCGCTTCCTGGTAACCGCGGGCCACCAGTAGACGACGCAGCTCAGGCAGGTCGCTACGGGCTTCAGCCTTGGCTTGTGGCGCCAGGCGGGCTTGTGGGTAACGAACCGGCAGGCGGTTGTAGCCGTACAGGCGCGCCAGTTCTTCGATCAGGTCGACTTCCAGGCTGATATCGAAGCGATGGCTTGGTACTTCTACCTGCCACTGCCCTGCTCCGCTGGCGACAATGCCCAGGCCCAGGCCGGACAACAGGCGCTCGACCTGCGGTGCATCCATTTCCATGCCCAGCATCTGGGTGATGCGTTCGGCACGCAGGGTCACCGGAGCAATGGAAGGCAGGTGCGCTTCGCTGACGGTTTCGATGATCGGGCCGGCTTCGCCACCGGTGATTTCCAGCAGCAGGCCAGTGGCGCGCTCCATGGCTTCACGGGCCAGTTGCCAGTCCACGCCACGCTCGTAGCGGTGCGAGGCATCGGTGTGCAGGCCATAGGAACGGGCCTTGCCAGCGACAGCGATCTGATCGAAGAACGCGCTTTCGAGGAAGATGTCACGGGTGGTCGCGGTGTTGACGCCGCTGTGCTCGCCCCCCATCACGCCGGCAATCGCCAGGGCGCGGGTGTGGTCGGCAATCACCAGGGTATCGCTACGCAGGGTGACTTCCTGGCCGTCGAGCAGCACCAGCTTCTCGCCTTCTTCAGCCATGCGCACGCGGATGCCGCCATTGATCTCGGAAAGATCGAAAGCGTGCAGCGGCTGGCCCAGCTCGATCATCACGTAGTTGGTGATGTCGACGGCGGCGTCGATGCTGCGCACGTCGGAACGACGCAGGCGCTCGACCATCCACAGCGGGGTCGGCTTCGAAAGGTCGACGTTACGGATCACACGGCCCAGGTAACGCGGGCAGGCTGCCGGCGCCAGGACTTCAATCGAACGGACTTCGTCGTGCACGGCAGGCACAGCCGGTACTACCGGGCGGGCGACCGGAGCGGCATACAGCGCGCCGACTTCACGGGCCAGACCGGCCAGGGACAGGCAGTCGCCACGGTTCGGGGTCAGGTCGACCTCGATGCTGGCATCGTCCAGGCTCAGGTAGACACGAATGTCTTCGCCGACCGGCGCATCGGCCGCCAGCTCCATCAGGCCGTCATTGCCTTCACCGACCTGCAGCTCGGCTTGCGAGCAGAGCATGCCGTTGGACTCGACGCCCCGCAGCTTGGCCTTCTTGATCTTGAAGTCGCCGGGCAGTTCGGCACCGATCATCGCGAACGGGATCTTCAGGCCCGGGCGCACATTCGGCGCGCCGCAGACCACCTGGAAGGTCTCCGAACCATTGCTGACCTGGCACACACGCAGCTTGTCGGCATCCGGGTGCTGTTCGGTGCTGAGGACTTCACCGACGACCACACCACTGAACGCGCCGGCGGCCGGCGTCACGCTATCGACCTCAAGACCGGCCATGGACAGACGAGCGACCAGCTCGTCGCGGCTCACTTGCGGGCTTACCCAGCCACGCAGCCATTGTTCACTGAATTTCATCCTGCTCTCCTAATAGATTCGTTACGGGTCGCGACCTAGCGAAATTGCGCGAGGAACCGCAAGTCGTTGTCGAAGAACAGGCGCAAGTCGTTCACGCCGTAACGCAGCATGGCCAGGCGTTCAACGCCCATGCCGAAGGCAAAGCCCTGGAACTCTTCCGGGTCGATCCCGGACATGCGCAGCACGTTCGGGTGAACCATGCCGCAGCCCATGACTTCCAGCCAGCCGGTCTGCTTGCAGACGCGGCAGCCTTTACCGCTGCACATCACGCATTCCATGTCGACTTCAGCGGACGGCTCGGTGAACGGGAAGTAGGAAGGACGGAAACGCACCGCCAGTTCCTTCTCGAAGAACACCCGCAGGAACTCTTCGATGGTGCCTTTCAGGTCGGCGAAGTTGATGTCGCGATCGACCAGCAGGCCTTCGACCTGGTGGAACATCGGCGAGTGGGTGATATCCGAGTCGCTACGGTACACACGGCCTGGGCAGACGATGCGGATCGGCGGCTTTTTCGATTCCATGGTGCGGACCTGTACCGGCGAGGTATGGGTGCGCAGCAACATGTTGGCATTGAAATAGAAGGTGTCATGCATCGACCGGGCCGGGTGATGGCCTGGGATGTTGAGCGCTTCGAAGTTGTGGTAATCGTCTTCCACCTCGGGACCTTCGGCGATGCCGTAGCCGATGTGGGTGAAAAATTGTTCGACACGTTCCAGAGTCCGGGTGACCGGATGCAAACCACCGGAAGTCTGGCCGCGGCCAGGCAGGGTCACGTCAATGGACTCGGCCGCGAGCTTGGTGGCCAGGTCGGCCTCCTCGAACGACGCCTTGCGCGCATTGAGAACCTCTGTGACACGCTCCTTGGCGACGTTGATCAGCGCACCGACTTGCGGACGCTCCTCTGCCGGCAAGCTGCCCAGGGTCTTCATCACCTGAGTCAATTCGCCTTTCTTGCCAAGGTAGTGAACCCGGATTTGCTCCAGGGCATTGATATCTTCAGCGCTTTGCACAGCCTCGAGAGCTTGAGAGACCAGCGCGTCCAGGTTTTCCATGTACAGACTCCAGATACGAAATAGGGGAAGAGCTTAAAGGCTCTTCCCCTATTTATGACGTTTGACACCGAACCTCACAAAAGCGAAGCCCGGTGATTGTCGGGGGGTACTTAAGCCAAGGTGGCTTTAGCTTTCTCGACAATCGCAGCAAACACCGCTTTTTCGTTCACAGCCAGATCAGCCAGAACCTTACGGTCGATTTCGATCGACGCTTTTTTCAGGCCAGCGATGAAACGGCTGTAGGACAGACCGTTGATACGCGCACCAGCGTTGATACGAGCGATCCACAGAGCGCGGAACTGACGTTTTTTCTGACGACGGTCGCGGTAGGCGTATTGGCCTGCCTTGATGACCGCTTGCTTGGCAACACGGAATACGCGCGAGCGAGCGCCGTAGTAGCCTTTTGCAAGTTTCAGAATCTTTTTGTGACGCTTACGGGCAATGACGCCACGCTTTACACGAGCCATGAGTTACTTCCTCTATTCAACCAAAAATTAACGAAGGCGCAGCATGCGCTCGACTTTTGCCACGTCAGACGGATGCAGCAAGCTGCTACCGCGCAGTTGACGCTTACGCTTGGTCGACATTTTGGTCAGGATGTGGCTCTTGAAAGCGTGCTTGTGCTTGATGCCGTTAGCAGTTTTCAGAAACCGCTTGGCAGCACCACTTTTAGTTTTCATCTTTGGCATGTTCGGATACTCCGCATTCAGTTGATAAACATAACCGCAAGGCCTGCCGTGCCCTGGTGGTTACTTCTTCTTTTTCGGGGCGATGACCATAATAAGCTGGCGTCCTTCCATCTTAGGATGCTGTTCGACCGAACCGTACTCGAGCAGGTCACCTTCAACCCGCTTGAGGAGTTCCATCCCCAGCTCCTGGTGGGCCATCTCACGACCGCGGAATCTCAAGGAAACCTTGGCCCTGTCCCCATCACTCAGGAAACGTACCAGGTTGCGCAGTTTTACCTGGTAATCCCCTTCCTCCGTCCCTGGACGAAACTTGATTTCTTTAACCTGCACTTGCTTCTGGTTTTTCTTCGCAGCAGCAATTTGCTTTTTCTTTTCGAAAATCGACTTGCCGTAGTCCATCACCCGGCAGACGGGTGGCACTGCATCGGCGGAAATTTCCACCAGATCCAGTTTGGCTTCTTCGGCAATCCGAAGCGCTTCATCAATCGAGACGATGCCAATCTGCTCGCCATCAGCGCCAATTAACCGAACCTCGCGTGCCGAGATATTCTCGTTGATCGGGGCCTTCGGTGCAGCTCGTTTATCTTGTCTCATTTCACGCTTAATAGTAATTACTCCGAATCTGGGCGACCACGCCGGGAAACCGCTTGCGCGAGGAACTCGGCGAACTGGGCGACGGGCATCGAGCCCAGGTCAGCACCTTCACGAGTACGCACAGCGACAGTCTGCATCTCGACTTCCCGATCTCCGATAACCAAAAGATAGGGAACCTTGAGCAAAGTATGCTCGCGGATTTTAAAGCCGATCTTTTCATTTCTCAAGTCAGACTTGGCACGAAATCCGCTTTCGGCCAGAGTTTTTTCCACTTCGAGGGCAAAATCAGCCTGCTTGTCCGTGATATTCATGATCACGGCCTGGGTTGGCGCCAGCCAAGCAGGGAACGCACCCTCGTAGTGCTCGATCAGAATCCCGACGAAACGCTCGAAGGAGCCGAGGATCGCCCGGTGCAGCATGACCGGGTGCTTACGGCTGTTGTCTTCGGACACGTATTCGGCGCCCAAACGGATCGGCAGGTTGAAATCGAGCTGCAGGGTACCACACTGCCACACGCGACCGAGACAGTCCTTGAGCGAAAATTCGATTTTCGGACCGTAGAAGGCGCCCTCGCCCGGCTGCAGGTCGTACGGCAGGCCGGCGCTGTCGAGCGCGGCAGCCAGTGCGCTTTCGGCGCGATCCCACAGTTCGTCGGAACCCACGCGCTTTTCAGGGCGGGTGGACAGCTTCATTTCGATGTCTTTGAAGCCGAAGTCGGCGTAGACATCCATGGTCAGCTTGATGAACGCCGCGGATTCAGCCTGCATCTGCTCTTCGGTGCAGAAAATGTGGGCGTCGTCCTGGGTGAAAGCCCGCACGCGCATGATGCCGTGCAGCGCACCCGATGGCTCGTTGCGGTGACAGGCACCGAACTCGGCCAGGCGCATCGGCAGCTCGCGGTAGCTCTTCAGGCCCTGGTTGAACACCTGTACGTGGCACGGGCAGTTCATCGGCTTGATGGCGTAGTCGCGGCTTTCCGACTGGGTGGTGAACATGTTTTCGGCATAGTTGGCCCAGTGCCCGGACTTCTCCCACAGGGAGCGATCGACCACTTGCGGGGTCTTGATCTCCAGATAGCCGTTGTCACGCTGCACCTTGCGCATGTACTGCTCGAGCACCTGGTACAGGGTCCAGCCGTTCGGGTGCCAGAACACCATGCCCGGCGCTTCTTCCTGGGTATGGAACAGGCCCAGGCGCTTGCCAATCTTGCGATGGTCGCGCTTTTCCGCTTCTTCGATACGCAGGACGTAGGCGGCCAATTGCTTCTTGTCCGCCCAGGCAGTGCCGTAGACGCGCTGCAGCTGTTCGTTCTTGGCATCGCCGCGCCAGTAGGCGCCGGACAGCTTGGTCAGCTTGAAGGATTTCAGGAAGCGGGTGTTCGGCACGTGCGGACCACGGCACATGTCGACATATTCTTCGTGATAGTACAGCCCCATGGTCTGCTCATTCGGCATGTCTTCGACCAGGCGCAGCTTGTAGTCTTCGCCGCGCTGGGTGAACACGTCGATGACTTCGGCGCGTGGCGTGACCTTCTTGATCACGTCGTAGTCTTTTTCGATCAGCAGCTGCATGCGCTGCTCGATCGCGGCCAGGTCGTCCGGGGTGAACGGACGCTCATAGGCGATATCGTAGTAAAAACCTTCATCGATGACCGGACCGATGACCATTTTCGCCGTCGGGTACAGCTGCTTGACCGCGTGGCCAACCAGGTGCGCGCAAGAGTGGCGAATGATCTCCAGCCCCTCTTCGTCCTTGGGCGTGATGATTTGCAGGGTAACGTCGCTGTCGATCAGGTCGCTGGCGTCGACCAGCTTGCCGTTGACCTTGCCGGCCACGGTGGCCTTGGCCAGGCCCGCGCCAATGGAAGCGGCGACTTCGGCTACGGAAACCGGATGGTCGAACGAACGTTGACTGCCGTCGGGAAGAGTAATAGTGGGCATGGCGCCTCCTCTCCTAGTGGTGACCCCTACCAAAGGTCACGTGGGTTGGGATGAGCAGCCAGTACGCGATTCGTCCAGCCGTTTAATCAAAAACGCCTGCCGCACAGTGGCAGGAGCCGTAAGGCCAACCGGAAACGAACCAGAGTGACTGGAGTTCAAAAAAGGGTTGATGGCTCGGTATCGAGCGCGAGACACGACTGCAATACCAAAAATAACCAAGTCTGGGATGCTAGCACAGATGAACGGTCATCGCCTCGTTCACAAACTGCTAAAGTCGCGGGGGTTTTGTGCCCCGGGGTGAACTTGCCCCCCGCTCAGCCCCTCAAATGCCAAGCAACACGGTATTCACCTGTCTTCAAGGAGTATTCGAACATGCGCCTGATTCATCTTTTCGCTTTTGCCGCCCCGCTCGCCCTGCTGCTGCCACTGAGCGCACAGGCCGCCTGGCCGCCCGGCGCCAAAGCCAGCTACATGAAAGACTGCGTTGGCGCGGCCAGCCAGAGCGTCAACCCGACTGTGGCCCAGCAACACTGCACCTGCGGTGCCGATGTCATCGAGAAAAAATTCACCTCCGTGGAAATCACCCAGTTGATGAACTCCAAGACCATGCCGCCGGAGGAGCTGCGCGACCGCGCCTTGAAAGAAATCGCCGTCTGCAAGGTGCAGAAGTAACCCGCAGCCACGGGGTTTTTAGGCCTCAAACCGGGTGAAAAACACCGGAAAAGGTGATTTTTATCAATATTTACGCAGCTTTTATGGGTTTTTTTAGGGGCTGTCGTTTTCAGTGAAAGCCTTTAAAACCGGGGCCTCCAGCCAATAAAACGGCTAAACAAAGCGCGACGGATGGGCAATCCGCTGCTGGGGGGGGCTCCCAAGTCGAACATTTCGACTATGATAGCCCAGTGTGCCCAGTTGGCCTGAGCAGCACAGTACTACTGAAAATATATGTTTCTTGGAGATACACCATGTCTAATCGCCAAACCGGCACCGTAAAATGGTTCAACGATGAAAAAGGCTTCGGCTTCATCACTCCTCAAGGTGGCGGTGACGACCTGTTCGTACACTTCAAAGCTATCGAAAGCGACGGTTTCAAAAGCCTGAAAGAAGGCCAGACCGTTTCCTTCGTGGCTGAGAAAGGCCAAAAGGGTATGCAAGCTGCACAGGTTCGTCCGGAGTAAGTTTCCGCGAACTGAAAAAACCCCGTCCATGCGACGGGGTTTTTTATGGGCGCTACAAAAGCCCGGAGGCCTCAGCCACAGTTGGCGCGAATGATCTTGCCGCTGCTGTCGGTGTTGAGGTTCAGACGGTCCGAGCGGTATTCCAGGGTGACCATGTCGTTGGGACCCAGGACCCGCGCGCTCTGTGCGCCGCTACGGGTGCGGGCCTGCTGCAGCAGCGCGGCCGAGGCCGTCTGGCCGATGGTGAAATCGGCGCCTTTGGCTTCGCAACGATCGTAGGTGATCTGGGCGCCCGAGTCCTTGGCCGGCTCTTTAGCCGCGGATGACTCGGAGGTGGAGCAACCCGCCAGTACCGACAGGGCGAACAGCGTCCCCAGGGATGCAAGCTTCCAAGGCATGAAGCCTCCTTCAAATAAAATAAGTAGAGTGCGTGCGACCGCGATTTGCGTCATTGGTTGCACGCAAGGGGTCAGATCATCCGATTCCGACAGCCGCCGCTGACAAGTCTGCCTGACCTGTCCCGCGACTTCTGCGGGGAATCGTGACTGAATATGAACGAGCGATTTCGTTCAGTAAATGTCGATGTAATCGAAGGGCGGGTTGGGCCAGTTCTGCTTCAAGGCATTGAATATCTGCATGACCCAGACCTCGTCGGCGGCCGCGACCTTGCCGACGTAGCCGGAGCCGGCCGCCCAGGTTTCCAGGCGGAACAGCAAGCCGTCGATCTGCGCGCCGCCGACTACCCCCGAGGAGATATACGCCAGGCCCGAGCGCGTCACGCGCAGCTGGGTATGCTCCTCATCGCTGGCCGCCGCGAGCATCTGGCGCACGGCGTCCTGGGTCAGGTTGTCAGGGTTGTTCAGATCGATCTGCATGGATATCACTTAAGGCGTGCCAGACGCTCTGTCAGCAAGTTGAAGAAGCCTTGGGCATCGCCATTCTCGACCCAGAACACGTTCTTGGGCTGTTTCAGGCCGTCGTACCAGTCGACGATGGTCTGGCCGAAGGTCGGGCCTTCACGGCTGTCGATCACCATATTGACCTGACGTCCGCTGAACAGCTCGGGTTTGAGCAGGTAGGCGATGACGGTGGCGTCGTGTACCGGGCCGCCAGGAATACCGTAGTGTTCCATGTCGCCCTTGACGTATTCGTTGAGGATATCACTGACCACCTTGCTGGCGTTGTTGTTCAGTGCCGCGATCTTCTTCAGGCGCTCGTCGCTGGTGAGGATCTTGTGGGTCACGTCCAGGGGCAGGTAGGTCAGCTTGACGCCGCTCTTGAGCACCACTTCGGCGGCCTGGGGATCGGCGAACATATTGAATTCGGCGACCGGGGTGATATTGCCACCGTTGAAGTGCGCACCGCCCATGACCACCACTTCCTTGATGCCCTGGGTGATCTCGGGATCCTGGATCAAGGCCAGCGCCAGGTTGGTTTCTGGCCCGAGCATGGCAATGGTGATGCTGTGGGGCTCGGCCGCACGCAGGGTCTCGATCAGGTAATTGACCGCATTGCCCTTGGCCAGAGGCGCCTTGGGTTCATGCACGGTGACGCCGGAGATGCCTTCCTTACCGTGGATATTCTCGGCGTAGATCGGCGTACGCAGCAGCGGCTTGGGCGCGCCGGCATACACAGGCACCTCTTCGCGCCCTGCCCACTCGCGGGCCAGGCGGGCATTACGCGAGGTCTTGTCCAGGCGCACGTTGCCGGCCACGGTGGTCAGCGCACGGATATGCAGCTCTTCCGGCGAGGCCAGGGCGAACAGCAGCGCCACCACGTCGTCGGCCCCCGGGTCGGTGTCGATGATCAGGTCGATCTTTTCCGCCGCCTGGGCGCCTGTAGCCGTGAGGAAGGACAAAATCAGCAGACTCCGAAACCAGCGTTGCAAGATCTGAGCATAGCGTTGCATAGCGCACTCCTTGTGCGAGAAAGAAAGGTTAGAACGTAACGCCGGCCACCAGCACGACGTTGCAGTAAGGCTGGCATTCGCCGGTGCGGATGACGGCCCTGGCCTTGCGGTTGAGCACTTTGAATTCTTCATGGCTGAGCAGCCGACGCTGCCCCAAGGCGCCCTCGGCGTTCAGCGCGTCGAGGTGTTCCAGGGCCGGTGGGCGCTTGAGCAGGATTTCCTCGGCCAGCACATGGCTCTCGACCTGCATTTCGCTGAGTATCGTGCGCAAGGTGCTGACGAAATCGGGGATCCCGTGGGTCAGGGCCAGGTCGATCAGTTCCACACCCGGCGGGACCGGCAGGCCGGCGTCGCCGATGACCACCATGTCGCCGTGACCAAGGGACGCGATCAGGCGCGACAGGGCAATATTGAGCAGCGGTGTCTTTTTCATGGCGATTTGAAACCTTGTACGTCGGACAAGTGGGGAATGGACGGCTGGGCACCGGCGCGGGTCACCGACAGCGCCGCCGCGACCTGGCCGAAGCGAATGGCCTCGGCTTCGCTTTGCCCTTGGGCCAGCGCCGCCGCGAAACCACCGACAAAGGTGTCGCCGGCCGCCGTGGTATCGAGGGCCTTGACCTTCGGCGCCGGGAAATGCGCAAAACCCTGGCCATCGGCGAACAACGAACCCTGGGCGCCGAGGGTGACGATCACCTTCCCTGCCCCGGCGGCCATCAGTTGGGCGGCGGCGGCCTTGGCACTTTCCAGGGAGTCCACCGGCAGGCCGCTCAGGGCCGAGGCTTCGCTTTCATTGGGAATCAGGTAGTCGATCGACGCGTACCAGTCGGCCGGCAGCGGCGCACTGGCCGGCGCCGGGTTGAGGATCACGATCTTGCCCAGCTCACGCCCACGCTTGAGCGTGTAGCCGACGGTTTCCATCGGCACTTCCAGCTGGCAGATGATCACATCCACGTCCTGGAGCACCGCGTCAAAACCCTTGAGCACTTCAGGGGAGAGACAACCGTTGCCGCCTGCGACAATCACAATGGCGTTCTGGCTGTTGTCATCGACAACGATCAGCGCGACGCCACTGGACACGCCCGGCGCAACCGTGACCGCCTGGCAATCGATCCCCTCCGCCAACAACGCATCGCGCAGTTGCGGACCGTAGGCATCGTCACCCACGCAACCCATCATCGACACCGTGGCGCCCAGACGCGCGGCCGCCACGGCCTGGTTCGCGCCCTTGCCGCCGGACACCGTGGCGAACGACTGGCCCACCAGGGTCTCCCCGGCCCGCGGCAAGCGCTCGGCACGGGTGACCAGGTCCATATTGAGGCTGCCCACCACCACTACTTTTGCTTGCATACATCAGTACCCATCAATTCGATTCAGCGGTATTGCGCAAACACACCCGGCACCGCGGCCGTCGATTCGCGCAGGACAATACTTGGCTTAACAATCCGCCGGTCAACCGCCAGCAGCGGCGTGGCGATTCGGTTCAAGAGCATTTCGGCCGCCGTCTCTCCCAACTGGAGAATCGACTGGCCGACCGTGGTCAGCGCCGGGTAGACATAACGGCTCATCTGGATATCGTCAAAGCCGATCACCGACAGCTCGCTGGGCACGCGGATATTGCGTTCCGCCGCCGCGCGCAGCACGCCGATGCCGAGCAAGTCGTTGCCGGCGAAGATCGCACTGGGCCGGTCTTTTTCCAGGAGCAAGGCCGCCGCCTGATAACCGCCGGTGCTGGTGAAATCGCTTTCCACCACCCAGCGCTCGGGCACCTGCACGGACGCCTGTTCCAGTGCCCGCCGATAACCGGCCAGACGCATCTGCGCCACGCTGGTGTCGGCCGGACCGCCGATAAAGGCAATCGCCCGATGCCCCAGATCCAGCAGGTGCCGGGTCGCCAGGTAGGCGCCCTCTTCGTGGTCGATACGCACCAGGTCGGCTTCGACCCCGGCAATGCCCCGGTCGACAATCACCATGGGCGTACGCACCGCCGCCAAACCGCCGGCAAAGCTGTCATCGCCGCCGGTGGACGTGACGATCAAACCGTCGACCCGTTTCTCCAGCAGCACCCTCAGGTAGCTGCGTTGCTTGTCCGGGTCGTCATCGGAGTTGCAGAGGATCACGCAGTAGTTGTTGCGCTCGCAGTAATCCTCGATGCCCCGCGCCAATTCGGCGAAGTACGGGTTGAGACTGTTGGGCACCAGCAGGCCGATGGTCGCGGTGGTCTTGGCTTTCAACGAACGCGCCACGGCGCTGGGCACATAGTCGAGCTGGGCAATCGCCGCTTCGACCTTGAGCCGCACCTGTTCGCTGACCGGGCGCGTCTTGTTCAGCACATGGGATACCGTGGTGTACGAAATCCCGGCCAACGCGGCCACATCCTTGATGGTTGCCATGCCTCAGACCCGCCGACGGGCGCGTTGACTGCGGTAGGTATCCAGTACCACCGCGATCACGATTACCGCGCCAGTGATGATGCGTTTGGTCGGCTCGGTGGCGCCGATCTGTGCCAGACCCGCCGCCAGCACCGAGATGATCAGTACGCCGAAGAAGGTGCTGATCACCGAACCACGGCCGCCCATCAGGCTGGTACCACCGATCACCACGGCGGCGATCACTTGCAGCTCCAGGCCGGAACCGGCATTCGGGTCCGCCGCTTCCAGGCGCGAGATCTGGAACAGCGCGGCGACACCGGCGAGCAGGCCCATCAGGCTGAACACCAGGATCTTGTAAGGCTTGGGATTGATCCCCGCCAGGCGCACGGCTTCCTCGTTGGTGCCGATGCCGATCAGGTAACGACCGAACACGGTCCGCGTCAGCACCAACTGGGCCACGACGATCACCAGCAAGGCGATGATGAACGAAGGCGAGATGCCAAAGGCCACCGGGTTCGACAGCCAGGCGAACGAGTCGCCGATATAGGCAGTGCGCGAGCCGGTCATCTGGTAGGCCAGGCCCCGGGCCATTTCCAGCACACCGAGGGACACGATAAACGACGGAATGCGCCAGGCCACGGTGATCGAACCGGTCACGGTGCCGGCCAACGCCGCGCACCCCATGCCCAGGACGGAAGCCGGCAACACGCCCCAGCCCCAGCCGAGGATCGCCACGCTGACCGCCGAAGCCGCCAGGGCCAGCACCGAGCCCACCGACAGGTCGATGCCGCCGATGATCAGAACGAAAGTCATGCCCACCGCCAGCACCATCAGGTCGGGAATCTGGTTGGCCAGGGTGCTGAAGGTGTCATAGGAGAGGAAATGACTGCTCAGGCTGGAAAACAGGATGATCATGGCGAGCAACGCGCCCGCCAGGCCCAGGTAGGTGCCCAGGCCATAGAAGTGACGCGAGGTCTTGCCGGCAGAAGGTGCAGTTTTCATAGGGTATTCCTGGGCGCCGCTTCGTTGAGCAACGCATCACGTTTTTGGTAGCCGGCGAACGCGGCGGCAAGCAACTCATCCTGGGTCCAGCGGTCACGCTCGAAGGTCTCGATCAGGCGTCCGGCCGAGAGCACGCCGATGCGATCGCAGATCAGCATCAGCTCGCGCAGGTCGCTGGACACCACCACCAGCGCCTTGCCCTGGCGGGTCAGTTCGCCCAACAAGGCGTAGATATCGAACTTGGCGCCGACGTCGATCCCGCGGGTCGGCTCATCGAACAACAGCACCGCGCAGTCGCGCTCCAGCCAGCGGCCGATCACCACTTTCTGCTGGTTGCCGCCGGACAGCTCGGACACCAATTGGTCCGGGCTGGAACTGCGAATGCGCATGGCGTCGATCTGACGCCGTGCCAGCGCCGTCTCGTCACGGCCGTTGACCACGCCGCCACTGGAAATCGCCGGCATATTGCCCAGGGCGATATTGGCGCTGATGGATTGCGTCAGCAGCAACCCCTCGCCCTTGCGGTCTTCGGTGATCAGGGCAATGCCATGGCGCACCGCATCGACCGGCGAACGAATGTCCGCGACCTGCGCCGAGGCACCAAGACCCACCGTGCCGCTGTCGGCGATATCCGCGCCGTAGATCAGCCGCAGCAGCTCGGTACGACCGGCGCCGATCAGCCCGGAAATCCCGAAGATCTCACCGGCGCGCACCTCGAAGGAAACGTCGAGCACCTTGTCCGCTCGGCTCAGGCCCTTGATGGTCAGGGCCGGCGCGCCAATCTTGCGCACGCCCATGTCCATATGTTCACCCAGCTCGCGGCCGACCATCAGGTTGACCAGTTGCTCGCTGTTGTAGTTGGCCATCGGCTCGACGCAGACCAGGTTGCCGTCGCGCAAGACCGCAATGCGCTGGGCGACCCGGGCCAGTTCTTCGAGCCGGTGGGAGATATAGATGATCGCCACGCCACGGGCTTGCAGGCGGGTGATCTGGTCAAAGAGCATTTCGACTTCGCGGGCCGTGAGCATCGCGGTCGGCTCGTCGAGAATCAGCACATGGCAATCGCCGATCAGGTTGCGGGCGATTTCCACCATCTGCTGGTGACCGATGCCCAGCTCGCCGACCAGGGTGTCCGGGTCGATGGCATCGAGGCCGACCTGGGCCATGGCTTCGATGGCGGCGCTGCGCAACTGCTTGCGACTGATCCAGCCACCGTGGCTGGGCAGGTTGTCGAGAAACAGGTTTTCCGCCACGGACAACGTCGGCAGCAGATTGAGTTCCTGCATGACCATGCGAATACCCAGCTCTTCAGCCTGGGTCCGGCTGCCTGGCGTATAGGCGCGACCGTTGAACAGCATCTGCCCGGTGGTCGGTGTGACCAGCCCGCCGATGATCTTCGACAGCGTGCTTTTGCCGGCACCGTTTTCACCGGTCAGCGCCAACACTTCGCCGCGCAGCAACGTCAGGTCGATGTTGCTGAGGACAGGTTGCGCGTAGGTCTTGCCGATACCGCTGACCGACAGGACAGCGTTCGGAGCGGAAGATGACATAGGGAGTCTCCATGCGCCCGCTCAGGACGAGCGGGCACGTTGAACGGCGAGTGGTTTACTTCTTGAGTACCAGCTCGACCGGGGTTTCGATCACGCCGTCCTTGCTGTCGACTTTTTCACCCTTGATGATTTTCAGTGCGGTTTCGATGCCGAACACCGCCTGGCGGGCCGCGAACTGGTCGGCGGTGGCGAGTACACGACCGTCCTGGAGCATCGGCTTGATGGCGTTGATATTGTCATAGCCCACCACCTGCACCTTGCCGGCCTTGCCCGCCGAACGGACGGCGGAGACCGCGCCCAGGGCCATGCTGTCGTTGCCGGCCAGCAGCGCCTTGAGGTTCGGGTATTCGTTGAGCATCGCCGAGGCGACCGCGTTGCCCTTGTCGATTTCCCAATCGCCGGACTGCACGGAGACGATCTTCATGTCCGCGGCTTTCATCGCATCGGTGAAACCGGCGGTGCGCATCTGGGCGTTGGTGGTGGTGGACACCCCTTCGATGATGCCGACCTCGTCACCGGTTTTCAGCTGCTTGGCCAGGTACTCGCCGACCAGGCGCGCGCCCTTGCGGTTGTCAGGCCCTACGAACGGCACTTCGATGCCTTTGCTTTTCAGCACGCCAGCGTCGAGCTGGTTGTCGATGTTGATGACGACGATCCCGGCATCCTTGGCTTTCTTGATCACCGAGACCATGGCCTTGGAGTCGGCCGGGGCGATCACGATGGCGTTGACCTTGGAGACGATCATCTGGTTGACGATGTCGATCTGCGCGGTGGTGTCGGTTTCGTTCTTGATGCCGTTGGAGATCAGGTCGAAATCGGCGGTGTGGGCTTTCTGGTAATCCTTGGCGCCGTCTTCCATGGTGCGGAAGAACTCGTTGGCGAGGGATTTCATCACCAGGCCGACTTTGGGCTTGGCGGCGGCGTCGGCAGCAAAGGCCTGGGACAGCGGCAGGGTGGCAGAGGCGGCAGCAAGTACGGCGACAGCAAGAAGGCGTCCAGCGAATGGCAACTTCATGGGTGTACTCCGGATCTTATGATTGTTGTGAGCAACGCCAGGAGCGTGACGGGAAATGCGTGTGCACAGCCCTGGAAACGGTTCGCGCAAACGTTTGCGTAATCCAACTATGGGAATATTGCGAGGATTTGTCAACGGTCTGTCACAGCATAGCCGCTCGTCCTACAAACAAGGCCTCCTTGACGAGGTCGGGCGAGGATTTCCCTGGCGTCGGCCCCCCGCTACCGCCGTCATACTGCGCATCCCACTGTAAAACCTAATAATTTCTTGATTGGCGTGCACCAAATCGCAAAAAGCGCTGTCAGAAGCACCTCATCATTCCCTGACAGTTGCGAAATGGCTTACAGTTAAATACTGTATGCACGTACAGCTAATTAAGGATTGTTCCGTGGCCAACTCAACTTCCGCCTCTGCAACCCCCAGCACCTACGAACGCATGGGCCTGCGCGTCCAGAAAATCATCAATTCGCCGAACGCCCAAAAAGCCAAGGCCGCCCTGCTCTTTCGGTTGCCGGACGAACCGGTGGACGAGTGGGAGCAACTGCTCGAGGAAATTGCCGAGAACGACAACGTCACGCTGGCCTACCGCGACGACGGTGGCGTGCAGATTTTCTGGGTTGTGCCGAAGGAAGACTGAACCAATGATTGTCCGCTTTATCGCTTTGCTGTGTTTTTTCTGTGTTTTACCGGCCCAGGCCGATGCACCCCGCACCTTCGCCGAAGCCAAGAAAGTCGCCTGGAAGCTCTACGCCCGGCAGTCCACGGAGTTTTATTGTGGCTGCAAGTACAACGGCAACCGGGTCGACCTCGCGGCCTGCGGCTATGTACCGCGCAAGAATGCCAAGCGGGCTGAACGCATCGAGTGGGAGCACATTGTCCCGGCCTGGCAGATCGGTCATCAGCGCCAGTGCTGGCAACAGGGCGGACGCAAGAACTGCAGCCAGAACGATGCGACCTACAAGAAAGCCGAGGCCGATTTGCACAACCTGGTGCCGAGCATCGGCGAGGTCAACGGCGACCGCAGCAACTTCAGCTTCGGCTGGTTGCCGGTGCAGAAGGGCCAATACGGGTCCTGCCTGACCCAGGTCGACTTCAAGGCCAAGAAGGTCATGCCACGCCCATCGATTCGCGGGATGATCGCGCGGACCTATTTCTACATGAGCAAACAGTACGGCCTGCGCCTGTCGAGACAGGATCGGCAGTTGTACGAAGCGTGGAACAAGACCTACCCGGTCCAGGCCTGGGAACGCCAGCGCAACCAGAGCGTGGCCTGCGTCATGGGCCACGGCAACGGGTTTGTCGGGCCGGTGAACCTCAAGGCCTGCGGCTGAGGCTCAATAGCCCGGCGCCGGCGCAGCGGTATTTTGCGCTGAGCTGTCGGCGGGCGCCTTGTGCTCCACCACCTCGGAATCCATGTTCTGCTTGTCGGCCAGTTGCGCCTTCTTCTGCTCGGCAATTTCCTTGCTCGCGAACGGCCCGGCAATGACCTTGCCATCATCGAGGATCTTGAACGGATAACCGTGTTCGATCAGCCAGGCCGTCCAGTCGGTGAGGGCCTTGGTCTTGTCATCCTTGATCAGCAGATCCCAGCCGCCGACCACTGGCGCCGCCGCCACGGCCGGCGCCGAAGCCACTTTCGCCGGCTCGACCTTGTTTCCCGAGCCATCGCCACAACCGCCCAGCACCACGAGTGCCACCATCACTGCTATTCTGCGCACAAAGCGTCTCCCGTAATGATCAGTTAATGTGATTTTATCACCTTGCAGCCTGTCTTAACCTCGTTCCACTGGCTGTGGCGGTCTTATCAGGCTGAATTACCGACGATTTTCCGACTCTGGGGAATTAAATAGAATGAAATGACGTCTGTAATGAGCCACCCGTTCGAATGCACTTAGCGGTATTCTGTGTGTAAGACCTAAGCCAGGAATGCCTGAGAAAGGCACCTTAGTAACATTCAAGGAGAAAGACATGCTGATACTCACCCGCAAAGTCGGTGAAAGCATCAACATCGGTGACAACATCACGATCACGATTCTGGGCGTTAGCGGCCAGCAAGTCCGGGTCGGCATCAACGCTCCCAAAGACGTTGCCGTGCACCGTGAAGAGATTTACCAGCGTATCCAGGCCGGCCTGTCTGCCGGAGACAAAGAGCCAAAGTAACAAGCCTGCTCCCTCGTCAGCCCTGCCATTGGCCGCGGCTGACGAAAGCTCCCCCCTCTCCTCGCTACTGGCTCAACCTCTCCCGTTTTCTCAACTGCCCAGGGTCAGACCGCCCGCCGGCAACGGCAGCGCCGTCTTGTAGCGCACCTGCTTGAGGGCAAAACTGGAGCGGATGTTCGCCACCCCCGGCACCTTGGTCAGAAAATCCATCATGAAGCGCTCCAGCGCCTGGATCGTCGGCACCAGCACGCGGATCAGATAGTCCGGGTCCCCAGCCATCAGGTAGCACTCCATCACTTCCGGTCGATCGGCAATCGCCGCCTCGAAATGCTGCAACGCCTCTTCCACCTGTTTTTCCAGGCTGACATGGATAAACACGTTGACGTGCAGCCCGAGCAATTCCGGATCGAGCAAGGTCACCTGCTCGCGAATCAGCCCCAGTTCCTCCATGGCCTTGACCCGGTTGAAGCACGGCGTCGGCGACAGGTTGACCGAACGGGCGAGGTCGGCGTTGGTGATGCGGGCATTCTCCTGAAGACTGTTGAGAATCCCGATATCGGTGCGATCCAGTTTGCGCATGAGATAAAAACACCTGTTTTTTATGGTTATGCAGATTTTTTATCTGCAAATCGTCTTAAGCGCAATGAAACAGAGAGAAATATTCTCCTTCGTCCGGCCTATGATTGTTGTAGGACAAGATTTCCCTTACCCAGGGGATGACTGCCAGCTCGCGCGCCCACTACAAGAAATTCACAAGATAGAGCGTAGAAAGCCATGACCTCAGCGTACGCACCGCTGCGCCTGCACGTTCCTGAACCCTCAGGCCGTCCGGGTTGCAAGACCGACTTCAGTTACCTGCGCCTGACCGATGCCGGCCAGGTCCGCAAACCCCCTATCGACGTCGAACCCGCCGACACCGCCGACCTGGCCAAGGGCCTGATCCGCGTGCTCGACGACCAGGGCCAGGCCCTTGGTCCCTGGGCCGAAGGCGTGCCGGTGGCGATCCTGCGCCAGGGCATGCGCGCCATGCTCAAGACCCGGATCTTCGACACGCGCATGGTGGTTGCCCAGCGCCAGAAAAAAATGTCGTTCTACATGCAGAGCCTCGGCGAGGAAGCCATCGGCAGCGCCCAGGCCCTGGCCCTGAACCTCGACGACATGTGCTTCCCCACCTACCGCCAGCAGAGCATCCTGATGGCCCGGGACGTACCGCTGGTGGACATGATCTGCCAGTTGCTGTCCAACGAGCGCGATCCGCTCAAGGGCCGGCAACTGCCGATCATGTACTCGGTGCGTGACCACGGCTTCTTCACCATTTCCGGCAACCTGGCCACGCAGTTCGTCCAGGCCGTCGGCTGGGGCATGGCCTCGGCGATCAAGGGCGATACCAAGATCGCTTCCGCCTGGATCGGCGACGGCGCCACCGCCGAGTCGGACTTCCACACCGCCCTGACCTTCGCCCACGTCTACCGCGCCCCGGTGATCCTCAACGTGGTCAACAACCAGTGGGCGATCTCCACCTTCCAGGCCATCGCTGGCGGTGAAGCCACCACCTTCGCCGGGCGTGGCGTGGGCTGCGGCATCGCTTCGCTGCGGGTCGACGGCAACGACTTCATCGCCGTCTACGCCGCCTCCGTCTGGGCCGCCGAACGGGCCCGGCGCAACCTCGGGCCGACCCTGATCGAGTGGGTCACCTACCGTGCCGGCCCGCACTCCACCTCCGACGATCCGTCCAAGTACCGTCCCGCCGATGACTGGAGCCACTTCCCCCTGGGCGACCCGATCCTGCGCCTCAAGCAGCATCTGATCGCCATCGGCCAATGGTCCGAGGAAGAGCACGCCGCGGTCAGCGCCGAACTGGAAGCCGAGATCATCGCCGCGCAGAAGGAAGCCGAACGCTTCGGCACCCTGGCCGGCGGGCAGATGCCCAGCGCCGCGACCATCTTCGAGGACGTCTACAAGGACATGCCCGAGCACTTGCGTCGGCAGCGTCAGGAATTGGGGTTATAAGCCATGAACGATCACAGCAAACTGCAAACGGAGAACGCCGTGGCCACCAGCACCATGACCATGATCCAGGCCCTGCGCTCGGCCATGGATGTGATGCTCGAGCGCGACGACAACGTGGTGGTGTTCGGCCAGGACGTGGGCTACTTCGGCGGTGTGTTCCGCTGCACCGAAGGCCTGCAGGGCAAATACGGCACCTCGCGGGTGTTTGACGCCCCGATCTCGGAAAGTGGCATCGTCGGCGTCGCCGTCGGCATGGGCGCCTATGGCCTGCGCCCGGTGGCGGAAATCCAGTTCGCCGACTACTTCTACCCGGCCTCCGACCAGATCGTCTCGGAAGCGGCGCGGATACGCTACCGCTCCGCCGGCGAGTTCACCGTGCCGATGACCCTGCGCATGCCCTGCGGCGGCGGCATCTACGGCGGCCAGACCCACAGCCAGAGCCCGGAAGCGATGTTCACCCAGGTCTGCGGCCTGCGCACGGTGATGCCGTCCAACCCCTACGACGCCAAGGGCCTGCTGATCGCCGCCATCGAGAACGATGACCCGGTGATCTTCCTCGAGCCCAAGCGCCTGTACAACGGCCCGTTCGACGGCCACCACGAACGTCCGGTGACGCCGTGGTCCAAGCACCCGGCCAGTGCCGTGCCCGAGGGCTACTACACCGTGCCGCTGGACTGCGCGGCGATTGTCCGCCCGGGCAGCGAAGTGACCATTCTCACCTACGGCACCACCGTCTATGTGGCCCAGGCCGCCGCCGAGGAAACCGGGGTCGACGCCGAAGTCATCGACCTGCGCAGCCTCTGGCCGCTGGACCTGGAAACCATCGTCAATTCCGTGAAGAAAACCCGTCGTTGTGTCGTCGTCCACGAAGCCACCCGCACCTGCGGCTTCGGTGCCGAGCTGATCGCCCTGGTCCAGGAGCATTGCTTCCATTACCTGGAAGCGCCGATCGAGCGCGTCACCGGCTGGGACACGCCTTACCCCCACGCACAGGAATGGGCTTATTTCCCCGGCCCGGTGCGGGTCGGTGCGGCCTTGAAACGGGTCATGGAGGTCTGAATGGGTACTCATATCATCAAGATGCCGGACATTGGCGAAGGCATCGCAGAAGTCGAACTGTCCCAGTGGCACGTGCAGGTCGGTGACCTGGTGGTCGAAGACCAGGTGCTGGCGGACGTCATGACCGACAAGGCCATGGTCGATATCCCCTCGCCGGTGCACGGCAAGGTGATTGCCCTGGGCGGTGTGCCCGGTGAAGTCATGGCGGTCGGCAGTGTGCTGATCAGCATTGAAGTGGAAGGCGCCGGCAATCTGCGCGAAGGCACTGAAGCGCCGGCGCCGAAAGCGGCGCCTGCCGCCGTCGTGGAAAAGCCGGTTGCCGAAGCTGAAGCACCGAGCAAGCCCGTCGCCAAACCGGCGCCGGCCATTGCCGCAGCGCCTCGCCCTGCCCCGGTGGCCCGTGCCGCCGATGAACGTCCGCTGGCCTCCCCCGCCGTGCGCAAGCGCGCCTGGGATGCCGGGATCGAATTGCGTTTCGTCCACGGCAGCGGCCCGGCCGGGCGCATCCTGCACGACGACCTCGACGCTTACCTGGCTCAATCCGAGCAACCGGCCCCGGCCGTTGCCAGCTATGCCAAGCGCACCGACGAACAGCAGATCCCGGTGATCGGCCTGCGCCGCAAGATCGCCCAGCGCATGCAGGACGCCAAGCGTCGCGCCGCTCACTTCAGCTATGTCGAGGAAGTCGATGTCACCGCCCTCGAAGAGCTGCGGGTGCACCTGAATCACAAGTACGGCGACAGCCGCGGCAAGCTGACCCTGCTGCCCTTCCTGGTGCGGGCGATGGTCGTGGCCCTGCGGGACTTCCCGCAGATCAACGTGCGTTATGACGACGAAGCCCAGGTCATCACCCGCCATGGCGCGGTGCATGTCGGGGTTGCCGCGCAGACTGACGGTGGCCTGATGGTGCCGGTGGTGCGCCATGCCGAGAGCCTCAACCTCTGGGGCACCTCGGATGAGATCAACCGCCTGGCCCAGGCCGCCCGTAGCGGCAAGGCCAGTCGTGATGAAATGTCCGGTTCGACCATCACCCTGACCAGCCTCGGGGCGTTGGGCGGGATTGTCAGCACACCGGTGCTGAACCTGCCGGAAGTGGCCATTGTCGGGGTCAACCGCATTGTCGAGCGGCCCGTGGTCATCAAGGGCCAGATCGTCATCCGCAAGATGATGAACCTGTCCAGCTCCTTCGATCATCGGGTGGTCGACGGCATGGACGCGGCCCAATTCATCCAGGCCATTCGCGGCTTGCTCGAACAACCCGCCAGCCTGTTTGTGGAGTGATCATGCAACAGACCCAAAACACCACCCTGTTGATCATCGGCGGCGGCCCTGGCGGTTATGTCGCGGCGATTCGTGCCGGCCAACTGGGCATTCCCACCGTACTGGTGGAAGGCCACGCGCTGGGCGGCACCTGCCTGAACGTCGGCTGCATTCCGTCCAAGGCGCTGATCCATGTGGCCGAGCAGTTTCATACCACCCAAAGCTACAGCGGTGGTACCTCGCCCCTGGGGATCAAGGTGTCGGCACCGACCCTGGAGATCGGCAAGAGCGTCGAGTGGAAGGACGGGATTGTCGACCGTCTGACCAGCGGCGTCGCAGCGTTGCTGAAGAAGAATGGCGTCAAGGTGATCCATGGCTGGGCCAAGGTGATCGACGGCAAGCATGTCGAAGTCGATGGCCTGCGTATCCAGTGCGAGCACCTGCTGCTGGCCAGCGGTTCGCAGACGGTGAACCTGCCGATGTTGCCGATTGGCGGGGCGATTATTTCGTCCACCGAAGCCTTGGCTCCGACTTCGATTCCCAAGCGCCTGACCGTGGTCGGCGCCGGGTATATCGGCCTGGAACTGGGGATTGCCTACCGCAAGCTGGGGGCCGAGGTGACGGTAGTGGAAGCTCGCGACCGTATCTTGCCGACCTATGACCGTGAACTGACCCAGCCAGTGGCTGAGTCGATCAAGGCCCTGGGTATTACCGTGCATCTGGGACACAGCGTCGAAGGCTTCGATGCCGCGTCAAACACCCTGTCGGTGCGCGATCCCCAGGGTGAAACCCTGCAACTGGTGACCGATCAGGTGCTGGTGGCCGTGGGCCGCAAACCGCGTACCCAGGGCTGGAACCTGGAGGCATTGGCGCTGGAGATGAACGGCGCGGCGATCAAGATCGACAACCGTTGCCAGACCAGCATGCGCAATGTCTGGGCCATCGGCGACCTGACCGGCGAACCGATGCTCGCACACCGGGCCATGGCCCAGGGCGAGATGGTTGCCGAGGTAATTGCCGGCCAGCATCGCGAGTTCAATCCGACCGCGATTGCGGCGGTGTGCTTTACCGATCCGGAGTTGGTGGTGGTCGGTAAAACGCCGGATGAGGCCAAGGCCGCCGGGCTGGATTGCCTGGTGTCGAGCTTCCCGTTTGCGGCCAATGGACGGGCCATGACCCTGGAATCGAAAAGCGGTTTCGTACGGGTGGTGGCGCGGCGTGACAATCATCTGATTGTCGGCTGGCAGGCGGTGGGTGCCGGAGTTTCGGAACTGGCGGCGGCGTTCGGGCAGTCCCTGGAAATGGGGGCTCGTCTGGAAGATATCGCCGGGACCATCCATGCCCACCCGACCTTGGGTGAAGCGGTGCAGGAAGCGGCGTTGCGGGCGTTAGGGCATGCGTTGCACCTCTAAACACCGCTGATCCATGGGCTGAACACGGACACTGTGGGAGCGGAGCTTGCCCGCGAATCTCGAGAACACGCGGAGTATCAGATACACCGCGTTATCGTTCTTCGCGGGCAAGCTCCGCTCCCACAAAAACGAGTCCAACATTCCCTAAGTGTTAATCCCGATACCCCGGCGCCACCCGATCCAGCAACCGCAACATCGCCGCCCACGCCAACCCCATGGCATCCGGATCGGTCAACTGCCCCTCCTCCACCGGCCGGCCCGGATCGTTGAACTGTCGCTCGGTATGGGCGCACACCGCGTCCGACGGCAACACCAACTCCCCACACGCCTGGGCCGCAATCTGGATCTCGCAGGCCTTCTCCAGGTAATACATGCGGAAAAACGCCTGGGCCACGCTCTCGCCCACCGTCAGCAAACCATGGTTGCGCAACAGCATCACCGACTTGTCACCCAGGTCCTGCACCAGCCGCGCCTGCTCATCCATGTCCAGCGCCACGCCCTCATAGTCGTGATAAGCCGTGCGCCCGAAAAACTCCATGGAAATCTGGTTCACCGGCAACAACCCGCACTTGAGCGCCGCCACCGCGCAACCCGCGCGGGTATGGGTGTGCAGCACGCACTGCGCATCTCCCCGGGCACCATGAATCGCACTGTGAATCACAAACCCGGCCGGGTTCACCGGATACGGCGAGTCCTCCACCGCCCTTCCGTCCAGGCCAATTTTCACCAGGCTCGACGCAGTGATTTCCTCGAACATCAGCCCATAGGGGTTGATCAGGAAATGATGGTCAGGCCCGGGCAAACGCAGGGAGATATGGGTGAAGATCAGGTCGGTCATGCGAAAGTGCGCGATCAACCGGTAACAGGCCGCCAGTTGCTCACGCAATTGACGCTCGATGGCCACCGGTGCGGCAGCCGTGTGCAGAAGGTCGTTCAAGCGGGTAACTCCCTCAGGCAGGATGGATCGAATCAGGCAGCCGGTGCGCTCGACGGCGCCCGGCTGCCCCTACTCTACTTGCTTGCCCAGGCATTGAAACGTTCTTCAAGCTCCTCGCCGTGATCGTTCCAGAACGCCACGTTCATCGACAACGCGCCCTTGAGGTTCTGCGGCGCCGTCGGCACCCACTTCGCCAGGCTCGGATCCAGCCGCGCGGCCGCCTCGGTATTGGTCGGACCATAGGGAATCTGCCGCACGTAATTGACCTGGGCATCGGCCTGGTTGGCAAAGGCAATAAAACGCTTGGCCTGGTCGACGTGTTTCGAGCCCTTGATGATCGCCCAGTAATCCATGCCATACAGGCTCTGCGGCCAGACCAGGGCCAGATGGCTGCCCTGCTGCGCGGCGGCGGCCACACGGCCGCTGTAGGTCGAGGTCATGACCACATCACCCGCCATCAGCCACTGCGCTGGCTGGGCGCCCGCCTCCCACCACTGGATATAAGGCTTGAGCTGGTCGAGCTTGGCAAAGGCCCGGTCGACCCCTTTCGGTGTGCTCAACACCGTATACACATCCTCGGCCTTCACCCCATCCGCCATCAGCGCGAACTCCAGGTTGTACACCGCCCGCTTGCGCAGGCCGCGCTTGCCGGGGAAGGTTTTCACATCCCAGAAGTCGGCCCAGGAAGTCGGCGGCCGCGCCACCTTGTCGGTGTCGTAGGCAATGGCGACACTCCACACCAATGCCGCCGAACCGCATTCCTGGGCCGCGTCGGGGATCAACTGGTCGGCATGGCCGATCTGCTTCCAGTCGAGGCGTTCATACATCCCCTCGTCACACCCGCGCATCAAGTCCGGTCCTTCGATCTGCACCACATCCCAGTCCACGCTGCCGGTGTCGACCATGACCTTGATCTTGGCCATTTCACCGTTGTATTCGCTCTGGATCAGTTTGCTGCCGTCCTTGGCGCTGAAAGGCTGGAAGAACGCCGTGTCCTGGGCTTTCTGCCCGGCGCCGCCATAGCCGACCACCACCATGTCCTGGCCGGCCTGGACACCGCCCATGGCCAGCGTCAGGAGCAAGGGATAAAAACCGTACTTGCGGGTGTTCGATTTCATCGATGAGTCCTCGTGCGGTATCGCCCGGGCCCGAAGCGCCTGGCGATCCATTTTTTTGTTGTATGAGGTACGCCCGGCCATCAGGCGTGATTTGAAGCTAACCCAAGGCAAAGTAAAAAAACAAGTTGATTTTTTACTACAGGTAAATTTTCATGGAGCAATAATAACAACTGCCCGTCCTAGATCCCGGGCCGCCTGGAGCCTTGCCATGTCGACGTCGCCGCACGCCTTTCGCCATCTGTTCGAACCCTTGCAGCTGCGTGGCAAGCGCTTGAAGAACCGCATCATGTCCAGCGGGCACGACACCTCCATGCCCACCGACAACCTGGTCAACGAGCAGTTGATCGCCTATCACCGGGCCCGCGCCGAGGGCGGTGTCGGCCTGATCGTGTTGCAGGTGGCGGGTGTTCACGACAGTGCGCGCTACACCTCCCATGTGCTGATGGCCACCGACGATGCCTGCATCGACGGCTATCGGCGGCTGGCCGAAACCTGTCATGCCCATGACACCCTGGTGCTGTCGCAGATCTTCCATCCGGGCCGGGAAATCATGGAGTCCAGCGACGGCCTGCTGGCGGTCGCCTACTCGGCGTCCTGCGTGCCCAACGAGCGCTTCCGGGTCATGCCGCGAGCCTTGGACCAGGCGATGATCGACGAGATCGTCAGAGGCTACGCGGCGGCAGCGCGGCGCTTGTACCAGGCCGGGATCGATGGCGTGGAAGTGGTCGCCAGCCACGGTTACCTGCCGGCGCAGTTCATCAACCCACGGGTCAATCGGCGCACCGATGGCTACAACGGCGAGCTGGAACAGCGCCTGCGTTTCCTTCGGGAAGTGATCGCCGCCGTGCGCGCGGCCACCGACGGGCAGTTCATCATCGGCCTGCGGATTTCCGCCGACGAGCGTGATGCCGAAGGTTTGACCGAGGACGAATCACTGGCCGCCGTGGTGCAACTGCAAGGCGAACTGGACTATGTGCATATCGTCGCCGGGACTTCGGCGTCCCTCGGTGGCGCGGTGCATATCGTCCCGCCGATGGCCATCGAAGCCGCCTACCTGGCGAAGGAAGCCGGCACGTTCAAGGCCAGTCTGTCGATTCCGCTGTTCGTCACCGGGCGGATCAACCAGCCCCAGGAGGCCGAGTTGATCCTCTCCCGTGGTCAGGCCGATGTCTGCGGCATGACCCGGGCGCTGATCTGCGACCCGCTGATGCCGAACAAGACCGACAGCGGCCACAGCGAGGATGTCCGCGCCTGCATCGCCTGCAACCAGGCCTGCATCGGACACTTCCACAAGGGCCTGCCGATCAGTTGCATCCAGCACCCGGAAACCGGGCGCGAGTTGCAGTACGGGCAGTTGATTGCCACGGCCAAGCGCAAGCGCGTGATGATTGCCGGTGGCGGCCCGGCCGGGATGAAAGCCGCGGCCGTGGCGGCGCAGCGTGGGCATGAGGTGACCTTGTATGAAGCCTCCTCGCAACTGGGGGGCCAGGTGTTGCTGGCGCAATTGCTGCCACGCCGTAGCGAATTCGGCGGCGCCAGCACCAACCTGCAACGGGAAATGGAACTGGCCGGCGTGCGGGTGGTGCGCAATACCCGGGTCGACCGGGCGCTGGTGGAGCGCGAGCAGCCGGACCTGGTGATCGTCGCCACCGGTGCCGAACCTTACTGGCCGGCTTTCGAGCGCGGTGGCGAATTGCAGGTGGTGGATGCCTGGCAGGTGCTGCGTGACGAAGTGCAGATCGGCCGTTCGGTGGTGGTGGTCGACTGGCGTTGCGACTGGATCGGGCCGGGGATTGCCGAGCGTCTGGTACGGGCCGGGCACCAGGTGCAACTGGCGGTCAACGGCACCCATTGCGGCGAGAGCCTGCCGCTGTATGTGCGCGATCAACTGGCCGGCGAGCTGCACCGCCTGGGCATTCCCATCACGCCGTATGCCCGGCTCTATGGCTGCGATGACAGCACCGTATACCTTCAACATACCGCCAGCGGCGAGCCGATGCTGTTCGAAGAGGTCGACACCCTGGTGCTGTGCCAGGGGCATCAACCGGTCGATACCTTGGGTGATGAATTGCAGGGTTTGGTGGAGTTCCGCCGGATCGGCGACTGCCTGGCGCCGCGCACGGTGGAAGAAGCGATCTACGAGGGGCTGAAAGTCGCCTGGGAGATCTGACCGCATGTGTAGGAGCGTTCAGCCTGGCACACCGTGATCCGAGGTTTCAGGGCTCCCCCGCAGCACCCGACAAGTGCCTTATACTGCGGCCCTTTCAAGGATTGGAGCAGGCCATGAGCAACGCCCCAACGCCCGCCGGTGACAGCGCCGCCGCGGGCCCGCAGTTTCTCGGTACGCGTATCCGCGGCCTGCGCAAACGGCGTGGCATGACCCTGACCGAACTGGCAACCCAGGCCGAACTCACCGCCGGCTATATCAGCCAGCTGGAACGCAACCTCGCCTATCCGTCGATCCCGGCCCTGTTCAATATCGCCCGTAGCCTCGGCGTGACCATCCAGTGGTTCTTCGCCAGCGAAGCCATCACCGCCCCCGAAGACAACGGCTACGTGGTGCGCAAGAACAGCCGCCTGAGCGTGCACTACGAAGACGGCATCGTCGACCAGTTGCTGACCCCGCAACCCAACCGCCAACTGGAAATGCTCCATTCGCGCTTCCCCCCCGGCACCTACAGCCAGCAAAGCTACAGCCATGAAGGCGAAGAAGCCGGCTACCTGCTGTCCGGGATCTTCGAGCTGTGGGTCGGCGATCGCCACTTCCAACTGGTCGAGGGCGACAGCTTCAGCTTCTCCAGCCAGGAACCGCACCGCTACGGCAACCCCGGCGACGTCGACGCAGTGGTCATCTGGGTCATCACTCCGCCAACGTTCTAGGCCCCGTACGACAAGCGCCTGCGCGACGCTTATGCTGCGTTAAAAACAGGCTCGGTGAGTTTTCCAGCAGCCCCAAACCCGACAAGGTCCCGCCATGAGCACCGAACAAGCCGCCCCGGCGCTGAAGGAAATCTTCAACAGCGAACGCCTGCTGCATATCGCCCACGAAATGCGCGCGGTGTACCCCGACTTCGACAGCGCCGGCTTTATCAGCCGCACCCACCAGGGCCTGGACGAGCTGTCGATCATGCAACGCCTGGCCCGGGTCAGCGAAAGCCTGCACGCGGTGCTGCCCCTGAGCTACAAGCAATCCCTCAAGCTGCTGCGCAAGCTCGCCCCGCGCCTGAACAGCGCCTTTGTCAGCATGTGCCTGCCGCATTACGTGGCGAGCTACGGTAGCGAAGACTTCGAACTGTCGATGGACGCGCTGAAGTACTTCACCGCCTTCGGCTCCTCGGAATTTGCCATACGGCATTTCCTGCTCAATGATTTCGAACGCACCCTGGCGGCGATGAAGACCTGGTCCCTGGACCCCGACGAACATGTCCGCCGCCTCGCCAGCGAAGGCTCGCGACCGCGTTTGCCGTGGTCCTTCCGGCTGGCCCGGATCCAGGCCGACCCGAACCTCGCCGCCGACATCCTCGACACCCTCAAGGCCGACGACAGCCTGTACGTGCGCAAATCGGTGGCCAACCACCTCAACGACATCACCAAGGAGCATCCAGACTGGGTGCTCGAATTGATCGAGGGCTGGTCGCTGGAAGACCCGCGCACCGCCTGGATCGCCCGTCACGCCCTGCGCAGCCTGATCAAACAGGGCAATCCGCGTGCCCTCACGCTGATGGGTGCCGGCGCCAAGGCCCAGGTCGATGTGCTGGACCTGAAGGTCGAACCCGCGGTGATCCACCTCGGCGACAGCGTCACCCTCTCCTTCACCCTGGCCTCTAGCGCAACCGCCAGCCAGAAGCTGGTGATCGACTACGCTATCGACTACGTGAAGGCCTCAGGCGCCACCTCGAGCAAGGTGTTCAAGCTCAAGACCCTGCACCTGGCCGCCGGCACCCGTGAAACCCTGAGCCGTCGCCAGCACATCCGCGAGCTGACCACCCGCAAGCACTACAGCGGTCATCACGCCGTGCATTTGCTGGTCAATGGCGAGCGCCTGGGCAGCAGCGGTTTCGATATTCTCGAATAAGCCCCACCGAAGCTGGGCGACCCGCGCCAGGCCCAGTAGAATCGCGACCTCATTTTTCCAGGGCCCCGCCATGACCGCTCACCAGACTCCGCCCGCCGCCGAGCCCCAGGCCAGCGAACTGATCCTCGGCCTCGAGGACCGTCCCCACCTGCTGATCGGCCTCCTCGCCGCGCTGCAGCACCTGTTGGCAATCATCGTCCCCATCGTCACCCCCGGCCTGCTGATCTGCCAGGCCCTGGGCGTGTCGGCGCGGGATACCAACCTGATCGTCTCGATGTCCCTGGTGATCTCCGGCATCGCCACCTTCGTCCAGTGCCGCCGCTTCGGTCCCTTCGGCGCCGGGCTGCTGATCGTCCAGGGCACCAGCTTCAACTTCGTCGGCCCGCTGATTGCCGGCGGCGCGCTGATGGTCAAGCAAGGCACGCCGGTGGAAGCGGTGATGGCGGCGATCTTCGGCGTGGTCATCGCCGGCTCCTTCGTCGAGATGGGCATCTCGCGGATCCTGCCCTTCGTCAAACGCATGATCACCCCGCTGGTGACCGGCATCGTCGTGCTGATGATCGGCCTGACCCTGATCAAGGTCGGCCTGATCAGCATGGGCGGCGGCTTCAGCGCCATGGCCAACGGCACCTTCGCCAACGGCGAAAACCTGCTGCTGTCCGGCGTGGTGCTGGCGATCATCGTGGTCCTCAACCGCATCCCGCTGGTGTGGATGCGCAGCTGCGCCATCGTCATCGCCCTGGCGGTCGGCTATGCCCTGGCCGGTTACCTGGGTCGGCTGAACTTCACCGGCATGCACGAGGCCGCGCTGTTCCAGATCCCCACGCCGCTGCACTTCGGCCTGGGCTTCTCCTGGGCGTTGTTCATTCCGATGCTGGTGATCTACCTGGTGACCTCCCTCGAAGCCATCGGTGACGTCACCGCCACCAGCAAGGTCTCGCGCCAACCGGTGGAAGGCCCGCTGTGGATGCAGAGGATCAAGGGCGGCGTACTGGTCAACGGCGCCAACTCGCTGCTGGCCGGGCTGTTCAACACCTTTCCCAGCTCGATCTTCGCCCAGAACAACGGGGTGATTCAGCTGACCGGCATTGCCAGCCGGCATATCGGCAAATGGATCGCCCTGATGCTGGTGCTGCTCGGCCTGTTCCCCTCGGTGGCCGGCGCGATCCAGGCGGTGCCCGAGCCGGTGCTCGGTGGCGCGGCGATGGTGATGTTCGGCGCGGTGGCAGCCTCGGGGATCAATATCCTCGCCAGCATCCACCTGGACCGCCGGGCGCTGCTGATCATCGCCGTATCCCTGGCCCTGGGCCTCGGGGTTTCCCAGGTGCCGGAGTTCCTCGCCCATATGCCGGCGGCGTTGCGTAACGTGCTGGAGTCCGGCGTGGCCACCGGCGGCATCTGTGCCCTGGTGCTGAACTGGTTCCTGCCGGAAACCCACAAGACAGGCGAGTGATTTCAGCGCGCGACACAGCCGTGGGCGGGAGACTTACCGCCCACTGTCCCCTGTGTAGGAACCGGCTTGCTGCGGGCGGCGTTCCGACGATAGCGACCGCAAAATTGGCGTAAAGCTCCCTGGCCTCATCGCCAGCAAGCCGGCTCCTACAGGGTCCGTGTTTCCCCCATGAAATCAGCGGTCTACAGCCTCGCAAAGGCTCTAGACCGGCCCTTCATGAATTTAATTTCATCCGCCAAAACCTGGGTTTGACTCGGAACTGTCACATGGCCACTCCTTAATTGTTTCAAGAGTTTGCTGCTCTTATTTCAATTCTGTGACTAGGATCCGAACCCAATGAACAAGCTGTTGAGCCCCTTAGTGGGCGCCGCCCTGGCGAGTGTCACGATCTACGCCCATGCGGACTTCATCGATGACAGTCACGCCGACGTGACTCTCCTTAACCGTTACCTGAACCAGGATGGTCAAGGCGTCAGTGGCAGCACGGCCAAGGCCAAGAGCTATCACGATTGGGGCCAGGGCTTCCAGTTCGACTTCAAGTCCGGCTACACCGAAGGCACCATCGGCCTGGGCCTGGACCTGCAAGCGTTCTATGGCCTGAAGCTCGATTCCGGCGGCGACCTGGACGACAAGACCCACCAGGGCCGCTACCCCGGCAGTATGTTCCCGCTGGACGACGGCAAGTCCGTCGACCAGTTCGGCGTGCTCAGCCCGACGTTCAAGGCGCGCTTCCTCAAGGATGAACTGCGCGTCGGTACCCTGTACCAGAACAACCCGATGCTGGCCAACACCGACGGCCGCCTGTACCGCCAGACCAACACCGGCGCGCAACTGGTGTCCAAGGACCTGGATAACTTCACCTTCACCGTCGGCGATATCACCCAGACCAAGATCCGCAACGAAACCGGCGACACCGGCATGATCACCGCCGGCGGCACCAAGAAAAGCGATCGGTTCCTCTACGGCGGTGCCGACTACTCCGGTATCCCGGGCACCACCCTGAGCGCCTGGTACTCGAACCTGTCGGACTACTACCAACAGGCCTTCCTCGGTGCCAAGCGTCATGACGCCCTGCCCGTCGGCGCCATCGACAGCGACTTCCGCGCCTACCGCAGCCTGGGCACCGGCGGCAACGCCGATGGCGACAGCCAGTACTCGGCCGCCGGTTACTACGGCAACGGCCTGACCAAGGGCCGGATCAACCAGTCGACCATCAGCCTGATGGAAAGCTACAGCCTGTCCGGCCACACCGTCGGCCTGGGCGTGCAGAAGAACAGCGGCAACAGCGACTTCCCGTACCTGGACTCCGGCCTGAACAGCGGTGCCGAACTCCAGGGCCCGGGCTCGGGCGCCGACACCCCGGCACTGACCAACATGCAATTGAACAAATTCCAGCACGCCGGTGAGCGCAGCTGGTTGGCCCAGTACAAATATGACTTCGCCCAGTTGGGTGTGGATGGCCTGGTGTTCGCCACCACCTACGTCCATGGCGACCAGATTCGTACGCCGGCCAACCCCGACGCCAACGAATGGGAACGCGATATCTCCCTGGCCTACAACGTCCCTACCGGTGAGCTGAAAGGCCTCGGCGTGCGCTGGCAGAATGCCCATGCCAGCCCGGACATCACCGGCCAGACGATCCAGGACGAAAACCGCTTCTACGTGAGTTATGTGATCCCGATCTGGTAAGAAACCGTGGGGCTTGGAAAACCCTGATGCCGTTCAATCAGGGCCGAACACGGTCCTTGCAGGAGCAGAGCTTGCTCGCGAAGAGGCCCTTGAGGCCGCCAATAGCTTCGCGGGCAAGCTTCGCTCCCACATCAGGTGATATGACGTTTTCAATAATCCAGACTGCTTAGCAACCGACTCAATCCATCAATCCCCGGAACAACCGCTGCCCCAGGTCTTGTACTTGTATTCCTTGATCTCCCCGGTCGGGGTCTTGTAGGTCATCTTCGCGTCGACAATGCCACAGGCATAAGGATCGGAGTCCACGCGGATAACTTGCGCAATGTCTTTTCTGTCCAGGGCAAAGGTTTGGGCACTGAAAAGAACGGCCGCAACGGCCAGGCACTTGGTATAGATATTCATGGGAATGACTCGATATGAGAAATAGGGAATAACCCGCCGCGCTGGGCAGACTGCACCTGCGCAGGCTCTCAATCGATCATTATCTCTGGATTAAGGAATTGGCAGAGCTTATTAACTAATAGTTTATAAACGCCCTGACACTTAGCCAATTGAATTCTATCCAGCATTCATCATCACCTCCGCCCACTGGAAAGATGACAAAATATTTATGAAACATGGCTTTCTCTAACGAACAGCGCTGATCTCACCGAGCAACGGCGGGCTGTACCACACTCCTTTCAGCAAAATCCAAATTTCTTCTTGATTCTGCCCTCAGCCGTATTCGGAGTGCAGCTGGCTGGGGCCGAAGGTGGGGTGTAATCGCCTATTTCTTCATTCCGCAGCGCTGAGTAATTTTCATCGGTAATAAGCTGTTTTTTAAAATGCTCCTCACCCCAACTCACTATTAAATACTGATGCCAGGTCATGCACGGGTTGAGAGTGCGCCAGAGAAGCAAACCCTCCGACAAAGCAGACCGCGACAAACAGTAAAAGTGGCACGAACACTTTTCTTCCACGCAGATCAGGCCCGGACACAACATCAGCCTTTAACATCATTTTATTGAATACTCCGGCCACATCCCTCTCCTCGAAAATCCACGCGCGCAACTTAAAACCTCTTTCATAAATCAGCCTGCCCCCAAACCCTCAGGCTGCCTACTGTCAGAAATGACAGTTCGTATAGCCGCTCGTCTGAAATGGCCATTCGTTCTTCATCTGACAGACCGACTTCGAAACGGTGGCACACCGCCGCGGGCATCAGCGAGACCACCGGCGAAATCGCCGATGCCGATAGGGAGGCCCTGTAGCTCAACAATGCCGGCTCCGACCCGACCAACGGTCAGCAGAACTGTCATTTCTGACAGTAGCCGCCCAGGCGCTTCGGGGTCAGGCTATTCCCAAAGGCATGGAGCCTGGAGAGAGCACCATGAACGCCCTGATGTCCCATGACCTGGGCAGGCTCGCCGTCGACTGGCTGGTCGACGCCGGCCGCCTGAAACCCGCCGATCTCGACCGGGCCCAGCAGCTGCAGGATGGCGGCGCGCGGCAGGACTCGACCGAGCTCCTGGCGCGCCTGGGCCTGGTCTCGGAACAGGACCTCGCCCAGGCCTGGTCGACCCTGCTCGGCGCGCCTCTGCTGACGCTGGCGAGTGCGCCCGATCTGCTGGAGAACCCGCCCGAACTGGCGCCACGCTTTCTCAAACAGCATTGCCTGGTGCCGCTGTCGGCGCCCGACAGCGAGTTGCACGTGCTGATCGCCAACCCGAACCAGCCCCATGCCCTGCACGCGCTGGAATACGCCTGCCAATGCCCGGTGCGCCTGTCCATCGGCCTGCGCAGCGATATCGAGCAACTGATCGAGCGCTACTACGGCCAGGGCCGCACGGCGATGGGCACGCTGATCGAGAACCTGGAAGACGACAGCGGCAACCAGAAGACCGATATCGAGCACCTCAAGGACCTCGCCTCGGAAGCGCCGGTGATTCGCCTGGTCAACCTGCTGCTGCAACGGGCGGTCGAGCAGCGCGCGTCGGATATTCATATCGAACCCTTCGAGAACCAGCTCAATGTCCGTTACCGGGTCGATGGCGTGCTGCACCTGGCCGAAGCCCCGCCCGTGAGTTCCTCGGCGGCGGTGATCTCGCGGATCAAGATCATGGCGCGCCTGGACATTGCCGAACGCCGCCTGCCCCAGGACGGCCGGATCATGCTGCGGGTGCAGGGCAAGGAACTGGACCTGCGGGTCTCCACCGTGCCCACCAGCTTCGGCGAGTCGGTGGTCATGCGTTTGCTCGACCGCCAGACCGTGTCCTTCGACTTCCCCAGCCTCGGCTTCGATGGCGCCCGCCTCGACGCCTTCCTCGACGTGCTCGAACGGCCCCACGGCATCCTGCTGGTCACTGGCCCCACCGGTTCGGGCAAGACCACCACGCTGTACACCGCCCTCGCCCGGCTGAATACCGCCGAACGCAAGATCATCACCGTCGAGGACCCGGTGGAATACCAGCTGGAGGGGATCAACCAGATCCAGGTCAAGCCGGCCATCGGCCTGGACTTCGCCGGGGTGCTGCGCTCCATCGTGCGCCAGGACCCGGACGTGATCATGATCGGCGAAATGCGCGACCTGGAAACCTGCCGGATCGCCATCCAGTCCTCGCTGACCGGTCACCTGGTGCTCTCGACCCTGCACACCAACAGCGCCGCCGCGAGCATCACCCGCCTGCTCGACATGGGGGTCGAAAGCTACCTGATCGCCTCGACGGTCAACGGCATTCTCGCCCAGCGCCTGGTGCGCCGGCTGGCCCCGGAATGGCGGGAAAGCTTCGAGGCGCCGGCGGAGCTGGTGGCCGAACACCAACTGCAACGCTTTACCGACGAACGCCCGATCCGCCTCTACCGCCCGCGACCGAATGCCCCCGGCAACGGTTATCGCGGGCGCAGCGCCCTCAGCGAACTGCTGGTGATGAACGAGACCCTGCGCTCGCTGCTGATGCGCCATGCCGATGCCGCGACGCTGGAGCAGGCCGCCCGGGCCAATGGCCTGCGCACCCTCTACGAAGACGGCTTGCGCCAGGCCCTGGCCGGGATCACCAGCCTGGAAGAGGTGCTGCGCGTCACGCGCGGCGATTGAGCATGGAACATTATCGTTATCGCGCCCTCGACCCCACTGGCAGCACTGTCAGCGGTGCCCTCGATGCCGAAGGTGAAGACGGCGCCGCCAGCCAGTTGCAGGAGCGCGGCCTGCTGGTATTGCAGCTCGAACCGGCAGCCGCCGGCAGCGCACCGGGCGGCAGCTGGTTCAACCGCCCGCCGCTGAATACCGACGCCCTGGAACGCTTCACCCAGCAACTCGCCACCTTGCTCGACGCCGGCCAACCCCTGGAGCGGGCCTTGAACACCCTGGTCCGCCAGCCGGGCAAACCCCAGGCCCATCGCCTGCTCGAACGCATCCGCGACCGGGTCAAGGGCGGTCAGCCGTTGTCGGCGGCGATGGCGCTGGAAGGCCCGCCGTTCACGCCGCTATACCTCAGCCTGGTGCGCGCCGGGGAAGCCGGCGGTGCGCTGGGCGAGACCCTCGGGCAATTGGCGGCCTACCTGGAGCGGGCACAGAAAGTCCGTGGCGAAGTGGTCAATGCGCTGATCTACCCGGCCTTCCTGCTGGTCGGCGTGCTCGGCTCGCTGGTCCTGCTGCTGGCCTATGTGGTGCCGCAATTCGTGCCGATCTTCAGCGGCCTCGGCGTGCCCGTGCCACTGATCACCGAAGCGATCCTCGGCCTCGGCCAGTTCCTCGGCCACTACATCCTCTACCTGCTCGCGGCCATGGCCGTGCTGGTCGGCTGGCTGGCCCGACGCCTGCGCACGCCGCAAGGCCGCCTGCAATGGGATCGCTTGATGTTGCGTGCCTGGGTGATCGGGCCGTTGCTGCTGCGCCTGGAAACCGCCCGCCTGGCCCATACCCTCGGCACTCTGCTGAGCCAGGGCGTGGCGTTGATCAGCGCCTTCGATATCGCCCGCCAGGTCTGCCGCAACCAGGTGGTCCGCGACGCAGTGGAACAGACCATCGTCCGGGTCAAGGACGGCAGCCGGCTGTCGGCGGCCATGGAAACCACCGCGACCTTCCCGGAACTGGCGCTGCAGATGATCCAGGTCGGCGAGGAATCCGGGCAACTTGACCGCCTGCTGCTCAAGGTCGCGAGCATTTTCGACGCCGAGGCCAAGCGCCATATCGATCGCCTGCTCGCCGCCCTGGTGCCGTCCCTGACCCTGGTGATGGCCGCCCTGGTCGGGCTGATCATGCTGGCCATCATGCTGCCGCTGATGAGCCTGACCAATAACCTCTGAAAGGAAGCCGCCATGACCGCCAGTCGCTCGCTGCGTTACCGCCACCAAGGTTTCACCCTGCTGGAAATGCTCGCGGTGATCGTCCTCCTCGGCGTGGTCGCGACCATTGTCGTGCGCCAGGTCGGGGCCAATGTCGACAAGGGCAAGTACGGTGCCGGCAAGGCGCAACTGGCCAGCCTGTCGATGAAGATCGAGGGTTACGCCCTGGATGTCGGCACCCCGCCCAGGGACCTTGTCGACCTGACCACCGCGCCCGCCAATGTGCACAACTGGAACGGGCCCTACGCCAAACCCAGCGACCTGCTGGACCCTTACGGCCATCCGTTCGGTTATCGCTATCCCGGTGCCCACGGGCCCTTCGACCTGGTTTTCTATGGCAAGGACGGGCAGCCCGGCGGCGACGGCTACAACACCGATGTCGGCAACTGGGAATAGCCATGGCCAAGCCACGCGGTGTCCGGGCCTTCACCCTGCTGGAAATGCTGGTGGTGATCCTGATCATCTCCGTCGGCGCCAGCCTGCTCGCCCACAGTGTCGCCGGCGGCCTGGAAAACGCCCGTGACCGCCAGGCCAAGCGCGAACTGAGCCTGGCGCTGCGCAACGTGCGCAGCCAGGCGGTGCTCAATGGTCAACCGGCCGCCCTGCACTTCGACCTGATCCGCAACAGCTATCGGGCCGCGGGCCAGGCCGAGCATCTGCTGCCCGCCGGCATGCACCTGCGCCTGACCACCGCTGCCGAGCTGTCGTCATCCCGCGACGGGGTGATCGAGTTCTACCCCGATGGCGGTTCCAGTGGCGGCAATGTCTATCTGGAACGCGGCCCGAGCCATTGGCGGGTGGATGTCGCCTGGCTGACCGGCAAGGTCAGTTGGCAGGACGGTGCCAGCCCATGAAAACACCCAGCCAAGGCGGTTTCACCCTCCTGGAAATGCTCGCGGCGGTGGTCTTGCTGAGCATCGGCTTCGCCGTCTACCTGAATGCCATGGGCTCCACGACCCGGGCCCTGCTGCGCGACGAACAGAGCACGCGCATGGCGCAACTGGCCAAGACCCTGTTCGACGACCAGAGCCGCAAACTGCTCAAGCCAGGACACTGGCAGGGCAACCTGGCCCGGGTGCAATGGCAACTGACCACCACCGCGCAGCCTGCTACCCCGCAACCTGGTACCCCGCCGGTGGACCTCTATCGCCTGGAACTGGTACTGGAACAGGGCAGCCGCCAGGAACGCTTCGTCACCTGGCGCGCCCAGGGCACCACGCCAGGAATCATGCCGGGAGCCACGCCATGAAATCGCAACCACGGGGGTTCACCTTGCTGGAGGTGCTGGTTGCCCTGAGCCTGCTCGGGCTGCTGATGGTGCTGATCGCCTCGGCCCTGGTCGCCAGCAACCACACCCAGGAGCTCGGCGAACGTTATTCCAATCGTCTGAACGAAGTCCGTTCGGCCCAGGACTTCCTCAGGAGCGCCGCGCAACAGGCCTATCCGATGGTGTTTCTACGGGACGCGCAGAACCTCGCCGAGGTGTTCGACGGCGAAGCACAACAGATGCGCTTCGTCGCCCCGCTGCCGGCGCGCCTGTCCGGTGGCCTGCAATTGCACGCGTTCTCCCTGGTGGACAACCGCCACGGTTCAAAGGACCTGCAAGTGGCGTTCTTCCAGTTCGACGCCCAGGGGCTGCATGCCTGGGGCGACCCGCAGATCCTGCTGCCCAACCTGGACAGCTGGCAGTTGAGCTACCGTGGCCTGGACCCACGTTCACAGCCCACCGGCTGGCTGCCACGCTGGCCCTGGCCGGAGCGCTTGCCCCTGGCGATACGCATCGAACTGCAGGCCAGCGGCCCCATCCCCTGGGCGCCGCTGGTGGTTGCCATCCGCTTGAGCACGGGCCTCGATGAAGCCCAGGTCTCGCGATGAACGGCCAACGCGGGGCCGCCCTGGTCCTGGCGCTCTGGGCCCTGGCGCTGCTGAGCCTGATGATGGCCGTGGTGGTCGGCACCGTGCGCCTGGAAAACCGCCAGAGCGCCTATGCGCTGCAACACGCCCGCGCCCTGCTCGCCGCCGAGTCCGGTCTGGCGCTGGTGGTGCAGAGCCTGGCGGCCAAGGTACCGGGGATGATCGCCGACGGGCGCGTCTATCACCTGACCCTCGAAGACGCGCAACTGACCGTCGAACTGCGCAGCGAACGCGGCAAGCTCGACCTCAATCAGGTCACCCCCGAAGCGTTCAACCAGGTGCTGGGGTATCTGGGCGCCAGCCCCGCCCAAGGCCGCAAACTGACCCAGGAGCTGCTGGCTCGCCGCACCGGCAACAACCCGCTACAGACCATCGAGCAGCTTCAGGGGTTCGCCGCCATGGACCGAACGCTCTATGGGCAACTGGCGCCGAACCTGACGATCTGGACCGGCCTGCCCCAGCCGGACCCGACCTATGCCACCGGCCCGCTACAGGCAGCGCTCAAGCTGCCGGCACCGCTGGTCGAAAGCCCGGCCGGCCCGATCTACAGCGCACAGATCCAGGCGGTGCTGGTGGCGCCTTTTACCGCCGACCTGAACGTGACCTTCCTCCTCAACCCACAAGCCGAGGGCACGCAACTCTATCGCGTGCTGCGGTGGCAGGAATGAAGGCACTTCAAAGCCCGTGGCTCGCGCCACTGCAAACCACCACAGCCCGGTTCGCGCAACACTGGCGGGCCTCCCGGTTGCCCGTGTTCCTGCACTGGTGGCGCCGGGAACTGATTGCCTGCCTGCCCCGGCGCTGGCGCGAGCGCCTGGAATCGTCGAACCAGGAGCACCTGCTGCACTGGCACGAAGGCGCCCTGCGTCACCCCGCCGAATACGCCGACTCGACGGCAACAGCCCCAGCCCGACGCCAGGTCCTGCTGATGCCCTGCGAACAGGTCCTGCTCAGCCGCGTGCAACTGCCCCTCGCCGCCTCGGCTCAGGCCCACGCGGCACTGGTCTTCGAGATGGACAAGTACACGCCGTTCAAGGCCGCCCAGGTCTATTTCGATACGCTGCGCGACCCGCGCGAAGACCGCACCCGGCCGGTGTTCGAACTGACCCTGGTGGTCGCCCTGCGTGAACGCATCGACGCGATCCTCGATGAAGCCGCGCGCAGCGGCCTGCGCATCGATGCCATTGACGCGCTGGACCGCGATGGCGCGCGCCTGCACGTCAACCTGCTGCCGACCCAGCGCCGCCCCCAGGAGCTGCATCCGGCCCGGCGGCTACGGCGCCGACTGATCTGGCTCGCTGCGAGCCTGCTGCTGGCCGCCATGCTGATGTGGGTGCATAACCGCCAGTTGGCCCTGGACGCCATGAACGCCGAGGTCGCCGCACTGCGCAACGACACCCAGCAGATCCAGGGGCTGCGCCAACAGCTCAACGAGCGGCTCGACACCGGGCGCTACGTGCAAACGCAAAAGACCCTGGCGCTGTCCAGGACCGCCCTGCTGCGGGAACTGACCGCCTGCATCCCCGTCGACACCTGGCTGGAACAGTTGGATATCGATGCCCAGGGCACCCTCACCCTCAGCGCGCAAAGCAGCCAGGCCGGTGACCTGATCGGCAAAATGAAAACCTGCACGGACCTGCGCAACCTGCAGTTCCAAGGGGTGATTCAAGCCGACGCCAGCACCGGCCAGGACCGACTCAACCTGACCGCCCACCTGGGGGAGGAGCGCCATGCCCCTACGCCTGACACGCCGTGACCAACGCGGGGCGGCCTTGCTACTGGCCGCGCTGGGGCTGATCGCCGCCTACTTCATCGGCATCCATTGGTGGTTCACCTCGCCCTTGCAGTCGATCAGCGAGGACATGGACACCCTCCGCGCCCAGCGCCAACGCTACCAGGCGCTGGAGCTCCAGCGTCCGATCCTCGAAGCGCAACTGGCGCAAGCGCGCAACGCGCCGAGCAGCAATGACAGCCTGCTGCCGGACACCGATGCTGGCGCCGCCACCGCCCAACTGATGCAACTGGTGGCGGCCAAACTCCAAACCCTGGCGCCCGAGGGCGGCGGCTGCACCATCACCAATCGCATGCCGATCCCGGTCGTCAACAGCGCGCCGTACCGCCAGGTCAAGATCAGCATCAACCTCGACTGCGCCATCGAGCCCCTGGCGAACCTGCTCTATGAACTGGAAAACCAGCCGGTGGCGCTGTTTGTCGAAGCCTTGAGTATTCGCCGCAACCCCATGCCGGCCCCCGACGCCAATCACCGCCTGGCGGTGCAACTGCAAATCGGCGCCTACCTGAACAACCCGCCGGAGAAGAATCCCCCCGTCAGGAAAGGGGAGCCCGCCACATGAAAACCCCGGGCAGACCAACGTTCTGGCTGGGCGTCTGCGTGGTGTCGCTGGCGGCCCTCTGTCTCGCCCTGTTCGAGGGCCTGGGCGCGGGCATCGAGTGGTACCCCGAGTTGGCCCATACCCCGCCGACCTCGCCTGCCACGCCGGCCGCGGTCGAAGCCACGCCGGCGCTGGCGGCCTATGCCGAGATCTGGGGGCGCTCGCTGTTCAATCGCGACCGCAAGCCCGACCCGGTGGCCGGAAACGAACGCGACACGCAATCGCTGGCCGGTTTTTCGCTGAATGGCATCGCCGTCTCGCCGGCCTTGCGCAAGGCGCTGTTCAAGACCAAAGAGGGCAAGAGCCTGAGTGTCGCGGAAGGCGAAACCTTGCCCAATGGCTGGCGGATCGAACGGATCACCGCGCAAACCGTGTCCCTGAGCTTCAAGTCCACCCAGCAGGAACTGAGCCTCCCCGTTTTGAAATTGCCGGCCAGCGCCGTGCATTGAGACCGCCTCGGTGCCCCGCACCGCAGGTGCCGTAAGGGCCGTACAAGGATGAATCACTGTGATCGAACGTGCCGTCTACCCCTGCCTCCTCAGTTTCATCCTGCTCTCGGGCTGCATTGCGCCGGTGAACAATGACGATCTGCATGACGACCAACTGCTCCGTGACGGCCTGTCCGGCACCGGCCCGGATCGCCTGCCCCTGGCGACAAGCGTAGCGCAGGCCGGCATGGCTGCCGCGCCCGTGGCGACGCCGACCTCGGGGTCACAGATCATCCGCGGCAGCCAGAGCCTGGTGGCACGCGGCGGCACCGCGCCCAAGCCGCCGACGGCGTCCCAGGGCAATGACGGCACGATGTTCAATTTTGCCGGCGTGCCGATCCAGGCGGTGGTCAATACCATCCTCGGCGATGTGCTCAAGGAGAACTACAGCATCGGCCAGGGCGTGACCGGCGAGGTGACCTTCTCGACCTCAAGGCCGGTGGACAAGGCCCAGGCGTTTTCCATTCTCGAAACCCTGCTGTCCTGGACCAACAATGCAATCATCCGCCAGGGCGAACGCTACCTGATCCTCCCGGCCAACCAGGCGGTCGCCGGCCAGCTCACGCCCCGGCAGTCGATCCCGGAACCGGGCAGCGGCCTGACCGCGCGCTTTTTCGTGCTGGAGTACATCTCGCCGCTGGAGATGCAGAAGCTGCTCAAGCCATTTGCCCGGGAGAGTGCCTTCCTCGCCGTCGACACCTCGCGCAATGTACTGGTGATGGCCGGAACGCCGGACGAACTGAACAACTACCAGCAGACCATCAACACCTTCGACGTCAACTGGCTCAAGGGCATGTCCATCGGAGTGTTCGGCCTCAAGCGCGCCAATGTCAGCCAATTGATGCCCGAGCTTGAGCGCCTGTTCGGCCCCCAGAGCGGCACGCCGCTGGCCGGCATGCTGCGCTTCCTGCCCATCGAGCGGACCAACGCGATTGTCGCTATTTCGCCGCAGCCGGAATACCTGAACGATGTCCGTCGCTGGATCGACACCATCGACCAGGGCGGTGGCGACGAGCCGCAGATGTATGTGTATGACGTGCGCAACATGAAGGCCACCGACCTGGCCCGCTACCTGCGCCAGATCTACAGCGATGAAGCAGTCACCGAAGAAGGCGCGGCCCAGGTCGCGCCGGGGCTGCGCACCGTGACCCTGACCAGCAACGGTTTCGGCACTGGCCTGGGCAGCACCCCCGGCAGCAGCCCGGGTTTACCCGGCAGCCCCAGCGGCCAGGGCCTGCCACCGCCCGTCAGCAGCACGGCGGGTACCCCACAGGAAAAGGCCGACGACTTGCAGCTCGGCCCGCCCGGCCAGGCGAATGCCGCGCGCGCCCCGGTCAATGCCAACAACCCGACCAACTCGGTGCGCATCACCGCGCAGAAAAGCAGCAACCAACTGCTGGTGCGCAGCCGGCCGACCCAATGGGCCGAGATCCAGTCGGCGATCCAGCGGCTCGACAACCCGCCCCGGCAGGTGCAGATCGAAACGCGGATTCTCGAAGTCGGCCTGACCGGCTCGCTGAACCTCGGCGTGCAGTGGTACCTCGGGCGCCTGGTCGGCCACTCGACGACCGCCGGCATCGCCAACGCCTCCGGCAACCAGGGCGCCCTGGGCCAGGGTGGCGCGGGCCTCGGCGCCACGGACTCGTTGTTCTACTCGTTTGTCAGCAACAACCTGCAAGTGGCCCTGCACGCGCTGGAAACCAACGGCAATACCCGGGTGCTGTCGGCGCCCTCGCTGGTGGTGATGAACAACGAACAGGCGCAGATCCAGGTCGGCGACAACATTCCGATCAACCAGACCACCATCAACACCAGTACCACCACCATCAGCACCAGCTCGGTGCAGTACATCCAGACCGGGGTGATCCTCGATGTCATCCCACGGATCAACCCGGGCGGCCTGGTGTACATGGAGATCCAGCAACAGGTCAGCGATGCCAGCACCACCGTCGATGCCAACGGCAACCCGACCATCTCGACCCGCGCGGTCTCGACCCAGGTGGCGGTGCAAAGCGGGCAGACCATCCTCCTCGGCGGCCTGATCAAGCAGAACGAAAGCGCCACCGACAACAGCGTGCCGTACCTGGGCAAGATCCCGGGACTGCAGTGGTTGTTCGGCAATACCCAGCGCCAGCACGGCCGCTCGGAACTGATCGTGCTGATCACCCCGCGGGTGATCACCGGCAACAGCGAGGCCCGGCAGGTCACCGACGAGTACCGCCAGCAGTTGCAGTTGATGAAACCCCTGGACGCCCGCCCCGGGATCGGCGCCCATGCAAAGAAATGACACTTTTCCAGCACCTGGAGACCCAGCGGCACTACACTTTGCGACAAGAGCCCGAAGCCGCCACGTCAACCGGACACAGGAAGTACGCAATGATGCGATGGAGCCGATACAGAAGTGCGGCGCTGGTCACCCTGTTTGCCATTCTGGTCAGTCTCCTGGCGTTCCTGCTGATCAAGGCCTTTTCCCGGGAAACTTCCACCTATTTCGAGTCCCGCGACCTGCTCCGCCAGCTCAAGCAGCTGGATGCCAGGCTCGACGCGAAGATTCTCAAGACCCGGATCAGCGACGAATACAATTACAACCTGCTGGCCATCCCCATCGCCGACTCCAGCCGCCGCTGGGACCAACTGGTCGCGCAGAACAGTAGCCTGGAGAGCTCCAGCATCTGGCAGGCGCGCAAGCAGGCCTACCTGGACGCCACGGCGGAAAAGAACAAGCTGATCGAGCAGTTCCAGGCCCACAACACCGCCTTGCGCGATGACCTGGAAACCCTGTCGGCGATCGAAGACACCGTCCAGACCGACCTCGAACCCTTCAGCGCCGAGCACCCGGTGGAAACCCTGAGCGTGCTCTACAGCGCCTCGAAGCTGACCTTGAGCGCACTGGAATACGCGCAACACGTGTCCAATGGCAAAGCCGACAAGATCGAGCGACAGATCCAGCACCTGGCGGCGCAAAAGACCAGCCTGCCGGCGGCTCTGGGCCCTTCCATCGACAAACTGATCGACCAGGCCAATGTGGTAGTCCGCGAACAACCCCAGGTCAATGACCTGCTCGACCGCATCGGCTTTATCCCGGTCGCCGCCAGCCTCGACGGCATCAACGAACTGTTGAATGAAATCCAGCGCCGCGCCGAGCTCCAGGACCGCCAGTACCTGATCTATCTCAGTGTCTGTGCGGCCCTGATGGCCGTGCTGGTGTTCTACCTGATCCTTCGCCAGCTGCGCAGCTATGCGCTGATAAACCAGATGAACAGCGCCTTGCAGCTGTCCAACGACCGCCTCGAACAGCGCGTCGAAGAACGTACCCGCGAGCTCAAGGAAGCCCAGAGCGAGCTGATGGACACCGCGCGTACGGCCGGCATGGCGGAAATCGCGACCAATGTCCTGCATAACGTCGGCAACGTGCTCAACAGTGTGAACATCTCCGCCGACCTGGTGACCCGCAAGATCCGCTCCAGCAAGGCCCAGGGGCTGACCAAGGCGGTGCAGTTGATGAACGAGCACGCCGCGGACCTGGGGGACTTTGTCAGCCATGACGAAAAAGGCAAGCTGCTGCCCGCCTACCTCAACCAGCTGGCCGCGGCCGTCGCCACCGAGCAGACGGAGATCATCCAGGAACTGGCGCAACTGAGTAAAAGCGTCGACCACATCAAGGAAATCGTCGCCACCCAGCAATCCTATGCCGGCGCGGCCAAGCTGCTGGAAGCGGTGAACATCACCGACCTGTTCGAAGATGCCCTGCGCATGAACTCGGGGGCCCTGAACCGGCACAAGGTCACGGTGCTCAAGGACTACCAGCCGGTTCCGACCTTCCTCGGCGACAAGCACCGGCTGCTGCTGATCCTGATCAACCTGATCAGCAACGCCAAGTACGCGGTGTCCGACCTGACCAACCGCGAACGGGACATCACCCTGAGCGTGCGGGTGGTCGACGGCAAGACCCTGCGCATCAGCGTCAAGGATGAGGGCGAAGGCATTCCGCAGGAAAACCTCGCGCGGATCTTCACCCATGGTTTCACCACCCGCAAGGACGGCCACGGTTTCGGCCTGCACAGCTGCGCCCTGGCAGCGATCGAGATGGACGGCCGCCTCTACGTGCAAAGTGACGGACCGGGCAAAGGCGCGCTGTTCACCCTGGAGATCCCCCTGCAAACCCTCCACATGCAAGACGAGCAGCCGTCGACAAATGCCTCCCACACCTCGGCCTATTCGAATATTCATCAATGAGAGAGAGCCTTCCGCCAGCACTCGCTTTACACTTTGCCCCCGCCCTTTTTCACCCAAAGATCCGTCCCTGATGACCGAAAACTTCGAAGTCCCAAGCCCTCACGAAAAACACGTCGAACACACCACCGAACACGCCCATGCCCGCGGTGACGGCTTTGCCAGCCGGATCGCGGTGATGACCGCGATCATGGCCACCATTGGCGCCATGCTCAGCTACCAGGCGGGCTCCACGGAAAGCGAAGCGGCGATGGACAAGAACAACGCCGCGATCCTCAAGACCGAAGCCGCCAACCAGTGGAACTACTACCAGGCCAAGTCCAGCCGGCAGAACCTCTCGGAGATGGCCAGCCATATCCCCGGCCTGGACGCTGCGCATTACACCGCCGAGGTCGAGCGCTACAAGAAGGAAAAGGAAGTCGTGCGGCAGAAAGCCGAAGGCCTGGAAGCCAAGAGTCGCGAGTGGGATGACAAATCCGAGGAGGTCCTGCACCAGCACCATCGCTGGGCCCAGGCGATGACGGCGATCCAGATTGCCATTTCGCTGGCGGCGATCACCCTGCTGACCCGCAAGGAATGGCTCAAGCGCATGGCCTACACCGCGGCGGGTGTCAGCGTGGTGCTCGGCGGCCTGGCCGCGGCGCATATCTGAAACGGTAGAGCCTGGCGTCAGTCAACCCGGTACAGGCCGGGCTGACTGATGGAACCGTGTGACCGCGGCTTACGCCTTGGTATTGATGGTTTCGCCGATCGGCTGGCCGCTGCCGTTGGAAACGGCTTTCGGCGTGTCAGTGACCGTGGTGTTGTGATGTTGGTGCTTTTGCACCAGTTTCTGCGCTACGCGGTCGCCATGGCTGGCTTCCTGGGCGGTTTCTGCCGCGGTTTCAGTCGCTTCCTTCATGGCCGTGGCGAGCGCGGTGGGAGCTGGGGTGGCGGTAGTGGCGGTGGTGGAAGTTTTCTGCGCGGGTGTCGGGGTCGCCTGGGACTGACCGGCAATACGCACAGAGACTGGATTTGCAGCCGGAATTGCGCCGATGGACATCGGACTCTCCTTAAGTTGGGATCAGAAAACGTGCGCCGGTCATGACTTCAACCGGCGCACGGTTCACTACGACTTGGCGTCTCGACCCTTGAAACTGGCCCGCCTCCGGAACAACCGGAGGCGAGGGAGACATTGATCCTCGGCATGTACCCGATCCGTTACGATCAGGTGAAAACTTCGTATATCCCGGATCTGCGAGGGGTTCGCAGTCAGGTACAGGCGGTGTCAGATCTCGCCTTCCACGTCTTCCAGGCTGAAGGTTTCGGTGGTGTCGTTGTAGGAGAAGATCTCGGCGTAACGGCCCCAACTGATCACGCTTTCCAGGGTCTGCTCGACGAAGTCTTCGCTGAGGGAGTCTTCCAGTTCCTGTTCGAAACGCACCCGTGGCGCCCAGTGCCCGTTACGTTCCTGCAACACCTGGCGAATACGCGCCGCCAGGGGCACGGTGCGCAGCAGGTGCTCGGCAAACATCACCTTGCGTTCCTGGGTGCCGTCCTCGGCAAAGCGCTTGCCCGAGTCGGTGAGCTTGATATCGGCCCCGCGCAGTTCGGCAAAGCCCAGGTGCTCGAGCATCTCGGCCACCGGAAACAGGTCATCGACCTCCAGCAGCAGTCGCTCGGCGACGTTCGGCAGACCGGCATGGCCATGATACGGCTCGGCCGCCAGGGCTTCGATCAGACCGGCCATCAGGTTGGTCGGCACTTCCGGCAGGCGGCTGCCCAGTTGCAGCTCGGCCTTGCCGGTGCGTTCGTCGGCACTGCGACGGTTGGTCATCAGCGCGTAGATATCGTCGACCATCTTGCGGAAGATCGGGTCCAGGCGGTTGCGCGGGTGGGCGAACGGCACCTTGATCTGCGCCACGACGCGCCCCGGGTTGGACGACAGCACCAGGATGCGGTCGCACATCAACACCGCTTCCTCGATGTTGTGGGTCACGATCAGGATCGACTTGATCGGCAACTGGCCGCCGCTCCACAACTCCAGCAGGTCGGTCCGCAGGTTTTCCGCGGTGAGCACGTCGAGGGCGGAAAATGGTTCGTCCATCAGCAGCAGGGTCGGGTTGACCACCAGGCCGCGGGCAAAACCCACGCGCTGGCGCATGCCACCGGACAGCTCGCGCGGATAGGCGTTCTCGAAACCGTCGAGGCCGATCAGGTCGATGGCCGCCAGGGCCCGCTTGCGCGATTCCTTGGGCTCGACCTGCAAGGCCTGCAAGCCGGCCTCAACGTTTTCCAGCACGGTCAGCCAGGGAAACAGGGCGAAGGTCTGGAACACCATCGCCACACCCTTGGCCGGGCCGTCCAGGGCTTCGCCGTTGTAGAGCACTTCGCCGGAAGTCGGCTGGATCAGGCCGGCAATGATCCGCAGCAAGGTCGACTTGCCGGAGCCCGAGCGCCCCAGCAGCCCGACGACTTCGCCTTCGTGCAGGTGCAGATCGACTTCGCTGAGGACCTGACGCTCATCCTTGCCGTTGCCAAAGCCCTTGCTCACATTGGTGAGCGAGTAGATTTCGCGGGCGCTGCTGGTGTATTCGATATGACTGTTCATAAGAGCGGCTCGGATTAATTCAGACGAAGTTTGTTTTCGGCGATGGCGTACATCGGCCGCCAGAGCAGACGGTTGAAGGCCACCACAAAGACCGACATGACCACGACGCCCAGGGTGATTTTCGGAAAGTCGCCGGCGGCCGTGGTCTGGGCGATATAAGCCCCCAGGCCATGGGCCACGACCTTGTCCTGGCCCCAGGAAACGAACTCGGAAACGATACTGGCGTTCCACGCACCACCGGAGGCGGTGATCGCACCGGTCACGTAATACGGGAAGATCCCCGGCAACATGACCTTGCGCCACCACTGCCAGCCACGGATATGGAAGTTCGCCGCGGCTTCACGGAAGTCGTTGGGGAAGGCGCTGGCGCCGGCAATCACGTTGAACAGGATGTACCACTGGGTACCGAGCACGATCAGCGGGCTCAGCCAGATATCCGGGTTCAGGTTGTAGTGCAGGATCACGATGACGAACACCGGGAACAGCAGGTTCGCCGGGAACGCCGCGAGGAACTGCGCCAAGGGCTGGATCTTCTCGGCCAGGTGCGGACGCAGGCCGATCATCACCCCCAGGGGCACCCAGATCACCGAAGCCACGGCGATCAGCAAGGTCACCCGGACCAGGGTGATTGCCCCCAGGCCGACGACTTCGCCGACATCGGCGAGGGTCACTTCACTGCCGACATAAATAGCGATGTGGTACAGCGCATAGGCCGCGAGCAAGGTGATGAAGACACCCCAGACCCAGTCGATCATCCGCGACGTCGAGGGGCTGGGCGCACTGGCCCGGGACTTGAGCCGGGGCAAGGGCAGGCTCAGGCGCATATGGCCGACGCGGGTGAAGAAACGTGAAATCGGCCGGATCAGACGCTGGATAATCCGGGTCCGCTGGATCAGGTTGAGCACCCAGGATTCCGGCGCACCGCCCTGGGCCGCGGTGTCTTCCATGCGGAACTTGTCCGCCCAGGCCACCAGCGGACGGAACAGGAACTGGTCGTAGACCAGGATCACCACCACCATCGCCAGGATCACATACCCCACGGCGGTGAGGTCGCGCTGTTCGATGGCGGTGGCCAGGTAGGAACCGATCCCCGGCAGGGTGATGGTCTTGTCGCCCACGGTAATGGCTTCCGAGGCCACCACGAAGAACCAGCCGCCGGACATGCTCATCATCATGTTCCAGATCAGACCGGGCATGGCGAACGGCACGTCAAGCTTCCAGAACTTCTGCCAGCCGGACAGGTGCAGGCTCTCGGAAACCTCCGTCAGGTCCCGCGGCAGCATGCGCAGCGACTGGTAGAAGCTGAACGTCATGTTCCAGGCCTGACTGGTGAAGATCGCAAAGATCGCCGCGCACTCGGCGCCCAGCACCCGCCCCGGAAACAACAGGAGGAAAAAGGTCACGGTGAACGAGATATAACCCAGCACCGGCACCGACTGGAGGATATCCAGCACCGGCACCAGCAGTTTCTCGGCGCGTTTGCTCTTGGCCGCCAGGGTCCCGTAGAGAAAAGTGAAGATCAACGCCGCGACCATCGCCGCGAGCATGCGCAGGGTGGTGCGTATGGCATATTCCGGCAGGTTGCCCGGATCGAGGGAGATCACCTGGGTCTGCAAGGTCGAGATCGGTGCCCAGGTTTCCCGCGCGCCGATCGAGAAAAACAGCAGGAAACCCACCACCAGCGGCAGCGCGATCAGGTCCCAGCGATTGGGCAGCAAGCGCCGGGTACTGGCCGGGATGTAATGGCGTAATACTTTATTCATCGTCAATGATTCCAGCAGCGTTCTGAAATACAGGCCCACGAACTCCAGGGTACAAACGCATAAAGCGCTGCGGTGCCGGCAGTCTAAGCACAGCACATTCTGGAGATGTGGTTGGAAAATCGTCGAAGCAAGGCCACGTACTGAACGCTACAGACTGGATACCGGGGCGACGGCTGCGCACCGGCGGTATCCCTTTGTAAATCCCGCTACGTGGCCTACCGAGAATGGGCAGGGTCCAAGTTCGAATCTCCTGGGGGTGGCGGTTGAAACGTGGGGGGGTATGGCTCAGGGCGGAAGTATACATTTCAAAATGTTACAGATATGTATATTCCGCATAATTTGTCAGGTTAGCGTCAGGAATGCGCCCAACGCCGATGCAGGCCTCGCGCCAGGGCATCGAGCATGAAACCCAGCACGCCGATCAACAGCACCATGGCCATCAGTTCCGAATAGGCCAGGCGGTCACGGGTATCGAGGATAAAGTAGCCAAGCCCGGCGCTGACCCCGAGCATTTCGCAGGGCACCAGCACGATCCAGAGAATCCCGATGGACAGCCGCACGCCGGTCAGCACATGGCCGAGCACACCGGGCAGGATGACCTGGCGCAGGGTTTCCCAGCGGGTTGCACTGAGGCTGCGGCTCAGTTGCAGCCAGCGTGGATCGAGCTGACGGACCCCGGCCACGGTGTTGAGCAGGATCGGCCAGACGGCGGCAAAGGCCAGCAGGAAATAGATCGGCTGGTCACCGACCCCCATCAGCATCACCACCACCGGCATCCAGGACAGCGGCGAGATCATCCGCAGGAACTGGAACGCCGGGGTGGTCGCCGCTTCGAGATGCCGATAGCTGCCGATCAGCAACCCCAGCGGCACGCCGACCAACAGGGCCAGCAACAGCCCGATCAGAATGCGCTTGAGGCTGACCAGCACGTTTTCATAGAGCTCGGCACGGCCGAGCAACTCCACCAGGCTGGTCAGCGTCGCTTCGGGCGAGAAGCGCGCCGACAGCCCGTCGGGGCTGCCGAACAGGTGCACGCCCAGCCACCAGAGCAGCAACAGGCAGAACAACCCCGCCAGGCCCAGCCCCCAATGCAGCAGCGATGAGGAAGGCTTGCCGATCAAATGCCGAACTCCTCGCTGCGCTCAAAGCTGTCCGGCAAGCCGAAGGCCTTGAGTCCCCCCACCGCCGCCAGACTGTTGCGCACGAAGCGGTCGTCCACCAGGTCGCGAGCGGTCTGCTGCGGATCGAGGCCGGCGAGAAAGCCCTTGTCGCCCTCGATCAGGGTGTTCTTCAGGCGCTTGACCAGTTCCTCGGTGTAGCTGGGGAACGGATACGGCTGGAAGTCGATGCGCTGCTCGTCCCAGTTGCCGTGCTGGATCGCCCCGCTGGCCAGATAGGCGTCACGATCGGCCGTATTGGGCACCAACACCCGATTGAGCACCTGAGTGGTGTGCGGGGTGTAGCGATTGGCGCCGTCCTTGGACAGCAACTTAGCCGCCTCGGCGCGGTTGTCACGGGTCCAGAGCTGGGCCTTGACGATGGCGTTGACCACCTTCTGCGACCATTCGGGGCGGTTGTTCAGGTCCTGCTCGTGCATGAACACCACGCAACAGGCGTGATTGCGCCAGAGATCGCCGGTGAAACGCTGCACCCGGCCGACCTTCAGTTCCTCGGCCAGGGCATTGAAGGGCTCGGCGACGATATAGCCGGCAATACGCTTGCTGGCCAGGGCCGGCGGCATGTCCGACGGCGGCAGCACCACCAGGTTGACCTCGTTGGCAGCAAGCGTGCTGCTGGCCGGCTTGCTCACCGGTTGCAGGCCGTTGTCGCGCAGCAGTTGCTGGACCACCACGTTGTGGATCGAGTACCAGAACGGAATCGCCACCGACTGCCCGCCCAGTTGCTTGACCTCGGTGATCTCCGGCCCCACGGTCAGGCCGGAACCGCCGACATGGTTCCAGGCCACCACCTTGGCCGGCACCTTGCTGCCGTAGCGCGCCCAGACGGTCATTGGCGACAGCAGGTGGATCACGTTGACCTGCCCGGAAATAAACGCCTCGATCACCTGGGCCCAACTGCGCAGCAGCACCGGACGCTCGGCCTGGATGCCTTCGGCCTCGAACAGGCCGTTGTTATGCGCCACCAGCAGCGGCGTGGCGTCGGTGATCGGCAGGTAACCGATCCGCACCGGCGCATTGGGCTCCGACGCGGCGCGGGCCTGCAGGCTGTTGAGCAGCGGCAAGGCGCCGCCGGCGGTCAGCAAGGCGCTGAGTTTGAGGAAGTCACGACGTGTGTGGGTGAAGTCATCCAGGCACATGAGCCATCTCCGACGTTTCGAGCAAAGAGTGAGGGGGTGAGGTGCGGCTGGCCCGCCGAAGGGTCTTGAGAATCTCGATACGCAGGGCGCCCAGTTCCTCCACCAGCTCGGCCCGTGGCTGAGGCAGGTCGATACGCCACTCGCCGAGGGTCCGCGCCGGGCTGTGGCCCAGTAGCAGGATCCGCTCGGACAGCAGCAGGGCTTCGTCAATGTCGTGGGTGATCAGCACCGCGGCGGTGTTGTGCTCGGCGATCACCTTGAGCAGCAGTTGTTGCATATCGGCGCGGGTCACCTCATCCAGGGCGCCGAAAGGCTCGTCGAGAAACAAGACCTGCGGCTGGCGGGCCAGACAGCGGGCCAACGCCGTGCGCTGGGCCATGCCGCCGGACAACTGCGCCGGGTACTGGCCCCGGGCGTGTTGCAGGCCGACGGCGGCAATCGCGTGGTCGATCCGCGCCTTGCGCTCCTGGGCATCCAGGTGCGGCTGGCGGGCGAAGTCGAGGCCGAAGGCGACGTTCTTTTCCAGGCTCAACCAGGGCAGCAGGCTGGGGTCCTGAAAGGCCACCGCCACCCGTGGGTGCGGGCCGTCCAGGGGTTCGCCGAGGAAATGCACTCGGCCTTCGTGAGCCGTCTGCAAGCCGGCCAGGACCCGCAACAGGCTGGATTTGCCGACGCCGCTGGGGCCGAGGATCGACACCACCTCGCCGGCTTGCAGTTGCAGGTCGAAACCTTCCAGCACCGTTTGCCAGCCCTGTTCGCGGGGGTAACCGAGGCTGATCTGCCGGGCCTCCAGCAGCGGCCCGCTCATGCCGCGGTATCCCGGGCCTGGCGTTGCAGCTCGGCGCGCAATTGCACCAGGCTCGGGGTGACGATCGGTACAAACGCCGACTCGCGCCAGCGCCGGGCGAAGCCACTGCCGTATTCATTCAGATAGGCCTTGCCGCCGCTGGCCTGCAACTCCAGTTGCACCGCCTGGGCGACCGATTCGGCCAGGCTGATGCGGATCTGGAACAAGGCACTCGGCTGGGCCAGAAAGCGTCCGTCGCGCAGGCCGTTCTTGAGTTCCTCCACCGTTTGCTCAAGGGCCTGGCGCTGTTCCAGCAAGGGCTCGCGCAGAATCGAGCGGGCATCTTGCAGGTGGCTGTCCACTTCCTTCAGCGCCTGCCGAGCCAGGCCGATGGACATACCGCACTGCAAGCCGAGGAAGGCCGGGCGCACCGCCGGCAGAAAGATTCGGGCATCGTCATGCAGCAACCAGTCGCGGCTGACTTCCACCTGCCTGAAGTCCAACGCGGCGGTATTGCTCGACTGCAGCCCCATCAGTTGCAAGTCATCCGAGCGTTGCAGGCCACTCAGCGCATCCGGCATCGCCAGCACAAAGGGCGTACCGCCCTCCTCCCGCTCAATGGCGGCCGCCACCACAAAGCCGCTTTTGCGCAGATTGGTCACCCACTGCAGGCGGCCATTCAGGCACCAGCCATCACCTTGATCGCGGGCCCGCAGTTGCAGCGACTCGATCCCCGAGAGGAACTTCATCGCATTCGACAGCCCGGTGGCGCCGGCCAGTTCGCCGTTGAGCAGGGACGGCAGCAGATGCTCGCGCAATGCCGTATTGGGACTGTGCAGCAGGTATTCGATAAAGGCCCGTTGGCCCCAGAACACAAAGGCCGCGGCCAGGGAATGGCTGGCCACCTGGGCGATGCTTTCCACCCCGTCGGCCACCGTCCCGCCGCTGCCGCCCAGGGTTTCTGGAACGCCGATCCGCAGCACCTTGGCCGTCGCCAATCGGGAAATCACATCCTGTGGGTCGCACTGCCCCAGATCCAGAGCCTGGGCTTGTACGTCGAGCCATTGACTCAATGCCGGATTGAGCATGTCGTTTTCTCCTTGAAGACACCGTCGAATAATAGCCGACCTCGGTGAATCATTGATCTGTCGACTGCCAACGATACTTCGCCAGCTCAGGATTGAGGGGTGTACGGGCAAAAACATTGGCGAAATTGCACAACGTGGCCAGGCTCACCCCGAGAATCACTTCCAGGGCATTGCCCTGGGTGTAGCCGGCGGCGAGGAATTCGCTGAACACCGCGTCGCTGACATTGCCGCGGGTGGCGATCACTTCCCGGGCGAAGGCCGCCAGGACTTCGAGCTTTTCCTGGGGCAATTCGTCCTGCCCGCGCAGGGCGTCGACCACTTCGGCCGGCAACTTGGCCTTGTTCAAGGCCACCGCCGTATGCCCGGCGACGCAGAAGTCGCAGCCGTGGGTGGTGGCGGCCACCAGTTGCACCACCTCGCGCTCGGCCAGGCTCAGCTCGGCCTTGCCATTGAGTGCCGATACCGTAACGTAGGTTTCCAGCGCCGCCGGGGCATTGGCCAGTACGGCAAGCAGATTGGGGATAAACCCGGAGTTCTTCTGGGCATTTTCCAGGAACGGCCTGGCCGCTTCGGGAGCGCTTTGCAGCGTATGGAGAGTGACGCGCGACATGGAGTGGACTCCTGCTGTAGGGTGAGTCCGGTAAGTCTGTTGGTTATAAGAATTCCGATCCATATTCAAAAGTAGCGTTTCCTTGCTCCTGAGTGTTTCCATTAGATGATTTCGTCGAGCCCACTGGTTGATTGGTTATTAGAAAGCCTGGAACTGGATGCGAGCCTGTTCCATGTGGGCCGTTATTGCGGCGGCTGGCACGCCAGCACCCACGGCTTGGCGCGGGCGAGCTTCCACCTGATCGTGCAGGGTCATTGCTGGCTGCATATTGATGAGCAGCAAGAGAGCCTGCGGCTGGAGGCCGGGGACGCGGTGTTTTTGCTGCGGGACCTGGATTATCGGTTGTCGAGCGCCCAGACCAGCGTAGAGGCGCAACACTTGCCGCGCCAGGCGATGACCGGGCTCGACAGCGCCGCCCAGGATGGCGTGGGGCTGGTGTGCGGGTTCTTTCATTTCAAGTCCGGGCTGTCGTCATTGATTATCGACGGGCTGCCGGACTGGATTGTCCTGCGTGCGGGAGATCCGTCGTTGAGCGCGGCACGGGCGTTGTTCGGGTTGATCCTGGCCGAGTGCGAGCGGTCACCGGCGCCCTCCTCGGCGCTGCTGGAGCGTTTGAGTCACCTGCTGTTTCTGTATGTGCTGCGCCAGCAGGTGGCGGATAACCAGAGCCTCGGCGGGCTGGTGGCGCTGGCCCGGCATCCGGGGTTTGCGCCGTTGCTGGAACAGTTGATCGAACGGCCAGGGGAGAGTTGGTCGCTGGAGAGCATGGCGGCTTGTACCGGGATGTCACGTTCGGCGTTTTTCAAGCGTTTCAACGAACTGGCCGGGCAGTCGCCGGGGCAGGTGCTGCTGGCGTTGCGGATGCGTCATGCCTGCCAGCTGTTGCGGGCCAATAACACCGTGGAGCAAGTGTGTGCGGCGGTGGGGTATCAATCGATTGCGGCGTTTACCCGGGCGTTTGCCAAAGCGCTCGGGGTGCAGCCGGGGGCTTATCGGCGGCAGCATGAGGGGCGATAAGTCGCCATATCCGAGCGCGATATTGTGGCGAGCGGGCTTGCCCGCGCTCGGCTGCGAAGCAGTCGTAAAACCTGCCGTCGCGATTTGCCTGATACACCGCGATTACCGGTTTTTAGGGCCGCTTCGCGCCCCAGCGCGGGCAAGCCCGCTCGCCACAAATCTGCGCCAGATCTGAGATCGCTTTGGACAGCACCTGCCCTTGTCTGCGATCAGCGCGCGCCGCTGGTGAACTCATCCTCCAACACCGAATCCACCCGCCCCTGCGCCAGTTCGATCAGACGCACCACGCCCATTGCCACCTTGCGATCAGGGCCTGTGAGGTTGTCGGCGTGTTCGTAGGCGGTGGCCGCCGCTGACTCCAGAATCGAACTGGCGTCGACCAGGATTTCTTCACGACTTTCAGGTTCGGCGTTGATCTTGCGGGTTGAATTGGCACCGCATCGCTTCGGACTCGTGCCTTGCGGCAAATTGTAATAAGCCAATGCACGGTCGACGATGTGCGGATCGATGCTTTCGACGCGAAGTGATACAGGGGGATTGGGCGTGATCTTGAACATGTCTGAAACTCCTAACAGAGATAAGGAGCCGACACCTTCTCGCTTGCACACGAATGAGGGTGGCAGCTGTACGCAGGTGTGCAAGACCAGGTCTGTTAGGACACCCGGCAGACCCGAAGGTCTCCCACGCACAGCCACCATAAAACAGGCGGACTGCAAAAACGCCCAGGCATGACAAGGGCGTTGTGCGTCATAACAGAATTCCGGACTTGCACGTCCGTATCACCGTTTTTTGCGGTGACAAGATGCAGACTAGCCACCGGTTCTGCCAGGAGCAACAGGGTAGAAGTTTCTAGGAAATTTCACTCAATGGAAAGCGAGCCGTCTTGCAAGACAAGCACAAGACGATCCAGCCCTCACCGCAAACCATAGGAATAAACCCCAGCATCGTTGCTGTTGTACCAGTTGCCCTTGGCCCAGATCACCCGGTCCTGCGCACCTTGAAAGCCGAGGATCCCCAGGTAACCGTCGACCGCCAGCCGTTGCCAGGAATGCCCCCAGTCCTTGGAGTAGAACACGCCGTCGGCGGAGATGCGTGCATCCGACCACCAGTACAGCCAACGCGGCGGCCGGTGTTCGCTCGTGGTGTTGATCAGCAGGCTGTTCTGCCCCATCCAGAAATTCCCCCCGCGCAACTGGCTGTCCGACGCCAACGGCGAAAACACGCTGGGCAATTCGCCCACGGGCTTCCAGGTCAGCTTGGCGGTATCCAGTTCGGCGACCACATCTTCGCCGTGCTCGCCCTGATCGATCAGGCCCATCACGCGCCCGGCGTCGTTCGCCACCAGCTCATCGATAAACAGGCCGTCCTCGCGCTGCACGCTCCCGACCTGCCACTGCCCCGCCTTGCGCTGTAGCTGCGCTCGTGTCGTGACGTTGATCGCCAGGCTGCCGCTTTCGCTGTCCGGATTGCTTCCCCAGAAGCGTTGGGACACCCAGATAAACGCGCGCTGGGCATCCAGTTGGACGACATGGGTCTGGACTTCCCCATAAGTGCCCAGGTCCGTGCGCCATTCAACAATCTCAGGCCGCTTGCCCCGGGCATACTCGGCAGGCACCAGCAGCGACTCGGCAGCGAATAGCGGGGTACTGCTCGCGCCGCGATCAGCGGAGTAGAACACCCCGGTGGCGATGGCGCCCGGCGTGTCTTCGCCGCTCTCGTTGTCGGTGCCGCTCGGGGTACTCCAGGCCCAGAGGTCATCCTGGCCATGAAAGTAGAGTTTCAGGTTCCAGGCCAGTTGGTTGGCCTTGGGAAACAGACCTTTGGCCAACCAGCTCCAGTGCTTGCCCTGGTCGTCGCTGCGAAAGACCACGGTCTGGTTGATGTCATCGCTGCTCGCGGTAGCGGCTTCGGGTCGGTTAAGCCCTGTCAGCAGGAAAACACTGGCCCCATCCGGACTGGCCACCAGGCAGGCGGCGTCGCCAACATGGGCCACCAGTTGAAATTGCCCCTGAGCGTCAAGACGGGAAATGAAGGAGGTTTCCTTGTCGTTGTGGGCGAGATAGCTGGAAAAGGCCGCCGAGTCTTCCGGCGCCTGATCCTTGCCCTCAATCGGCTTGCCATTGACTACGGCATCCAGGTCCACCACGTCGGCAGAAGTTTGCAGCTGCTGGGTATCCCCGTCCAGGCGCCCCACCAGCCAGGTGCCCTGTGGGGTTACCACCACACCGGTGCAGTATTGGGTCATCGCGCGCTGCCGGGTGTCCTGCACGGCACCGATCTGCTGCTTGTCCGGGCTGCTTCCGCCCCACTCCAGCTTGGCGCTGGCAATCATCCACATGTACCAAAGCCCGGCGCCGACCAACAGTGCGACAAACAGTTTGGAGAACAACTTTGATCGAGACATGAGGGGGGATCCGAATCCATGGAAAAGGCTGAAAAGCCTTTTCGCATTTCTTTCGTCGGGAGTAAATTTTTATTGCTCGTGAACAGCAGATTCCGGGCGAAAAATTGTCAGCGCTGTGATGCCGGTTCCATTCATCGCACCCGGAAAATGTGCCGCCACGACGGCAGTACGGGCAGAAATAGACCGCTATCCTCCACCCTTTCGCCAAGGACCCGGGAGTCAAAGGAATGCAGAACATCCAGTTTCAAAAAGTCATCGATCTGAGCCACGTCATTACGCCGTCCATCCCCCTTTGGCCCCATGACCCTCCCGTCGCGTTCAGCGGGGTGGCCTCACAGGCACGGGACGGTTACTACCTGCGCAGTTTCAGCATGGGCGAACACAGCGCCACCCATATGAATGCGCCCAACAGTTTTCACCCCGATGGCATCGGGATCGATGCCTACACCCCGGAGTCGCTGGTGCGCCCGGCCGTGGTGATCGTTGTACGGGCGCAGGCACAGGCCGATCCCGACTACGTGATCAGTCCTCAGGATATCGAGCGCTGGGAGCAGGCCCATGGTTGCATCCCCCAGGGTTCCGTCGCGCTCTTCCATACCGGTTGGCAAGCGCTGTGGAGCGACCCCAAGCGTTTTTTCAATGAGGATGACCAAGGCGGCCTGCACTTCCCCGGGGTCGGCGCCGATGCGGCAAGACTGCTGGTCGAAGAGCGTGAGGTCGCCGGGGTCGGGATCGATACCCACGGGGTCGACCCTGGTCAGAGCACGGCATTTGCCACCAACTGCCTGGTCCTGGCGAAAAATGGAATCATCCTCGAGTGCCTGACTCATCTGGATCAATTGCCCGCCAACGGCACAACGCTGGTCATCGGGATCCTGAAACTCAAGGACGGATCCGGCTCCCCCGCCTCCGTGCTGGCCTTTGTGCCCTGATCTTGTCAGGGTTCGAGCGCCTGATCCCCCTACAAACAGCCCACGCCCTTCAGTGTTACTTCCACCGCCTGATCCAGCGGTGTATGCGGCTCGGCCCCCAGCACGCTCAACAGATAGGCATTATTCATCCGCACCGGCGTACGCCACAGGTAACGCATCTCCAGCATTTCCCGAAAGGTGGTCACCAACGGCGAGGCCAGTCCTACCAGCCACCAGGGAAAGCGCCGCAGCCTGGTCTGGCCACCCGCGCGCTCGACCACGCGGCTGATAGCGGCTGCTATCTGGGTGCCGTCGGCGTCCCAGTAGCCCTCCATATGAAAGGTCGCGAAGGGAGGCAAGGCCCCTCGACGCGCCACCAGTTCGACCATGGTCCGCGCCACGTCCGGCAGATAGGCCCACTGATGACCGACGCCCGGATCGCTTGGCAGATTGATCACTTTCACCGCCTGCCCGGGCTTGATCATCCCCTGGGAAAACCAACTGTTACCAGCCTGCGGGCCGAAGAAGTCGCCCGACCGCACGACAATCGCCCGCACCCCGTCTCGCGTCGCATCCTGCAAGCGTTGCTCAAGCTCGACGCGAATACGCCCCTTGCGCGTCAACGGACGTTGCACCGCCTGTTCATTCAATTCGGCAAAGGCATCCGGGCCGTAGTTGTAGACCGTGCCCGGCAACACAATGGTCGCGCCGGCAATACGCGCCGCCGCAATCGTATTGTCGATCATCGGCAGCACCTGCTCGGCCCAATGCCGATAGCCCGGCGGGTTGACCGCATGCACGATCACGCTGCAACCCTGCGCCGCCCGCACCACGTCGTCACGGTTGAGGGCATCGCCGCGCAACCATTGAATGCCGTCGCGCTGTTCTGCCGCCGTCGCCAAACCTCGTTTGAGCGCCTGCACCTGCCAGCCGCCGTCGCGCAGTTGCCGCGCCACTTCGCCGCCAATGCCGCCGCCGGCGCCCAGGACCAAAACCTTGTTGCTCTGCACTGCCATGTCAATTCTCCAGGAAGGTAACGATGAGCAGAGTCTGGCCCTGCCCCTCCAGGAAATAAATTGCCTGGCACGAGCTATCCGCCATACATTTATGCATGGACCAGATCATGAGTTGGGAACTGTACCGAACCTTGCTTGCCGTACTGACGGAAGGCTCGCTCTCGGGCGCCGCACGGGCGCTGGGCATTGCCCAGCCCACCGTGGGCCGGCATATCGCCGCGCTGGAGGCGTCGTTCAAGCAACCGCTGTTCACCCGTTCGCAGACCGGCTTGCTGCCCACCGAGACCGCCCTGGCGCTGCGCGGCTATGCCGAAGCCATGCAGCACACCGCCGCCGCGCTGGAGCGTGCCGCCACCGGCCAGGGTCAGACGGTGAACGGCACGGTGCGGATCTCCGCCAGCGAAATCATTGCCATCGAAGTGCTACCGCCGACGTTGGCACTGCTGAGCCAGGACCATCCGCAACTCAAAATCGAGCTGCTGGCCACCGACAAGGTGCATGACCTGCTGCAACGGGAGGCCGATATTGCGGTGCGCATGACCGCGCCGAAACAGGATCAGTTGATCGCCCGACGTGTCGGCCAGGTGGAACTGGGGCTTTACGCACACGCGGACTATTTGCAACGACAGGGCACGCCCAGTGCAATGGCCGATCTGTCCCAGCATGCGCTGATCGGCTTCGATATCACCACCCCCTTTATCCGCGCCGCCAGCAAGCAAGTGCCCGGCTGGAGTCGCGAGGCCTTCACGCTGCGCACCGACAGTACCCTGGCGCAGTTGGCGATGATCCGCGCCGGCTGCGGCATCGGCATCTGTCAAACCGCCCTGGCGATGCGTACACCGACACTGGTGCGGCTGCTGCCGGAGCAGTTCAGGTTCCAACTGGAAACCTGGGTGACCATGCACGAGGACCTGCGCACCAGCCCCCGTTGCAAGGCAACCTTCGACGCGCTGGTGGAGTGTTTGCTGGCCCATACTCGCCTTGTCCCCCCCTCTAACCCCTCGAATCTGTTTGGCGTCATGGCGTAGAGAATGGATAGACTCCGCCGGAACCATGGGCAAGGGCCCTCTGGTCTGCCAAAGGAGTAGGTAACGTCATGGAACCATCAAAACAACACGGGGCGCGGTTCAGGCAGTTATCTGTCGGATTACTGACGGCATGGCTGGCGACCGGTATCACCTACAGCTTCGCCGAGGATAAGAGAGTCAAAGGAATGCAGAGTATCCAGTTTCAAAAAGTCATTGACCTCAGCCACGTCATTGCGCCGTCCATACCACTTTGGCCACACGATCCTCCCGTCACCTTCAACGTGGTGGCTTCACAGGAAAAAGACGGTTACTACTTGCGCAGTTTCAGCATGGGGGAACACAGCGCAACCCATATGAATGCCCCCAACAGCTTTCACCCCGACGGTATCGGGATTGATGCCTACAAGCCGGAGTCACTGGTACGACCGGCCGTGGTAATCGATGTCCGGGCGCAAGCAAAGGCCGATCCCGACTATGTGATCAGTCCTCAGGACATCAAGAACTGGGAACACGACCATGGTCGCATCGCCCAGGATTCCGTGGTGATCTTCTATACCGGGTGGCAAGCCCTGTGGAACGACTCCAAACGCTTTTTCAATGAAGATGACAAAGGCGCTTTGCACTTCCCCGGAGTCGGCGCCGCCACGGCAAAACTGCTGGTCGAGGACCGTCAGATCGCCGGGGTCGGTATCGACACCCACGGAGCCGATCCGGGCCAGGACACGGTATTTGCCACCAACAGCCTGGTTTTGGCGAAAAATGGAATCATCCTCGAATGCCTGACCAACCTGGATCAGTTGCCCGCCAAAGGCACAACGTTGGTCATTGGTGTCCTGAGGCTCAAAGACGGCTCCGGCTCCCCGGCGTCCGTACTGGCATTTGTGCCCTGATCTCGTTCTGACGAGAGATCATTCGACTACCGGAGCGCTGGTCTGGAACTGCTTCCGGTAGTCCGCCGAACGGCGTAGCACTTCACAAAAGCCCAGGAAGCTCGCCGGCTTGGTCAAAATATCATTCGCCCCTGCGCCTCTGAAACGCTCTATCTCGCTCGAAAAAGCACTCGCGGTAAAAGCCACGATGTAACACCTGTCACCCAGTGGCAGCCCACGTATTCTGCGAATGGCCTCCAGGCCGTCCATACCGGGCATGTTGATATCCATCAGGATGACATCCGGAGTCGATGTCATGCAGCGCTCGAGCGCCTCGAGGCCATCTGAGGCCAGATCAGGCGTATAACCCAACGTCTGCAGCATGGCCATGGCCACCTTCTGATTCAACGGATGGTTCTCGACCAGCAGGATATCCAGCGGGTAATGTCGGGCAAACGACGAATCGAAAACCACCGCTGGACGATCGACCGCAAGGGCTATTTCCGAATCAGAGAAAAGTTCGTTCGCCAGCGAAAAGGAAAACGTCGAGCCGACACCCAACACACTGCTGAAAGACAAGACTCCACCCTGGGCCTCGATCAGATTCTTGCAGATGGACAGACCGAGCCCGCTCCCGGTAAAGCGCTGATTGGTCGATCCTTCAAACTGAGTAAAGGGCTTGAACAGACTGCCTTGCCGCTCCACCGGAATCCCTATACCGGTATCGCGTACCGAAAAGCAGAGTCGGGATTGAGCGCTTTCGTCGCCGAGGCTGACGGTGAGCGACACCTCCCCGGCTTCGGTGAATTTGATCGCATTGCCCAGCAAGTTGATCAGTACCTGACGCAGGCGATCAGCGTCGGTTTTTACCAGTAAGGGCACATTCGGCTGCACAGTGACTTCAAGCGTAATGGGCTTGTCCTGAATATTTTGCCGAACCATTTCAACGCTCGAAGCAATCAAGGTGCGCAACTTGAACACACAAGGCCTCAAGTCCAGTTTTCCCGATTCGATCTTGGCAAGATCAAGAATATCGTCGATCAGCGATAACAGCGTCTTGCCACTGGCATGAATAGTGGTCAGCAGGTCACGTTGCTCTGGACTCAAGGACGTCGCCGCCAGCAGATCGGTCGCACCGATCACGCCGTACATCGGTGTACGAATTTCATGGCTCATGGTGGCCAAAAATTGGCTTTTCATGCGATCCGCCTCTTCAGCGGCACTTTTTGCCTGTTTCAACACCTGCTCGTTGACTTGCAGTTGCCGAAGATGAGTGCGCAGGCGTATGGCGTCAATGACAATCAAGAGACTGAAAGCGAGAAAGATCAGAAGAGCCAGTACGATATGGTGCAAGGAGTCTTGATTAAGTTGGTCATAATAGTCCGCTAGCGTAATTTCCGCACCGGCAACATAAGCCGTGCCATCCTGGGATTTCAAGGGAACAAAGACCGCACGAAAATCCCCCCAGTGGTCCGTGTAGTCGATCCAGCTCGGTGTCGTACGCTCGAAGCTATCAAGCAAGGCCTGGCTGGCATCGGGGTAGGGATCGAAATAGCGTACGAAGTTATTCTCCCGGATTTCCTTGGCTGAGGCACTGGAACTGACCAGGATCGCTTCTCCTCCCCGTTTCACCACGGTATAGACGAACGCCGTGCCCATGGATTCGTTGAACCGGGACAGGGTGCGAATCGTATTTAAATCCTCGGCTTCCGACTTTGAGTTTTTGTCGATCAAATGATCATGGTATCGATCACCGAGAATAGCCGAAGCGCCCAAGGCGGCATGCAGAAGTTTATCATTAATACTCTGCGTCAGAATCGCCTGGGCCTGAGCGTGAAGATAGTAAATATAACCACTGACACCAACAATATAGAGAAACAACAAAATCCCTATATTGCGTCTGACGTTGAACATGCGTCACGGCCTCCATTGCCATCAAACTCAACTCGCTGAAATCACGCTCCCTGCATTGCTTATTTAGAATAAATCAAGCATGGGCTGAATACAACATTTGAGTGTTGACAACTCCCAAGGGAGGCCTAACGAACCCTTCAAATCGAAAACACTGATTACGCCCTGCGATATATGTCCACCCGTTCGAGTATTACTTTGGGTGACAATCCATCAGGCCGTTTGGTGAAGCTCGACCGTCACATGCACCAGCTCCTCGTGGATCGCCAGTTGCGCCTTGAAGTAGTCCGGCGTGGCCGGCAATTGCGTCACCAGGCTTAGCACGCAGGCGAACTGCCCCTTGCCGACCCGCCAGACATGCAGGTCGCTGATGGTGGCCGGAATCGGGCTGGCCGCGATGACCTCGCGGATTTCCTCGACCACCGGCGCATCCATTTCCGCGTCCAGCAAGACACGGCTGGTCTGGCGGATCAGCCCATAGGCCCAGCTCGCCACCAGCCCCGCTCCGACAATCCCCATCAACGGGTCAAGCCAGGCCGCGCCCCAGACCTTGCCGCCGATCAACGCCAGGATCGCCAGCACCGAGGTGGCCGCATCAGCCACCACATGCAGGTAGGCGGAACGCAGGTTCAGATCGTGGCCGTGATCATGGCCGTGATCATGATGATGGTCGTGGTGGTGATCGTGGGCATGGCCGTCCTTGAGCAGCCAGGCGCAGGCCAGGTTGACCATCAAGCCGACGATGCCGATGACAATGGCTTCGTCATAGTGGATGGCCGCAGGCGAAATCAGCCGCTCAACCGATTGATACAGCATCAGCCCCGCCACCATCACCAGGAACAACGCACTGGTGTAGCCGCCGAGCACTTCGATCTTCCAGGTGCCGAAGGCAAAACGGTTGTCACTGGACAGGCGCCGGGCAGCGCCATAGGCCAACACCGACAACCCCAGCGCCAACGCATGGGAACTCATGTGCCAGCCGTCGGCGAACAGCGCCATCGAGTTGTAGTACCAACCGCCGGCGATCTCGGCGACCATCATGATGGCGGTCAGGATCATGGCGCGCCGGGTGTTGGTCTCCGCCAGGGGATTTCCATCGTTGAGGATTTTCGAATGGCAATTCTGGTGAGTAGCATTGGGCGAAGACATTGGGCTACAGTCCTGATGACAAGGTCGAAATATACTATACCCCAGTATAGATAACACACAATGGGACAATTCCATGCCGCATACCATCAAGGATAAAAAACGCCTGCTGACCCGTGTCAGGCGTATCAAGGGCCAGGCCGAGGCGCTGGAAAACGCGCTGAATATGGAAGTCGAGTGCACCGCCGTGCTGCAACAGATCGCGGCGATCCGTGGGGCGGTCAATGGTTTGATGACCGAGGTGCTGGAAGGTCATATCCGCGAGCACCTGGGCGCGGACGATGTCACGCCGGCCCAGCGTCGCGAGGATGTGGATGACGTGGTGTCGGCGCTGCGCTCGTATTTGAAGTGACTTCGGCGGGCCTGTGAGGGCCGCGCAGCGCACTTGGGAAGAACCAGCACGTCCAGGCTGACGAGCTGGTGTTGGCTGACTAAAAGGGTTGGAGCCAGAAGAAACTAGACATTGCTCCGGCCATCAAACTCGAACCAGAAACTGGCACCGCGGCTTTCAGACTGACCATGCATGAGTGCGGTCAACAGATCATGATTGAAATGTTGGTGATACGCGCTGCCAAACAGCAGTTTCGTCCGCGGGTTATCCGTCATCAGCGCCAGCAGCAGGTACTGTTCCGTCCAGTAGATCTGATGCTCGATCAACCAATGCGTCGGAAGGCCGAAGGGCAGGAAGACATCGTGCACGTGGACAAAGATTTTCTTGGTGATTTTCGGCAGCAGGCGCAGGTAGATATGCAGGCAGTCGCTGCCGGTTTTTACCGTATGCGTGGAATCGATAAACAGGATATCGCCGTCTTCCAGCGTGGCATTCAACCACTCGACGGTCAGCTCCTGGGCACGCATCGATTGCAGTTCAAGTGCCCCTTCGCTGGCCAGGGTGGTGATGAACGGCCTTGGAAAGGGTTCGATGCAATGCAGCGTCCCTGACCCGTTTTTGCGCAATGCTTCCACGGCAATCAGCGACGAGAACCCGCTGCCGATTTCAACGATAGTCTTGGGACGGATGCGCCTGATATAGGCGTAATAGGCCATACCATCACTGCAGGTAAACTGACCGTTTTTCCAGAAATACGAGGTCGCGGTTTCTTTATCGCCGACTTCAGCCGGCGCGAAATCGGCCCCATATGGAATCAGTTCGCTGATCTCCGCCCGCAGCCTTTCCTGGTCGAACAGGCCGCAATTCAAATAAGGCGGTTCCGACTCGGTGTATTCGTAGGAACTGGCGATCTCGGAAAGCGATGGCGTGCTCGAGTAGAAATTCGAAGGGGTCACATTAAGACCTTGCTCCTGCAGCCGCGCCCTGTCCTGCGGGTCCGCCCAAAGCAGCTTCTGCATCACCGGCAAGGCCGCATCGAACTCTTTATCCGTTACACGCGCCATCTTCTAGAATTCCCGTTCCAAGCTATTTTTGGCAGAACACTACTGGGTACGGGCAAAGCATAACGCATGCCACGCGCGCCCTCCTATTCGGAACGCTAGCCTGAACCGCTCACCTTATTTAACCAGGCGCTTTTCCTTGGAGGGCCGGTAGCCGAAATACGAGCTGTAGCATTTGCTGAAATGACTCGGCGAAACAAAACCACAGGCCACCAGCACATCGACCTGGGACAGCTCGGTGTGCTGCAACAGCCGACGCGCTTCGGTGATCCGCAGTTCCAGGTAATAGCGTTGCGGCGTGGTGCCCAACTGCTCCTTGAACAGACGCTCGAGTTGCCGACGGGAACGGCCGGCGTAGGCCGCCAGTTGCTCCAGTTCCAGGGGCTCTTCGAGGTTGGCGTCCATCAGCTTGACCACCTCGCGCAGCGGTGCGCTCACGCACACATTCTCGGCCGGCTTGATGCGCCGGTAGCGCGACTCCTCGAACGCCAGGATGTCCTCGATACCCTCGACCAGGGCTTTATCGTGCAAGCCCTTGATCCAGTCCAGCGCCATATGGAACGCCCCCGAGGGGCTGGACGCGGTGAGCCGGTCGCGATCGATGACATAGGCCTCGCTGGTGACATGGGTCGCCTTGGAGATCTCCGCGAGTGCCGGCCGATGTTCAGGGTGAATCGCACAACGGTAGCCGTCGAGCAAACCCGCGCTGCCGAGGAACCAGGCGCCATTCCACAACCCGGCCAGGCTGACACCCTGGTCTGACGCGGCCCTCAGCAGGCTGATAAGCGAGTCATCGGCCTTAAGCTCGGTGCGGTAGCCACCACAAATGACCAGCAGATCGAGGTTCTGAATGGCCGCAAAATCGATACGGGCATCGGGGCGAATCACCAGGCCGAGGTCGCTGATGACCTCCCCTTCGCTCAGGCCGAAGGTTCGCGAAGAGAACAACCCGGGGCGCAGAAGGTTCGCCGTGACCAGCGTATCCAGGGCCTGGGTGAATGCCGGCAGGGAGAAATGCTCGAGCAGCAAAAAACCGGTCCGGGTCATTTGCGCCGGCTGGCCAGGATTGTCATTCAGATAGCGGAGGTTTTTTCCCTTCATGCCTCCACTGAATTGGCGTCGTTCGATCAAGGTCTGAATCACTCGGTGGTGTTAACCACTCTATTGTTAGGTGTGTTGATGAGTCCCCGATTGTAATCAGACTCAGGCTTGCAAGGGCAGCGTCGCCGACAGCTCATGCAGATAGTCGACAAATGCCCGCAACGGCGCCGGCAAATGGCGCCGTCCAGGGTAATACAGGAACGGACCGGAAAACGTCTGCCACCAAGGTTCCAGGATGGGTTCGAGCTCGCCGCTGTCCAGTTGCGGTTGCAGCAGATCCTCAAAAAGATGCACCACCCCAAGGCCGGCGACTGCGGCACTGACCGTCAGGTCCAGCGCGCCACTGGGCGTCACCAGCAGGCGTTCGGGCGGGTCGAGCTCAATCTGCTCGCCATCACGCTCGAATTTCCAGGTGGGTTTGTTACCGCCGGAGAACTGGCAGCGTAGGCAGGAATGCGTCAACAACTCACTCGGATGAGCCGGCCGACCCTGCAAGTCCAGATAGCCGGGCGCCGCCGCTGTGACGAAGCGCTGCACCCTGGGACCGATGGGAATGGCGATCATGTCCTGCTCCAGCCTTTCGTCGTAGCGAATGCCGGCATCGCAACCCGCCGAGAGCACATCGACAAAGCCGTCTTCCACCACGACCTTGATGCGGATATCCGGATAACGCCTGAGAAATCCGGCGATGACCTCGGGCAGCACGATGCGCGCGGCGCTGGTGGACACATTGAGCCGCAGCGTACCGGAGGGCTTATCGCGAAAGCCATTGAGCACATCCAATGACGCTTCCATTTCGGAAAACAGCGGCTCCAGCCTGGCCAACAAGTGTTGTCCGGCTTCGGTCAAAGCCACACTCCGTGTGGTGCGGTTCAACAGGCGCAAATCCAGCAGCGCCTCAAGACGCTGCACGGCTACGCTGAGGCTGGCAGCGGAAACGCCGCCGCTACGCGCTGCCTCACGGAAACCACCCGCCCGCGCGACCGCGACAAAGGCCGCCATATCGTTAAATTTCATGGCAATTGTTCACTAATTTAAACAGCCCGTAAACTTTATGCCCGATTATCAAACAGTGCAATTGGAACTATATTCGGTCCATCGAAGCCCGCCGCGGAACGCTCTGCGACCCGTATCGAAACCGACCCAATAGAGGAAAACCCATATGAGCACCTCCGCCCTCCACTCCCATTTCAGCTTCGCGGGTCGTCAGGTCCGGCGAATGGGCTATGGCGCCATGCAACTGGCCGGACCACACGTATTCGGACCACCGAAGGATCGGGCCGCCTGCATCGCCGTGTTGCGCGAAGCCATTGCTGCCGGCGTCGACCATATCGACACCTCCGACTTCTATGGTCCCCACGTCACCAACCAGATCATTCACGAAGCGCTGCATCCGTATCCCGACAACCTGACCCTGGTCACCAAGATCGGCGCGCGCCGCAACGACAAGGGCGACTGGCTGGCCGCCCAGAGCCCGCAAGAGTTGCGCAACGCCGTCGAGGACAACCTGCGCCATCTCGGCCTGGCCTCCCTGGACGTGGTCAACCTGCGTGTCTTTGGCCATGGCCTGACTCAGGAGAGCATCGGCCATCTGGTCGAGGTCACGGCGAAGTTGCAGCAGGAGGGGCTTATCCGTCATATCGGGCTGAGCAACGTAACCGCCGAGCAGATAAAGGAAGCCCAGGCGATCGCCGATATCGTCTGCGTACAGAACCAGTACAACCTGGTCCACCGCGAGGACGATGGGTTGATCGACGACTTGGCGGCGCAGGGTATCGCCTACGTGCCGTTCTTCCCCCTGGGCGGATTCACCCCCATCCAGTCAACGGCGCTGTCGGAGATCGCAGCCCGCCTGGAAGCCCAGCCGATGCAAGTGGCGCTGGCCTGGTTGCTACACCGCTCGCCCAACATCCTGCTGATTCCGGGCACATCCTCGGTCGCGCACCTGCGCGAAAATCTGAAAGCCGGGCAGTTGCAGCTCACGCCGGACACGCTGGCTGAACTCAATGCAATTGGCGAGAAAGCAACAGCAGGTTGAGGGTGGACTGATAAACTGCAGAAATGAAGAAGCCCCGGATTCCGGGGCTTCTTCATTTGAGGCCACGACACCGTCCAATAATTGGTGCACCGTGTCCCCTACCCCACATATGCATCACAGACCCACCTTATATCTGGACGTCACATGACACCCAACGCAGAGCACTACAATCCCTCCACCGAATATGCCGACAAGCTGATTTCGCGCATCGGACAAACCCCCTCCTGGATCGCCAAACGCATCGGCGTGACCGACAAGCGCATTCGCTACATCCTCGATGGCGAAAGGACCGTCAAGGGAGAAACCACTCCCATTCAGATGACGTACACCGAGCAGTTTGCCCTTGAGTGCCTGGCCGCTGAGGCGGCTGCCAAGAAGAAATAGAAGTTGATCAGGAAGGGCCGTCGACCCGGACCTTGACGAATACAGCATGGCCGCCGAAATGGGGCGACAAAGAGCTGTTTTCTGCCTGCTTTAGCCAAAAACTGCATACAGGCTGGCTCTGGGACCCCATGGACCTCGGTAACTTATGGCAACTTTCCCAAACCAATAAGTGTACCTGCGGCCAGTTGACGGTTAGTCCCGGAGCGGCCCCGATGAGCCATGATTTTGTCATGTGTTCGTGATTACTATCGGTTGATAACCGCTCTTCCCATCTTGAAGGACTACACATGCACACTCGCTCAGGTCTGCCTCTTGCCCGCTTTATCGCTCTCGGATGCAGCCTGTTGGTGAGCGCTTGTGACGGTACGAACGGGAGCTTACCTGGCGCAGGGTCAAGCGCCTCCGCTTCGTTCAAGACGCTTGACGGCGCACCACCCTTGATTATCGGGCATCGCGGCCTGCCAGGGTTGTATCCGGAAGAAACCCGGGCTTCTTACGAGAATGCCGCCGATGCTGGCGCAGATTCGCTCGAACTGGATCTGCACATGACCAAGGACTGCGTATTGGTGGCTCGACACAACCCCTGGTTGAGCGACAACACCAACATCAGCGAAGTCGCGAAGACCAACGCCGACGTTGCACGCCGCAAGCGTACTGTTCCAGGCGTGTTGGTCAATGTCAGATACCCTGCCACCGCAGAAAATGGTCCAGCACAGTACCTGAGCGACTTGACCGACCCCAACGATCCAAAATCAGTCTTGAAATCATTGGTCGTTGATGGCGAAGACCATACCAACGACTGGTCAATCAGCGATTTCACCATGGCCGAACTCAGGCAATGGATAGGTGGCACCACTTACGATGCCCGCGACCAGCGCCCAACAGAACTGAACGGCAAGTTGCCGATCCTGAGTTTTCAGGATGTGATCGACATTGCAAAAGCTAAAAGCGCAGCGACAGGCCGCGTCATTACAGTCTATCCAGAAAGCAAAAATCCAATCTGGAACAATGCCCAGGCCGTTGCCAATGGCTGCGGCGCCCCGGGCACTCATCCGTTTGAGAAGGCCTTCCTCAAAACCCTCAACGACAACGACCTCAATCGCAAGGAAGCCCCGGTCTTTGTGCAAAGCTTTGACCCCGCCAGCTTGAAATACCTGCGCTCTATCGGCCTGAAATCCAAAGCCGTTCAACTGGTCGATGGAAACGGCATAAACTTCAAAACGGGCGAAACCATTTTCATCACTGACAAACCCAACACGTTCGTCAGCGGCCGCCCCTATAGCTGGACCGTCGCGGGCGACCCACGCCCCTTCGGTGCGATGCTGACGCCAGCCGGATTGGCCGAGGTCAAAACCTACGCCGACGGCATCGGTCCGTGGAAGCCACAGGCAATGTCGCTCACCGTTGCGGCAGCTCAGGATTCGTCATCCAACGCCAGCCTGGACAAGGTCGACACCCTCAAGCCAACCAACCTGATCAGCGACGCTCACAAGGCCAATTTGTTCGTTCATATATTCACCTTCCGCAACGAAGCGAAATACCTGGCAGGTGTCTATAAGGGGGATCCAGCGGCAGAATACCTGGCCTTTTACCGAGCCGGTGTCGACGGTGTATTTACCGATTTCACGCCTAACGCAGTTGCTGCCCGCAAGATCTATCTTAAGGAAGTAGCGCGTTAAACGACGGAATCCATGCCCTGCTGATGGGGGCTCATTCTTGTCTCGTCTTCAAGGGGCGTTTGGCGAAAGGGAAATTCAAGTACGCGAAGCTGGGAACAGCGGCCATAGCAGCCTGAATTCTCCCGTCGCCATTGAGGCTTAGCTTCTGCCCGCACCGCTCAGCCAAGCACCTTTAGGGGCAGGACGACGGCATCAGGCAATTTCAGTTCAGAGATATCCGAACGAAAGCAGCGACTGAGCATCACTCATCGCCTCGTAACATGGGCTACTGACCTTCGTTAATTGTGTGACCAACGCCGCCCGACGGGACGCGCTTCCACTTCGCACTACGCCCCTTGCCCGTTGACTCGATCAGTCCCTCCGACTTCATTGCCCGCAGCACCAGCCGTACCATGTCACGACTCACACCAGGGCAGCCTTCCTCAATCTCTGAAATCGAAAACGGCAGACTACGCGCCAGCACGTCCGAACGCACACGACCCCCTTTGGTGCGACCTCGATCGATTGTCCCGACACGCTCCTCAAACTCACGGAACGCCCTCAACAGAGCGCTCCAGAAGTAGTCAAGCCAGGGTTTGACGTCGTGCCGCCCCTCATGCCAGCCCTGCGAACTGGCTTCCAGTGTTTCGTAATAACCTTCCTTGGTTTCCTCAAAGATGCGCTCCAGGCTGATGTAACGGCCCACGGCATAATCGAAGTGGTAAAGCAGTAACAGCGTCAATAACCGGGACATACGGCCATTGCCGTCCGGAAATGGGTGGATGCACAGGAAGTCGAGCATCACCAGCGGCACCAATACCAAAGGGTCAGCCAGATGTTGGTCCATTGCGGTGGCATAGTTCTGGTTCAAGTCAGCTATCGCCATCGGCGTCAGATGTGCAGCGACCGGCCGGAAGCGCAGACGCGATGAGCCGTCTGGGTGGCGCTCGACAATGTCGTTGTTGGTCGCCTTCCAGCGACCGCCCTCCTGCGGTAGGTAACGGTAAAGGATGGTGTGCAATTGCAGCACCAGACCTTCACTGAAGGGCATGTTCGCAGCGGACTCGTGAATCAACGACAATGCATCGCGGTAGCCCGCGATCTCCTGTTCAGATCGATTCTCTGGCGCTGCATTACGAATGACCAAGGACTTCAAACGTGAGGGAGCTACGACAACACCCTCCAGACGGTTCGACGACTCTGTGGACTCGACCACCGCAATCTGGCGCAATCCCTTGAGAACTTCAGGAGACTGCGCCACGTAGAGCTTTTGCTTGCCCTGATACTCACCCAACAAACGCAGCGTAGCGACCTGTCTGCCATCGAAGCGCAGCGCAGCCAGATACTCGGGGGTAATTGAGTTCATAAAGATGTAAACCCTCCTTGTCGAAATGGGGTAATCACAAGCTTAAACAGGGTAATACCCCTATAAAATACCCCATTTAAATGCCCCATTACCCCATTTGCGACGGGTCTGAGAGCCTGTAAAGACAAACTACAAAGGAAACGGAACACAAGGGACAACAAAACAGGCTTACCCAGGACTAGGGCCGTACCACTGCCTCCGGCAATGGTACGGCTCACCGCAACCGGACAAACAACGATCAGTTCGGCCACTGAGCTGGAGCACACTCAACCGACGGCACCAGAACGGGCATATCCCGCCATCTGATCCAGGGCTCGTTCTGCCAATGCAGCAGGCTCACTGAATGCCCAGCCCACTGCAGGGAGCTGAGGCTGAGGCCGTGGTTTGCCACGGTGGATGACATATTGCGCAAAGCGGGTATGACTTCAAGGCTGAACCACTGCCGCAGGTACTGGTTTTCCGGGATATGGTGGTGAATCAGCAGCGCGTACATACCAGACTCGCTGACCATCAGCGTGTTCTGGATTTTGCCGTGGTAGTTCATCCAGAGATACCGCTGCTGATCAGCATCAAGCTTACGGGTCAGGCGTTCATCCAGCGCACGGCCCATCATGCGGCCGAGGTCGGTCACGCTGAACCAAGCTTGCGACTCCAGCATCAGGCCATGGATAAAACGGTTGTGACGGGGAAAACGGATGGGTTCGAAATGTTCGATCATGATGAAATCTCCAACTAGCGTTGAAACCGCCGTCTGACGCCAATCAGGGTGGGCGGAACCGTATGGGTTGGCGTACCGGCTAGTTGGACCCCGGCGCATCCGAAGATGCCCACATACGGCCCGCCCATAACAGGCAGCCACACATAGGACACGAAAAGCCGCTATGGCGGCTTTTGTGTCTTCCGAACCAGCCAGGACGCCAATCCTGTATCGCTGAGATTCAACGACACTTTGACCTTAACGCCTGGCGGACAGTTGGAGATATCGGATATGGGAGCACATATCGTACGAAAAGTCTTGGATTACACCCTGAACGAGAACCGCTACCTGATTGGCGGCATTTGCATTTATACGTGGTCCGCTGGTGGCTTTGGCAAGCTCACCAGCGGCACATGCCCAACCATCAATTCCACAACCCAGTCCATGAAGACTCGCAGTTTCCGGCTCACATGACGGTTAGGCGCATAAGCCATATATAACGGCATCGGCGTCATGTCCCAGTCCTCGAACAGCGCTACCAGTTCACCGTTCGCCAATGATTGTGCAGCCATATAGCGTGGTAGCCACAATATCCCCAAGCCAGCCTGCCCGGCGGCCAGATACGCATTACCATCGTCCACGGCGAGCATATGCCGTCCGCGCACTTCCAACTGCTCGCCCATGCGCTTCAAGACATAAGGAAGCGCCTTGCCCGTTCGCGCCCAGCGATACCCCACCACATGGTGTTCTCCCTCTTGCAACTCACGGGGATGCGCCGGCAAGCCAAATCGCGCCAGATAGCCGGGCGCGGCGTATACGCCCAGCGGCAAGTCGGCGATATGTCGCGCAATCAGCGAGGTGTCGGTGATCTCTCCCCCACGGATCACACAATCGACACTTTCATCGATAAGGCTGACCTGACGGTCGCTGACGCCCAGGTCCAGCTGGATATCCGGGTAACACTCCTGAAACGCCGGCAGCGCGGGGATCAGCAGCAGTCGCGCCAGTGGACTCGGCACGTCCACCCGCAAGCGTCCACGGGGCACGGCGGCAGCACTGGACAGTGCCGTTTCGGCATCATCCAGCGCCGCCAGCAGATATTGCACGCGCTCATAGTAGGCGGCGCCATCGGAGGTCACGTTCACCTTGCGCGTGGTGCGATTGAGCAGCTTCACACGCAAGCGTGCTTCCAACTGCTGGACCAGTTGGCTAACGGTGGTTTTGCTCATATGCAGGGTGTGGGCGGCCTGGGTAAAGCTGCCGGTTTCCACCACCCGTGCGAAAGCTTGCATGGCATCGAAGCGATCCATGGTGCTCCCCATTGTTTGGTAATCGCTGACAATCCTCACCAGCATTGCCTGTTTATTGAGGGGGAGCAAGCGACATAGAGTGGCCAGATCGTTTCCCAATCCATGGAATTTTCAGATGAATCAACGCGATGTGGTATTTCCCGCCGGCCGTCAGGCCCTCTATGAGCGCAACCGTTATTCAGCCGCGGTGCGCGCCGGTGGCCTGCTCTTTGTCTCGGGCCAGGTGGGCAGCCGTGAAGACGGATCGCCCGAGCCAGAACTCAAGACTCAGGTTCGCCGCGCTTTCGAGAACCTCAACGCGGTATTGGCCGCGGCCGGTTGCACCTTCGATGATGTTCAGGACGTGACGGTCTTCATGGTAGAGCCGCAGAAGATCTTCGAGGAGGTGTGGGAAGTGGTACCGGAGTATTGGGGCGAAGCGCCTTTTCCCACTTTGACGGCGGTTGGCGTCACTTGGCTGTATGGCTTCGATGTCGAGATCAAGGTTGTTGCCAAACTCCCTGAGCTTCTGGAGCGGTAAGCAGGTCTACCGCGATATCGAAGGACAGGCCAACCCAAAGCCAACCCGCCAGGCAGCTGTTTTGATCGGCAAGCCAGAAGCTGGCGCGCCGGTTGGCAAGGTCGACGCAGTCAGAGCAAACAGCTGGCTGCCTGTCCGAGCTGATTGTCCTGCGCTGCGGAGATGAGGTGCAGCGGAATATGCTGTTGAACTTCACTGGATGGGATTTCGAAGCTACACACTATCTGGAGGTGTAGCTCACTCAGTCCGGTCGACTCTTCTTCCTTTGCCTTGGCCATTCTCGCGTGGTTCGCTGCGATTTCATTGAGAGTTGACACGGTACATCTCCCGGTGACTGACCAAGCGTATCGCTGGAGTCCTGAAGCATTGATTGGATTGCTGCCGCGTCAGAATTACGTCGTTCTGGGGCTGCTACGAGCGTCCTCTGCAAGCCGCAAGCCAGACAGCTCGTGCACTGCGCGCCAGTTTTTTACAGGCGACGAATGGTGTCACGGTGTTGCATTACCCATGAGCCAGGACATCATAAGGCACTCGCTGACCGGCATAATGCGGCTCCCATCATCCAAGGAGCCGGGCCATGTTGTTTTCTGCCTATACCGAAGAATCCCTGAGCGGAATCGGTCATGTTGTCCAGGACATTGAGCAAGTAAACAAATACACCGATGGGTTGCGAGAGCGTATTTCCGGCCTTTTCAAATCCGCGGAGAGCCGGTTTGGCGTGAGCTTTTCCGTTCCCTCGGGGAGCTACTTCCAGATTGAAGGCCCCTTTGGTCTAGTCAGAGCCAACCTGGTCTATGCAAATGAGGGGAATGGGACCTTCGGACGCGTGGTGCTTCGCAAGCACACGCTGGATGAGCAGGGAAGAGAGGCATGGCCAGAAATCTGGGCGTTCAGGATTCTGAAGGATGGCGATATCTTGATGGGCGACAATGGCCCGCGCCTCCACAACTCGGGGAATACGCCAGACGAGCACAGGAACGTCGCCACTCAGCCCCTGGTTGAATCAATCGTCTTGTCTGCCATGAAGCCACGATAAATCGGCAGGTTGCGCAACGCCTACGGTTTGCGCCGACACCAAAAACCCTCGCGCCAGAAACGACAAAGCCCCGGATTCCGGGGCTTTGAGGTATCGCGATATGGCGGAGGCGCAGAGATTCGAACTCTGGGACCTGTTACAGTCGGCAGTTTTCAAGACTGCTGCCTTAAACCACTCGGCCACACCTCCTATGTACTGCGGGCGCCATAATACCGGAATGAAACACACTGTCAAACTCTCGTGATAGCTTGTTACAGAGCCTCTGGTATGATCTTTGAGACTGAACATTTCAAACCCGAAGGAGTGTCGCCATGCGCGAACAGGATTACGCCGTTAACAGCGTGCAGGCTGAGCAGCTAGAAGTTAGCCGCGTCCTGCGCAACACCTACAGCCTTCTGGCCCTCACCCTCGCCTTCAGTGGCCTGATGGCCTTCATCTCCCAGCAGATGCACGTCGGCTACCCGAACGTGTTCGTGGTGCTGATCGGTTTCTACGGACTGTTCTTCCTCACCAACAAACTCCGTGACTCGGCCTGGGGCCTGGTTTCCACCTTCGCCCTGACCGGTTTCATGGGCTACCTGCTCGGCCCGATCCTCAACCGTTACCTGGGTATGCAGGGCGGCGCTGAAGTGGTCAGCTCGGCCTTCGCCATGACCGCACTGGTCTTCGGCGGCCTCTCGGCCTACGTGCTGATCACCCGCAAGGACATGAGCTTCCTCAGCGGTTTCATCACCGTCGGTTTCTTCGTCCTGCTGGGCGCGACCCTGGCCAGCATGTTCTTCCACATCAGTGGCCTGCAACTGGCGATCAGCGCCGGTTTCGTGCTGTTCTCCTCGGTCTGCATCCTCTTCCAGACCAGCGCCATCATCCAGGGCGGGGAACGCAACTACATCATGGCGACCATCAGCCTGTATGTGTCGATCTACAACCTGTTTATCAGCCTGTTGCAGATCTTCGGCATCATGGGCCGCGATGATTGATCGCAACTGTTAGGCAAAAAGCCCGCTTCGGCGGGCTTTTTCTTGCCCGCGATTTAGCTTCTTGGGGGTTCTGGCTTTATCATGACGGCAGGTTTGCTGACAGAGTCCCCCATGAAGTTTGCCATTGCGCTGTTTTCCGCGCCCCACGCGCCCTCCTCCCGCCGCGCCCTGCTGTTCGCCCAGGCCGCGCTCGCCGGTGGGCATGAGATTGTGCGGCTGTTCTTTTATCAGGACGGCGTGCACAGCGCGTCGAGCAGCGTGGTCACGCCCCAGGACGAGCAGGACCTGCCCCGGCAATGGGCGGATTTCGTCAGCGAACACCAGCTCGACGGCGTGGTCTGCATCGCCGCGGCCTTGCGACGCGGCGTACTGAACGACGAAGAAGCCCAACGCTATCAACGCTCGGCGGTCAATCTGAGTGCGCCCTGGGCCTTGTCCGGCCTGGGCCAGTTACACGATGCGGTGCAAACCGCCGACCGCTTGATCTGCTTTGGAGGGCCTTGAAATGCCCAAGTCCCTGTTGATTATCAGCCGCCAGGCGCCCTGGTCCGGCCCGGCCGCCCGTGAAGCACTGGATATCGTGCTGGCCGGCGGCGCCTTCGATCTGCCCATCGGCCTGCTGTTCATGGACGACGGCGTGTTCCAGTTGATGCCCGGACAGAACGCCAAGGCCCTGCAGCAGAAAGACCTGACCGCCAACCTCCAGGCCCTGTCGCTGTTCGGTATCGACGAGCTGTACGCCTGCGCCGACAGCCTGGCCGACCGGGGGATTTTCCCGACCCAGGTCGCCGGCGAAGACCTTGAGGTGCTCACGGCTGAAGAGCTCAGTGCGCTTGTTAACCGTTATGACCAGGTGATCACCCTCTGATGTCGACCTTGCATGTGTTGTCCCACTCCCCTTTTACCGACAGTCGCCTGGGCAGTTGCCTGCGCCTGCTGGGCAGCGAGGATGCGCTACTGCTCTGCGGCGACGCGGTGCATGCCGTGCAACCGCGCAGCCTGCCGCTTGAAGCGCTGGAAGAACGCAGCGAAGACCTGCGCCTGTTCCTGCTCGACGAAGACCTGCAAGCCCGTGGCCTGGAGTGCCCGACCTGGGCCACCAGCGTCGACTACCCGGCATTTGTCGAACTGTCGATCCGCTACGACAAGGTCAATACCTGGCTATGAACACGTTGACGGTGAACGGGCAGTCCATCGCCCTGGACAAGGACGGCTACCTGGTGGAGCTGAGCGACTGGTCGCCGGAAGTCGCGGCCGCCCTGGCCACGCGCGAGGAGCTGGAGCTGAGCCCCGAGCACTGGGAAATTCTTGAACTGCTGCGGGGTTTCTACCGCGAGTTCGACCTCTCCCCCGCGACCCGCCCGCTGATCAAGTACACCGCCTTGAAGCTGGGCACCGACAAGGGCAACAGCCTGCACCTCAACCGCTTGTTCAAAGGCACTCCCGCCAAACTCGCCGCCAAGCTGGCGGGCCTGCCCAAACCGACGAACTGCTTATGACCGAGTACACGCCGTTGATTATCGAAACGCCCGCCGAGCACCCGTTCGCCCAGTTCGTCCGCATCCTCGGCAAGGGCAAGCGTGGCGCCCGCAACCTGACCCGCGAAGAAGCCCGCGAGGCCATGGGCATGCTGCTGGACGGCAAGGTCGAGGACACCCAGCTCGGTGCCTTCCTGATGCTGTTGCGCCACAAGGAAGAAAGCCCGGAGGAGCTGGCCGGTTTCACTGAAGCCCTGCGCGAGCGTTTGCAAGCACCCAAGCTGGCGATCGACCTGGACTGGCCAAGCTACGCCGGCAAGAAGCGTCATCTACCTTGGTACCTGCTGGCTGCCAAGTGCCTGGCACAGAATGGCATCAAGATCTTTATGCACGGCGGCGGCGCCCATACTGCGGGCCGTCTCTACACCGAACAGTTGCTCGAGACGCTGCAGATTCCATTGTGCCGCGACTGGCCGGCCGTCGAGCAGGCGATCGGCCAGGGCAATATCGCCTTTATGCCCCTGGGCGACTGGGCCGCGCCTTTGCAGCGGATGATCGACCTGCGCAACATCCTCGGCCTGCGTTCGCCGATCCATTCCCTGGCGCGATTGCTCAACCCGCTGGGCGCCCGCTGTGGCCTGCAAAGCATCTTCCACCCCGGCTACCAGGCGGTGCACCGCGATGCCAGCGGGTTGCTGAGCGACACGGTGATCGTGATCAAGGGTGACGGCGGCGAAATCGAGGTCAACCCGGACAGCAGCAGCCATCTCTACGGCACCACCGGCGGCGAAAGCTGGGATGAGGAATGGCCGGCGCTGTCCGAGCAACGCCATGTGAAACCGGCGACCCTGGAGCCCGAACACCTCAAGGCAGTCTGGCGCGGCGACGTCGAGGACAGCTATCCGCAACTGGCCCTGATCTCCACCATGGCCCTGGCCCTGCGCGGTCTTGGCACACCGCGCGAACAGGCCTTCGAACAGGCCCGCCGTTACTGGGATGCTCGGGATAGATCGATCTGATCGATCATTAACCCCCAGGGTTTGCGCTATTTTTTCGAACGAAGGCCTTTAGACTGAACTCCAATGCACACTTGCCGAGGAGTTTCCGATGGGCCTTTTGATCGACGGCCGCTGGCATGACCAGTGGTACGAAAGCAGCAAAGACGGCGCGTTCCAGCGCGAACAGGCGCAGCGCCGCCATTGGCTGACCGCCGACGGCAGGCCCGGCCCCAGCGGCGAAGGCGGTTTCAAGGCCGAAGCCGGACGTTATCACCTCTATGTCTCCCTGGCCTGTCCCTGGGCCCACCGTACCCTGATCCTGCGCAAGCTCAAGGGCCTGGAAAGCCTGATCGATGTGTCGGTGGTCAGTTGGCTGATGCTGGAAAATGGCTGGACCTTCGACAAGGCCCATGGCTCCAGCGGCGACAAGCTCGATAACCACGCCTTCATGCACCAGCGCTATACCGCCGATACCGCCGACTACACCGGCCGCGTCACCGTGCCGGTGCTGTGGGACAAGCAGTTGCAGCGCATCGTCAGCAATGAGTCGTCGGAAATCATCCGGATGTTCAACAGCGCGTTCAATGGGCTGACCGGCAATCAGCTGGATTTCTATCCCGAAGCCTTGCACCCGCAGATCGACAGCTGGAACGAGCGTATCTATCCGGCAGTGAACAACGGTGTTTATCGGGCTGGATTTGCCACTTCACAGGCGGCTTATGAAGCGGCCTTTGATGATGTGTTCGGCGGGTTGGAACAGTTGGAGCAGCATCTGGCGGAGAACCGTTATCTGGCCGGGGAATACCTGACGGAAGCGGATGTAAGGCTGTTCACCACGCTGATTCGTTTTGACGCGGTGTACTACGGCCACTTCAAATGCAATCTGCGGCGGATTGCCGATTATCCGAACCTGTCGAACTGGCTGCGGGAGCTGTATCAATGGCCGGGCGTGGCCGAGACGGTGGATTTTGCCCATATCAAGGGGCATTACTACGCCAGTCACCGGACCATCAATCCGACGGGGATCGTGCCGAAGGGGCCGCAGCAGGATTTTATGGCCAAGCATGATCGCGAGCGGTTGGCGGGGCGTGGGGTGATGGGCGCCTGAGTGGCGAACGGTTTCGTTCAGTTAGGGATATTTGAAGCCGAACACGGTCCTGTGGCGAGCGGGCTTGCCCGCGCTGGGGCGCGAAGCGCCCCTAAAATCGGTGAACCCGGTTTGTCAGGTAGACCGAGATGACCGGTTTTGCGACTGCTTCGCAGCCGAGCGCGGGCAAGCCCGCTCGCCACAGAGACTCGATCAAACCTGGGATTGCGCGCCTTCGAACCAGGCCAGTTTCTCGCGAAGCTGGACGACCTCTCCGACAATCACCAGCGTCGGCGCATGTACTTCATGTTCCGCCACCAGCTGCGGCAAGTTGGCCAAAGTCCCGGTAAACACCCGCTGATTCGACGTAGTGCCCTGCTGGATCAACGCCGCCGGGGTCTGCGCCGAACGCCCATGGGCAATCAACTGCTCACAGATCACCGGCAAGCCAACCAACCCCATGTAGAACACCAACGTCTGACCCGGCGCCACCAGATCCACCCAGGGCAGGTCCGTGGAGCCATCCTTCAAATGCCCGGTAACAAACCGCACCGACTGAGCGTAATCGCGATGGGTCAACGGAATCCCGGCATACGCCGAACAACCGCTGGCCGCCGTGATCCCCGGCACCACCTGGAACGGAATACCCTGGGCCGCCAGTTCCTCGATCTCTTCGCCGCCACGGCCGAAGATAAACGGATCGCCGCCCTTCAAACGCAGCACTCGCTTGCCCTGTTTCGCCAGATCCACCAACTGTTGGTTGATCTGATCCTGAGGCACGGCGTGATCGGCGCGACGCTTGCCGACATAGATCCGGTCCGCATCACGGCGGCACAGCTCCAGAATCGCCGGCGCCACCAGACGGTCATACAGCACCACGTCCGCTTGCTGCATCAAGCGCAAGGCACGGAAGGTCAGCAGGTCCGGATCACCCGGCCCCGCCCCCACCAGATACACCTCACCCGGCGCATTCGGCGGCGCACCGTTGATCTTCTCCAGCAGCAGGCGCTCGGCTTCAGCGCCCTGCCCGGCCAGTTGCCGGTCGGCAATCGGGCCCTGGAACACTTCTTCCCAGAACGCCCGGCGCTGCTGCACAGCCGGAAACAGGCCTTTGACCTGGGTCCGGAAACGCGCCGCCAAACCGGCCAACTGGCCGTAGGTCGAAGGAATCCAGGTTTCCAGCTTGGCCCGGATCAAGCGCGCCAGCACCGGCGCATCGCCGCCACTGGACACCGCGATAATCAACGGCGAACGATCGACAATCGCCGGGAAGATCACGCTGCACAAGGCCGGCGCATCCACCACATTGACCGGCACGCAGCGCCGATGGGCATCCGCCGAGACCTGGGCATTGAGCGGCTCGTCGTCAGTGGCGGCAATGATCAGCCCGCAACCGTCGAGGTCGGACTCAAGGTAACCACGCAACAGCAACTCACCGCCGCTGCCACTGACCAGCTCGCGCAGCTGGCCCTCGACCTCGGGCGCGACCACCCGCAGCACCGCGCCGGCATCGGCCAGCAGGCGGGATTTGCGCAAGGCAATCTCCCCCCCGCCGACCACCAGCACACGGCGGCCGCGCAGGTTGTGGAACAGCGGCAGAAATTCCATTTAGCCGATGACCTCGATGCCGCCCATGTAGGGCTTGAGCACTTCCGGTACACGGATCGAACCGTCGGCCTGCTGGTAGTTTTCCAGCACCGCCACCAGCGTACGGCCCACGGCCAGGCCGGAACCGTTCAGGGTGTGTACCAGCTCGGGCTTGCCGGTTTCCGGGTTGCGGAAACGCGCCTGCATGCGACGGGCCTGGAAATCGCCGCAGTTGGAACACGACGAGATTTCACGGTATTTGTCCTGGCTCGGCACCCAGACTTCCAGGTCGTAGGTCTTCACGGCGCTGAAACCCATGTCGCCAGTGCACAGTGCCAGAACGCGGTACGGCAGCTCCAGCAGTTGCAGGACCTTCTCCGCGTTGGCGGTCAGGCCTTCCAGGGCTTGCATGGAGGTCGACGGCTCGACGATCTGGACCATCTCGACCTTGTCGAACTGGTGCTGGCGGATCATGCCGCGGGTGTCACGACCCGACGCACCGGCTTCACTGCGGAAGCACGGGGTGTGGGCGACGAACTTCAGCGGCAGCAGTTTCGAGTCGACGATTTCGCCGGAAACGATATTGGTCAACGACACTTCGGCGGTCGGGATCAGGTACAGGTCGGCCTCGCCTTCGCGGCTGATCTTGAACAGGTCTTCCTCGAACTTCGGCAACTGGCCGGTGCCCTGCAGGGCCGGGGCCTGGACCAGATAAGGCGTGTAGGCCTCTTCGTAGCCGTGCTCGGTGATATGCAGGTTGATCATGAACTGCGCCAAGGCGCGGTGCAGGCGGGCAATCGGACCGCGCAGCAGGGCGAAACGGGCGCCGGACAGCTTGGCGGCGGTTTCAAAGTCCAGCCAGCCGAACTTCTCACCCAGGGCAACGTGGTCCTGGATCGGGAAGTCGAAAGCGGTCGGCGTGCCCCAGCGGCGCACTTCGACGTTGCCTTCTTCGTCGGCGCCGACCGGCACGGACTCATCGGGCAGGTTCGGCAGGCTCAGCAGGATCGAGTCCAGATCGGCCTGGATCGCGTCCAGCGCGACCTTGCCTTCGCTCAGCTCGGAGCCCATGGTCTCGACACTGGCCATCAACGGCGCGATGTCTTCGCCGCGCTGCTTGGCCTGACCGATGCTCTTGGAAACCGCATTGCGCTCGGCCTGCAATTGTTCGGTGCGGGTCTGCACCACCTTGCGCTGGTTTTCCAGCGCTTCGATGCGGGCGACATCGAGGCTGAAGCCACGGGAGGCCAGGCGATCCGCTACGTCCTGAAGGTTGCTACGTAACAGTTTGGAATCGAGCATGTCGGTTTCTCGTTATCAGAGTTTGGTCAAGGACAGGCCGGCCCAGGTCGCGAGCAGCCCGCCGAATACGCTGAGGGCCGCATAGCCCAGGGCAATAAGCACCTGCCCGCTTTCCAGCAGGCGCACCGTATCCAGTGAAAAGGATGAAAATGTGGTCAGGCCGCCGACAAATCCCACGATCAAGCCGGCGCGGATCTCAATCGGCACCTCGGGGCGCAGCAAAAACAGACCGTAGAGCACGCCAATCACCAGGCAGCCCACGATATTAACGGCCAATGTCGCGGTATAGAAGTGCCGCGGCCAATTGGCGTTGATCAGGTTGCCGGTGGCGAAGCGCACCAGGGTGCCGATAATGCCGGCGAAGGAGACGGCAAGGACGGTGCGGATCAAGGCTTTCTCCGTTGTTTCGGGCTGTTGCGGTCAAGGGCTGCGAGGTGGTTGAGCTTTTCGCCGATCTTCAATTCCAGCCCGCGTGGCACCGGCTGGTAGAAGGGCTGGGGCTCCAGTTCTTCGGGGAAATAGTCCTCACCCGCCGCGTAGGCGTCGGGTTCGTCATGGGCGTAGCGGTATTCATCACCGTAGCCCAGTTGTTTCATCAGCTTGGTCGGTGCGTTGCGCAAGTGCAGCGGCACTTCCAGCGAGCCATGTTCGGCGGCGCTGCGCATGGCGGCCTTGAAGCCCATGTAGACGGCGTTGCTTTTCGGTGCGCAAGCCAGGTAGGTGATGGCCTGGGCCACCGCCAATTCGCCTTCCGGGCTGCCGAGACGTTCCTGCACATCCCAGGCCGCCAGGCACAGGCTCAAGGCCCGTGGATCGGCGTTGCCGATATCTTCGCTGGCCATGCGCACCACCCGGCGGGCCAGGTAAAGCGGGTCGCAACCGCCATCAAGCATGCGCGCAAACCAGTACAGGGCACCATCGGGATTGGAGCCGCGCACCGATTTGTGCAAGGCGGAAATCTGGTCGTAGAACGCCTCGCCGCCCTTGTCGAAACGCCGACGGGTATCGCCCAGCAGGCTTTGCAGCAGCTCGACGCCGATCTCTTCACCGTCTTCGGCCAGGTCCGAGGCGTTTTCCAGCAGGTTGAGCAGCCGCCGGCCATCGCCATCGGCCGCCGACAGCAGCATCTTGAAGCCTTCCTCGCCCAGGCTCAGCTGGCGCTTGCCGAGGCCGCGCTCTTCGCTCAGGGCGCGCTGCACCAGCTTGTTCAGCGCCGCTTCGTCGAGGCTTTTCAGCACATAGACCCGCGCGCGGGAGAGCAAGGCGTTGTTCAGTTCGAACGAGGGGTTTTCGGTGGTGGCACCGATAAAGATCAGCGTGCCATCTTCCACATAGGGCAGGAACGCATCCTGCTGGGACTTGTTGAAGCGGTGCACTTCGTCGACGAACAGGATGGTGCGCTTGCCGTACTGCCCGGCCTGCTGCTTGGCGATTTCCACCGCCTGACGGATCTCCTTGACCCCGGCCAGCACCGCCGAGACGGTTTCGAAGTGGGCGTCCGAGACTTCCGCCAGCAGCCGCGCCAGGGTGGTCTTGCCCACGCCCGGCGGGCCCCAGAAGATCATCGAATGCAGCGCGCCCTGCTCCAGGGCTTCGCGCAACGGCTTGCCACGAGCCAGCAGGTGCTCCTGGCCGACGTACTCATCCAGGTTGGTCGCGCGTAAACGGGCGGCCAGTGGCTGGGCAATCGGGGCACGGCTGAACAGGTCCATGGCGGGCGTCTGAAACCTCTTATTCCTGGATCACGTCCGCACCCTTGGGGATGACGAACTTGAACTTGGCGGCGTCGATGGGTGCATTGGCCGTGACCCCGGTGAACAGCAGGTTGGTGCGCTGGCCGACGCTGTCGACCAGTTGCATGTCATTGATCAGGCCATTGCGGAACGACAGGCGCAGGCTGTCGAACAGGGTGTCCTTGGTTTTCGGCTTGAGGACGAAGTCGATCACGCCGCCGGCTTCCTTGGCACTGATATCGAAGCTTTCGCTGATCTTGGAGACATCACCAGACAGCAACAGGGCCGGGGTCTGGGTCAGGCGCAGGTCGAGCTTCTTGATGGTGACCTGTTCCAGGTCCGGGTCCCAGAGGGTGACTTTCTGGCCATCGGAGATCATGGTCTGTTCCTGCGGCGCATCGGTGTGCCAGTAGAACAGGCCCGGGCGTTGGAGGCTCATCTCGCCAGCGGTTTCCTGCAACTGGGTGCCACCGCCGTCCAGGGTCAACTGCGAGAAACGCGCGGTCAGGGTCTGGGACTTTTCGAGCAATTGGGTCAAACGCGCCACGTCCTTCGGATCGGCGTGGGCCGACAGCGTGGTCAGGGCCAGAACCGGCAGCAACAGCATGCGGATAAAACGCATGGGAATCCTCATTGAACTCGTTGAAAGGGCGCGCCGCGTGACTCCACGCGGCACGGATCAGTCGCGCGACGGCCCGGGGGCGAGCACTTCACGCGAGCCGTTGGTATTCATGGCGGTCACGACCCCGGCCATTTCCATGGACTCGATCATGCGGGCGGCCCGGTTGTAGCCGATCTTCAGTTTGCGTTGCACCGCGGAAATCGAGGCCCGACGGCTTTCCAGCACGAACTGTACGGCTTCGTCGTAGAGCGCGTCGGTTTCGGCATCGTCGCTATCGCCACCACTGCCGCCGCCGTCGAAGCCGCTGCCGGCCTCTTCGACGCCATTGAGGATGTCGTCGTTGTATTCCGGCGCGCCACGCAGTTTCCAGGCCTCCACCACGCGGTGGACCTCATCGTCGGAGACAAAGGCGCCGTGCACACGAATCGGCAGGCTGGTGCCCGGCGGCATGTAGAGCATGTCACCGTGACCGAGCAATTGCTCGGCGCCGCCCTGGTCGATGATGGTCCGCGAGTCGATCTTGCTCGACACCTGGAACGCCATGCGGGTCGGGATGTTGGCCTTGATCAGGCCGGTGATCACGTCCACCGACGGCCGCTGGGTCGCGAGGATCAGGTGGATACCGGCGGCCCGGGCTTTCTGGGCGATCCGGGCGATCAGTTCTTCGACCTTCTTGCCGACGATCATCATCATGTCGGCGAATTCGTCGACCACCACGACGATGGTCGGCAGTTTCACCAGCAACGGCGCTTCATCGTGAATGCTTTCGCGGTTGTACAGCGGGTCGGTCAGCGGCGTACCAGCGTCCTGGGCTTCCTTGACCTTGTGGTTGAAGCCCGACAGGTTACGTACGCCCATCTTGGCCATCAGCTTGTAGCGCCGTTCCATCTCGGCGACGCTCCAGCGCAGGGCGTTGGCGGCGTCCTTCATGTCGGTGACCACCGGGCAAAGCAGGTGCGGAATACCTTCGTAGATCGACAGTTCGAGCATTTTCGGGTCGATCATGATCAGCTTGGCGTCTTCCGGGCCGGACTTGAACAGGATCGACAGGATCATCGCGTTCACGCCCACCGACTTACCGGAACCGGTGGTACCGGCTACCAGCAGGTGAGGCATCTTCGCCAGGTCGGTGATGACCGGCTTGCCGCCGATATCGTGACCCAGGGCCAGGGTGACCGGGGATTTCGCGTCGTCGTATTCCGGGGTCGAGAGCACTTCGGAGAAACGCACGATCTGGCGGTCCTCGTTGGGGATCTCGATACCCACGGTGGTCTTGCCGGGGATGACTTCCACCACCCGAACGCTGGTGACCGCGAGCGAACGCGCCAGGTCCTTGGCCAGGTTGGAGATCCGGCTGACCTTGACCCCCGCCGCCGGTTGAATCTCGTAGCGGGTAATCACCGGGCCCGGGTGGATGGAGTCCACCGAGACTTCGACACCGAATTCCTTGAGCTTGATTTCCAGCAGGTGGCCGACGGCCGCCAGGGATTCCGGCGAGTAGTTGAGCTGCTTCTTTTCCGCCGGATCGAGGATCGAGATCGGCGGCAAGGTGCCCTCCACTGCGCTGTCGACAAACAACGGCGCCTGTTTCTCTTTCTCCACGCGCTTGCTCTGTTGCACAGGTTTTACCGGTGCAGGGGCAATCACTGGCGGGATCTGCTTCTCGCGCTCGGACATGTGCTTGCTGAGGGCCTGCTCGCGTTCGATCAGGCGCTCCTTGACCTTGGCCTGCTCGCGCTTGTCGGGAACGCTCGGCGCCACCACGTCGTGAACACGGTCGTCGACCTCACGCAGTTGCGCCACCAGTTGCTTACGCTCGACCCGGGACGACCACCAGCGATTCATCGCACCCTGAAACAGTTCGAAGAGGTCGAGGGTGATCTTGCCGGTGACGTCCATGACCTTGAACCAGGACAGATCGGTGAACACCGTCAGGCCGAACAGGAACAGGGCGATGAACAGCAGCGTGCTGCCCTGGATATTCAGGGCGTTTTTCGCCAGGTTGCCGAGGCTTTCGCCCAGGGCACCGCCCGCCCCTGCCGGCAGGCCGAAGGGCTGATGGAAATGGATATGGGCCAGCGCGGCCCCGGACAGCACCAGGAATACCAGGCCGATCAGCCGCCAGGAAAACAGCCAGCCGCTCCATTGCCAGGGTTCGTGGCGCTGACGGAAGATCTGGTAGGTCTTGATCGCCAGCAACAAGGGGAACACATAGGCGAAATAACCCAGCACCATGAACAGGATGTCGGCGCTGTAGGAGCCGGCGGGACCGCCGAAGTTCTGCACGTTATCGATCTTGCTGTTGTGGCTCCAGCCGGGATCGTCCTTGCCATAGGTCAGCAAGGCCATCATCAGGAACAGGCACAACGCGCCGATAGCAATCAGCGCACCTTCCTTGAGGCGATAATGCAGCTGCTGCCGCCAGAGCGGAACGACTGCTTTAGAGGGTGTGGCGGTGGATTTCTTCAAAATGATTCACTGCTTCATTACATAACCGGCATTGTACGGATTTGTCCGCCCGATGCCACGCTGTCACCGCATGGGTGTAGCATAACCGACAGCACTTTTCACGCGGTTCAATTTGAGCACGCATTCTCTTTTGTGACAAAGGCTTATGAGGTGTTTTATGAGCGCAACCAAGCATTCACGCCTGATCATCCTGGGTTCCGGCCCTGCCGGTTACAGTGCAGCGGTTTATGCCGCCCGCGCCAACCTCAAGCCTTTGGTCATTACCGGCCTGCAAGCCGGTGGTCAATTGACCACCACCACCGAAGTCGACAACTGGCCCGGCGACGTCGAAGGCCTGACCGGCCCGGTGCTGATGGAGCGCATGCAAAAACACGCCGAGCGTTTCGACACCGAGATCGTCTATGACCACATTCACACCGCCAAGTTGCAGCAGCGCCCGTTTATCCTGGAGGGCGACAGCGGTATCTATACCTGCGACGCATTGATTATCGCCACCGGCGCCTCGGCGCAGTACCTCGGCCTGCCGTCCGAGGAGGCCTTTGCCGGCAAGGGTGTCTCGGCCTGCGCGACCTGTGACGGGTTCTTCTACCGCAACCAGGTGGTGGCGGTGGTCGGCGGCGGCAATACCGCAGTCGAAGAAGCCCTGTACCTGGCCAATATCGCCAAGGAGGTGCACCTGGTGCATCGCCGCGACAAGCTGCGGTCGGAGAAGATCCTCCAGGACAAGCTGTTCGAGAAAGCCGCCAACGGCAATATCCGCCTGCACTGGAACGAGAACCTCGATGAAGTGCTCGGCGATGCCAGCGGCGTTACCGGTGCCCGCCTGCGCCACAGCGACACTGGCGAAACCCGCGAGCTGGAACTGGCCGGGGTGTTTATCGCCATCGGTCACAAGCCCAATACCGATCTGTTCGAGGGTCAGTTGACCATGCACAACGGCTATTTGCAGGTACAGGGCGGCAGCGAAGGCAATGCCACGGCGACGGAAATCCCCGGAGTGTTCGCTGCCGGCGATGTGGCCGACCACGTCTATCGCCAGGCCATTACCTCGGCCGGTGCCGGCTGCATGGCGGCGCTGGATGCCGAGAAGTTCCTGGACGACAACTGATGCTGACCTGGTTACAACGCAACTCCCTGACCTTCCCGCCCCTGGCCAAGGCCATGCGCGAACCCAACGGCCTGCTGGCCGCCGGCGGCGATCTGTCCGCCGATCGGCTGATCCAGGCCTATCGCCATGGCTGCTTTCCCTGGTTTTCCGAAGGCCAGCCGATCCTCTGGTGGTCGCCGGACCCGCGCACCGTGCTGTTTCCCGATGAGTTGCATGTCTCCCGCAGCCTGAACAAGCTGTTGCGCCAGCAACGCTACCAGGTCACCTTCGATCGGGATTTCGCCGCCGTGATCAGCGCCTGCGCCGCCCCGCGCACCTATGCCGACGGCACCTGGATCACCGAAGCCATGCAAACCGCCTATCTGCAATTGCATGAGCGCGGTTTTGCCCACTCGGTGGAGGTCTGGGACAACGATGAGTTGGTGGGCGGCCTCTACGGCCTGGCAATGGGCCAGTTGTTTTTCGGCGAATCCATGTTCAGCCGTGCCGACAACGCCTCGAAATTCGGTTTTGCCACCCTGGTCCGGCACCTCAAGGCCTCGGGATTCGTCCTGATCGACTGCCAGATGCCCACCGATCACCTGCATAGCCTCGGCGCCCGGGCCATTCCCCGCGACGACTTCGCCCGCTACCTGGGCGAACACCTGGACCAGCCCAATAGCGCGACCTGGCTGCCCTGACCTACTTCGATCAGGTAACCTTCACACAGCGCCTAGGCGTCTTTTCCCAGGCTGGCTTACACTTGATTCAACGCAATTGAAAGCTTATTCCGAGGGTCGATCATGACCGAGCTGGCGCGCTTGAAGTTTTATGCCACTCAACCCCACTCTTGCAGTTATCTGCCCGAAGAGCAGGCCACCACGCTGTTCCTCGACCCTAGCCAGCCCATGGACGTGCATGTCTACGCAGACCTGTCGGAAATGGGTTTCCGTCGTAGCGGCGACCACCTGTACCGGCCCCACTGCCAGAACTGCAACGCCTGCGTGCCGGCGCGGATCCCCGTGGCGCAGTTCCAGCCCGATCGCCAGCAGAAACGTATCTTCAAACGCAACGCCGAGCTCAAGATCAAGGCCGTCAAGCCGGGATTCAGCGAGGAATACTTCGACCTGTACCAACGCTACATCGAACAACGCCATGCCGATGGCGACATGTTCCCCCCCAGTCGCGACCAGTTTTCCACTTTTCTGGTGCGCGACCTGCCGTTCTCACGTTTCTACGAGTTCCGCCTGGAGGGGCGCCTGCTGGCCGTCGCCGTGACCGACCTGCTGCCCAACGGCTTGTCGGCGGTCTACACCTTCTACGAGCCCGCTGAGGAGCGTCGCAGCCTGGGGCGCTACGCTATCCTCTGGCAGATCGGCGAAGCGCAGCGGCTGGGGCTGGAGGCGGTCTACCTCGGCTATTGGATCAAGAACTGCAAGAAAATGAGCTACAAGACCCAATATCGGCCGATCGAACTGCTGATCAACCAGCGCTGGGTCACCCTCAGTTGAGTCGCCAGCCCCCGCGCAATTGAACTGTATTTCCCAGGCAGGTACTAACCCCTTGGCGTGAACCCCCTTTTTCGGGCACAATGCACGCCGCTTTTGCCTGGCGCAGTTGCACCGGGCCATTCACTGGACACCGAGGGCTTTACTGCATGTCGAAAGAAGACAGCTTCGAAATGGAAGGCACTGTCGTCGACACCCTGCCGAATACCATGTTTCGTGTGGAATTGGAAAATGGGCACGTCGTAACCGCGCATATCTCCGGAAAGATGCGCAAGAACTACATTCGTATTCTCACCGGTGACAAAGTGCGCGTCGAGCTGACGCCCTACGACTTGAGCAAAGGGCGCATCACCTACCGCGCCCGCTAAGCAAGTCGATACAAAAACGCCCGGCATTGCCGGGCGTTTTTGTTTGTGTGCATTTTGCGGCGCTTCAAGACCCAGAAACAACAAAGGCGCCCGAAGGCGCCTTTGTTGTGTTTGCGGGACCTACATCAAGCCATTTCAGCCGTGGTCTCGAACTCGAAGGTCAGCTCGCCATCCTTGATGTCGATGTACACCACACCGCCATGGTCGGACAACTCGCCGAACAGGATCTCTTCGGCCAATGGCCGCTTGATCTTGTCCTGGATCAGACGCGCCATTGGGCGTGCCCCCATCGCCGCGTCGTAACCCCCCTCCGCCAGCCAGCTGCGTGCCGCATCGCTGACTTCCAGCTGCACACGTTTGTCTTCCAGCTGCGCCTGAAGCTCGGTAAGGAACTTGTCCACCACGCTCTTGATCACCTCATGGCTGAGGCGACCAAACTGGATAATGGTGTCCAGACGGTTGCGGAACTCTGGCGTGAAGCTCTTCTTGATCACTTCCATCGCATCGGACGAGTGGTCCTGATGCGTGAAGCCAATCGACGCACGTGCCGCGGTTTCGGCACCGGCGTTGGTGGTCATGATCACGATCACGTTGCGGAAATCCGCCTTGCGCCCGTTGTTGTCGGTCAGGGTCCCGTGGTCCATCACCTGCAACAGCAGGTTGAAGACTTCCGGGTGGGCCTTCTCGATTTCATCGAGCAGCAGCACGCAATGCGGTTGCTTGGTAATGGCCTCGGTCAGCAGGCCGCCCTGGTCGAAACCGACATAACCCGGAGGCGCACCGATCAGACGCGAAACGGTGTGGCGCTCCATGTACTCGGACATGTCGAAACGCACCAGCTCGATCCCCATCGCCTTGGCCAACTGCCGCGCCGCTTCGGTCTTGCCGACGCCGGTAGGACCTGCGAACAGGAACGAACCGACCGGTTTGTCCGGCGACTTCAAGCCGGCACGGGACAGCTTGATGGCGGTCGACAGCGAGTCGATGGCCGCATCCTGACCGAACACGGTCAGTTTCAGGTCGCGCTCCAGGTTACGCAGCAGTTCCTTGTCGGAGCTGGTGACGTGTTTTGGCGGAATCCGCGCAATCTTCGCCACGATGTCCTCGACCTGAGGCACCTCGATGCGTTTGACCCGCTTCTCGATCGGCTGCAGGCGCTGGTAGGCACCGGCCTCGTCGATCACGTCGATGGCCTTGTCCGGCATGTGCCGATCATTGATATAACGCGACGCCAGTTCGGCGGCGGCGCGCAAGGCCTCGTCGCTGTACTCGATATTGTGGTGCTGCTCGAAACGCCCTTTCAGGCCGCGCAGGATACCGATGGTGTCTTCCACCGAAGGCTCGGACACGTCGACCTTCTGGAAGCGCCGCGCCAAGGCCCGGTCCTTCTCGAAGATGCCACGAAATTCCTGGAAGGTGGTCGAACCGATGCAGCGGATATCACCCGAGGAAAGCAACGGCTTGAGCAGGTTCGAGGCATCCATGACGCCGCCGGAAGCGGCACCCGCACCGATGATGGTGTGGATTTCGTCGATGAACAGGATCGCCTGCGGACGTTTTTTCAGCTCGCCGAGCAACGCCTTGAAGCGTTTCTCGAAATCGCCGCGGTATTTGGTACCGGCCAGCAGTGCACCGAGGTCAAGGGAGTAGACCACGCTGTTGGCCAGCAGGTCCGGCACCTGGTTGTCGACGATGCGTTTGGCCAGGCCTTCGGCGATGGCCGTCTTGCCCACGCCCGCCTCACCCACCAGCAGCGGATTGTTCTTGCGCCGACGCGCGAGGATCTGCGCCACGCGCTCGACTTCCATCTCACGCCCGACCAGCGGATCGATACGACCCTGGCGCGCCAGTTCGTTCAGATTGCTGGCATAAGCGTCCAGTGGATTGCCTGAAGATGAAGACTCACCGCCCTCTTCGTCCTGCATATCTTGCTCGCCTTCGGAGTGATCGCCGTGCCCGGGCACCTTGGAGATGCCATGGGCGATGTAGTTGACGACATCGATACGTGCAACGCTTTGCTGCTTGAGCAGGAAGACCGCCTGGCTTTCCTGCTCGCTGAAGATCGCGACCAGCACGTTGGCGCCCGTCACTTCACGCTTACCGGAACTCTGCACATGGAAGACAGCACGTTGCAGGACACGCTGGAAGCCCAGAGTCGGCTGGGTTTCGCGATCCTCGTCATGGACGGGGATCAGCGGCGTGGTGGAGTCGATGAACTCCTGCAGATCGTGCTTGAGTTTATCGAGATTGGCGCCACAGGCACGCAGGACGGTGGCGGCAGCCTCATTATCCAATAGGGCCAGCAGCAGGTGCTCGACGGTCATGAATTCATGACGCTTCGAGCGAGCCTCCTTGAAGGCAAGATTGAGGGTGACTTCGAGTTCGCGGTTTAACATAGTTCACCTCATACCCAAGTGGTCGGCATTAACCGTCCTTCTCGATTTCACAGAGTAGCGGATGCTGGCTTTCCCTGGCGTACTGGTTGACCTGCATGGCCTTGGTCTCGGCGATGTCGCGGGTAAACACTCCACATACTGCCCGTCCTTCTGTGTGAACGGCCAGCATGACCTTGGTCGCCAGCTCGCGATTCAGGTTAAAAAACACCTCGAGCACTTCGACGACGAAATCCATCGGTGTGTAGTCATCGTTGAACAAAACCACCTTGTACATCGGTGGCGCCTGCAACGCGGGCTTGGATTCCTGTACAGCAATACCCGCTGAATCGTCGTCGTGGGAATCCGGGCGATCCTGATTGAATGTTAGTCGAATCTGGCTGATTGCATGCATGGAAAGAAAGGTTCGTCAGTTGAGCAATTGCAGTGATGGGGGCACTTCGGACAGATTTCAACACTGACCGTCATGTCACCTTGACTATCGGCAAAACGGTGTTACAACCAATAGAGCCCACAGTGGGTAATAAAGGTCCATACCGTCAACCGTTTTTCTGGTTCACGCAGTGAAGGATGAACTGGATGATACTCCAGTGATGGGGTCGTTTGCAGAGGGATATGAGCATGCTGAGTGGTAAAGTCAAGTGGTTCAACAATGCCAAGGGCTACGGCTTCATCATTGAAGATGGCAAGAATGAAGATCTGTTCGCCCATTACTCGGCCATCCAGATGGATGGCTATAAAACCCTTAAGGCTGGCCAGGCAGTAAGCTTTAAGATCATCCAGGGGCCCAAAGGCCTGCATGCGGTCGACATCAGGCAGCTGGTGACCACCGCCGCACCTGCGACCAAGCCGCAGAACGCCGGAGCGCAAGCCCCGGCAGAAACGGCCAGAGCCTGAAAGCAGACACTTTCAGATAACGAAACGCCCGAGCCAATCACTTGGCTCGGGCGTTTTCGTTTACCGTCGGTCAGCTTACATGTGCTTGATCAGCGCATCGCCAAAACCGGAAGACGACACCAGCGTCGCACCGTCCATCAGACGCTCGAAATCATAGGTCACGGTTTTCGCGCCAATGGCGCCATTGGTGCCCTTGATGATCAGGTCGGCCGCTTCGATCCAGCCCATGTGCCGCAGCATCATTTCCGCGGACAGGATCAGCGAACCGGGGTTGACCTGGTCCTTGCCGGCGTACTTGGGCGCAGTGCCGTGGGTCGCTTCGAACATCGCCACGGTGTCGGACAGGTTGGCCCCCGGCGCGATACCGATACCGCCCACTTCGGCGGCCAGGGCGTCGGACAGATAGTCGCCATTCAGGTTCAGGGTCGCGATCACGTCGTACTCGGCCGGACGCAGCAGGATCTGCTGGAGCATGGCATCGGCGATGGCGTCCTTGACCACCACGTTGCGGCCGGTTTTCGGGTTCTTGAACTGCATCCACGGACCGCCGTCGAGCAGGGTCGCGCCGAACTCCTCGGCCGCCACTTCATAGGCCCATTCCTTGAAGGCACCCTCGGTGAACTTCATGATGTTGCCTTTGTGCACGATGGTCAGCGACTTGCGATCGTTGTCGACGACATATTGCAGAGCCTTGCGCGCCAGGCGCTGGGTACCCTCTTTCGACACCGGCTTGATGCCGATCCCGCAGTCCTGGTCGAAACGGATCTTGGTGACCCCCATTTCTTCCTTCAGGAACTTGATGACCTTGGTCGCTTCCGGCGAACCGGCTTTCCATTCGATACCGGCATAGATGTCTTCGGAGTTCTCACGGAAGATCGTCATGTCGACATCGCCAGGCTTCTTCACCGGGCTCGGCACGCCCTCGAACCAGCGCACCGGGCGCAGGCAGACATACAGGTCGAGTTGTTGACGCAGGGCCACGTTCAGCGAACGGATACCACCGCCCACCGGCGTGGTCAGCGGGCCCTTGATGGAGACAACGTAATCCTTGACCGCGTCCAGGGTTTCCTGGGGCAGCCAGGTGTCCTGGTCATAGACCTGGGTGGCCTTCTCGCCGGCAAAGACTTCCATCCAGGAAATCTTGCGCTTGCCACCGTAGGCCTTGTGTACCGCCGCATCGACGACCTTGATCATCACCGGGCTGATATCGACGCCAATACCATCGCCTTCGATAAAGGGGATGATCGGGTTGTCAGGAACATTGAGAGAATGGTCTGGATTGACGGTGATTTTTTCGCCGACGGCCGGAACCTGAATCTTCTTGTATCCCATGTTGAACTCCATCTATGGATTGAACATCTGGCAGCGCTCGAGCGTACCCCAGGTGCTTGCCCGAGGGAACCTCACACCCGACTCATCTGCCGCGAAAAGCCTCGATTTCGCGGCCTACAAGCTTGAAATCAAAGGTAAAAGCGCCAAAGTCGAGCACTTCTTGCGACACCTCGCCGCAGGGCACCCTGCGACCTTTAGACCAATGGACGAGTGTAGTCGCTTATGAAGCATCGGCGTTTTGCCAGCAACCTATGTATAATCGCGCCGCTGACCATTGAGTCACGCCGGCCGACCTCTCTACAACGAGACTTTCCGCCTGAAAAAGCCGGGTTGTTATCGCAATCCGACCGCTTGACGCTCGACTGATGCACCCAACATCACCGCGCGCGAAGAAACCTCGACATTCGGCTCATGGATGACTTTTGAACGAACGCGCTTACCCGGCGCATCTCGAGTTTCTGCGCATGCTTTAGCAAAGAAGAGAGTTAATCCGAATATGCCCAACCGTTCGAAGATCATCTACACCTTCACCGACGAAGCCCCTGCCCTCGCCACCTATTCACTGTTGCCTATCGTAGAGGCCTTTACCGCTTCGGCTGATATCGCCGTGGAAACCCGCGATATCTCGCTGGCCGGACGCATTCTCGCAAGCTTCCCTGAACAACTGGGCGCCAAGGCCGTGCCGGACCACCTCGCCGAACTGGGCGAGCTGGCTATCACCCCTGAAGCCAACATCATCAAGCTGCCGAACATCAGCGCCTCGGTTCCACAACTGCAGGCCGCGATCAAGGAACTGCAAGCCCAGGGCTTCAACATTCCGGACTACCCGGAAACCGTCAGCAACGATGCCGAGAAAGATGCTCGCGCCCGTTACGACAAGATCAAGGGCAGTGCCGTGAACCCGGTACTGCGCGAAGGCAACTCCGACCGCCGCGCACCGCTGTCGGTCAAGAACTATGCCCGCAAGCATCCGCACAAGATGGGCGCCTGGGCAGCCGACTCCAAGTCCCACGTGGCTCACATGAGCACCGGCGACTTCTACGGCAGCGAAAAAGCCGCACTGATCGACACCGCCGGCAGCGTCAAGATCGAGCTGATCGCCCAGGACGGCACTGCCAGCGTCCTGAAAGAGAAAACCAGCGTACAAGCCGGTGAGATCCTCGATTGCGCCGTGCTGAGCAAGAACGCCCTGCGCAGCTTTATCGCCGCTGAAATCGAAGACGCCAAGAAACAAGGCGTGCTGCTGTCGGTTCACCTGAAAGCCACCATGATGAAGGTCTCCGACCCGATCATGTTCGGCCAGATCGTTGCCGAGTTCTATAAAGACGCCCTGGCCAAGCACGCTGACGTGCTGGAGCAGATCGGCTTCAACCTGAACAACGGCATCGGCGACCTGTACGCCCGCATCAAGGCCCTGCCTAGCGATCAGCAGGCGCAGATCGAAGCCGACATCCAGGCGGTCTACGCTGCCCGTCCGTCGCTGGCCATGGTCAACTCCGACAAAGGCATCACCAACCTGCACGTGCCGAGCGACGTCATCGTCGACGCCTCGATGCCAGCCATGATCCGTGACTCCGGCAAAATGTGGGGCACCGACGGCCAGCTGCACGACACCAAGGCGGTGATCCCGGATCGCTGCTACGCCACCATCTACCAGGCGGTGATCGAAGACTGCAAGCAACACGGCGCCTTCGACCCCACCACCATGGGCAGCGTACCGAACGTCGGCCTGATGGCGAAGAAAGCCGAAGAGTACGGCTCCCACGACAAGACCTTCCAGATCAAGAGCAACGGCGTGGTTCGGGTTACCGACAACACCGGTCGCACCCTGCTGGAACAGTCCGTGGAAGCGGGCGACATCTTCCGTATGTGCCAGACCAAGGACGCGCCGATCCAGGATTGGGTCAAACTGGCCGTCAACCGTGCCCGCGCCAGCAGCACTCCAGCGATTTTCTGGCTGGACCCAATGCGCGCCCACGACGGTGTAGTGATCGAGAAGGTCCAGACCTACCTCAAGGACCACGACACCACTGGCCTGGACATCCAGATCATGTCGCCGGTCGACGCGATGAAGTACACCCTGGCCCGTACCCGCGAAGGCAAGGACACCATCTCGGTGACCGGTAACGTGCTGCGCGACTACCTGACCGACCTGTTCCCGATCATGGAACTGGGCACCAGCGCCAAGATGCTGTCGATCGTGCCGCTGATGAACGGCGGTGGCCTGTTCGAAACCGGCGCCGGCGGTTCGGCACCGAAACACGTGCAGCAACTGGTGGAAGAGAACTTCCTGCGCTGGGACTCGCTGGGTGAATTCCTGGCCCTGGCCGCGTCCCTGGAACACCTGGGCGTGACCTACAACAACCCGAAAGCCCTGGTGCTGTCGAAGACCCTGGACCAGGCCACTGGCCAGTTCCTCGACAACAACAAGTCGCCATCGCGTAAAGTCGGCAACATCGACAACCGCGGCAGCCACTTCTACCTGGCGCTGTACTGGGCCCAGGCCCTGGCCGCCCAGAGCGAAGACACTGCGCTGCAAGGCCAGTTCACCCAGTTGGCCAAGACCCTGGCCGAGAACGAGGCGACCATCGTTGCCGAGCTCAACGCCGTACAGGGCAAGCCAGTGGACATCGGCGGTTACTACCACGCCGACGCCGAGCTGATCAGCAAGGCCATGCGTCCGAGCGCAACCCTCAACGCGGCGATTGCTGCGCTGGTGTAAGCTTCTCGGCAGTACCACAAGCCCCGGCCCAGTGCCGGGGTTTGTGTTTTCACAACCAGAGAAACCACCTTATGGAATGGCAACCCCACATCACCGTCGCCACCGTCGTCGAAGACAACGGTCGCTTTCTCTTCACCGAGGAGTGCTACGAAACAGCAACGGTCCTCAACCAGCCCGCCGGGCACCTGGACCCGAACGAAAGCCTCAGCGAGGCCGCCATCCGCGAAACCCTCGAGGAAACCGGCTGGGACGTCGAACTGACCGGCGTTGTAGGCCTCTACCTGTACACCGCCCCGAGCAACGGCGTAACCTACCAGCGCGTCTGTTTTGCCGGCAAACCGCTCAAGCACCGCCCCGACTACCCGTTGGACCACGGCATCATCGGCCCACGCTGGCTGACCCGCGACGAATTGCTGGCCCTGCGCCCGCAATGGCGCAGCGAGCTGATCATCCGCTGCCTGGACGATTATCTGGCCGGCCCCCTGCACAGTCTCGAGCTGATCCGCCCTTCTCTTTAGCCTTGCGGGCCCGGGCCTGTTAGAATCGCGTCCTTTTTCGAAGACACTCATTGAATCCCTATGCGTGATCCAGCTGCCACCGCCCCAGAAAACCTGCGCGTCATCGTCGGCATGTCCGGCGGCGTAGACTCTTCCGTTTCCGCCGTACTGCTGATGGAGCAGGGTTACCAGGTGGAAGGCCTGTTCATGAAGAACTGGGAAGAAGACGACGGAACGGAGTACTGCACCGCCATGGACGACCTGGCGGACGCCCAGGCCGTGTGCGACAAGATCGGTATCAAGCTGCACACCGCCAACTTTGCCGCCGAATACTGGGACAACGTGTTCGAACACTTCCTGGCCGAATACAAGGCCGGACGCACGCCGAACCCGGACATCCTCTGCAACCGCGAAATCAAGTTCAAGGCGTTCCTCGACTACGCTCTGATGCTCGGTGCCGACCTGATCGCCACCGGCCACTACGTGCGCCGCCGCGACATCGACGGCCGCACCGAACTGCTCAAGGGCCTGGACCCGAACAAGGACCAGAGCTACTTCCTCCACGCCGTCGGCGGCGAACAGATCGCCAAGACCCTGTTCCCGGTCGGCGAGCTGGAAAAGCCCGCAGTGCGCGCCATCGCCGAGAAACACGAACTGGCCACGGCGAAGAAGAAGGACTCCACCGGCATCTGCTTTATCGGCGAACGGCGCTTCAGCGACTTCCTCAAGCAGTACCTGCCGGCCCAGCCGGGCGAGATCAAGACCACCGAAGGCGAAGTCATCGGCCGTCACCACGGCCTGATGTACCACACCATCGGCCAGCGCCAGGGCCTGGGCATCGGCGGCCTGAAGGACGCCGGTGACGAGCCGTGGTACGTGCTGCTCAAGGACCTGGAACACAACGAACTGATCGTCGGCCAGGGCAACGAGCATCCATGGCTGTTTTCCCGCGCCCTGCTCGCCTCCGAGATCTACTGGGTCAATCCGGTGGACCTGAGCGTACCGCGCAAGCTGACAGCCAAGGTTCGTTATCGCCAGGGCGACCAGTCCTGCACCCTGGAACAGACCGAAAACGGCTATCGCGCCGTGTTCGACGAACCGCAGCGCGCGGTGACCCCGGGCCAGTCCGTGGTGTTCTATGACGGCGAGATCTGCCTCGGTGGCGGCGTGATCGAAGTCGCCGAGCCCTGGACCTTCAAGGAACCGCGCCCATGAGCCCGACCCAGGAGCAACTGACGGCGCTGGGCGGTGTGTTTCTCGCCGCGGTGCTGGTGGACAAGATCGCCAAGAGCGGCCAGTCCAGCGAGTCCGGCCTGAGCTGCATGCTCGGCAGCCTGCTGGTGCGCGACCCCAAGGACACCCTGGAAGTCTACGGTGGCGACGACCTCCAACTGCGCGACGGCTACCGCGCACTGATCGGCGCCCTGGAGCGTGATCCCAGCGCCCTGCAACGCGAACCGCTGCGCTACGCCCTGTCGATGCTCGGGCTGGAGCGCCAGTTGGCCAAGCGTGACGATTTGCTCGAGATCATCGGCAAGCGCCTGCCGCAGATCCAGTCCCAGGTCGAACATTTCGGCCCGTCCCACGAAAACGTCGTGGCCGCTTGCGGCGCCCTCTACCAGGACACCCTGAGCACCCTGCGCCAGCGTATCCAGGTGCACGGCGACATGCGCAACCTGCAACAACCGAGCAACGCCTCGAAGATCCGCGCCCTGCTGCTGGCCGGTATCCGCTCGGCGCGCCTGTGGCGCCAACTGGGTGGCCATCGCTGGCAACTGGTGGTCAGCCGGCGCAAGCTGCTCAAGGAACTCTATCCGCTGATGCGCAGCGCCTAGGCGCTGTTATCCGCGAAAAGCGCAAGACGCCGGTCGGTTGGCAACAGACCGGCGAGTATTTTCATGTATGATACGCGCCCCATTTCGTTGCCCGACTGTCCGAGAACACCCCATGCAGCTTTCTTCGCTCACTGCGGTTTCCCCTGTTGACGGCCGCTACGCCGGCAAAACCCAGGCCCTGCGCCCAATTTTCAGTGAATACGGCCTGATCCGTGCGCGCGTGCTGGTGGAAGTGCGCTGGCTCCAGCGCCTGGCCGCCCACGCCCAGATCAGCGAAGTTCCGGCGTTCTCCGCCGAAGCCAACGCGGTATTGAACACCCTTGCCGAGAACTTCTCCCTGGAACACGCCGAGCGTGTGAAGGAGATCGAGCGCACCACCAACCACGACGTCAAAGCCATTGAGTACCTGCTCAAGGAACAGGCCGCCAAGCTGCCTGAACTGGCCAACGTCAGCGAATTCATCCACTTCGCCTGCACCAGCGAGGACATCAACAACCTGTCCCACGCCCTGATGCTGCGCGAAGGCCGTGACGACGTACTGCTGCCGCTGATGCGCCAGATCGCCGAATCCATCCGCGAACTGGCCCAGCGCTTCGCCGCCGTGCCGATGCTCTCGCGCACCCACGGCCAGCCGGCCTCGCCGACCACCCTGGGCAAGGAACTGGCAAACGTCGTCTACCGCCTGGAGCGCCAGATCGCCCAGGTCGCCGCCGTGCCCCTGCTGGGCAAGATCAACGGCGCCGTGGGCAACTACAACGCGCACCTGTCGGCCTACCCGCAGATCGACTGGGAAGAAAACGCCCGCGCCTTCATCGAAGACGAGCTGGGCCTGGGCTTCAACCCCTACACCACCCAGATCGAGCCGCACGACTACATCGCCGAGCTGTTCGACGCGATCGCGCGCTTCAACACCATCCTGATCGACTTCGACCGCGACATCTGGGGCTACATCTCCCTGGGCTACTTCAAGCAGCGCACCATTGCCGGCGAAATCGGTTCCTCGACCATGCCGCACAAGGTCAACCCGATCGACTTCGAAAACTCCGAAGGCAACCTGGGCATCGCCAACGCACTGTTCCAGCACCTGGCCAGCAAGCTGCCGATCTCCCGCTGGCAGCGGGACCTGACCGACTCCACCGTGCTGCGCAACCTCGGTGTCGGCTTCGCCCATAGCGTCATCGCTTATGAAGCCAGCCTCAAGGGCATCAGCAAGCTGGAGCTCAACGAGCAGAAAATCGCCGCCGACCTGGACGCCTGCTGGGAAGTCCTGGCCGAGCCGATCCAGACCGTCATGCGTCGCTACAACATCGAAAACCCGTACGAAAAACTGAAAGAACTGACCCGTGGCAAGGGCATCAGCCCCGAAGCACTGCAGACTTTCATCGACGGTCTCGAGATGCCCGCGGACGCCAAGGCCGAGCTGAAAAAGCTCACCCCGGCGAACTACATCGGCAACGCCGTGGCCCAGGCCCAGCGTATCTGATCGCACCGTACCCGCTCTGAACGCCCGGCTGAGCCGGGCGTTTTTATTCCAGTCTGAAAAACACGCTTTTTCAATAGGTTACACATGAATCCTGATACTCCTCTGCAACTTCTGGGCGGCATCACCGCCCGGGAATTCCTGCGCGACTACTGGCAGAAGAAACCCCTGCTGATCCGTCAGGCGATTCCGGATTTCGAAAGCCCGATCGACGCCGATGAACTGGCCGGCCTGGCCCTGGAAGAAGAAGTCGAATCGCGCCTGATCATCGAGCACGGCGAGCGCCCCTGGGAACTGCGCCGTGGCCCGTTCGCCGAAGACGCCTTCAGCCAACTGCCGGAGCGCGAGTGGACCCTGCTGGTGCAGGCCGTTGACCAGTTCGTCCCGGAAGTCGCCGAGCTGCTGGAGCACTTCCGCTTCCTGCCGAGCTGGCGCATCGACGACGTGATGATCAGCTTTGCCGCGCCCGGCGGCAGCGTCGGTCCGCACTTCGACAACTACGACGTGTTCCTGCTCCAGGGCCACGGCAAGCGCAACTGGAAAATCGGCCAGATGTGCGATTCCACCAGCCCGCTGCTGGAACACGCCGACCTGCGCATCCTCGCCGAATTCGAGGAAACCGCCGAGTGGACCCTGGAACCCGGCGACATGCTCTACCTGCCGCCGCGCCTGGCCCATTGCGGCGTGGCCGTGGATGACTGCATGACCTATTCGGTGGGCTTCCGTGCCCCGAGCGCCGCTGAAGTGCTGACCCACTTCACCGACTTCCTCGCCCAGTTCCTGCCGGACGAAGAGCGCTACACCGACGCCGATGCACAACCGGTGGCCGACCCGCACCAGATCCAGCACGACGCCCTCGACCGCCTGAAAAGCCTGCTGGCCGAGCACATGAGCGACGAGCGCCTGCTGCTGACCTGGTTCGGCCAGTTCATGACCGAGCCGCGTTATCCGGAACTGGTGGTGGGCCCGGAACTCGAAGAAGAAGACCTGCTCAGCGGCCTGCAGGATGGCGCGATCCTGATCCGCAACCCGAGCGCGCGCCTGGCCTGGTCCGAAGTCGACGACGACCTGCTGCTGTTCGCCAGCGGGCAGAGCCGTCTGCTGCCGGGCAAACTGCGCGAGCTGTTGAAAATGATCTGTGCGGCCGATGCGCTGCACGCGGATAATCTGAAGCCATGGTTGGCTGACGAAGACGGACGCAGCCTGCTGTGTCAGCTGGTCAAACAAGGAAGCCTGGGATTTGCCGATGAATAGAATTCACGTACGTGTCGCGGACTGGCAAAAGGATAACGCCGAGATTCGGCGCATTCGTGAGTCGGTGTTCATTGCCGAGCAGTCGGTTCCGCCGGAGCTGGAGTGGGACGCCGATGACAGCGGCGCCGCGCATTTCCTGGCCTTCGAGGGGGACTTCCCGATCGGCACCGCCCGGCTGTTGCCGGACGGCCATATCGGCCGGGTCTCGGTCCTCAAGGACTGGCGCGGACTGAAAGTCGGTGACGCGCTGATGCAGGCGGTGATCGGCGAGGCCGAGAAACGCGGCCTCCAGCAACAGATGCTCAGTGCCCAGGTCCAGGCGACCCGGTTCTATGAGCGTCTGGGCTTCAGCATTGTCAGCGAGGAGTTTCTCGAAGCCGGGATTCCCCACGTCGATATGGTGCGTGGCGCCGCCTGACACCCACAGCTTGAGCATCACCCAGAACGCCCCGATGCCGGGGCGTTTTGCTGTCCGCGATTCAACTTGACCCACCGATGGCCGAGAAACTGTCAAACTCAACCCATTGCCCAGTCCAATGTGGAGATAACGGACATGTCCCTACGCACCCTGCTCACCGGCCTGCTACTGACCTGCACCCTCAGCGCCCAGGCCGCCACCGAAATCATTCCCCTGAACTACCGCACCAGCGCCGACCTGCTGCCGGTCGCCCAGGACTTTCTCGGCAAGGACGGCAAGGCCAGCGCCTACCAGAACCAACTGATCGTCAACGCGGAACCGGCCAAGATCAAGGAACTGCGCGACTTCCTCGGCCAACTCGACACCCCGGCCAGGCGCCTGCTGATCAGCGTCGACACCAGTGAAAACAACGACCAGAACAGCCAGGGCTACAGCGTCAACGGCCAGAGCCAGACCCGCATCATCAACTACGGCACCGCCAGTCGTGACGGCGGCATCCAGCAGGTGCAGACCGTCGAAGGCACCCCGGCGCTGATCCAGGTCGGCCAGAGCGTACCGCTGACCACCGCCATCAGCACCAACCAGACCCAGGGCAACGGCTCGAACCAGAATCAGAACCCGAACCAGCAGCCCCTGACGCAGATCCAGAGCCAATACCGCAACGTAACCCAGGGTTTCTACGTCACCGCCAGCGTCACCGGCGACATCGTTCACCTGTCCATCAGTACCAATCGTGACCGGATCAGCCAGGAGCGTCAGGATGTAGTGAACGTGCAAAGCACCGACACAACTGTCAGCGGGCACCTCGGTGAGTGGATCACCCTGGCCGGCGTCAATGGCCAGAGCCAGGCCGACCGCCAGGCGCTAACCCGCAGCTACTCGACGTCCGGGCGTAACGACATGACTTTGCGGGTGAAAGTCGACAGCCTGGACTAAAGCACCAAAAACTGACTGATGAGTCGTATTAGACTAAAGATGTAGTGCCTCAAAAAAAGCACTACAAAATGTTTGACGAGCCAAAAAACCGAAGGCATGATGGCCTCGCTCCCGCTAATCAGGGGCCCTGGCAAGGGCCTTCGGATCGCCGCTCTAACCTACCCACCTGAGCCGATTCGTGTCTGTACCGCCCACAAGGCGCGTTTGACGAGGTTGCGACTGGAACGAAGTTGTCCCGAGGGACGGAAGCGTAATAGGTAGAACGGCAAGACCTCCGAAGTCCGCATAAAGGCCCACGATGCCCCCATGCGCCCGACGACTCGCCCTCGCCTCGCTCACTTCCCCCTCGAGCCCATCGTTCAATCGTCGCCTTCCCCGCCAAACCGCACCTGAGCGCCTAAGCTTCTGGTCAGCGAGCAGCCGTTTGCACCAAGCATTCGGCGGAGCAAGGAATTCTCCACCCAAGACCTATGCGACGAGGTTTATCTCCATGGCACTGACACGCGAACAGCAAATTGCAGCCCTTGAAAAAGACTGGGCTGAAAACCCGCGCTGGAAAGGCGTGACACGCACTTACTCCGCCGCTGACGTGGTCCGCCTGCGTGGCTCGGTTCAACCTGAGCACACCCTGGCCCGCATGGGCGCCGAGAAACTGTGGAACCTGGTGACCCAGGGCGCCAAGCCGTCCTTCCGTCCGGATAAAGATTTCGTCAACTGCATGGGCGCCCTGACCGGCGGCCAGGCCGTGCAACAAGTCAAGGCCGGGATCCAGGCGATCTACCTGTCGGGCTGGCAAGTGGCCGCGGACAACAACTCCGCCGAATCCATGTACCCCGACCAGTCGCTGTACCCGGTGGACTCCGTGCCGACCGTGGTCAAGCGCATCAACAACTCGTTCCGTCGCGCCGACCAGATCCAGTGGAAAGCCGGCAAGAACCCGGGCGATGAAGGTTACATCGACTACTTCGCACCGATCGTGGCCGACGCCGAAGCCGGTTTCGGTGGCGTCCTGAACGCCTACGAGCTGATGAAGAGCATGATCGAAGCGGGCGCCGCCGGCGTGCACTTCGAAGACCAGCTGGCTTCCGTGAAGAAATGCGGCCACATGGGCGGCAAGGTACTGGTTCCGACCCAGGAAGCCGTGCAGAAGCTGACCGCTGCCCGCCTGGCCGCCGACGTGGCCGGTACGCCGACCATCATCCTGGCCCGTACCGACGCCAACGCCGCCGACCTGCTGACCTCGGACTGCGATCCGTACGACCAGCCGTTCGTGACCGGCCAACGTACCCAGGAAGGCTTCTACAAAGTCCGCGCCGGCCTCGACCAGGCCATCGCCCGCGGCCTGGCCTACGCGCCGTACGCCGACCTGATCTGGTGTGAAACCGCCAAGCCGGACCTGGACGAAGCCCGTCGCTTCGCCGAGGCCATCAAGAAGGAATACCCGGACCAGCTGCTGTCCTACAACTGCTCGCCTTCCTTCAACTGGAAGAAGAACCTGGACGACGCGACCATCGCCAAGTTCCAGCGCGAACTGTCGGCCATGGGCTACAAGCACCAGTTCATCACCCTGGCGGGTATCCACAACATGTGGCACAGCATGTTCAACCTGGCGCACGACTACGCCCGCAACGACATGACCGCCTACGTGAAGCTGCAGGAGCAGGAATTCGCTGACGCCTCGAAAGGCTACACCTTCGTCGCGCACCAGCAGGAAGTCGGCACCGGCTACTTCGACGACATGACCACCGTGATCCAGGGCGGCTCGTCCTCGGTGACCGCGCTGACCGGCTCGACCGAAGAAGAACAGTTCCACTGATCAAGCGGCGAGCAAGCGGCCATTCCAGAGCGAACCAGAACTAACTGGAATGCCTGAACACCTGACGCCCCGACTGGTTCGGGGCGTTTTTTTGCCTGCCGCTTCAGGCCCGGCAGCCGCCCCCTGCAGGAGCCGGCCTGCTGGCGATGAGGCCCTTGGTCCCGCACTGATCTCAAGGCCGCCATCGCCAGCAAGCCGGCTCCTACAAGGAATGCGTTCAGCCATGACAGTGCAAAACATTGATCCAGAGCGGTATTGATTGCGACAAAAAGCGCTAAAACGACGCGCGACACAACTTTCGTCGCACCTGCGTTTAAAGCCACTACACTTCCCTCCGCGGCCAACAACAAGCATTGGAGCGATCTAGATGATATCAATTATCATTCAATATTCACTTCGTTCATTACAATGTGGATAAAACATAATTAACAAAAAGGCCCCTAATGCCCACAGCACACGGCCTGCAAGCCATCGAGACCTCTACATGTCCTTATTCCAGCCAATAATTTCGCTATAGAAAATTTACTTGCCCGGTGTTTAGCCATAAAATCACCGGGATAGATTGCACTGCGACATATCGTCACTGCTTTTACTTCTTTATCACGCTCAGAGACCCTTGCGCTCTGTTAAGGATTACCCGCATGACCGAAGCGACCGGACTCATGGCCCACAACTGGGGCTTTGCCATTTTCCTGCTCGGCGTCGTCGGCCTCTGCGCCTTCATGCTCGGTCTTTCCAGCCTCCTCGGGTCAAAAGCCTGGGGACGCAGCAAAAACGAACCGTTCGAGTCCGGCATGCTACCCACCGGTAGCGCCCGCTTGCGGCTCTCCGCCAAATTCTATCTGGTCGCGATGCTGTTCGTGATCTTCGATATCGAAGCCCTCTTTCTCTTTGCATGGTCTGTGTCCGTCCGCGAAAGCGGCTGGACCGGATTCGTCGAAGCGCTCGTTTTCATAGCAATTCTGTTGGCAGGTCTTGTCTACCTTTACCGAGTGGGGGCGCTTGATTGGGCTCCGCAAGCTCGTCAGAAGCGGCAGGCGAAGCTGAAACAATGAGGCTTTGGCAATGCAATACAATCTCACACGAATCGACCCGGACGCGCCTAACGAGCAGTACCCGATCGGCCAACGGGAAACCGTTTCCGATCCGTTAGAAGATCAAGTCCACAAGAACATCTACATGGGCAAGCTGGAAGACGTGCTGAACGGCGCGGTCAACTGGGGGCGTAAAAACTCCCTGTGGCCGTACAACTTCGGCTTGTCGTGCTGCTATGTGGAAATGACCACCGCCTTCACGGCGCCCCACGACATCGCCCGCTTCGGCGCCGAAGTTATCCGGGCATCGCCGCGTCAGGCGGACTTCATGGTTATTGCCGGCACCTGCTTCATCAAGATGGCGCCGATCATCCAGCGTCTCTACGAGCAAATGCTCGAACCGAAGTGGGTCATCTCCATGGGTTCGTGCGCCAACTCCGGTGGCATGTACGACATCTACTCCGTGGTTCAAGGGGTGGACAAGTTCCTGCCCGTGGACGTCTACGTGCCTGGCTGCCCGCCCCGCCCCGAGGCTTTCCTGCAAGGCTTGATGCTGTTGCAGGAGTCGATTGGCCAGGAGCGTCGCCCACTTTCCTGGGTCGTCGGCGATCAAGGCGTGTATCGCGCCGAGATGCCGTCGCAAAAGGAACAGCGCCGCGAACAGCGTATCCAGGTCACCAACCTGCGCAGCCCTGACGAAGTCTGATCCAGATCCGCTCTGTAAAAAGAAACGAGAAGCTGGCTTCATTCTTTACGTTGACCCAAAGCGATAAGAAACCATGACTACAGGCAGTGCTCTGTACATCCCGCCTTACAAGGCTGACGACCAGGATGTGGTCGTCGAACTGAACAACCGTTTCGGCCCCGAGGCCTTTACCGCCCAGGCCACCCGCACCGGCATGCCGGTGCTGTGGGTGACCCGGGCCAAGCTCGTTGAAGTCCTGACCTTCCTGCGCAACCTGCCCAAGCCGTACGTCATGCTCTATGACCTGCACGGCGTGGACGAGCGTCTGCGCACCAAGCGCCAGGGCCTGCCGAGCGGCGCCGATTTCACCGTGTTCTATCACCTGATGTCGCTGGAACGTAACAGCGACGTGATGATCAAGGTCGCCCTCTCCGAAAGCGACCTGAGCATCCCGACCGTGACCGGTATCTGGCCTAACGCCAACTGGTACGAGCGTGAAGTCTGGGACATGTTCGGCATCGACTTCCCCGGCCACCCGCACCTGTCGCGCATCATGATGCCGCCGACCTGGGAAGGTCACCCGCTGCGCAAGGACTTCCCGGCCCGGGCCACCGAGTTCGATCCGTTCAGCCTGACCCTGGCCAAGCAACAGCTGGAAGAGGAAGCCGCGCGCTTCCGTCCTGAAGACTGGGGCATGAAGCGTTCCGGCACCAACGAGGACTACATGTTCCTCAACCTGGGCCCGAACCACCCTTCGGCCCACGGTGCCTTCCGTATCATCCTGCAACTGGACGGCGAAGAAGTCGTCGATTGCGTCCCGGACATCGGCTACCACCACCGTGGTGCCGAGAAAATGGCCGAGCGCCAGTCCTGGCACAGCTTCATCCCCTACACCGACCGCATCGACTACCTCGGTGGGGTGATGAACAACCTGCCGTACGTGCTCTCGGTCGAGAAGCTGGCCGGCATCAAGGTGCCGGACCGGGTCGACACCATCCGCATCATGATGGCCGAGTTCTTCCGGATCACCAGCCACCTGCTGTTCCTGGGTACCTATATCCAGGACGTCGGCGCCATGACCCCGGTGTTCTTCACCTTCACCGACCGCCAGCGCGCCTACAAGGTGATCGAAGCCATCACCGGTTTCCGCCTGCACCCGGCCTGGTACCGCATCGGCGGCGTCGCCCACGACCTGCCCCGCGGCTGGGACCGGTTGGTCAAGGAATTCGTCGACTGGCTGCCAAAACGCCTCGACGAGTACACCAAGGCCGCCCTGCAGAACAGCATCCTCAAGGGTCGTACCGTCGGTGTCGCCGCCTACAACACCAAGGAAGCCCTGGAATGGGGCGTCACCGGTGCCGGCCTGCGTTCCACCGGTTGTGATTTCGACCTGCGTAAAGCCCGTCCGTACTCCGGCTACGAGAACTTCGAATTCGAAGTCCCGCTGGCGGCCAACGGCGACGCCTACGATCGCTGCATGGTTCGCGTCGAAGAAATGCGCCAGAGCATCAAGATCATCGACCAGTGCATGCGCAACATGCCGGAAGGCCCGTACAAGGCGGATCACCCGCTGACCACGCCGCCGCCGAAAGAGCGCACGTTGCAGCACATCGAGACCCTGATCACGCACTTCCTGCAAGTTTCGTGGGGCCCGGTCATGCCGGCCAACGAATCCTTCCAGATGATCGAAGCGACCAAGGGCATCAACAGTTATTACCTGACGAGCGACGGCGGCACCATGAGCTACCGTACCCGGATCCGCACCCCAAGCTTCCCCCATCTGCAACAGATCCCTTCGGTGATCAAAGGCAGCATGGTCGCGGACTTGATCGCGTACCTGGGTAGTATCGACTTCGTTATGGCCGACGTGGACCGCTAAGCATGAACAGCACGCTTATCCAGACAGACCGTTTCGCCCTGAGCGAAACCGAGCGCTCGGCCATCGAGCACGAGTTGCATCACTACGAGGACCCGCGCGCGGCGTCCATCGAAGCCCTGAAGATCGTCCAGAAGGAGCGTGGCTGGGTGCCTGACGGCGCGCTCTACGCCATCGGCGAGATCCTCGGCATTCCGGCCAGTGACGTCGAAGGCGTCGCGACCTTCTACAGCCAGATCTTCCGCCAGCCGGTCGGTCGCCACATCATTCGCGTCTGCGACAGCATGGTCTGCTACATCGGCGGCCACGAGTCGGTGGTCAGCGAAATCCAGGGCAAACTTGGCATCGGCCTGGGTGAAACCACCGCCGACGGTCGCTTCACCCTGCTGCCCGTCTGCTGCCTCGGCAACTGCGACAAGGCCCCGGCGCTGATGATCGATGACGACACCTTCGGCGACGTCCAGCCAGCTGGCGTTGCCAAACTGCTGGAGGGCTACGTATGACCCTGACTTCCTTCGGCCCTGCCAACCGCATTGCGCGCTCGGCAGAAACCCACCCGCTGACCTGGCGCCTGCGTGATGACGCCGAGCCCGTGTGGCTCGACGAATACCAGGCCAAGGACGGCTATGCCGCCGCCCGCAAGGCCTTCGCCGACATGGCCACGGACGATATCGTCCAGACCGTGAAGGACGCCGGCCTCAAGGGTCGCGGTGGTGCAGGCTTCCCCACCGGGGTGAAGTGGGGCCTGATGCCCAAAGACGAATCCATGAACATCCGCTACCTGCTGTGCAACGCGGATGAAATGGAACCGAATACCTGGAAAGACCGCATGCTGATGGAGCAACTGCCCCATCTGCTGATCGAAGGCATGCTGATCAGCGCCCGCGCGCTGAAAACCTACCGTGGCTACATCTTCCTGCGCGGTGAATACACCACCGCCGCCAAGCACCTCAACCGTGCGGTGGAAGAAGCCAAGGCCGCCGGCCTGCTGGGCAAGAACATCCTGGGCAGCGGCTTCGACTTCGAGCTGTTCGTCCACACCGGCGCCGGGCGTTATATCTGCGGTGAAGAAACCGCACTGATCAACTCCCTCGAAGGCCGTCGCGCCAACCCGCGCTCCAAGCCGCCCTTCCCTGCCGCCGTTGGCGTCTGGGGCAAGCCGACCTGCGTGAACAACGTCGAGACCCTGTGCAACGTGCCGGCGATCATCGGCAACGGCATCGACTGGTACAAATCCCTCGCCCGCGAAGGCAGCGAAGACCACGGCACCAAGCTGATGGGCTTCTCCGGCAAAGTGAAGAACCCTGGCCTGTGGGAACTGCCGTTCGGCATCACCGCCCGCGAGCTGTTCGAAGACTACGCCGGCGGCATGCGTGATGGCTTCAAGCTCAAGTGCTGGCAGCCTGGTGGCGCCGGTACCGGTTTCCTCCTGCCCGAACACCTGGACGCGCAAATGTACGCCGGCGGCATCGGCAAGGTCGGCACCCGCATGGGCACCGGCCTGGCCATGGCGGTGGACGACAGCGTCAACATGGTTTCGCTGCTGCGCAACATGGAAGAGTTCTTCTCCCGTGAGTCGTGCGGTTTCTGCACCCCTTGCCGTGACGGCCTGCCGTGGAGCGTCAAGCTGCTGCGCGCGCTGGAGAACGGTGAAGGCCAGGCCGGCGACATCGAGACCCTGCTGGGTCTGGTCGGTTTCCTCGGCCCGGGCAAGACCTTCTGTGCTCACGCACCGGGTGCCATCGAGCCATTGGGCAGCGCCATCAAGTATTTCCGTCCAGAGTTCGAGGCTGGCATCGCACACAAAAGTGCAGCCGTCCCGCCTTTGGCGCGGCCGATCGTAGTCGGCGCATAACGTATCGAAAGGGAGGGCGGTCCGTGCCGCCCTCTTGCTCGCCTGAAGACGCACTTGTGATGCGCCAGGCGAGGACCAGGATTCCATTAGCCACGCCCGCAGACGCGGGCCAACGAAGAACTTTGAACCATGGCCACTATCCACGTAGACGGCAAAGCGCTCGAAGTCGATGGGGCAGACAACCTGTTACAGGCGTGTCTGTCGCTAGGCCTCGACATCCCTTATTTCTGCTGGCACCCCGCGCTCGGTAGCGTCGGTGCCTGTCGCCAGTGCGCGGTCAAGCAGTTCAACGACGAGAACGACAAGCGTGGTCGTATCGTCATGTCCTGCATGACCCCGGCTTCCGACGGCAGCTGGATCTCCATCGACGACGAGGAAGCCAAAGTCTTCCGCGCCAGCGTCGTCGAATGGCTGATGACCAACCACCCGCACGACTGCCCGGTCTGCGAGGAAGGCGGTCACTGCCACCTGCAAGACATGACCGTGATGACCGGCCACAACGAGCGCCGTTATCGCTTCACCAAGCGTACCCACCAGAACCAGCAACTGGGCCCGTTCATTTCCCACGAGATGAACCGCTGCATCGCCTGCTACCGCTGTGTGCGCTTCTACAAGGACTACGCCGGCGGTACTGACCTTGGTGTGTTCGGTGCCCACGACAACGTGTACTTCGGTCGCGTCGAAGACGGCACCCTGGAAAGCGAATTCTCCGGCAACCTCACCGAGGTCTGCCCGACCGGTGTGTTCACCGACAAGACCCACTCCGAGCGCTACAACCGCAAGTGGGACATGCAGTTCTCGCCGAGCATCTGCCATGGCTGCTCCAGCGGTTGCAACATCAGCCCGGGCGAGCGCTACGGTGAACTGCGTCGTATCGAAAACCGCTTCAACGGTTCGGTCAACCAGTACTTCCTCTGCGACCGTGGCCGTTTCGGTTATGGCTACGTCAACCGCGAGGACCGCCCTCGTCAGCCACTGCTGGCCAACGGCGCCAAGCTGAGCCTGGACGAAGCGCTGGATAAAGCCGCCGAGCTGCTGCGCGGTCGCAATATCGTCGGTATCGGTTCGCCCCGCGCCAGCCTCGAAAGCAACTTCGCCCTGCGCGAGCTGGTCGGTGCCGAGCACTTCTACTCGGGTATCGAAGCCGCCGAACTGGAACGCATCCGCCTGGTCCTGCAAGTCCTGAACGACAGCCCGCTGCCGGTTCCGAACATGCGCGACATCGAAGACCACGACGCCGTGTTCGTCCTCGGTGAAGACCTGACCCAGACCGCCGCGCGCATGGCCCTGGCCCTGCGCCAGTCGGTCAAGGGCAAGGCCGAAGACATGGCCGAAGCCATGCGCGTCCAGCCTTGGCTCGATGCCGCGGTGAAGAACATCGGTCAGCACGCGCTGAACCCGCTGTTTATCGCAAGCATCGCTGAAACCAAGCTCGACGACATCGCCGAAGAGTGCGTGCACGCCGCGCCCGACGACCTGGCCCGCATCGGTTTCGCCGTGGCCCACGCCCTCGACGCCAGCGCCCCGGCCGTAGAAGGCCTGGACGCTGAAGCCCTGGCACTGGCCCAACGCATTGCCGACGCCCTGCTGGCGGCCAAGCGCCCACTGATCATCGCCGGTACCTCCCTGGGTTCCAAGGCACTGATCGAAGCCGCGGCCAACATCGCCAAGGCCTTGAAACTGCGCGAGAAGAACGGCTCCATCAGCCTGATCGTGCCGGAAGCCAACAGCCTGGGCCTCGCCATGTTCGGTGGCGAGTCCCTGGACGCTGCCCTGCAAGCGGTGATCGACGGCAAGGCCGACGCCATCGTCGTGCTGGAAAACGATCTGTACACCCGCACCGACAAGGCCAAGGTCGACGCCGCACTGAACGCTGCGAAAGTCGTCATCGTTGCCGACCACCAGAAGACCGCCACCAGCGACCGCGCCCACCTGGTCCTGCCAGCGGCCAGCTTCGCTGAAGGCGACGGTACCCTGGTCAGCCAGGAAGGCCGTGCCCAGCGCTTCTTCCAGGTCTTCGATCCGAAGTACCTCGATGCGAGCATCCTGGTTCACGAAGGCTGGCGCTGGCTGCATGCCCTGCGCGCGACCCTGCTGAACCAGCCGATCGACTGGACCCAACTGGACCACGTCACCGCTGCCTGCGCTTCGAGCACCCCGCAACTGGCTCGTATCGTCGACGCCGCACCGTCCGCCGCGTTCCGCATCAAGGGCATGAAACTGGCCCGTGAACCGCTGCGTTACTCCGGCCGGACCGCCATGCGCGCCAATATCAGCGTGCACGAACCGCGTACCTCCCAGGACGTCGACACCGCGTTCGCCTTCTCAATGGAAGGTTACTCGGGCTCCGTCGAACCGCGCCAACAGGTGCCGTTCGCCTGGTCGCCGGGCTGGAACTCGCCGCAGGCCTGGAACAAGTTCCAGGACGAAGTCGGTGGTCATATCCGTGCTGGCGACCCGGGCACCCGCCTGATCGAAACCCGGGGCGACTCGCTGAACTGGTTCGCCAATGTTCCGCGTGCCTTCAACCCGGCCCAGGGTACCTGGCAAGTGGTGCCGTTCTTCCACCTGTTCGGCAGCGAGGAAACCTCCTCGAAAGCCGCTCCGGTACAAGAGCGCATCCCGGCCGCCTACGTGTCGCTGGCCAAGTCCGAAGCCGATCGCCTGGGCGTCAACGACGGTGCCCTGCTCAGCTTGAACGTCGCAGGCACCACCCTGCGTCTGCCGCTGCGGATCAACGAAGAGCTGGGTGCCGGCCTGGTGGCCTTGCCGGCCGGCCTGGCGGGCATTCCTCCGGCGATCTTTGGCAAATCCGTTGACGGTCTGCAGGAGGCAGCTCAATGACCTGGTTCACCCCTGAAGTGATCGACGTGATCCTCTCGGTCGTCAAGGCCATCGTGGTGCTGCTGGCCGTGGTGGTCTGCGGCGCCTTGCTGAGCTTTGTCGAACGTCGCCTGCTGGGCTGGTGGCAGGACCGTTACGGTCCGAACCGCGTCGGCCCGTTCGGCATGTTCCAGATCGCCGCCGACATGCTGAAGATGTTCTTCAAGGAAGACTGGACACCACCGTTTGCCGACAAGGTGATCTTCACCCTGGCACCGGTGGTGGCCATGAGCGCCCTGCTGATCGCCTTCGCCGTCATCCCGATCACCCCGACCTGGGGTGTCGCGGACCTGAACATCGGCCTGCTGTTCTTCTTCGCCATGGCCGGCCTGTCGGTGTATGCGGTGCTGTTCGCCGGTTGGTCGAGCGCCAACAAGTACGCCCTGCTGGGCAGCTTGCGCGCCTCGGCGCAGACCGTGTCCTATGAAGTGTTCATGGGCCTGTCGCTGATGGGCATCGTGGTCCAGGTCGGCTCGTTCAACATGCGCGACATCGTCGAATACCAGGCTCAACACCTGTGGTTCGTGATCCCGCAGATCTTCGGCTTCCTGACCTTCTTCATCGCCGGCGTGGCCGTGACTCACCGTCACCCCTTCGACCAGCCGGAAGCGGAACAGGAACTGGCCGACGGTTACCACATTGAATATGCCGGCATGAAATGGGGCATGTTCTTCGTCGGCGAGTACATCGGCATCATCCTGATATCGGCGTTGCTGGTCACCCTGTTCTTCGGTGGCTGGCACGGTCCGTTCGACATCCTGCCGCAACTGTCATTCATCTGGTTCGCCCTGAAGACCGCGTTCTTCATCATGCTGTTCATCCTGCTGCGCGCTTCGATTCCGCGTCCACGTTATGACCAGGTGATGGACTTCAGCTGGAAATTCTGCCTGCCGCTGACCCTGATCAATTTGCTGGTGACCGCTGCGATTGTGTTGTTGAACACGCCTGCGGGCGCGGTTCAGTGAGGATTTGACCCATGTTCAAATATATTGGCGACATCGTTAAGGGTACCGGTACCCAGTTGCGAAGCCTGGTGATGGTTTTCGGCCATGGCTTCCGCAAACGCGACACCCTGCAATACCCGGAAGAAGCGGTGTACCTGCCGCCGCGTTATCGCGGTCGCATCGTACTGACCCGCGACCCCGACGGCGAAGAACGCTGCGTGGCCTGCAACCTGTGCGCCGTGGCGTGCCCGGTGGGTTGCATCTCGCTGCAGAAAGCCGAAACCGACGACGGTCGTTGGTACCCGGAGTTCTTCCGCATCAACTTCTCGCGCTGCATTTTCTGCGGCCTCTGCGAGGAAGCCTGCCCGACCACCGCGATCCAGCTGACACCGGATTTCGAAATGGCCGAGTTCAAACGTCAGGACCTGGTGTACGAGAAAGAAGATCTGCTGATCTCCGGCCCCGGCAAGAATCCTGATTACAACTTCTATCGTGTTGCAGGGATGGCCGTTGCCGGGAAGCCGAAAGGCGCTGCCCAGAACGAAGCCGAGCCGATCAACGTGAAGAGCTTGCTGCCTTAAGGAAGAACGATGGAATTCGCTTTCTATTTCGCATCGGGTGTCGCTGTGCTGTCCACGCTGCGCGTGATCACCAACACCAACCCTGTGCATGCCCTGCTCTACCTGATTATCTCGCTGATTGCCGTGGCGATGACCTTCTTCAGCCTGGGTGCACCCTTTGCCGGTGCCCTGGAAGTGATCGCCTACGCCGGTGCCATCATGGTGCTGTTTGTGTTCGTGGTGATGATGCTGAACCTCGGTCCCGCCTCGGTGCTGCAAGAGCGCGACTGGCTCAAGCCGGGGATCTGGATCGGTCCGGTGATCCTCTGCGCCCTGCTGCTGGTCGAACTGCTCTATGTGCTGTTCAGCCACAGCAGCGGCGCAGCTCTCGGTCAAACCACCGTAGGCGCCAAGGCCGTGGGCATCAGCCTGTTCGGTCCGTACCTGCTGGTGGTCGAACTCGCCTCGATGCTGCTGCTCGCCGCAGCCATCACGGCATTCCACTTGGGCCGCAACGAGGCGAAGGAGTAATTCATGCCTGCTATCCCTTTGGAACATGGCCTGGCTGTCGCCGGTATCCTGTTCAGCCTCGGCCTGATCGGCCTGATGGTTCGCCGCAACATCCTCTTCGTGCTGATGAGCCTGGAGGTGATGATGAACGCCGCCGCCCTGGCCTTCATCGTCGCGGGCTCACGTTGGGCGCAGCCGGATGGACAGATCATGTTCATCCTGGTGATCAGCCTGGCAGCCGCCGAGGCCAGTATCGGCCTGGCGATCCTGCTGCAACTGTATCGCCGCTTCCACACGCTCGATATCGACGCTGCCAGTGAGATGCGCGGATGAACATGATCTTTCTGACTTTCGTATTCCCCCTGATCGGTTTCCTGCTGCTGTCGTTCTCCCGTGGACGCCTCTCGGAAAACCTCTCGGCCCTGATCGGTGTCGGCTCCATTGGCCTCTCGGCCATCGTCGCCGCCTATGTGATCTGGCAATTCAACGTCGCGCCGCCCGAGGGTGGTCACTACACCCTGGTGCTGTGGCAGTGGATGTCGGTGGAGGGTTTTGCCCCCAACTTCGCCCTGTACGTCGACGGCCTGTCGATCACCATGCTCGGCGTGGTGGTCGGCGTGGGTTTCCTGATCCACCTGTTCGCCTCCTGGTACATGCGCGGTGAAGACGGTTACTCGCGCTTCTTCGCCTACACCAACCTGTTTATCGCCAGCATGCTGTTCCTGGTCCTGGGCGATAACCTGTTGTTCCTGTACTTCGGCTGGGAAGGCGTGGGCCTGTGCTCGTACCTGTTGATCGGTTTCTACTACAGCAACCGCAACAACGGTAACGCCGCCCTCAAGGCCTTTATCGTCACCCGTATCGGCGACGTGTTCATGGCCATCGGCCTGTTCATCCTGTTCACCCAGTTGGGCACGCTGAATATCCAGGAACTGCTGGTCAAGGCCCCTCAGCACTTCCAGGTCGGCGACTTCTGGATTGTCCTGGCGACCCTGATGCTGCTCGGTGGTGCGGTCGGTAAATCCGCGCAACTGCCGCTGCAGACCTGGCTGGCGGACGCGATGGCCGGTCCTACCCCGGTTTCGGCACTGATCCACGCCGCGACCATGGTGACCGCCGGTGTCTACCTGATCGCCCGTACCCACGGCCTGTTCACCCTGGCGCCGGATATCCTGCACCTGGTGGGCATCGTCGGTGGCGTGACCCTGGTCCTGGCCGGTTTCGCCGCCCTGGTCCAGACCGACATCAAGCGGATCCTCGCCTACTCGACCATGAGCCAGATCGGCTACATGTTCCTGGCCCTGGGCGTCGGTGCCTGGGAAGGCGCGATCTTCCACCTGATGACCCACGCCTTCTTCAAGGCCCTGCTGTTCCTCGCGTCCGGTGCGGTGATCGTTGCCTGCCACCACGAGCAGAACATCTTCAAGATGGGCGGCCTGTGGAAGAAACTGCCGTTGGCCTACGCCAGCTTCATCGTCGGTGGTGCCGCCCTGTCCGCGCTGCCGATCGTGACCGCCGGTTTCTACTCCAAGGACGAGATCCTCTGGGAAGCCTTCGCCAGCGGTAACCACAATCTGCTTTATGCAGGTCTGGTCGGCGCGTTCATGACTTCGCTCTACACCTTCCGCCTGATCTTCATCACCTTCCACGGTGAAGCCAAGACCGAAGCCCACGCCGGCCACGGGATTTCCCACTGGCTGCCACTGGGTGTGCTGATCGTGCTGTCGACCTTCGTCGGTGCCTGGATTCATCCGCCACTGGCCGGTGTCCTGCCGGAAAGCGCCGGTCATGCCGGCGGCGAAGCCAAGCACAGCCTGGAAATCGCCTCGGGGGCCATTGCCCTGGCCGGTATCCTGCTGGCTGCCGTGCTGTTCCTCGGCAAGCGTCGCTTCGTGACCGCCGTCGCCAACAGCGGCATTGGCCGTTTCCTCTCGGCCTGGTGGTTCGCCGCCTGGGGCTTCGACTGGATCTACGACAAGCTGTTCGTCAAGCCGTACCTGGCGATCAGTCATCTGCTGCGCAAAGACCCGCTCGACCAGACCATCGGCCTGATCCCGCGTATGGCCAAAGGTGGCAACACCGCCCTGAGCCGTACCGAGACCGGTCAGCTGCGCTGGTATGCCGCGTCGATCGCCGCCGGTGCCGTCGTGGTGCTGGGCGCCATTGTGCTGGTAGCGGTCTGACTATGAACCTTGCGACATTGCGAAAGGAATTGAGCCCGTCATGATTCTGCCTTGGCTAATCCTGATCCCCTTTATCGGCGGCCTGCTGTGCTGGATGGGTGAGCGTTTCGGCTCCACCCTCCCCCGCTGGATTGCGCTGCTGACCATGTCCCTCGAACTCGCCCTCGGCCTCTGGCTGTGGGCCCACGGGGATTTCCATCTGGCACCGGCGCCTGGCGCCGCTCCGACCTTCGCGCTTGAGTTCAAGCACATCTGGATCGAGCGCTTCGGCATCAGCGTGCACCTGGCCCTCGACGGCCTGTCGCTGTTGATGATCCTGCTGACCGGCCTGCTGGGTATCCTCTCGGTACTCTGCTCGTGGAAAGAGATCCAGCGTCACGTGGGCTTCTTCCACCTGAACCTGATGTGGATCCTGGGCGGTGTCGTCGGCGTGTTCCTCGCCCTCGACCTGTTCATGTTCTTCTTCTTCTGGGAAATGATGCTGGTGCCGATGTACTTCCTCATCGCGCTCTGGGGTCACAGTTCTTCGGACGGCAAGAAAACCCGGATCTACGCGGCGACCAAGTTCTTCATCTTCACCCAGGCTTCCGGCCTGATCATGTTGGTGGCGATCCTCGGTCTGGTCCTGGTCAACTTCAACAACACCGGCGTGATTACCTTCAACTACGCCGACCTGTTGAAAACCAAGATGTCGCTGACCACCGAGTACATCCTGATGCTCGGCTTCTTCATCGCCTTCGCGGTGAAACTGCCGGTGGTGCCGTTCCACTCCTGGCTGCCTGACGCCCACGCCCAGGCACCGACCGCCGGCTCCGTGGACCTGGCAGGTATCTTGCTGAAAACCGCCGCCTACGGTCTGCTGCGTTTCGCCCTGCCGCTGTTCCCGAATGCCTCGGCGGAGTTCGCGCCGATTGCCATGACCCTGGGTCTGATCGGGATCTTCTACGGCGCGTTCCTGGCCTTCGCCCAAACCGACATCAAGCGCCTGATCGCCTTCTCCAGCGTCTCGCACATGGGCTTCGTGCTGATCGGGATCTATTCCGGCAGCCAGCTGGCCCTGCAAGGCGCGGTGATCCAGATGCTCGCCCACGGCCTGTCGGCGGCGGCACTCTTTATCCTCAGCGGCCAGCTCTACGAGCGTACCCACACTCGCGACATGCGTGAAATGGGTGGCCTGTGGTCGAAGATCGCCTACCTGCCGGCCATCAGCCTGTTCTTCGCGGCCGCGTCGCTGGGCCTGCCGGGGACCGGCAACTTCGTCGGCGAGTTCCTGATCCTGATCGGCACCTTCGTCGCGGCACCGTGGATTACCGCGATTGCCACGTCGGGCCTGGTGTTCGGTTCGGTCTACTCGCTGATCATGATTCACCGTGCCTACTTCGGCCCGTCCAAATCCGATGCCGTGCTGCACGGCATGGATGGCCGCGAACTGATCATGGTGCTGGGACTGGCGGTACTGCTGATCTACATCGGCGTGTACCCGCAACCGTTCCTCGATACTTCCGCCGCCACCATGCATGGTGTGCAGCAGTGGCTCGGCACCGCCTTCACTCAACTCGCTTCGGCCCGGTAAGAGCGCTATGGACCTGACGACTCAACACTTTATTGCGCTTGCACCGCTGCTGATCACCAGTCTCACCGTTGTCGTGGTGATGCTGGCGATCGCCTGGCGCCGCAACCACTCACAGACCTTCCTGCTCTCGGTGGCCGGTCTCAACCTGGCGCTGCTGTCGATCATCCCGGCGCTGAAAGTCGCGCCACTGGCGGTGACAGCGCTGATCCAGATCGACGACTTCGCCTGCCTGTACATGGCGCTGATCCTGGTCGCCACCCTGGCCTGCGTCACTCTGGCCCATGCCTACCTGGGCGATGGCGGCGACGGCTACCCGGGCAACCGTGAAGAACTCTACCTGCTGATCCTGATGGCCGCCGCCGGCGGTCTGGTCCTGGTCAGCGCGCAGCACCTGGCCAGCCTGTTTATCGGCCTGGAACTGCTCTCGGTACCGGTCTACGGCCTGGTGGCTTATGCCTTCTTCAACAAGCGTTCGCTGGAAGCCGGCATCAAGTACATGGTGCTGTCGGCTGCCGGTTCGGCCTTCCTGCTGTTCGGTATGGCCCTGCTCTACGCTGAAGCCGGCACCCTGAGCTTCACCGGTATCGGTCACGCCCTGGCGGCCACCGGCCTGCCAAGCCCGATTGCCCAACTGGGCCTGGGCATGATGCTGGTCGGCCTGGCATTCAAGCTGTCGCTGGTGCCGTTCCACCTGTGGACCCCGGACGTGTACGAAGGCGCGCCTGCGCCGGTGGCGGCATTCCTTGCCACCGCCAGCAAGGTCGCGGTGTTCGCCGTGATGATCCGCCTGTTCCAGATCTCTCCGGTGGCCAGCAGTGGTGTCCTGAGCAATGTGCTGGCGGTGATCGCCATCGCTTCGATCCTGATCGGTAACCTGCTGGCGCTGACCCAGAACAACCTCAAGCGTCTGCTGGGTTATTCGTCCATCGCCCACTTCGGTTACCTGTTGATCGCCCTGGTGGCGAGCAAGGGTCTGGCGATGGAAGCCATGGGCGTGTACCTGGTCACCTACGTGATCACCAGCCTCGGCGCTTTCGGCGTGATCACCCTGATGTCCTCGCCTTACAAAGGCCGTGACGCGGATGCCCTGTACGAATACCGCGGCCTGTTCTGGCGCCGTCCGTACCTGACCGCCGTACTGACCGTGATGATGCTGTCCCTGGCCGGTATCCCGCTGACCGCCGGCTTTATCGGCAAGTTCTACATCATCGCGACCGGTGTCGAGTCCCATCACTGGTGGCTGATCGGTTCGTTGGTGCTGGGCAGTGCCATCGGCGTGTTCTACTACCTGCGCGTGATGGTCACCCTGTACCTGATCGAACCGAACCTGCGTCGTGTCGATGCCCAGCTGCACTGGGAACAGCGCGCGGGCGGCGTGATGCTGCTGGCGATCGCGGTACTGGCCTTCTTCCTCGGCCTGTACCCGCAACCGCTGCTGGAACTGGTACAACACGCGGTACTGGCGAGCTAAGCAGTCGCCGGCCGTACCCGACACCCCGCCCGAGGCAACTCCGGCGGGGTGTCTTGTTTCTGGGGCCTGATGGCTTGCCAGCGATTGCGAGGGTGAATGGGACATCGCTATCGCCAGCAAGCCGGCTCCTACAGGAAGTGACGCTGAATAGACCCAGATCAATAACCCCGGCCTCCGAATGCCTTAGCCTCGCGACCTTTTGCGAACGATCCGACCATGGCCCTCCCCTCCCCCGAACTGCTGGCCCCCGCCGGTACCCTGAAGAACATGCGCTACGCCTTCGCCTATGGCGCCGATGCGGTCTACGCCGGCCAGCCGCGCTACAGCCTGAGGGTGCGCAACAACGAGTTCGACCACGCCAACCTGGCCCTCGGCATCCAGGAAGCCCAGGCCCGGGGCAAGCGCTTCTACGTGGTGGTGAACATCGCCCCGCACAATGCCAAGCTGAAGACCTTTCTCAAGGACCTGGCGCCGGTGATCGCCATGGCCCCGGATGCGCTGATCATGTCCGACCCCGGGCTGATCATGCTGGTGCGCGAGCATTTCCCGCAGATGCCGATTCACCTGTCGGTGCAGGCCAATACGGTGAACTGGGCCAGCGTGCAGTTCTGGCAGCAACTGGGGCTGAGCCGGATCATCCTTTCCCGGGAGCTGTCCCTGGAGGAGATCGGCGAGATCCGCGAACAGGTGCCGGATATGGAGCTGGAGGTGTTCGTCCACGGGGCATTGTGCATGGCCTATTCCGGGCGCTGCCTGCTCTCCGGGTACATGAACCGCCGCGACGCCAACCAGGGCAGTTGTACCAATGCCTGCCGCTGGCAGTACAAGGCGCAGCCCGCCGCGGAAAACCTGCTGGGCGAGATTGTCCAGGCGTTCGATCCCGTCGAACCGACCCTGGGCCTCGGGGCGCCGACCGAGCAGGTGTTCCTGCTCCAGGAGGCCCAGCGACCGGATGAGTCGATGCCGGCCTTCGAGGATGAGCACGGCACCTACATCATGAACGCCAAGGACCTGCGCGCCGTGCAGCATGTCGAGCGGCTGACGCACATGGGTGTGCATTCGCTGAAGATCGAAGGCCGGACCAAATCGTATTTCTACTGCGCGCGAACGACCCAGGTCTATCGCCGGGCGATTGATGATGCCGTGGCTGGGCGAGCGTTTGATCGCAGCCTGATGAATGACCTCGAGTCACTGGCCCAGCGTGGATATACCGAGGGTTTCCTGCGCCGGCATGTGCATGACGAATACCAGAACTATCAGCACGGCAGTTCGGTCTCGGAACGCCAGCAGTTTGTCGGGGAGCTGACGGGTGAGCGGCGTGAGGGGCTGGCGCAGGTCAAGGTGAAGAACCGCTTTGGGTTGGGGGATCATCTGGAGCTGATGACGCCCGAGGGCAACCTGCATTTTGATCTGGATGAACTGCGTAATGAGCGTGGCGAGCGGATCACGGTGGCGCCTGGGGATGGGCACACGGTGTACCTGCCGGTTCCAGAAGGGGTGGCGTTGCAGTTTGGCTTGTTGATGCGGGATGTCACGACCGGCGATCAGTAGTTTGAAGTCGAGCACAGTCCTGTGGCGAGCGGGCTTGCCCGCGCTCGGCTGCGAAGCAGTCGTAAACCCTGACACCTCGGTCTGCCAGATAGGAAGAGTTCGCCGGTTTTAGGGCCGCTTCGCGACCCAACGCGGGCAAGCCCGCTCGCCACAATGTTCTCCACAAACCCGCAATCAGATCCGGAACTGTCCTACCAACTTGCCCAGGCTGCGTCCCAGCTCCGCCAGACTGCGGGAGGTCTGGGCGCTGCGCTGGGTTTCATCCGCCACGCTGTCCACTGCCGAGGCGATCTGGTGCACGCTGCGGTTGATCTCCTCGGCCACCGCGGTCTGCTCGTCGGCAGCGCTGGCGATCTGCGCGTTCATCGTGTTGATGGTGCCGATCAACTGCGCCATGGTATCCAGCGACGCACCGGCCTCGTTGGCCTGATCCGAAGTCCCGTCACCCGCCTCGCTGGAACGGCGCATGGCCTCCACCGCCACCTGCGTTCCCGTTTGCAGACGATCGATCATGCCCTGGATTTCCTGGGTGCTCTGCTGGGTCCGGCTGGCCAGCGCCCGCACTTCATCGGCCACCACCGCAAACCCACGCCCCGCCTCACCCGCTCGCGCCGCCTCGATGGCAGCGTTGAGGGCCAGGAGGTTGGTCTGCTCGGCAATCGAACGAATCACCCCGAGCACGCTGACGATCGAGGTCACGTCCTGTTGCAGGCTGTCCAGGGTGGTGCCGCTGTGACGGATATCCTTCACCAGTGCATGGATCTGCTGGATGCTGCCGTCGACCACCCGCTTGGCGGTCTTGCCCTCGGCATCGGTCTGCTGCGCGGCGATCGCCGCCCCTTGGGCGCCACGTGCCACTTCCTGGGCCGCCGAGGACATCTGGTTGATCGCCGTGGCCACCTGGTCGGTTTCGTGGCGTTGACGCTCCATCGCCTGTTCCGAACGCTGGGCCTGGTCGCTGACCTGACCGACCAACGCCGTAAGCTGCACGGTCATTTCGCTGATCTGCCGCACCAGGCCATGGATCTTGTCGACAAAACGATTGAAGGAACCGGCCAACTGGCCCAGTTCGTCCTCGCTGGTGATCTCCAGGCGCCGGGTCAGGTCGCCCTCCCCGGCCGCGATATCGTCCAGGCTGAGCTTCATCAGTTGCAACGGCCGCAGAATGCCATTGCCCACCAGCGCCCCGACGACCGCGATTACCAGCAACACCACGAGGGCGATCCCGAAAATACTCAGGATCACCCCTTCCATGCGCTGATGGACCTTGGCCTCCACCTCAGCGACCTGGGCCTCGATGCCGTCGATGCTGATCGAGGTACCGACGGACATATCCCATTTGGGCAGGAATTCGGTGTAAGCGATCTTGGGTATCAGTACCTGATCATTTCCAGGTAGCGGTGCGCTGTATCTCAGGTAATGGGTTCCGTCCTTGGCCACCCGGACCAGCTCGCGGGTGTAATAGATGCCATTGGCGTCGTGGGCGTCGTTGAAATTCTTGCCGACACCCTCGGGGTTGTCACTCTTGAACACCCGCACGATCTGCGAGTCGGTGCCGAAAAAGTAGCCTTCCTTGCCATACTTGATACTCGACAGCAATTTCACCGCCTGGGCTCGGACCGCCATGTCGCCCGGGGCCGACGCATCGTAGAGCGGCTTGATCGCGGTGATCGCCAGGGTGACGTAATTCTGCAAGGTCACCTTGGCCTCCGACAGCAGACGCTGACGGGTTTCCTCCACCTCATCCTTGGCCTGATTCTGCAAGATCCAAACCATGGTCAGACTGATCACCAGGGCGCAGAGCAATACCGGCAGTACCGCGAGGGACACGACTTTGGTCTTCAGGCTCAGACGCATAATGGTTCTCTCTTATAGGAATGGACGGTCAACGGCTTTCAGCTTTTAGATCCTGAACTGCCCCACCAGCTTGCCCAGGCTGCGTCCCAGCTCCGCCAGGCTGCGGGAGGTCTGGGCACCGCGCTGGGTTTCATCCGCCACGCTGTCCACCGCCGTGGCGATCTGGTGCACGCTGCGGTTGATTTCTTCGGCCACCGCGGTCTGCTCTTCGGCGGCACTGGCGATCTGCGCGTTCATCGCGTTGATGGTGCCGATCAACTGCGCCATGGTATCGAGCGATGCACCGGCCTCGTTGGCCCGATCCGAAGTCCCGTCGCCAGCATCGCTGGAACGGCGCATGGCCTCCACCGCCACCTGCGTTCCCGTTTGCAGACGATCGATCATGCCCTGGATTTCCTGGGTGCTCTGCTGGGTCCGGCTGGCCAGCGCCCGCACTTCATCGGCCACCACCGCAAAGCCGCGTCCCGCCTCACCGGCCCGCGCCGCCTCGATGGCGGCGTTAAGCGCCAACAGGTTGGTCTGCTCGGCAATCGAACGAATCACCCCGAGCACGCTGACAATCGAGGTCACGTCCTGTTGCAGGCTGTCGAGGGTGGTGCCGCTGTGGCGAATGTCCTTCACCAGCGCATGGATCTGCTGGATGCTGCCGTCGACCACGCGCTTGGCGGTCTTGCCCTCGACATCGGTCTGCTGCGCGGCAACCGCCGCACCTTGTGCGCTACGTGCCACTTCCTGGGCCGCCGAGGACATTTCGTTGATCGCGGTGGCCACCTGATCGGTTTCGTGACGCTGGCGCTCCATCGCCTGTTCCGAGCGCTGGGCCTGATCACTGACCTGGCCGACCAACGTGGTCAGCTGCACAGTCATTTCAGTGATCTGCCGCACCAGGCCATGGATCTTGTCGACAAAGCGGTTGAAGGAACCGGCCAACTGGCCCAGTTCATCCTGGCTGGTGATCTCCAGGCGCCGGGTCAGGTCACCTTCCCCAGCGGCAATATCGTCCAGGCTGAGCTTCATCAATTGCAAGGGTCGCAAAATGGCATTCGCCATCAGCACCCCGAGAACCGCGATCACCAGCAGCACCACGGCGGTGATTCCGAGAATGCTCAGGATCACCCCTTCCATGCGCTGATGGACCTTGGTCTCCAGCTCCGCGACCTGGGCATCGATGCCGTCAAGGTTGACGAAGGTACCGATGGCCATGTCCCACTTGGGCAGGAATTCGGTGTAACCGATCTTGGGCACCAGCACCTGTTCGTTGGTGGCCAGCGACGCACTGTAGGTCAGGTAATGGGTACCGTCCTTGGCGACCTGCACCAGGTCACGGTTGACGTAGACGCCATTCGGGTCGCGGGCATCCTTGAAACTCTTGCCGACGCCATCCGGGTTGTCGCTCTTGAACACCCGCACGACTTGCGAGTCGTAGCCGAAAAAGTAACCGTCCTTGCCATACTTGATACTCGACAGCAATTTCACCGCCTGGGCCCGGGCCGTCAGGTCACCCGGCGCCGAAGCATCGTAGAGCGGCTTGATCGCGGTCATCACCTGGGTGACGTAGTTCTGCAAGGTCGCCTTGGACTCCGACAGCAACCGCTGATGGGTCTCCTCCACCTCATCCCTGGCCTGATTCTGCAGCATCCAGACCGTGGTCAGACTGATCACCACAGCACAGAGCAATACCGGTAGTACTGCGAGGGACACGACTTTCGCCTTCAGGCTCAGACCCATGATGATGCTCTCTTATAGGAATAGACGCTCAACGGGTTAGCGGCTTGGGACGGCCAAAGTTGAGCATAGTGGCTATTGATACACGCAAATGACGCACTACGGATATCAGCCAATTACGGGTTGACGTTATTCTCCCTGCGCGCCCACTCCCTGCCGCCGTGAAACGGCCTCGGCCTATCCAATAACCCTATATTTTTCAGTGAAATAGACGTTCACTGAAGGCCTTTACTTATTTTTGATTGAACAATTAAATAAAGAAAAAAAGCCGTACGCCGTTAAACCTTCCGTCTTCTGTTGCCCCCGATTAAGGATGTCACTTCATGTCGCTCAGACAGCTTTCCATTCAGTGGAAAATCACCCTGCTCGCCGGGCTCTGCCTGTCGGGCGTGGTCACCCTGCTGGTAGGTCTTTCCCTCTACCGCATGGAACACAGCTCGGAACTGGTGAAAACCTCGAGCATGGAGATGCTCAACGAAGCGGCCCAGGCGCGGATCGAAGCCCAGGGCGAGGTCCAGGCGCTGATCATTCGTCGTCAATTCATGGACGCCTACCAATACGGCAGCGGCTTTGCCCGTCAGGTGCTGTTCCTGCGTGAACAGGCGGAAAAACGCTTTCTCGATGCCTTCGACCTGCGCGAGGACCTGACCCGCCAGGTGAAGTCCGCGCTGCAAGCCAACCCGGACCTGCTCGGCCTGTCCCTGGTCTTCGAAGCCAATGCGCTGGACGGCAAGGATGAACTGTTCGCCGGCCAGAAGGAGATCGGCAGCAATGACAAGGGCCGCTTTGCCCTCTACTGGTCGCAACCGACCCCGGGCCAGCTGACCTCCATGCCGCTGCCGGAAAGCGATATGGCCGACACCAGCACCGGCCCCAGCGGCGAACCGAACAATGCCTGGTTCACCTGCCCGCGCAGTACCCTCAAACCCTGCGTGATCGAACCTTACTTCTATGCAATCAACGGCCAGAACGTGCTGATGACCAGCATCGTGTTTCCGTTGATGGTCGAAGGCAAAGTGATTGCCTCGTTGTCGGTGGATATCAACCTCAACAGTCTGCAAGCGGTCAGCCAGCAGGCGAGCAAGAAGCTCTATGACGGCCAGACCAGCGTCAGCATCCTCAGCCCGGTGGGCCTGCTGGCCGGCTACAGCCCGGACGCCAGCAAACTCAGCCAGCGCCTGGACAAGATCGATCCCCTCAACGGTGCCGCACTGATCCGCCAACTGGCCAGCAGCACCCGGACACAGAGCCTGCGCGAACAGGAACGGTTGAAGATCCTCGCGCCGTTCCAGCCGATTCCCGACGGCAAGTCCTGGGGCGTATTGCTCGATATCCCGGAAAAGGTCCTGGTAGGACCGGCAGAAACACTCAAGGCCCAACTCGACGAGCGTAATGCCGCCGGCACCCTGACCGAACTCGGCCTTGGCCTGCTGGCCGCGGTGGTCGGGCTGTTGCTGGTCTGGCTGATGGCCCGCAGCGTGACCCGGCCGATCCTGACCGTGGCGCGGATGCTCGAAGACATTGCCAGCGGCGAAGGCGACCTGACCCGCCGCCTGACCTATGACAAGCGCGACGAACTGGGCCAGTTGGCCGGCTGGTTCAACCGTTTCCTCGACAAGCTGCAACCGGTGATCGCCGAGGTCAAGCGCTCGGTACAGGACGCCCGCGGCACCGCCGACCAGTCCGCCGCCATTGCCACCCAGACCAGCGCCGGCATGGAGCAGCAGTACCGCCAGGTCGACCAGGTCGCCACCGCATCCCACGAAATGAGCGCCACCGCCCAGGATGTCGCCCGCAGCGCCGCCCAGGCGGCCCAGGCAGCGCGTGCCGCCGACCAGGCCACGCGCCAGGGCCTGACGGTGATCGACCGCACCACCAGCAGCATCGGTCACCTGGCCGCCGACATGAGCGCGGCCATGGTCCAGGTCGAAGGGCTGGCGGCCAACAGCGAGAAGATCGGCTCGGTACTGGAGGTGATTCGCGCCATTGCCGAACAGACCAACCTGCTGGCGCTCAATGCCGCCATCGAGGCTGCTCGTGCCGGTGAAGCCGGACGCGGTTTTGCCGTGGTCGCCGATGAAGTGCGCAACCTGGCCCGACGCACCCAGGAGTCGGTGGAAGAAACCCGCCAAGTCATCGAGCAGTTGCAGAGCGGGACCCAGGAAGTGGTCACCTCCATGGGCAACAGCCACCGTCAGGCGCAAGGCAGTGTCGAACAGGTCGGCCAGGCAGTGACCGCCCTGCAACAGATCGGCGAAGCGGTGACGGTGATCAGCGACATGAACCTGCAGATCGCCAGTGCGGCGGAAGAACAGAGCGCGGTGGCCGAGGAGATCAACAGCAATGTGGCGACCATTCGCGACGTCACCGAATCGCTGTCCGGCCAGGCCAATGAATCGGCGCGGGTCAGCCAGTCCCTCAACAGCCTCGCCAACCAGCAGCAGGGCCTGATGGACCAGTTCCGCGCCTAGGCTCTAGCGGCGTGGTACATCGACCGTCACCAGCAGCCCGCCCAGCGGGCTGTTCGACAAACGCAGATCGCCGCCCCAGGCCTCGACGATATCCCGCACGATCCCCAGGCCCAGCCCATGCCCGCGGGTCTGTTCGTCCAGGCGGGTACCGCGGCTGAAGACCTGCGCCCTACTCTGCGCCGGAATGCCCGGACCATCATCCTCGATCCCCAGGCGATAACCGGCCGAGACTTCGACAATACTCAGGCGCACCTGCGCATCGGCCCACTTGCAGGCGTTGTCCAGCAGGTTGCCGAGCAGTTCCAGCAGATCCTCGCGATCCCAGGGCAACTGCAAGCCAGGGACAACCTCATGCTCCAGGCTCAGGTGCTCGCCATGGATCATGCGCAGGGTCGAGAACAGCGCCGGCAGCTCCGCATCGCAATCGAAAACCGCACCGGGCAAGGTATCCCCCGCCAGCCGGGCACGCCCCAGTTCCCGCTCCAGGCGTTGCTGGATCTGCTCCAATTGTTCACGCAGGGTCTTGCGCAGCAGCGGATGAGCGTCCAGTTCGGCACTGGAGGTCAGGCTCAGCATGACTGCCAGCGGAGTCTTGAGCGCGTGGCCGAGATTGCCCAGGGCGTTGCGCGAACGCTTGAGGCTGCCCTCGGTATGGGCCAGCAGGCGATTGATCTGCGACACCAGCGGCTCCAGCTCCACCGGCACCTGGGTGTCGAGTTGCGAGCGTTGTCCCTGTTGCAACTGGGCAATCTGCTTGCGGGCGTTTTCCAGCGGGCGCAAGGCCCGGCGCACGGTGACCCGTTGCAACAGCAGAATCACGATCAGCGCGGTCAGGCCGATGCCCAGGCCGATACGCTGCATCAGCTGGAAACTACGGCGGACCGGGGTGTAGTCCTGGGCCACACTGATGCTGATCGACTGGCCGAGGCGTCGATAGTCGGAACGCAGCACCAGCAGCATCTGCCCTTCCGGCCCCAGTTGCAGGTTGGCGTGCAACCCGGCCTTTTCGACGCTGGGCAGCTCCTGGTCCCAGAGTGAACGCGAGCGCCAGTGTTGATCGGCGAAGTCGATCCGAAAGTAATGTCCGGAAAAGGGCCGCTGATAGGCCGGCGACAAACGCCGCTCATCCAGTTTCAGCCCCTGGGGGGTGCGTACCAGCGCCACCAGCAGGCTTTCGCTGTCAGCATGCAGTCCGTCTTCCAGATAGCGCTGCAGGCCCAGCTCGAACAGCCAGAGGCTGGTCGGCGCCACCACCAGTCCGGCGACGAGCAACACACTGACCAGTCCCAGGCTCAGACGGCGCTGAATCGACTTCACTGAGCCGCGCCACCAAAGCGATAACCCTGGCCCCGGCGGGTTTCAATCACGCCGCGCCCGAGCTTGCGTCGCAGGTGATTGACATGCACCTCCAGCACATTGGAATCACGCTCGGTTTCGCCGTCGTAGAGATGCTCGGCCAGATGGCTTTTCGAGAGAATCTGTTCCGGGTGCAGCATGAAGTAACGCAACAGCCTGAATTCGGCTGCCGTGAGCTGCACGTCGCCGCCCTCGCGGCTGACGCACTGGCGACCTTCGTCCAGATGCAGGCCGGCGGCCTTCAGGGTCGGCTGGTTGGCCTGGCCACGAGCCCGGCGCAGCAACGACTGGACCCGCAGCTGCAACTCCTGCGGGTGAAACGGCTTGGTCAGGTAATCGTCGGCACCGGCCTTGAGCCCTTCGATACGCTCGGCCCAGGAGCCTCGCGCGGTGAGGATCAGCACCGGCACCGCCAGGCTGTCGGCGCGCCACTTGTGCAACACCTCGAGCCCCGGCAACCCTGGCAGCCCGAGATCGAGGATGATCAGGTCATAGGGCTCGACCGCTCCCTGGAAGAGCGCATCGCGCCCATCGGCCAGCCAGTCGACGGCATAGCCTTGCCGGGTCAGGCTGGCCAACAGCTCGTCCGCCAAGGGAACATGGTCTTCCACCAACAACAACCGCATCAATCGTCTTCCTTGTCTTTTAATAAACGACCATTGCTGGCATCCAGCTCGATATCCCGAACGACACCGGCACGGGTCAACAGCTCGACGTCATAGACATAGACGTCATGCCGGCTCACCAGTTCGGCTTCCAGCAGCTTCGCTCCGGGATAATGGTTCAAGGCCTGCTGCAGCAGTTGCTCCAGCGGCATGATGACGCCCTGGCGGCGCAGGCGCAGGGCCTCGTCCTGGTTCAGGTCATTGGCCGAAACCGTGGAGCAGAAGGCCGCGAGCGCGAGCAGGGTGCAGGCGTGCTGATTCAACGTCATTGACTGTCCTGATGATCCTTGAGAACCCGCCCGCCGCTGGCGTCCGATTCAATATCCCACTCAACTCCCTGAGCGCCGCGCAGTTCTATCTGATAAGTGAAACCGCCGTCTTGCTCATTCCGCTCGGTATCGGCTGATCTGTCAGTTTCACAGGGTAAATACCGCAACTTAATCAAAACTGAATTTTTCAGAGCGGTATCAGCCCGAGTGTTGGCTTTTGCAGGAGAACCACCCTCGCAGCCGGCGAGCTCCCTTATAATCGCTGTCCCGGTAGAACGAGGCCCGTATGACCGCCATCCATATCAAGTTTCCCGCCTTGACCCTCAAGGCCGGCAAGCGGACTCTGCAACGCATTCGCGAACAGGGCTTGAAAGCCGCCGATGTCGGCACCTTGCCCGGTGCGGCCGGCGGTCCAAAGGCCCTCGGTATCCAGGGACTGGACCTGGCCCTGTTCGGTGAATGGCTGCCGGCCAGTCCGCGGGAACGCTCGCTGATCGGCGCCTCCATCGGTGCCTGGCGCTTCGCCAGTGCCTGCCTGCCGAATGCCGCCGAGGGCATTACACGGTTGGGCCAACTCTACAACGAACAGAGCTTCGCCAAGGGCGTGACCATGGCCCAGGTCAGCGAGAGCTGCCGGCGCATGCTCCATGACCTGCTCGATGGCCGCGATGCGTCGATCCTGACCAACAACCATTATCGCCTGAATGTGGTGATCGTGAAGAGCCATGGTCTGCTCGCCCATGATCATCGGGGGCGCCTGGGGCTTGGGCTGTCGTCGGTGATCGCCGACAACCTGGTCAAGCGCTCGCGCCTGTCACGGCATTTCGAGCGGATCATCCTGCATGATCCGCGACTGGCCCCTCCCCTTCAGGCGCTCACTGACTTTCCATCACGCTGCCTGCCCCTGGCCGCCGACAATCTGCGTCAGGGCCTGCTGGCCTCCGGCTCCATCCCGATGGTGATGGAAGGCGTGCGCGATATCGCCGGAGTCGGCGTCGGTACCTACCGCGATGGCGGGCTGCTGGACTATCACCTGGACCTGCCCTACAGCGGCGACGATGTGGTGCTGTATCCGCATTTCACCGACAAGGTCATCCCCGGCTGGTTCGACAAGACCCTGCCCTGGCGCCGGGGCAACCCGGACAGGTTGCAGGATGTGTTGCTGCTGGCGCCTTCGCGGGAATACCTGGCCCGCCTGCCCCACGGCAAGCTGCCTGATCGTAACGACTTCAAGCGTTATATGGGTGACGATAAGGGCCGCCAGGCCTATTGGCGCAAAGCGATGGAGCAGAGCCGGCGGCTGGGCGACGAGTTTCTCGAACTGGTCGACAATGGCCGCCTGGGTGAACGCCTGTTGGCGCTTTGAGGCGATTGCCGCCGCGCAAGCTGTTAAACTGCCGCCCTGCATTCATCGGCTGCGCGCTGGCCACCCTTCAGAGCTGACATTACCGTGGAAATCTTCAAAGAGTTTACGTTCGAATCCGCCCACAAACTGCCCCACGTGCCGGACGGCCATAAATGCGGTCGCCTGCATGGTCACTCGTTCAAGGTGGCGATTCATCTGAGCGGCGATATGGACCCGCATACCGGCTGGATCCGTGACTTCTCGGAGATCAAGGCGATCTTCAAGCCGCTGTATGAGCGTCTGGACCATAACTACCTGAATGATATTCCCGGCCTTGAGAACCCCACCAGCGAGAACCTGGCGAAGTGGATCTGGCAGGAGTTGAAGCCGTTGCTGCCCGAGCTGTCGGCGATTCGTATCCACGAGACCTGCACCAGTGGCTGCATCTATCGCGGGGAGTGAATCCCGCTTATAAAAAAACCACCTGCATGGGTGGTTTTTTATGTCCGGGATTTTCGCGGCCCAAAAACAAAACCC
>NZ_PHSU01000079.1 GCF_002814235.1 Pseudomonas sp. QS1027 | reverse complement strand
CGATGGCGATCGACAACGCAAGCACGCTGCCTAAGCAATTGCGCGACCCGCTGCCCGCGTATTCGCAGCACGCGGCCGGCGATATCGCATGCCGCACGCTGCTGATCGACGGCCAGCGCAGCCCGAAAATGTTCCGCAACAACGTCGATACGCTGTCGCAGTGGATCGGGAATGCGCAACGGCAGACGGTTGCCGGCGCATCGCACGGGATGA
>NZ_PHSU01000078.1 GCF_002814235.1 Pseudomonas sp. QS1027 | reverse complement strand
ACGTTAAGTGTGGAAAGGACGAAACACCGCGGACCGAGGACCGGTTTGAGTTTTAGAGCTAGAAATAGCAAGTTAAAATAAGGCTAGTCCGTTATCAACTTGAAAAAGTGGCACCGAGTCGGTGCTTTTTTAAGCTTGGCGTAACTAGATCTTGAGACAAATGGCAGTATTCATCCACAATTTTAAAAGAAAAGGGGGGATTGGGGGGTACAGTGCAGGGGAAAGAATAGTAGCAGGGAT
>NZ_PHSU01000077.1 GCF_002814235.1 Pseudomonas sp. QS1027 | reverse complement strand
ACGAAACCGAAGTCACTGGACTGGTATTACCCGCCGGGTCAGCCGTGACCGCAGTCACTTCGCCCGTAGGCTGATTCGGCGGTGTGGTGACCGAATAAGAGCCGTTCGGGCCAGCAGTAGCTGTTTCAGTCGAACCGTCCGGGTTCGTCACTTTTACCGTCGTGCCTGGTTCGGCTGTGCCACCGATCGTCAAGCTGCCATCCGGGTTGGTGGTGACCGCAACGGTCGG
>NZ_PHSU01000076.1 GCF_002814235.1 Pseudomonas sp. QS1027 | reverse complement strand
GAAAAAAAAAAACGAACTTTGCTTGCTAAGACGCTAAGCCAGAGGCCTATTCGTGTCCATCTATACGTGCGGGAGGCGTCGTCGCTTTCTGGTACGGATTCTGACTTAGAGGCGTTCAGCCATTATCCGGCAGATGGTAGCTTCGCGGCACTGCCCGGTCGGACAGCCGCAAAAACCAATTATCTGAATGAGCGGTTCCTCTCGTACTAAGCTCAATTACCATTGCGACGAGATCATCAGTAGGGTAAAACTAACCTGTCTCACGACGGTCTAAACCCAGCTCACTTTCCCTATTAGTGGGTGAACAATGCATCGCTTACCGAATTCTGCTTCGGTATGATAGGAATAGCCGACATCGAAGGATCAAAAAGCGACGTTGCTCTGGTCGCTTGGC
>NZ_PHSU01000075.1 GCF_002814235.1 Pseudomonas sp. QS1027 | reverse complement strand
CGTTCGGTTGCGTTGCCGCGGAAACCCCACATCGAGGTGCTGGAATATTCACCAGCTTCCCTTTCGCTATACGGGGCAAAAGCGCCCCTTTGAAACGGAACTTCCCTATAGCTTAGGATCGACTGACCCACGTCCAACCGCTGTTCACATGGAACCTTTCCCCACTTCGGTCCTTCAAGTTCTCATTGAAGTATTTGCTACTACCACCAAGATCTGCACTAGAGGCCGTTCCACCCGGACTCACGTCCTAGGCTTCGTCACCGACCTCCACGTCCGCCTACTCCTCGACGCGCCGAGCCCGCGCCGAGGGCGAGGTATGGGTGGGACGCTTGAGCGCCATCCATTTTCAGGGCTAGTACATTCGGCAGGTGAGTTGTTACACAGTCCTTAGCGGATTCCGACTTCCATGGCCACCGTCCTGCTGTCAAGATGTACTAACACCTTTTGTGGTGTCTGATGAGCGTCCACTCCGGCACCTTAACCTCGCGTTCGGTTCATCCCGCATCGCCAGTTCTGCTTACCAAAAATGGCCCACTAGTGTTGTTTCTTTCCAGCGTCCGCGGCCAAGCAAGTAACG
>NZ_PHSU01000074.1 GCF_002814235.1 Pseudomonas sp. QS1027 | reverse complement strand
CTGCACTCAGTTTCGGATACGCATGCAGCTCCTCGAACCGTGAGGTACAGAGCACAATGGCGTCTTCAATCAGACCCGCATGCCCCACCTCGTACGCGCCGGTGACTTGGTAGTAACCCACACGCGGCGCTTCTTCCGGCAAGCGCATGACACCGCTGCAGATGATCGTGAACTGCCGTTGGAACGCGTCCAGGCGCAGAAACGAATCGGGGACGTA
>NZ_PHSU01000073.1 GCF_002814235.1 Pseudomonas sp. QS1027 | reverse complement strand
CGTCCCCCTTTAGCATTCACCTTTTAGGACTTGTCTCGATTCGCGAGCCAATATTCAGCCGTGCGTTCCATAAAGGTGATTCAGCGTCATCAGCTCAAGCACAGCGACTATCACACAGAATACGACGCCCCTCCCTTGTGAAGACCCTGCGAGGTTTTTTTTCGCAGGACGACTGATAATCAAACATATCGAGAACGTCAAACGCAAGTTCGATGAAACCCACCCAGCTATCCCCCTTGGCTCAGTACAAATAGTGTACGTTGCATCGACCGCTTGAACCTCCATAAACTAGTTTTTCAGATGCAGCTGATAGACCTGGCATCTTACTCACGCACAAAAAACCGCCACTTGAACACTTCAGATCATCAAAATAGATGGCTTAACTAGATATATACTCTTAAATTCTCTTATAAAAATTAAAGAAATACGCATCCCTTTGAAGTTTTCCACGAGCATACAAACCAACAAGAATGTGAGACGACGAATCACTTGTCGGCACGAAAAATCTCTCTCCCGGAAATCGTAATTCGCTTTGCCGAGCCACGATTTCATCCCTCTTCTGCTCAAACTCTTCTTGTCCGACGAATACGGAGACAGCATCGTGAAATGCTACCATATATCCGCCTTCCTTAAGAGGTATCACACGGAAGTCGATGATGAATCGCGCCTCATTTAAAGCTTTCTTCGCATCGTCAATATCATCATCACCTTTGGTAAGGGCAAGCAACGTACCATTGCCCATGATAATTATTCCACCACGCCCCTTTGTATAAGCAATCATGCGCTCTTCAATGGCATCCAACGGTGTAATATTTACCGGTTCCCA
>NZ_PHSU01000072.1 GCF_002814235.1 Pseudomonas sp. QS1027 | reverse complement strand
CCGAGTCTTCGGGCTCGACGATTCGCTCCAGACAATGAGCCCAGGCGCCGCTTTCCAGTGGCTCGGGCGACTCATCCGCTGTGTCGCCTTCGACCACGGCCTGTGCCTGCTCCAGGCAATGGGCCGGGTAGCGCGCTTGCGGGTCGCAAAGGTAGCGGGCGGGCTGGTCGAACTGCCATTCGTAACCCGGCTGACGGGCCCGCTGCCAGGCTGCGACCTGCACCGGAAAGGCCTGTTGACGCAGGTTTAGCCAGGTCGTGTGGGCCCTGCCTGATGCGCTTTGGTTCGTCGCATTGTTGGCATCGAAGGCGCTGAAAGCCTCCAGCATGGCCTGGCCATCGGGGTGGTTATTGAACAGCTGTCGAAAACCATCGTTCGTGCAGTACAACGCCGGACTCTGGCAGCGTTGCTGGCGCAAGGCGGCATCCTGCTCCAGGCGCAGCAGGCGTGGCGCACTGAGCTGGATTTCGCTG
>NZ_PHSU01000071.1 GCF_002814235.1 Pseudomonas sp. QS1027 | reverse complement strand
AGCCACTGGAAAGCGGCGCCTGGGCTCATTGTCTGGAGCGACTCGTCGAGCCCGAAGACTCGGCGTTCGATCCGCTCTGGCAGGCACAAGCGCCGGGAGTCGATGTGCTGCAGCGGGCCCGCGTCCGACAGCTCTGCGGCGTATTGCTGGAAGATCCGTATTACCGTCTGCGACACCTGCAGGCCCGTCTGTCGGACCAGCAACGCCTGCTGCATCTGTGCGGCGCGTGGGCCAGTCGGCAAGCCCATCACGCCAGCGCGCTGCTGATCCAGCAGTTGATCGTGCCCGGCGAGATCGGCGGGAAGAAAAACCCGTTGCAACACAGCCTCGATATCCTGGGGAAACGCGGTCGATGCGAGATCAACCGCCTGACCGCCGCTCGCGAACGCGCGCGGATCTGGCGCCGGCTCGACCGTGGCCAGACGTTGCTGAGCGACAGCCTGCAACAACCGTCGGTGCAACAGGCGGTGGCCGATCACCTGAGCCTGGAACACTTCGAGTACGCGGCGGCGCTGCATTTTGTCAGCCGGTTGTTCGCAGTGCTGGCTACGCATCCGGCGCAACTGGACGCCCTGGCGGTCAATGGCGATATCACCGATGCCGCCACCGGGGTCAGTCTGGTCAGCACCGGTGTCAGTGCCGGACAGCGTTTTATCAGCGCGCTGGCGACGGACAGGCGCCACCCTCTGCACCCGATGCTCTGGCCGGATCCGGACCAGCAGGATTTGAGCCGACCTTACCTGATGCCCCTGATCGCCGCCCCGAACCTGGGCGACGGCCACTGGCGCGCCACTGAGCTGGCGAAAATGGAGCAACTCGGAGCGCCCAACGCCGAACAACAGACGCAACTCGA
>NZ_PHSU01000070.1 GCF_002814235.1 Pseudomonas sp. QS1027 | reverse complement strand
CAGCGAAATCCAGCTCAGTGCTCCACGCCTGCTGCGTCTGGAGCAGGATGCCGCCTTGCGCCTGCAACGCTGCCAGAGTCCGATGTTGTACTGCACGAACGATGACTTTCGGCATCTGTTCAGCAACGGTCCCGATGGCCAGGCCATGCTGGAGGCTTTCAGCGCCTTCGATGCCAACAATGCGACGAACCAGAGCGCATCAGGCAGGGCCCACACGACCTGGCTAAACCTGCGTCAACAGGCCTTTCCGGTGCAGATCGCAGCCTGGCAGCGGGCCCGTCAGCCGGGTTACGAATGGCAGTTCGACCAGCCCGCCCGCTATCTTTGCGACCCGCAGGCGCGCTACCCGGCCCGTTGCCTGGAGCAGGCACAAGTCGCGGTCGAAGGCGACACAGCGGATGAGTCGCCCGAGCCACTGGAAAGCGGCGCCTGGGCTCATTGTCTGGAGCGACTCGTCGAGCCCGAAGACTCGG
>NZ_PHSU01000007.1 GCF_002814235.1 Pseudomonas sp. QS1027 | reverse complement strand
GAAGTGGGGCGAATTATAGAGCCACAGAATTTCCCGTCAACGCTTATTTTCACTTTTCTGTCACAAAGGTCAAAAAGACGGCAATACCGGCTGTAAAAGCCGGCGCTCTATATAGAAGAGAGCAGGATGCCTAGAGGACGCCCGCTTCACGCAATGCCTCAACCGCCTCCGGCGCCAGGCCCAACACCCGCTGCAACACCTCCAGCGTATGTTCACCCAACAGAGGAGGGGCGTTGCGATACTCCACCGGAGTCGCGGACAACCGGATCGGACTCGCCACCTGCGGCACCACTCCCGCCAACGGATGCGGCAACTCCACCGCCAGTCCACGGGCCTGCACCTGGGGATCGGCGAATACCTGAGACAGATCGTTGATCGGCCCACACGGCACACCCGCCTGCTCCAACTGCGCAACCCACTCAGCAGTCGTCTTGAAAACTGTCGCCTGGCGAATCAATGGAATCAGCGCCGCCCGGTTAGCCACCCGCAACGTGTTGGTCATAAACCGCGGATCGTCCGCCCACTGCGGCTGACCCGCCACCTCGGCAAACTTGCGGAACTGTCCGTCATTGCCCACCGTCAGGATGAAGTCGCCATCGGCCGTCGGGAAGTCCTGGTACGGCACGATATTCGGATGGGCATTACCCAGGCGCTTGGGCGCCACTCCAGTGGTCAGGTAGTTCATGGCCTGGTTCGCCAGGCATGCCACCTGCACATCCAGCAGCGCCATATCGATATGCTGGCCGCCACCGCCCTGATCGCGATGGGCCAGGGCAGCCAGAATGGCCACTGTCGAATACAAGCCGGTAAGAATATCGGTCAGCGCCACACCCACCTTCACCGGCCCGGCCCCCTCATCACCCTCGGGCCGACCGGTCAGGCTCATCAGCCCACCCAGCCCCTGGATCATGAAGTCATAGCCGGCACGCTTGGCATAGGGTCCGGTCTGACCGAAGCCGGTGATCGAGCAATAGATCAGCTTCGGGTTGAGCACCTTGAGCGACGCATAATCCAGCCCATAGGCCGCCAACCCACCGACCTTGAAGTTCTCGATCAGGATATCGGACCTGGCCGCCAGCTCACGGACCAGACGCTGCCCCTCGGGCTGGGTGAAATCGATGGTCACCGACTGCTTGTTACGGTTGGCCGACAGGTAATAAGCCGCCTCCGTGGTGTTCTCGCCGTAGGCGTCCTTCAGGAAGGGCGGGCCCCAGGCGCGCGTATCGTCGCCATTGCCCGGCCGCTCGACCTTGATCACTTCCGCCCCAAGGTCCGCCAGGATCTGACCGGACCAGGGCCCGGCCAACACTCGCGACAAATCCAGCACTCGCAGATGCGATAGCGCGCCCATGAGCCAAGCTCCTTCTATTAATAGAACGCCTGGAGGCCGGTCTGCGCACGCCCGAGGATCAGCGCGTGGACGTCATGGGTCCCTTCATAGGTATTCACCACTTCCAGGTTCACCAGGTGACGGGCAATCCCGAACTCATCGGAGATACCGTTGCCGCCGAGCATGTCGCGAGCCATACGCGCAATGTCCAGGGACTTGCCGCAGGAATTACGCTTCATGATCGAAGTGATTTCCACTGCTGCGGTACCTTCATCCTTCATCCGTCCCAGACGCAGGCAGCCCTGGAGGGCAAGGGTGATCTCAGTCTGCATATCGGCCAGCTTCTTCTGGATCAACTGTGTCGCCGCCAACGGACGCCCGAACTGCTGACGATCCAGGGTGTACTGGCGAGCGGTGTGCCAGCAGAACTCGGCTGCGCCCAGCGCCCCCCAGGAAATGCCATAACGCGCGGAGTTGAGACAGGTGAACGGACCTTTCAAGCCGCGCACTTCAGGGAAGATGTTCTCTTCAGGGACAAACACGTTGTCCATGACGATCTCACCGGTGATCGATGCCCGCAGGCCGACCTTGCCGTGAATCGCCGGAGCGCTCAGGCCCTTCCAGCCTTTCTCGAGCACGAAGCCACGGATGTCGCCGGCATCGTCTTTGGCCCAGACCACGAACACATCGGCGATCGGGCTGTTGGTGATCCACATCTTGCTGCCGGTCAAGCTGTAGCCGCCGTCGACCTTGCGTGCACGACAGATCATCGCGCCCGGGTCGGAACCGTGGTTCGGCTCGGTCAGACCAAAGCAGCCGATCCATTCACCTGAGGCCAGTTTCGGCAGGTACTTCTGCTTTTGTGCCTCGGTACCGAACTCATTGATCGGCACCATCACCAGGGAGGACTGCACGCTCATCATTGAGCGATAACCCGAGTCGACACGCTCGACTTCCCGGGCGATCAGGCCGTAGCTGACATAGTTCAGCCCGCTGCCGCCGTACTCCACGGGAATAGTCGCGCCCAACAGGCCGACTTCACCCATTTCACGGAAGATCGCCGGGTCGGTCTTTTCATGACGGAAGGCTTCGAGAACCCGCGGCGCCAACTTGTCCTGGGCGAACTGCTCAGCCGTGTCGCGGATCATGCGCTCATCGATGGTGAGCTGTTGATCCAGCAGCAGGGGATCGATCCAGTTGAAGCTTGCCTTGGCGCCCATGGGTGAGTCCTCGTGAAGTCAGTGAAAAGGTCTGGACTGATCCTAGGCGCCACCCGACCATCCGGCAAACGAGGATTTCGCATACTGTTGTGCTAATTTCTCACTCCGAAAAGCTTTCAACCGCTATTTAGCATCACCTTTAGTGAGGTTGCCGTACATGCGCCGCAAAATCCCCAGTACCACCGCGCTGATCAGCTTCGAAGCCGCGGCCCGCCACGAGAGCTTTACCAAGGCTGCCCAGGAGCTTTCCCTCACTCAAGGCGCTATTTGCCGACAGATCGCCAGCCTTGAGGAGTTTCTCGGCGTCGAACTGTTCCGACGTTCCCGGCGCGGGGTGAAGCTGACTGAAGCGGGGCTTTCCTACAGCCGGAGGGTTGCCACGCAACTGGATGCGGTGGAGCGCGACACACTGTCGGTCATGGGGCAGCAGGGCGCCAATGTCATCGAGCTGGCCGTGGTCCCGACCTTCGGTACCCAATGGCTGCTGCCCAGGCTCAAGGACTTCCAGCAGCAGCACCCGGAAGTCACGGTCAACCTGACCAACCGGACCCGGCCGTTTCTCTTCGCCGACACCGACTTCGATGCCGCGATCTACTTCGGCGATGCCGACTGGTCGGGTACCGAGTCCCATCGGCTGATGGGCGAGAACCCGATGCCGGTGTGCAGCCCCAGCCTGCTGGGCAGCCAGCCAAGCCTCAGCGCCGCACGGATCGCCGAGCTGCCGCTGCTGCAACAGACCACGCGGCCCTATGCCTGGCGCCAGTGGTTCAACGCCCAGGAACTGAATGTGCCGCGCGACATGACAGGTCCGCGCTACGAGCTATTCTCCATGTTGGCCCAGGCCGCCATGCACGAGATGGGCGTCGCGCTGATTCCACCCTTCCTGATCCAGCGGGAGCTGGAAGAGGGGCGACTGGTGATCGCCAACCCCAATGCGCTCTCCAGTATCAAGGCGTACTACCTGATGATTCCCGAGCGAAAGGTCGAATCGGCGTCCTTGCGCGCTTTTCGTGACTGGCTGGTGAACCAGGCACACGGCTATAGCCTCCTGTCTTCAAGGCCTACAGCGATTACCTAACTCTGTAGTCAATTACCCTTAACACCTACAGATATAACAATATGTCGCTTTTAGGCAGACTGTACCGATACCGGAAAATCTGGCACGAAAGTGCCTGTTAACAAGGCCCGCGCCTCTATTTTCATTCAATACCGACTCATTCACGTCGCCGATTCGAATTTTCTCCAATTCCAGCCAAAATCCTTGTGAGCCCCTTGTTTCATGGGCTCATGCCGTTCCGTTGCGACATTTGGTCACAGCGTGACTTGTAGTTAATATCGCGTCACCTTTCAGAATATCTTGAAGGGTGTGGTTTTCACCTGCAAAATGCCGCGCCCCGCCGACAAATCCGGCGGGATCGTGCTGATCGGCCGCTCCAGTCGCACCATCCGCAGTGCGCTGGCCTCTTATAAAAAAGATCACGCAGGAGATTTGACGTGCACATTGGTGTTCCTCTCGAAACCCAGACGGGTGAAACGCGGGTTGCTGCAACCCCGGAAACCATCAAGAAGCTGATCGGCCAGGGTCATAAGGTCACGGTGCAAAGCGGCGCCGGGCTTAACGCCAGCGTTGTCGACAGTGCCTATGAAGCAGCAGGCGCAGCCATTGGCAGCGCCAACGACGCCTTTGGCGCCGAGCTGATCCTCAAGGTGGTGGCGCCCAGCGACAGCGAACTGACGCTGATCAAGCGCGGCACCGTCCTGGTGGGCATGCTCAATCCGTTCAACAACGAAACCCTCGCCAAGCTCGCCGAACACGGCATCACCGCCTTTGCCCTGGAGGCCGCACCACGCACCTCCCGCGCCCAGAGCCTGGATGTGCTGTCGTCCCAGGCCAATATCGCCGGCTACAAGGCGGTCCTGCTGGCGGCCCATCACTACCCACGCTTCATGCCGATGCTGATGACCGCGGCGGGTACCGTGAAGGCCGCGCGCGTGCTGATCCTCGGGGCCGGTGTCGCCGGTTTGCAGGCCATCGCCACCGCCAAGCGCCTGGGTGCGGTGATCGAAGCCTCGGATGTGCGCCCTGCGGTGAAGGAACAGATCGAGTCCCTGGGGGCCAAGTTCGTCGACGTGCCGTACGAGACCGATGAAGAGCGCGAATGCGCGGTCGGTGTCGGCGGTTATGCCCGGCCGATGCCCGCCAGTTGGATGCAGCGCCAGGCCCTGGCGGTGCACGAGCGCGCCAAGCAGGCCGATATCGTTATCACCACCGCGCTGATCCCCGGTCGCAAGGCGCCGGTGCTGCTGAGCGCCGAGACCGTCGCGCAGATGAAGCCCGGGTCGGTGGTCATCGACCTCGCCGCCGCGCAAGGCGGCAACTGCCCGCTGACCGTGGCGGATCAGGTGGTAGTCGAGAATGGCGTGACCATTTGCGGCCCGACCAATCTGGCCGGTGCAGTCGCGGCGGATGCTTCGGCACTCTATGCGCGCAACCTGCTGGACTTCCTCAAGCTGGTCTTCACTAAAGAAGGCCAGTTCGAGATCAACCTAGAAGACGACATCGTCGCCGCGTGCCTGATGTGCCGCGACGGCCAAGTCCTCCGCAAAAACGCCTAAGCAGGGATTCAGACGATGGAAGAGCTTATCTCCCCCGGTATCTACAACCTGATCATCTTCGTGCTGGCGATCTATGTCGGTTACCACGTGGTCTGGAACGTGACGCCTGCACTGCACACGCCACTGATGGCGGTGACCAACGCCATTTCGGCAATCGTTATCGTCGGCGCCATGCTGGCCGCCGCGCTGACCGTGACCCCGCTGGGCAAGACCATGGGCACCCTGGCCGTGGCCCTGGCCGCCGTGAACGTGTTCGGCGGCTTCCTGGTGACCCGCCGCATGCTTGAGATGTTCAAGAAGAAAGCACCCAAAGCCGTGAAAGAAGAGGTGCGCAAGTAATGAGCATGAATCTGGTCACGACGCTCTACCTGATCGCGTCGATCTGCTTTATCCAGGCCCTCAAGGGCTTGTCGCACCCGACCACCTCGCGGCGCGGCAATCTGTTCGGCATGCTCGGCATGGCCCTGGCGATCCTTACCACCATCGGCCTCATCTATAAGCTGGGGGCGGAGCTGGCCACCGCCGGCATCGGCTACGTCATCGTCGGCCTGCTGATCGGCGGCACCGCCGGTTCGATCATGGCCAAACGGGTCGAGATGACCAAGATGCCGGAGCTGGTCGCCTTCATGCACAGCATGATCGGCCTGGCTGCGGTGTTTATCGCCATCGCCGCGGTGGTCGAGCCGCAATCCCTGGGTATCGTCAAACAGCTGGGGGATTCGATTCCGCCGGGCAATCGCCTGGAGCTGTTCCTCGGCGCCGCGATTGGTGCGATTACCTTCTCCGGTTCCGTGATCGCCTTCGGCAAGCTGTCGGGCAAGTACAAGTTCCGTCTGTTCCAGGGCGCACCGGTACAGTTTGGCGGGCAGCACAAGCTGAACCTGCTGCTGGGCCTGGCTACCCTGGGCCTCGGCCTGACCTTTATGCTGACCGGCAACCTCAATGCCTTCGCCCTGATGCTGGCCCTGGCCTTCGTCCTCGGCGTGCTGATCATCATCCCCATCGGCGGCGCCGACATGCCGGTGGTGGTGTCGATGCTCAACAGCTACTCCGGCTGGGCGGCGGCGGGGATCGGCTTCTCGCTGAACAACTCGATGCTGATCATCGCCGGCTCCCTGGTGGGCTCAAGCGGTGCGATCCTCTCGTACATCATGTGCAAGGCCATGAACCGCTCGTTCTTCAACGTGCTGCTCGGCGGCTTCGGCAACACGGCTGACGCAGCAGGCCCGGCCGGCTCGAAGGAAGCCCGTCCGGTGAAATCCGGTTCGGCGGATGACGCCACCTTCCTGCTGACCAACGCCGACACCGTGATCATCGTGCCCGGCTACGGCCTGGCGGTGGCCCGTGCACAGCACGCGCTCAAGGAACTGACCGAGAAGCTGACCCACCGTGGCGTGACCGTGAAGTACGCGATCCACCCGGTGGCCGGCCGCATGCCCGGGCATATGAACGTGCTGCTGGCCGAGGCCGAAGTGCCTTACGACCAGGTGTTCGAGATGGAAGACATCAACTCCGAGTTCGGCCAGGCCGACGTGGTGCTGGTGCTCGGCGCCAACGACGTGGTCAACCCGGCGGCGAAGAACGATCCGAAGTCGCCGATTGCCGGCATGCCGATTCTCGAGGCCTTCAAGGCCAAGACCATCATCGTCAACAAACGCTCCATGGCCAGCGGTTATGCCGGCCTGGACAATGAACTGTTCTACCTCGACAAGACCATGATGGTTTTCGGCGATGCGAAGAAGGTCATCGAGGACATGGTCAAGGCTGTCGAGTAAAAGCTTGCGCTAACGCAATATCGAAAACCCCAACCTTTGCTAGGTTGGGGTTTTTCTTTGTCCGCAAAAAACCGACCAAAGGCGCTGAATCCCCAATCGGCATTCGACCTTGGTCGCGCGGCGAAACTTTATGAAACCTCTAGACTGCGCATCTTGCTTCCGTTGCCTGAGATAACACGCCATGTACCGTGATCGTATTCGCTTGCCTTCGTTGTTGGAAAAGGTCATGGGCGCAGCCGACGCTGCCGCTCTGATTCAGGACGGCATGACCGTCGGCATGAGCGGTTTCACCCGCGCCGGTGAAGCCAAGGCCGTGCCCCGTGCACTGGCCGAGCGCGCCAAGACGTCACCGCTGAAAATCACCCTGATGACCGGCGCCAGCCTGGGCAACGACCTCGACAAACAGCTCACCGAGGCCGGCGTGCTGTCGCGGCGCATGCCGTTCCAGGTCGACAGTACCCTGCGCAAGGCGATCAACGCCGGCGAAGTGATGTTTATCGACCAGCACCTGTCGGAAACCGTCGAGCAACTGCGCAACAAGCAGCTCAAGTTGCCGGACCTGGCGGTGATCGAAGCCGTGGCGATCACCGAAGAAGGGCATATCGTGCCGACCACCTCGGTGGGCAACTCGGCCAGCTTCGCGATCTTCGCCAAGCACGTGATCGTCGAGATCAACCTGGCGCACAATCCGAACCTGGAAGGCCTGCACGACATCTATATCCCCAGCTACCGGCCGACCCGCACGCCGATCCCGCTGGTGAAGGTCGACGATCGCATCGGCAGTACCGCGATCCCGATCGACCCGGCCAAGATCGTCGCCATCGTGATCACCAACCAGCCCGACTCGCCGTCCACCGTCACGCCGCCGGACGACGACACCCAGGCGATTGCCAGTCACCTGATCGCCTTCCTCAAGGAAGAAGTGGCCGACGGGCGCATGACCAACAAGCTCGGCCCGCTGCAGGCCGGGATCGGCAACATCGCCAACGCGGTGATGTGCGGCCTGATCGACTCGCCGTTCGAAGACCTGACCATGTACTCCGAAGTGCTGCAGGACTCGACCTTCGACCTGATCGACGCCGGCAAGCTGTCCTTCGCCTCCGGCAGCTCGATCACCTTGTCGAGCCGGCGCAACAGCGATGTGTTCGGCAACCTGGAGCACTATAAAGACAAGCTGGTGCTGCGCCCGCAGGAAATCTCCAACCACCCGGAAGTGGTGCGGCGCCTGGGCATCATCGCCATCAACACCGCCCTGGAGTTCGACCTGTACGGCAACGTCAACTCCACCCATGTCTGCGGCACGCGGATGATGAACGGCATCGGCGGCTCCGGCGACTTCGCCCGCAACGCGCACCTGGCGATCTTCGTCACCAAGTCGATTGCCAAGGGCGGGGCGATTTCCAGCGTGGTGCCCATGGTCAGCCATGTCGACCATACCGAGCATGACGTGGATATCCTCGTCACCGAGATTGGCCTGGCCGACCTGCGCGGCCTGGCGCCACGGGAGCGGGCGAGGGCGGTGATCGACAACTGCGTGCACCCGGACTACCGCGACGCCCTGAACAGTTACTTCGATCGGGCCTGTGCCCTGGGTGGCCACACCCCGCACATCCTGCGTGAAGCACTGAGTTGGCACATCAACCTGGACGAAACCGGGAAGATGCTGCCGAGCTGATTGATACAGTTGGCCGCTGACGCAAACACAGTTTCGTCAGCGGTCTTGGATTTTTCGGTTATGCGAGAAAAACTGTACTGCTGTACCGGTCATTTCCCACCTCGAATCACCTCCAATCTCCCTCAGCCAGGCCAAAATGCACCACTTAGGTGCGGACAGGTACAGTTGCCTCAGTTTCGTGCAGTACAGCACCTCTAAACAGTTAACTGAGCCCTCACAATACAGATGAACTGTATCTAGAGAGACTAGGCAAAGAGGAGGATCATTGGCATCAGTTAAACCACTACCTAATCCCGCCACAAGCGGAAGGATGCTAATCATGGAACGTACACTCAGTTCCGACATGTTCTACGAAAACACCGCTACTGACGCTCAAGCTTCGATGCCTCTGCGCGTTCTCGCCAACCTGATGTTGTGGCAGCGCCGCATTGCCAGCCGCCATCAACTGGCTCGCCTGGATTCGCGTCTGCTGGCCGATGCCGGGATCAGCGAAGCACAGCGTTACGAAGAGTTGAGCAAGCCGTTCTGGCGCTAAGCAGCGCTCGCTGGCCCTGACCCACCGGGTCCACCGCCAGCACCCGAATTGAAAAAACAGAGCCCGTCGCGGGAAACCGCGACGGGCTTTGTCGTTTCCGGCAGGGCGATTTCGGGGACAGGCTCGCGAAAACACCACGCAGGTACAGTTTTATCTTTTTATTATTCGACCAGTACACTTTCATCCAGCCTGCACGAACGCCTCTAAACCGCGGATCAGCCGACGAAACTCGCTTTCAGCAGGCAGGGAACTCTGTCTAATATCGCGGTCATAGGTAGCCAGCAGCGCGGAATGTGCGTCTGAAGTTCATCGCCCATTGTGTTCGAGTGGCGACCTTTATCCGCTGCCACTGTTCCTCTTCATACCCCTGGAGATTCACCATGTCCCGCCTTCGCCTGCTGACTGCTGCCACCCTGTTGACCCTGGCCAGCGCCGCCCACGCCAGCAGTTTTATCGTCACCACCGATTCACTGGTCGGCGCCCTCAAGGCCACTTCCGACGCCTCGTCCGATGCCACCTCGTCGTTGCGCGACAACAAGATCGTGCGCGCGGCCCAGGATGACGCCGCCAGCTTCGTCGCCAGCAATGGCCAGATCCGCAGCGTGAAACTGGAAAGCGCCTTCGACACCATCCGCCGCCAGGTACCGCAATTGCAGGCCAGCGATGCCGAGTTGGCCCAGGCGATCCTGGCCATCTGAACCCCTGGCGCATGGGTCATGCATTCCGCTAGCCTTGGCGCTCGCTCAATAAGACATAGAGACCCATGCGTTCACTCACCTTATTGCTCATAGCGCTCTGCTGGATCAGCCAGGCCCAGGCCTTCGACCTGACCACCCAGACCCTGGTCGGCAGCGGTTATGTCACCAGCCAAGTGACCACCGCGCCCTTCGACCGTAAACTGATACTCGCCGCCCAGGATGACGCTGCCGCTTTTGTTGCCAGCGATGGCCAACTGCGTGGCGCACAGCTGGAGTCGGCCCTGGTCTATCTGCGTCAAACCCAGCCAAAACTTCATGCCAGCGACCTTGAACTGGCCCAGGCAATTCTCGTCCAATAGTCACTTTGCATTCCGGAGACCTTTACATGCGTACCCCCCTGATCGCCGCCGCACTCGGCTTGCTGTTGCTGACCGACGTGGCTTCGGCGCACACCCTGGTGGCTACCAGCAACATGCTCGTACGGGCTACCGGCCGTACCCTCGACTTCACCTCGGACACCACCACCTCGATCCGCGACTCGAAAGTGGTCCGTGAAGCCCACGACGACGCCGCCAGCTTCGTCGCCAGCCAGGGCGATATCCGCGGGGCCCACCTGGAAGCCGCCTTTGCCGCCTTGCGTACCCAGGTGCCGAACGCCCGTGACGCCAGCGATCAAGACCTCGCCGAAGCCATTCTCGCCCTGTGAGATTACTCACCGGCGGGCTGCTGGCCTGCGCCCTGTTGCTGTTCGGCAACGCGGCCCAGGCCAGCCTGCAATTGCACCTCAAGACCGAAGGTCTGAGCCCGGCCGAGCAACAGGCCAGCCAGGTGTTGATCGATGAGGCCATGGCCCATCTGCCGCCGCGTTTTATCCAACAACTGGACCGCAGCATCGATGTCGTCTGGTCGACCCAGATGCCGGACAACGCCTACGGCGAGGCTTCGCTGGTCTCCGAAGTGGACCTCAATCGCGCCTTGCTGCCCGGCCTGGTGGACGGTTCCGCCGCAACGAAAAAAACCCATCGCCCCCACGGCACCGTACGCGAGGAAATGCTCGCCACCGTTCTCCACGAAGTGACCCATATTTATGACCGCGCGCGTTTGTGGCCCGACGCCGAACGTACGCTGATCCAGCGCTGCACCCTGCGCGACAGTAATACCGGCCTGGTCGGCCTGCCCGATCAATGCCGGGGCCAGACCGGTCGACGCTTCACCCTCAGCGACGACCCGCGCCTGCTCGACCTCGCCGGCTGGCCACAGGTGGTCGGCAGCCGTGGCCAGCGGGAACAGCGCAACGGCCAGGTGGTCCGCAGCCCGGACATCTACGAGACCACCAATCCCAAGGAGTTCGTCGCGGTCAACATGGAGTACTTCCTCCTCGACCCGGCCTACGCCTGTCGCCGCCCGGCGCTGTATCGCTACTACCAGGAACGCTTCGGCTGGGCGCCGCCGGCCAAGGACACCTGCGACCAGGCGTTCCCGTTCCTCAACGCCGGCAACGACTTCGGCAAGACGCCCCTGGGCAAGATCGACCCCGAGCGCGTCTACGAAGTCGACTACCTGCTGGCCGAAGCCAACCAGAACTGGGTCAGCCGCTGGGGTCACAGCATGCTGCGCCTGGTGATCTGTGCCCCCGGCCGGCCACGGGGGCCGGATTGCCGGCTGGACCTGGACCAGCACCTGGTGCTGTCCTATCGCGCCTTCGTCAACGATGTCCAGCTCTCGACCTGGGGCGGCCTGACCGGCGCCTACCCGTCGCGGCTGTTCGTCTTGCCGCTGTCCCAGGTGATCGACGAATACACCAAGACCGAACTGCGCAGCCTGGCCTCGGTGCCGCTGAAGCTATCGCGCAAGGAAATCGAGGAAGTGGTCGAGCACGCCGCCGAAATGCACTGGAGCTACGACGGCAACTATTACTTCATCAGCAACAACTGCGCGGTGGAGACCTTGAAGCTGTTGCGCAGCGGCAGCGACAACGCCCAGCTCACGGGCCTGGACAGCATTGTCCCCAATGGTTTGCTGGAAGTGCTCAAGGGCCGTGGCCTGGCCGACACCAGCGTGCTCGACGATCCCCGTGAAGCCTTGCGCCTGGGTTACCGCTTCGACTCCTACCGGGATCGCTACCAGGCGATGTTCGAAGTCCTGAAGAAACAGTTGCCGATCAAGCAGGAGACCGTCGAGGACTGGTTGTCGCAACCCGCCGAAGCCCGCCGCCCATGGTTCGCCCAGGCCAACCTGCGGGCCAGCGCGGCCATGCTGCTGCTGGAGCAGGCGAGCTTCCGCCGACAGTTGCTGCTGGCCCAGGATGAGGTGAAACAGAAGTACCTCGGCGCCCGCGACCTCAAGCTCCAGGACAAAGACATGGACACGGCCAACCGCACCTTGCAGGAGATCCTCGCCAACAGCGGTTACCTCAGTCGTCCGGCGGAATTGCTCGGCAGCAGCGGCTATGGCTTGCCACAACCGTCCGAGTGGAAGCGCCTGGAAGCCGAGAGCAGCCAGCGCCAGCAGCAATTGCAGCGCCTGACCGGCGACCTCGACAAGGAAATCCGCAAGTTGCTCGACCCGGCCCGGGAAGCGCAGATCGAGGCCAGCGAAGCCAACCTGAAGATTGTCGGCGAACACCTGCGGGCGTTGCACAAGGCGGCGGGTGGGCTGGAGCTGCCTTGACCGCAGCGCCCGACGCCACCGCCTTCACATTTTTCTCTCCCCCCAAGCCGCCAGCGAAAGCTGGCTGAAAGCTTGCCCCTTTAGCATCACCTCACCGCCGGCACCAGACCGGTCGGCCGTGGCGCGTCCTGAAGACGCTCGACGGCCCCTTCACAACAATAAGATGGTGATACCGATGTCCGCTACGACCCGCCTGTTCGCTGCAACTCCGTTCGTTTCTTTCGCGCCGCTCGCCCAGCACTGACCCCAGTCGCTTCGCCTTTCCCCAGCCGCGTTACGCCCGGAGCCTCCCCATGCTGACTTTCCTTGGCTTTGCCATGGTCATTACCTTCATGTACCTGATCATGACCAAGCGCCTGTCCGCGCTGATCGCCCTGATCATCGTACCCATTGTCTTCGCCCTGTTCGGCGGCTTTGCCGCGGGCATCGGCAAGATGATGATCGACGGCATCACCAAGCTCGCGCCCACCGGCGTGATGCTGATGTTCGCCATCCTGTATTTCGCCCTGATGATCGACTCCGGCCTGTTCGACCCGGCCGTGCGCAAGATCCTCAAGCTGGTCAAGGGCGATCCGCTGAAAGTCTCGGTGGGCACCGCCGTGCTGGCCCTGGTGGTGTCCCTCGACGGTGACGGCGCCACCACCTACATGATCTGCGTCGCCGCCATGTTGCCGCTGTACAGCCGCATCGGCATGAGTCCGCGAATCATGGCCGGGCTGATCATCCTCGCCGGCGGGGTGATGAACATGACCCCCTGGGGCGGGCCGACCGCCCGTGCCGCCAGCGCGCTGCACGTCGACCCTTCGGACATCTTCGTGCCGATGATCCCGGCGATGCTCGCCGGGGTCCTGGCGATCCTGGCCATCGCCTACTTCTATGGCCTGCGCGAGCGCAAGCGCCTGGGCGAGCTGCATGTGCTCGGCGATGAAATCGATCACAGCGAAATCAGCGTCTCGCAATACCCCGACGCCCGCCGGCCGAAACTGATCCTGTTCAACGGCGCCCTGACCATCGCCCTGATGGGCGCGCTGATCGCCGGCCTGCTGCCGTTGCCGGTGCTGTTCATGGTGGCGTTCAGTATCGCCATGATCGTCAACTACCCGTGCCTGCAACAGCAGAAGGACCGCATCGCCGCCCACGCCGGAAGCGTGCTGGCGGTGGTCGGGCTGATCTTCGCCGCCGGTATCTTCACCGGTATCCTGTCCGGCACCGGCATGGTCGACGCCATGTCCAAGAGCCTGCTGGCGGTGATCCCGCCGGCGCTCGGCCCGTACCTGGCGCCGATCACCGCGCTGGTGAGCATGCCGTTCACCTTTTTCATGTCCAACGATGCCTTCTACTATGGCGTGCTGCCGGTGCTCGCCGAGGCCGCCAGCCACTACGGCATCAGCGCCGTGGAAATGGCCCGTGCCTCGATCGTCGGCCAGCCCGTCCACCTGTTGAGCCCGCTGGTACCCTCGACCTACCTGCTGGTGGCCCTGTCCGGTATCGAGTTCGGCGATCACCAGCGCTTCACCCTCAAGTGGGCGGTGCTGGTGTGCCTGTGCATCCTGCTGGCCGCCTTGTTGCTGGGGACCTTTCCGTTGTACGGCAGTCTATAAGGCAATGATTCACTGTCGCGTCGGCGCGCGGACTTCAGAAGCTGAAGCCCGGCGCCGATACGACCCACACATAAGTTCAAAGGAATAGATATGGATTGGCTGACCAACCCGGAAATCTGGGTGGCCTTTTTCACCCTGACCGCCCTGGAGATTGTCCTGGGCATCGACAACATCATCATGATCTCGATCCTGGTCAGTCGCATGCCCCGGCCCATGCAGCAACGCACCCGGATTTTCGGCCTGGCCCTGGCGATGGTCACGCGGATCCTGCTGTTGCTGTCGATCACCTGGGTCATGCGCCTGACCGACGAGCTGCTCGTGGTCTTCGGCCAGGGTATTTCCGGACGCGACCTGATCCTGTTCTTCGGTGGCCTGTTCCTGCTGTGGAAAAGCTCCCAGGAGATCTACCACGGCATGGAAGGCGAGGAAGAAGCCGGCGAAGGGCCGAAAGGCAAGGGCGGCAACTTCCTCTACACCATCATCCAGATCGCCATTATCGACATCGTGTTCTCCCTCGACTCGGTGATTACCGCCGTGGGCATGGTCTCCCATGTACCGGTGATGATCGCGGCAATCGTGGTGGCGGTACTGGTGATGATGCTGGCCTCGAAGACCATCGGCGACTTTATCGACAAGCACCCGTCGCTGAAGATGCTCGCGCTGTCGTTCCTGATCGTGGTCGGCACCGTGCTGATTGCCGAGGCCTTCGATGTGCATGTCCCCAAAGGCTACGTCTACTTCGCCATGGCGTTCTCCCTGGCGGTGGAAGCGATCAACATCAAGATGCGCACGGCGATGCAGAAAAAGAAGCAGCAGGACCAGGCCGGGGAACAACACAAGGATCTGACGGGTCAATAGCCCTGAACCGTGGGGGGCCGGCAAACCGGTTCCCACGGGACTCCATGAAAATATGACATTTTTGTTTCAGTCCCGGCGCCGCTCATGCGATGCTGGCGCTCGGCCAAATAGCCAACTACAGCTTAAGGACAAGTCGTAGAAAAGGCCCACGGCCATAATCCGAACTTGCCCCCATGGGGCACCTGTCACCCCAGGGGGCCCTCCATGCTGACCCTGCTTAATCTGCTTTCCGCCGTGACCCTGCTGATCTGGGGCACGCACATCGTCCGTACCGGCATCCTGCGGGTCTACGGTTCACACCTGCGCCACGTCATCGGCCGCAACATGTCCAAGCGCCCCCTGGCCTTTATCGCCGGGATCCTCGTCACCGCGATGGTCCAGAGCAGCAATGCCACCGCCATGCTGGTCACGTCCTTCGTCGGCCAGGGCCTGATGACGCTGACCCCGGCCCTGGCGGTCATGCTCGGCGCCGACGTCGGTACCGCCCTGATGGCCCGGGTCCTGACCTTCGACCTGTCCTGGCTGTCGCCGCTGCTGATCTTCCTCGGGGTGATCTTTTTCCTCTCGCGCAAGCAGACCCGTGCCGGCCAGCTCGGCCGCGTGGGCATTGGCCTGGGGCTGATCATCCTGGCCCTGCAACTGATCGTCGAAGCCGCCGCGCCCATCACCCACGCCCAGGGGGTGAAGGTAATGTTCGCCTCCCTGACCGGCGATATCCTCCTCGATGCCCTGGTCGGCGCGTTGTTCGCGATGGTCTCCTACTCCAGCCTCGCGGCGGTGCTGCTGACCGCGACCCTGGCCGGCGCCGACGTCATCAGCCTGCCGGTGGCCATCGGCCTGGTGATCGGCGCAAACATCGGCAGCGGCGTGCTGGCCTTCCTCAGCACCAGCATGCAGAACGCCGCCGGCCGCCAGGTCGCCCTCGGCAGCCTGCTGTACAAACTGATCGGCCTGCTGCTGATCATCCCGGCGCTGACCCCACTGGCGCACTGGCTCGACGGCCTCGAGTACAGCCCCCAGGAAATCGTCATCGGCTTCCACCTGCTCTACAACACCGTGCGCTGCCTGCTGCTGCTGCCCAGTGTCGGCCCGATGGCCCGGGTCTGTGCCTGGCTGCTGCCGGAACCGCCCGAAGTCAACGGCAAGGCCAAGCCCCGTCACCTCGACCCCGCCGCCCTCGACACGCCGAGCCTGGCGCTGTCCAACGCCGTACGGGAAACCCTGCGCATCGGCGACCTGATCGACAGCATGCTCGACGCCATGCTCAATGTGCTCAACGGCAAGCAGACCGCCGTCGCCATCGAAATACGCCGCCTCAACGACGATGTCGACGTGCTCTGCAGCGCGGTCAAACTCTATCTGGCGCAGATGCCCCGCGAAGACCTCGGCGAGCAGGACAGCCGGCGCTGGGCCGAAACCATCGAACTGGCGGTCAACCTGAAGCTGGCCGCCGACCTGATCGAGCAGATGCTGCGCAAGGTACAGCGGCAGAAGACCTCGCAACGCCGCTCGTTTTCCGAAGATGGCCTGGTGGAACTGGCCGGACTGCAACGGCAACTGATCGACAACCTGCGCCTGGGCCTCACGGTGTTCCTCGGTGCCGATCCCCAGACCGCCCGGCAACTGCTGCGGGAAAAACGCCGCTTCCGCGCCCAGGAGCGGCGCCTGGCCCACGCCCATGTCAGCCGTTTGCAGCGCGGCGTGGTGCAGAGCCTGGAAACCAGCTCGCTGCACCTGGAGCTGATTGCCGACATGAAACGCCTGAATTCGTTATTCTGCGGCAGCGCCTATGCGGTGCTGGAAACCGCCGAGACCGGTGCCCTGGCCTCGGAAGATCTCGACGACATCAGCCAATCGTCTTGAACGTCCACGGTTCCACCGTTGTCTTTGCGTAGGACCCTGCCCTCGGAAAATGGTTATGCGTTGTCTGCTGTTCGCCTGCCTGCTGTTCAATACCCTGCACGCCGCCGCCCTCGATCGTTACCAGGTCGAGGGCTATCAATTGCCCAACGGCCTGCAACTGCTGCTCAAACCCGGCAGTGAACGTGGCCACGTGGCGATCCGCCTGGTGGTGGGTGTCGGGTTCGACGATTTCCCCTGCGCCGACAAGGAGCTGCCGCACCTGCTCGAACACCTATTGTTCAGTGGCGTCGATGCCAGCGGCGAAGGCGGGCTGGAGGAACGCATGCAGGCCCTGGGCGGCGAATGGAACGCCTACACCAGCAACGCCGACACCACCTTCGTGATCGAGGCCCCGGCCGCGAACCAGCGCAAGATTCTCGACCTGCTGCTGGAGATCCTCACCCGCACCGAGCTCAGCGAGAGCGCCATCGACGCCGCCAAGCAGGTGGTGGAGCGCGAGGAGGGTGGCCACTACTCGCACCTGCAGCGCTGGCTCGACCGCCAGGACCTCGGTCACAACGCCAGCAACCAACTGGCGGTGGAGCTGGGACTCAAATGCGCCGAACGCGCCGATGTCCAGCACCTGACCCGCGAACAGTTGGAGGCTGTGCGCAAGAACTGGTACGCGCCGAACAACATGACCCTGATCATGGTCGGCGAACTCGATCGCCTGCTCCCGGCCTACCTGGAGCGGGCCTTTGGCGCGCTGCAACCGATCGAGCCCAACGACCACCTGCCGCTGCCGGAAATCCATGACCAGGCCGCCGCCGCGCAACGCGACCTGCCGCGCGGCTGGGTCGGCAACAGCGCGAAAATCCACTGGCTGTTTCCGGAGCCGGCACTGGAAGGGCTGCCCGACGAAACCTTCGACCTGCTCAAGGATTACCTGGACTGGGCGCTGTATCGGCACTTGCGCCTGGACCACGGCCTGTCCTATGGGCCGTGGAGCGAACGCGAAGTGCTCGGCGGCGTCGGCTTCTTCAGCGTCAACGCCGATGTCGAACGCGACAATCTGGACGATGCCCGGCAGGTGCTCGAACAGCTCAAGGCCCGTCTGCTCAAGGACGGCCTCGACCCGGACACCTTCGCCCGCCTGCAACAAGCCGCCATCGCCCGCCAGGCCTGGGCGGTGCAGGGCAACAGTGCCCTGGCCGACTACTACTGGGGGGCGCTGGGCGACTACGAGGGCGGCCATTTCACCGACCCGGCCCAGGCCCTGCGGGCGGTGACGCTGGCGGATGCCAACCAGGCGCTGCGCCAATTGTTCAAGCAGCCGGGCTACCTGCGAATCGAAAAACCGTTGCTCAGCGATGAACAGTTGATCGGCCTGGGGGCCGCCCTGGCGGGCCTGCTGCTGATCGGACTGCTGGGTTGGCGGGCTTATCGACGACGCTAGGCCATGACAAGGCCATCATCGACACGACTAATCGCGCCTGAAACGGTATTGTGTCGCGATACTTCAACCGCCCGACTGTGAACCGCCGAATGCCGAACTGGACCCTGCATATCCAACGCCTCCTCGCATTGATGAAGCGTTATCCAGGGGTGATTGCGGCTTTCGGTTTCTGCTCCGGCATCGCCAGTTTCATCCTGGTTGATCGCCAACAGAACTCCGCCAGCTGGATTGCGGTCATTCTGCTGGTGAGCTGGCTCTGGCTGATGCTGGAGAACGTCTTGACGCAGTTCTTCAGTCGCCTGTTCAAGCACGATATCCCCGAACCGCTGCTGCGCTATGCCACGCAGATGATCCACCAGCAAAGCCTGTCCTTTGTCCTGCCATTCTTTTTCATTACCACCACCTGGAACAGCAGCCAGCTGCTGTTCACCGGACTGCTCGGCGCGGCGGCGTTGATCTCGATCATCGATCCGCTGTACTACAACTGGCTCTCGCCGAAACGCTGGCTGCTGCTGGGGCTGCATACCCTGACCCTGTTCGCCGCGCTGCTCACCGCGCTGCCGATCATCCTGCACCTGACCACTCCCCAGAGTTACCAGCTGGCCCTGGGCATCGCCATGCTGTTGTCGATCCCGAGCCTGGCGGTAAGCCTGCCGCTGCGCAGCTTGCGCGGCTGGTTGATGCTGATCGGCGTGACCCTGGCGATCGGCGGTGCGGGCTGGTTCCTGCGCTCGTGGGTGCCGCCGGCGACCTTGTGGATGACCGAAGTCGCGGTGACCACCGAGCTGCAGGACCGCACCCCGGGCGAGGGCCTGGAGCAAGTCAGCACCCAGCAGGTGCGCAAGGACGGGCTGTATGCCTACACCTCGATCAGTGCACCGCGCGGGCTGGACGAACGGATCTACCATGTCTGGCAGTTCAACGGCCGCGAGGTCGACCGCATCGCCCTGGATATCCATGGCGGGCGCAAGGAGGGTTATCGCGCCTGGTCGCACAAGCAGAACTTCCCGGCCGATCCCACTGGCGACTGGCAGGTGCGGGTACTGACCGAGGGCGGCCAGATGCTCGGCGTGCTGCGCTTCAAGGTCACGGATGCGCCTGACTAGAGATCAGGGGCAAGTCGTGCTATTACAGACGCCAGTATCAATGCCTGTTAAGCACGGAGCTTTCAATCATTAGCGCAACGGCCGGCACCGCCCACCTGGATACCTCGAGCAGTCCCGCGCGCCTGCGGATCAGTGGTGACTGGACGCTGGCCCATTACGCCAACCTGAAGCAGCGTGCGGCCCAACTGGTAGGCCAATACGACGCCAGCACTGACATCGACCTCAATGACCTCGGCGCCCTCGACACCGCCGGCGCGTCCTTGCTGGTGGAGCTGCTGGGCGCCGAGCGCCTCGGCCGCTCCGCCGAGCACCCGAGTTGCCGCATCAGTGCCGCCGACCGGGCCTTGCTGCACACCGTGTATTGCTCCCTGGCGGATTTCTGCGAACCGGTGCGCGAACCGGAAGAGCCGGCCGGCATCCAGGTCCTGGCGCGTATCGGCCGGGCCGTCGATACCGTCTGGCTGGACACCCTGCAACTGCTGGGCTTTATCGGCCTGATCATCGAAACCCTGGCGCGGGGGATCTTCAACCCCCGGCGCTGGCGCATCACCCCGACCGTCGCCCATATCGAACAGACCGGCCTCGACGCCGCGCCCATCGTCGCCCTGCTGACCTTCCTGGTGGGGGCCGTGGTGGCCTTTCTCGGCGCCACGGTGCTGAAAAGCTTCGGCGCCAGTATCTTTACCGTCGACCTGGTGGCGTTCTCCTTCCTGCGTGAATTCGGCGTGCTGCTCACCGCCATCCTCATGGCCGGGCGCACCGCCAGCGCCTTTACCGCGCAGATCGGCTCGATGAAGGCCAACGAGGAGATCGACGCCATTCGCACCCTGGGCCTCGATCCCATGGAGCTGCTGGTGCTGCCGCGGGTCCTGGCCCTGTTGATCGCCCTGCCGATGCTGACCTTCCTCGCGATGCTCTGCGGGATTGTCGGCGGCGGCGTGGTCTGCGCCTTGTCCCTGGGGATCTCGCCGGCGATGTTCCTGTCCCTGTTGCAGGCCGATATCGGCGTCCAGCATTTCCTCGTCGGCATGGTCAAGGCACCGATCTTCGCCTTCCTGATCGCCGCTGTCGGTTGCCTGGAAGGGTTCAAGGTCAGCGGCAGCGCCGAGTCGGTCGGGGCGCACACCACCTCCAGCGTGGTCCAGTCGATCTTTATCGTGATCGTGCTGGATGCCGTTGCCGCGCTGTTCTTCATGGAGATGGGCTGGTGAGTCGACCGTCACGGGCGCCGAGCGAGGCGGTGATCGAAGTACGCGGGCTGTGCAATCGCTTCGGCAGCCAGAGCGTCCACGAAAACCTTGACCTGGACCTCTACCGCGGCGAAATTCTCGCCGTGGTCGGCGGCTCCGGCAGTGGCAAGTCGGTGCTGCTGCGCAGCATCGTCGGCCTGCGCAAACCCAGTGAGGGCAGCGTGCGGGTGTTCGGCCAGGACCTGCGCAAGCTCTCGGAACAGGCGCGCTCCCAGGTCGAACGGCGCTTCGGCGTGCTGTTCCAGAAGGGCGCGCTGTTTTCCTCGCTGACGGTCACCGAGAACGTCGCCCTGCCGTTGATCGAACACGCCGGCCTCAGTCGGCGCGATGCCGAGCACCTGGCGGCGGTCAAGCTGGCCCTGGCCGGCCTGCCGCTGTCGGCCGCCAACAAATACCCGGCCTCGCTGTCCGGCGGCATGATCAAGCGCGCCGCCCTGGCCCGTGCCCTGGCGCTGGACCCGGACATCCTGTTTCTCGACGAACCCACCGCCGGCCTCGACCCCATCGGCGCGGCGGCCTTCGACCAACTGATCCTGACCCTGCGCGATGCCCTGGGCCTGAGTGTGTTCCTGGTCACCCACGACCTCGACACCCTCTACACCATCACCGACCGGGTCGCGGTGCTGGCGCAGAAACACGTGCTGGTGGCCGATGCCATCGACCGGGTCGCTGAAACCGACGATCCGTGGATTCACGAATACTTCCATGGCCCGCGTGGCCGCGCCGCATTTGACGCGGTAACCCCGCACAAGGAGGGATGAGATGGAAACCCGTGCCCATCATGTGATGATCGGCCTGTTCAGCGTGCTGGTGGTCGTGGCCGCGCTACTGTTCGGCCTGTGGCTGGCCAAGTCCAGCGTCGACACCGCGTTCAAGGATTATGAAGTGGTGTTCAACGAGGCGGTCAGCGGCCTGTCCAAGGGCAGCCCGGTGCAGTACAGCGGGATCAAGGTCGGCGATGTGCTGCAACTGAGCCTCGACCCGAAAGACCCGCGCCGGGTGCTGGCACGTATCCGCCTGGCCGGCGACACGCCGATCAAGGAGGACACCCGCGCCAAGCTGGCCCTGACCGGGATCACCGGCACCTCGCTGATCCAGCTCAGCGACGGCACGCCACAGAGTCCCGAGCTCAAGGGCAAGGACGGCAACCTGCCGCAGATCATCGCCTCGCCGTCGCCGATCTCACGCCTGCTCAACGACAGCAACGACCTGATGAGCGGGATCAACCTGCTGCTGCACAACGCCAACGAAATGTTCTCGCGCAAAAACGTCGCCCAGGTCAGCCAGACCCTGGACAACCTCCAGCAGGCCACCGGGGCGATTGCCGGCCAGCGCGACGATATCCGCCAGACCCTGAAGCAGATGACCCTGGTCAGCAAGCAGGTCAGCGCGACCCTGGAACAGACCACCGCACTGATGCGCAACGCCAACGGCCTGCTCGACAACCAGGGCAAGCAGGCCCTCGGCAGCGCCGAACGGGCCATGCAATCCCTGGAGCAAAGCACCGCGACCATCAACACGCTGCTGAGCAAAAACCAGGATTCGGTCAACAGCGGGTTGCAGGGCTTGAATGAACTGGCCCCGGCGATCCGTGAACTGCGTGACACCCTCAGTTCCCTGCGCGCGATCTCCAAGCGCCTGGATGCCAACCCCAGCGGCTACTTGCTGGGCCGTGACAAAAACAAGGAATTCACCCCATGAGGCGTACCCCTCGTGTATTCAGCCAGCTTGCCCTGGTTGTCGGCCTGGCCTTGAGTGGCGCCTGCACGATCCTGCCCCAGGCGGACCCGGCGGATGTCTATCGCCTGCCGACGGCGCAGAACAGTGTTCCGGCGCCCAACAGCCAGCCGGTCAACTGGTCGTTGCGCATTGCCAAGCCGATTGCCAGCGACGCCTTGAACAACCCGAATATCGCCGTGGTGCCCCAGGGCGACCTGATCAGCCACTACAAGGCCTCGCGCTGGAGCGACCCGGCGCCGGTGCTGCTGCGCAACCGGATCCTCGACGCCTTCCAGCGCGACGGCCGGGTGCGCCTGCTGAGCACTGACGACAGCAACCTGCAGGCGGATTTCGAGCTGGGGGGCGAGTTGCAGGCATTCCAGACCGAGTACCGAGGGCAGGGGGCCGAGGTGGTGATCCGCTTCGATGCGCGGCTGGTGCGTGGCATTGACCAGCGGATCCTTGCCAGCCGGCGCTTTGAAGTGCGCCAGCCGATCAGCGACAAGCAGGTGCCCGGCGTGGTGGCGGGCTTCGGCCAGGCGGGTGACAAGCTGATGGCGCAGATGATCGGTTGGGCGGTGCAGCAGGGCGAGGATTCGGCTAAACGCTGATCAGCCAAAGAACCAGTAGCACACCCCGATCGCCGCCAACACCCCGGCCAGTTCCGCCAGCAAGGCGCAGCCCACGGCGTGCCGCGCGCGCTGGATATTCACCGCGCCGAAATACACCGCCAGCACGTAGAAGGTGGTTTCGGTGCTGCCCTGGATGGTCGCCGCCACCAGCGCCGGGAAGCTGTCCACGCCCTGGGTCTTCATGGTCTCGATCAACATCGCCCGCGCCGCACTGCCGGAGAACGGCTTGACCATCGCCGTCGGCAAGGCATCGACGAAGCGCGTATCCCAACCGGCCCACTGCACCAGGTGACGAATGCCGTCGAGGCCGAAGTCCAGTGCCCCGGAAGCCCGTAGCACGCCAATCGCACAAAGCATCGCCACCAGATACGGCAACAGGTTCCTGGCGACATCAAAGCCCTCTTTCGCCCCTTCGACAAAGGCCTCGTAGACCTTCACCTTGCGTAACGCGCCCACGATCAGGAACAACATGATCAGGCCGAACAACGTCAGGTTGCCGAGGATCGACGACAGACTGGCCAATGCCGTGGCCGACAGCCCGGCCAGCACCGCCATGAAGCCGCCGAGAAGCAATGCGCCGGGAATCAGATAGGCCAGCACCACCGGGTCCCACAACCGCAGGCGCTGCATCACCGCCACCGAGAGCAGGCCGACCAGGCTCGAGGCGCAGGTGGCCAGCAGGATCGGCAGGAACACCAGGGTCGGGTCCGCCGCGCCTTGCTGGGCGCGGTACATGAAGATAGTCACCGGCAGCAGGGTCAGGGACGAGGCGTTGAGCACCAGAAAGAGGATCTGCGCGTTGCTCGCCACGGTCTGGCTCGGGTTGAGCTCCTGCAGGGAACGCATGGCCTTGAGGCCGATGGGCGTGGCGGCGTTGTCCAGGCCCAGGGCGTTGGCGGCGAAGTTGAGGGTGATCAGGCCGATGGCCGGGTGACCGCGCGGCACTTCCGGCATCAGGCGGCTGAACAGCGGGCCCAGGGCCTTGGCCAGCCAGTCGACGATCCCGGCCTTTTCGGCGATGCGCAGAAAGCCGAGCCAGAGGGTCAGGGTGCCGAACAACAGGACCATGACTTCCACCGAGAGCTTGGCCATGGCGAAGATGCTTTCCACCATGGCGGCGAAGATTGCGTGGTTGCCACCCACCAGCCATTGCGCCAGCGCCGAGACGGTCGCTACCACGAAAAAGCCAAGCCACAGGCCATTGAGCATCGGGAAAACTCCTTGAAGATGCGGCGAATGATAGCGGTCGGGCCAGAAACAACAAACCCCGGAAAGTCCGGGGTTTGTCTGGGGTGGCTGTCAGCCCTTGGAAGCTTCGCCCGCCGGCAGCGGCTGCTTGCTGCGCCAGTGCGGCAGGGAGTTCCAGTAGCGCTCGCCCTTGGCATCGTCGTACATGCCTTCCCAACGGGAAATCACCAGCACCGCCAGGGCATTGCCGATCACGTTCAACGCGGTCCGCGCCATGTCCATCACCCGGTCGACACCGGCGATGAAGGCCAGGCCTTCCAGCGGAATACCGACGCTGCCGAGGGTCGCCAGCAACACCACGAAGGACACGCCCGGAACCCCGGCAATACCCTTGGAGGTGACCATCAGGGTCAGCACCAGCAGCAATTGCTGGCTGATGGACAGGTCGATGCCGTAGAGCTGGGCAATGAAGATCGCCGCGATGCTCTGGTACAGGGTCGAACCGTCGAGGTTGAAGGAGTAACCGGTCGGCACCACGAAGCTGCAAATGGCTTTCGGCGCGCCGTAGGCTTCCATCTTCTGGATCACCCGTGGCAACACGGTCTCGGAACTGGCGGTGGAGTAGGCCAGCACCAGCTCGTCCTTGAAGATGCGCATCAGCTTGATCACCGAGAAGCCGAACAGCCGGGCCACCAGGCCGAGCACGGCAAAGGCGAAGAACAGGATGGCCGCGTAGACCAGCAACACCAGCTTGGCCAACGGCACCAGGGAGGCGAAGCCGAAGCTGGCGACGGTCACCGCGATCAGGGCGAACACACCGATCGGCGCGTAGTTCATGATCATGTGGGTGACCTTGAACATGCTTTCCGAGACGCCCTGGAACATCTTCACCAGGGGGTCACGCAACTCGGGCTGCAGGCTCGACAGGCCGAGGCCGAAGAGCACCGAGAAGAAGATGATCGGCAGCATTTCACCGCGGGCCATGGCGGCAAAGATGTTCGAAGGAATCAGGTTGAGGATGGTTTCGATAAACGCATGCTCATGCTGCACTTCGGCGGCGGTGGCGGTGTACTTGGAGATGTCCACGGTGCCCAGGGTGCTCATGTCGATGCCCGAGCCCGGGTGGAACACGTTGGCCAGTACCAGGCCGACCACAATGGCGATGGTGGTGACGATCTCGAAGTAGACGATGGTCTTGAGGCCGATACGCCCCAGCTTCTTGGCGTCGCCGACCCCGGCAATGCCGACCACCAGCGAGGAAATGACAATCGGGATAACGATCATCTTGATCAGGCGGATAAAGATATCACCTGCCGGTTGCAGGACGTTGCCGATCCACCAGGCCTTCTCGGCGCTGAAATGGTTGAGCAGCGCGCCGACTGCAATCCCCAGTACCAGACCGATAAGGATCTGCCAGGCGAGGCTGAGCTTTGCCTTCTTCATGTCGTTACCCTTGCTTCAAGTGGAGTCGGACAGAAGCCCCTCACCGTTGCGTTGCTGCAAGCCAGGTGATGGCAACTATCCCCCATGGAAGGTCATCGCCCACCAGCCTGATGGCTTTTTGGCAGGCGAAAAAAGGCGCAACTATTCCCATGCAAGGGGGGGACGTCTAATGCCGTAAACGCCTACCCTATGCCGAATCGGCATGAGCTTTGTTCAACAATACGACCATTTTGTCCTCTATCAACAGGACATTTCAGCCGAAAAAAGTGCCGTAAACCGGCCTTTTCAAAGCATTTTTTCCTCTGCACCACGAGAGTGAATCGAGGCCAAGTAAGTAGAAAAGTCCTACAAATTCAATTGGAAACAGGAGGGAAATCAGAAGGGTATTTCTAGACGTACGGTCGCATCGGAAAAATGCACCCGATGAAAATGCCACTTAATGTCAGAACGACATAGGGTTAAAGCGGCAAACGCCTGTCGCACAACGGCAGGAGCGGCCGCCCGTCAACAGGGCGGCTGTGGCTCATGGTCAACCTCGACCGCGGCGTCCGAACAGGAAGGAAACCACGAACATCACCAGGAATACGACAAAGAGGATCTTGGCGATACCGGTGGCGGTACCGGCGATGCCACCAAAGCCCAATACCGCGGCGACAATGGCAATGATCAGGAATGTGACTGCCCAGCTCAACATGGTGATTCTCCTCAACTTTCAAGTTCTTGGATGCAGCCTTTACTGCTTCGGGTACAGCCCCGGGCCATCGTCCGACAGCCCGACTCTTGCCTAGAACACCCAGCGCTGCTGAAACGACTCGTCAGGCACCTGGGCCTGATCGACCGACGTCAGCTGGTAGGTGGTGGGGTCGCTGATGCTGGCAGCGGCCGCACTGAAATGGGTCTGTTGCAGGACATGCACGGGCAGGCGCTGGACCTGCACGCTGGCCTGGTTCCAGCGTTGAAACTGCTGGCCGGCAATCAGCGTGACCAGCAACGCCAGCACTGCGAACAATCCTTGTTGCAGGTGCAGTGGCGAGAGATGGAGATGGGCGGCACGTGGACGATTCATCCTGAAACTCCTCCGACTCAATGATGCGTGTTGCAGGGTCGGGGGAGATGAGCCTCCCGACCTCTACGAATGTTCTTGAGAGAGACATTGCAGCCTGCATGCCAGCTTTTTTATTGAAAAAATATCAATAAAATCAATTAGTTGAAAAATATACAAGATTGATCGGCGAGCATCCTGCACGATGCTCGCTATAAGGTCGTGCGTATTGCACGATGAATCCGTAGGAAACGACCTAGTCTCAAGAATAAATAGTCAGTAAATCAGTAGGAATTAGCTGAGAGCCCAACTGTCGGAAGCAAAGAGCTTAAAAAATTCCCCAAATCAGCGGGTTAGCAATCAGGGACGGAGACCGTTACCCTGCTGGTCATAGGGTTCAATCAGAAGCAGCTCTCTAACGTGCCGGACATTTCCGGTAGAGACTGGAAACTTTTACTAAAGGAGCATGGGAGATGGAATCAGCCACGGAACATCAAGGCCGCATTCTGCTGGTGGATGATGAGTCCGCCATCCTTCGCACCTTTCGTTACTGCCTGGAAGACGAGGGCTACACCGTCGCCACGGCGAACAGCGCGGCCCAGGCCGAGACCTTGTTGCAGCGCCAGGTCTTCGACCTGTGCTTTCTCGACCTGCGCCTGGGCGAGGACAACGGTCTCGATGTGCTGGCCCAGATGCGCATCCAGGCGCCCTGGATGCGTGTGGTGATCGTCACCGCCCACTCCGCCGTGGACACCGCGGTCGACGCCATCCAGGCCGGTGCCGCCGATTACCTGGTCAAGCCGTGCAGCCCGGACCAACTGCGCCTGGCCACGGCCAAACAGCTGGAAGTGCGGCAACTGTCGGCGCGCCTCGAGGCCCTGGAAGGCGAAGTGCGCAAGCCCAAGGACGGCCTCGACTCCCACAGCCCATCGATGATGGCGGTGCTGGAAACCGCGCGGCAGGTGGCCGGCACCGACGCGAACATCCTGATCCTCGGCGAGTCCGGGACCGGCAAGGGCGAACTGGCCCGGGCCATCCATGGCTGGAGCAAACGGGCGAAGAAGTCCTGCGTGACCATCAACTGCCCGTCGCTGACCGCCGAACTGATGGAAAGCGAGCTGTTCGGCCACAGCCGCGGGGCCTTTACCGGCGCCAGCGAAAGCACCCTGGGCCGGGTCAACCAGGCCGATGGCGGGACCCTGTTCCTCGACGAGATCGGCGATTTCCCCCTGACCCTGCAACCCAAGCTGTTGCGCTTTATCCAGGACAAGGAATACGAACGGGTCGGCGATCCGGTGACCCGACGGGCCGATGTGCGGATTCTCGCCGCCACCAACCTCAACCTCGAAGACATGGTCCGCGACGGGCGTTTTCGCGAGGACCTGCTCTATCGCCTGAACGTCATCACCCTGCACCTGCCGCCCCTGCGCGAGCGCAGTGAAGACATCCTGATGCTGGCCGATCGTTTCCTCGCCCGTTTCGTCAAGGAATATGCACGACCGGCCCGCGGCTTCGGCGATGAAGCCCGCGAAGCCCTGCTCAATTACCGTTGGCCCGGCAATATCCGCGAGCTGCGCAACGTGGTCGAACGCGCCAGCATCATCTGCCCCCAGGAACGCGTGGAGATCAGCCACCTGGGCATGGCCGAACAACCGACCAACAGCGCGCCGCGTATCGGCGCCGCGCTGAGCCTGGACGAGCTGGAAAAAGCCCATATCGGCGCCGTACTGGCCACCAGCGACACCCTTGACCAGGCCGCCAAGACACTGGGCATCGACGCCTCGACGCTGTACCGCAAACGCAAACAGTACAACCTGTGAGTAATCCACCATGAAGCTCACGATGAAGCTGCGCACCCGGCTCTTCCTGAGTATTTCGGCACTGATCACCGTTGCCTTGCTGGGCCTGATGCTGGGCCTGGTCAGCGTGATGCAGATGGCCAAGACCCAGGAGTCGCTGATCAGCGACAACTTCATCACCCTGGACCTGGGCCTCAAGCTGCGCCAGAGCCTGGGCGACCAGTTGCTCCTGATGCTCAGTGACAAGCCGGACCAGGCCGCGCTCGAAACCTCGCGCGAGCACTACCTGCAGTTGCTCCACGAAGGCATCGAACATGAGCAGAGCAACGACGTGCGCAGCGGTTTCGCCCAGGCGCGGATCGACTACGAAAAGTTCTTCCAGGCCTTCGCCCGTTCACGGGACGGTAGCGGCAGCATCGAGGAACTCACCAGCAGCTTCAATATCCTGCGCAACGGCCTGATCGCCGAGCACAAGCAGGCGCTGGACAACATCAGCGCCACGGAAAGCGACGCCCGCGAGCGGGCGCTGCTGGTGGCCGGGCTGCTGGGATTTGTCGGGCTGGCGGTGCTGATCATCGGCTTCATCACCGCCCACGGCATCGCCCGGCGCTTCGGCGCGCCGATCGAGGCCCTGGCCGAGGCGGCGGACCACATCGGCCAGGGCAACTTCGAAGTGACCCTGCCGATTTCCTCGGCCGTCGAGATGAACCTGCTGACCCGACGTTTCGGCATCATGGCCGAAGCCCTGCGCCAGCATCAGGCAACCAATATCGACGAATTGCTCGCCGGCCAGCAGCGCTTGCAGGCGGTGCTCGACAGCATCGACGACGGGCTGCTGATGATTGACCGCGAAGGCCGCCTGGAGCACCTCAATCCAGTGGCGCAACGGCAACTGGGCTGGGACGGCGATCGCCTCGGCCAAGGCCTTGGCGAGGCGCTGCAGCGGCCCGAACTGGACGAACAACTGCAATTGATCCTGCGCGGGGCGAGCCTGGAGCGGGCACCGGAAGACCTCGAGGTCGAGGTCGAAGGCGAGTCCCGCTTGCTGACCTACAGCCTGACTCCGGTCAGTCACACCGAAGGCCATATTCTCGGCGCGGTGATGGTGCTCCACGACGTCACCGAGCAGCGGGCCTTCGAGCGGGTGCGCAGCGAATTCGTCCTGCGCGCCTCCCACGAACTGCGCACACCGGTCACCGGCATGCACATGGCCTTCGGCCTTTTGCAGGAGCGCGTGCATTTCGACAGCGAATCGCGGGAAGCGGACCTGTTGAACACGGTCAATGAAGAAATGCAGCGGCTGATGCAATTGATCAACGACCTGCTGAATTTCTCCCGTTACCAGAACGGCCTGCAGAAGCTGACCCTGGTGCCCTGCGATATCGAGTCGCTGCTCGAAACCAGCCGCCTGCGCTATGCCGAACAGGCCCTGAACCAGGGCATCGACCTGCAAGTGGAGCTGCAGCCGCCCTTGCCGCGCCTGCCGGCCGATCAACCACAGCTGGAACGCGTGCTCGACAACCTGCTGGACAACGCCCTGCGCCATACCGCCCGGGGCGGGCAGATTCGCTTGCAGGCCCGGCGCCATGGCGAGCGGGTCATCATCAGCGTCGAAGACAACGGCGAGGGCATTGCCTACGGCCAACAGGGGCGGATCTTCGAACCCTTCGTCCAGGTCGGCCGCAAGAAAGGCGGTGCCGGCCTGGGCCTGGCCCTGTGCAAGGAGATCGTGCAACTGCACAGCGGGCGCATGGGCGTGTATTCGCGGCCGGGGCAGGGCACGCAGTTCTATATGGCGCTACCGCTCTAGCGCTAGGCTTCATCATCCAGGCGACGTGAGGCCAGGCGTCGGCCACGGGTGATCAACTCGACGAACTGCACCGCCGTCAGCGCCTGGGCGAACAGCCAACCCTGGCCGTAACTGACGCCTTCACTGCTGAGCAGCAGGGCCTGGTGCTCGTACTCGATACCTTCGGCGATCACCCGCAAGTGCAGCGCATGGGCCATGCGGATGATATGCGGCGCCACGCCACTGCTGGCGGCGTCATGGCCCAGGGCGTCGATAAAGGCCTTGTCGATCTTCAGGCAATCCACTGGCAGGGTTTGCAGATAGGCCAGGCTGCAATAGCCGGTGCCGAAGTCGTCAATCAGCACCTGGTGACCGACATCGCGCAGGGCCTGCAAATTGTCCCGGGCCACCACCACATCGATCAGACCGCGCTCGGTGACTTCGAAGGCGATCTGCCGGGCACTGACCCGGTGCACCCGCAACAGGTCGGCAATCACCTCGCCGATACGCGGCACCATCACATCGCAGGCCGCCAGGTTCACCGAGATGTACAGCTGTGGATTGGCCCGCAGCAGTTGACCCAACTGATCGAGCAGTCGTTGCAGGACAAAATCGGTGATCTGGCGGATCTGCCCGGTATTTTCCGCCAGGGGAATGAACAGGTCGGGGCTGGTCAGCGTGCCATCCGGCCGACGCCAGCGGATCAAGGCTTCGGCCCCCACGCAACGGCGGCTGCCGAGGTCGAAGATCGGTTGATACAAGACCTGGAACTCGCCGCGCCGCAGTGCACCTTGCAGTTCGCCGTTGAGCGACTGGCGCTGGCGGGCCAGTTGCAAGGTCAGGCCGCCGATGCAGAAGGCAATCAGCAGGCTCACCGAGAGCAGCCACCACCACAACGGGTCGATCGGCAGCGGCATGGTCGCGCGTGGGGCGACCATCACCAACTGGTATTCCGGGGTGCGGGTGGGCATGCGATAGATCAGTTCATTTGGCGTGATCAGCAGCGGGTCCTTGCCCTTGGCGGGCCAGCCGGGGGGCGGCCAGTCCTGCGCCGGCCCGAGCACCGGAATCGCCCGTCGGCCACGGTCGACCACCACCAGCAGGCTGGCCCCCGGCGGCAGTTCCACCACATCGCTCAAATGCCCACGGGAGGTGGACACCCGGAAGTGACCGCGCCCCAGCATCAGGGCGGCCAGGTTATCATTGGGCTGGGCCGAGGTATTGAGCCAATAGCTGTAGGTCGGTCCGCGGATATCCGGGACCCGGGAGGTCACGTGGGCCTCCTGGTTCGGCCAGTTGGAACAGGACTGGGTGCCGTCGACATAGAAGGCTTCGTAGATAAAACGGTAGTTGAAGCTCAGTTGCTGCAAGGTGCCGATCATCGCCGGACTGCAGTCCCGCAAGGGCTGGACCTCCAAGTAATCGAGCCCCTCGCGCAGTTGCCCGAAAAGCTGCTCCAGCCGCTCCAGGAAACGTTGCCCCTGGGCATTCATCTGTTCGCTTTCCTGCTGCCTGACCTGATGCATCACCACACCCAGGCTACCGGCCAATAACAGGGCGGCACTGAGCAGGGCCGCCAGCAATGCCAGCAACCAGGGACGATGGAACCAGGAGCGCAACGTCTGGCGAGCCGGCATCAGCGAATATCCGAAGACTTACCAATGAGTTATAGCAACAAATTGGCAACCCGGCGCTGACCGTCCGGCGCTGACGTTATTTTGACTCGTTGAGGACCTGGAGGATCGCCGCACTTTGCGCGTCCGGCATGCCGTCGAAACGGGCCGGGCGGAAGTGCATCTGGAAGGCCGCCAGGACATGGCGCGTGGCAACATCCCACTCACCCGTCTGCGGCGTGGCATAGCCCAGGCGCTTGAGCTGCTGCTGGAACCAGGTGGCGCTCGGCAGTTGTGCGGCGTAGGCGGCTTGCTGCCGGGCCACCGCCTGTTCGTCAGGCCATACACCAAGGCCTTCCGCGGCCAGGCGCTTCCAGGGCATCAGCGGTCCCGGGTCCTGTTTACGCAGCGGCGCGATATCGCTATGGCCGATCACGTTGCGCGGTTCGATGCGATTGCGTTTGACGATGTCCTTGAGCAGCACGACCAACGCCTGGATCTGGGCTTCGCTGTAGGGGTACCAGACGCGTCCGGTGGGCGTATCGCGGAAGCCAGGATTGACGATTTCAATGCCAATGGAGCTGGAGTTCAGCCAGGTGCGCCCCAGCCACTCGCTTTCCCCGGCGTGCCAGGCGCGCTGGCTCTCGTCCACCAGCTTGAAGACGGTGGCGTGGGGGTCGTCGCCGATCAGGTAATGACTGCTGACCTGGCCATGGGTCAGCAACCGCAGCGAGTTTTCCATGTTCGCCGAGGTGTAGTGCAGGATCACGAATTGCACGCGGTTGTCGTAGTTGACCGAAGGGTGGCTGGTGTCCATTCGCGGACCGCTGGTGCAGCCCGCCAGCAGCAGGATCGAAAGAAGGAGAGGAAGCAGTTTCATGGCAGCGGCAACAAACGAAGACAGTATCGTGACAGCATAACGTACTGGCGGGCACAGCAGCGCCCAATACACTGTTACCCGATGCAACCAGTCGTTGATCCTGGCCCGGCAATTTCGGTCAGCACGGTCACGGTAGGAACCGGCTTGCTGGCGATGGCGTCCGCAGGGTCAATGCAAGGCTTGCGGGCCTCATCGCCAGCAAGCCGGCTCCTACAGGATGGGCGCGCGCTCAGCCCTGCTCGACACGATTGCGCCCGGCATTCTTGGCCCGGTAAAGCGCTTCATCGGCTCTTTTCAATGCATGATCGCTGCGCTCGCCGGCCCTGAACGCCGACAAACCGACCGACACCGTGATCGTCACGCGCTCGCCCTTGAAGTGGAACGGGCAGGCCTCGATGGCCGCGCGCAAGCTTTCGGCCAATTTGAGCCCCGCCGTGATCGGAGTATTGGGCACCAGCAGGACGAACTCCTCGCCACCGAAACGGGCAATGAAGTCGCCGGGGCGCAGGCGCTTGCGCAACTCGCCGGCAATGATCTTCAACACCTTGTCGCCGGCCAGGTGGCCGTAGTTGTCGTTGATCCGCTTGAAGTGATCGAGATCGAGCATGGCGATCAGCAGGGTGTTGCCGTGCTGCTGCCACTGCTCGACCTCATGCTCCAGCCGCTCGCTCCAGGCCGCACGATTGGGCAGGCCGGTCAGCGGGTCGACCAGGGCTTTCTGGCGCTGCTCCTCGAGGTGATCACGATAACCCTGGGCCTCCTGCTCCATATGGGCCACACGCTCGGCCAGGCTTTGCAGGCGCACGGCGACTTCCTGCTCGCGGATATCACGTTGCTGCTGAGCCTGATCCATGGTGCCCAGCAAACCTTCGAGGCGGTTTTCCAGGACGTGCTTGAGGCTCTCCAGGTCCGCGGCGTCCTGCACGCTGCTTTGCAGCCCATCGACATGCTCGCGCAGTTGGCTGTGCAGCTCGTTCGCCGCCGTACGGCCTTCGGCATGGCCGGCACTGGCCGCCTGCAGGTTGCTCTGGAACGACTCGAGGCGTTCGTTGAGTTGTTTGAGGTATATCTGGAAGTCATGCTGGCCGCTGTCGTTGATCGCCAGCATCAACACCGCCAGGTCATCGAGGATCGGCAGCAATTCGTACCAGTTCAGCCCATGTTCGAGGCGATGGCGCATGGCCTCGGCGTGGGCCTGGTGGCGCTCGGGCAGGGTCAGGTCATTGAGCAGGCCCAGCAACGTCGACTCGATATGTTCGGCCACCGAGCTGTAGGACGGCTCCGGGGATTCGGGCAAGGCAAACAGCACATCCGGCTCGGGGTACTCCGGGTCGACGGCCGCCAGCGCTTCAGCCATCACCGGCGGTAACGGCAGGCTGTCGATAAACACCGTGGGCGCGGGATGGGGCGCAGGGGCCGGCGCTTCAGTCGGAGCGGCCGCCTTGACGACAGGCGCGGGCACTACGCTGGGATCGACAGCCAGTACCGGGGGTTGCTCAGCCACGCTCGCCATGGCCACCGATGACACTTCGGGCACCGGCACGGCGACAGCGGCCGACGGCTCCGGCTGCACAACCTGTGGCACATAGGCCACCGCCTCGACAGGCTTGGCCGCAGGGACCGGCTCGGGCTCGGTAGCGGATGGCGGCGCCGACAAAGGCACTTCGGGCTCGACGGGTGCTGTGGCCTCAACCGGAGCAACAGGGGCGGGCGCCGCCGCTGGCTCGACGGCAGGGGCCGCTACCGGTGCAGGTGCTGCGACTGCTGGCGCTACGGGTGCTGCGGGTGCGGGTGCGGGTGCGGGTGCGGGTGCATGAACAGCCTCCGGCACCTGAGCCTCGGAGTCACGCGCCATGGGTTCGGCCACGTGGGCCGGAACCTGTTCAGCCCCGGCAAGCGGAACCGGCGACTGACCCGGGGTGGTTTCTGGCGGACTCTCCTTGCCACCGAACAACCGTTGCAACAGACCGGGGCGACCCGGCTCGGCCGGATGCTCAAGCTGCGTCAGTGCCTGGCCTTGCAGGCCACTGAGCTCGCTGAGCAGCAACGGGATTTCTCGCGCCTGGCCGACACGCCCTTCAAGCTGCTTGGCGAAGTTCTTCAGCGGTCGTCTGACTTCACGGGGCAGCGGCAGGGATTGCAGTTGGGTCACCAAGGAGGTCAGCGCGGTGCTCACCTGTTCGGCACGGGTCTCGCGACGCTGTTCGGAGTCGAGCACGGCCTTTTCCAGACGCGGCAACAGGGCCGCCAGGGCCGCGTCCATATCGTCGCTGCGGACGATATCGCGCATTTCCTTCATGCACAGGTCAACCGCGCGGTCGGTCCCTTCCGCCGCCAGGGTGCTGCGTACCAGCCCACGGCGAAGCAGGTCCAGACGGGCGTCCCAGCGACGCTCGAGCTTTTCCTGTTGTTCGATGCTTTTAAGGTATTTCTCTTTCCAGCGTTCGACTTCTTCGCTGCTCATGCCGGCGTCCGCGAGATTTAGCTACTCAAGGCCGGCAACGTATCAGAACCGATGGAGCCTGGCAGGCGAATTTCGACGGCCACCGGCAAATGATCGGAAATAGGTTGGGCCAGCACCTCGACTCGCTCCAGCGTCAGGCTGGGGCTAAGCAGAATGTGGTCCAGGCAACGTTGTGGACGCCAACTGGGAAACGTGGCTTCCACCTGCGGTGCGAGCAAACCGAGGTCGCGTAAAGGCGAGTGTAGCAGCAGGTCGCTGGCCTGGGTGTTCATGTCGCCCATGAGCACCAGGTGCCGAAAACCGCCGATCAGCTCACGGATATAGGCCAGCTGCAGGGTACGCGCCCGCGCTCCCAGGGCCAGGTGCATCATCACCACCACCAAGGCTTCCGAGCCCTCGCCAAAGCGCACGAGAATGGCTCCGCGCCCGGCCGGTCCCGGCAAGGGATGATCCTCGATCGCCGAGGGCCGCAAACGGCTGAGCACGCCATTGCTGTGCTGGCCCAGGCGCCCGAGGTTGCGATTGAGTTGCTGGTACCAGTAGGGAAAGGCCCCGAGCTGGGCCAGGTGCTCGACCTGATTGACGTAGCCTGAACGCAGGCTGCCGCCATCGGCCTCCTGGAGCGCCACCAGGTCGAAATCGGCGAGCAGGCCGCCGATCTTCTGCAGGTTGTCCGCCCGCCCGGTGTGCGGCAACAGGTGTTGCCAGCCACGGGTCAGGTAATGTCGATAACGCTGGGTGCTGATGCCCACCTGGATATTGAAACTGAGCAGGCGCAGGCGGTTGTCCGCCGGCAGGCCGGTGCTCTCCAGGTGATGCTCGTTGACCTTGGGCTCATGCAGGCCAACAAGACGTTCCGTCCCCCAGCGCCCGATCACGGCGGCGGCCTTACTTGGCCGCCGTCATGGCAGCCCGCTCCTTGGCGATCAACTGGTCGGCGACATTCAGCGCGGCCTCAGGACCACCGGCGGTGCCGAGGTCGAAGCGGTATTTGCCGTTGACGATCATGGTCGGTACGCCACTGACTTCATACCGCTTGGCCAGATCACGATACTGGGCCATCTTGCCCTTCACGGCGAAGGAGTTGAAGGTTTCCAGGAACTTGGTCTTGTCTACGCCTTGGGTGGCGACAAAATCAGCCATGTCCTCAGGCTTGGTCAGCGGCTTGTGCTGCTTCTGGATAGCCTCAAACACCGCAGCGTGGACCTTATGCTCGACACCCATGGTTTCCAGGGTCACGAAGAGTTGGCCGTGAGCATCCCACGGGCCACCGAACAAGGCGGGAATACGCACGAAATTCACATCGCTGGGCAGCTTCTCGACCCAAGGGTTGATGGTCGGCTCAAACGCGTAGCAATGCGGGCAACCGTACCAGAACAGCTCGACCACCTCGATTTTGCCCGGCTCGGCAACCGGCACGTGGCTACTCAGTTCGACGTAGGTCTTGCCGGCCTCAAGTGGCACATCGGCGGCCTGGGCCGTCATGCCGAACAGGCTGGCGGTGACGAGTGCGGCGCTGAGAATCAGATTACGCATGCTTTGCTCCTGGACATGGAAAGTGGCCTCAGACGCGACCTGTAACTCAGACAGACCGGGGCGGGCTCTAGTTCGATAATTAGTGTAACGGCAGCGGCCACAAAAAAGGGCGGCCAAGGCCACCCTTTTATCGTTGCAGCAGCGGATTAATCGATCATTAACGTTGCCAAAGATGACAGTCCCCCGCGCGCCAGGCCGTCAGACCCTCAGTGCAGGCCCTGTACGTAGCTGGAAACGGCGTCGATATCCTTGTTGCTCATCTTCGCGGCGATGCTCTGCATGATCTTGGTATCGCCGTCGTTGGTGCGATTGCCTTCGCGGAAGTCGGTCAGCTGCTTGGCGATGTATTGCGCATGCTGGCCGCCCAGGTGCGGGAAGCCGGCTGCGGCGTTGCCCGCGCCATTGGGTGAATGGCAACCGATGCAGGACGGCATGCCCTGGTCCAGCTTGCCGCCGCGGAACAGCTCTTCGCCGTGGGCCACGACCTTGGGATCGGCGGCGCCGACGCTGCCTTGCTGGCTGGAAAAGTAGGCGGCGATATCGGACAGGTCCTGATCGCTCAGGTTGGTCAGCAGGCCGGTCATTTCCAGCACCGTGCGCTTGCCCGACTTGATATCCTGCATCTGCTTGGTCAAATAGCGTTCGCCCTGGCCGGCGAGTTTCGGAAAGTTGGGGGCCATGCTGTTGCCGTCGGGCCCATGGCAGGCTCCGCAGACAGCGGCCTTGGCCTGACCGGCCTTGGCATCGCCGGCGGCCTGGGCCAGGCCTGTGATCCCCAGGGTCAACAGCAGACTCACGATCAGTTTGTTCATCAGCTAATCCAACTACGGCTAAGGGTTAAGAGTTATGGACCGGGCTTACTCGCTCATCCACTGGATGATGCTTCGGTAATCCTCGGTACTGCAGTCCATGCACAAACCACGCGGCGGCATCGCCTTGAAACCCTGGGTCACGTGCTGCACCAGCGTCTCCATACCTTGCGCCAATCTTGGCTTCCAGGCCGTCTGGTCACCCTTTTGAGGGGCCATCGGCAGCTGTCCGGCATGGCAGGCACCACAAACACGGTTGTACACGGCCTCCGGATCCTGTGTAGCCTGCGCGCTGTAAAGCGGCATCAAGAGTCCGGCGGCCAGCAGCCATTGGGTCATAAATGACCTTCTCAGGGTTGGGGACGTACCGCGTTCTGGTGCGCGGTCTAGGTCTATCGCCCCCGTGGGCCTTATCCTATGCAGGGACAAAGCACACACAAAATCTGCGGCATTATATACTGGCGCTACTGAAACGGAAATGACACTGCTGCCGCGTCCATCCCCGGCACCGCCCATATCGGAAATCCCATGCAACTCAAGAACCCCATTCTCGGCCTGTGCCAACAGTCCACCTTCATGCTCAGCGCCGCCAAAGTCGACCAGTGCCCGGACGACGAAGGTTTTGAAGTGGCCTTTGCCGGCCGTTCCAATGCCGGCAAATCCAGCGCCCTCAACACCCTGACCCATGCGAGCCTGGCGCGCACCTCGAAAACCCCGGGTCGCACACAGCTATTGAACTTCTTCAAGCTAGACGATGATCGGCGTCTGGTCGACCTGCCGGGCTACGGATATGCAAAAGTTCCGATTCCGCTGAAGCTGCACTGGCAGCGTCACCTGGAAGCGTACCTGGGTGGCCGGGAGAGTTTGAAGGGTCTGATCCTGATGATGGACATCCGCCATCCGATGACCGACTTCGACCTGTTGATGCTCGATTGGGCGGTGGCCAGCGGCATGCCGATGCACATCCTGCTGACCAAGGCCGACAAGCTGACCTACGGCGCGGCGAAGAACACCTTGCTCAAGGTCCAGGCGGAAATCCGCAAGGGCTGGGGTGATGCCATCAGCATCCAGCTGTTCTCGGCGCCCAAGCGCCAGGGCCTGGAAGAGGCCTACACTGTATTGGCGAACTGGATGGAATTGGCGGACAAGGGCGCAGAAGCGGCGGCGGAATAAGGCTCTTTTTGCTTTTGAGGCCCGACAGACGGACACCAAACTGTCTGTGGTGCGCTCAGGCAAGGCAAAAGCGCGGCGTGAAAGGCGAAGTTTACTGGCTGTAAATGAGTCTTTCGCGCCGCGCTTTTAACGCAGCATGAGCGTGCCACAGCCAGTTTGGGGGCAAAAAAAACCCCGGACTTCGTATGGGGAGGGGAAGTTCGGGGTCCAAGTTCCGAACCGCTAGGGCGGCGTCCGGAATATCTGCCAACACTTAACACAACATAGGAGCATCGAAGGGCTTCACCAGCCATTCAGTAACTCTGAGTGCCGTTTTGCCGATTTAGTTCCAAAAATTTTCAAAAACTATTTGGCATAAGTGGCTGGCATCTTTGAACTAATGGCCTTTCGATGTTGTTTTGCCGCGACGTCATGTCGCGGCAAATGGCGGGCTCAGTGCGCCTCATCCCAGTTATCGCCCACACCCACGTCCACCAGCAACGGCACATCCAGTTGCACCGCGCCGCTCATATGGACGCGGATCTTCTCGCTGACCTCTTCCACCAGATCTTCGCGCACCTCCAGCACCAGTTCATCGTGCACCTGGAGGATGACCCGGGCATCCAGGCCGGATTCGCAAAGCCAGTTATCCACCGCCACCATGGCCTTCTTGATGATGTCCGCGGCCGTGCCCTGCATCGGCGCGTTGATCGCCGTGCGCTCGGCACCGGCGCGCTCCTGGGGCCGGTTGGAGTGGATCTCCGGCAGGTACAGCCGACGCCCGAACAGGGTTTCCACATAACCCTGCTCCGAAGCCTGGCCGCGGGTGCGCTCCATGTATTCGCGAACCCCCGGGTAGCGGGCGAAATACACGTCGATGTAGGCCTTGGCGGTCTTGGTGTCGACGCCGATATCCTTGCCCAGCTTCTGTGCGCCCATGCCATAGATCAGGCCGAAGTTGATGGCCTTGGCACTGCGGCGCTGGTTGGACGTGACCTCGCCCAACTCGACCTTGAACACTTCCGCCGCCGTCGCCGTGTGCACGTCGAGGTTGTGGCGGAAGGCATTGAGCAAGCCTTCGTCCTTGGACAAGTGGGCCATGATCCGCAGTTCGATCTGCGAATAGTCCGCCGCCAGCAGCTTGTAGCCTTTGGGCGCGACGAACGCCTGGCGAATCCGCCGGCCTTCGGCGGTGCGCACCGGGATGTTCTGCAGGTTCGGATCGCTGGAGGACAACCGCCCGGTGGCCGCCACTGCCTGGTGATAGGAGGTGTGGATACGCCCGGTGCGCGGATTGATCTGCTCCGGCAGGCGATCGGTGTAGGTGCTTTTCAGCTTGCTCATGGAGCGGTACTGCATCAGCACCTTGGGCAACGGATAGTCGTCCTCGGCCAGCTTGGCCAGCACTTCTTCGGCCGTGGACGCCTGCCCCTTGCCGGTCTTCTTCAGCACCGGCAGGCCGAGTTTCTCGTAGAGAATCGCCCCCAACTGCTTGGGCGAACCGAGATTGAACTCTTCGCCGGCGATCACGAACGCCTCGCGCTCCAGCTCCACCATCTTCTTGCCCAACTCGATGCTCTGCACCCCGAGCAACGCCGCATCCACCAGCGCGCCCTGGCGCTCGATCCGCGCCAGCACCGGCACCAGCGGCATTTCGATATCGGTCAGCACGCTGAGCAGGCTCGGCACGGCGGCCAGTTGCTCATGCAGGGCCAGGTGCAGGCGCAAGGTCACGTCGGCGTCTTCGGCGGCATACGGCCCGGCCTGCTCCAGGGCGATCTGGTCGAAGGTCAGCTGCTTGGCGCCCTTGCCGGCGATGTCCTGGAAGCTGACGGTGTCGTAGTCGAGGTACTTCTTCGCCAGGCTGTCCATATCGTGCCGAGTTGCCGTGGCATTGAGCACGTAGGACTCGAGCATGGTATCGAAGGCGATGCCACGCACCGTGATGCCGCACGCCGGGTCACCGCCGATGGCGCAGTTGGCGAGGATATTCATGTCGAACTTGGCGTGCTGGCCGACCTTGAGCTTTTCCGGGTCTTCCAGCAGCGGCTTCAAGGCTCGCAGCACGCTGTCACGGTCCAGTTGCTGCGGCACATCGAGATAGGCATGGGTCAGCGGTACATAGGCGGCTTCATTGGCTTGCACGGCAAAGGAAACCCCGACCAGTTGCGCCTGTTGCGCGTCGATCCCGGTGGTTTCGGTGTCGAAGGCGAAGAGCTTGGCGCCCTTGAGCTTCTCCAGCCAGGCATCGAAGCGGGCCTGGTCGAGGATGGTTTCGTACTGTGGCTCGCTGGGGGCCTCGGCCACTGGCGGGCCGGCATCCGCCGGTTCGCCGTCGAAGAGCCCGGTGCTGTCGGCCACAGGCGCCGCCGCGGCGGCCAGCTCGGCGCGCTTGGCTTCACGCTGCAACTCGTCGATCCAGCTCTTGAACTCCAGCTCGGCATACAGCTCGGCGAGCTTTTCCCGATCCGGCTCGCCCAGGTGCAGGTCGTCGAGGCCGATCTCCAGCGGCACATCGACCTTGATGGTGGCCAGCCGGTAGGACAGGAAGGCCATGTCCTTGTGCTCGAGCAACTTGGCCGGCAAGGTCTTGGCCCCGCGAATCGGCAGGTTCGGCACCTGGTCGAGCTGCTCGTAGAGTTCTTTCAAACCACCGTTGACCCCCACCAGCAGCGCCACGGCGGTTTTCTCGCCGACACCCTTGACCCCGGGAATGTTGTCGGAAGAGTCGCCCATCAGCGCCAGCAGATCGATGATCTGCTCGGGAGCGACGCCAAACTTCGCCTTCACGCCCTCCACGTCCATGGACGTTTCGTTCATGGTATTGACCAGGGTAATGTGCCCGTCGACCAGTTGCGCCATGTCCTTGTCACCGGTGGAAATCACCACCGGGCGGTCGGCGGCCGCGCTGCTGCGGGCCAGGGTACCGATCACATCGTCGGCTTCCACGCCTTCCACGCACAGCAACGGAAAGCCCATGGCCCGCACGCTGGCATGCAGCGGCTCGATCTGCACGCGCATGTCATCGGGCATGCTCGGGCGGTTGGCTTTGTAGTCGGCGTACATTTCATCGCGAAAGGTCCCGCCCTTGGCGTCGAAGACCACCGCGAACGGGCTTTGCGGATACTGTTTGCGCAGGCTTCTGAGCATGTTCAGCACGCCCTTGACCGCCCCGGTGGGCAACCCCTTGGACGTGGTGAGCGGCGGCATCGCGTGGAAGGCGCGATACAGGTAAGAAGAACCGTCCACCAGGACGAGAGGAGCTTGGCTCATGAGTACGATCAACCTTTTCGGCGGGTGCGGCGGTAGAATAGCCGGACCGTTGACGACAAAGGGACAAGGTTATCATGCGTAAACTCAATCGCCTGTTATTGGGCGGCCTGCTTGCACTCTCGCCGTTGGCCGTCATGGCCGCGTCGGATGCACCGGTAGCCGATCCAGAAGTGACGATCCACACGGAAGGGGACAAAACGATCCAGGAATACCGGCAAAATGGCTTTCTGTATGCCATAAAGGTCACCCCCAAAGGTGGCAAGCCTTACTTCCTGGTGCGTGCCGACGGTACTGATGCAAACTTCATCCGCTCGGACCAACCGGATATGCTGATTCCGGCATGGAAGATCCTTGAGTGGAAGTGAGCCCTTAACTTTAATCGGCGCCGCCCTGGGCGGCGCCCGTACTGGCAGTTTTAACCATGTCTGTGTTCACCCCCCTGGCTCGGCCTGAGCTGGAAACCTTTCTCGCCCCTTACGGGCTCGGTCGTCTGCTCGACTTCCAGGGAATTGCCGCCGGCAGTGAAAACACCAACTTCTTCATCAGCCTGGAGAAGGGCGAGTACGTCCTGACCCTGGTTGAACGCGGACCGGTGCAGGAAATGCCGTTCTTCATCGAACTGCTCGACGTGCTGCACGACGCCGACCTGCCAGTGCCCTATGCCTTGCGCACCACCGACGGCCAGGCCCTGCGCGAACTGGCCGGCAAGCCGGCATTGCTGCAACCGCGGCTGGCCGGCAAGCACATCAAGGTCGCCAACGCCCAGCACTGTGCGCAAGTCGGCGAGTTGCTCGGCCACCTGCACCTGGCGACCCGCAACCATATTATCGAGCGCAAGACCGATCGCGGCCTGGACTGGATGCTCGAAGAGGGCGAAAAGCTCAAGTCGCATCTGGGCGACGAGGCGCGCGGCTTGCTGCAAGCGGCGCTGGAAGAGATTGGGCGGTACAAGGCGCAGATCCTCGCGCTGCCAAGGGCCAACCTGCACGCCGACCTGTTCCGCGACAACGCGATGTTCGAAGGCACCCACCTGACCGGGTTGATCGACTTCTACAACGCCTGTTCCGGGCCGATGCTCTACGACGTGGCGATTGCCTTGAACGACTGGTGTTCGGATGAGGCCGGGGTGCTCGATGGGCAACGGGCCCGGGCGCTGCTGGGGGCTTATGCCGGTCTGCGGCCGTTCACCGCGGGTGAAGCCGAACTGTGGCCGACGATGTTGCGGGTGGGCTGCGTGCGCTTCTGGCTGTCGCGCCTGATTGCCGCCGAGTCCTTTGCCGGGCAGGACGTGCTGATCCACGATCCGATGGAATTCCAGCTTCGCCTGGCGCAGCGCCAGCAGGTCAGCTGCTCGTTGCCGTTCGCGCTCTAAAGCGAACCCAAGCCTTTGTAGGGCTTGCTGGCGATGGCGCCTTCAAGGCCGCCAAAAGCTTCGCGGGCAAGCCCTGCTCCTACAGTACGGCGTCGTTCACCGATTTTGTGTACGCCGCCACATTGTAGGAGCAGGGCTTGCCCGCGAAGAGGCCCTTAAGCCTTACAGATGCTCCAGGCACTCCGCCAGATCATTACCCAGCTTCTCCAGCACCTGCTCATAGCCATGGGCCGTCGCCGGCGTGTAGCCACCCAGGCCATCCAGCTCGGCCAGCTTCACCGGCAAGCCACTCACCAGGGTTTCCGCCAGCCGTGGCCGCAACGGCGGTTCGCTGAACACACAGGTCTTGCCCACTTCCTGCAAACGCGTGCGCATCGCCGCCACGTGCTGGGCGCCCGGCTGCACTTCGGCGGCCACGCTGAACACGCCGGTGTGCTTGAGCCCATAGGCATCCTCGAAGTAATCGAAGGCCTCATGGAAGACAAAGTACGGCTTGCCCACCACGCCCGCCAGACGCGCCTTCAACCGCGCATCCAGGGCATCGAGCCGCGCATCGAAAGCCTGCACATTGCTCTGATAGCGCTCAGCATTGGCCGGATCGGCCGCACTCAGGTCCGCAGCCATGCGCGCGGCAATCACCCGGGCATTCACCGTCGATAGCCACAGGTGCGCATCCAGCGTGCCCGGACGATGATCATGGTCATGTTCGTCGGCATCTTCGGCATGAGAGTGGCTATCTTCGGCAAACCGACGCAGCTTCATCCCCGGCAAGCCCTCCACCGCCACGGTCGGCAGGCTGCGGCCCTTGAGCACGCGCGGCAGGAAGCTTTCCATGTCCGGGCCGATCCAGTAGAGCAGGTCCACCGACTGCACCTTGCGCACATCGGATGGCCGCAACGCGTAGTTGTGCGGCGAAGCGCCCGGTGGCAGCAGCACTTCAGGGGTATCGACACCTTCCTGCACGGCGGCGGCAATCAACTGCAGGGGCTTGATGCTGGTCAGGACGCTGACTTGCGCCTGAACCGGGGAAATCACCAACAAACTGGCACTGATAGCGACAAAAAAGGCAAAAAGACGGGGCACGATGAACACTCAAGGTGGCAGGAACAGGTAACATAATAACGTCTCTCACAAACGCCGTCGCCGCTCATGCCCAAAACCCCTCTCGCCAGTCGTCCCCATGATCACTCTCATTGCGTGCACAGCGCGCTGTCCGACGCCGATGCCCTGTGCGCACGCCAGGGCCTGCGCCTGACCGCCCTGCGGCGGCGGGTGCTCGAACTGGTCTGGCAGAGCCACAAGCCGCTGGGCGCCTATGACATCCTCGCCGTACTGAGCGAGCAGGACGGCCGCCGCGCCGCGCCGCCGACCGTCTACCGCGCCCTGGACTTCCTGCTGGACAACGGCCTGGTCCATCGCATCGCCTCGCTCAACGCCTTTGTCGGCTGCAACCATCCGGAACATGCGCACCAGGGCCAGTTCCTGATCTGCCGCCAGTGCCACGCCGCCATCGAGCTGGAACAGAAGTCCATCAGCGACGCCATTATCGGCAGTGCCCGGGATGTCGGCTTTGCCGTCGAGGCCCAGACCGTCGAAGTGATCGGGCTCTGCTCGGGTTGCCAGGGGGCCTGATGAGCACTGCGCTGATTCGCCTCGAGCAGGTGGGCGTGACCTTTGCCGGGCAGAACGTGCTCGACAATATCCACCTGAGCGTCGAGCCCGGGCAGATCGTCACCCTGATCGGCCCCAACGGCGCCGGCAAGACCACCCTGGTGCGCGCTGTGCTCGGCCTGCTCAAGCCGGATCGCGGGACGGTCTGGCGCAAGCCGAAGCTGCGGGTCGGCTACATGCCGCAGAAACTCCACGTCGACCCGACCCTGCCGCTCTCGGTGCTGCGCTTCCTGCGCCTGGTACCCGGCGTCGACCGCGCTCGGGCCATGGCGGCCCTGGGCGAAGTCGGTGCCGAACAGGTGATCGACAGCCCGGTACAAAGCATCTCCGGCGGCGAAATGCAGCGGGTGCTGCTGGCCCGGGCACTGCTGCGCGAACCGCAACTGCTGGTGCTCGATGAGCCCGTGCAAGGGGTCGATGTCGCCGGCCAGGCCGAGCTCTACAGCCTGATCACCCGTCTGCGCGACCGCCACGGCTGCGGCGTGCTGATGGTCTCCCACGACCTGCACCTGGTGATGAGCACCACCGACCAGGTGGTCTGCCTCAACCACCATGTCTGCTGCTCCGGCCATCCCGAGCAGGTCAGTGGCGACCCGGCCTTCGTCGAGCTGTTCGGGCAGAACGCCCAGAGCCTGGCGATCTATCACCACCACCATGACCACGCCCACGACCTGCATGGCGCCGTGGTCAGCGAAGAGGCCGGCGCGGCCCATACCCACGTTCATGGAGAAAGCTGCAAGCATGGCTGATTTTCTGCTCTACGCCCTGCTCGCAGGCCTGGCCCTGGCCCTGGTGGCGGGCCCGCTGGGTTCGTTCGTGGTCTGGCGACGCATGGCCTATTTCGGCGATACCCTGTCCCACGCGGCCCTGCTCGGCGTGGCCCTGGGTTTTCTGCTGGACGTCAGCCCGACCCTGGCGGTGACCGTCGGCTGCCTGCTGCTGGCGGTGCTGCTGGTGACCCTGCAACAACGCCAGCCCCTGGCCTCCGACACCCTGCTGGGAATTCTCGCGCCGAGCACCTTGTCCCTCGGCCTGGTGGTACTAAGCTTCATGCATGAAGTGCGGATCGACCTGATGGGTTACCTGTTCGGTGACCTGCTGGCCATCAGCACCACCGACCTGTACTGGATCCTCGGTGGCAGCGCGGCGGTGCTGGTGTTGTTGATCAGCCTCTGGCGGCCGCTGCTGGCGATCACCGTGCATGAAGAGCTGGCCACTGTCGAAGGCTTGCCGGTGGCGTCGCTGCGCATGGCGTTGATGCTGCTGATCGCCGTGGTGATCGCGGTGGCGATGAAGATCGTCGGCGTGCTGCTGATCACCTCGTTGCTGATCATCCCGGCCGCCGCCGCCCAGCGCCACGCCCGTTCGCCGGAGCAGATGGCCCTGGGTGCCAGCCTGCTCGGCATGCTCGCGGTGTGCGGTGGCCTGGCGTTGTCCTGGTTCAAGGACACCCCCGCGGGGCCGTCCATCGTGGTCACGGCTGCCGGCCTGTTTCTGCTGAGTTTTGTCCTGCCACGCAGAGGGGTGTAGACTTGCTCGTTTTTTGCGCAATTAGAGAGTCGCAGGAATGAAGCCGTTCGCCTCCCGTTATCTGCTCCTTGTCGCATTTTCCCTGCTGCTGGGGGCCTGCCAGAGCACCCCGCCGGTGGACACCTCGGTGCCCGACGCCAGGGTCGCGGCCATTGCCGCGCTGGAGCAGAGCATCAACAGCAATGAACTGGCCACTGCCGAGGATCAATTGGGTGCCTTGCAGACGCAGTCGCCGGACGATCCCCAGTGGGTGACCTACCAGCGGCAGCTGGCCGAAGCCTATCTGCAACGCAGCCAGATCGTGCTGCAAAAAGGCGACGTCAACGCCGCCGCCACGGCCCTGAGCCGTGCCCGGGCGCTGATGCCCAAGGCCCCCGCGCTGACCGGTGGGGTCAACGGCGCGATTGCCCAGGCGCGCAAGGCCGAGCTGGAAAAGGCCGAGGCCGCGCTCAAGGCTGCCGAAGCCAAGCCGGCAGCACGCGTGATCGACCCGAGTGCCGAAAGCAGCACCATTGCCCTGAACATCCAGGACGTCGCGCAACTGCGCAAGCAGATGGATGCACTGGCGGCGGACGTGGTGAATTACCAGTGCACGGTGACCTTCCAGGTGCCGCGCACCCAGGATTACCCGTGGCTGGCGACCCTGCTGGAAAAACGCGTGAAGAAGCTTGATTCAGGCTTCGAGCTGAAGATCGACAAGCAGATCGACCGGCAGGTACAGGCCCAGGTAGTCCTGACCCCGCGCAAGCCGTAACGCCGCCATCGCCGGCAAGCCGGCCCCTACAGGTTCTGTGCGGTTCCACCGATCCGTGGTCGAACCCCAAACTGTAGGAACCAGCTTGCTGACGATAGCGATCTGACTGACGCCGACGCCCTCAGGCCGGCACCGCCTTGGCCCTTTCCTCCCGATCCCAGACCCGATGTTTGGCCATCGCCGCGACAAACGCCTTGAGCACCTTGGCGTCATCGCCCGCGATCAAGCCCTCATCCGCCTGCAGATGCAGCACCTCCAGCAACTGCTTCGCTTCGCCATGCAAGGCAATCGCCTTCAAATGCTTGTAGGCCTCCAACAGGTAGTGCAAGGCCACGCCATCGCCACTCAGCGCCTGCACCGACGCCGCGCCGCCAGGCACGAACACCGCGTCGAACGCCACCGACGGCGAGCCCTCCATCGAAGCATCCACCGCCAGGCTCTGCCCCTGCACCGTGCTGACCGGCGCCGAAGTCGGCCCCAGCACCTTGGCATGCGCCCCTTCCCGCGCCAGCAGCTTCTTCAGCGCGGCAATCGCCTCGCCATCGACACCATTGGCCGCCAGAATCGCCACTTTGCGCGTCTTGATATCCCCCGACAGCAGATTCGCCTGGCTCAACGCCGGCGACCGCACCTGATCGGTCTTGCGCGGCGCCACGGTGGCGGCCTTCGGCTTGGGCAGGCCAAGGTTCCCGGCCACCCGCGCGGCCAGCTCCAGGTCGATATTGGCCAGGATCTCGTTCACCTGGCGAATGCGGATGTGCTCACGCTCGACCTTGCCCAGCTCGAAACTGTAGGCCGCGATGATGTGTTCTTTCTCGTACTTGCTCATGCTGTTGAAGAACAAACGGGCCTGGGAAAAATGATCGCCGAACGACTCGCTGCGCTGGCGGATCTTGTTCGCGTCGATACGCTCCGGGTAACTCTCGAACCCACCGTCCCGAGCCGCCGGCGGGGTTTCCTTCGGCCAGCCGCCATCGATGGAATTGGGCTCATAGGAGGCACGCCCCTTGTCGATCACGCTCCGATGCTGGGCGTCGCGCTGGCTGCTGTGAAACGGTGCCAGGGGACGATTGATCGGAATCTCGTGAAAGTTCGGGCCGCCCAGTCGGCTGATCTGCGTATCGGTGTAGGAAAACAACCGACCTTGCAGCAGCGGATCGTTGGAGAAGTCGATCCCCGGGACAATATGCCCCGGACAGAAGGCCACCTGCTCGGTCTCGGCGAAGAAGTTGTCCGGGTTGCGGTTGAGCACCATCTTGCCCAGCGGAGTGATCGGCACCAGCTCCTCGGGGACCAGCTTGGTGGGGTCGAGGATATCGAAGTCGAACCCGTGCTCGTCTTCCTCGGCAATGATCTGCACACCGAACTCCCACTCGGGGTAGTCGCCACTTTCAATCGATTCCCAGAGATCGCGACGATGGAAGTCAGCGTCCTTGCCGGCCAACTTCTGGGCTTCATCCCAGGCCAATGAGCAGGTGCCGACCGTTGGCCGCCAGTGGAACTTGACGAAGCTGGAACGGCCCTCGGCATTGATCAAGCGGAAGGTATGCACGCCAAAGCCCTGCATGCTGCGCAGGCTCTTGGGAATCGCCCGGTCGGACATGGTCCAGAGCACCATGTGGGCCGATTCCGGCACCAGCGAGACAAAGTCCCAGAAAGTGTCGTGGGCCGAACCGCCGGTGGGGATCTCGTTGTGGGGCTCGGGTTTGACGGCGTGGACGAAGTCGGGAAACTTGATGGCGTCCTGGATGAAGAACACCGGCATGTTGTTGCCGACCAGGTCGAAATTGCCTTCCTCGGTAAAGAACTTCACCGCGAAGCCACGCACGTCGCGCACCGTGTCGGCGGAGCCGCGCGGGCCTTGGACAGTGGAGAAGCGCACGAACACCGGGGTCTTCTGGTCCGGGTCCTGGAGGAAGCCGGCCTTGGTCAGCTCGGCGTGATTCTGGTAGGCCTGGAAGTAGCCATGGGCGCCCGTGCCCCGGGCATGGACGATACGCTCGGGAATCCGCTCATGGTCAAAATGCGTGATCTTCTCGCGCATGATGAAGTCTTCCAGCAGCGACGGGCCACGGGCGCCGGCCTTGAGGGTGTTCTGGTTATCGGCAACCTTCACCCCCTGATTGGTCCGCAGCGCCTGTTCGGTGGCGTCCGAGCGAAAGGGTTCCAGGCTCTCCAGCTTGGCGTTGCTGTTGTGGCGATCCGGGGTATCGGTTCCAGCCATCTGGCTCTGGCTGGCCTTGGGTTTGCGGGTACTCATCAGGTAAGACTCCTCGTTTGCAGTGCCCGGCAATCCTGGGCTGGGGGGCAAAATTCCCGGGGGACGGGATTCGAGTTGCCTGATTAGTGACTGACGGAGGAGGCTCACCGTTCCTTTTTTCTGGCCGAGGCGGGTACCGCGCAAGCTTCATCCTGCTCGGTACCCCTGCTCCATCAGGCCAAGCGATTACAGCCCATCCCGAAGTATTTCAATACGCCACCGCTGACGGGCATCGACAGGGTTTCTGTAGGTCGCGACCCAGTCCGGGCTGATCTGCGGTGAAACACCATTTTCGTTGGGCATGACATCGCCCGCCGAAGGCGCCCCGGGATAACTGGCCCAAGGGATATTGAAGCGGTTGAAGGCATTGACCGGCACATCGTCGAAAGCCATCGAGCCGTCCGGCTTTGCCGAGGGCCGCGCCCCCTGGACAAACAGTCGCCAGTCCAGGTTATAGAGCGAATGAATCCTGTCGGCACGCCACTCCCATTGTTGGCGATTGTCGATACGGCAGGTTTCAGTCGACAGCGCACCGGAGCGCTCCTGCAACGAGAGGCATTTTCCGGACTCCCGGTTTACATAACGACTTTCCGAATCGAGTCCCCATAGATGGCTTTTTTGCTGGGCATTACACGCGGCAAGCGTCACCGTGCTCCCCGACTCGACCAGGCATCTTCCGGCACCGTCCTGGGAGCGGATGAGCACCGACATCTCCCGCGTCAGGTAAGGGCTCGATAAATCCAGGACAAATTCACTGTTATGCCCATAGTTGATCAACTCGCTGCGCTTCCTGATCTGGGTCCGATCCCGCCACCATTCGTCCAACTGAAGGTCATAGCCAGCCCCGACTATCACGTTTGCATTGCCGCTGTAGCTGCCCGGCAACTCCCAGACACTGTAGGTTTCCAGACTGGCCTGGCGCATCATCGGCGTCATGCGGCTCTCGGTCAGAATCGGCCCGTTCGCGGTGACCCTGTCAATCAGCGCACTTCTGAGACGCGGGGCAATGGGGGCCTCCCAAAGCGCGCCCCGGTTATTTGACGAGGCCAACAACGAGTAGTCCTTGAAGCTGGTCGCCAGGGTTTTGCTATTGGTGTGCTCATAACTGGCACCCAGGCTGAAAGGGGATTTGGCCACGTAGGTGGCCTTATCCGATGCTCCTGGCCCGAACTCGGCACCTACCGAACCACCGATGGTGAATCCACGGGTCTGTGTCTCGCTGTAACTGAACTCCGTTCGGCCATCACTCGGGGGAGCAAATTTCACCAGGCCCGGACCGGCACCGGCAGCCTCGACCACATGACTCACCCGGTACGTCTGGGGCAGATAGGAGGCCCAGAGATTCCTGACGCCGGGTATCGGGGTGACAATGCCATTTCTCGCCGATTTAATCGTCGTCGGATGCCCCTTGATAATAATGAATTTCTTGTCCTGAGCACGCAGGGCACTTCTGATGATCTCGATATTGGCTAATGTCGAGACTTCACCCCTCGGGCCCGTTTTAGACAAGTTGAATGTCAGGCTCGGCACCGCCGTAAAATCCGAAGAACTTACTTGCGCCGGAGCACCGGCAGGTGGGTGTTCAGCCGGCCCTTGTAATATTGCGACGCCTTCTTCCGCCTCAGTGGCTGCATGTCCATCTTGTCCGGACTGCCACTTCAGCAGCTGCTCTTCGAGTGCGGCAACCTGTTCCGGCGAACTCAAATCATCGAAATCCTGGACTTCTATCTGGGCGTTGTTTTTTCGGTAAAACAACGTATACCGCGAGGAACCGGCAATACCAAACAAAGAAGCGACCTGGCTCTTCAACTCGGTATTCTCACTGTCCATTTTCAGCAAAACGGGTATCTGCTCGGCAAACAGCTGGCCGACCTTGGCCTGGGCATTCTCATCCTGTGCAACGGCCGCGATATCCAGATAAGCCAACGCAATATTGGTTCGTTGCCGCTCTATCTCCTCGGGCCCCAGGGCATCTGCCATCAGGCGTGACCAGGCGGCAAAAGTCTGTGGAAGCACTTGTGCAGACGGAGGGCCGAACATCAGCAATTTTTGAGAGGCAATAATATTCTGGGCGCCCGACGAGTCCGTCGAACTATGACTGGCGGCTGCGACATTATGAATCGACAGGGCGAGCAAACCCATTACCATGGTCTTGAGTGGTTTCAATGCGATCACCTTATTTATTGTTTCCAAACTTATCGGAAACACGGAAATTCCGTGTCAAACAAATAAAACGACTAAGGCCATCCATTGCTTTCCGGCTAAACACTCAATTCACAAATCTCAATCAAGAAACTTGTAACACCCGAAGATAACAACATCCTTCGGGAGCCGGATTAGTTAAAAGCCTACTGGAACAAAAATAACAAGTCTCGGAAAAAGCCGATTCAAAATATTAATTCCCAGCGTCCGAGTTGGATCCATCTCCTATCAAAAAGCCGCTGGACTTCATATCAAAGAAGCTTCCTACACAACACATTACGATCGATGTAAACCCGTTAATGAGGAGGCTGCCAGCCAGTACCGCCAGAGCGCTATACCACCACTCGACGGCGCTCGGCGCGACGACTGCCGCTGATCGAGATATGCCCAAATTAAAGGTAGAATGCGAAATAAATGCTAAGACGACCTATACGGACAGGCTAAAATGCCCGCCCGGCTAACCGCTGACCTTTTTCCATTGCGCCCCACAAGGTTCGCTACGTGATCGAGTTTCATAACGTCCATAAAACCTACCGGGTCGCCGGTAAGGATATTCCCGCCCTGCACCCCACCAACCTGCGGGTTGAAAACGGCCAGGTGTTCGGCCTGATCGGTCATTCCGGTGCGGGAAAAAGTACCCTGCTGCGTCTGATCAATCGCCTGGAAGCCCCCAGCGGCGGCCAGATCATTGTCGACGACGACGAAGTCACGGCGCTCGACGCCAATGGCCTGCGGCGTTTCCGCCAACAGGTCGGGATGATCTTCCAGCACTTCAACCTGCTGGCCTCCAAGACCGTGGCCGACAACGTCGCGCTGCCGCTGACCCTGGCCGGCGAGCTGTCCCGTCGCGAGATCGACCAGCGCGTCGCCGAACTCCTGCAACGCGTCGGCCTGTCCGACCACGCGAAGAAGTACCCGGCCCAGCTGTCCGGCGGCCAGAAGCAGCGGGTCGGTATCGCCCGTGCCCTGGCGACCAAGCCGAAGATCCTGCTGTGCGACGAAGCCACCAGCGCCCTCGACCCGCAAACCACCGCGTCGGTCCTGCAACTGCTGGCCGAGATCAACCGCGAGCTGAAACTGACCATCGTCCTGATCACCCATGAAATGGACGTGATCCGCAGGGTCTGCGATGTGGTCGGCGTGATGGATGCCGGCGTGATCGTCGAGCAGGGTCCGGTGGCCGAGGTGTTCCTGCACCCCAAGCATCCGACCACCCGCCGCTTCGTCCAGGAGGACGAGCAGATCGACGAAAGCGAGCAGCGCGACGACTTCGCCCATGTGCCGGGTCGTATCGTGCGTCTGACCTTCCAGGGCGACGCCACCTACGCGCCGCTGCTGGGTACGGTCGCCCGTGAAACCGGCGTGGACTACAGCATCCTCGCCGGGCGCATCGACCGCATCAAGGACACCCCCTATGGGCAACTGACGCTCGCCGTCACCGGCGGCGACATGGAAGCCGCCTTCGCGCGCTTCACCGCCGCCGATGTCCATATGGAGGTACTGCGCTGATGGACCTGTTTCTGAATTTCTTCGCCAACGTCGACTGGGCGGATATCTGGGAAGCCACCGGCGACACCATGCTGATGCTCGGCACCTCGCTGGTGTTCACCATCCTGCTGGGCCTGCCGCTGGGGATCCTGCTGTTCCTCTGCAGCCCGCGCCAGTTGCTGGAGCAGAAGGCTACCTACGCGATCCTGGCCTTCGTGGTGAACGTGGTGCGTTCCCTGCCATTCATCATCCTGCTGATCGTGATGATTCCGTTCACCGTGCTCCTCACCGGCACCTCCCTCGGTGTAGCCGGCGCTATTCCGCCGCTGGTGATCGGCGCCGCGCCGTTCTTCGCACGGCTGGTGGAAACCGCGCTGCGCGAAGTCGACCGGGGCATTATCGAAGCCACCCAGGCGATGGGCGCGACCACGCGCCAGATCATTCTGAATGCGCTGTTGCCGGAAGCCCGTCCGGGTATTCTCGCGGCGATTACCGTGACCGCGATTACCCTGGTGAGCTATACCGCCATGGCCGGCGTGGTCGGTGCCGGCGGCCTCGGCGACCTGGCAATCCGCTATGGTTACCAGCGCTTCCAGACCGATGTCATGGTGGTCACGGTGATCATGCTGATCGTCCTGGTGCAGGTGCTGCAGACCATCGGCGACCGGCTGGTGGTGCACTTTTCCCGCAAGTAAGTCTCGCTTTTACAACTGAATAAGCCGGCCGAGGCCGGCATGCGCCTGAACCCGCGCCCCTCACATGGAGTCGTTCGATGAAAAAACTGATTGCTGCCTTTGCCGCCGTTGCCGCCTTCTCGGCCCACGCCGCGGAAACCCTGACCGTGGCCGCCTCGCCGGTTCCCCACGCGGAAATCCTCGAGTTCGTCAAACCGGTCCTGGCCAAAGAAGGCGTGGACCTGAAGGTCAAGGTCTTCACCGACTACGTGCAGCCGAACGTGCAAGTCGCCGAAAAGCGCCTGGACGCCAACTTCTTCCAGCACCAGCCGTACCTGGATGAGTTCAACAAGGCCAAGGGCACCAATCTGGTCAGCGTGGCCGGCGTGCACCTGGAGCCGCTGGGCGCCTACTCCAGCAAGTACAAGAAACTCGCCGACCTGCCGGGCGGCGCCAATGTGGTGATCCCGAACGACGCCACCAACGGCGGCCGCGCGCTGTTGCTGCTGCAGAAAGCCGGTCTGATCAAGTTGAAGGACGCCACCAACATCCTGTCGACGCCGAAAGACATCGTCGAGAACACCAAGGACCTGAAGATCCGCGAACTGGAAGCCGCCACCCTGCCGCGCGTGCTGACCCAGGTCGACCTGGCCCTGATCAACACCAATTACGCCCTGGAAGCCAAGCTGGATCCGTCCAAGGACGCGCTGATCATCGAAGGTAGCGACTCGCCGTACGTGAACATCCTGGTGGCCCGTCCGGACAACAAGGATTCCGACGCGATCCAGAAGCTGGTCGCCGCGCTGCACAGCCCTGAAGTGAAAGCCTTCATCCTCGAGAAGTACAAGGGCGCGGTCCTGCCGGCGTTCTAAAGTACACCGTGTAGGAGCCGGATGACGGCTCCTACAACGGCTGGCGCAGACACTCCAGCAGGCAATCCAGTGCCGGCTGCCGCTGGGCGCGACGCAACACCGCGATCAACTGCCGCTCGAAAGTCAGCTCGCCCAACTCGATCACCCGCAACTGGTCCGCCCGCTGCAACCACAGTCCCGCCCGGGGCACCAGCGACACCCCCAGCCCGCACTCCACCATCCGCGCAATCGCTTCCAGCTCATCCAGCTCCAGCGCATCGCGTACCTGTATCCGCTGTTCCCGCAGAAACTGACTGACCAGGCGCCCGCCAAAGGAGGCCCGGTCATAACGCACGAACGGCTGCTCGGCGAGCAATTGCAGCGGGTCATCACCCGGCAGGTGCAGCGGCGCGATCAGCACAAAGGGCTCGCTGGCCAGGGGAATCTCCAGCAACTCCTTGGGCAGCTCGAACGGCGGCTTGATCAACAGCGCCAGGTCCAGCTCACCGGCATCCACCTGGCCCAGCAGATTGAGGGAAACCCCCGGCACCAGCTTCAACTCCACCCGTGGCGCCGCCTGGCGAAAACGCGGCAAGGCCTGGGGTAACAAACCGGTCTGCACCGTGGCAATGGCGCCGATACGCAACTCCCCTTGCCACTCGGCGGCGCTCGTCGACAGGGCCATCTGCCCATACAAGGCGAGGATCTGCTCGGCCAGGGGCAACGCATGGCGACCCGCCGCATTCAGCACGGCGGCCCGCCCGCTGCGGTCGAACAGACGCACCCCGAGGTTCTGCTCCAGCACGCGCATTTGCGCACTGACCGCCGACTGGGTCAGCCCCACCTGCTGGCCGGCGGCGACAAAGGTGCCTTCGCGGGCAACGCGGATAAAGGTCTTGAGTTCACGGAGCATGGGGCACCTAGTAAAAATAGTCGGGCTCGGAAGCAAGAATATGCGCTTTCCAGCAAAATAATCATCGCTACACTGAAAGCTCCTTCCCCCAGCCTGGTATCCGACATGGCGCTTTCACCCTTTCACCTGGCAATCCCGGTTCATGACCTGGCCGCGGCCCGACATTTCTACGGCGATGTTTTTGCCTGCCCGGAAGGACGCAGCAGCGATCACTGGGTGGACTTCGACTTCTTCGGTCACCAGTTGGTGATTCACCACCAGGCCAAGACCGCGGCCCAGGAACAGGCATTGAGCAACCCGGTGGACGGCCACGACGTGCCGGTACCGCATTTCGGTGTGGTGCTGGAATGGGAAACCTGGGAAGCCCTGGCGGAACGCCTGAAAGAGAAGGGCACCCGGTTCGTCATCGAACCCTACGTGCGCTTCAAGGGGCAGGTGGGCGAACAGGCAACCATGTTCCTGTTCGACCCCTGCGGCAATGCCCTGGAGTTCAAGGCCTTCAAGGACATCGGGCAGATGTTTGCCAAGTAACCGCTACTTGCGCGTGAGCAACTCCGGCAACTGCGCCACCAGCTTCTGGTTGTTCAACGGTGCCCGGATAAAACCACGCTGGGTGCCGTCCGGCCCGACCAACGCCAGGTTGCCGCTATGGTCAACCGTGTAGTTGGGCTTGCTGGTGTCCGCGGGAATAAACGGAATGCTCAGCGCATTGGCGACTTTCTGCAGGTCGTCGATCGAACCGGCCGTCAGCCCGCGGAAATCCGGATCGAAGTAACCCAGGTACTGCTTGAGCTGCTGCGGCGTATCGCGGTTGGGGTCGACACTCACCAGGATCACCTGCAACTGACCCACCACATCCTTGGGCAATTCACTCTTGATCTGACGCAGCTGGGCGAGGGTGGTCGGGCAGATGTCCGGGCAGAAGGTGTAGCCGAAGAACAGCAGGCTCCACTTGCCCTTGAGCTCGTCGACCTGCACCGGCTGGCCGTTCTGGTCGGTCATCTTCACCCCGGGCAGCGAACGGCTCTGGGGCAGCAGGATGATCCCCGCATCGATCATCGCCGTGGGCTCGCCCTGGCGCTGGTTATGGATCACTTTGTTGACCGTCAGGCCCAGGACCAGGGCCACCACGGCGACGAGAATAAAAACGGTTTTCTGAACTCGAGTCATAGATTCAACAATAGGTAGTGATCGACAAGCAGCGCGATAAACAGCAGGAACAAGTAGTAGATAGAGTACTTGAAGGTGTTGATCGCCGCATGCGGCTGACTGCCACGGTACAACACCCACGCCCAATGCAGGAAGCGCGCGCCCAGGAGCGTGGCGCAGACCAGGTAGAGCAGGCCGCTCATGTGGATCACGAACGGCAGCAGGCTGACCGCCAGCAGGACACAGGTGTAGAGCAGGATATGCACCTTGGTGTAATGCTCGCCATGGGTCACCGGCAGCATCGGGATATCCGCCTTGGCGTACTCCTCCTTGCGGTGGATGGCCAGGGCCCAGAAGTGCGGCGGGGTCCAGGCGAAGATGATCAGCACCAGCAGCAGCGGTTCGGCGCTGACATGGCCGGTGGCCGCGACCCAGCCGAGCAACGGCGGCGCCGCCCCGGCCAGGCCGCCGATCACGATATTCTGCGGCGTGGCACGCTTGAGAAAGCCGGTGTAGATCACCGCGTAACCGAGCAGGGAGGCCAGGGTCAGCCAGGCCGTCAGCGGATTGGTGAAGCTCAGCAACAAGGCTTGCCCGAGCACCGCGAGAACCAGGGCGAAACTCAGCGCCGCCGTCGGCGACACCCGGCCCTGGGCCAGCGGCCGCTTGTGGGTGCGGGCCATCAGCGCATCGATGCGCCGATCCACCACATGGTTGACCACCGCCGCGCCGCCGGCACACAGGGCGATGCCCAGGTTGCCGAACACCAGCACGGTCCAGGGCACGCCGGCGCGGGTCGCGAGAAACATGCCCACCAGCGAGGTGATCAGCATCAGCACCACCACCTTGGGTTTGGTCAGCTCCAGGTAGTCGCGCCACAGGGCCTGGCCCTGACGCTCACCGATTACAGTCGCCACGGCATTTCTCCCTTGATCGTGATGGGCGCATGGACCGCTTTGATCGGGCTCAGACGCCAGCGTGCCGGCGCTTGCGCGCGCACCCGGACCAGCGCGGTACGCGCGTGGTAATTGACCAGCACCAGCGTCAGCAACAACGCCGCACCGCCGGCATTGTGCGCCACGGCCACCGGCAGCGGCAGATGAAAGTAGACATTGCTCAGGCCCAGGCTGATCTGCGCCGCCAGCGCCAGCAGCAGCAAACCGGCGAGCCGGGTCATGCCCACCGCCCGCAATTGCCAGGCCAGGCCGCACAGCACCAGGGTCACCAGCAGGGCGCCGATGCGGTGGGTCAGGTGAATCGCCGTGCGCGCATCGCTGTCGAGCTGGCCGCCCAGATAGTTGGGGCCGATATGCTGGGTCAGGTGAAAACCGTTGGCAAAATCCGCGTTCGGCCACCATTGCCCGTGACAGGTCGGCAGGTCGATACAGGCCACCGCCGCATAATTGGAACTGACCCAGCCGCCGAGGGCGATCTGCAAAATCACCAACAACAGCCCGGCCGTGGCCCAGCGCTGCAGGCGTCGCGGCACCGCCAGCGCCGGCAGCACGCCGGACAGGCGCAAGGTCAGCAGGAACAGCAGGCTCAAGGTGGCAAAGCCGCCGAGCAGATGGGCCGTGACCACCTGGGGCCAGAGCTTGAGGGTGACCGTCCACATGCCGAAGGCCGCCTGGGCGAAGACCACTCCCAAGAGGAACAGCGGCAATTTCAATGGTTGCCCGTCACGCCGGCGTTCATGCCAGGAGCGTGCGGCCAACAGGACGATCAGCAGCCCCAGGGTTCCGGCGAAGTAGCGGTGGACCATCTCGTTCCAGCCCTTGTGGGCTTGCACCGGGGTATCGGGAAAATGCAGTTCGGCATGGGCCAGCTGGGCTTCGCTCTGGGGCACGCTGATAAAGCCGTAGCAGCCCGGCCAGTCGGGGCAGCCCAGGCCGGCGTGGGTCAGCCGGGTATAGGCGCCCAGCAGGACGACGATCAGCGCCAGCAGCGTGGCGAACAGCGCGAGGCGAAATCCAGGTTTGGCCATGACGATGCCCTCATCCGATATTCGACAGTTTCAGCAGTTGCACCAGGTCGTTGAGCAGGTCCTTGCCCTTGACCGTGGCGTCATAACGCAGCACCAGATTGCCGTGGGGATCGACGATCCACAGTTGCGCCGCGCCGTTACCCTTGGCTTCCCGGTTGTAGGCCGCAAGATCCAGCGGGTAGCGTTGCAACTGCGGGTATTCGCGCTTGAGCTTGGCGTCGTAGGTCGCCTCCAGGGGTTGCGCCGCCGCCAGGGCATGGCTGGCCCGGGAAGCATCGCGACCGAGGGCGATCTGGATCTGCCGCGCCAGGTAGACCAGTTGCTGGCAGTCCGCTGTGCAGTCCTGGGGTGACGTCACCAGCATCTGCCAACGCTGCTCGTCGGTCTGCACGCCGAGGTCGGCGCGGCTCTCGCCATTGCCGATCAACTCACCGTGATAGCTGCGGCTCTCCGGCACCCAGAACTGCAACTTGTACATCCCGGTGGCGAGGACCATCGGGCCGATCACCACCAGCAGGATCATGATCAATTGCCAGCGACCGCGGGCACGCCGCGGCGGGGTCGGTGCTTCAGCTGTGTTCAGTGGATTCGGATTCATGGCCGCTCCCATGGTGTTTCTCCCTTGCGTTATGCCATCCGAGGTAGAGATAAAGGCCGAACAGCGCCAGCGCCATGGCGAACCACTGCACGGCATAGGCCACATGTTTTTCCGGCCCCATGCCTTCGGAGACCACCGGCCAGCCGGCCTCGTAGGCCGCCGGACCGGACTCCTGGCGCAGTTCGTAGTTGAAACCGGTGCGTCCCAATTCCGCCCAGAGCTTGTCCGGGTCGATCGCGGTCACCAGCCGTGGCCAGCTCGCATTGGCCGGGTCGCTGCCCAACTGGAAAGTCGCGCCAGGCGAGACATACACCCAGGCACCGATCTCCAGCCGTTGCGCGGGGGTGCTGAACACCGGCGGCGTGCGCCGGTCCGGCCAGGGCAACCAGCCGCGGTTGACCAGCAACCACAGGCCGCTGACCTCGTCGTGGAACGGCTGCAACAGCTCGACGCCGACCCGGTCGTCACGCATGCGGTTATCCAGCAGGTAGCTGTGTTCGGCGTCGAACTGGCCGCTCAATCGCACCCGCCGGAACGCCGGATCGGTCATGGCTTTCAACTGGTCGCCGGCCACCGGTGCGGCGGTGCGGCGCTGGGCATGGTTCTCCAGCAGCACGCGTTTCTGCTCGCTGCGACTCAGCTGCCAGAAACCCAGGCAGACCAGCAACGGCAGCAGCACGAGCACCACCAGGGTCGGCGCGATGCCGGGCTGGAAGCGCCTCATGACCGCACCCCGGTGGCGCGTATTCGACTCGCTATACTCAATTGCATGCGCATCCCCCCCGGAGTCTCACCATGTTGAAAGCGGCGATTGTCCTGATGCTGTTGGCCACGGTGGCCAGCCTGTTCAGCGGCCTGTTCTTCCTGGTGAAGGACGACGCGCACTCCAAGCGCCTGGTCCATGCCCTGACTGTGCGGGTCGGGCTTGCCGTGATCACCCTGGCCTTGATCACCTGGGGCTTTTTCAGCGGCCAACTGGTGTCCTCGGCGCCCTGGTAAAAACCCGGGGCCGGCAAGGCTCAGAGCACGTAGACGAAGACGAACAGGCCGATCCAGACCACGTCGACGAAGTGCCAATACCAACTGGCCGCTTCAAAACCGAATTGATGCTCGGCATTGAAGTGCCCGCGCATGACCCGCATCAGCATCACGAACAGGATCAGGGTGCCGATGGTCACGTGGGCGCCGTGGAAGCCGGTGAGCATGAAGAAGGTCGCGCCGTAGATGCCCGAACCCAGGGTCAGCCCCAGTTCGTGATAGGCATGCATGTATTCCTTGGCCTGGAAGCTCAGGAACGCGATCCCCAGCAGCACGGTGATCGCCAGCCAGATCTTCAGCGCACCGCGATGGCCGTTTTTCAGGGCATGGTGGGCGATGGTCACGGTGACGCTGGAACTGACCAGCAACACGGTATTGAGCAGCGGCAACCCCCAGGGACTGATGGTTTCCCTGGGGCCGGGAAAGAGCTTCGGATCGGGGTTGTGCAGCAATGGCCAGGCGTTCTGGAAGTTCGGCCAGAGCAGGTGGGCGATGCCTTTCGCACCGCCGTCACCGGCCAGCCAGGGCACCGACAGATTGCGCACATAGAACAGCGCGCCGAAGAAGGCGATGAAGAACATCACCTCGGAAAAGATGAACCAGCTCATGCCCCAGCGGAACGAACGGTCCATCTGCGGGCTGTAGAGTCCGGCGCGGCTTTCCTTGATCACCGTGCCGAACCAGCCGAAGAGCATGTAGGCCAGCAGCAGTCCGCCGATGAAGAAGATCAGCGGGCCGTGGGAATCCGGGCGCGCCGCCTTCAGGTCATTGAACCAGGTGCCCAGGCCGAACATCGTGGTCAGCATGCCCGCCGTGGCAATGATCGGCCACTTGCTCTGGGCCGGTACGTAATAGTGCTCATGAATCGCCATTTATTGTTCTCCTTATCGGGCACGCCAAATGTCCTAGCCGCCCGTACCCGCTACAGGCGGGTTGCGGGCGGTGATGTCGAACAGCGTGTAGCCCAGCGTCAGTTGCTTCACATCCTTGGGCATGTCGCGATCAACGATGAAACGTACCGGCATCTCGATGCGCTGCCCGGGCTGCAAGGTCTGCTGGGTGAAGCAGAAGCATTCGGTCTTGTGGAAGTACACCGCCGCATTCGCCGGGGCGATGCTCGGGATGGCCTGGGCCTTCATCACATGGTCGGTGGGGTTGTAGGCCACGAAGAGCATCTCGTTGACGGCACCGGGGTGCACGCTCAACTGGTCGGCCTTGGGGTAGAACTCCCAGACCATGTCGACGGCATTGGTCGAGAGGAACTGCACACCGATATTGCGCGACAGATCGACCACCTGCTCGCCCTCATATTGCCCGGCGGTCTTGCCGTTGATCCCGAAGGCCTTGCACATCACGTCGTAGAGCGGCACCAGGGCAAAACCGAAGGCGAACATCGCTACCACCACCAACAACAGGCGTGTGACCAGGCGCTTGAGCGAGATCGAGTCGGCCATGATCTATTTCACTTCCGGAGGCGTGGTGAAGGTGTGATACGGCGCGGGTGACGGAATGCTCCACTCCAGGCCTTCGGCACCATCCCAGGGTTTGGCCGGGGCCGGCGGACCGCTGCGGATGCACTTGATGACGATGAACAGGAACAGCAACTGGGTGACCCCGAACATGAAACCGCCAATCGACGAGACCATGTTGAAGTTGGCGAACTGCAGGTTGTAGTCCGGTACCCGCCGTGGCATACCCGCCAGGCCCACGAAGTGCATCGGGAAGAAGGTCAGGTTCATGCCGATGAACGACAGCCAGAAGTGCAGCTTGCCAAGGGTTTCGTCGTACATGTGGCCGGTCCACTTCGGCAGCCAGTAGTAGGTGGAAGCGAAGATCCCGAAGATCGCCCCCGGCACCAGCACGTAGTGGAAATGCGCCACCACGAAATAGGTGCCGTGGTACTGGAAGTCCGCCGGCGCCATCGCCAGCATCAGCCCGGAAAAACCGCCGATACTGAACAGGATGACAAAGGCCACCGCAAACAGCATGGGCGTCTCGAAGGTCAGCGAGCCTTGCCACATGGTGCTGACCCAGTTGAACACCTTCACCCCGGTCGGCACCGCGATCAGCATGGTCGCGTACATGTAGAACAGCTCGCCGACCAGGGGAATGCCGACCACGAACATGTGGTGGCCCCAGACGATGAACGAGAGGAAGGCGATGCTCGCCGTGGCATAGACCATCGAGGTGTAGCCGAACAACGGCTTGCGGGAAAACGCCGGGATGATCGCACTGACCGCGCCGAACGCCGGCAGGATCATGATGTACACCTCGGGGTGGCCGAAGAACCAGAACACGTGCTGGAACAGCACCGGGTCACCGCCTCCGGCGGCGCTGAAGAAGCTGGTGCCGAAATGGATGTCCATCAGCATCATGGTCACAACGCCTGCCAGCACCGGCATCACGGCGATCAGCAGGAACGCGGTGATCAGCCAGGTCCAGACGAACAGCGGCATCTTCATCAGGGTCATGCCCGGCGCACGCAGGTTGAGAATGGTCGAGATCACATTGATCGCGCCCATGATCGAACTGATGCCCATCATGTGGATGGCGAAGATAAAGAAGGTCACGCTTTCGGGCGCGTAGGTGGTCGACAGCGGCGCATAGAAGGTCCAGCCGAAGTTCGGCCCGCCGCCGGGCATGAACAGGGTCGAGACCATCAACGAGAAGGCCGCCGGCAACAGCCAGAAGCTGAAGTTGTTCATCCGCGGCAAGGCCATGTCCGGCGCGCCGATCATCAGCGGGATCATCCAGTTGGCCAGGCCGACGAAGGCCGGCATCACCGCGCCGAAAACCATCACCAGGCCATGCATGGTGGTCATCTGGTTGAAGAACGCCGGTTCGACAATGTGCAGCCCCGGCTGGAACAGTTCGGCGCGGATCACCATGGCGAAGGAGCCACCGAGCAGGAACATGGCGAAGCTGAACCACAGGTACAGCGTGCCGATATCCTTGTGGTTGGTGGTCAGCACCCAGCGCATCAGGCCCTTGGCGGGACCGTGGGCGGCGTGCTCATCGTGGCCGCCATGGCCATGGTCATCGATCACTGCACTCATGTCCTGTCTCCTGCAAACGGGGGAACGGCTTGGCCCGGGAGCCTCGGCTCCGACCGGTTCAGCGAACACGCAACGGAGCTGTTCATTTGCCGCCCTCCGCCTGTTTCAGCGCCAGTACTTCCTTGGGCGTGACCATGTCGCCCTTGTTGTTGCCCCAGGCATTACGCTCGTAGGTCACGACGGCGGCGATATCGACTTCCGACAACTGTTTGCCGAAGGCCGCCATGGCCGTGCCCGGCTTGCCGAAGAACACCCGGTGCAGGTGGTCTTCCTTGGGACCGGTGGCGATTTTCGAGCCCTTGAGTGCCGGGAACATCGGCGGCAGGCCCTGGCCCTCGGCCTGGTGACAGGCCACGCAGGTGGTGTGGTAGACCTTGTCGCCACGCTCCTTGAGTTCGTCGAGAGTCCATTCCTTGCTGGTCAGTTCCTTGAGCTTGGCCGACTCGGCCTTGCGATCGGCCAGCCAGCTGTCGTAGTCGGCCTTGGTGCGGACATCGACCACCACCGGCATGAAGCCGTGGTCCTTGCCGCACAATTCGGAACATTGGCCGCGGTAGATGCCGGGCTTGTCGACCCGGGTCCAGGCTTCGTTGAAGAACCCAGGAATCGCATCACGCTTGACCGCCAGGGCCGGCACCCACCAGGAGTGGATCACGTCGGCGGAAGTCACCAGGAAACGCACCTTGGCGCCCACCGGCAGGACCAGCGGCTGGTCGACTTCCAGCAGGTAGTTTTCGCCCTTGGGCACCAGGTTATGCATCTGTTCGGGGGGAGTGGACAGGTTGCTGAAGAACTCGACATCCTGGCCCAGGTATTTGTAGTGCCACTTCCACTGATAGCCGGTGATCTGGATATCGACGTCCGACTCACTGGTGTCGTACATCTTGATCAGCGTGGCGGTCGCGGGAATCGCCATCACCACCAGGATCAGCAAGGGCACGATGGTCCAGAGGATTTCCACCGTGGTGCTTTCATGGAACTTGGCCGCCACCTGGCCGGTGGAGCGGCGGTGCATGATCATCGACCAGAACATCGCGCCGAACACGATGATGCCGATCACCACACAGATCCAGAAAATGGTCATGTGCAGATCAAAGATCTCGTGACTGACTTCCGTCGCTCCAGGCGTCATATTCACGGTCCAGGCGGCATGCGCCTGACTGAATATCGACCACAACAGGAGGCCCATCCAGACCCGTGGATGTCGCATCATTGCGGGTTCCCCTTATCGTTCTTGTTATCCCGCCGGCTTTCACCTGCGGCCAAGGGAATGGTCGTACTACGCAAGCAGACCATTCGGCCTGGCCAGCAACAGCAGCCGGGCGTCATCAGCTAACTCCCTACGAAATCGAGTATAGACAGCGACCGGGACAGTGCCATGCGATCTGGGAAATGAACTGGGAGGAGACTTTGAATCAGGCTGGAGGCCGCGGATTACCTGGGGTAGAGCATAAGTAATGGCAAATCGATATAACTCATGCATATAAGCATGAAATAATTATTACAAATGCGTCTGAACATCTTTTATAACCCAGCTACTTTGTACTCTCCCTATTTTCCCTTTGCCGTCCCCCCTGGAGCTTTCATGAACACCGCCGCATTGCGCGAGCAGATTCAACGTGCCCATCAACACGAGGCCGGTAGCGGCCAGTTGACTCGTCAACTTGAAGTTCAATTGCCGCATCTTCACCCCGCTATTCAACTGCCGGATGTTGACGCCAAAGGCGTGCTGACCCGGTTTGTAAAAGCTTATATCGACCTGGTTCCCGATTTGCTGGATGCGGCCAATGAGGTGGCGCGCGAAGCCGGCATCGAATCACAGATCAAGCCGGTGCTGAAAATCGCCGAGCAGTTTTTCCTGAAACCTCCGGCGATCCTGGAAGGCCATGTCGGGCTCGACGGCCTGCTGGATGAAGCCTATCTGGCGCATCGCCTGGTGGAGGAGGTCAACGACCTGTACATCAAGCATTTCGGCCAGCCGCTGATTCCGTCGGACATTACCGTGGCCAACCTGATCGCCCACCAGTTGATCGGCGAGACATTCGCCAACCAGCTGGATGAAGCGGTGCATCACGCGGTCGATGAAATGCTCGACGAAGAAAGCTTTGCCCTGGAGTCGGTGGAAGCCTATCGCGAGCGCCTGCACAGCCCGGACACCGAGGCGGCGTGGAAGCGCTGGCCGTGTTTGTCGCGCCAGTTGGGTGTGGGGCTGGAGCTGGAACAGCCGGGGGCTTGAACCGGTGACTCAGTTGATCGTGACCTGACGCGCTCCCCTGTAGGAGCCGAGCTTGCTCGCGATCGGCTGCGCAGCAGTCGTAAAACCTGCGCATGCGGTGCATCTGGCACACCGAGTCAGCCGGATTGCGGCCGCTGCGCGCCCGATCGCGAGCAAGCTCGGCTCCTACAGGTTTTGTGGCGTTTTCCAGACCATCGTCAGGCTGCGGCGGAACCGATACCGCTGGTGGTCCGCAACCGTCCTTCCAGACGCCGTTTCAAGCCATGGGACTCGATCACCAATCGCGAGCCCTTGGCCCTGTTGGCCCGGTCCCACTCTTCCAGCAACTCCAGGCAAGAGTGGTCGATGTAGCTCAGGTTGCCCAGCGGCACATGCACCACCGTGCCTGCCGGAATCGTCGACAGCACCCGGGTCAGCGCCGGCACCTTGAGAAACGTCGCCGCCCCCAGCAAGCGCAGTTCCATCTCACCCTCGGCGGGCAAGTCCACCAGGCTGATCTTCAGGCGCGAAGCTTTCCAGGCCAGCTTCGCCAGGGTCAGGCCGAAACCGATCAACACCCCCGTCAGCAAGTCAGTGCAGACAATCGCCAAGGCCGTGGCCGCATAGGTCAGCATCGGCATGCGCCCGTAGCGCCCCAGGCCGCGAAAGGCCTTGAGATCCACCAGCTTGATGCCCGTATACACCAGCACACCCGCCAGGCTCGCCACCGGAATGCTTTGCAGCACACTGGACAGCAGCAGCACAAAGGCCAACAACCACAATCCATGGAACATCGCCGACAGACGGGTCCGGGCACCGGCCTGGACATTCGCCGAGCTGCGCACGATCACCCCGGTCATGGGCAACGCCCCGAGCAGGCCGCAGAGCATATTGCCCACCCCCTGCGCCGACAGTTCGCGGTCGAAATCCGAGCGCTGGCCGTCGTGCATGCGGTCCACGGCGGCGGCCGACAGCAGGGTTTCGGCGCTGGCGATAAAGGCCACGGCAAAGGCCGCGATCAGCAGATTAGGGTTGGCCAGGTTGAGCAGGTCGGCGGGCCGCAGCCAGTCGATGGCCTCGGCCAGGTTGGCCGGGACTTCCACGCGCTTGACCGACAGCGCCAGCAGCAAACTCGCCAGGGTCGCCAGCCCCACACCGAGCAGAGCACCCGGGACAAAGCGCAGGGCATGGGGTTTGCGCTTGTCCCAAACCCACATCACCAGGATAGTCCCCAGGCCCAACGCGCCGGCCTGCCAGCCGCTGCCTTCGCCGGAAAACGCCTGCCCCGCGGCGGCGGGGAAACCCAGCAGGTTGTCCAGCCCCGAGGGCAGGGGCGAACCATCGAACATCACATGGACCTGGGACAGCACGATCAATACGCCGATCCCGGCGAGCATCCCGTAGACCACCGCCGGGGCGGTCACCCGGAACCAGCAGCCCAGGCGCAAGCGCCCGGCCAGCAATTGCAGCAGGCCGGCCAGCAACAGGATCGGCCCGAGCATGGCCATGCCGTGCTCGCGTACCAGTTCGAACACCAGCACCGCCAGGCCCGCGGCCGGGCCGCTGACCTGCAACGGCGAGCCTGCCAGCCAGCCCACCACCAGTCCACCGATGATGCCGGTGATCAGCCCTTTGGCCGGCGGCATGCCGGAGGCGATGGCGATCCCCATGCACAGCGGCAGGGCCACCAGGAATACCACCACGGAAGCCAACAGCTCCCGTGGCAAAACCGCTTTCAGTTGTGCAGCACGCATGATGAATCTCCTGAGGATTTCTTCAGGCATGGCGAAGCCCGACCGCTCGAACGTCGGTCGTGGCTGAACCCAATGGATAGAGGAGGCTTCAGGCGCTAGAAGCGGGCTTTGGGCGTCGCGCTTGGAATCGGATGAGTGCCATCGAGGGGTAGGAAGCAGGCCCGATCGGCGTCATACGCTTTGATTTCGCTGGTTTCGATGTTGTAGACCCAGCCATGGATAAACAGATGACCGTTGGCCATGCGCGAGGCCACCGAGGGGTGCGTGCGCAAGTGCTGCAACTGGGCGATAACGTTTTCTTCGGTCAGCACGTGCATGCTTTCACTTTCGTTGGCGCAATCGCAGTTCTCATGAACCATGGTCTTCGCCACTTCCGCATGGCGCAGCCAGGCTTTGACCGTGGGCATCTTTTCCAGGCTGTCGGGGTTGAGCACCGCGCGCATGGCGCCGCAGTCCGAATGCCCGCAGATGATGATGTGCTGCACGCCCAGGGCCAGCACCGCGTACTCGATGGCGGTCGAGACACCGCCGTTCATTTGCCCGTAGGGCGGCACCACGTTGCCGACATTGCGGGTCACGAACAGGTCGCCCGGGGAGCTTTGGGTAATCAACTCGGGCACGATGCGCGAGTCGGCGCAGGCAATGAACATCGCCCGTGGGCTCTGGGCCGTGGCGAGCTTCTTGAACAGCTCTTCCTGTTGCGGAAAGACTTCATGATGAAAATGCAGGAAGCCGTCGACGATATGCTGCAGCGCCGCATCGGCACTTTCGGCCCCGGGGAGCCCAGATGCCGACGCAGCTGACAGCTGTTTATCCTTGTCACTCATGATTCATCCTCTTTTCTGACGGATTTAGGGGGATTTTCCTGATTTAGCTCGCTCGCGGCCAGCCCTCATCGGATCAATACGCCCGGTTCCTTGAACACACCTGTACGAAACAGGCAGCTTTACCCTAGTCGCGAAAACTTAACTCAAGCTGAATCAGAGGCTCTAGGACGGACGTTCCAGAAGGCTTCTACAGTGCTTACCCAAGAGTATAGGCGCAGGCTAAACGCCACCAAGCGACCTTCATCCGACTCATGGCTCAGAGTAGCGACATCTGCCCTCCGGGGGGACAGAATGCCGTGCAATCGAGGTTGTAGCCTTCACGGCGATTGAGGCCCAGGCGCTTGATGGCCTTGGCAAAGCGTTGCGCCAGCAGATCGGCAAACGGCCCTTCGCCGCGCATCCGCGCACCGAACCGGCTGTCGTAGAGCTCACCGCCGCGGGTCTGGCGAATCAGGCTCAACACATGGCTCGCCCGTTGCGGGTAGTGGGCGGCGAGCCACTCCTCGAACAGCGGCGCTACCTCCAGGGGCAGGCGCAGCATCATGTAGGCGGCGCTCTGGGCACCGGCGTCGCGGGCTTCGGTGAGCAGGCTTTCCAGCTCGCTGTCGTTGATCATCGGAATCATCGGCGAACACAGCACGCCCACCGGGATACCCGCTTCACGCATGACCCGGATCGCCCGCAAGCGCGCCTTGGGCGCCGCCGCCCGGGGTTCGAGGATGCGCTTGAGTTCGTCATCGAGGCTGGTCAGGCTGATCATCACCGCCACCAGGCGCTGCTGTGCCAGTTCCGTCAGCAGGTCAAGGTCGCGCAGGATCAGCGAGCCCTTGGTGACGATGGTCACCGGATGCCGATAACGCAGCAACACCTCGAGAATCCGCCGGGTGAGCTGGTGCTCGCGTTCGATCGGCTGGTAGGGATCGGTGTTGGAGCCCAGGTTGATCGGGGCCACCCGATAACCCGGCTTGGACAATTGTTGCTCGAGCACGGCGGCGGCGTTGGTCTTGGCGATCAGTTTGGTTTCGAAATCCAGGCCCGGGGACATATCCCAGTAGGCATGGCTGGGGCGTGCGTAGCAGTAGATGCAACCGTGCTCGCAGCCGCGATAGGGATTGATGGAGCGGTCGAAGGGCAGGTCCGGCGAGGTGTTGCGGGTGATGATGGATTTCGCCGTCTCGATGCGCACCTCGGTGCCCTGGGTCAGCGGGACCTCCTGGTACCAGCCGTCGTCCTCGGCCACCGAACGATGGGGCGCGAAGCGGTTGTGCGGGTTGGTCGCGGTGCCACGGCCACGGGGTGGGAGCGGGGTGAACATGGGAAAGGCTCCATTACTGTATTTACATACAGTAATGGAGCAGGGCCGATCTGCCTAGCACCGTCTGGCAGGCGTCGGCCTACGGCTTGGCCGGCATATCCTCCTTGCGCAACGCCGCCACATCGCTGGCCTTCACCGCACCGCCCTGGTTACCCCAGCTGCCGCGAATGAAACCGACTACATCCGCCACTTCCTGGTCCGACAACCGCCAGGCAAACGCCGGCATGGTGAAGTTCGAAGGTGCAGTGTGTGTCGCCGGCAAGGTGCCGCCCTTGAGCACGATATGGATCAACGACGTCGGGTCCGCCGATTGCACCACAGGGTTACCGGCCAACGCCGGGAACACCCGGGTATAACCGTGACCGTCGGTACGGTGGCAGGCCGCGCAGTTGTCGATATACACCGACGCCCCCGGCTTGCTGTCATCGCCTTTCCACAGGGCCTGTGCGACCTGTGGCTCATAGGCGTGAGGCGCATCCTGCGGGTCCACCGGCGGCAAGCTCTTGAGGTAGCGGGCAATCGCCGTCAGGTCACCATCGCTCATGTACTGCATGCTGTGCACCACCACATCGCTCATGCCGCCGAATACCGCGCTGCGATCGCTGCGGCCGGTCTTGAGGAACTGCACCAGCTGCGCTTCGCTCCAGCTACCGAGGCCATCCTTGTGATCGCCGCGCAGGCTTTTCGCGATCCAGCCTTCCAGCGGCGCGCTGCCTGCCAGGAAGGCACTGCCTTCAGTGGCGCTCAAAGCCTTTTCCTGCATGGTCAGGGCCCGTGGCGTATGGCAGGCACCGCAATGGCCGAGGCCTTCGACCAGATAAGCCCCACGGCTCACCACCGGGTCCGCGCCACTGCCAGCCTGGTACTCGGCGACCTTGGGCGCGAACACCCAGCGCCAACCCGCCAACGGCCAGCGCATGCTCAGCGGCCAGGGGATATCGACCGCCTTGTTGTCCTGGGCCACCGGCGCCACGCCCTTCATGAAGTAGGCGTACAGCGCCTGCATATCACTGTCACTGACGCGAGCGTAGGACGGATACGGCATCGCCGGGTAAAGGGTACTGCCGTTCTTCGCGACACCATGCCGGACCGCCTGGTCGAAATCCTCGAAGCTGTAGGCGCCGATCCCACTTTTATCCGGGGTGATATTGGTCGAATAGATCGTGCCGATGGGCGTCTGCATCGGCAGCCCGCCGGCGAACGGCTGGCCGCCCTTGGCCGTGTGACAGGCCACGCAATCCCCGGCCCGCGCCAGGTATTCGCCCTGCTTGATCAGGGCCGACGGATCGGCCTCGGCGGCGCTGACCGCGCCATTGCCCAACAGCGCCAGGGTGGCGATAACCAATGCTTTCATGTTTATCGCTCCTTATGCCTGAACCAGTGGGCCGGGGTTCTTCAGGTACTGCTCGCGGATCGCCCGGGCCGACCAGTAGGTCAGCGCCGCCACCAGGCCGGTGGGGTTGTAGCCCAGGCCCTGGGGAAAGGCCGAAGCACCGGGGACAAAGACGTTGTGCACATCCCAGCATTGCAGGTAGCGGTTCAGGGCGCTGGTCTTCGGGTCGGTGCCCATGATCGCGCCACCGTTGAGGTGGGTGGTCTGGTAGGACGCAGTGTTGAAGTGCTCGCCGACCTGCTTGCCCAGCAAGGCAATGGACTTGGGATTCATCGCTTCGGCGACCTTGCTCAATTTTCCGACCATGAAGCGGTTCATCTTGATGTCGTTTTCCTGCCAGTCGAAAGTCATCCGCAGCAGCGGCAAGCCGTAGGCATCGCGGTAAACCGGGTCGAGATCCAGGTAGTTGCCCCGGTAGGACTGGTGCGCACCGTGGGCGTCCATCGACACCTGGTGGGTGTAGTAATCCGCCGTGGCGCGTTTCCAGGCACTGCCCCAGGCCGGCGTGCCGGGCGGGTTCGAGGTCCCGGCAATCGGCCGGCTGCCGGCCTGGTTGACCCACATCGGCGAGCCGCCGACAAAGCCGTGGGGGCCGTGGTCGAAGTTGTCGGCGTTGAAATCGTCGATCGCCACACCGTTGCCGCCGGCACCGATGAAGTTGTTGGTGTACACGTCCTTGTCGAAGAAGGCCTTCACGGTGGCCATGTTCTGGTAGGCGAAGTTCTTGCCCACCACGCCTTCGCCGGTGACCGGATCGTAGGGCTTGCCGATGCCGGACAGCAGCATCAGCCGCACGTTATGGAACTGGAAGGCGCCAAGAATCACCAGGTCGGCCTCTTGTTCCACCTCGCGGCCCTGGGCGTCGATGTAGGTCACGCCGGTGGCCTTGCTCTTGGTGCTGTCGAGATTGACCCGCAGCACGTGGGAATTGGGCCGCAGTTCGAAGTTCGGCACCTGTCGCAACGCCGGCAGGATGTTCACGTTCGGCGAGGCCTTGGAATACATGTAGCAGACATAACCGCTGCAGAAACCGCAGAAATTGCACGGTCCCATCTGCGCGCCGTAAGGGTTGGTGTAGGGCCCTGAAGTATTTGCCGACGGCAGGTTGTAGGGCTTGTAGCCGACTTCGCTGGCGGCTTTCTGGAACAGCTGCGCGGAGTAGGTGTTCTTCTGCGCCTCCAGCGGAAAGGGATTGGAGCGATCCGGTGCGTAGGGGTTGCCGCCCTTGCCCTGGCCGACCAGCTGGCCCTTGACGGTCCAGGCCTGGCCCGAGGTGCCGAAGACCTTTTCGGCGTAGTCGAAGAACGGTTCCAGCTCTTCGTAGCTGACGCCGAAGTCCTGGATGGTCATGTCCTTGGGAATGAAATGTTTGCCGTAGCGCTCTTCGTAGTGACTGCGGATGCGCAGCTCGATGGGGTCGACCCGAAAGTGCACGCCCGACCAGTGCAGTCCGGCCCCGCCGACGCCATTGCCCGGCAGGAACGCGCCGAGTTGGCGGTTCGGCAAGGCGACGTCGTTGACGCTATGGCGAATGGTGACGGTTTCCTTGGAGATATCCTGGAAGAGTTTCTTGCGCACGCTGTAGGTGAGTTCGTCGATCACCTGTGGGTAATTGCCGTCGGGGTAGGTGTCCTGCATCGGACCGCGTTCCAGGGCCACGACATTGAGCCCGGCTTCGGTCAGCTCCTTGGCCATGATCGCGCCGGTCCAGCCGAAACCGACGATCACTGCGTCGACCTTCTTCATTTGAATCGCCATGCTTACGCCCTCTCGCCGCGAATGGATACAGCCGGGAAGGGGTATTGCTCGTTGCGTTCAACCCAATCCATGAAGTCGGCGCGGGCGCCGGGAAAACCGACCATGGTCCAGCCCACCAGGCCCTTGTTGCCGCCATGGATCGGATCGCTGAAGAAGCCTTCCTTGGTGTTTTGCAGCAGGAAGCTGAAGAACATCTTCGGCGGGACGCTGTCGAAATCGGCGTCGCCGGCCTCCAGTCGCTTGAGCAAGGCATCCTGGGTAGCGCTGTCTTGCGCGGCAAAGGTTGAACCATGGAGTTTCTTGCACCAGGCCTCCGTGGCGGCGATGCCCAGGCGATAGATCTCGCGGGGCACCAGCTTGCTTTGCCAACCCATCTCCGGCGGCGCATCGGCGACGAAGGGGCCCTGCATAAACCACAAGGCGCCACTGGCGTAAGGCGTGTTCATTTGCCGGTCGATAAATTCCGGTACACCGGCTTCCAGGGCACCCGGCCCCTGGGCGTCGGCCGGAATCAGGCGAGCCACGGCGGCGTTGAGAAAAGCCCATTCCTCGGCGGTGAAAAAGCTCGGTTCATAATGCCCGCTGCTGACAGGCGCCTTGTCGGTGACCGCCGGCGTTGCCTGCGATGCGGCCTGCAGCACACTGCTGCCCAGGGCACTGCTCGCCACGGTGACCACCGGGATCAAGGTCAGGGTTTTGCGCAGAAACTCACGCCGCGGGTTATCTCGATCCTGCTCGGACATGGCGCTACCTCACTCATCTTGCACGCACGGGTTGATCGGCCGCTTCAATTGAGCAACCTGTCTTTTTCGGGCCACGGTTTCTATCGGGGCACTTCGGATAGAGAACACACTGGCAACCGTTAGTTACAAATGATAGCAGCCTAAGCATCAAGATGAATCGATTCAGCTAAAAATCTCGGCCTTTCCCGCACCCATTCCACCCGTCTCACAAATCTTTGACACTCGACTCACGGGCTTTTGATCCGTAAAAATCAATGCTATAGGGCAATGTCGAGTTCTCTTTTTCCGGGCGCCGTCCATATGTCGATCGTTCGCTGGTGTTCCCTCCTTGGCCTGATGCTGATCAGTGGCCTGGTGCTGCTCGTCGCCCAGGCCGGCGACAACAACAGCCAACGCCCGCCACAATGGGCCACGCCGGTGGGCAACCTGTACAACCTCAGCCAGATGACCCCGACGCTCTATCGCAGCACCTTGCCCGACAGCAATGCCCTGCCGATCCTGGCCAGGCTGAACATCACCACGGTGATCAACTTCCAGCCGGAGGCCGACTCCAGCTGGCTGTCGGCCCCGGGCATCAAGCAGGTGCAACTGCCCTACCGGATCGGCCATGTCGATGACGCCGACGTATTGACCGTCTTGCGCGCGATCAAGGACGCCGAGGGCCAGGGCTCGGTGTTGATCCACGACCGCCCGGGCACGGAGCGCACCGGCCTGATGGCGGCAATGTACCGCGTGGTGGTGCAGGGCTGGAGCAAGGAGGAAGCCCTGAGCGAAATGATGATGGGCGGGTTCGGCGATAGCACGTACTTCAAGGACAGCATCCGCTACATGATGCAAGCGCCGGTCGACAAGCTACGCGAGGCCCTGGCCAGCGGCGCGTGCAGCACCAGCCCCTACGCCACCTGCGCGGTGCAGAGCTGGCTCAAGTCGGCAGAGGAGCGGTGAGTTCATCGAGGGTTCTGCCCAGAAACGCCTCGACGGATGCCAGGATGGGTCGCGAAGCGCTCGGTGCAAACACCCGCTCACGCAGGCGCTTGCCTTCTTCATGGTTGAAAAGCCCCCTGTCTTCAAAACGGGCGAAGACCGTCTGGGCGAGTGCCTGGCTCCAGGGGTAGACAAAGTAGGCCGCCCCCGCACCGGTCACCAGCTCGTTGAAGCTGAAGGCAAGGTTGTCAGTCTCCGGTTCCGGGAGCACCAACACCTGTTCACTCACGCGTGCCACGCACTCGCGGATGGTGTGCCCGGGATCAACAATATCCAGGTAGGCTTGCTCGGATGTTCGCTTGGGCCCGGAAAGCTCCTGATGCAATTCAACAGCGAGCGACGCGAGCATCAACGTGCGGGCCTCCTGCAGCCCTTTCTGACGGGTCAGCAAAATCATCAAGCTATCGGCCTGCCGGTGAGAAAGCGGCTCCCCCGTCTGGTGGTGCCGACCGATCTGAACGAGGAAGTCGCGCGAACAACACCACTGTTCCATCAGCGCCGCAAAAAACTCCCCGGACTCCCAGGCGTAATTGATGCCCAGCAGGCCAGAGTGCTCGTCACGATTGAGCAGTTGCTGCAGACACCGTCCAAACTCCCTGAACAAGGTTCTGCTCCGCTCAGGTTTCAACAATAGCGGCTGACCGGACAAGGTCGGCAATAGCGAGCAGGACAAGACAGCAATGGGTAACTCCAGCGCTCTCAGCCCGGCAACTGGCAACTGGCGGTTCGCCGGGAATGCCACACCGATGTCAGTGGTCTTTTCGTCACGCGCGAACAGATCGAAAAACAGATAACCGATCGTCATCCCATTCTCGTGTACCTCGAACGGGCGAACGCTCTTGTCCCAGGTATCCAGCTCTTTACGTGCAATAAATTCAATACCAAACAGATGGCTGGCCAACCCCAGAAGTCCCTGGAGAACCTGTTCAAGTTCGAAGTATGCACTCAGTTCCTTCTCACCGATCCCCGCCAGTTGCCCACGCAACCTCTTGGCATAGAATGCATAGTCCAGGGGCTGGAGGTCGGCCTGGCCTTCGTGCATGGCGAATTGCCGAAGCTCTTTTGCCTCTTGAATCCAACCAGGCTTTTGCCTCGCCGTCCAAGATGCGAGGAAGCACCTGACCTGATGGGGAGAGGTCAACGAGAGTTTCTGCAACTGCAACTCGGCACTATTGGCGAAACCCAGCAACCTGGCCTTTTCAGTTCGAGCAACCAGAAGCCTGCTCAGCACAGATGCATTGCCATAGAGGCCACTGGCAGCACGCGTAACACTGGCCTCGTACACCGAACGCCGAACAACCGCAGACTTCGCATCCGCCAATAGCGCATTGACCACCTGCGGATCGTCCCAGTTGATTCGACAAGCCTCTAGAGGCGCAAACACCCCATCCACCACCGCACGGACCTCTGGCGAACTATCACAACTGATAGTCCAGTCCGTCAGTTTCGATAAGTAGCAGGATTTAATCGCCGCCCGGTCCTCGTCAGATAGCCCCTCGAGCACATCAGGATTCAAGCTTCCGAGATTGCGGTTGGCCCAGAGGTTGGCCCCCGAAACATTCTCCAGGAAACGCGATTCCAATTCATGGATATGCCTATCCAGCTCTTGAACCTTGGTCCGTTGCTCCAAATGCGTTCCCGCCAGGCGGAAATCACCCAGGATCGACTCAAGCATCGCTTTGCTCGAGGTTGCAGTCTCTTTGCTCGCCAACCATTGATAGCCTGCAAAGAGCCCCTGACTTTGCCTGAGTACCCGCAGGTAATTGGCATAAAGCTCACGACAATACTTGAGCGCACATCCCCATTCCGGGCCTGGGCGGGCGTTGCTCAGGACCATCACCATGCCATGGAGTCGCGACAGGCAGGCGTGCGAAAGAGCGGTCCTCTTGAAAAATTCGTCCCAGTCCGGGTACATGTCCGGATCGTCGGCAATCTTTCCGAGCTCACACAAATTGCCTTGAATGATGATGTTGAACGCCGGGATCAGGTGCTCGACACGCACCGACGAGTAGTTCGGCAGCTCCAGACTTTCTTGCAACAGAGGATTAACAGTATCCACAGTTCACTCCTTGAAAAACGCAGACCAAAAGCCGGTTTGCGTAAAGACCCAGCTTAGGGAGGCCGGCCTCTTCAGGAGTGATGCAGGGATAAGACATCCCGGGCCTTGAGCGACCCGGGACAGGGGAACGACTTGATTACTGGCCGTCGGGCTTTTTCAGCTTGGGATTGGGAAAGAACTGTACGGTCTGGACCTTGTTGTCCTGCGGCGCCTTGACCGGTGCGGTATTGACCCGCGTACCCAGCTCCTTGGGCACCGACAAGCCCTGTTCATTCAGGGTGTCGGCATAACCGCAAGCCACGCACTCACGGTGCGGAACGTCGTCCTCGCTCCACATCATCAGCTTGTCCTGCTCGCTGCACGCCGGGCAGACCGCCCCGGCGATAAAGCGCTTCTTGGTCTTGATCACAGGTGCCTCACTCATGCCGCGGCATCCTCGCTCAGGCCGCTGTGACGCAAGAGTGCGTCAATCGACGGCTCGCGGCCACGGAAGTCGACGAACAGCACCATCGGCGCCTGGGAGCCACCGCGCGCCAGGATCGCTTCACGGAAGGCACGCCCGGTCTGCGCGTTCAGCACACCGTCTTCCTCGAACTTGGAGAAGGCGTCGGCCGACAGCACTTCGGCCCACTTGTAGCTGTAGTAGCCCGCCGCGTAACCGCCGGCGAAAATGTGCGCAAAGCTGTTGGGGAAGCGGTTGTAGGCCGGCGGACGCATCACCGAGACCTCGTCGCGCACGCCTTCGAGAACCTGCGCCACGCTGCGGCCATCACCGTGGGTGGCATGCAGTTCGAAGTCGAACAGCGAGAATTCCAGCTGGCGCACCATCATCAGCCCGGACTGGAAGTTCTTCGCCGCGAGCATTTTTTCCAGCAGGTCCTGGGGCAGCGACTCGCCGCTTTCGTAGTGGCCGGAGATCAGCGCCAGGCCTTCGGGCTCCCAGCACCAGTTCTCCATGAACTGGCTCGGCAGCTCCACGGCATCCCAGGCCACGCCATTGATACCGGATACGCCGGCATGCTCGACGCGGGTCAGCAGGTGGTGCAGGCCATGGCCGAATTCGTGGAACAGGGTGGTGACTTCGTCATGGGTCAGCAGGGCCGGCTTGCCGCTGTCGGCCGGGGCAAAGTTGCACACCAGGTTGGCCACCGGACTTTGCAGTACACCATCGACGGTACGCCGACGGTCGCGGGCGCCGTCCATCCAGGCCCCGCCGCGCTTGTTGGCGCGGGCATAGAGGTCAAAGAAGAAACGCCCGACGTGCTGGCCGTTTTCCTTGATTTCGAACAGGCGGACATCCGGGTGCCAGGTGTCGAAACCGCTCTGCTCGGCAATCTCGATGCCGTACAGGCGCTGGACAATGGCGAACAGGCCGCCCAGCACCTTGTCGATCGGGAAGTACGCGCGCAGGGCTTCCTGGGAAACGCTGTAGCGTTGTTCACGCAGCTTCTCGCCGTAGTAACCGCTGTCCCAGCTTTGCAGCTCGGCGCAGCCTTGCTCGGCGGCGTAGGCCTTGAGCTGCTGCAGGTCCTGGGCGGCAAACGGCTTGCTGCGCTTGGCCAGGTCACGCAGGAAGGTCAGCACCTGGTCGCTGGAATCGGCCATCTTGGTTGCCAGGCTCAATTCCGAGAAGCTGGCGAAACCCAACAATTGGGCCAGTTCCTGGCGCAGGTCGAGGATCTCTTCCATCACCGGACCATTGTCGTACTTGCCCGCATTCGGGCCCTGGTCCGAGGCCCGGGTGCAGTAGGCGGCGTACACCTCTTCGCGCAGGGCGCGGTCCTGGGCGTAGGTCATCACCGCGTAGTAGCTCGGGAATTCCAGGGTGATCAACCAGCCGTCCAGGCCCTTGGCCTGGGCTGCGGCGGCCATTTGCGCCTTGGAGGAATCGCTCAGCCCGGCAAGACCGGCCTCATCGGTGACGTGCCGGGTCCAGGCCTGGGTCGCGTCGAGCAACTGGTTGGAGAAGCGGCTGCCCAGTTCGGACAGCTTGCTCTGCACTTCGGCATAGCGCTGCTGCTGCTCGGGCGGCAGGTCGATACCCGACAGGCGGAAGTCGCGCAGGGAGTGTTCGAGGATGGTTTTCTGGCCCACGTCGAAGCTGGCGGCCTGCGGGCTGTTCGCCAGGGCTTCGAACGCCTGGAACAGTTCACGGTTCTGGCCCAGCTCCGTGGAGTAGGCGCTCAAGGCCGGCAGGCAGGCCTCGTAGGCTTCACGCAATTCGGCGCTGTTGCACACCGCATTGAGGTGGCTGACCGGACTCCAGGCGGCGCCCAGGCGATCGTTGAGTTCATCCATCGCCAGGATCAGCCCGGCCCAGGTAGGCTGTTGGCCCTGGGCGGCGAGGATGTCGGCGATGGCCGCACGGTTGTCCGCCAGGATCTGTTCGATGGCCGGCAGCACGTGTTCCGCGCGGATCGCCGAGAACGGCGGCAGGTCGTAGGACTGCAGAAGAGGGTTGTTCACGCTCACGGTTGGCACCTTGGCTGGAAGAAACATGGGCCCATCTTAATTACAATCGACGTCGACCGCAGCTATCACCCAAAGAGAGAGCGCCTATCGTGACCCTTCGTACCTATCAGAACCTCACGCCGGCACTCGGTGAACGGGCCTTTGTCGACCGTTCGGCGGTGGTGATCGGCGACGTCGAAATCGGCGCCGACAGCTCCATCTGGCCGTTGACCGTGATCCGTGGCGACATGCACCGCATCCGTATCGGCCAGCGCACCAGCGTGCAGGACGGCTGCGTGTTGCATATCACCCACGCCGGGCCTTTCAACCCCGACGGCTTCCCGCTACTGATCGGCGACGACGTGACCATTGCCCACAAGGTCATGCTGCATGGCTGCACGGTGGGCAGCCGGATTCTGATCGGCATGGGCAGCATCGTCATGGACGGCGCGGTGATCGAGGACGAGGTGATCGTCGGCGCCGGCAGCCTGGTGCCGCCGGGCAAGGTCCTGGAAAGCGGTTTTCTCTATGTCGGCAGCCCGGTCAAGCAGGCGCGGGCGTTGACGGACAAGGAGCGGGCGTTTTTCACCTACAGCGCGGCGAACTACGTGAAGCTCAAGGACCTGCACATGGCCGAAGGTTATCATCAGGTCGATTGATTATTTTTTGTACAACCAGGACATCCCATGCATTACCAGACGATTCTCTTCGACCTCGACGGCACCCTGACCGACCCGCGCGAGGGCATCACCCGTTCGATCCAGTACGCGCTGGGCAAACTGGGTATCGACGAGCCGGACCTCGGCAAGCTCGAACACTTTATCGGCCCGCCGTTGTTGCAGGCGTTCATGCAGTTCTACGGGTTTGACGAGGCCAAGGCCTGGGAGGCGGTGAACTTCTACCGGGAGCGCTTCAAGGTCACCGGGCTGTATGAGAACCGGGTGTTCGAAGGGGTCACGCCGTTGCTGGAGCTGTTGAGCGGGCAGGGGCGCACGCTGTATATCGCCACGTCCAAGCCCTGGGTGTTTGCCCGGGAGATTGCCCGGCATTTCGATTTTGCCCGGCACTTCAAGGTGATCTACGGCAGCGAGCTGGATGGCACGCGGACCGACAAGGTCGAGCTGATTGCCCACCTGATGGCCGAAGAAGGGCTGGAACCGAAGGACACGCTGATGATCGGCGACCGCAAGCACGACCTGATCGGTGCGCAGCGCAATGGTCTGGATGCGGCGGCGGTGGGGTATGGGTTTGGCAGTTTCGAGGAATTGAGTGCGCAGCAGCCGACTTATCATTTCGAGACGTTGGCGCAGTTGCATCGGGCGTTTGTGTAAGGTGCTGGACCGCAGGATGAAACGGGACCTGTAGGAGCAGGGCTTGCCCGCGAAAGCGTCAGTCAGCCGGGCATCAACTTGCGCAACGCCGCCGTACGCTCGTCGACCGGTAAGCCCCCAAGCCTTTCCACGGCCTTGAAGAACGACGGCCAATCGCCATTCACCTGTTTGAACAACGCCGCAAACGCCGGCACCCACTGGTCATACAGCCCGAAGGGCAGCAGCTTGGCGTTATTCAGCGGCCCATTGATCCAGGCGTCATAACGCTTGTCGCCGGCCCACTGACTCGCCTGCATCTGATGGTATTCGTCACGCAAGCGCTGGAACTCCTGCGCCTTGCGCTCCCGCATCTGCTCAACCGGCAACGCCTGCGCATACAGCTGCTGCAAGCGCGCCCGGGTATTCAGCACCAGCTCGATAAACTGATCCTTCTGCGCCACCTCATTGACCTTGGCCGGTGGCAAGCCTCGCGCCGTCCGCCATTGCCGCGTGCCTTCCTGCTCGACGAAGTTGGCATAGGACTCGTTGAACTCGGTGTCATCCTTCACATAAAAGCGCTGGTGCGCCAGCTCATGAAAGATCAGCGTTGCCAGGCGCTCGTCGCCCCAGGTCAGCATCGAACTGATAATCGGGTCGTCGAACCAGCCCAGGGTCGAGTAGGCCTCGACCCCACCGATATACACGTCCATGCCCTGCTGTTTCTGCAGCGCCGCCTCACCCCGCGCCGCGCCCTGGTTGTAATAGCCGCGATAGGCCACGCAGCCGGCAATCGGGAAACAGTGCTGCTGCGGGGTCAGGGAAAATTCCGGCGTGGCGAAGACATTCCAGACCACATAAGGGCGTTTGATATCCGCATACAAACGGTAACTGCGGTTATCCGGCAGGTGCAGATGCTCGCTGGCAAAGGCCCGCGCCCGCTGGGACTGGGCCAGGTGTTCGCGCAGCTTCGGGTCACGGGTCGGGTCGGCAATCACCTCGGCCACCGGCTCCCGAGCCTGCAACAGGCTCAGCTGGCCACCGGCCAGTTGGCTATAATAATCGAGACTGCTGCAACCACCGAGCAACAGCAGCAAGGCGCCTATCGAACTGCGTACCACGGGCCTGAACATCATGGGAGTCACCAGCAAGGAGCAGACACAAGACTAGCGCGCGGGCTGAAGACTTTTCCATGAAGATTATCGAGGTTGAGCTGTTCACCGCAGGCAGGCCCCGCCACCACAAGCTTCACGCCCGGAGCCCCTGAACGCGGGTATGCTGATCTCCTGAACAGAGTGGAAACATCATGCGTAAACATCTCCCCGTACTTTTCGCCCTCGCCAGCCTGGGCGGCTGTATCAGTCCGTTACCGGCGGTGAACCCGCAAATGGCCTGGGTCGACCTGGACACCCACACTGGCACGGTGATCATGGCCGAAAGCCTGGACAAGCAGCGTCTGCGCGACGGACGCTTTTTCCAGGTGACACCGGGCAGCCATGACCTCCTGGCGCGTTTCGATTTCGAGGTCTATGTCGGCGGCATGGCGATGAACACCGATCCGCCGAATCGTCTGTGCTATCTGAGCGTGCACTACGACCACTTCGAAGCCGGCCAGCGTTACCGCCTGGAGGGCATCGCCCTGGGCTTCAACGCCAGCGCGCGGCTGTACAACGACAAGGGTGAAGTGGTGGCCGAGCAAAACAATGTGTTCTGCATTCCGTAGCCAGCTTCAGCGATCGTTCTTCTGGTAGATGATTTTCTTGCTGCCACCTTCGCAACTGCCCACGACCATATTCTGGTCGTGGACGTCATGGGTGGCGACGATTTCCAGAGTGTAGGAACTGACGCCGGACGCCTGGATCTTGGTTTCGATCTCGGCCTTGAGCTCTTCACACGGCTTGGTCGCGGCCAAGGCCGAGGCCGAGGCCGAAGTGGCCAGTGCGCAACAGAAAATCCCCAGGGCAATACGTTTCATGGTCGAACTCCTTGACTACGGCAGCGCGCCGCAAGGGCGTACGCAGAAGCTGCCACCACATCATTCGACCACAATTGCACCCGCCAAGTTCTGATCCACCTCACACCCGGCGCTTGCCGCAGCCCGATCAGTGCACCAGGGTCGCGTCCAGGCTGATCTTCGCGTTCAGCACCTTGGACACCGGGCAACCTTCCTTGGCCTTTTTGCTCAGTTCATCGAACTGCTGCTGGCTGGCACCGGGAATTTTCGCCTTGAGAATCAAGTGCACCGCGGTGATCGCAAAGCCGCCGTCGACCTGATCCAGGGTCACTTCGGCCTGGGTGTCGATACTGTCGGCCTTGAGCCCGGCATCGCCGAGGATCATCGAAAAGGCCATGGAGAAACACCCCGCGTGCGCGGCGCCGATCAGTTCTTCCGGGTTGGTGCCCTTGCCGCCTTCGAAACGCGCCTTGAAACCGTACGGCGCTTCGCGCAACACCCCGGTTTCCGTGGAAATGGAACCGATACCGGTTTTCAGGTCGCCTGCCCAATGAGCCGATGCTTTCTTCGTGATACTCATAGCTGCCTCCTCAAAAGCCGACGCGAAGGGTTCACGCCGGGGTCAAGGTTCTGAGGATAGACGCTGGTTCAAAGTTCACTTTGTAAGACTCATCTGAAAAAAATGCAGGTTAAAAACAGCTCTGCCCTTGAAACTCGGGTATATGCCCACATTCCCTGGAGACCGGCAGGTTTTTCGACAGCAGACGAAGCCTGCGTACCCTCACAGGAGTAGCAGGCTCATGAAGCGACTGTCCGACATCAAGTTTTCCACCCTCGACCTGGTGCCCGTGCGCCAGGACGGCAGCCCGGGCCAATCCCTGCGTAATTCGCTGGATCTGGCCCGTCATGTGGAAAAGTTCGGCTATCACCGCTTCTGGGTCGCCGAGCACCACAACATGGACGGTATCGCCAGTTCGGCCACGTCCGTGCTGCTGGGTTACCTGGCGGGCGGCACCTCGACCATTCGCGTCGGTTCCGGCGGCGTGATGCTGCCCAACCATGCGCCGCTGGTGATCGCTGAACAGTTCGGCACCCTGGAAAGTCTCTACCCCGGCCGTATCGACCTGGGCCTGGGCCGAGCCCCGGGTTCCGACCAGATGACCGCCCGGGCCTTGCGCCGCGAGCGCTCGGGCAGCGCCGACGACTTCCCCGAGGATGTCACTGAGCTGATGGGCTACCTCGGCCCGCGCACGCCGGAACAACGGGTGATCGCCATGCCGGGCACCGGCACCCAGGTGCCGGTCTGGTTGCTGGGTTCAAGCCTGTTCAGTGCACAGCTGGCCGGGGAAAGGGGTTTGCCCTACGCCTTCGCCTCACATTTCGCACCGCGCTACATGCATGAAGCGATTCGCGTCTACCGCAATCACTTCAAGCCTTCGGCGGTGCTCGACAAGCCCTACGTGATGCTCGGCGTGCCACTGGTGGCCGCGGATACCGATGAAAAAGCCGACTACCTGGCGACTTCGGTGTACCAGCGCATCCTCGCGCTGATGCGTGGCCAGAGCCTGGTGCAACGGCCGCCGGTGGAAACCATGGATGGCCTGTGGCTGCCCCACGAGAGAGAAGCGGTGGCGAGTTTCCTCGGCCTGGCGATGGTCGGCAGCCCCGAGAAGATCCGCGCCAAGCTGGAAGTCCTGATCGAGCAGACCCAGGCCGATGAGCTGATCTTCACCTGTGACCTGTATGAACATGCCGATCGGCTGCATTCCTACGAGTTGCTGGCACAGGTCATGAAAGGCTGACCGCCAGAGACAAAAAAGCCGGCGCCTGGCGCCGGCCTTGATACCCACTCACGCTTATTTGCGCTTGTAGACGATTTCCTTCTTGCCCGCCTCACAGCGGCCAACGGTCTTGCCATCGGAACCCGTATTGCTGCCAGCATCGACGATCTGCAGCGAATAACCATGGATACCCTTGGCTTCAATCTTGTCCTTGATTTCCTTCTCCACCACGTCGCATGGCTTGCCCGCCGCAAGGGCGGTTCCCGCCAGACTCAACAACGCTACCGCCAGCACAAGCTTCTTCATCGATCATATTCCCTGGTCAGATCAAAAAAGTGCGTCGGCTTTTGGGCGACGCACTAGGGGCCATTTAGCGCCCTCTGTATAGCAATCAATATGGCAGTCGGCCAGTCTATAAGTTCAAAAGGCCAGTATTTGTTCAGCTATTGGCGATTCTGAAGCCGACTTTCAGGGTGACCTGGAAGTGCGCGGCCTTGTTGTCCTTGATATGCCCCCGGGTATCGAGCACCTCGAACCATTCCAGATGCTTGATGCTTTTACCGGCTTCGGCCAGGGCATTGTTGATGGCGTCTTCGATGCTGGTGGGGGAAGAACCTACCAGTTCGATTTTCTTGTAGGTGTGGTGGTCGCTCATGCTGTTCTCCTAAGTCCCGGGGGCTGTCCAGAGAGCCTAGCAGTGATTTTTCCCACAGCTCGGATCGAGAGATCCTGAAATGCGATGCAGATTTTCTGCACTTTCACAGCGTGCTGAAGTCCCAATCTGCACACGCCACTCAACTGCGGGAGAACGCCGATATGGCCAGCAACTCACTACGCAAAGCCTCATTGCAAAGCATGGAAGCCGAAATCGAGAGTCTGCTCAAGTCCCTCGAAAGCCTCAAGGACGACGCCTCGGACGAGTCGCGCAAAACCCTCAAGGCCCTCAGGAGCAATGCCGAGAATGCCCTCAAGCATTCACGTCACCTGCTCAGCGATGCTTATGAAGAGGTCAAGGTCAGAACCCGCGAAACCGGGATCGCGACCCGGGATTATGCCCAGGAACATCCGTGGACAACCGCCGGTGTCGCGGTGGGTGCGCTGGGGCTGTTGGCCGCTTACCTGCTGTGCAAACGCGGGGACTAAACGCCGCGTTCCAACTCGGTCTTGAGCCATTGCGCCAACTGCTGGGCGCGCCCGTCCGCGGCGCGCCGAGGTAGCCACAAGGCCAGCCGTCCCGGGGTTTCATTGAAACCCCAGGGCGCCACCAGCCGACCGGCACGCAAATCGTCCGCCACCAATGGCTGTGGCGCGATCGCCACCCCCAACCCGGCCACCGCCGCTTCGAGCAGGTAGTACAGGTGCTCGAAACCCTGCCCGTACTTCAATTCCGCCACCTCTATACCGTTCTGCCGCGCCCAGCTGGGCCAGGCCTGCGGTCGGGAAGTGGTGTGCAACAGCGCCTCGCCCACCAGGCCACGGGCCGGTGCCCGCAGCAATGACTCATAACCGGCGAAATGCGGACTCATGACCGGCCCGATGCGCTCGCTCGCCAGCTCAACCACCTGCATATCCGCCGGCCATGGCGGCTCGGCGAACAGCAGCAGGGCATCGAGCCCCGGCTTGCGCGGATCGAGGTCACCTTCGCCCGCCGACAGATGCAGGCGCAAGTCGGGCAAGTCGGCATTCAGCCGCCCCAGTCGCGGAATAAACCAGCGCGCCAGCAGGCTCCCGGAACAACCCAGCACAAACGGCGCGTCCGCCGTACTTTGAGTCAACTCGGCACAGACCGCCCGCAGCCGCTCGAACGCCTCGAAACTGGCGTCGCGCAGGCGAACGCCCGCATCTGTGAGTTTAAGGCCGCGCCCGTCCTTGACGAACAGGCTCAGGCCCAAGTGCTCTTCAAGCACTTTCAACTGCCGGCTGACCGCTCCATGGGTCACATGCAGCTGTTCGGCCGCCTGACTGACGCTGTTCAAGCGGGCGGTAGCCTCGAAGGCGCGCAAGGCATTGAGCGGGGGAAGGTCACGGCTCATGGTATCTGTGAGTTTTCCTGACAGGTTACGGCGATCTTATCGGTTTTCATCCGCGCCTGTCATGGTTAGAGTGAACCCCATCGAACATTCAATCACCCACCTGGAGCCTCCCATGACCCAGTCCAACCTGCGCAACGGCCCCGACGCCAACGGCCTGTTCGGCGCATTCGGCGGCCGCTACGTGGCCGAAACCCTGATGCCGCTGATCCTCGACCTGAACCGCGAATACGAAGCCGCCAAGATCGATCCTGCGTTCATCGAGGAACTGGCCTACTTCCAGCGCGACTACGTCGGTCGTCCGAGCCCGCTGTATTTCGCCGAGCGCCTGACCGAACACTGTGGCGGCGCGAAGATCTACCTCAAGCGCGAAGAGCTGAACCACACCGGCGCCCACAAGATCAACAACTGCATCGGCCAGATCCTGCTGGCGCGGCGCATGGGCAAGAAACGCATCATCGCCGAGACCGGCGCCGGCATGCACGGCGTGGCCACCGCCACCGTCGCCGCGCGCTTTGGCCTCGACTGCGTGATCTACATGGGCACCACCGATATCGAGCGCCAGCAGGCCAACGTGTTCCGCATGAAACTGCTGGGCGCCGAAGTGATCCCGGTGGTCGCCGGCACCGGCACCCTGAAGGACGCGATGAACGAAGCCTTGCGCGACTGGGTGACCAACGTCGACAGCACCTTCTACCTGATCGGCACCGTCGCCGGCCCGCACCCGTACCCGGCCATGGTCCGCGACTTCCAGGCGGTGATCGGCAAGGAAACCCGCGACCAGTTGCAAGCCCAGGAAGGGCGCCTGCCCGACAGCCTGGTGGCGTGCATCGGTGGCGGCTCCAACGCCATGGGCCTGTTCCACCCGTTCCTTGATGACACCAGCGTCGAAATCATCGGCGTCGAAGCCGCCGGCCACGGTATCGAGACCGGCAAGCACGCCGCCAGCCTGAACGGCGGCGTCCCGGGCGTACTGCACGGCAACCGGACCTTCCTGCTGCAGGACGACGATGGCCAGATCATCGACGCCCACTCGATTTCCGCCGGCCTCGACTACCCCGGCATCGGCCCGGAACACGCCTGGTTGCACGATATCGGTCGAGTCCAGTACACCTCGATCACCGATCACGAAGCCCTGGCCGCGTTCCACCAGTGCTGCCGTCTCGAAGGCATTATCCCGGCCCTGGAAAGTGCCCATGCCCTGGCCGAAGTGTTCAAGCGTGCACCGACCCTGCCCAAGGATCACCTGATGGTGGTCAACCTGTCCGGTCGCGGCGACAAGGACATGCAAACCGTCATGCACCACATGCAACAGTCCCAGCAGGAGAAACACTGATGAGCCGCCTGCAAACCCGCTTTGCCGAGCTGAAAGAACAGAACCGCGCCGCCCTGGTGACCTTTGTCACCGCTGGCGACCCGGGTTATGACACTTCCCTGGCGATCCTCAAGGGCCTGCCCAAGGCCGGGGCCGATGTGATCGAGCTGGGCATGCCCTTCACCGATCCGATGGCCGACGGCCCGGCGATCCAGCTGGCGAACATCCGCGCCCTGGCCGCCAAGCAGAACCTGGCGAAAACCCTGCAGATGGTTCGCGAGTTCCGCGCCGAAAACAACCACACCCCGCTGGTGCTGATGGGTTACTTCAACCCGATCCACCACTACGGCGTGCCGCGTTTTATCGCCGATGCCAAGGCCGCCGGTGTCGACGGCCTGATCGTGGTCGACCTGCCGCCGGAACATAACGGCGAGCTGTGCGACCCGGCCCAGGCCGCCGGCCTGGACTTTATCCGCCTGACCACACCGACCACCGACGACGTCCGTCTGCCCACCGTGCTCAACGGCAGCTCCGGCTTCGTCTACTACGTGTCGGTGGCCGGCGTGACCGGTGCCGGCTCGGCGACCCTGGAACACGTCGAAGAGGCGGTGGCCCGCCTGCGTCGCCACACCGACCTGCCGATCAGCATCGGTTTCGGTATCCGCACACCGGAGCAGGCCGCGGCCATCGCCCGGCTGGCGGACGGCGTGGTGGTCGGCTCGGCGCTGATCGATCACATCGCCAACGCCAGCAGCGATGAGCAGGCCATCGATGGCGTACTGAGCCTGTGCGCGGCCCTCGCCGAAGGCGTACGTACCGCACGCTGAGCCAGGCGGCACGACACAGAGGGATCCACGGCCAACGCCTTGGGTCCCTTTTTCATGGGCGCGAGCCTGAGCGTTTATTGACAGAACTGCGCTGTCAAAGGAGTAATCATTACATGCTCTTTCCGGGACAGTCCGGCAAGAGACGGCCGCGCAGGAGCGCCGGATCGTTACCTAAAAAATGGATGCCCCTATGACACTCGCTATCGCCTGCACCTTCCTCGATCACCTCTGCGTCACCGAAACCCCTCGCCCGGCACGACTCAGGTCGATCACTTCGCTTCCACGCCAAACTCCACCACCGCGACAAAACCTGTCCAGCCTGTTCGCGTTCGAGGCCCTCGTGCCCAGCGCCACGAACCTGGCCCCCGATCCCCGTGCCCAGGCAAGAATAACGGGCGAACCGGCGAACGACGCCTTCTTGCGCGAGCACCTCGAAACCCTGCGGCACGGCCTGAACGAACAACATGATCGCTGGCGATAACGCCGACGCCGACCCAAGGTAAAGTTCCTGATACAAAGGAATCTAAACGCCACCATGCGGACTAACAAAGTATGACCCGGGGGTTTGAAGCCAACGCTTCGCCCCTTTCGCTGTATTGCCTGTGTGGTGAGGAATGCCCCCGATGAAAATGCCCAAACGCCTGATGGCCGGTCTTGGCCTGCTGGTACTCAGTGCCAGCCCCCTGCTGCATGCCGAGGACCAGATACGCGGCGAAGACCATGATCGCGGTGGCTACGACCAGCGGGGCGGTCCGGAGAAAGGGCCGGATCCGCGCAATATGCACCGTCCGCCCCAGGACTTCGGTCCGATCCGGCAGATCATTCATGATGACCACGAACATTTCAGCCGCGGCGCGCCACCACCACCGGGCTACCATCTGGTGCGCGGCCAACCGCTGCCACGCGGCTACGAAGGCGAACGCCTGGACGAGCGGGCACTGTCCCGCCTGCCGGTGTATGAGGGTTACGAATGGCGCCGCATGGGCAGTGACGTGGTCCTGATCGCCATCGGCACCGGGGTCGTCTACGAGATTCTCGACGGTGTGCTGAACTGACCGTTTGAGGCGCTAGGAAAAGATCGACAGATCCAATGGCCTGACCGCACCCATCCAGATCGCATGATCGCGATGGTCGGCCAGGTCATCGTCGGTCAGGGGATGAATGAACACCACCAGGCCCTTGCGGTTCAGCGCCAGCCACGGCAAGACCACGCCGATATATTGCGCTTCGAACGCCAGTTGGCAGCTCCAGTCCGGATGCGGTCCCACCGGGCGCTGGTGCACCCGTCCCATCTTCAGGGGAAAGGTCGTCGCCGCCAGTTCACACAGCTCACGGGCCTGCTCCAGGGTCGAAGCATCGAAATAGATGTGGGCGTGATAACCCTTGATACGTTGCATGCCGCTCTCGTTCAGCATCGGTTAATGGGCTAACGCTACACCGCAATCGAGGGCAAGCCCAGCCCTACCAGTGATTGCGCACTGTCGGCCTGCTCGGCCATCAACCAGTCGAAGAAACGCTGGATCAGCGCGCCACGCCGTTTACGCTGAGGCAAGACCACGTAATAGCCAAAGGTGGAAATCGCCGTCTGGCTGATCGGCCGGCACAGCAAACCCTGCTCCAACAGATTATCCACCAGGTGCCGCCAGCCGATGGCCACGCCCTGGCCGCCGATCGCCGCCTGGATCAGCAAGGTGTAGTTGTCGAAGCGCAATTGCCCCGGCGCCGGTGCAGCGGTCAACCCCAGTTCGCGAAAAACCCCGCTCCAGTCGAACCAGTGGCTGCTGTTTTCGCCCTTGAGGTGCAGCAGGGGAAACTCCAGCAAGGCTTCGGTGGGCAACGGCAACTCGCGGCCCTTGAGCAATTGCGGGCTGCACACCGGAAACACTTCCTCGCTGAACAGCCAATGGCTCTCGCCCTGCTTGAAACGGCCCTTGCCGAACAACACCGCCACATCGATATCGGTGCGCAACATGTTGTGGCTACGCTCACTGGTCACCAGGCTGACATCGACCTGCGGATTGGCCGCATGGAAGCGATGCAGGCGCGGCATCAGCCAATAGGCGGCAAAGGCAAAGTCGGTGGCGACCTGCAGCACCTCATGCTGACGCTGGGCGGTGACCGCGCTCAAGCCACTGTCGATGCTCTGCAAGCCGGCCTGCACCTGCTCGAACAGGATCGAGCCGGCTTCGGTCAACTCGATGCCCCGGTAGATACGGTCGAACAGGCGGGTGGTCAGTTGGTCTTCCAGGCGCTTGATCTGCTGGCTGATGGCCGGCTGGGTAGTGCCCAGTTCCACTGCCGCGGCGGTAAAGCTGTGGTGACGGGCCGCCGCTTCGAAGGCCCGGAGCAGATCGAGGGACAGGTCACCCAGCGCTTCATACATAAGCTGTACTTATCCTAGTCATTGTTGGGCAAGGGCTTTACCACAGATTCCGTGGGCCACATGCTGGATCGAAGCACTATCGCATAACAATTCACTATGGAATGCCGCGATTACATGAAGCGCAAGAACATTCTCTTCATCATGGCCGATCAAATGGCCGCGCCCCTGTTGCCGCTCTACGGCGCATCGCCCATCAAGCTTCCGAACCTGAGCCGCCTGGCTGCCGAAGGCGTGGTCTTCGATGCCGCCTACTGCAACAGCCCGCTCTGCGCGCCTTCACGTTTTACCCTGGTCAGCGGCCAACTGCCGAGCAAGATCGGCGCCTACGACAACGCCGCCGATTTCCCCGCCGACGTACCGACCTATGCCCACTATCTACGGCGCCTCGGTTATCGCACCGCGCTGTCGGGCAAGATGCACTTCTGCGGGCCGGACCAACTGCATGGTTACGAAGAACGCCTGACCAGCGATATCTACCCGGCGGACTACGGCTGGGCGGTGAACTGGGACGAGCCCGATGTGCGGCCCAGCTGGTACCACAACATGTCTTCGGTGCTGCAGGCCGGTCCCTGCGTGCGCACCAACCAGCTGGATTTCGATGAAGAGGTGGTCTTCAAGGCGCAGCAATACCTGTTCGACCATGTGCGCGAAGACGGCAACCAGCCGTTCTGCCTGACCGTGTCCATGACCCACCCCCACGATCCCTACACCATTCCCAAGGCGTTCTGGGACCTGTATCGCGACGAAGATATTCCGTTGCCGCAGACCCCGGCCCAGGACAGCCTCGATCCGCACTCCCAGCGTTTACTCAAGGTCTACGACCTGTGGGACAAGCCGCTGCCTGTGGACAAGATCCGCGACGCCCGCCGCGCCTACTTCGGTGCGTGCAGCTATATCGACAGCAACGTCGGCAAACTCCTGCAAACCCTGGAGGAAACCGGGCTGGCCGATGACACGCTGATCGTGTTCTCCGGCGACCATGGCGACATGCTCGGCGAGCGCGGCCTCTGGTACAAAATGCACTGGTTCGAAATGTCCGCGCGGGTGCCGCTGCTGATCAGCGCCCCGGGGCAGTTCGCCGCCGGACGCGTCAGTGCCGCCGTCTCCACCGCCGACCTGTTGCCGACCCTGGTGGAACTGGCCGGCGGCACGCTGCACGGCGAGCTGCCGCTGGACGGCCGCTCGCTGGTCCCGCACCTGAAGGGCGAGGGCGGCCACGACGAAGTGTTCGGCGAATACATGGCCGAAGGCACCATCAGCCCGCTGATGATGATTCGTCGCGGCGCCTACAAATTCATCTACAGCGAAGACGACCCTTGTCTGCTCTTCGATATCCACAACGACCCACGCGAGGCAGAAGAACTCAGCCAATCAGCGCAGCACCAAGCACTCTTCAACGACTTCCTGGCCGAAGCCCGGGCGAAATGGAACATCCCGGCGATCCACCAACAGGTGCTCGCCAGTCAACGGCGCCGGCGTTTCGTCGCCGCCGCCTTGAGCCAAGGCAAGCTGAAGAGCTGGGATCACCAGCCACTGGTGGACGCCAGTCAGCAATACATGCGCAACCATATCGACCTCGACGATCTGGAACGCAAAGCGCGTTATCCACAACCCTGCCAAAACCAATAACGAACGTAAGGGGAAGGCGATGAAGAAGTTATCCACAGCACTGACGGTAGGCCTCCTGGCCATGAGCAGCCTGAGTGCCTATGCCGAGCAGAGCTGCGACACGGTGAAAATGGCCGATCCGGGCTGGAGCGATATTGCCGCGACCAACGCCATCACCAGCTTGCTGCTGGACGGCCTGGGCTACAAGGCCAAGGTCGACACCCTGGCGGTGCCGATCACCTATGGCGGTCTCAAGGACGGCCAGGTGGACGTGTTCCTCGGCAACTGGATGCCGGCGCAACAGGGTTTCTATGACAAGTTCGTGGTCAACGGCGATGTCACGCAACTGGCGAAGAACCTCGACGGCACCGAATTCACCCTGGCGGTCCCGGATTATGTCTGGGACGCGGGTGTGCATAACTTTGCCGACCTGAACAAGTTCGCCGACAAGTTCGACAAGAAGCTCTATGGTATCGGCTCCGGGGCCCCGGCCAATGCCTCGCTGGCGGAGATCATCAAGAAGAACCAGTTCGACCTCGGCCAGTGGAAACTGGTGGAGTCCAGCGAACAGGCGATGCTGGCCGAAGTGGCGCGTTCGGTGAAGAAGCAGAAGTTCGTGGTCTTCCTCGGCTGGACCCCGCACCCGATGAACGTGCAGATGAAGATGCACTATCTGAAGGGCGGCGAGCAGTACTTCGGTGATACCGGCAGCGTCTATACCGTGACCCGCAAGGGTTATGCACAGGCTTGCCCGAACGTTGGCAAATTGCTGAGCAACCTGAGCTTCACCCAGGACATGGAAAACAGCATCATGGCCGAGGTGGCGAACAAGAAGCTGAGCAATGCCGATGCGGCCAAGGCCTGGATCAAGGCCAATCCGGCGGTGCTGGACAAGTGGCTGGATGGGGTCAAGACCGTGGATGGCCAGGATGGGTTGTCGGCGGTGAAGGCCAAGCTCTAAAGGCCAACACACACTCCGACGTATAGGAGCCGGCTTGCTGGCGATGGACCAGACAGTCGATGCAAGGCTTACGGGCCTCTTCGCTGGCAAGCCGGCTCCTACAGGTCGGTGTTTCACCGCGAAAATCTCAGATATACCCCTCACCCTGACACCGCCTCATCCGACCGAGAGACCCATGGGCTGGACCAACCGCCACAAACTCCTGCCATTTCTCAGCTGGTTGCCCCGGCAAACCCGCGCCAGCGTCAGTCGTGACCTGATCGTCGGCCTGAGCGGCGCCATCCTGGCCTTGCCGCAATCGGTCGCCTACGCGCTGATCGCCGGCCTGCCGCCCGAATACGGCCTTTACGCCGCCATCGTCCCGGTGCTGATCGCCTGTCTCTGGGGCTCATCCTGGCACCTGATCTGCGGGCCCACGGCCGCCATCTCGATTGTCCTGTTCGCCAGTGTCAGCCCCCTCGCGGTGCCCGGCAGCCAGGACTACGTGACCCTGATCCTGTTGCTGACCTGCATTGCCGGGATCTTCCAGTGGCTGCTCGGTATGCTGCGCTTCGGTGCCCTGGTGAATTTCGTCTCGCATTCGGTGGTGCTGGGTTTCACCCTGGGCGCCGCCGTGGTCATCGCCCTCGGGCAACTGCCGAACCTGCTGGGGCTCGATGTCCCCAACCAGGCGACGGCCCTGAACAGCCTGCTGCAACTGGGCCAGCACCTCGGCGAGCTGGACAAACCCTCGCTGCTGCTGGGTCTCGGGACCCTGATCCTCGGCTTCACCCTCAAATCCCTGCTGCCGCGCTGGCCGACCCTGCTGATTACCCTGGTCCTGGCCAGCACGCTGGTCTGGCTGTGCCCGGGCCTGTTCGGGCATGTGCAACGGGTCAAGGGTTTCATCGGCCGGTTGCCGCCGTTCAGCGCCTTGCCGCTGGACCTGGAAACCATCCTGCGCCTGCTGCCCAGCGCCGTCGCGGTGGGCATGCTCGGGCTGGTCACCAGCCTGTCGATTGCTCGCTCGTTGTCCGCCCGTTCGCAGCAATTGCTCGATGCCAACCAGGAAGTCCGCGCCCAGGGCCTGTCGAATATCGTCGGCAGCCTGTTTTCCGGCTACCTGTCAGCGGGCTCGTTCACCCGCGCCGCGCTGAGTTACGAGGCCGGGGCCTGCTCACCGCTGGCCGGGGTATTTTCCGCGCTCTGGGTGGCGCTGTTTGCCGTGACCGGCTCGGCGCTGATCGCGCATATCCCGATTCCGGCGATGGCCGGCAGTATCCTGCTGATCAGTTGGGGGTTGGTGGATCGGCGGGGCATCCGGGCGCTGTTCCGGGTCAGTCACGCCGAGTTCGCGGTGATGGCCCTGACCTGCGTGGCGACGTTGCTGCTGGAGTTGCAGACGGCGATTTACGCCGGGGTGCTGGCCTCGCTGTTTTTCTACCTCAAGCGCACCTCGCAGCCACGGGTGCAGCATTGGCGCGATGGCGATGAGGACGTGTTGCGGGTCGGTGGGTCGATCTTTTTCGGCGCCAGCCATTACCTGCAAGTGCAGTTGCAACGGTTGCACGGGGTGAAGGTGGTGATCGAGGCGCAGCAGATCAACTTTATCGATTATTCGGGGGTCGAGATGCTGCACCAGGAGGCCCGGCGCCTGATAAGGGAAGGCCGCAGCCTGACCCTGAGACGGGCGCGAGCACCGGTGGTGGAGGAGTTGGTCAAGCTGGAGGGTGTGGATAAGTGCCCGATCCTGTTTGAGGATTGACCGCCCCTACAGCGCCAACAAACGCCGCAACTCCGCCAGCACCGGCGCCGTATCCGGGCGTACGCCGCGCCACAGCAGGAAAGCTTCCGCCGCCTGCTCGGCCAGCATGCCCAGGCCATCCATCGACACCGCCGCACCATGCTCACTCGCCCAGCGACAGAACGCCGTCGGCTCCTTGCTGTACATCATGTCGTAGCAGAAGGTCTTGCCGGGCTCGATCAGGCTCGGCGCAATCGGCGGCACATCCCCCGACAGGCTCGCCGAAGTGGCGTTGATTATCAGGTCCACCGGCTCGCGCAACCAGTCAAACCCACTGGCGGACACCGGCCCCAGGTCGGCGAACAGTTCGGCCAGCAACTCGGCCTTCTCGACGGTCCGATTGGCAATGATCACCGAAGCCGGCTGCTCCGCCAGCAACGGCTCCAGCGCCCCACGTACCGCACCACCGGCACCCAGCAGCAGAATGCGCTTGCCCTTCAGGCCAAACCCGGCATTCACCGTCAGATCGCGCACCAGCCCGGCGCCGTCGGTGTTATCACCCAACAAACTGCCGTCAGCCAGCTTGCTCAAGGTATTCACCGCCCCGGCCCGCTGTGCCCGTGCCGTCAGGCTGTTGGCCAGGCGATAGGCCTCTTCCTTGAACGGCACCGTCACATTGGCCCCGCGCCCTGCCTGGAAAAACGCCCGGACACAGCCGGAAAAATCCTCAAGGGGCGCCAGCAAGGTGCTGTAGTCCAACTGCTGGGCGGTCTGCTCGGCGAACAGACGGTGAATCAACGGCGACTTGCTGTGGCCGATGGGATTGCCGAAGACGACATAACGATCCATCAGACAGCGCCCTCCGCCAGCCAGTCGCGGTCCTGCAGGAAGTATTCGGTCAGGCGCGCCTCTTCACTGCCCGGCTCGGCCTTCCAGTCGTAGCCCCAGCGTACTTGCGGCGGCAACGACATCAGGATCGATTCGGTACGACCGCCCGATTGCAGGCCGAACAACGTGCCGCGGTCGTACACCAGGTTGAACTCCACGTAACGACCGCGGCGGAACTCCTGGAACTCGCGCTGCTGTTCGGTCCAGGCCTGGGCCTTGCGCCGCTGCACGATCGGCAGGTAGGCCTCGATATAAGCGTCGCCGATCGCCCGCATGAAGGCGAAGCTGGTGTCGAAGTCCCACTCGTTCAGGTCATCGAAGAACAGGCCGCCGATACCGCGCGGCTCGTTGCGGTGCTTGATATGGAAATAGCTGTCGCACCAGGCCTTGTAGCGCGAGTAGACCTCGGCGCCAAACGGCGCACAGGCGCGCTCGGCCACCCGGTGCCAGTGCACGCAGTCTTCTTCGTTGCCGTAGTAGGGCGTCAGGTCGAACCCGCCGCCGAACCACCAGACCGGCTCCTCGCCTTCCTTCTCGGCGATGAAAAACCGCACATTGGCGTGGGACGTCGGCACATGGGGGTTGTGCGGGTGAATCACCAGGGACACGCCCAGGGCCTCGAAGCCACGCCCGGCCAGTTCCGGCCGATGGGCGCTGGCCGACGGCGGCAGGCCGTTGCCGAAGACATGGGAGAAGTTCACGCCGCCTTTCTCGATGACCTGGCCGTTGCCGATCACCCGGGTCCGACCGCCGCCACCGGCGGGACGGGTCCAGGCGTCTTCGACGAAACGCGCGCCACCGTCTTCGGCCTCCAGGGCGGCACAGATACGGTCTTGCAGGTCGAGCAGATAGGCTTTCACGGCCTCGGTGCGGGTAGTCATGGCATCACCTTGAATCGGGCAAAGCTACTCGGCACAGCGGACGGCCGGTAGCAAAGAGGCGCGTAGCATAGCACCGCGTTTATGCTCGTCGCTGTTGACGAAGATCAAACGAAGGAGTCCGATAGGACCCCTGCATCGCGCTGCACGGCGCCCCTTTGTGAAATGTCCAAGGAGAGAAAGATGGCCAAACGTATCCTGTTTCGCGCCCATGGCGGCCCGGAAGTCCTTGAGTATGTCGACTACACCCCCGCCGAGCCGGGCCCGCAGCAGGTGCGGGTACGCAACCACGCCATCGGCCTGAACTTCATCGACACCTATCTGCGCAGCGGGCTGTATGCACCACCGGCCATGCCGTCGGGCCTGGGGGCCGAGGGCGCGGGCGTGGTCGAGGCAGTCGGCAGCGAGGTCAGCCAGTTCAAGGTTGGTGATCGCGTGGCCTACGGCAGCGGTCCGCTGGGCGCCTACAGCGAAGTGCATGTGCTGCCGGCGGCCAACCTGGTGCATCTGCCGGAAGGCATCAGCTTCGAACAGGCGGCCGCGGTGATGCTCAAGGGCCTGACAGTGCAGTACCTGTTGCGCCAGACCTATGAGTTGAAGGGCGGCGAAACCGTGCTGTTCCATGCGGCGGCGGGTGGTGTCGGCTTGCTTGCGTGCCAGTGGGCCAAGGCCCTGGGCGTGAAGCTGATCGGGACCGTCAGTTCGCCGGAAAAGGCCGCTTTGGCCAAGTCCCTGGGGGCCTGGGAAACCATCGACTACAGCCATGAAGATGTGGCCAAGCGGGTGCTGGAGCTGACCGATGGCAAGAAAGTGCCAGTGGTGTACGACGGCGTCGGCAAGGACACCTGGCTGACCTCGCTGGACAGCCTGGCGCCCCGTGGGCTGATGGTCAGCTTCGGCAATGCCTCGGGCGCGGTGGATGGGGTCAACCTGGGGATACTGGCGGCCAAGGGCTCGCTGTATGTGACCCGGCCAACGCTGGCGACCTACGCCAACAACGCGGAAAACCTGCAGATCATGGCGAAGGATCTGTTCGGGATGATCAGCAGCGGCAAGCTGAAGATCGAGATCGGCGCGCGGTATGGCCTGGCGGAAGCGGCCAAGGCCCAGACCGAACTGGCGGCGCGGCGGACTACCGGGTCGACGGTGTTGTTGCCTTAAGACTGGCGAACCTGGCCGCTGCTGCGCAGCGGTTCGCCAGCAAGCCGGCTCCTACAGTATTTGTGTCGTGGCACCTTTTTGTGATCGACACCGTCCTGTAGGAGCCGGCTTGCTGGCGATCAACGATAACGCCATCCCCCCTTGTGGGAGCGCTGCTTGTCGGGGCGCCGAACCGCCGCGAAGAAGTTCACACCGAGCCTACGCCGGGCGCACCACCTTGCCGGTCGCCAGGTCGCGAATCAGGCTCGGGTTCTTGCGCCCGCCCAGGTTACCGCCCAGCACCAGATCGATCTGCCCGCGGAAATACTGCTCCACGCGAAGTCGCGTGCGCGCCGCCGGCCGCCCCTGGGGATTGGCCGAGGTAGAAATCAGCGGCCCCACCAACGAGCACAGATCCCGCACCAACGGATGATCGCTGACCCGCAAGGCCACCGTGTCATGCACACCGGTGACCCACTCCGGCAACAGGTCCTGATGCGGCACCAACCAGGTATTGGGTCCCGGCCAGGTACTGGCCATGCGGTCGATCCAGTCTTCGGGAAAATCCTCGAAGAGAAAATCGAACTGGCGGATATTGTCGGCAATCAGGATCAGGCCCTTGTCCACCGAGCGATTCTTGATCGCCAGCAAACGATCCACCGCCTCTTCGTTCCAGGGATCGCAACCCAAACCCCAGACCGCCTCGGTTGGGTAGGCAATCACCGCCCCTGCGCGAATTTCTCGTGCGGCTTCTTGCACACGCCAACTCTTGACCATTGCTCGTTCTCCGGATTCAAAGCTGCTCGCAGTTTACTCAGGTAAACCTACCTCGCGCGAGCTAACCAGCGTCCGTTTTCATTGGCAACCCGGCCTTCAAGCTCCAGTTCGGTCAGCGCCGCCAATACTCGCGGTAATGCCCAGCCACTGGCGTTGGCCAGGGCCTCGCTGCTCTGCGGTGCGGCATGCAACAAGCCTAGCAGCGGATGCTCGGGCGCAGCGGGGATTGCGCTGGCGGTCACCCGCTGCCAACCGCGCAGGGGTTCGAGGATATGTTCGACGGTTTCCACCAGTACCGCACCGTCGCGGATCAGCTGGTGACAGCCCTTGGCGCCGGGGTGATGGATGGAGCCGGGAATCGCATACACCTCGCGCCCCTGTTCCGCCGCCAGTCGCGCGGTGATCAGCGAGCCGCTGGCAATACTGGCCTCCACCACCAGCACGCCCAGGGACAAACCACTGATGATCCGATTGCGCCGGGGAAAATTGCTCGGATGCGGCGGCGCCTCCAGTGGCAACTCGGAAACCACGGCGCTGCCCTGGGCAATCATCGCCTCCGCCAGACGACGATGGCGCTGTGGATAAAGATTTTCCAGACCAGTACCGAGTACGCCGATCGTTCGCCCGCCAATGTCCAGGGCCGCCTGATGAGCCGCCCCGTCGATCCCCAGCGCCAGCCCGCTGGTGATGACAAAACCGGCTCCGGCCAGGCTCCGGGAAAACGCCGCCGCCGTGTCCATGCCCGGTTTGGAAGCACGTCGGCTGCCGACCAGCGCCAGCTGCGGTTGTTCCAGGAGGGCAGGGTCGCCGGCCACGAACAGCAGCGGCGGGGCGTCATCCAGTTCGGCGAGAAGGGCGGGGTAATCGGTCTGGTCCCACATCACCAAATGGCAAGCCGGGCGCTCTAGCCAGCGCAATCCAGCGCTGGCTGCATCCCGCACTTCAGGGCTGCGACGCGCCTCGGCACAGGCCGTCGGCAACCCCAGCGCGCGCCAGGCAGCGGCCGGTGCACCGAGAGCCGCCGAGGCCGAACCGAAGGCGTCGATCAGGGTTCGAAAGCGCCGTGGACCGAGTTCCGGCAGACGGTGCAAACGCAGGCGGGCTTCCAGCTCCGCCGGGGACAGGGAGGTACAGTTGGACAGCGACATCGGATCATCCTTGATCTGTGGCGGTCCTGGAACAGCAGGAACAAGCTGTGGATAACTCTGTGGGTAACCTGTTTAGCCTGCTAACGGAATCGGCCCCGCATTATCGTTCGGCGCTACGGGTTGCGCACCTTGTCCATGACTGTCAGGGACCGCGTGGCAGTGAGTACTAAACCATAGCTGAGCTTTTCGTAGGTGCGGAACACCATCAACAGGCCCGAACGTTCGTCGGGGACCTTCACCCGCTCTCCGCTGACCAGGTCGTGCACGGTCTCGCCGGTCTTCATCACCGCGAGAACGTTGCCTTCGACCAGACCATCGCGGCGCCCCTTGTCGATGGTGACCACGTCCATGACACCGATCTGTGTAACACCCCGTGGCACATCTATGATCGTGCCGCGGATTTGCGCTTGCGGCGCACTGGGCATGAACGTCGAATTGACCGGACGCTCTTCGCTGACGAACAACCGGTCACCCAGGCGAACTTCCTGGGTGGTGCGGCGCAGGTTCAACGTGCCGACATCGCCTTCGGTCGCCACCAACTCGCCTGTACCGACGTCATCGGCGTTGATCCCGAGGAATTCCTTGGTCTGCGCGTCGGTATAGACCTTGCCCTGGCGGAACAGGCCATACACCGAATGCGCCGGGTCGAACACGCCACGGGCGTAGATCCGGTCGCCCATGCCGCTGAGCACCCGCTCATTGTTGCCGGCCAGGATATACGGGGCTTTCTGGAAGTCGGCGGGGCTGTCGACAATGCGGTTGCTCAACAGGAACGCATTGATCTTTTCCAGCGGAATGCTCGGAATCGCCTCGGCCACCGGCGAGCGGCGCACCTGCGGCGATAACTTCACGGTGCCCCGCGACACGCCGCGATCCACCACCAGCCGCGGCTGGCCGTCGACGAACTGCAGCGTCAGGGTATCGCCGGGGTAGATCAGGTCCGGATTGGCCACCTGGGGGTTCGCGTGCCAGATCTCCGGCCACTTCCACGGTTCGCTGAGAAACTTGCCGGAAATGTCCCAAAGTGTGTCACCGCGCACCACCGTATAGCGCTGTGGATAACCGTCCTTGAGTTGCACTTGCGCCTGCACGACGCCGGTAACAGCCAGCAACAGGGCGAGTAGTGTTTTCCTCATGCAGTGAATCCCTTTATTATGTGCCTTCGCGTGAAACGCCAGAGCCCCCGCGGCTCGCTCCCAAGGAGAACGTTTTACAACGGTAGCCGATCCCACCGGGACATTTCGGCAACCGTCTCTGACTTTACCTCACAAGTGCAGCAAATACGCCTATGGCCATTTTAAACATCCTCGAATTTCCAGACCCGCGCCTGCGCACCATCGCCAAACCCGTGGCCGTGGTGGACGACCAGGTGCGGCAGCTGATCGACGACATGTTTGAAACAATGTATGAAGCCCCGGGCATCGGCCTGGCGGCGACCCAGGTCAATGTGCACCAGCGCATCGTGGTCATGGACCTGAGTGAAGATCGTAGCGAGCCCCGGGTGTTCATCAACCCCGAGTTCGAAACCCTGACCGCGGACGTGGACCAGTACCAGGAAGGCTGCCTGTCGGTGCCGGGTTTCTACGAGAACGTCGACCGCCCGACAAAACTGCGGGTCAAGGCCCTGGACCGCGACGGAAAACCGTTCGAACTGGAGGCCGAGGGCCTGCTGGCGGTGTGCATCCAGCATGAATGCGATCACCTGAACGGCAAACTGTTCGTCGATTACCTGTCTACGCTCAAGCGCGACCGGATCAAGAAGAAACTGGAAAAGCTGCATCGCCAGAACGCCTGATCCCTTCATTCCAAAGGCTTGCTGCGGCAAGCCTTTTCTTTTTAAGCGAGTCCCTTCATGACTGAGCCACTGCGCATCGTCTTCGCCGGCACCCCCGAATTCGCCGCCGAACACCTCAAGGCCCTGCTCGACAGCCCTTACGAGATCGTCGCGGTCTACACCCAGCCGGATCGTCCGGCGGGCCGTGGGCAGAAGCTGATGCCAAGCCCGGTCAAGCAGCTCGCGCTGGAGCACGACATCGTCGTCCTGCAGCCGCCGACCCTGCGCAACGCCGAGGCCCAGGCCGAACTGGCGGCGCTCAAGCCGGATCTGCTGGTGGTGGTCGCCTATGGCCTGATCCTGCCGCAAGTGGTGCTGGATATCCCGCGCCTGGGCTGCATCAACAGCCACGCCTCGCTGCTACCGCGCTGGCGCGGCGCCGCGCCGATCCAGCGCGCCGTGGAAGCCGGCGATAGCGAAAGCGGCGTGACCGTGATGCGCATGGAAGCCGGGCTCGACACCGGGCCGATGCTGCTCAAGAGCGTCACCCCGATCAGCGCCGAAGACACCGGCGGCACCTTGCACGACCGCCTCGCCGAACTCGGCCCTCCCGCCGTGCTGCAGGCCATCGCCGGTCTCGCCGCCGGGACCCTGGACGGCGAAATCCAGGACGACAGCCTCGCCACCTACGCCCACAAGCTGAACAAGGACGAGGCGCGCATCGACTGGAACCGTCCGGCGATTGAACTGGAGCGGCAGATTCGCGCCTTCAACCCCTGGCCGATCAGCCACAGCACCCTCGACGGCGAAGCCCTGAAAGTCCTCGCCGCCAGCGCGGCCGAAGGCAAGGGCGCGCCGGGTGAAATCCTCGCCGCCAGCAAGGACGGCCTGATCGTCGCCACCGGCGCCGGCGCCCTGTGCCTGACCCGCCTGCAACTGCCCGGCGGCAAGGCGCTGAACTTCAGCGACCTGTTCAACAGCCGCCGCGAGAAATTCGCCCTCGGTACGGTGCTCGGCCAATGAACCCGCGTCTGGCCGCCGCCAAGGCACTGACTGCCGTTCTCAATGGCAAGGCTTCGCTCAACAGCTCGCTGCCGCTGCAACTGGACAAGGTCGAGGCCCGTGATCGCGGCCTGACCCAGGACCTGGCGTTCGGCACCGCGCGCTGGCAGCCACGCCTTTCGGCACTGGCGGCCAAGCTGCTGCAAAAACCCTTCAAGGCCGCCGATACCGACGTCGAAGCCTTGCTGCTGGTCGGCCTCTATCAACTGCTCTACACCCGCGTGCCGGCCCATGCCGCCATCGGCGAGACCGTCGGTTGCGCCGACAAGCTGAAAAAGCCCTGGGCCAAGGCCTTGATCAATGCCGTGCTGCGCCGCGCGCAACGGGAAAGCGAGGCGCTGCTGGCCGAACTGGAACACGACCCGGTGGTGCGCACCGCACATCCGCGCTGGCTGCAGAAATCCCTCAAGGCCTTCTGGCCGGAACAGTGGGAAGCCATCTGCGCGGCGAACAATGCCCATCCGCCGATGATCCTGCGGGTCAATCGCCGCCATCACACTCGCGATGCCTACCTCAAGCTGCTGGGCGATGCCGGGGTCAAGGCACAGGCCTGCGTCTACAGCCCGGATGGCATCGTGCTGGAAGAAGCCTGTGATGTGCGCAACCTGCCCGGCTTCAATGAAGGCTGGATCAGTGTCCAGGACGAGGCCGCGCAACTGGCCGCCGACCTGCTCGACCTGGCTCCCGGCCAACGGGTGCTCGACGCCTGCTGCGCCCCTGGCGGCAAGACCTGCCATATCCTCGAAGTCCAGCCGCAACTGGCCGGGGTGGTCGCCGTCGACCTCGAAGCCAAACGTCTGGTGCGAGTGCGCGAAAACCTCGAGCGCCTCGGCCTGGACGCCGAACTGATCGCCGCCGATGGCCGCGATGTCGCGACCTGGTGGGACGGCAAGCCGTTCCAGCGCATCCTGCTGGACGCCCCTTGCTCGGCCACCGGCGTGATTCGCCGCCATCCCGACATCAAGCTGACCCGCCAACCCGACGACATCGCCGCCCTGGCCGCCCTGCAAGGCGAGCTGCTGGACGCGATGTGGACGACCCTGGAAGTCGGCGGCATCCTGCTTTACGCCACCTGCTCGACCCTGCCGACCGAGAACACCGAAGTGATCGAGGCCTTCCTCGCCCGCACCTCCGGTGCCCGCGAACTGGATATCGCCGGGGACTTCGGCCTCAAGCAGCCCCACGGCCGCCAACTACTGGCCCAGCAAGGCGGACACGACGGTTTCTACTACGCCAAGCTGATCAAGATCGCCGCCGCGCGCGGCTGAGCCGGGACAACGGAGCGACCCGATGAAAATCATCATCCTCGGTGCCGGCCAGGTCGGTGGCACCCTGGCCGAGCACCTGGCCAGCGAAGCCAACGACATCACCGTTGTCGACACCGACGGCGAGCGCCTGCGCGACCTCGGCGACCGCCTGGACATCCGCACCGTGCAAGGCCGCGCTTCGTTTCCGACGATCCTGCGCCAGGCCGGCGCGGATGACGCCGACATGCTGGTGGCGGTGACCAACAGCGACGAAACCAACATGGTCGCCTGCCAGGTCGCCCACACCCTGTTCCACACCCCGACCAAGATCGCCCGGGTGCGCGAGGCGGCCTACCTGACCCGCGCCGGGCTGTTCGACAACGACGCGATTCCGGTGGATGTGCTGATCAGCCCCGAGCAGGTGGTCACCCACTACATCAAGCGCCTGATCGAACACCCGGGGGCCTTGCAGGTGATCGACTTCGCCGAGGGCAAGGCCCAGTTGGTGGCGGTCAAGGCCTACTACGGCGGGCCGCTGGTGGGGCAGCAACTGCGCCAGCTACGCGAACGCATGCCCAATGTCGACACCCGGGTGGCAGCGATCTTCCGCCGCGACCGGCCGATCATGCCCCGTGGCGACACGGTGATCGAAGCCGACGACGAAGTGTTTTTCATTGCCGCCAAGGCCCATATCCGCGCAGTGATGGGCGAAATGCGCCGCCTCGACGAGAGCTACAAACGCATCGTCATTGCCGGCGGCGGACAGATCGGCGAACGGTTGGCCGAAGCCATCGAAAGCCGTTACCAGGTCAAGATCATCGAGAAAAACCCGGCACGTTGCCGCCACCTCTCGGACACCCTGGACAGCACCGTGGTGCTGCAAGGCAGCGCCTCGGATCGTGACCTGCTGCTGGAAGAGAACATTGCCGACACCGATGTGTTCCTCGCCCTGACCAACGACGATGAAGCCAACATCATGTCGTCGCTGCTGGCCAAGCGCCTCGGGGCGAAGAAGGTCATGACCCTGATCAACAACCCGGCCTATGTCGACCTGGTCCAGGGCGGCGAGATCGATATCGCCATCAGCCCGCAGTTGGCGACCATCGGTACCTTGCTGGCCCATGTACGGCGGGGCGATATCGTCAGTGTGCATTCACTCAGGCGCGGGGCGGCGGAAGCCATCGAGGCAATTGCCCATGGCGATTCGAAGTCGAGCAAGGTGGTGGGCCGGGCCATCGCCGATATTGCGTTACCACCGGGGGCGACCATCGGCGCGATCATTCGCGACGAAGAGGTGCTGATCGCCCACGATGCCACGGTGATCCAGGCGGGCGACCATGTGATTCTGTTCCTTGTGGATAAAAAGCAGATTCGCGATGTGGAAAAGTTGTTTCATGTTGGTCTGAGTTTCTTCTGACCCATACCGAGGGATCGCGATGCTCGAATCACTGGAAAAAATGCTCGCCAAGGGTGTGGATAACTCACTGCTGCGCTTCGGCCTCGGCAAGGGTTATCTCGATCTTGGGGAAAACGCCAAAGCGGCCGAACACCTGCAACGCTGCGTCGGCTTCGACCCGAAATACTCCGCCGCCTGGAAACTGCTGGGCAAGGCGCATCAGGCCGCGGGCGACAACGCTGCCGCCAAAGAGGCGTGGGAACAGGGACTGGAGGCCGCCCGTGCCCATGGCGACAAGCAGGCGGAAAAGGAAATGACGGTGTTTCTGAAAAAGCTGGAAAAAGCCGCGCTCAAAGATCAATAAAGCGCAGGCCGATGCCATCGGCGTCGACCCGGACCACTTCCATCCGAATCCGCGGCGCCACCGCCGGCAGACCCTGCACCTGGCCGTAGACCACCGCGCCGGTGGTCAGGCGCGACAAACTCGGGTGCGTCACATACACGCCCTTGCTGGACAGGTTGCGCGTGTGCCCCAGGCACTCGCCGATGCTGGGGTGCTGGATCTTGATACGTAGCGAATTCTTGTTATTGGACATCTGTTGCGTCCTTGTAAGGGTGCACCTGTGGATAAGTCAGCAGGCCGATTTTATCCACAGATCATGCCAATCTCGTCTCAGTACCAGCGTTTCTCACCCGCCGGACGTCTGCGGAAGCGCTTCATGCTCCACATGTACTGGTCCGGATAAGCCCGAACATAACGCGCCACCACCTGGCTCATGGCGGCCACGGAGGTCTCTGTATCGGTGCTGTACATGGCTTCGGGCGCGGCTTCGAGGATCACCTTGAAACCCGAACCGTCCGGCAGCCGCAGCGCATGCAGGAACACGCCCACCGCCTTGCCGCCGGCCAGCATATTGGGCACGAACTTGCTGGTCAGCGCCGTGGTGCCGAGAAAGGGGACGAATATCCCGGCGGATTCGGCCGGTTCCGGGTCAGCGGGAATGCCCACTGCACCACCTTTGCGCACTTCCTTGATGACGCTGAGGATACCTTCCTTGGTGGAAGCGGCCACCCGGTTGCCCAACTGCACCCGCTGCTTGCGCAACAGTTCGTCCACCGCCTTGAGCTTGGGCGGACGGTAGAAAATGATCGGTTTGCACTGGCTGCAATAGAAGTGATTGAGCACTTCCCAGTTGCCCAGGTGGCTGGTGATGCCGACCACGCCCTTGCCCGAGGCCAGGGCGTCCTTGAGGATGTCCAGGCCTTCGACTTCACGGACCCGCTCCATCGACCGATGGGCCGGCCAGATCCAGGCGCAGGCGCTTTCGGTAAAGGACTTGCCGATGCCCATCAGGCTGCGGCCGACCAGCTGCTCGCGGGCCACCGGGTCGAGTTCCGGGAAACATTTCGCCAGGTTGATCCGCACCACTTCGCGAGAGCGGTTGGGCAATTTCCACATCAGCCAGCCGATGGCCGCGCCCACCCGTTGCACCGCGCACCAGGGCAGCAGCGCAAACAACCGCAGCGCCCCCACCAGCATGGCGCCTTTAAACTTGTCCACAGGCCACTCCTGTCGTGATCGAGCTTGTTATCAGCCGGCTATTGTAACCGTGGTGCGGCCAATGTGGCGTAGCGATCACAATCGGTGGTGTGGTCCATGACCATGCCCGAGGCCTGCATCAAGGCGTAGCAGATGGTCGGGCCGACGAATTTGAAGCCCAGTTTCTTCAGTGCCTTGCTCATGGCCTCGGCCTCGGGCGTGACGGCCGGGACCTCGGCGCGCACTTTGAAATGATTGATCTTCTGCGCGCCGCCGACAAAGGACCAGAGCAGTGCCGCCGGGTCCTCCAGGCTCAGCCAGACCTGGGCATTGCGCCGCGCGGCATTGAGTTTCAGGCGATTGCGGATAATCCCGGGATCGAGCATCAGGTGCTCGATATCGGCATCGCTCATGGCCGCGACCTTGTGCACATCGAAACCGAACAGCACCTTCCGGTAGTGCTCGCGTTTCTTCAGGATGGTGATCCACGACAAACCGGCCTGGAACCCTTCGAGCAAAAGCAACTCGAACAGACGCTGCCCATCGCGCAGCGGCACGCCCCACTCCTGATCGTGATAGGCCATGTACAAAGGATCGTCGTTGCACCAAAAGCAGCGTGGCATAAGGCTCCAGGGGGCGTGCGCGTGGCCGAATCGGGTATACTCCCGCCTTTTGAATCGCAGCCCAAGTAACAGGTGAATTTCGTGAGCCAGCCTACGCCAGCCGTGCGTACCTTCCAAGACTTGATCCTCGCCCTCCAGCAATACTGGGCCGAGCAAGGTTGTGTGGTACTTCAGCCCTACGATATGGAAGTAGGCGCCGGCACCTTTCATACCGCCACGTTCCTGCGCGCCATCGGCCCGGAAACCTGGAACGCCGCCTACGTACAGCCCAGCCGCCGCCCGACTGACGGCCGCTACGGCGAAAACCCGAACCGCTTGCAGCACTACTACCAGTTCCAGGTGGTCCTGAAGCCGAACCCGGACAACTTCCAGGAGCTGTACCTGGGCTCGCTCAAGCACGTGGGCCTCGACCCGCTGGTGCACGACATCCGTTTCGTCGAGGACAACTGGGAATCGCCGACCCTCGGCGCCTGGGGCCTGGGCTGGGAAGTCTGGCTCAACGGCATGGAAGTCACCCAGTTCACCTACTTCCAGCAGGCCGGCGGCATCGAGTGCTACCCGGTCACCGGTGAGATCACCTACGGTCTGGAACGCCTGGCGATGTACCTGCAGGGCGTCGACTCGGTCTACGACCTGGTCTGGGCCGACGGTCCGTTCGGCAAGGTGACCTATGGCGACGTGTTCCACCAGAACGAAGTGGAGCAGTCGACCTACAACTTCGAACACGCCAATGTCGAGAAGCTGTTCGAACTGTTCGACTTCTATGAAAGCGAAGCCAAGCGCCTGATCGAACTGGACCAGCCGCTGCCGTTGCCGAGCTATGAAATGGTCCTCAAGGCCTCGCACACCTTCAACCTGCTGGATGCACGCCGGGCGATCTCGGTCACCGCACGTCAGCAGTACATCCTGCGGGTCCGTACCCTGGCCCGTTCCGTGGCCCAGGCCTACCTGATGGCCCGGGCCAAACTGGGCTTCCCGATGGCGACCCCGGATTTGCGTGACGAAGTGTTGGCTAAGTTGGAGGCAGCACAATGAGTGCTCAAGATTTTCTGGTTGAACTGGGCACGGAAGAGCTGCCACCCAAGGCCCTCAATACCCTGGCCGAGGCGTTTCTCGCCGGTATCGAAAAAGGCCTGCACAGCGCCGGCCTGAGCTTCGAAAGCAAACAGGTCTACGCCGCACCACGCCGTCTGGCGGTACTGCTGACCCAGCTGCAAACCCAGCAGCCGGATCGCAGCATCAACCTCGACGGTCCACCCCGCCAGGCCGCCTTCGACGCCGAAGGCAATCCGACCCAGGCCGCCCTGGGTTTCGCCAAGAAATGCGGCGTGGAACTGAGCGAGATCGACCAGAGCGGACCGAAACTGCGCTACACCCAGAGCATCCAGGGCAAGCCGACCAGCAGCCTGCTGCCGACCATCGTCGAGGATTCGCTGAACGACCTGCCGATTCCCAAGCGCATGCGCTGGGCCGCGCGCAAGGAAGAGTTCGTGCGTCCGACCCAGTGGCTGGTAATGCTCCTCGGTGACCAGGTCATCGACTGCACCATCCTCGCCCAGAAAGCCGGTCGCGACTCCCGTGGTCACCGCTTCCATCACCCGCAAAGCGTGCGCATCACCTCGCCGGCCAACTACCTGAGCGACCTGCGTGCCGCCTATGTACTGGCCGACGCCAGCGAGCGTCGCGAGCTGATCAGCCAACGCACCACCGAGTTGGCGACCCAGCAGGAAGGCACGGCGATCATGCCGGCGGACCTGCTCGACGAAGTCACCGCCCTGGTCGAATGGCCGGTGCCGCTGGTGTGCTCCTTCGAGGAACGTTTCCTCGACGTGCCCCAGGAAGCCCTGATCACCACCATGCAGGACAACCAGAAGTACTTCTGCCTGCTGGACGTCGATGGCAAGCTGCTGCCGCGCTTCATCACCGTCGCCAACATCGAGAGCAAGGACCCGCAACAGATCATCGCCGGTAACGAGAAAGTCGTTCGCCCGCGCCTGACCGACGCCGAGTTCTTCTTCAAGCAGGACAAGAAGCAGAAGCTCGAGCAGTTCAACCTGCGCCTGCAGAACGTGGTGTTCCAGGAAAAACTGGGCAGCGTCTACGACAAGGCCGAACGTGTTTCCAAGCTGGCCGCCTTCATTGCTCCACGCATCGGCGGCGACGCCCAGCGCGCGGCCCGTGCCGGCCTGCTGTCGAAGTGCGACCTGGCCACCGAAATGGTCGGCGAGTTCCCGGAGATGCAAGGTGTCGCCGGTTACTACTACGCCCTCAATGACGGCGAGCCGGAAGACGTGGCCCTGGCCCTGAACGAACAGTACATGCCGCGTGGTGCCGGCGCCGAACTGCCGGGTACCCTGACCGGTGCGGCGGTGGCGATTGCCGACAAGCTCGACACCCTGGTCGGCATCTTCGGCATCGGCATGCTGCCCACCGGCAGCAAGGACCCGTATGCCCTGCGTCGTGCCGCCCTCGGCGTGCTGCGCATCCTGATCGACAAGAAGCTGGACCTCGACCTGATCGAGACCGTCGAGTTCGCGGTCAAGGCCTTCGGTGCCCGGGTCAAGGCCGCCGGCCTGGCCGACCAGGTGCTGGAGTTCATCTTCGACCGCCTGCGTGCCCGTTATGAAGACGAAGGCGTGGACGTGGCGACCTACCTGTCGGTGCGTGCCCTCAAGCCGGGTTCGGCGCTGGACTTCGACCAACGCGTACAAGCCGTGCAGAAATTCCGCCAGTTGCCGGAAGCGGCTGCCCTGGCCGCGGTGAACAAGCGTGTGTCGAACCTGCTGAGCAAGGCCGAAGGCAGCATCCCGGGCACCGTGGAAGCCAAGTACTTCGACAACGCCAACGAGTTCTCGCTGTACTCGGCGATCCAGCAGGCGGACCAGGCGGTGCAGCCAATGGCCGCGGCGCGTCAGTACAATGAATCCCTGGCACGCCTGGCCGCCCTGCGCGAACCGGTAGACGCCTTCTTCGAAGCGGTGATGGTCAATGCCGAGGACGCCAACGTCCGCGCCAACCGTTATGCGCTGCTGGCGCGTCTGCGAGGCCTGTTCCTGGGTGTCGCCGATATTTCGCTGCTGGGCTGAGGGCGCGTCTTGAAGCTGCTGATTCTCGATCGGGACGGGGTGATCAACCAGGACTCCGACGCCTACATCAAGTCGGTGGAGGAATGGATTCCTCTCCCCGGCGCGATCGAAGCCATCGCGCAGTTGAGCAGGGCCGGCTGGACGGTGGCAGTAGCCACCAACCAGTCGGGCATTGCTCGCGGCTACTACGATATCGCTACCCTGGAAGCCATGCACGAGCGCCTGCGTTCGTTGGTGGCGCAACAGGGGGGTGAGCTCGGGCTGGTGGTGTATTGCCCGCACGGGCCGGATGAGGGCTGCGCCTGTCGCAAACCCAAGCCCGGCATGTTGCATGCCATCGCCGAGCATTACGGGGTGTCGTTGGCTAGGCTATGGTTTGTCGGCGACAGCCTCGGTGACTTGGAGGCGGCACGAGCCGTCGACTGTCAGCCTGTTTTGGTAAAAACCGGTAAAGGCGAAAAGACACTGGGTAAAACCCTGCCGGTGGGAACCCTGGTTTTTGACGATCTGGCGGCGGTTGCCGCAGAACTTATCCACAACTGAAGCACTTCTGACCTCCTGACCAAGGACTGCTCGGGAAGCGCTTTTTATAGGCGGGCAATGCCCGCAACGGTAAATGCCGCTATGTCGATCCTGCAGGCCATCAGAACCTTTTTCTTTTACCTGCTGCTGGGCACCAGTTCGCTGTTGTGGTGCTCCCTGAGCTTTTTTATCGCGCCGTTCCTGCCGTTCAAGGCACGTTATCGCTTTATCAATGTGTACTGGTGCCGTTGTGCCCTGTGGCTGACCAAGGTCTTCCTCGGCATCACGGTCGATATCCAGGGCGCGGAGAATGTGCCCGAGCGCCCTTGCGTGATTCTGTCGAATCACCAGAGCACCTGGGAAACCTTCTTCCTCTCGGCCTACTTCTCGCCGTTGAGCCAGGTGCTCAAGCGTGAGTTGCTGTATGTGCCGTTCTTCGGCTGGGCCATGGCCATGCTGCGGCCGATCGCCATCGACCGGGACAACCCGAAGGCGGCGCTCAAGCATGTGGCGAAGAAGGGCGACGAGTTGCTCAAGGACAATGTCTGGGTGCTGATCTTCCCGGAAGGCACCCGTGTGCCGTTCGGCACGGTCGGCAAGTTCTCCCGGGGCGGTACGGCACTGGCGGTGAACGCCGATCTGCCGGTACTGCCGATTGCCCACAACGCCGGCAAGTTCTGGCCGAAGACCGGCTGGCTGAAAAAACCCGGCACCATCACGGTGGTCATCGGTAAGCCGATGATGGCCGAGGGCAGCGGGCCACGGGCGATTGCCGAGCTCAATGACCGGGTCCAGGCCTGGAACGAACAAACCCAGCGGGACATGGGCTCATTGCCGCCAGCGCCTGCGGTAGAGACACCTGTCGCCATTTGATGGGACTGTGGATAACTTGTGCACAAGATTTTGATTTCTTTCAGAAATACGATGTAAGCACATGATTTTATTGCTTATTTCTCTGTATGACTTTCCACCCTAAATCGTGCATAAGTTTTTTCACGCGATAAAAAAACCGGCTTTAATGCCGGTTTTTCAAAACAAAATATGATTCCCGCAGGAGCTGGTCTCAGACCTTGTCGAGATCCACGCCCTTGGTCTCCTTCAGGCAGAACAACCCCACCACCAGGCTGACCCCCGTTACCAGCACCGGGTACCACAGGCCATAGAAGATATCCCCGGTGTAGACCACCAGCGCAAAGGACACCGTGGGCAGGAACCCGCCGAACCAGCCGTTGCCGATATGGTAGGGCAGCGACATGGAGGTGTAGCGGATGCGCGTCGGGAACAGCTCGACCATCACCGCCGCCAGCGGGCCATAGGTCATGGTGGCAATCAGAATCAGCAAGACGATCAGCAGCACCACCATCGGTTCGTTCACCGACGCGCTATCGGCCTTGGCCGGATAACCCGCCGTGGTGATCGCCGCGCGCATCGCCGCTTCGTCGTACCCAGCGATCTTCTGTTCTCCCACCGACACCGTCACATTCGTCCCGGGCGCCGCGGCCTGGGCGCTATAAGGCAGGCCCTGCTTGACCAGGAAGGTCTTGACCTTGTCGCACGGGCTGTCGAAACGCGCCTTGCCCACCGGATCGAACTGGAAGGTGCAACTCGCCGGGTCGGCCAGCACCACGATCGGTGCCTGACGACTGGCCGCGTCGATCTGCGGATTGGCATAATGGCTCAGGGCCTTGAACAGCGGGAAATAACAAATCGTCGCCAGCAACAGGCCCAGCATCAGGATCGGCTTGCGGCCGATCTTGTCCGACAGCCAGCCGAACAGCACAAAGAACGGCGCACCGATCACCACGCTGATGATCAGCAGGGTATTGGCCTGGGTCGGGTCCATCTTGAGCATCTGGGTCATGAAGAACAGCACGTAGAACTGCGCGGTATAGAAGGTCACCGCCTGCCCGGCATTGATGCTGAAAAGGGCGATCAGGACGATCTTCAGGTTCTGCCAGGAGCCGAAGGATTCGCGGATCGGCGAGCGGCTGACCTTGCCCTCGGACTTCATTTTCACGAAGGCCGGCGACTCGTGCATGCTCAGGCGGATCCAGGTGGAAATCGCCAGCAGGAAGATCGACAGCAGGAACGGCAGGCGCCAGCCCCAGACTTCGAACTGGTCGCCGCTGATGTAACGGCTGGCGAGCACCACCAGCAGGGACAGGAGCAGGCCCAGGGTTGCGGTGGATTGAATCCAGCCGGTATACGAGCCGCGTTTGCCGGTCGGTGCATGCTCGGCCACATAAGTCGCGGCACCGCCGTATTCACCGCCCAGTGCCAGGCCCTGGAGCATGCGCAGCAGGACCAGGATGATCGGCGCGGCGATGCCGATGCTGGTGTAGGTCGGCAACAGGCCGACGGCAAAGGTGGAAAGGCCCATCAGGATGATGGTCATGAGGAAGGTGTATTTACGTCCGATCATGTCTCCCAGGCGCCCGAATACCAGGGCGCCGAAAGGCCGGACCAGGAAGCCCGCGGCAAAGGCCATGAGGGCGAAGATAAACGCCGTGGTGTCGTTGACCCCTGCAAAGAACTGCTTGCTGATCACCGCCGCCAGGGCGCCATAGAGAAAAAAGTCATACCACTCGAAAACCGTCCCGAGGGATGACGCAAAAATGATCTTTCGTTCTTCCCTGCCGGTGTTCGCGGTAGCGCGCACGGGCTGTTGCTCGACGTAGTCCGACATCTGTCATGTCCTCGGCCCTGGGGGCCACAGTGATTATTGTTGTTGTTCCACTGTGGATTCCGGCTGACCGCCACCGGAATCCGCTTTTGCTGTATGGATGCTAGGTGCTCATCGGGATCTGCGCCGCTTGAATGTCATGAATCGCCGGCACATCCTCCAGCATCATCTGCGCCGCCTTCTCGGCAATCATCACCGTCGGCGAACAGGTATTGCCGGAGACGATATTCGGCATGATCGACGCATCGGCGACCCGCAACCCCGGCACGCCATGCACCCGCAACCGGGCATCCACCACATCCAGAGCGCCACCGCCCATCCGGCAGGTGCCCACCGGGTGAAAGATCGTCGTTCCTATCCGCGCGGCCGCCTCATGCAACTGTTCTTCGGTTTGCAGCGCCGCCCCAGGCAGGTATTCCTCGGGTTTGAAGCGCCGCAGGGCAGGGGAGTCGACAATCCGCCGGGTCAGCCGGATCGCCTCGGCTGCAACTTTCAGATCCTCGGGATCGCTCAGGTAATTCGGATCGATCAACGGCGCCACGTCAGGATCGGCCGAACGAATATCGATCCGCCCCCGGCTCAGGGGACGCAGGTTGCACACCGAAGCGGTAAAGGCCGGGAACCGATGCAGCGGCTCACCGAAGCGCTCCAGCGACAGAGGCTGCACGTGGTACTGCAAATTGGCCGAGGCCTGTTCCGGCGAGGACTTCACGAACGCCCCCAACTGGCTCGGGGCCATGGCCAGCGGGCCACTGCGGTCATAGAGATAACGCAGGCCCATGCCGACTTTGCCCCACAGGCTATTGGCGACCTGGTTGAGGGTGCGGGCATTGCTGAGTTTGTAGATCAGGCGCAGTTGCAGATGATCCTGCAGATTGCCGCCGACACCCGGCAGTTCGTGACGCACCGCGATGCCGAGGTTTTCCAGCAAGGGTCGCGGGCCAATGCCCGAGCGCTGGAGAATGCCGGGGGAGCCGACCGAACCGGCGCACAAAACGATCTCACGCCGAACGTTGAACACATGTTCCTCACCCTGCCAGCGCGCGACGACCGCGCAGGCGCGGCCGTTTTCCAGGTTCACCCGGTCAACCTGGACACCGGTCAGGATTGTCAGGTTGGGGCGCTTGAGGATTGGCCGCAGAAAAGCTTTCGACGAATTCCAGCGCACACCGGAACGCTGGTTGACCTGAAAGTATCCACAGCCCTGGTTATCGCCGGCGTTGAAATCGCTGACGCTGGCAATGCCGTTTTCTGCGGCGGCATCGCGGAAGGCGTCGAGGATAGGCCAGGAATAGCGCTGCTGTTCAACCCGCCATTCGCCCTGGTCGCTGTGGAATTCGCTGGCACCGCCAAAGTGATTTTCGCTGCGCTTGAACAACGGCAGGACATCGTTCCAGGCCCAGCCCGGATTGCCTTGCGCGGCCCAGCGATCATAGTCGCCGGCCTGGCCACGCATATAGATCATGCCGTTGATGGACGAACTGCCGCCCAGCACCTTGCCGCGCGGGTAGCCAAGACTGCGACCTTGCAGGCCGGGTTGTGCTTCGGTCTTGAAGCACCAGTCGGTACGGGGATTGCCGATGCAGTAGAGATACCCCACCGGCACATGAATCCAGGGGTAGTTATCCTGGCCGCCGGCTTCGAGCAGCAGGACATGATTCTGCGGATCGGCGGACAGCCGATTGGCCAGCACACAGCCAGCGGGCCCGGCGCCGACTATCACGTAGTCATAGGGCAGGTGGGCGGATGACATAGGCAACCTCGCCTTTTTTATTGTTCTTGTCTCCCTTCATGTTATTGATTAGTTTCGAGATGAAAACCTTCGTTTTTGCGCAAGTGCTGTGCGTTTTCAAGCAAGGCCGTGAACCCCGCGATTCACAAGGAAGCCCCATGTTCGACTGGAACGACCTGCGTTTTTTTCTCGAGCTGCAGCGCAGCGGACGCCTGCTGACCGCGGCCAAGCGCCTGAACACCACCCACAGCACCGTCGCCCGGCATATCGAGACCATCGAGCAGAGCCTGGGCACCGCGCTGTTTGTCCAGCACGCCCAGGGCTACGAGCTGACCCCCTCCGGGCAGGCCTTGCTCAAGCATGCCGAGGCCATGGAAAACGTTGCCTTGCTGGCCCAGGAGGAAATCACCCAGGCCATCGCGCCCCTGGGCAAGATTCGCCTGGGGGTGACCGAAGGGATCGGCATCATGTTTCTCACCCCGCGCATGGGCAGCCTGTACGAACGTTATCCAGGGCTGGAAGTGGAGTTGGTGGCAGTGCCGCGTTTCGTCAGCATCCTCAACCGCGAGGCGGAAATCAGTATCCACCTCGACCGGCCGAATGCCGACCTGTTGATAACTCGCAAACTGACCGACTATCGCCTGGCGCTGTATGCCAGCCAGGACTATCTCGCCCGGGCGCCGGCCTTGCTGCACCGGGATGATCTGTCACAGCACAACTGGATCGGCTACGTCGACGACCTGCTGTTCAGCGAGGAACTGCTGTTCCTCAACAACTTCTGCCGCACACCGAATGTGATTTTTCGCAGCACCAGCGTCATTGCCCAGCAACAGGCGGCGCGGGCCGGGCTGGGAATTGCGGTGCTGCCCAACTACATGGCCAAGGATGATCCACTGCTGGTACGCGTCCTGCCGGAAGAAACCATCCAGCGCAGCTACTGGATCAGCACTCGGCGGGAGCTGCACAAATCAGTGCGCTTGCGGGTGGTGTGGGATTTTCTGCTGGCGTTGTGTGCGAGTGAGCAGGGTGTGTTGCTGGCACCATAAGAAGGGGCGGTTCAACAGATGTGCATCATTGACAGTCAGTAGACGTCAACCTAGACTCTGCGCCAAATGGACTGGGGGATCCCGGTCGGCGTCGCAGCCTCGGTGAGTTTCATCGGGGCTTTTCGCTTTCTGGAGCGGGGAAAATCTTCAGGCCCCAGTTTTCAAAACCTGTTCCCACATTCTCACGCCCACCACTGCAGTAGAACTTGCGCTTGAGCACATCGAATGCACGGTTCTCTTGTCCTGCGCGCAATACGCTCATTCCAATTGGTCTGGCGACAAGATCCGCCAATTGCAAACCGGTGGAGTTAACCTGCTTAGTAGCAAAAATTATTTCAAAGGGAAGTTGTATATTCAACTTGTTAGCAGCATCGCACATACGGCGAAATTCCAACTCCAGTTCATTATCCTCCCTTTTTCCCCTGCGCTCAAAAATGACATGCGTCAAAACACCTGTCTGTCGCTTTTCCTCAAGAACCTCGTAAAGAGTTTCCAAGCAGAAGCCCAGAGCTAGATGATAGGGGTTCTGTGCGGCTCCCTACCGCTCGCGCAAGCTCATCTTATCAATCACACAGCTGATCAATATGAAATTACTCGCGTCAATGATGCTCGTGAGTTCGTTCAGGAATTCGTTTTTATGTTGTCGAGAGACAAATAGGCTGGAAAAAGCACCTTTCTCTTTTCGTATTTCCAACTCATGGAGCCCTATCAGATCATGCCCCATATGATTGAATTTGAATTTTTGTAGCGCAGGAATAACTTTTTCACAATAATATCGCTTGTGAAAAATGCAAAAAGCCAGCACAAACATTGGATAGTTTGCATCCAGTGTCTGCATTCCATGGTCGCCACTTTCGTCAACGTAAACAATAAAATCGCTATATTTTCCAGACACCATCGGTATTTTTCCAATACCGGGCTCTGGCTCGCCTTCTCGCTCAAAGAGGGGGAGTTGTTTGGAGAGCAAGGTGATATCTGACATCGAATCGTCGGCCCCTTGGTTTTTATTCAAGTGGAGCACACTCTCAGTTCCTTCCCACCTCGATCACCTGGTCTTTTTTGAAACAAACCATTTGCGAAAAGCTCCCCCCATTGATGCGAATGGAGGTGGCATCGTCATTGGTGATTTCCTGGGGCGGCGTAAAACCGAGCATCGACGAGGCCCGGGTTGAATTGATCCACTCCAGCCGGCCCTTGATCAGGGCGCCATCAAGCGAACCGGCGCTGCTGTGGATACGTACTGTGTCCTTGCCATGCTGGTAGAAGAAGACGAACGGCCCGTTCAAACCAGGACACTCGTAGCTGCTCAACAGCCTGGGCGTCGGCATGTAGCCGCTGTTGATGATGCCGACATAGATCACCGAATAACCGATATACCCCAGCAACGGAACCGCCGCCAACGCCCCGGCCCAGTACCATCGGCGCTTGCGGTTCGGTTCGTCTGGCACAGGCTCGACAGGCGAGTTATCCACAGGCAGGACCGTCTCGGGAGGGAGCAACTCGGCGGACAGGGGCTCACGAACCCCGGAAATATCCTCCTGCGCTTCAACCACCCGAACCACACCGGCCACCAGCGGTTCGGCGGGCACAGGTTCATCCATGCGGGCATGGCGCAAAACCGGCTCGGGCCTGGGCAGCAAACGCAGGTTGCGCTGGATGATCCGGCTTTCCACCAGCACAAAAATCGCGCAAGCCAGCGGCATCGCCAGCACCAGGCCCGGTGCCTGGGTCGCCACCCAATCGGCGATCAGCGGGTCGGACATGCCGATACCTCCGGCCACCCAACCCAACAAGGCACCGCCCGCCGGGATCAACCAGGGATAACGCTTGAACAACCCGCTCACAAACAAACTGCCATACATCAGCATCGGAATGCTCAGCAGCAGCCCCAGCACCAGGATCCCCAGGTTGTCCTGGGCCACGGCGGCCAGCGCCACCACATTGTCCAGGCTCATGGTCAGGTCGGCGAAGACGATAAGCCCGACCACCGACCAGAGCGTCGACCCAGAACGCTGCGGCAAGTGCTCGGCGTCTTCCTCCCCCACCAACAACTTGATGGCGATCACCACCAGCGCGACCATGCCCGCCAGTTTCAGGCAGGGCACCTTGAGCAACAGGCTGATCACCGAGGTGAACAGGATCCGCAACCCGACTGCCACGCCCATCCCGGCGAACAGCGCCTGGCGCATCTGCCGGGCCGGCAGGTGGCGGCAGGCCAGGGCGATGACCACGGCGTTGTCGCCGCTCAGCAGCAGGTCGAGCAGGAACACCTGCAACGTCAGGTTGATCCCCTGCATCCCGGTATCCAAGCCGATCATCTTGCCGCTCCCGCAACCATCGTCATCAATTCAGCAAACCTCCCACACCACAGAACAGGCCGGTGAGGGAGGCAAACCCGAACACCAGGCCCACCCCCCGCGCATACCAGCCCTGCAACCTGAACGTCCCGCTCAACTGCGTACGGGCCAGCCAATAGAGCAGGCCGAGCACCGCCGGCAGCAACAGCGCATTGACCACCCCGGTGAAGATCGACAGTTCGACCAGATTGACCCCGGAACCCACCAGCACCCCGGCCCCCAGTAACATGGCGCCGAATGCCGCGTAGAACCAGGGCGCGTCGGCGGGACGCTGCTCCAGGGAATGCCGTCGGCCAGTGGCCTCGCCGACGCCCCAGGCCACGGTCAGGCAGACCACGATGGTCGCCACCAGCGCGCCCCCGGCCAGCCCCATCGCAAAGACCCCACGCCCGACCGTCTGGCCCAGGGAAGCGGTAAAGGCATCGGCCAGTTGCGGCACGCTGGTCAAGGTGAAGGACGCGTCGGAGCGGTTGAAACACGCCGCCGCGGCAATCACCACGGCGGCCGTGAGAATCTGGCAGAGGGTCGCGCCGAGGAAGGTTTCGATACGCGCCGCTTTCAGGTGCCGGGCATCGAGGCCCTTGTCGATCAGCGCCGACTGTTGGTAGAACACCGTCCACGGCATGACGCTGGTGCCCAGGTTGGCGGCCACCAGGTAAAGATAGGAACTGTCGTGAAACGGCATCTGATACCACTGCGCGGCGATCTGCCGAGGGTCGGGGTGAGCGTTCCAGGCCACGGCGATAAAGGCCACGCCGAACATACCCAGGCAAATCGCGATGCGCTCGACGCCATGGTAGGAGCCGGTACAGACCATCGCGAAAATCAGTACCACCAACACCCCGACGGTTTCCCACAGGGGTATGCCGAACAGCTCGCCGACCCCGGCCAACCCGCTCAACTCGGTCACCAGGGCACCGAAGCAACTGAGCACCAGCGTCGCCAGGGACAGCAACGCAACGCCGCGACCAAACCGCAGGCGCACCAGTTCACCGAAGCCTTTTCCCGTTCCCAGCCCCAGGCGGATCGAGAGCTCCTGCGCGGTGTACAGCAGGGGAATGATGAGGAATTGCAGCAACAGCAGCCGATAGCCCCATTGCGCGCCACTCTGCGCGGCGGTGATCACGCTGCCGGCCTCGGTATCCGCGAGCATCACCACCAGCCCCGGACCGACGGCCGCAGCCATCAACCGTAGCCGGCTTGAGCGGATTGAAATGCTTGGCATCATGTCTGTTCCCGGCTCATGGCATGCGTCCGTGGATGGCGAAAAACCCGTTCATCGACCCTCGGTGGGCGTCAGGGTCGGCTATTCACCTGCGGACCACTTTTGAAATCCTTGAGGAACGCCGTATCCGGTGACAGGACCAACGTCGGCGCGGAATCGGACAAGGACTGTCGATAGGTCTGCAAGCTGCGGTAGAGCTTGTAGAACTCGGGGTCCTTGTTGAACGCCTGGGACGAGATCTGGTTCGCCAGGGCATCGGCTTCACCATGGGTGATGCGGCTTTGCCGTTGTGCCTCGGAGATCAATACGGCCCGTTCACGCTCGGCATTGGCCTGGATCTGTTGTGCCCACTCGAAGCCCTGGGCGCGCAGTTCCTTGGCCTCGCGCTGACGCTCGGACTTCATCCGGTCATAGATCGCCTGGCTGGTTTCGAACGGCAGGTCGGCGCGATGAAAACGCACCTCGGTGACCTCGATGCCCAGGGGCCTGGCCTTCTCCACCACCTCGTTCTGGATATGCTCGACAATCTTCGGCCGCTCGGCGGACAACAGCGACTTGAGCATCACCTGTCCCAGCTCGCGGCGCAGCGATGAGCTGACCAACTGGGCCAGTTGCGCATTGGCCTGGTCGACCGTGCGCAGGGCCTGATAGAAACGCAGCGGGTCGACGATGCGATAACGCGCATAGGTTTCCACCTCCAGGCGTTTCTGGTCGCCGAGGATCACCTGCTCGGATGGTGGCGCCAGGGTCAGGATGCGGGTGTCGTAATAGATCACGGTGTCGATCAGCGGCACCTTGAGTTTCAGCCCCGGCGTACGCACCGGCGCGGTCGGCGCCCCGAGCCGGACCACCAGGGCCTGCTGGGCTTCGTCGACGGTATACAGCGAGGCGCCGAGGGTCCACAGGACAACCAGCGCAAGGATCACCAGGGCCACACGAATCTGCGGTTTCATCGGGTCTGCTCCTTGGCCGGACGCTTGTCCTGTTCCGACAGCGGCATATAGGGCACCACGCCCGAAACGCCTTTGCCGGACGTATCGATGATCACCTTGGAGGCTCTTTTCAGTACTTCATCAGTGCTTTCCATGTACAGGCGCCAGCTGGTCACGTCCTTGGCCTGTGCATAACTTTCGTACACCGCCAGGAAGCTTTTCGCATCGCCTTCGGCCAGATTGACCGCCTGGGCCTTGTAGGCCTCGGCTTCCTGGTTGATATGCGACGCTTCGCCCCGGGCCCGAGGAAGAATGTCGTTGGCGTAGGATTCCGCCTCGTTACGCTCACGCTCCTGGTCGGCCCGGGCCCGCTGCACATCGTTGAAGGCATCGATCACCGCCGGTGGCGGATCGACGCGCTGCAACTGGATCTGGGTGATCAGTACGCCGGCTTTTTCATCGTCGAGCAGGCGTTGCAACAACGCCTTGGTTTCCTCGGCAATCTCCTGGCGTTTGTCCGAGAGGGCCGCCTGGATCGGGGTACGCCCGATGACTTCGCGCAGGGCGCTTTCGGCGGCCAGCTTGATGGCGAATTCGGGCTTGTCCATGCTGAACAGAAACTGCCCGGCGTCCTTGATCCGCCAGAACACCGCGCAATCGGCCTCGACGATATTCTCGTCACCGGTGAGCATCTGCTTGTCGCGGGACAGGCTGCTGTCGTTCAGACCTAGCGCGGGGCCGTGCCCCAGTTGCAGCTGGTTGACCGTGGTGACCTTGGGCAGCAGCACCGTTTCGATAGGGAAGGGCAGGTGATAGTGCAAACCCGCCTCGGTGGTGTCGACCCATTTGCCAAAGCGCAGGACGATACCTTGCTCGTCGGGCTGGACCTTGTAGATGCCCCCGACGATCCAGACAAACGCCAGCAACCCGGCCACCAGCGCCAGACCTTTGCCTTGCAGGCCCGTGAGGGCAACGAAACGATTGGCCCGCAGGCCCATGGAGCGGGCTTGTTCGCCCAGTGAGGCGGAAGACTTTTCCGGTTCCAGGGGAGTCAAGGGCTGCGGGTCGGACATGGTCTTATCCTGGAGGCATCTGGCCGGGGGAGACGGATCGGTGTTTTTTTATTACCGCATATTTCGGAGCATCATACAGCCGAGGGCTGAATACCTCCTGACTTGGCGCAATGATTGAAGCGCCAGGGGCGCAAATGTACTGACTGGGAAAGTTTCTCAGGCATCAAGCTGGACCGGGATGAGTACTACTTGCCCAGCACCGCCAGATGCATGTCCTGCAAGGATAGGACACGTTTGGCGGCACCCAGCTTGATGGCTTCCCTGGGCATGCCGAATACCACGCAGCTGGCCTCGTCCTGGGCCACGGTCGCGGCACCGGCATCGGCCATTTCCTTGAGGCCACGGGCGCCATCGTCGCCCATGCCGGTCATGATGATGCCGGTGGCGTTCTTCCCGGCGAACTTGGCCACCGAGCGAAACAGCACGTCCACCGACGGCCGATGGCGATTGACCAGCGGGCCGTCCGCCACCTGCACATGGTAGTAGGCGCCATTGCGCACCAGCATCATGTGCTTGCCGCCCGGAGCGATCAGGGCCAGGCCGGGCAGGACCCGATCATTGTTTTGCGCCTCGCGGACTTCAATCTGCGACAGCCCATTCAGGCGCTGGGCAAAGGAGGCAGTGAATTTCTCCGGCATGTGCTGAACGATGACGATCCCCGGGCAGACCCTCGGCAGCACGGTGAGCAGCGCCTCCAGCGCCTGGGTCCCGCCCGTGGAGGTGCCGATGGCGACGATGCGCTCGGTGGTCTGGGCCATCGCCTGGCTGCCGGCCGCCGGCAACATCGCATCGGCGCTCAGTTTGCTGGCGACCTCAAGGCGCGGCGCGGCGGCGCGCGGGGCGAGGTTCCTGACATTGGCACCGGCCGCGCCACGAACGGCACCGAGCAGATGAGCGGCGGACTCCAGCAGGAAATTCTTAACGCCACCCTGGGGCTTGGTGATGATATCCACAGCCCCGGCCGCAAGCGCCTGCAAGGTGGTCTCGGCGCCGCGTTCGGTCAGCGAGGAGCAGATGACCACCGGGGTGGGACGCTCGGCCATGATCTTTTTCAGGAAGGTGATGCCGTCCATCCTTGGCATTTCCACGTCCAGCACAATCACGTCCGGCCAGGACCTGGCCATTTTATCCATGGCGAAGATCGGGTCCGCGGCGACCGTCACCTCGATATCCGGTGCCTGGCCAAGAATTGCCATCAGCACCTGCCGGACCACGGCGGAATCATCGACCAGCAAAACGCTTATTTTTTTCATGACTGCCTTCCCGCGTTTGCAAAGAGAGATGCCGAACCCAGACAGCACCGCTCCAGGTGTCGAAGACCAGGTTGCGGTGCCCGGTTCCGCCCAGGTCCACGGCACTGGGTGACAAGCGCAGACGCTCGGCGATTTGCGTGACAGCCGCGCAGTTCAGGCCGGCGATATCACCCGCGGCATAATCGCGCGACTGTTGGGGAAACATCTCACCGCCACCGAACAGCTTCAGCTGATATTCGCGGGCCTCACTCCGATAGCCCTGAATGTGCAGCATCAACCATTCAAAGGCTTCGTCGACATAGCTGCCGTCCAGGGCCTCACCGCGCTGTCGGCGCCCGGGCAACAGGCAATGGGATATCCCGCCGAGCTTGCGCACCGGATGCCAGAGAATCATGGAAACACACGATCCCAACAGGGTATGGATACGGGTAGGGCTGTTGCGAAAGCACAGGCTTCCGGGACCCAGGTAGATTTCTTCGACGTCCATGGCAATAGCGGCCTTCATGGCTTTTGATAGATGGAGGGAGCCACCAGCTTGAACGCGTCGCTGACGCCGTGCAGGCTTTCCGAGTGGCTGATGATGAAATAACCGCCACGCCGCAGAAACGGCAAGAGGCGGTTGACCACTTTGCGCTTGGTCTCCTGATCAAAGTAGATCATTACGTTACGCAGGAAGATGACCTCGAACTCCCCCAGTTGCGGCAGGGTGTCATTCAGATTGACCTGGATGAAACTCACCCGCTGGCGCAGGCTCTTGTCGATCAGGAAAGTGCCGGTCTGCTGGCCGATACCCTTGAGGCAATAGCGGCTCAGCAACGCGGGCGGCAGGTTGCTCGCCCGCTCCATCGGATAGTGCCCGCTGCGGGCCTTGGCCAGCACCTGGGTGCTGATATCCGAGCCGACTACCTCCCAGGGCGTGCTGCCCAGGCCCTCGGCCAGGGTCATGGCCAGGCTGTAGGGTTCTTCGCCCGAAGAGCTGGCGGCGCTCCACACCCTGAAGGTCTTTCCCGGCGCGGCACGGGGCAATACCTGTAGGCGCAGGAAGTCGAAGTGCTTGGGTTCGCGGAAAAAGTACGTCTCATTGGTGGTCAACAGATCGAGGGCCACCTGCAGCTCGCCCGAGCTTTCCTTGTCCATGATCAGTTTGAAATAGGCACCGTAGCTCTCCAGCTCGTGGTACTTGAGGCGCTTGAACAGCCGTCCGGCGACCAGGGCCTTTTTCGCCGGCGACAAGCTGATGCCCGCCGCGCCGTAGAGCCAGGCCTGGAACTGAGTGAATTCGCGATCCTCGAGCTTGATGCCGTTCAACCTGATGCTCCTTGTTCGCCACTCACTGCACCGGGTGTATGTGGCTGCCACCGACCTCCGCCAGCTGCGACATTTCATCCACCGACAACACCCGGTCAACGTCCAGGACGATGACGAACTTGCCCTCGACCTTGGCCATGCCGCTGATGAAGTCGGCGCGAATGCGTGCACCGAAGCTCGGTGGTGGCTCGATCTCGGCCGCTGGAATTTCCAGCACCTCGGACACCGTATCGACCAGCAGGCCGATGTCCTGTGCCTGGCGCTCCCCGTTGTTGGTTTCAATGATCACCACACAGCTGCGCCGGGTCACGGTCGAGCACTGCTGCCCGAAACGCGCGCCCAGATCCACCACCGGCACCACGGCACCGCGCAGATTGATCACGCCCCGCACGAAGGCGGGCATCATCGGCACCGGCGTGACATGGCCGAACTCGATGATTTCCTTGATCCCCAGGATGCCGATGGCGAACATTTCGCCGGCCAGCAGGAACGTCAGGTACTGCGCTTCCTGCATTGGCACCGCCACCGCCTGGCGGGTAGTCGTTAATGCGCCCATGTTGCTCTCCTGCATGAAAAGGGCCCGCGCCCAGGCGTTGATCAGAACCGGGTGAATTCGCTTTCGTCAGGGCCGACGGCCGAGGCGAAACTCTTGTGCAGGGCCGGTTGCGGTGCCCGCACGACCGACCGCGTCATACCACCACCCGCTGCGCGCGATTTGCCTTGCGCCACGTTCACGCTCGCGTTGGCCGCCTCCAGCGTGAAAAAGCTCATCGCCTGCTGCAACTGTTCAGCCTGGCTGCTCATCTCTTCGGCCGTCGCGGCCAGCTCTTCGCTGCTCGAAGCGTTTTGCTGGGTGACCTGGTTGAGCTGGTTCATCGCCGTATTGATCTGCGCCACACCGGCCGCCTGTTCTTCGGAAGCCGCGGTGATCTCCTGGACCAGGTCGGAAGTCTTGTTGATCGACGGCACCATCTCGTTCAGCAAATGCCCGGCCCGCTCGGCCATTTCGACGCTGCTGGTGGACAGCTCGCCGATCTCCTGCGCGGCCACCTGGCTGCGTTCGGCCAGCTTGCGTACTTCCGCCGCGACCACCGCGAAGCCCTTGCCATGTTCCCCGGCGCGCGCCGCTTCAATGGCCGCGTTCAAGGCCAGCAGGTTGGTCTGGTAGGCAATGTCATCGATGATGCTGATGCGCTGGGCGATCTTCTTCATGGCCTGGACGGTCTGCTGCACGGAGTCGCCGCCATCGGTGGCTTCCTTGGCCGCCTTGCTCGCCATGCCGTCGGTGACCTTGGCGTTCTCGGTGTTCTGGTTGATGCTGGCGCTCATCTGCTCGACCGAGGCACTGGTCTCTTCGACACTGGCCGCCTGCTCGCTGGTGGCCTGGCTCATGGACTGCGCGGTGGCGCTGACTTCCTCGGACGCGCTGGCCAGGTTGTCGGCGGCCGTGCGCACTTCGCCGATAATCTGCGAGAGCTTGCCGACCATGGTCTGCATCGCCGTGAGCACACGGCCGGTTTCGTCCTTGGAACCCGGCTCGATGGTCACCGCCAGATTGCCCTCGGCCAACTGGCTGGCAACGCTGGCGGCTGTTTTCAGCGGATTGGCAATGATCCGTGAAATGAACAAGGCCAGGGCAATGCCCACGAGCAGGGCCACGATGACTGCGGCCATGATCGACATCCGGGCGTTGGTATAAAGCTCGTTCCCCCGTTGATTGGCGGCCGTCGCCCCGGCGTCGTTGAGTTCGATTATTTTCAGCAGATCGGTGGAGATCACTTCAAAGGTGCGCTTCGAGTCCCCCCTGAGAACAGCCATCGCTTGTTCCCTTGATCCCTGCCGGGCCTCGTTCAATAGCGTTTTACTGGAGGCGAGGTAGCTCTCCCAGTCAGTCTTGAAGGTATCGAACAGCGCTTGTTCCGCAGGACTGGAGATCAACCCATCCTTTTCATAGCGGACAATGCGGGTGTCGACCTCCTTGCGGGCGTCGGCGGCTTCCTGTTCATACTGGGTCCGTTCCGCCGCATCGTCGGTGAGCACGTAACGGAGCTCTTTGATCCGGTAGTTGGCGACAAAAAACCGCATGCCCGAAGCCAGGCGCACGGAGGGCAGCCAATTATCGCGCATGTCGGTGGCCGTCTGGTTGACCTGGCCCAGCTGAATGACGGCGAACACGCCCATCGCCGCCGTCAGCGCCAACACCACCAGAAACGAAGCGATAAGCTTGGTTGCTATTCTCAGGTCGTAGAACCATTTCATTGAAGAGCCCCTCCATGTGCGGTGTGGTTGGCAGAATTGCCTGGTTTGCTATCGGTCAAGGAATAAACAGCGGCCTGCCGGGTTTCACGCTGGACCAGCTCCCCCAGTAGCGCCGGAACATCAAGAATCAGCGCGACCTCACCGCTGCCCAGAATGGTTGAACCACTGATGCCGCGCAGCGCATTGAACAACTGGCCGAGGGGTTTGATGACGGTCTGGAATTCCCCCAGCAGGTCATCGACCACCAGCCCGGCCTTCTGCTCGGCACACCGCACCACCACCACGTTCTCGCGGCGCACGTTATGCCCCCCATGACCGAAGTGGTCACGTAGACGTACCAGTGGCAGGACTTCGCCGCGCAGGTCCAGGTAGTTGTTTCCCGACATGTCCTGACGCTGCAGCGCATCCAGTTCGATGCATTCCTGGACCATTTCCAGCGGCACCACGTAGTGGATCTGGCCGATGCCCACCAGGAATCCGTTGATGATCGCCAGGGTCAACGGCAGGCGTATACGGATGATCGTGCCTTGGCCGGGTTGGCTATCCAGATCCACCGTGCCCCGCAGGAGGGTGATGTTGCGCTTGACCACATCCATGCCCACGCCACGTCCGGACAGGTTGGTCACTGCTTCGGCGGTGGAAAATCCCGCTTCGAAAATCAGGTTGTAGATTTCCTGGTCCGTCAGGTTCGCCCCGGCAGGGACCAGGCCGCGCTCGACGGCCTTTTGCAGAATCCGGTCGCGGTTCAGCCCGGCGCCGTCGTCGGCGATTTCCAGGACGATGCTGCCCGAGTCGTGAAAGGCGTTGAGCTGCAAGCGCCCCTTGGCAGGCTTGCCGGCGGCTTCGCGGACCGACGGGGATTCGATGCCGTGATCCATCGCGTTGCGCAGCAAGTGCATCAGCGGGTCGCCGATTTTTTCCACCACGGTCTTGTCCAGCTCGGTATCGGCACCGCTGATCAGCAGTTCGATGTCCTTGCCCAGTTCCTGGCTGACATCCCGGACCACCCGGCGGAAACGGTTGAAGGTGTCACCGATGGGGATCATCCGCAGGTGCAGCGCGCCGTCGAGGATTTCCTCCACCAGTCCCGAAACCACCGAGGTGGACTCCTGCAACGGCCCGTTGGCGCTACCGCGCGCCAACAGGTTGGCCCCGGCGCTGGCGATGACCAGTTCCCCCACCAGGTTGATCAACTCGTCCAGCTTGTCGGCATTGACCCGGACAAAACGGGCTTCGGCAACCGCACCCTGGGGCTCGCGGTGACGGCCCTGCTTTTCCAGCGCGGACTGCACCACGGCCGATTCGACCACACGCTGCTCAATCAGGATTTCTCCCAGTGGCATGGCCGGCGTCCCGACCGATTCAGCCTGTTCGCGCTGGGCGCGCAAACCGTCTTCCAGTTCCTTGGCCGTCAGGGCACCACATCGGGTCAGGATTTCCCCCAGTCGCGCCGGTTCTTCAGGCAGCGCATTGATGAGTTGCAGGTACTCTTCCATTCGACTGTGGGGCGCCAGGATATGGATCTGGCAGTCGTCACGGACGAAATCGAAGGCTTCGGCAATGGTTTCGCGGCTGGCATCGGAATCCAGGTCGATCTCGAAGCCCAGGTGGCAGCTCTCGGCGTCGAACTGCTCCAGGGCGGGCAGGGTATCGGCGAGGGTGAAGATATGGACGATCTCGCCCAGGGTATTCAGGTAACGAAGAAAGGACAGGGGATCCATGCCATTGCGGAACACATCGGCACCGAATCGCAGGGAAATGTGCCAATAGCCGGAACTGACCGAGTCCTGGCCGGGCACCGGCTGGGCCACCGGGATATCGAGCAGGGCCGGCACGACAGATGCCACCCTTGCCGCCTGGTAGTTCTGCAATCCCTGGCGTAGCGCCGCCTCACGCTCCAGGGCGATGTCGCTCAATGCTTCGCCGGCACCAGCCACCACTTCAACCAGCTCCAGCATATGGTCGGCACTTCTGAGCAGCAGGGCGATAAATTCGCCATCGACCTGGATAGCGCCCTCGCGCAGGCGATCGAGCACGTCCTCGACGATATGGGTAAAACCGACGATGGGGTTCAAGCCGAACAGTCCGGCGGAGCCCTTGATGGTGTGCGCCGCACGGAAGATCGCTCCGATCGCGTCGCTGTCGTCGGGTTCGGACTCCAGGTGCAGCAACGACGACTCCATGTCCTGAAGCAGCTCACGTGCTTCGACGATGAAGGTCTGCTGTGCCTGGTCGAGATTGATGGTCACGATAGAGTCCTTTTATCGCCCCGGGGTCAAAGAACCTCGGGAAGCTTATAGCTCTGGATCACGGCTGCCCCAGCGTCCCGCCCAGGTCGCAGAGTTCGAATACCTCAAGCACTGCCGGACTATGTCCGCTCAGTTGCAACACAACGCCCGTACGCAAGGTTTCGCGCTTGGCGAGCATCAACAGTTGCAGGCCCGCGCCATCGATTTCAGTGACCTGCGAAAGGTCGATCTCCAGGGGGCTGCCCAGCGTCAGGAACGGCGCCAGCTCCGCATGGAGTTCCGCGGCGGTGTAGATGGTCATCTCGCCTTCAATCCCCAGATGCGGGGTTGAAGTGTCTGCTTGGCAAATGATCGGCATGCGCGAATCTCCCTGTTTGCCCGGTCCTGGTGGTGCCCGGGTTCAGGGCAGAATCAGCTTGGATACGGCGGCGAGCATTTGTGCCGGCTGGAATGGCTTGACCACCCAGGCCCGTGCGCCTGCGGCCTGCCCCTCCTGTTTCTTGCTTTCCTGGGACTCGGTGGTGAGCATGATGATTGGGGTGAATTTGTAGCTGGGCAGCTTTTTCACTTCCTTGACGAAGGTGATGCCATCCATGTTCGGCATGTTCACGTCGCTGATGATCAGGTGAATTTTCTGCCCGGTCAGCTTGCCCAGCGCGTCCTTGCCGTCGCTGGCTTCGATCACGTCGTAGCCGGCGCTTTTGAGCGCGATGCTGACTACCTGACGGACACTGCTTGAATCGTCGACCACCATTACATTTTTTGCCATGACCGGCTCCTAAAAGAAGGTGATTTCCTGGGTACTCGTGGGCTTATTGACGTTGACCTTGCCCGTACGGTGATTGCGCCGCTGTTCATCAGTGGCGTAGGTCAGCTCCATTTCCGCCAGCCAGGCGGGAGCGTCGACCACCACCGTGGCGCCCGGCATCTGGGCTTCGCGCAAGTGACGGAGCAGGGCTTCCATGTTGTTGCGGACCTGGGCGAGGATCTGGCTGACCCGATCCTGGAATTGCAGGTTCACCAGCACTTCGGTCACCTCATCGCGAATCCCCAGGCCTTCGCGTTGCAGCAGGGCCGCGGACTCGGAGAGTTGTCCGGTGATGCTTTTGAAGCGCTCAAGGACGCCCTGGATGCTGGCTTCCGATTCGGCCACCGAATCCTTGTCGTGATCGGTGCTGCTGGCGGCGGCCTCCACCAATTGGGTGATGGCGTTGTTGATGATGTCGACCTTGGCGGACATTTTCTGCCCGGTTTCACTGGACTGGCTGGAGAGGGTCCGCACCGCATCGGCCACCACGGCAAAACCACGCCCGGCTTCCCCGGCGCGTGCGGCTTCAATGGCGGCGTTGAGCGCCAGCAGGTTGGTCTGCTGGGCGATGGCCGCCACTTCACCGGCCATGGCCCGCAGTTCGCCGGTGTAGCCGGTGAGGTTGCGGACCTGTACCAGCATCTCGTCGCGACTTTTCTGAATGGTTTTGAGCGACTCGATCACATGCAGCAACTCGGCATCGCTCTGGGCCAAGACCTCCAATGCACTGCCCTGGTTGTGGTCGGCCAGATCGCCCGCCGTCGCCTGGGAGTTATCAACAGTCTGTTGCAAATGTTCGGCGATGGCGCTGAAACGGCTGGTCAGTTCGATGATGGCGGTTTCGGTCTCGGTGCGAGAGCTTTCGATTTGCCGGGACCAGATGGGGATGGCTTCGAGGCAGACAGCCTCCAGACCGCCGGTGGGCGCCGTGTCAGTGGTGACCAGGGCAGCTTGGGCGTCACTCAGGATCCGGGCTGACAATTGCCGGTAATGACGCTGGTTCAGGAGTCCGGCGAGACCACCCACCACCAGCAGGCCCGCCGACCAGGCCAGGTTGGCAGGGCGCCAGTCGCTCAACAGCAACACGCATACGCCAAAGGCGGCGGGGACAAGAGGTATCCAGAAAAAAGCGCTCGCCTGAGGAGCAGGCTGCGGTAGCTGCAGGTTGCCGGATGACGACATAGGTTCCTCCCTGAATCAGTTGAACAAAGCTCCACTGCATAACAAGGCTATCCGCCGAGACCATGGCCAGCTTGAGCGTGGCGCAGGGTCAGTCGTCGGATAGTCGTAAAACCGTTCATTTGCCGTATGCGGCACAATGCCATCTATTGGGTTCAGATCCATGAGTGTAGACGGGGTTGTTGAATATCGAAGGGGGATTTGATTTTAAATCTTGAGTAGGAAACGCTGTGTGTCATGCAGGTGTTCTGGTGGCGCCGGTGTTGAGCGATGGGAGGGGACGTGAGCTAGATCCCAAAGGCAGCCCGAGGGAACCCGGTCTCAGTCGGGAGCCCAAACGATGCAAACGTGCACCCAGGCAACCCCGGCTTGGTGTCAACCAAGTCCGCGACGGCGTTGATCCAGTTCGAGCGCGGCGCAATCTTCTGTAACAGGAACCAGACAACAGACACCAGGCCATAGAGTCTGGTCAACGCGTTGCCATCCAGATTCAGGGCTATGAAATATGGCTCAGTAGGCAATGCAGACAGCGGGTTCAGAGATACCTGATTCCAGACCCGAGTGTGATGAGCACAGCGATTGCGCAGAAGGTTGATCTCCTGCAACCAGCGGGCGAAGATCCGCGCATCGGTCAAGCCAAACCTTGCCAGGATCTGGTTCTGGTAAGTGCCGTTAAGCATCTCGAAGTAGCGAGAAAGGGCGCCAAAATCCCACGCCTCCACCGCTACCCAGAAAGGAATCGGCCTCCCCGAACGGCGGTGCCACACGATGGAGTCCTCGGTACTTCTATTCAGCAGTTCCTGCTGCCGAGTCCCCCATTCGTTCCACTTGTTCCGGACCTTACCGCGCGAAGTGAAGTTTTTCACATGCTTGGGCTGGATGAACTTGGGGTCGGTATATGCATCGGGTGGTGATAGCCTACGACGTGAGCGATCACAGTCTTCAGGTTAACCTCTAGCCGCTCGATAGCATCCAGCATGAGTAGCCGCAGATGCTTGTCGAACTGGTAGAGGGTAACAGCGTCGTCGAAATCGGCACCCGCTGTGAACGCATCCCGGCGAAGAGGTTTCCCCGAAATCGGACAGATTTTAGCCAGGTTGGTCGCAGGATCCTTGTCAAACTCGCGGGCTGGGTACCAGTAGCCGCTAAGGCGGTAGACCCCAGCTGAGCGAGCTTACGCTCTGCGCGTACAGGGTCGGCTACGTGCATATTGCGCTGAGTGAGGAGGGCTACGAGGTCTGGGTAGGTCCGGAAAGGCTTCGGGGCCAGCAACTTCCATGTCTCCAGAAATAAGAAGGCCCGAACGTAATGCCGGACTAAGCCAGCACCAGAGGATCGGGCGCGATTGAGAATAATACTGCCGAATGCATCATTTTTCGTCAAACGAAATCGCTTGACGAAAAATGCGTCAAAGTCGGCGCAAAAGTGACGATCGAAAATTCACGCTGGATTTGAACATCGAAATACCGGCGCCTATCCTGCAATGTCTATACGAACCGGCGATAAAAAAAGGCCAATGCTTAGCATTGGCCTTTTTCCACTTCTACGCGTACCCGATCAAAAATCCAGGTTCGACACCGCCAACGCATTGCTCTCGATAAAGTCACGACGTGGCTCTACCGCATCGCCCATCAGCGTGTTGAAGATCTGGTCCGCACCAACGGCGTCTTCGATCGTCACTTTCAGCATCCGGCGAACCGCTGGGTCCATGGTGGTTTCCCACAATTGGTCAGGGTTCATCTCACCCAGCCCTTTGTATCGCTGGATGGTGTGGCGCTTGGTGCTTTCGGCCATCAACCAGTCCAGGGCTTCCTTGAACTCGGTCACGGCTTTCTTGCGTTCGCCACGCTGGATGTAGGCGCCATCATCGAGCAAGGTGCTCAACTGCGCGCCCAGGGTCACAACGGTCTTGTAGTCGTTGCTGCCGAAGAAGTCGCGGTTGAAGGTGACGTAGTTGGACAGGCCGTGGGAGATCAGTTCGACCTCCGGCAGCCAGACGTTACGTTCACGGTCTTCGCGCAGGCTGGCTTTGTAGACCAGGCCGGACTTCTCGTTCAGACGCAGGCGAACTTCGTACTTGGCCAGCCATTCCTGCATCGCCGCGTGATCGCCCAACTGCTCCAGGCTTACCGCCGGCAGGTAGATGAAGTGCTCGGTCAGTTCCTGTGGGTACAGGCGCGACAGACGCTTGAGGGTCTTCATCACCATGCGGAAGTCATTCACCAGACGTTCCAGCGCTTCACCGGAAATACCCGGCGCGTCTTCGTTCAGGTGCAGGCTCGCATCTTCCAGGGCCGACTGCGTCATGTACTCTTCCATGGCGTCGTCGTCTTTGATGTATTGCTCTTGCTTGCCTTTCTTGACCTTGTACAACGGCGGCTGGGCGATATAGATGTAGCCACGCTCGATCAGCTCCGGCAACTGACGGAAGAAGAAGGTCAGCAGCAGGGTACGGATGTGCGAACCGTCGACGTCAGCATCGGTCATGATGATGATGTTGTGGTAACGCAGTTTCTCGATGTTGTACTCGTCGCGGCCGATACCGCAGCCCAGCGCGGTGATCAGCGTGCCCACTTCCTGGGACGAGATCATCTTGTCGAAACGGGCTTTTTCCACGTTGAGGATCTTGCCCTTCAACGGCAGGATCGCCTGGGTGCGACGGTTACGACCCTGCTTGGCGGAACCGCCAGCAGAGTCACCTTCCACCAGGTACAGTTCGGAAAGGGCAGGGTCTTTTTCCTGGCAGTCCGCCAGTTTGCCCGGCAGGCCGGCGATATCCAGCGCACCTTTACGACGGGTCATCTCACGGGCTTTACGCGCCGCTTCACGGGCACGGGCGGCGTCGATCATCTTGCCGACCACCAGCTTGGCTTCGTTCGGGTTTTCCAGCAGGAAGTCCGAGAAGTACTTGCCCATTTCCTGTTCGACCGCAGTCTTCACTTCGGAAGAAACCAGCTTGTCCTTGGTCTGGGAACTGAACTTCGGATCCGGCACCTTGACCGAAATGATCGCGGTCAGGCCTTCACGGGCATCGTCACCGGTGGTGGCGACCTTGTGCTTCTTCGCCAGGCCTTCCGCTTCGATGTAGGTGTTCAGGTTACGCGTCAGGGCGGAACGGAAACCCACCAGGTGAGTACCACCGTCGCGCTGCGGAATGTTGTTGGTGAAGCACAACAGGTTCTCGTTGAAGCTGTCGTTCCACTGCAAGGCGATTTCCACGCCGATGCCGTCTTCACGCTGGACGTTGAAGTGGAACACCTGGTTGACCGGGGTCTTGTTGGTGTTCAGGTATTCAACGAACGCCCGCAGGCCGCCTTCGTACTTGAACAGTTCTTCCTTGCCGCTGCGCTCGTCCTTGAGGACGATGCCGACACCGGAGTTGAGGAAGGACAGTTCACGAATCCGCTTGGCCAGGATGTCCCAGCTGAAGTGGATGTTCTTGAAGGTTTCGCCGGAGGCCTTGAAGTGAATCTCGGTACCGGTGGTTTCGCTGTCGCCGACAGTTCTCATCGGTTCCTGTGGAACGCCGTGGACATAGGTCTGTTCCCAGATCTTGCCGCTGCGACGCACGGTCAGCACCAGCAATTCGGACAGGGCGTTCACCACCGACACACCCACACCGTGCAAACCGCCGGAGACTTTATAGGAGTTGTCGTCGAACTTACCGCCGGCGTGCAGCACGGTCATGATGACCTCGGCCGCGGAAACGCCTTCTTCCTTGTGCACGTCTACCGGAATACCGCGACCGTTGTCGCGCACGGTGATGGACTCATCCGGGTGGATGATGATGCTGATTTCGTCGCAATGGCCGGCGAGGGCTTCGTCGATGGAGTTGTCGACCACCTCGAACACCATGTGGTGCAGACCGCTACCATCATCGGTGTCGCCAATGTACATACCGGGACGTTTGCGTACGGCATCCAAACCTTTCAGCACCTTGATGCTGGTCGAGTCGTACGTATTTTCTTCGCTCATGCCTTCACTCCCGATGGTCGTGGGTCTGGGTGATACAGCCTTGTTCCACGTGGAACAAAGCGACTGGCGTTTCCGTCTGCCAGCCTTCCCTCAATAATTCGTGGTCTACACAGGTGATAAACACCTGGCAGCGTAAGTCTTCCAGCAAGCGACAGAGTGCACGACGGTGTTGCTCGTCCAGCTCGGACGGCAGGTCATCCACCAGATAAATACACTGACCGCGCCGGGCCTGACTGACCAGGTGCCCCTGAGCAATGCGCAAGGCACAGACCACCAGTTTCTGCTGACCCCGGGACAAGATGTCCGCGGCATTGTGTGCGCCCAATCGAAGACGCAAATCAGCTCGCTGTGGTCCGGCTTGGGTGTGACCCATTTGCTGGTCCCGGTGCAGGGAAGAGGCGAGCACGGCGCTCAGTTCCTTCTCTTTGTCCCAACCACGGTAATAGCTCAGCGTTAAGCCCTCGAGTTCGACTAGCTCGCTCAAGGTTTGCTCAAAGACTGGTTTCAAGACTTTGATGTAAGCGCGGCGGTATTCATCGATTTCGGCGCTGGCCAGGCACAGTTCCCGGTCCCAGGCCGCTTGCGAAGCGGCGTCAAGTGTACCATGCCGCAGCCATGAGTTCCGCTGCCGCAGGGCCTTCTGCAAGCGCTGCCAGGTCGACATGAAACGAGGTTCCACGTGGAACACACCCCAGTCGAGGAACTGGCGGCGGATCTTCGGGGCCCCTTCGAGCAAGCGGAAGCTGTCTGGGTTGATCAGTTGCAGCGGCAGGATTTCCGCCAGTTGTGCCGCGCTCTTGGCGTTCTGGCCATCGATGCGGATCTGGAATTCACCCTGGCGATCCCGGGATATCCCCAACGCGCTGTGTCCGCCCTCGGCCAACTCCACCTGGCCGAAGACCGTGCAGGCGAGTTGCTCGTACTGGATCACCGGTAACAGACGGGTACTGCGAAACGAGCGCGCGAGCCCGAGCAGATGCAGCGCTTCGAGCACGCTGGTTTTTCCGCTGCCGTTGGCGCCGTAAAGGATATTGATACGCGGGGAGGGGGAGAAGGTCACCGGCTGCAGGTTACGCACCGCGGTGACCGAAACACGACTGAGGGACATCTAGCGTTGGCTGGACATGGGCAGGCGCGACACCGTTACAGGCGCATCGGCATGACGACGTAGGCGGAGTCGTCGTTGTCGGACTCCTGCACCAACGCGCTGCTGTTGGAGTCGGACAGGATCAGACGCACCTGCTCGGTGGTCATCACGCCCAGCACGTCCAGCAGATAGCTGACGTTGAAGCCGATTTCCAACGAACCGCCGTTGTAGTCGACGCTGATTTCTTCTTCCGCCTCTTCCTGCTCAGGGTTGTTGGCCTGGATCTTCAACTGACCGCTGGCCAGTTGCAGACGGATACCGCGGTACTTCTCGTTGGACAGAATCGCGGTACGGCTGAAAGCTTCACGCAGCGCCTGGCGATCGCCGAGGACCAGCTTGTCGCCACCTTTTGGCAGGACACGCTCGTAGTCCGGGAACTTGCCGTCCACCAGCTTGGAGGTGAAGGTGAACTCACCGGTGGTCGCACGGATGTGGTGCTGGCCGAGGACGATGCTCACGTTGCCTTCCGGCTCGGTCAGCAGGCGGGCCAATTCCAGGATGCCTTTACGTGGCACGATCACCTGGTGGCGATCCGGCTGACCGATATCGGCCTGCATCGAACACATGGCCAGACGGTGACCGTCGGTGGCCACGGCGCGGATGATACCGGCCGACACTTCCAGCAGCATGCCGTTGAGGTAGTAACGCACGTCCTGCTGGGCCATGGCGAAACTGGTGCGCTCGATCAAGCGACGCAGCTTGCTCTGGTCGAGCTGGCAAGTCAGCGAGCCCGGGCCTTCTTCCACTGTCGGGAAATCGTTCGCCGGCAAGGTGGAGAGGGTGAAGCGGCTGCGGCCGGCTTTCACCACCAGTTTCTGCTCGTCGACCTTGATGTCGATCAGGGCGTCGTTGGGCAGGCTCTTGCAGATATCCATCAGCTTGCGCGCCGGCACGGTGATTTCACCCGGTTCCGCTGGCTCTTCGAGTTGGACGCGACCGACCAGCTCGACTTCCAGGTCGGTACCGGTCAGCGACAGTTGCTGGCCCTGGACGACCAGCAACACATTGGAGAGCACCGGCAAGGTCTGGCGGCGCTCGACGACGCCTGCGACCAGTTGCAGGGGTTTCAACAGGGCTTCGCGTTGAATAGTGAAATGCATGGTCTAGTCCCTTGCCTTAATAAGCTGCGCTGGTGTCATCAAGTGGTCAGTGTTCGCAGCAGGTTCTTGTAGTCCTCGCGGATGTCCGCGTCGGATTCCTTAAGTTCGTTGATCTTGCGGCATGCATGCAAGACCGTAGTATGGTCGCGCCCGCCGAAGACATCACCAATTTCAGGCAAGCTGTGGTTGGTGAGTTCCTTGGACAAGGCCATGGCGACCTGACGTGGACGCGCCACCGAGCGCGAACGGCGCTTGGACAGCAGGTCGGAAATCTTGATCTTGTAGTATTCGGCCACCGTGCGCTGAATGTTATCCACAGACACCAGCTTGTCTTGCAGCGCCAGCAGGTCTTTCAGCGATTCGCGGATCAGCTCGATGGTGATGTCGCGGCCCATGAAGTGCGAGTGAGCGATCACCCGCTTCAGCGCGCCTTCGAGTTCACGGACGTTGGAACGAATACGTTGGGCAATGAAGAACGCCGCGTCGTGGGGCAGGTCGACTTTCGCCTGGTCGGCCTTCTTCATCAGGATCGCAACCCGGGTCTCCAGCTCCGGCGGCTCGACCGCCACGGTCAGGCCCCAGCCAAAGCGCGACTTCAGGCGCTCTTCCAGGCCTTCGATCTCTTTCGGATAACGGTCGCTGGTCAGGATTACTTGCTGACCGCCTTCAAGCAAGGCGTTGAAGGTGTGGAAAAACTCTTCCTGGGACCGTTCCTTGCGGGCGAAGAATTGAATGTCGTCGATCAGCAAGGCGTCCACCGAACGGTAGAAGCGCTTGAACTCGTTGATGGCGTTGAGCTGCAAGGCCTTGACCATGTCCGCGACGAAACGCTCCGAATGCAGGTAGACCACCTTGGCATTCGGGTTCTTCTTTAATAGGTGGTTACCCACAGCGTGCATCAAGTGGGTCTTACCCAGGCCGACGCCGCCATAAAGGAAAAGCGGGTTGTAGCCGTGCTTGGGGTTGTCCGCCACCTGCCAGGCCGCGGCCCGGGCCAGTTGGTTGGACTTGCCCTCGACGAAATTCTCGAAGGTGAAGGTGCGGTTCAGGTAGCTGGTGTGCTTGAGCGCGCCTTCTACCTGGACGGTGCGTTGTTCCGCACGCACCGGGGCCTGTTGCGAACTGGCGCCGGCCATCGGGTCGAAGCTGTCGCGGGACGGTTCCTGGCTGACTTCGACCACCGTCTTCGGGGTCGGTGCCGGCTGCGCGGACGGAGTGCTCACCACTGCCGGCGCCGGAGCACTGGCGGCCATGGCCTGGGAAGCGGCGGCGGCCAACGGGGCATTCGGGGCAGCACGCGGAGCGGAACTGCGCTTGCTACCTATTAATAAGGAAAGCGCAGGCGCCAGACCGTTGCCATGCTCGTTCAACAGTTCGAGCAAACGTCCCAGGTACTTTTCGTTGACCCAGTCGAGCACAAAACGGTTCGGTGCATAGACACGCAACTCGTCGCCTTCGGCTTCGACCTGTAGTGGACGGATCCAGGTGTTGAATTGCTGGGCAGGCAGCTCATCACGCAGAAGCTCCACGCACTGCTGCCAAAGTTCCACTGACACGGATATCCCCTAAGTTGAAAGCCGGTGAGGCAAAAACAAGCGGCCATTGTACCGGCAGGCCGAGCACTTATCCACATGTAGGTTGCAGGGACAACCTGAAGAATCAACCGCTTATCGGTGGACAAAGCGACCAATGGTATGTGCATAAGCTCTGTGGATAACCGCCCTTGAGGGCGTTGCACAAGTGGGGGCGAAAGTCTGTGGGTAACTGGCCTGTGGATAACATGGCATTCCACACACAGCTTATCCGATAGCGCGGCACAGGCGGAGCACCGCTTACCCACCCAGTTGTCATCCTCTGTACAGTAGGTGTTTCATGGCCTCAAGGTACTTATCCACAGATAATGGCTTCCTAAGCTTCTATAAGCTTTACAGAAAAGCTTTAAATAATTCCCTTCTTTATTCTTATATCTAGGTCAGGGTGGGTGCCAGGCAGATCGGGCCGAATATCTATATGAAGTAAAAGCTGGTTGGAAATTGACCTGCGGGCTTGCTTTCTCTAGAATCCCCGGTCTCTTAAAACGGGGGCCATTCCGGCCCGTTGTGACGAACCAGGTAGCAACGCCATGAAACGTACTTTCCAACCCAGCACTATCAAACGCGCCCGCACCCACGGCTTCCGTGCTCGCATGGCAACCAAAAACGGTCGTGCCGTCCTGTCGCGTCGCCGCGCCAAAGGCCGTGCTCGTCTGGCAGTTTGATAATCCGGCGCGGGTGGTGAGTCAGGACTTCAGTCGGGAAAAGCGTCTGCTTACTCCTCGGCATTTCAAGGCAGTCTTTGACTCCCCCACCGGCAAGGTTCCGGGGAAAAATCTCCTGCTCCTTGCGCGCAACAACGACCTTGATCATCCCCGTCTGGGGCTGGTTATCGGTAAAAAGAGCGTCAAGCTCTCCGTTGAGCGCAATCGCCTCAAACGTCTGATGCGCGAGTCGTTCCGTCTGCACCAGGATTCACTGGTCGGCTGGGACATCGTTATCGTCGCGCGCAAAGGTCTGGGCGATATCGAAAACCCTGAATTGATCCAGCATTTCGGCAAACTCTGGAAACGCCTGGCCCGTACGGTGCCAGCGGTACCTGTAGTCAAAGCCGAAACTGTGGGGGTAGACAGCCCAGATGCGTAAACTGGCCCTCGTTCCGATCCAGTTTTATCGCTATGCCATCAGTCCCTTGATGGCCAATCACTGTCGTTTCTACCCCAGTTGTTCTTGCTACGCGTATGAAGCCATCGAAACTCATGGACTCCTGCGCGGTGGCTGGCTGACCGTTCGTCGCTTAGGTCGCTGTCATCCGTGGAATGCCGGTGGTTATGACCCGGTTCCACCAATCCCTACCTCCCGTTCTTCTTCGATGGCCGAGTAATCATGGATATCAAACGCACGATCCTGATCGTCGCCCTGGCAATCGTGACCTATGCCGGGGTCCTGAAATGGAACCAGGACTACGGTCAGGCTGCCCTGCCGACCCAGAATGTCGCTTCCAGCACCACCGTTCCCGGCTTGCCGGATTCGGTATCTGGTAACAAAACAAGCGCCAGTGATGACATTCCACGTGCAGCCAATGACACCAGTGCACCTGTTGAAGCACCGGTGGCTGTCAGCAACGACCTCATCCATGTCAAAACGGATGTGCTCGACCTGGCTATCGATCCAAAAGGTGGGGATGTTGCCCAGCTGAAGCTGCCGCTTTATCCACGTCGTCAGGACCATCCGGAAATTCCTTTCCAGTTGTTCGACAACGGTGGCGAGCGTACCTACCTGGCCCAGAGCGGCCTGATCGGTACCAATGGCCCCGACGCAAGTTCGGCCGGTCGCCCGCTGTATGCTTCGGCACAGAAAAGTTATCAACTGGCTGAGGGTCAGGACCAACTGGTCGTCGACCTGAAATTCAGCGAGAACGGCGTCAATTACATCAAGCGTTTCACCCTGAAACGCGGCCTGTATGACATCACCGTGTCTTATCTGATCGACAACGAAAGCGCCCAGCCCTGGTCGGGTGCGATGTTCGCCCAGCTGAAACGTGACGCCAGTACCGATCCATCGTCCAGTACCGCCACCGGTACCGCGACTTACCTGGGCGCCGCCCTGGGGACAAGTACCGAGCCGTACAAGAAAGTGTCGATGAAAGATATCGACAAGGGCCAGTTGAAGGAAACCGTTCAAGGTGGCTGGGTTGCCTGGTTGCAACACTACTTCGTGACCGCCTGGATTCCGGCCAAGGGCGACAGCAATGTCGTGACTACCCGCAAGGATAGCCAGGGCAACTACATCATTGGCTACACCGGTCCTTCGCTGACCCTGGCACCTGGCCAGAAAACCGAGACCAGCGCCATTCTGTACGCCGGCCCGAAAAGCCAGGCCGTGCTGAAACAGTTGTCCCCAGGTCTGGAACTGACGGTCGACTACGGCATGCTGTGGTTTATCGCCCAACCGATCTTCTGGTTGCTGCAACATATCCACAGCCTGCTGGGTAACTGGGGCTTCTCGATCATCGTTCTGACCATGCTGATCAAGGGTCTGTTCTTCCCATTGTCGGCGGCCAGCTACAAATCGATGGCGCGCATGCGTGCCGTGGCACCGAAACTGGCAGCACTGAAAGAGCAACATGGCGACGACCGGCAGAAAATGTCGCAAGCCATGATGGAGCTGTACAAGAAAGAGAAGATCAATCCACTGGGCGGCTGCTTGCCGATCCTGGTGCAGATGCCGGTTTTCCTTTCCCTGTACTGGGTGTTGCTGGAAAGCGTTGAAATGCGCCAGGCACCGTTCATCCTGTGGATTACCGACCTGTCGATCAAGGATCCGTTCTTCATCCTGCCGATCATCATGGGCGCAACCATGTTCATCCAGCAGCGTCTGAACCCGACTCCGCCGGATCCGATGCAGGCCAAGGTGATGAAGCTGATGCCGATCATCTTCACCTTCTTCTTCCTGTGGTTCCCTGCAGGTCTGGTGCTGTACTGGGTTGTGAACAACTGCCTGTCCATCACCCAACAGTGGTACATCACACGTAAGATCGAAGCGGCTACCAAGAAAGCCACTGCGTAACCTACTCTGTGGATAACCACTCAAGACGCCCCCTAGTGGGGCGTTTTGCTATCTGTCATTTTTAGTGTCGAGACCCGATTCATGAGCCTTCCCCGGGAAACCATTGCCGCCGTTGCCACCGCCCAGGGCCGTGGTGGTGTCGGTATCGTCCGAATTTCCGGGCCTTTGGCGCACGCCGCGGCGCTGGCCATCGCCGGTCGCGAGCTGAAACCGCGCTACGCCCACTACGGTCCGTTCATGGATGGCGGCGGTGATGTACTCGATGAAGGCATCGCGCTGTATTTCCCGGGACCGAACTCCTTCACCGGTGAAGATGTACTTGAGCTGCAGGGCCACGGCGGCCCGGTTGTCCTGGATATGCTGCTGCAGCGTTGCCTGCAACTGGGCTGTCGGTTGGCGCGGCCGGGTGAATTCAGCGAGCGGGCCTTTCTCAATGACAAACTCGACCTGGCCCAGGCCGAGGCGATTGCCGATCTGATCGAGGCCAGTTCCGCACAAGCGGCCCGCAATGCCCTGCGTTCATTGCAAGGCGCGTTTTCCATGCGTGTGCATAACCTCACCGAGCAACTGATCGGCCTGCGGATCTATGTGGAAGCGGCCATCGACTTTCCCGAAGAAGAAATCGACTTCCTCGCCGATGGTCATGTGCTGGCCTTGCTCGATGCGGTACGCAACGAGTTATCCACAGTGATGCGCGAAGCCGGCCAGGGTGCCTTGTTGCGCGACGGCATGACAGTGGTGATAGCCGGCCGGCCAAATGCCGGCAAGTCCAGCCTGCTCAATGCCCTGGCCGGACGCGAGGCGGCGATCGTCACCGAGATTGCAGGCACCACCCGCGATGTTCTGCGTGAACATATCCACATCGACGGCATGCCCCTGCATGTGGTGGATACCGCTGGTTTGCGCGATACCGACGACCAGGTGGAAAAGATTGGCGTGGAACGTGCGCTCAAGGCCATTGGCGAAGCCGATCGGGTGTTGCTGGTGGTAGATGCAACGGCGCCGGAGGCTGTGGATCCTTTTGCCTTGTGGCCGGAATTCCTCGAACAGCGGCCTGATCCGGCCAAGGTGACCTTGATTCGTAACAAGGCTGACCTGAGTGGCGAGGCCATGGCGATGGAAGTCAGCGAAGATGGCCATGTCACCATCAGCTTGAGCGCCAAGGTCGGTGGCGACGGACTGGAGCTATTGCGCGAGCACCTCAAGGCCTGCATGGGTTATGAACAGACCTCCGAGAGCAGCTTCAGCGCCCGTCGCCGCCATCTGGAAGCCCTGAGGCATGCCAGCGCGGCCCTGGAGCACGGTCACGCACAGTTGACCCTGGCGGGTGCCGGCGAGCTGTTGGCGGAGGATCTGCGCCATGCTCAGCAGTTCCTCGGTGAGATTACCGGCGCATTCAGCTCGGATGACCTGTTGGGGCGGATCTTTTCCAGCTTCTGCATCGGCAAATAAGCACATCCTGCTTACCCGTGAGATCTCTGGCGTTCTCACGGGCCTCTTCGCGGGCAAGCTCCGCTCCCACACCCAGCAGCAAACCTCACTGAATTTTTTGCCGGCCGGATGATTCCAGATCGTTCCGGCGGCTTTCGGCTGCCTGGGATTTACCCCTTCGGACGTTTTTCTGTGGATTAAGCCCTGTGAATAACCCCGCCTCAGCTCGGTTGATAACAGGGCCTGAAAACTGAGGATGAACCCGCCTGTGGATAACAACCTGTTTAATCCACAGGCTCAGGCCGGTTATCCCAAACCCTCGTGGCCACATGACCACAGACTTTTGAATCTCTGTACACATTGATAAATAAGGCCTGTAGAACCTTATCCACAGAAAGGTCGCTCACTAAGAATAAACATAAAAACAAAGATCTTATAAATTTCTTTCTTTTTAATTTCTATTGTCCGCCAGTCATCCACAGCTGGTTAATTTTTGTGCAAAGGGTTCTTTAGGAGGGGGGAAGTCCCTATACTTGACGACCTGGCTCAAAAAAGTGGGCCGACCCTATTCCTAATTACCTACTTGAAGCAGGCACGAGGTGCGTGGTGGATTTCCCTTCCCGTTTTGAAGTGATCGTCATCGGCGGCGGTCATGCCGGTACCGAGGCAGCACTGGCGTCCGCACGCATGGGGGCAAAAACCCTGCTGTTGACGCATAACGTGGAAACCCTCGGCGCCATGAGCTGCAACCCCGCGATCGGCGGGATCGGCAAAAGCCATCTGGTCAAGGAAATCGATGCCCTCGGCGGCGCGATGGCTATCGCCACCGATAAGGGCGGCATCCAGTTCCGTGTCTTGAACAGCCGTAAAGGCCCAGCCGTGCGCGCTACCCGCGCCCAGGCCGACCGCGTGCTGTACAAGGCGGCGGTCCGCGAGATCCTGGAAAACCAGCCGAACCTGTGGATATTTCAACAGGCCGCTGATGACCTGATCGTCGAGCAGGACCAGGTTCGTGGTGTTGTCACCCAGATGGGCCTGCGTTTCTTCGCTGAATCCGTGGTCCTGACCACCGGCACCTTCCTCGGTGGACTTATCCACATCGGAATGCAGAACTATTCCGGCGGCCGTGCCGGCGATCCACCGTCGATTGCCCTGGCCCAGCGCCTGCGGGAACTGCCCCTGCGTGTCGGCCGCCTGAAAACCGGTACACCGCCGCGTATCGACGGTCGGTCTGTGGATTTCTCGGTGATGTCCGAACAACCTGGGGATACACCGATCCCGGTGATGTCGTTCATGGGCTCGAAAGAGCAGCATCCGCGGCAGGTCAGTTGCTGGATTACCCACACCAACGCCCGTACCCACGAAATCATTGCCGCGAACCTCGACCGTTCGCCGATGTATTCCGGGGTGATCGAAGGCATCGGTCCGCGCTATTGCCCGTCCATCGAAGACAAGATCCACCGCTTTGCCGACAAGGAAAGCCACCAGGTCTTTATCGAGCCCGAAGGCCTGACCACCCACGAGCTGTACCCGAACGGGATATCCACATCCCTGCCGTTCGACGTGCAGTTGCAGATCGTCCAGTCGATCCGCGGCATGGAAAACGCCCATATCGTGCGGCCCGGTTATGCCATCGAATACGACTACTTCGATCCCCGTGACCTGAAGTACAGCCTGGAAACCAAGGTGATCGGCGGCCTGTTCTTCGCCGGACAGATCAACGGCACCACCGGTTACGAAGAAGCCGGCGCCCAAGGTTTGCTGGCCGGGGCCAACGCGGCACTGCGTGCCCAGGGCAAGGACAGCTGGTGCCCGCGTCGCGATGAGGCGTACATCGGTGTGTTGGTCGACGACCTGATTACCCTGGGTACCCAGGAACCGTATCGGATGTTCACTTCCCGCGCCGAATACCGCCTGATCCTGCGCGAAGACAACGCCGACCTGCGCCTGACCGAAAAAGGTCGCGAGCTGGGTCTGGTCGACGACGTGCGCTGGGCTGCTTTCTGCAAGAAACGCGAAAGCATCGAGCTGGAAGAACAGCGCCTGAAAAGCACCTGGGTCCGCCCGGGCACCGAGCAGGGCGATGCCATTGCCGAAAAGTTCGGCACGCCGCTGACCCACGAATACAATTTGCTGAATCTGCTGAGCCGTCCGGAAATCGACTACGCTGGTCTGGTCGCCGTGACCGGGCAGGGCGCCGAGGATCCGCAAGTCGCCGAGCAGGTCGAGATCAAGACCAAATACGCCGGTTATATCGATCGCCAGCAGGACGAAATCGCTCGTCTGCGCGCCAGTGAAGACACCAAGCTGCCTGTGGATATCGAGTACACCGGTATTTCCGGACTGTCCAAGGAGATCCAGAGCAAGCTCAGCGCGACGCGTCCCGAGACCCTGGGCCAGGCTTCGCGGATCCCCGGTGTGACGCCGGCGGCGATTTCCCTGTTGATGATTCACCTGAAAAAACGCGGCGCCGGCCGTCAGTTGGAGCAAAGCGCTTGAGTTCGTTGGTTACTTCGCAACACGCAGAAGAGTTATCCACAGGTGCCCGCCAGCTCGGCATCGACCTGAGTGAAACCCAGCACGCCTTGCTGCTGGGTTACCTGGCCCTGTTGATCAAATGGAACCAGGCCTACAACCTCACCGCCGTACGTGATCCCGACGAAATGGTCTCGCGCCATCTGCTCGACAGCCTGAGCGTGATGTCCTTCGTCGAAAACGGCCGCTGGCTCGATGTCGGCAGCGGCGGTGGGATGCCGGGGATACCCCTGGCGATCCTGTTTCCCGATTCACAAGTGACCTGCCTGGACAGCAACGGCAAGAAAACCCGCTTCCTGACCCAGGTCAAACTCGAACTCAAACTGGATAACCTGCAAGTTATCCACAGCCGGGTCGAAGCCTTCCAGCCGCCGCAGCCATTCAACGGGATCATTTCCCGGGCGTTCAGCAGCATGGAGAACTTCACCGGCTGGACTCGCCACCTCGGCGACGCTGATACACGCTGGCTGGCAATGAAGGGCGTCCATCCCGCCGATGAGCTGGTAGCATTGCCGGCAGACTTCCACCTCGATAGCGAACACGCCTTGGCCGTACCCGGTTGCCAAGGCCAACGCCATCTGCTGATACTGCGCCGCACGGCATGATTGGGAACACAAGCAAGAATGGCTAAGGTATTCGCGATAGCGAACCAGAAAGGTGGCGTGGGCAAGACCACCACCTGCATCAACCTCGCAGCATCCCTGGTCGCCACCAAGCGTCGGGTGCTGCTGATCGACCTCGATCCACAGGGCAACGCCACCATGGGTAGCGGTGTGGATAAGCACGGCCTGGAAAACTCCATCTACGATGTGCTGATCGGCGAATGCGACCTGGCCCAGGCCATGCACTTCTCCGAGCACGGCGGTTATCAACTGCTGCCGGCCAACCGCGACCTGACGGCGGCCGAAGTGGTGCTGCTGGAAATGCAGATGAAAGAAAGCCGTCTGCGCAACGCCCTGGCACCGATTCGCGAGAACTACGACTTCATCCTCATCGACTGCCCGCCGTCGCTGTCGATGCTGACCCTCAATGCACTGGTGGCCGCTGATGGGGTGATTATCCCCATGCAGTGTGAATACTTTGCCCTGGAAGGACTCAGCGACCTTGTGGATAACATCAAGCGCATCGCCGAGTTGCTCAATCCGGCGCTGAAAGTCGAAGGCTTGCTGCGGACCATGTACGACCCGCGTCTGAGTTTGATGAACGACGTTTCCGCACAGCTCAAGGAACATTTCGGTGATCAGCTGTACGACACCGTGATCCCGCGCAACATCCGTCTGGCCGAAGCCCCGAGCTACGGCATGCCAGCACTGGCTTACGACAAACAATCCCGTGGCGCCGTGGCCTACCTGGCCCTGGCGGGCGAGATGGTTCGTCGTCAACGCCGCACTTCACGCACCGCAGCCCCGGCAACTTAAGGAATCCCCATGGCCGTCAAGAAACGAGGTCTCGGACGTGGACTGGATGCACTGCTGAGTGGTCCGACTGTCAGTTCGCTGGAAGAACAGGCCGTCCAGGCCGATCAACGGGAGTTGCAGCACCTGCCGCTGGACCTGATCCAGCGCGGCAAGTACCAGCCGCGCCGCGACATGGACCCCCAGGCACTGGAAGAACTGGCGCAGTCGATCAAGGCCCAGGGCGTGATGCAGCCGATCGTGGTACGTCCGGTCGGTGGCGGTCGCTTTGAAATCATTGCCGGCGAACGCCGCTGGCGCGCCAGCCAGCAGGCCGGGCAGGAAACCATTCCGGCCATGGTCCGCGATGTGCCGGACGAAACCGCCATCGCCATGGCGTTGATCGAGAACATCCAGCGCGAAGACCTCAACCCGATCGAGGAAGCCGTGGCCCTGCAGCGCTTGCAGCAGGAATTCCAGCTGACCCAGCAACAGGTCGCCGAAGCCGTGGGCAAGTCCCGCGTGACCGTGGCCAACCTGCTGCGCCTGATCGCGTTGCCGGAAGTGATCAAGACCATGTTGTCCCACGGCGACCTGGAAATGGGTCATGCCCGGGCCTTGCTCGGTTTGCCGGATGACCGGCAGGTCGAAGGGGCGCGACACGTTGTCGCACGTGGCCTCACCGTACGCCAGACCGAGGCCCTGGTTCGCCAGTGGCTGAGCGGCAAACAGGAGCCTGTCGAGCCGGCCAAGGTCGACCCCGACATCAGTCGCCTCGAGCAGCGCCTGGCAGAGCGGCTGGGCTCTGCGGTGCAGATTCGCCATGGCCAGAAAGGAAAAGGCCAGTTGGTGATTCGCTATAACTCCCTGGATGAACTACAAGGGGTACTCGCCCACATCCGCTGAAACATTTCCTCATGTAGCGTGCAGTCGGAAATCACTACCCGGCAGTTGAATAGGGGCTGAACCGCCCCTATACTCTGCGCGCATTTTGTCGGCACAATTTATGCCAAGTTATTGATGGTTGGCAGCCGACCCTTGAGGAGCGTGAGTGATGGAGACCCGCAGGCCAAACAGGTTGCCGTTCCATCGCTTGGCGGTATTTCCGGTTTTGTTGGCCCAGTTTGTTGTTGTGCTGGTGGCCGCTTTGGCGCTTTGGCAATGGCGCGGTGTCGTTGCCGGATACTCAGGACTCTGCGGAGGCCTGATAGCCTTGCTCCCCAATGTGTATTTTGCTCACAGGGCCTTTCGGTTTTCCGGCGCCCGAGCAGCCCAGTCCATCGTCCGGTCTTTTTATGCCGGCGAGGCGGGTAAATTGATTTTGACGGCCGTGCTGTTTGCACTGACGTTCGCAGGTGTGAAGCCATTGGCGCCGATAGCAGTCTTCGGTGTCTTCGTGCTGACCCAGTCGGTCAGCTGGTTCGCACCTGTGCTAATGAAAACAAGACTTTCGAGACCTTAGGGCGTTTGAGGCAACCATGTCAGCAGAAACAACCGCTTCGGGCTATATCCAGCACCACCTGCAGAACCTGACCTTCGGTCAGCTCCCTACTGGCGGCTGGGGCTTTGCCCATTCCGCAGCAGAGGCCAAGGCCATGGGCTTCTGGGCATTCCACCTGGATACTCTGGGCTGGTCTGTCGCACTGGGCCTGATCTTCATCCTGGTTTTCCGTTTCGCGGCGAAAAAAGCCACGTCCGGTCAACCCGGTGCCTTGCAGAACTTCGTTGAAGTCCTGGTCGAGTTCGTCGACGGCAGCGTGAAAGACAGCTTCCACGGTCGTAGCCCGGTGATTGCACCACTGGCCCTGACCATCTTCGTCTGGGTGTTCCTGATGAACGCCGTCGACCTGATCCCGGTCGACTGGATTCCTCATCTGGCCATGCTGATCACCGGCGATGAGCACATCCCGTTCCGCGCCGTGTCGACCACCGACCCGAACGCGACCCTGGGCATGGCCTTCTCGGTCTTCGCTCTGATCATTTTCTACAGTATCAAGATCAAGGGCCTCGGCGGTTTCATCGGCGAACTGACCCTGCACCCGTTTGGCAGCAAGAACATCTTCCTGCAGGCCCTGCTGATCCCGGTGAACTTCCTGCTGGAATTCGTCACCCTGATCGCCAAGCCGATCTCCCTGGCCCTGCGACTGTTCGGCAACATGTATGCCGGCGAGCTGGTGTTCATCCTGATCGCCGTGATGTTCGGCAGCGGCCTGCTCTGGCTCAGCGGCCTGGGCGTGGTGCTGCAATGGGCGTGGGCCGTGTTCCACATCCTGATCATCACCCTGCAGGCGTTCATCTTCATGATGCTGACCATCGTCTACCTGTCGATGGCACACGAAGAAAACCATTAAGAGCCGTCTCGGCGGTTCTGATGTCCCTGGCGCCCCGGCGCGGGGTGGCCCCGCAAGGGGCCGCGAAACGATTTGTTTTACCGCTTTAAATTAAAAAAACCTAAACCATACGACGTAAAAGTCGGGAGGAAAGATGGAAACTGTAGTTGGTCTAACCGCTATCGCTGTTGCACTGTTGATCGGCCTGGGCGCACTGGGTACCGCAATTGGTTTCGGCCTGCTGGGCGGCAAGTTCCTGGAAGGCGCCGCGCGTCAGCCAGAAATGGTCCCAATGCTGCAAGTCAAAATGTTCATCGTTGCCGGTCTGCTCGACGCCGTAACCATGATCGGTGTTGGTATTGCTCTGTTCTTCACCTTCGCGAACCCCTTCGTTGGTCAACTCGCTGGCTGATCACTCGGATATTTCGAGTTGATTGGTGTGATGGACAACGAACGAGCGAGGTGTTGGCGTGAACATTAATGCGACCCTGATTGGCCAGTCCGTTGCGTTCCTCATTTTTGTACTGTTTTGCATGAAGTTCGTGTGGCCTCCGGTCATTGCGGCACTGCACGAACGTCAGAAGAAGATCGCGGATGGACTGGACGCTGCCAGCCGAGCAGCTCGCGACCTGGAGTTGGCCCAAGAGAAAGCGGGTCATCAACTGCGCGATGCGAAAGCTCAGGCAGCTGAAATCATTGAGCAAGCCAAGAAACGCGGTAACCAGATAGTCGACGAGGCCCGTGAACAGGCTCGCGTCGAAGCTGACCGTGTGAAGGCTCAGGCTCTGGCCGAGATCGAACAGGAACTCAACAGTGTCAAAGACGCGCTGCGCACCCAACTGGGTAGCCTGGTAGTCGATGGCGCCGGGAAGATCCTGGGCAAGACAATCGATCAAAACGCGCACGCAGAGCTGGTTAACCAACTGGCTACTGAAATCTAAGCGAGGGCGACCATGGCAGAACTGACCACGTTGGCCCGACCTTACGCTAAGGCGGCCTTCGAGCACGCTCAGGCCCACCAGCAACTGGCCAATTGGTCAGCCATGCTCGGCCTGGCAGCAGCGGTGTCGGAAGACGACACCATGCAGCGCGTGCTCAAGGCCCCGCGACTGACGAGCGCAGAAAAGGCCACCACGTTCATTGACGTGTGTGGCGACAAGTTCGATGTCAAGGCACAGAATTTCATCCATGTCGTTGCTGAAAACGACCGTCTCCTGCTGTTGCCGGAGATCGCCGCTCTGTTCGACCTGTACAAGGCCGAACAAGAGAAATCGGTAGACGTGGAAGTCACCAGTGCTTTTGCATTGAACCAAGAACAGCAAGACAAACTCGCCAAGGTTCTCAGTGCACGACTCAATCGGGAAGTGCGCCTGCAAGTTGCGGAGGACGCCGCCCTGATTGGTGGCGTCGTTATCCGCGCCGGCGACCTGGTTATCGATGGCTCGGTTCGCGGCAAACTCGCGAGCCTGGCCGAAGCATTGAAATCTTGAGTTTGAAGGGGCAGCAGAGCAATGCAGCAACTCAATCCTTCCGAAATAAGTGAAATTATCAAGGGCCGCATCGACAAGCTCGATGTGACCTCCCAAGCCCGTAACGAAGGCACCGTCGTCAGCGTGTCTGACGGTATCGTGCGGATTCACGGTCTGGCCGACGTCATGTACGGCGAGATGATCGAGTTTCCGGGCGGCGTCTACGGTATGGCCCTCAACCTCGAGCAAGACTCCGTAGGTGCCGTTGTACTGGGCGCTTACACCAGTCTGGCTGAAGGCATGAGCGCCAAGTGCACCGGCCGCATCCTCGAAGTTCCGGTCGGTAAGGAACTGCTGGGTCGCGTTGTCGACGCACTGGGTAACCCAGTTGATGGCAAAGGTCCGCTGAACAACACCGAGACCGACGCGGTCGAGAAAGTTGCTCCAGGCGTGATCTGGCGTAAGTCGGTAGACCAGCCTGTACAGACTGGCTACAAGGCTGTCGATGCCATGATCCCGGTCGGCCGTGGCCAGCGTGAGCTGATCATCGGTGACCGTCAGATCGGTAAAACCGCTCTGGCGATCGACGCGATCATCAACCAGAAAGACAGCGGCATTTTCTGCGTCTACGTGGCTATCGGTCAGAAACAATCGACCATCGCCAACGTGGTTCGCAAGCTGGAAGAAAACGGCGCCCTGGCCAACACGATCATCGTGGCCGCCAGTGCTTCGGAATCTCCTGCGCTGCAGTTCCTGGCACCGTACTCCGGTTGCACCATGGGCGAATACTTCCGCGACCGCGGTGAAGACGCGCTGATCGTTTATGACGATCTGTCCAAGCAAGCAGTGGCTTACCGCCAGATTTCCCTGCTGCTGCGCCGTCCACCAGGCCGTGAAGCCTACCCAGGCGACGTGTTCTATCTCCACTCCCGTCTGCTGGAGCGCGCATCCCGCGTTTCGGAAGAATACGTAGAGAAGTTCACCAAAGGCGCAGTGACTGGCAAGACCGGTTCCCTGACCGCGTTGCCGATCATCGAAACCCAGGCTGGCGACGTTTCCGCGTTCGTTCCGACCAACGTGATTTCCATCACCGACGGTCAGATCTTCCTGGAATCGGCCATGTTCAACTCCGGGATCCGTCCTGCAGTGAACGCCGGTGTTTCGGTATCCCGCGTAGGGGGTGCCGCTCAGACCAAGATCATCAAGAAGCTGTCCGGTGGTATCCGTACCGCTCTGGCTCAGTACCGTGAACTGGCGGCATTCGCCCAGTTCGCTTCTGACCTGGACGAAGCGACCCGTAAGCAACTTGAACACGGTCAGCGCGTTACCGAGCTGATGAAGCAGAAGCAATATGCGCCAATGTCGATTGCCGACATGTCGCTGTCGCTGTATGCCGCTGAGCGTGGGTTCCTGACTGATGTCGAAATCGCCAAGGTCGGTAGCTTCGAACAAGCGCTGATTGCTTACTTCAACCGCGATCATGCCGACTTGTTGGCCAAGATCAACGTGAAGGGTGACTTCAATGACGAGATCGACGCTGGCCTGAAGGCTGGCATCGAGAAGTTCAAGGCCACCCAAACCTGGTAAGCCGCAGCGGGAGCCGCGAGGCTCCCGCTTGCTAACCTGATAGGTGTTACATGGCAGGCGCAAAAGAGATTCGCAGTAAGATTGCGAGCATCAAAAGCACGCAAAAGATTACCAGCGCCATGGAAAAAGTGGCGGTCAGCAAAATGCGCAAGGCACAAATGCGCATGGCTGCTAGCCGTCCTTATGCGGAGCGTATCCGCCAGGTAATTGGGCATCTGGCCAACGCCAACCCGGAATACCGCCACCCGTTCATGATCGACCGCGCCGTCAAGCGCGTCGGCTATGTCGTGGTGAGCAGTGACCGTGGTCTGTGCGGTGGCTTGAACACCAACCTGTTCAAGGCCCTGGTCAAGGACATGGCGGTAAACCGCGAAAACGGCGTCGAGATTGATCTGTGTGTAGTGGGTAGCAAGGGTGCGGCATTCTTCCGTAACTTCGGCGGTAACGTCGTCGCAGCTATCAGCCACCTGGGTGAAGAGCCGTCGATCAACGATCTGATCGGCAGCGTCAAGGTGATGCTGGATGCCTACCTGGACGGCCGTATTGACCGCCTGTCCGTGGTGTCCAACAAGTTCATCAACACCATGACCCAGCAGCCTACAGTGGAGCAGTTGATTCCTCTGGTGGCGACCCCGGATCAGCAACTCAAGCACCACTGGGACTATCTCTACGAACCGGACGCCAAAGAGCTGCTTGACGGCCTGATGGTGCGTTACGTGGAGTCGCAGGTCTACCAGGCGGTGGTCGAGAACAACGCGGCTGAACAAGCTGCGCGGATGATCGCGATGAAGAACGCTACCGACAACGCCGGTGATTTGATCAGCGATTTGCAGCTGATCTACAACAAGGCGCGTCAGGCTGCGATCACCCAAGAGATCTCGGAAATCGTCGGCGGCGCTGCCGCGGTTTAACGGTTCAAATATTCAGAGGATCCAGCTATGAGTAGCGGACGTATCGTTCAAATCATCGGCGCCGTTATCGACGTGGAATTTCCACGCGACAGCGTACCGAGCATCTACAACGCGCTGAAAGTACAAGGCGCGGAAACCACCCTGGAAGTTCAGCAGCAGCTGGGCGACGGCGTGGTGCGTACCATTGCGATGGGTTCCACCGAAGGCTTGAAGCGCGGTCTGGACGTTGTCGACTCTGGCGCTGCCATCTCCGTACCGGTCGGTAAAGCGACCCTGGGCCGGATCATGGACGTCCTCGGTAACCCGATCGACGAAGCTGGCCCGATCGATACCGAAGAGCGCTGGGGCATTCACCGTCCTGCGCCATCCTTCGCGGAACAAGCGGGCGGCAACGACCTGCTGGAAACCGGCATCAAGGTTATCGACCTGGTTTGCCCGTTCGCCAAGGGCGGTAAAGTCGGTCTGTTCGGTGGTGCCGGTGTCGGCAAGACCGTAAACATGATGGAACTGATCCGTAACATCGCCATCGAGCACAGCGGTTATTCCGTGTTCGCCGGTGTGGGTGAGCGTACTCGTGAGGGTAACGACTTCTACCACGAGATGAAGGACTCCAACGTTCTGGACAAAGTGGCACTGGTTTACGGTCAGATGAACGAGCCGCCGGGCAACCGTCTGCGCGTCGCCCTGACCGGCCTGACCATGGCCGAGAAGTTCCGTGACGAAGGTAACGACGTTCTGCTGTTCGTCGACAACATCTACCGTTACACCCTGGCCGGTACCGAAGTATCCGCACTGCTGGGCCGTATGCCTTCGGCAGTAGGTTACCAGCCGACCCTGGCTGAAGAGATGGGCGTGCTGCAAGAGCGCATCACTTCGACCAAGAACGGTTCGATTACCTCGATCCAGGCCGTCTACGTTCCTGCGGATGACTTGACCGACCCGTCGCCGGCGACCACCTTCGCCCACTTGGACGCCACCGTCGTACTGTCCCGTGACATCGCCTCCCTGGGTATCTACCCAGCGGTCGATCCACTGGACTCGACTTCGCGCCAGCTGGACCCGAACGTGATCGGCAACGAGCACTACGAAACCGCTCGCGGCGTTCAGTACGTGCTGCAGCGTTACAAAGAGCTGAAGGACATCATCGCGATCCTGGGTATGGACGAACTGTCGGAGACCGACAAGCAGTTGGTATCCCGCGCTCGTAAGATCCAGCGCTTCCTGTCGCAGCCGTTCTTCGTGGCTGAAGTCTTCACCGGTGCCTCGGGTAAATACGTTTCCCTGAAAGACACCATTGCTGGCTTCAAAGGCATCCTCAACGGTGACTACGACCACCTGCCAGAACAAGCGTTCTACATGGTTGGCGGCATCGAAGAAGCGATCGAGAAAGCCAAGAAACTGTAATCCCGGCGCCCGGCAACGGGCGCTAATTTAGGTTGAGGCAATCAGATGGCTATGACAGTCCATTGCGACATCGTCAGTGCGGAAGGTGAAATCTTCTCCGGTCTGGTCGAGATGGTGATTGCGCACGGTGCACTGGGTGATCTTGGTATCGCCTTGGGTCACGCGCCGCTGATCACTAATCTGAAACCGGGTCCGATCCGCCTGATCAAGCAAGGCGGGGAAGCCGAGGTGTTCTACATCTCCGGTGGTTTCCTCGAGGTTCAGCCGAACATGGTCAAGGTGCTTGCCGATACCGTGCAACGTGCTGCCGACCTGGATGAAGCCTCCGCTCAGGAAGCCGTCAAGGCTGCCGAGAAGGCCCTGCATGAACGTGGCGCGGAGTTCGATTACGGTTCCGCCGCCGCTCGTCTGGCCGAGGCGTCAGCTCAGCTGCGCACCGTCCAGCAGATCCGCAAGAAGTTCGGCGGTTAAGCCAACGCTTGTTGTGTGATTGATTAAAAAGGGTAGCCTCGGCTACCCTTTTTTCTTTTCCGCGTTTATTACCCGGTCACAGTCGTTGACCACTCCAGGATTGGTAGCCAGTCATGTCTCTCGAAATCGTTATCCTTGCGGCGGGTCAGGGCACCCGTATGCGCTCTTCGCTGCCTAAAGTACTGCACCCGGTCGCGGGCAATTCGATGTTGGGACATGTTATCCACAGCGCCCGACAACTTGATCCACAGCGCATCCATGTGGTGATCGGCCATGGCGCCGAGCTGGTGCGCGAGCGCCTGGCTGCCGATGACCTGAATTTTGTCCTCCAGGACCAGCAGCTCGGTACCGGCCATGCCGTGGCACAGGCCGTGCCGTTCATCAGCGCCGATACCGTGCTGATCCTCTACGGCGACGTACCCTTGATCGAAGTCGAGACCTTGCGCCGCCTGTTGCTGCAGTCGGGCCCGGAGCAGCTTGGACTCTTGACGGTCGAGCTGGCCAACCCGACCGGTTATGGCCGGATCGTGCGTGATGCCGCCGGCAAGGTGGCCGCCATTGTCGAACAGAAGGACGCCAGCGCGGCGGAACTGGCCATCACCGAGGGCAACACCGGGATTCTCGCGGTGCCGGCCAAGCGCCTGGGTGAGTGGATGGGTCGCTTGTCGAACAACAATGCCCAGGGCGAGTACTACCTGACCGATGTGATTGCCATGGCGGTGGGTGACGGCCTGGTGGTCGCCACCGAGCAACCCCAGGATGCGATGGAAGTGCAGGGCGCCAACGACCGCCAGCAATTGGCCGAGCTGGAACGTAACTACCAGCTGCGTGCGGGGCGGCGGTTGATGGCCCAGGGCGTGACCCTGCGCGATCCGGCGCGCTTCGATGTGCGAGGCGAAGTGACGGTCGGGCGTGATGTGCTGATTGATATCAACGTAATTCTCGAAGGCCAGGTGGTGATCGAGGACGATGTGGTTATCGGCCCGAACTGCGTGATCAGGAACAGCACCCTGCGCAAGGGCGTGACGATCAAGGCCAACAGCCATATCGACGGTGCGATCATGGGCGAGGGCAGCGATGCCGGTCCATTTGCGCGCCTGCGTCCGGGGAGCGTGCTCGACGCCCGTGCCCATGTGGGTAACTTTGTCGAACTGAAGAATGCGCACCTGGGCGAAGATGCCAAGTGCGGGCATCTGACCTACCTCGGCGATGCTGAAGTCGGTGCGCGGACGAATATCGGCGCCGGTACCATCACCTGTAACTACGACGGGGTGAACAAGCACAGGACAGTGCTGGGTGCGGACGTCTTCATTGGCTCCAACAACTCGTTGGTGGCGCCTGTGGATATCTCTTCTGGCGCCAGCACGGCGGCGGGTTCGACCATCAACCAGAACGTCGGTGAAGGACAACTGGGCGTAGCCCGCGCCCGTCAGCGCAATATCGAAGGCTGGAAGCGGCCGGTGAAGATCAAGAGGCCCTGAGTTATCCACAGCGATGGCGCAGGTTGATTTACCCACAGGCGATGATCATTTCACTTGACTAAGTTTCGGTTCGAAGGTCTTATTGCCGCTGTTATCTTTCGAATCGAAACTTAAGTGACCATATCGAAACGCAACACCCCACAACGTCGTCACAATATCCTGGCCATGCTCAATGACCAGGGCGAAGTCAGTGTGGATGAATTGGCCAGGCGCTTCGAAACCTCCGAGGTGACGATTCGCAAGGACCTCGCGGCCCTGGAAAGCCACGGCCTGTTGATGCGCCGCTACGGCGGTGCGATCACCATTCCCCACGAACTGTTCAGCGATCCGGCCCAGGCGATTTCCCGCTACAAGCAGGCGATTGCCCGAACCGCCGTGGGACGTATCCGTGAGCACGCGCGTATCATTATCGACAGTGGCAGCACCACTGCCGCGATGCTCCCGCAGCTGGGCCAGCAACCTGGCCTGGTGGTGATGACCAACTCCCTGCATGTCGCCCGTGCCCTGAGCGAACTGGAACACGAGCCGGTGCTGCTGATGACCGGTGGCACCTGGGACCCGCATTCCGAGTCTTTCCAGGGCCAGGTCGCCGAGCGCGTCCTGCGCTCCTATGACTTCGACCAACTGTTCATCGGCGCCGACGGCATCGATCTGGAGCGTGGCACCACCACCTTCCATGAACTGCTGGGATTGAGCCGGGTGATGGCGGAAGTTGCCCGGGAAGTGGTGGTGATGGTCGAGTCCGACAAGATCGGCCGCAGGATTCCCAACCTGGAACTGCCCTGGAGCAGTATCCATACCCTTATTACCGATGATCGTTTGCCCAAAGAGGTACGCGAACAGATTCAGGCCCGTGGCATCACTGTCATTTGCGCGGTTGCCAGCCAGGAGAAATAGAGCATGTGTGGAATTGTCGGTGCAGTTGCTGAACGTAATATCACGGCCATCCTGGTCGAAGGCCTGAAGCGTCTGGAATACCGCGGCTACGACAGCGCCGGTGTCGCCGTTTTCAGCCATAACGGCACGCTGGAGCGCACCCGTCGCACCGGCAAGGTCAGCGAGTTGGAGCAGGCCCTGGCCGGTGCTCCCCTGGCCGGTCGCCTGGGTATTGCCCACACCCGCTGGGCGACCCATGGCGCGCCGTGCGAACACAATGCCCACCCGCATTTCTCCGGATCCGATATAGCCGTGGTGCACAACGGCATCATCGAGAACCACGAAGCCTTGCGTGAACAGCTCAAGGGCCTGGGCTACGTCTTTACCTCGGAAACCGACACCGAAGTCATCGCCCACCTGTTGAACCACAAGTTCAAGGAGGTGGGTGACCTGACCAAGGCCTTGAAAGCCACGGTCAAGGAGCTGCATGGCGCCTACGGCCTGGCGGTGATCAACGCACAGCAACCGGATCGCCTGCTGGCCGCCCGCAGTGGCAGCCCACTGGTGATCGGCCTGGGCCTGGGGGAAAACTTCCTCGCCTCCGACCAGTTGGCGCTGCGTCAGGTCACTGACCGTTTCATGTACCTGGAAGAGGGCGATATCGCCGAGATCCATCGCGACAGCGTGCAGATCTGGGACATTGATGGTCGTCAGGTCGAGCGCGAAGCGGTGCAGTATCGCGACGGCGCGGAAGCGGCCGAGAAGGGCGCGTTCCGCCACTTCATGCTCAAGGAAATCCACGAGCAACCGACCGTGGTCCAGCGCACCCTGGAAAACCGTCTCGGTCCGAACCAGGTCCTGGTGCAGGCGTTCGGTCCGCAGGCGGCGGAGCTGTTCGCCAAAGTGCGCAATGTGCAGATCGTTGCCTGCGGCACCAGCTACCACGCCGGCATGGTTGCGCGGTACTGGCTCGAAGGTCTGGCGGGGATTCCGTGTCAGGTCGAAGTCGCCAGTGAGTTCCGCTACCGCAAGGTGGTGGTGCAGCCGGACACCCTGTTCGTCGCGATCTCCCAGTCCGGCGAAACCGCCGACACCCTGGCGGCCCTGCGCAATGCCAAGGAATTGGGTTTCCTCGGCAGCCTGGCGATCTGCAACGTCAGCATCAGCTCGCTGGTGCGCGAGTCCGATCTGACCCTGCTGACCCAGGCCGGCCGTGAAATCGGCGTGGCGTCGACCAAGGCCTTCACCACCCAACTGGTGAGCCTGCTGCTGCTGACCCTGGCCTTGGGTCAGGTTCGTGGCAGCCTGGCCGAAGGTGTCGAAGCGGAGCTGGTGGAAGAGCTACGTCGCCTGCCGACCCGCCTGGGCGAGACCCTGGCGATGGATACCAAGGTCGAGAAAATCGCCGAGCTGTTTGCCGACAAGCACCACACCCTGTTCCTCGGTCGTGGCGCGCAGTACCCGGTGGCGATGGAAGGTTCGCTCAAGCTCAAGGAGATCTCCTACATCCACGCCGAAGCCTATCCGGCGGGTGAGCTGAAGCACGGCCCGTTGGCCCTGGTGGACAACGACATGCCGATCGTGACTGTCGCGCCGAACAACGAATTGTTGGAGAAGCTCAAATCCAACCTGCAGGAAGTGCGCGCCCGCGGTGGTCAACTGATCGTCTTCGCCGATGAGCACGCCGGGATGGTCAATGCCGAAGGCACTCACGTCATCACCATGCCGCATATCCACGACACCCTGGCGCCGATCCTCTACACCATCCCGCTGCAACTGCTGTCGTACTACGTGGCAGTGCTCAAGGGCACGGACGTCGACCAGCCGCGTAACCTGGCGAAGTCGGTGACGGTGGAGTAAAAGTCGCCAGCCAATAGGTGTTTAATAAACATTCTTTCCCCTCTGAGTTCAGAGGGTTTTTTTTGCCGGCGCGACCTATCTGGTCTTGTTCTAGATTTGAATGTGTGAGTCAGATGAGGGTATAGCCTATTTGATCATGGTTTTTAGCCCGGTTCGAGCGGTCAAACTCCTCGCTGGCCTCTATTGTTGTTCTCTGAAAAAACGTCGTATGGATGGTTGTAACGCTTTACGGCTGGAGCTCGTGAATCAGCCATATATCTTGACCACTATTTTAAATAAAAAAGCAATTAAATAATTATTAATTTGTTTTTCTGGTCTGGGCATGAACTTTTGGTTGGGGGAATGAATCTAGAAATAATCTGGAGTCTGGTGTCGAGCTCATAGTGGATGTGTCAAAAAAATGTCATTCGAAACGATTGGTTGTCCATCTGTTTGAGTGCGTTGCTTTCTCGGTAAGCGTAGCTTCGTTGTAGGTTGGTATCGTATGGGTTTTGTGCAGAGGGGCATCAACGGCTTCCTGGTAAAACACTGTGCTGTTACATAGTCTGCTATTTTCAGAAAAGTCTTGCGAAATGCGTACGATCTTGCTAGTTGATACAGAAATTTTTTAGAACTCTGTTATCGCGGACGGTCTGACTGACAACGTGGCGAGTAGGTCGACGGCTCGCTCTCGTAATCGGGTATCACGGATTTTCGGGTAATCGCGCTGTCCTTTGTTATAGAGGGGCCTTGGGGTTCGTCGGATTGTCGGACGGCCGTCCTTACTTAGCTGAGTAGCGGGACTGGTTTGGAGAGCGTTTCATTTCGCCCATGTTAATGGCGTTGTGCTATATGGCTCAATGAGTTTAATTAGCAAATATGACTGAGGTTAGTTGGCCACTACTCATTGGTGTGAGTGACCATTTTGTCCCGTTTGTGGTTGCGGCAACGATTGTGCGGGCTTGCGGTAGAGGTTTGGGCTACAAGGGGTTCGGTGTAGGGGATGGCATAAAGCTGGCCAGGTATGGCATGTGAGGCTTGGTCATTATGTGCTTCTGGTTACAGTTCAGCCCCTAGTCTAGTGGCCTTTTAGTCCCAATGTTCACTGGGTGATGGCTGGGGTGTTTGCAAAAAACAGATGTCAAATGGCCAGTACCGAGTGTAAATTGTGTATGAAAAATTACATATATCCGTAGTATGCTGTGTTCACGTGGGGGTCTGTGAGGTGCTGGTGGTGTGTTCATCACCCAAGCCCAGGCTTTTACACACCTGTATTGCGTGCCTTATTTTGTGCTTTCACCCTTTCGGCCAAGCTCTTCGGCCCGTTTTTGCATCTGAATTTTGTGGCCGTCAAAAGTGGAGTTTATATGTTAGATACCCGCAGCCTTATCCAGGCCAGGCTAAAAACCAAGGATGCCTTGATAGGCATTGTCGGCCTGGGCTACGTGGGATTGCCTTTAATGTTGCGTTACAACGCGATCGGCTACCGCGTTTTGGGTATTGATATCGATGAGAGCAAAATCAGCAAACTGAATGCTGGCCAAAGTTATATTGAACATATTCCAGCGGCCAAAATTGCTCAGGCTTGTGCATCGGGTTTCGAAGCCACGTCGGATTTTGCACGCGTTGCCGATTGTGACGCGCTGATTCTCTGTGTACCGACACCGCTGAACAAATACCGCGAACCGGACATGAGTTTTGTCATCGACACCACCGATGCGCTCAAGCGTTATCTGAGAGCCGGTCAGATTGTGTCGTTGGAGAGCACCACCTATCCAGGAACGACCGAGGAAGAATTGCTGCCTCGTATCGAAGAGGGTGGGTTGCGGGTTGGTGAAAATATCTTCTTGGTTTATTCGCCAGAGCGCGAAGATCCGGGTAATCCTGATTTCGAAACGCGCACGATTCCTAAAGTCATCGGTGGTCACACCAGCGCCTGTCTCGAGGTGGGAATTGCGCTGTATGAGCAGGCGATCGATCAAGTCGTACCCGTGAGTTCCACCAAAGCGGCGGAAATGACCAAGCTGTTGGAAAACATTCACCGTGCGGTGAATATCGGCTTGGTCAACGAGATGAAAATTGTTGCCGACCGTATGGGAATCGACATTTTTGAGGTTGTCGATGCTGCGGCTACAAAGCCATTCGGTTTTACCGCCTATTATCCTGGGCCTGGTCTGGGCGGTCACTGCATTCCCATCGACCCGTTTTATTTGACTTGGAAAGCTCGCGAGTATGGCTTGCATACGCGCTTCATTGAGCTATCGGGTGAAGTGAATCGGGCCATGCCCGAGTATGTGGTCACAAAGCTGGTGAATGGTTTGAATGATCGCGGTAAGCCCGTCAAAGGTAGCCGTGTGCTGGTCTTGGGCATCGCCTACAAGAAGAACGTAGATGACATGCGTGAGTCTCCATCGGTGGAAATCATGGAGATGATTGAGGCCAAGGGTGGGATTGTCGCCTACAGCGATCCTCATGTGGAAGTGTTCCCCAAGATGCGTCAGCACCGCTTCAACCTGACCAGTGAGGTGCTGACCGCGCAAAACCTGGCTTCGTTTGATGCTGTCGTTCTGGCCACTGACCATGAGCGCTTCGACTATGAGTTGATTCGTCAACACTCGAAGCTGCTGATCGATAGTCGGGGCAAATATCGTCTGCCTGAAGAGCACATCGTCAAGGCCTGATGTCTACCGCTTTTTAGTCCCGGTTAAACCGGGGTGTTGATTTTGGAGCAAGCAGTGAAACGATTCGCCCTGATAGGTGCTGCCGGTTACATCGCCCCACGGCACATGCGTGCAATCAAGGACACCGGTAATGAGCTGGTGTGTGCCTACGATATCAACGACTCGGTCGGGATCATCGACAGCCTTTCGCCGCAGAGCGACTTTTTTACAGAGTTCGAGCGGTTTTACGACTTTGCCTGGACGCTCAAACGCCAGCAGCCTTTGGATATCGTTTCGGTATGCAGTCCCAATTACCTGCATTTCTCGCATATCAATGCGGGATTGCGTCTGGGTTGCGACGTGATTTGCGAGAAACCACTGGTGCCGAGCCCGAAAATGCTCGATGAACTGGCTCTGACCGAAAAGGAAACCGGTAAACGCCTGTGGAACATTCTGCAGCTACGTCACCATCAGGCAATCATCAGCCTGCGTGATCGCGTATTGAATGAGCAGCGCACACACAAGCATGAAGTCGAGCTGACCTACATTACTTCTCGTGGCCGTTGGTACATGGAAAGCTGGAAGGGCGACCCACGTAAATCGTTCGGGGTTGCCACCAACATCGGTGTGCATTTCTACGACATGCTGCATTTTGTTTTCGGCAAACTGCAACGTAACGTCGTTCATTTCAGTCACGAGCATAAGGCTGCGGGTTACCTGGAGTACGAAAACGCGCGGGTTCGCTGGTTCCTGTCGATTGATGCCGACGACCTGCCAGAGTCGGTCAAAGGCAAGAAACCGACCTACCGCTCGATCACTGTCGATGGTGATGAAATCGAGTTCTCCGAAGGTTTTACCGACCTGCATACCGTCAGCTACCAGGCCATTCTCGATGGCAAGGGCTATGGCATTGAAGACGCCCGTCACTGTGTGGAAACCGTTGACTTTATACGCACGGCTGTTCAGGCAGCTCCTCAGAACGGCGAAGGGCATCCCTTCCTGACCCGTTTGTTGCGCTGAGGACTTTATGGCTTATCAGACCCACAGCAGTGCGATCGTTGACGCGGGCGCACAGATCGGTGACGGCAGTCGAATCTGGCATTTTGTGCACGTGTGCTCCGGTGCGTCGATCGGCAAGGATTGCTCGCTGGGACAGAACGTGTTTGTCGGCAACCAGGTGGTGATCGGCGATAACGTGAAAATCCAGAATAACGTCTCGGTCTACGACAACGTAACCATCGAGCACGGCGTTTTCTGCGGCCCGAGCATGGTATTCACCAACGTTTACAACCCTCGCTCGCTTATCGAGCGCAAAAGTGAGTACCGCAGTACGTTGGTCCGCCGGGGCGCTACGTTGGGTGCCAACTGTACCGTCGTCTGTGGTGTCACCATTGGTGAGTACGCTTTCGTCGGTGCAGGTGCCGTGGTGAATAAAGATGTGCCTGCCTATGCACTGGTCGTTGGTGTGCCCGGCAGGCAAATCGGCTGGATGAGCGAGTTCGGTGAGCAATTAGCCCTGCCTCTCCAAGGTCAGACCAGTGCAGTGTGCGAGCACACCGGTGACCGTTACATCCTTGATGGAAAAACACTCAGCAAGGAGCCTCATAGTGATTGAGTTCATTGACCTCAAAGCCCAGCAACTACGTCTCAAGAGCCAGATAGACGCCGGCATTCAACGGGTGCTTGCCCATGGCCAGTACATCCTTGGCCCGGAAGTCGCTGAGCTTGAGGAAAAGCTCGCGCGTTTCGTCGGCGTCAAGCACTGTATCAGTTGCGCCAATGGCACCGATGCCTTGCAGATCGCCTTGATGGCACTCGGTATCGGTCCGGGTGACGAGATCATCACCCCCGGTTTCAGTTATATTGCCACCGCCGAGGCCGTTGCATTGTTGGGTGCCAAGCCGGTCTACGTCGATGTAGATCTGCGCACCTACAATCTGGACCCGGTGTTGCTGGAGGCGGCGATCACATCGCACACGAAGGCAATTATCCCCGTATCACTTTACGGCCAGTGCGCCGACTTTGATACGATCAATACCATTGCTGCCCGTCACTCCGTACCCGTGATCGAAGATGCCGCACAGAGTTTTGGCGCGACCTACAAAGGGCGACGCTCGTGCAGTCTGAGTACTATCGCCTGCACCAGTTTTTTCCCGAGCAAGCCTTTGGGTTGCTACGGCGATGGCGGAGCGCTATTTACCGACGACGACGAATTGGCGGTGGCGTTGAGACAGATTGCCCGGCATGGCCAAGACCGGCGCTATCACCACATTCGAGTTGGTGTGAACAGCCGCCTGGATACGTTGCAGGCCGCTATTCTGCTGCCCAAGCTTGATATTTTTGCTGAAGAGCTGGAGCAACGTCAGGTCGTGGCCAGCCGTTATGATCAATTGCTGCAGGCGCGCGGGATTCCCTGGGTACCCTATGTCGAAGTCCACAACACCAGCAGCTGGGCGCAATACAGTATTCGGGTCGATCGACGCGCCGATGTTCAGCAACGCCTGAAAGATGCCGGTATTCCCACTGCGGTGCATTATCCGACTCCCCTGAACAAGCAGCCTGCGGTGGCGGATAAACTGGCACATTTGCCGATCGGTGACGCGGTTGCGATGCAGATCATGAGTTTGCCGATGCACCCTTATCTTGACGCTTCCAACCAGGAAGTCATAGCCGATGTTTTATCTGAGGCGCTGAAGCCATGACCGTCAAAGTTGTTACCATCGTTGGTGCCCGTCCTCAATTCATCAAGGCGGCGGCGGTATCACGGGCGATCAGAAGCCTGGGGCCACAACGGATGGTTGAAGTGCTGGTGCATACCGGGCAGCACTACGATGAAAACATGTCGAAGGTTTTTTTCGAAGAGCTGGATATCCCGACACCGGCCTACAATCTGGAGGTTTCTGGAGGGACCCACGGAGCGATGACGGGGCGTATGCTCGAAAGTATCGAGCAGGTGCTGCTCAAAGAACAGCCGGACTGGGTGCTCATCTACGGCGACACCAACTCCACGCTTGCGGGGGCCTTGGCTGCTGCCAAGCTGCACATCCCGGTTGCTCACGTTGAAGCGGGTCTTCGCTCGTTTAACATGCGTATGCCGGAAGAAATCAATCGTATCCTTTCCGATCGTGTCTCGTCCTTGCTCCTGTGCCCGACCCAGGTCGCAGTCGACAATCTGTCCAAGGATGGAATCGTCGATGGTGTACATAATGTCGGCGATGTCATGTATGACGTGGCTCTGTTCTACCGCGAACAGGCCCGGGCCCAAAGCGGGATCATGGCGCAGTTGGGGTTGCAGGAAGGCTCTTTTGCCCTGGCCACTTGTCACCGTGCTGAAAACACCGACAACCCGCAGCGCCTTGGTGAAATCATGGCCGGCCTGGCCGACGTATCCGCTCAGATGCCGGTGGTTCTGCCTTTGCATCCACGGACTCGCAAGCTGCTGCAGGACCATGGTCTCGAGCATCGCTTGAGCTCGCTCCATGTGGTTGATCCTCTGCCGTTTCTGGACATGATTGCACTTGAGCAATCGGCCAATGTCATCCTTACTGATTCGGGCGGGGTGCAAAAAGAAGCCTATTTCTATGGTGTGCCTTGCATTACCCTGCGCGATGAAACCGAATGGGTCGAAACCGTTCAACTGGGTTTCAATCAACTCGTGGGGGCTAGCCGTAGCGCTATCAATGACGCTATGAACAACAGGTCGGTCCCCGAGAGCCCGACAGACGTCTACGGCGACGGCAACGCTTCGGCGCGGATAGTCGCTATCCTGGAAAAAACCCGACCATGAACCCCATCGCAATCATCTGGCGCCACAGTCACGTACTCTGGGCGACGACCTTAACGGATATACGCAGTCGCTTCATCGGGACGATATTCGGTGTGGCCTGGATTTTCCTCTACCCTTTGCTGTTCCTCGGCCTGTACGCCGTGGTCTACACGATGATCTATCGTGTTCGGGTCGCAGAGTTCGGAACGTTTGATTATGTCCTGCTTATTTTTTGCGGATTGGTGCCTTTCCTGGGTTTTTCGGAAGCACTGGGCAGTGGCGTAGGATCGGTGCTTGGTAACAAGGGATTGGTCAAGAATACGTTATTCCCGATTGACCTGATTCCGGTCAAGACCGTACTGGCCAGCAGCGTGACCATGCTGGTGGGGCTGGTCATGTTGCTGATCGTGTTGTGGAGTCGCGGAATCATGCATGCCACCCAGCTGGCAATTCCGTTGATTTTGGTGCTGCAAATCGTCTTTACCGTTGGCCTGATCTGGATTCTGTCAGCCATTAATGTGTTCATTCCTGACCTGAGTCAGATGGTAGCGGTGTTGATCCTGTTCTTGATGCTGGTCTCTCCGATTGCCTACACCCAGGAGATGATCCCTAAAGCGCTCATCCCCTTCATGTACCCCAACCCGTTGTACTACCTGATCATGTTGTATCGGGATGCGGCGTTCATTGGTGTGATCAAGCCGAGTTTGCTGGCCATTTTTACCGTTATCTCATTCTCTACTCTCTTTTTGGGTGGGTTCGTCTTTTCGCGATTGAAGCCATTGTTTGCCGATTATGTCTGAGCCAATCATTGCACTGGCGTCTATCGCCAAAATGTACCGGATATTCCGCTCACCGCGTCATCGTATGATCGAGGCTCTCGGGTTCCCTGTTGCCCGCTCAACCTACGATGAGTTTTGGGCTGTGCGTAACATGTCATTGACGATCAAACCGGGGGAGCGGGTAGGGCTGGTTGGCCGTAACGGTGCCGGCAAGAGTACGCTTCTCAAGCTGATCGCCGGGCTGATTCAGCCTACAGAGGGCAAGGTGAATGTGCGTGGCAAGGTTCAGGCGCTGATGGAGCTGGGTACCGGATTTCACCCCGAATTCACCGGTCGCAGCAACGTCATGTCGTCCTTCGCCTATCAGGGCGTGACGGGCGCCCGGGCTAGAAAGTTGCTCGAAGACGTGCTGGAGTTTGCCGAGCTTGAAGAGTTTATTGATAAACCGGTAAAGACCTATTCCTCTGGTATGTATTCGCGCCTTGCCTTTGCGGCAGCCACCGCGATTCGTCCAGAAATTCTTATCATCGATGAAATCCTCGGCGCCGGTGACTCCTACTTTGCCGGCAAGTCTGCCAAACGTATGCGCGCCTTGACTGCCGAGGGCTCAACCGTACTGTTTGTTTCCCACGACATGTCAGCCGTGCAGATGATTTGCGATCGTGCAATCTGGATCGAGCGCGGACGAATTGTTGCAGATGGGGACCCGATCGAAATCGGTCGGTCCTACGCGGCCTCGATCCGTAAGCAGGAGGAGTTGCGGCTACGAGCGATCAATCTGAAGCTCAGCCGCGGCGATGTCAGTGAGCTGCTGACCGACACCGAGGTTGACCGGGTGTCGATCCTTCGTTTTATCTCCGCGACTGATGATGCGCCGATCACCCCCCTTGCTGTGTTTGAGATGGTGTTGGAGCGTAACGGCGAAGTCATTGACAACGTGCTGGTGGGCGAGGCTCTGGACGATGATCGCAATCAGCGCCTGCATCTACTGACCGCGAACGGCTACATGAACTGGGGGGCGCCGCAAACAACTTCCCAAGGCGTCAGCTACCGAGAGTTCAAGAATTGCGGTGGGCAGTACAAGCATGCGCCGGTCAGTATCAAGGTTCCGTTGGGTCTGGGTGAACTGGGAGAGTTTTCGGTTACCGTCAGGCACTCCGGCACAGCACCCGATGAGACCGTTTATTGTCAGATATTTGATGGTTTGGAATATATCTCGATTGGCGCCCTTGAACCGGTGACCGGGACGGGGCAGGTCATCAATCAGCGCTTCGCGCTCGGTACCTCACTCCTGCTACCTGCACCCAGCGATACTTCGGTCTTGGCTGAACGTTCTGATTTCGAATATGGCGAAGGCAGTGCATGGATCGATGGCGTAGATTTTCTTGACCAGCATCAGGAATCACGTCGAGTGTTTTCCTTTGGCGAGCCATTTCACGTCAATGTGAAATGGGGCGCCAAACGTGACATCCCTCGCATGGCCTTTATTGTTTGTATCTACGGTATGGACGGGCGGTGTATCTCTCAGGTGGTGTCGCCGTTCATCTCGGCCACTCGCGAACGACGTACCGGTCTGGTCAAGGCGCAGTTCGATCCATTGATGGTCGGCTCTGGAGACTATGTCATTTCTGTCGGGATCTTTGACGGTATGACTGAGGGGCAGTCGAGTGGCGAGCACCCTCTGGACGTCCATGATCGCCAATACCGTATTCGAGTCACCGCGCCAAACGATATGCGTATGGATCGCGGCATTGTTGTGCACCCAGTCGAATGGGCCAACCTGGAATCAGTGGAATGAATAAACGCTCCGAGATTCGTTACTTTGCTCAGGACGATCTATGGAAGCGCAGTGCAGTGTCGGAACAGCTGGCTGTCGCTGAGGATTTGATTGAGCTCGTTCCTGACTCGGTGAAAACCATTCTTGATGCTGGTTGCGGTAATGGGACCGTGACCAACCAGTTGATGTCGCGTTGGGATGTCGTTGGTTGCGATATTAGCGAGGCGGCAGTCAAGCATGTGCAAGCGCCGGCCTTGGTAGCGGACTTGTGCGCGATTCCGTTCGCCGATGGCTGTTTTGATCTGACCTTGTCCAGTGATGTGATCGAGCATTTGCCGGATGCTATCTATGCCCAGGCGCTGGCTGAGATAGCGCGGGTTTCGGGACGCTACATCCTGGTGGCGGTGCCCTACCGCGAGTTGCTCGAAGCCGCTGAAGTCACTTGCCCGGGTTGTGGCTTGGGCTATCACGCTCATTTGCACCAGCGCTCCTATACGGTTGCTGATGCCGTATCGTTGTTCGAGCCCGCGTTCACCGCCGTTGACGTGCGGTTTTCTGGCGAATCCTGGACTTTCGAAGCTCCGGAGCTGTTGCACACCTCACGTATGTTGTCAGGGCTGGACTATCCGTTTGAGGATGGCGTCTGTCCGCATTGCTCTACACGCCGTGGAGCTGTCGAGCAATCCAGTTCTGCCCTCATGGTGCAGCGCCGCTTCGAGGCCCTGCAAGCAATGCAGGTCGCTGAAGGCGTGCGTGACATGCCCGACAACAGCGAAATCCTTGTGCTGTTTGAACGAGGTGCATCGTTGAAGAAAAACTGGGCATCCCCCGCTTCTGTAGCACCGTTCAGTGATTCGACCTTGCAGTTGGCCAGCCTGGTGCTGCGTGACGATCCGACCAACTATCCACGTGAACCTTATCGGCTCAAGGGGGACGCAGATTATGGCCTCGTGACCATTCCCCGACGCCCACAGTCAGTACAGGTGACCGCTGGTCATCTTGAAGCTCTTGAAGTTTACGACCACGTCCGCAAGCGTTACGCCGCTTGCCCGAGCGGCGAGCGGGCGGGCTCATTTCTTCCGGCTGTCACACCTTTTGGTCCTCATGGCTGCATCTTGCGTATGCTTCGTCCCAGCGACGATCTGCAGTTGCAGCTGAACTTTGCTGATACCGATGTGAGCACGATCACCGCTTGTTGCCTGGGCGACGATCCAGCCATCACGCAAGTACGTGAAGAGTCGAGCAAGCTATCGACGCTGGCCAACGAACTCGAACGCAAGCGCGCCGAAGTCGAGGATAGTTTCACACAATTGAGTGCACGGGCCGCCAGCCTGGAGACATTGATCAGCGCCAAAGAACTGCGTATTGATGAGTTGTTGCACGAGAACCAGCAGGTCTGCTCGCAACGTGCTGTCGATAATTTGCAAATCGAAGAGTTGGCGCTCAAATGGGATCAGATGAATACCCTTGCCAATGTTTTGGAGCAGCGGCGCGAAGCATTGGAGGAGCAACTTCAATTGCGTGAACAGCAATTGGGGGAATTGCAAGCTCGGTACGACCATGCTCAAAGCAGCAACGAGCATTTGATTGAGAAAGCCTGTGCGCTTGAGCTTAAACAACACGTATTCGCTTCGGCCATCAAATCACTCGAATCGCAAGTTACTCACGCGCAAATTATCATGCTTGAGCACTTGGGTGCAGCAGAACACATTGATGCTCTGGAGCTGGAAAAAAATACCTTATGTCTGGAGTTGGAAAGTCTGAACATGGAAGTTTCTGAGCGCTCCACTGAGTCGACCAAGCCACACCAGGCGGGTGCCTATCTTGATGAATTGTCCAGGCGGTTGGAAAGCCAGCGTGAAGCCTTGGAGGGCAAAGTAAAGAGCCTCGACTGGAGCATCAACAGCCTGATGGACGAGAAGATCGAGTATCAGTGCCTGGTCGATGCATTGCACATCCGTCTCGGCCACCGGCCACGGAGCGACGCGGACTACCCTGGCAAAGTGCTGGTCCTATCGCATATGTATCCCCGCGACTATAACCAGGCCGGCGGCATTTTCGTCCACGAACAGGTCAAGGCCCTTCGAGCATTAGGGATTGATGCCCGAGTGGTCAGTGGTGAGCCCTTCTGGGTCAACACCCTCAATCCCAGAAGCATCAAGCGTGCATGGGATAGTTATAGGTCACAGAACGTCAGCAAATGGGAAGATCATGATGGTGTTCCGCTGATCCGTTTCCCTTACATCGTCAGTGCGCTACTGCCGTTCCAGGCCCACGCAACTACTTACACCCATGGGTTGCTGCGCCAAGCCGCGTGGTTGCATGCTGATTTCCCGTTCGAGCTGGTTCATGCCCATACGGCTTACACCGATGGTACCGCAGGTCGTTGTCTATCCCGCAAGTTCAAGGTGCCGTTGGTGATTACCGAGCATACTGGACCGTTCACGACACTGACTCGTACCGGCTATTTGCGGCGTATGACAAAAAAGGCCTTGAACGCGGCAGATCAGGTGATCGCGGTCAGCTCGGCTTTGCTCTCGGATATTCGGCAACAGGTCAAGCTCAGTCCCGACGTGAGTGCGCAAGTTATTGGCAATCTGGTCGATACCGAATGGTTCAATGAACAACCCAGGCCGTCTGACGAGTTGATCCATCTATTATGGGTCGGTCACTTTGTACCGGTAAAACGGGTACCTGTGTTGCTTGAGGCGTTTGCTGCCGCTGTCAAGGTACAGCCGCAGTTGCGCTTACGGTTGGTGGGGACGGGTGAAGGTCAGGAGCAAGCCAAAGCGTTGGTGAAGAGCTTGGGTATTGAGCAGAAGGTAGAGTTTTCTGGACAAGCCAACCGCGCACAACTGGTGGATCACTACCAACACTGTGATTTTCTGGTTATTTCCAGCGAAAGCGAGACATTTGGTGTTGTAGCGATTGAGGCCATGAGCTGCGGTCGGCCGGTGCTTACGACGTGTTGCGGCGGTCCGGCGGAGATCGTTTCACACCCTCAATTGGGACAGGTTGTCGGTATGAGCGTGGAGGCCCTGACGGAGGGGATGTTGTCAATGGCCCTGCAACGTGCCCAGTTCAGCAGTAAAGTGATACGCAAAACCACTGAGTTAAAATTTTCGGGCTCCAGTATTGCTCAAGAAATTGCGGCTGTGTACTCGGCTTCGATAGCCAAGAGTAGGGGCTAGTCAGTTTTGGATGTAACGGATGCCACGACAATTTTCAATTTGGATGCCTGAATTTAATGACCAAGCTAAAAGACGGTGTCGCAGAACGGCCACGTGATTCGAACCTGGATTTTGTTCGTGTGGTGGCCTGTTTGGCAGTCGTGCTTTTGCACGTTTCTGCGCGACCGATTTATATGCAGGATGAGTTAAGTGCGTGGGGCTGGCTGCTGGGGAATGTCGTCAGTTCGCTGACCCACTGGTGCGTGCCGGTTTTTGTGATGTTGAGCGCTGTACTCATTTTGGGGAGTAGCAAGACCACCTATCCCCATATGCTTAAGTCGCGTGTGCCGCGAATGTTGGCCGTGCTGTTCATTTCATCGGTGATTTATGCGCTGTGGATGAAATATTTTCAGCATGACTTTGTGTGGGCCAATTTTCTGAATGCCGTCGTCATGGGCCAACCGTATTATCATTTGCATTTTTTCTACCTGATCATTGGGCTGTATCTCATCGCGCCGCCGCTATCGCAAATGGTGGTCCAGATGGAGGAAAAAGACCTCCGTAATGCGGTGGTTGCAACAAGCATTATTACAATGGCCACCTTTGCGTGGAGTACGTTCTCCAGAACGTATACCCCCAACGGCGGAAGTTTTTCTTGGTCCTATATAAGTTACTTTCTTCTGGGTTATTACCTTTATAAATTTCGACCGGATCTTCCCTATGGAATGATTACGCTGGTGGGATACCTATGTACGGTCTTTGGCACCATGGCACTGGCCTATGGTATGGGCAATACGTATACCTGGAAGTTATATTTTTATAGCTACTTCAGCCCTACGGTATTCGCGATGGCCATTGGTGTCTGGGGGTTGAGCTTGCAGATCGCGGGTAAGTTGAAGATTCCTGCGTTGACTAAGTTGGCGCCGTTAACACTACTGGTCTATATCGTGCACCCTATCTTCATGGAGTTGCTGCGCTCGCAGTATGGCAAGGTATCTGCGTTGTTGATGAAGCCCCTCATTGAGGTGCCGCTGACCTTCGTGTTGACAACGGCCTTGGCTTTTTTACTCGCTCATTTACTATATAAAATTAATTTCGTTCGCCGTTTATTTTAAGGATTTTCTAAGTGTATTACTCTAAGGGGCGCATCATTCTGGCGTCGGCCGTTTTTGTGGCAGTGGCTGGGTTGGGCTATGCGTGGCAGAAGAATTTATTGCAAGGTGACGTCTTTGACTGGGGCCGTGAGCCTCTCATTCGGACTCAGCCAGCGTCAGAAGAGTCTCTGCATGTTGAATACCCTACGGTCTATAATGTCAGTGACGGCACGGCCATGCTTTATTCGGCTTATGGTGATGACCACCGCTGGAGAATCAAGCTGGCGCTGGCACAGACAGCCACGGACTATGTTAAGCAAGGTAATATATTCGACGAGAACAAGTTGCCATTCAAAGGTGGTTACGCCTTTCCATTTGTCAGGAATACGCGGGTCGATGGTGCAACCGTTTTCGAACTGTATTTTTCCGCGGTCGAAGACGGTGAACCAACTTATTCGGCGATCTACCGCGCCACCAGTGCTGACGGCTTGCACTGGGATGTGCCCAAAAAGCTGATGAGTGATAAGGCGCTTGATCCCCTTGTCATCAAGCAGAATGGTCGAGAGATCATCCTCTATACCTCGACTCTTGATGGCGAGAACGTCATTCAATCGGCCGAGCTCAAGGCGGATGGTAGTGTGGGACCGGTCCACACCGTGTTTAACCCTCATAGCGGTCTTTACACGCTGGGTGTTGTCCACGTTGATAATAAACCTGTGTTGGTTGTAGAGACAGAGCATAACTGGGAAGCCCTGTGCTTCAATACTTCAGGTGATTTGATTAGCGCCAGTCAAGAACCTATTTTCAACTTCAAGGAAACGACCGAGAAAGCTTGGGACGGTTTGAAGTATGGGATGTATTTCTTTGAGGGCGCGGCGACCCCAACCCTTTACTATAATGGTATCGAGGCTCACGGCGCCGAACAAGGTGGACAGATCGGTGTCGGTAGCTATGACCCCGATAGTCTGGCCAGCAGATTGAACCTGGCGCAGTGCCAGTAACACAGGACGGCTAAGGCGACGGTTCATGAATATTCTAATGACAACTGCTGATCATTTAATGATTGATCGGCGTATTTTGCAGGAAGCTCAAACGCTGGTTGAGCAGGGCCACCAGGTTACGTTGTTGGCAGGTTTCGAATGCCCGCAACGTGAGTCCTATGTGCACAATGGCATAAAAATCGAGCGCTTTATGTTCGACTGGGGCGATTCTCGGTTTAATGCCCTGGCACGTCGATGTAACCTGACACCAGGCTCCAGAATATATGGGTGGGCGTGGCGGCTTTTCCGGGGCTGGGCCAACCGTGTTGCGAGCGTGAACAGCTTCGAGCAGTTCATCCTTGACCGGATGACGGAATATCAAGTCGATGTGCTGCATGTGCATGACTTTCCGATGCTTGCTCCCGCTGTCGAACTGGCAAAAACTCGTCAGGTTCCGTTGATCTACGATGCTCATGAATTGTATTACGCTCAAGTGCAACTGCCCCTGGCGACTCAACGTAAATACAAGAAAAAAGAGTCTCGGTTGATCAAGCAAGTTGACGCTGCGATTACCGTGAATCCGTATATCGCGAAGCTGATGGGCGAGCGTTACGCTGTTACGGTGCCCCACGTGATTATGAATGCGGCTCCCAAGGTGCCGATCGCTTCGACGTCGATGTTGCGTGAGCGCTTTGGTCTTGATGCCGATGCCAGAATTCTGCTTTACCAGGGCTGGATTTCTGATAACCGTGGGATTGAGCGGATCGTTGAGGCTGCTGCCAGTTTTACCAACGGCACCTATCTGGTGCTGGTGGGTTATGGTGCGTTCGAAGACACGTTGAAGCAGCTGGTCGCTGAACGGGGTCTGGAGCAGCGAGTCTTTTTCTACGGCGGCGTGCCGTCAGATGATTTACACGAGCTGACCTGCGACGCGGATCTGGGCATCATTCCTTACCATGGGGTGGATGAGAATAACTACTTCTGTAGCCCCAATAAGCTGTTTGAGTTTGCGATTGCCGAGTTGCCTTTTATCAGTAACGATTTACCGTTCTTGCGTGACATCGCACAGACCTATGGTAATGGCTTGTTGGCGGACCTCAACTCCGCTGAATTGATCGCCTCTGCCGTTAATCAGTTGTTCAGCGCTCCGGCGCAGCTGGCGTCATTGAAAGCGGGTGCGGTGAAGGCGCGCGAGTTCATTAATTGGGAAGTTGAAGGTGAAAAACTGTTGAGTATTTATCAACAGGTTACTCGTTGATCGCCGTCGACGAAATTCGGGCGCTGTGTCAGTCATTGCCTATTTAGGCTAGGATGTTTTATGTGTGGAATTGCAGGGATCATTACAGTTTCAGGAACCCCGGAGTCAATGCAGGGCTCCGTTCTGAAAATGATGGACAGTATTCGTCACCGCGGACCCGATGGCGAGGGTATCTGGCTGGATCCTTTACGTCCCGTTGCACTGGGGCATCGGCGCCTGGCAATTATCGATCCTGAGCACGGCAAACAACCGATGACGACGGAAGATGGTCGGTACACCATTGTTTTCAACGGCGCGATCTATAACTACCTGGAACTGCGTCGCGAACTCATAGGTCGTGGCCACCCACTACGGAGTTTCTCGGATACCGAAGTGTTGTTATACGCTTTCCGCGAGTGGGGCGAGGCTTGCGTCGATCGTCTGTTGGGCATGTTTGCATTTGCAATTTGGGACCGCGCGGAACAGCGGCTGTTCTGTGCTCGCGATCGTATTGGTATCAAACCGTTCTACTACCATTTTGATGGTCAAAAGCTGAGTTTTGCTTCCGAGATCAAGGCGCTTTTTGCGGATGGCAGTGTCAAGCCCGAATCCAACTCGGATGGTCTGCAGGACTATCTGACTTTCCAGTTTTGCCTCGAAGAAAAGACCTTATTCAAAGGCGTTCAAAAGCTTGAGCCTGGATGTCACCTCAAAGCCTGGTATGAAGGCTCGCAGCTCAAGATCAAGACGCGCCAGTACTGGGATCTGCAATTCGACATCGATGATAGCCATGACGAGCGTTACTTCGTCGATAACCTGTCTGCTCTAATCGAAGACTCGGTGCGTATGCACCTGCGTTCCGATGTTCCGCTGGGTGCGCACTTGTCCGGCGGTCTGGATTCCAGCGCGGTCGTTTGCCTGGCCTCCAGGATGTTGGGAGGGGAGCGGCTCCAGACATTCACCGGGGCTTTTCATGAAGGCCCTCAATTTGACGAAACGGCACATGCAAAGGCGGTGTCGGCCTTTGCCGGCACCGACTATAACGAGATCTACATTCCAGGCAATGAACTGGCCGACATGCTGCCCAAACTCATGCATTTCATGGATGAGCCGTTGGCCGGTCCGGGTGTAATCCCGCAGTACTATGTTTCGCGTTTGGCCGCAGAAAAGGTGAAGGTCGTATTGGGCGGGCAGGGAGGTGACGAGCTATTCGTCGGTTACGCACGCTACATGGCCGCCTACCTGGAGAAGTGTCTGTCTGGCGCCATCAACGAGACAGCGAATGAGCATCGTTACGCGGTATCGCTGGAATCGATTATCCCCAACCTACCATTACTCAAGACCTATCAGCCAATGCTGCAGGGGCTGTGGCGCGAGGGCTTGTTCGCGCCTGCCGACCAGCGTTATTTTCGCTTGATTGATCGCAGTGAAGGCATGTCACACCTGTTCAATGAAGGTGCTTTTGACAAGGGCTACTCGCCGTTCGAGGCTTATCAGAAAATCTTTAATCGCGAAGGTCTGCACTCTCTGGTCAACCAGATGACGTACTTCGACCTGAAGGGCTCCATGCCGGCGCTGTTGCATGTTGAAGACCGCACCAGCATGGCGGCCTCCATCGAGTCCCGTGTTCCGTTGCTGGACCATCGCATTGTCGAGTTTATGGCGCGCGTCCCGCCGAATGTCAAATTTGCCGGCGGACGCATGAAGCACCTGTTCAAGGAGTCGGTGCGTAACATCGTTCCACAGCAGATATTCGACCGCAAAGACAAAATGGGCTTCCCGACGCCATTGGCGGCTTGGACCAAGGGTGTGGCTCGTGATTTCGTGCGTGACACGCTGTTGTCCGAGCGGGCGCGTCAACGCGGCTTGTACAACGTCGACGCTCTGGAGAAAACTCTAAACAATGAGAGTGAATTCGGTCGCGTGGTCTGGGGTCTACTGTGCCTGGAAACCTGGCATCGCAACTTTATTGATGGAGACAGGGCGATTAATGCGAACTGAAGGAAAAGAGGCTAATCGCTCGATACTGATGCTTTGTAATGATCGGCAGATTGATCGACGTATTCTCTTGCAGGCAGATAGCCTCGAGGAGGCCGGTTGGCAGGTTCGAATTCTGGCAATGCCATTGGACAATCCTGCCGAGGACGATCCTCGTGTGTCTCGTATCGGTCAGGCCGATTCGCAAATGGCGCTTCGAGAGAATCGGGTGCTGTCGACGTATCGTTTCGTGCGCCGTTATTTGACTATGAACGGTGGCCCAATGCGGCTGCTCAAGGCGCTCGCCTGGCGCTTTCTGGTTGATCAGGAGCGTTTTTACCTGCGCTTGTTTCTCCAGCAGGCGCGGCAGATGCGTGCCGATGTGGTAGTGGCCCACGATTTACCGATGTTGGCCGTGGGACGGGTGTTGGCCGCCGAGTTTTCAGCCTCTCTGGTGTATGACAGTCACGAGTTGTATTGCGAACAGGAATTCAGTCGCGCTCAGGGGCGCAATTGGGCGTTGATCGAGCAACGCCACATTGGCGCCTGTGATTTGGTGATCACTGTCAATCCGTCGATCGCCAAAGAATTGGAGCGACGCTATGACCTGGTGGATGTGCAGGTTATTCACAACGCTGAACGAGTTCTGCCACTAGGGCCACGCTCCTGGTATCTGCATGATCATTTCGAGATACCACACAGTCATTCGATCCTGTTGTTCCAGGGAGGGTTATCGGCAGGTCGGCATTTACCTGAACTTGTCGATGCCATGGCGCAGGTCAAGCTTCAAACAGTACATCTCGTCATTTTGGGGGATGGACAGTTGAGCAGGGCACTCAAGGTCCAAGTAGCGCGCCTGGGGCTTGAGCAGCGCGTACACCTGCATTCTGCTGTTCCACAACGAGATCTTCTGGCTATCACCGCCACCGCGGACGCGGGTGTCATTCCTTATCAGGCGACCTGCCTGAACAATTTTTATTGTACGCCGAACAAGCTGTTTGAGTTTATCGCAGCCGGGTTACCCATCCTCGCCAGCGATCTTCCAGAGTTGCGTCGTTTCGTCGCTGATAATGGCATCGGACAGGTGACGGACTTGTCGAGTGCCGAATCAATGGCGGCTGGTATTGACGGTTTTTTCCAGGATGGTCAGAAACTGCAGGGTTGGCGTGACGTCCTTTTGGACACTCGTGAGCGATTCAGCTGGCAAGTTGAAGGTGCTCTATTGCAAGACCTTTATGAGCGCTTCAAATGAAAATTTGTATGGTCTACCAGTACTATCAGGGGCATACGTCGCCTGGGCATTCACTGGTTTATGAACTGACTCAGTTTTTAGCCAAGCATGATCATGAAGTCACGGTGGTGAGTGGTGAAACGGGTTACATGCGTCGGGAAACAATAACCCGTCCTTGGTACAAACGTTTGATGCGCTGGGAGCAAGATGGAGGTGTGCGCGTCATGCGTATGTACACCTACTCCGAATTACACAAAAGTTATTTTGGGCGGTTGCTGAGCTTTCTGTCTTTTTCTCTGACCTGTCCTTTGGGTCTTCTGTCCATGAGTCGGCCTGATGTGGTGATTGCCTCTTCACCGCCTATCTTTCCGATGTTCTCTGTGTGGCTGGTCTGTAAATTACGCAGCATTCCTCTGGTACTGGAGGTTCGTGACATCTGGCCTGAGTCCGCTGTACAGATGGGGGTGCTACGCAATCGCCAGTTGATCGGGGTCATGAGTTGGATCGAGCGGGTGCTTTATGACAAATCCAAACGGATTGTCGCCCTCACCCAAGGTATCCAGAAAAATATTCGTGATCGTGGTTGGCCACACGATAAGGTCGAACTGGTGACCTGCGGCGTCAATTTCGATTTGTTGTATCCCGATGAGGCATTACGTCAGGAAACCCGACAGCGCATGGGGTGGGAGGCGCGTAATGTCGTTATGTATTTTGGGGCACTGGGAGAGGCCAACAATATTGCGGTGATACTCAGGGCCGCTCAATCATTACAATCAGATCCGAACATGCTGTTTGTCATCGTGGGTGGCGGGATGATGAGCCGATCCCTGAAAGAGATGGCGAGTGCCATGGAGTTGACCAACGTGCTGTTTCTTGAGCCTGTACCCAAGTCTGAAGCGAACGCGTATTTAAATGCCGCCGACATCTGCGTGGCGACCTTGCAGGATATACCTCTGTTTCAAGGTGCCATTCCTACCAAGTTGCTGGATTACATGGCTTGCGCCAAGCCGGTGATCTGCGGTATTCGCGGTGAGGCGCAGAGGATCATGGAAATGGCTGAGGCAGGGCTGGTGTTCGATCCCGACGACGATCAGGCGATGGTGCAGCATATCGTTGAGTTGTGCGACGATCGATTGCGAGCCTCCAAGATGGGGGTCAGTGCTTTGGATTATGTGCGCCAGTTCTACTCGGCTGAGACTTCGCAACGGAAAATGGAAACTATCCTGTACGATGTGGTACAGGAGTCAAAACGTTCATCGGTCTGATGTTTCCGTTGCATTATTGATTCATCCAGTCTAGTACCAGCCGCCACTCGGTCGGTGAGTGCTGGCCCAAAAGTATTACGCCACCACGGCATATTACGCAGTAAGGATCGCTGGAGCCCGGTAAGCGGTTCAGCATCGGCCGGGCATTGAAAACAGAGGACGTATGAGTCAGTTCAGAACGGATATCCAGGCCTTAAGAGGCCTGGCAGTGATGCTGGTCGTATTGGACCATATCGGCTTTGGGGCATTAAAGTCGGGCTTTCTAGGCGTGGATATTTTTTTTGTTATTTCTGGTTATCTCATTACAGGTATTATTGCAAAAAAAATATTAGATGGAAATTTTAGCCTTCGTGATTTCTACTACAGGCGTGCTCGGCGACTGATCCCCGGAGCCTATGCCACTATATTGTTTACCTGTGTGGGGGCTTATTTTTTTCTAAATGTCCTTGAACTGCGAAACCTGCTTTATCAGGTGGCTGGGGCGGTTAGTTACACCACGAATATAGTGTTACTTTCCCAGGCCGGTTATTTTGATGCGGCGGCCTCCACCAAACCATTGCTGCACCTGTGGTCGCTGGCTGTTGAAGAGCAATACTATCTGGTCTTTCCTCTACTGCTTATACTGTCTCCGTCCCGGTACTGGTTGCCTATCGTTGCCGCTTTGCTCGTGGCGAGTCTCACGGCTTGTTTGTACCTTAATCAATCGAATCCTTCGGCTTCGTTTTATTTGCTGCCCACCAGAGCCTGGGAATTGCTGATAGGTTCTGCTGGATACTTGGCAGCCCAGAAAATTAATGTCAAAGTGCCCAGGCTGTTGTTTTTTACTGCACTCCTTGCACTCATTGTCGTACCGATGCAAGCGCGTCAGTGGGCGCACCCAGGCAGCGCCGCTCTTATTACATGCGTTGCTACGTTGATTGTGCTTTTGGCTAAGAGCGTTATTTTTAATCGCTCCCCCCTGGTGAAACCGCTGGTTGTATTAGGTGATATTTCATACTCGTTGTATTTGGTGCACTGGCCGATTATAGTGTTTTTCCAAAATACCAACCCGGGCAGTACTTCGCTGATCTTTAAGGTCACGCTGTTGTTTTCGTCGCTTGCCGCAGCGGTAGCTCTATATTTTTTGGTTGAGCGTCCAAGCCGCTCTATAAAAATCCCCCCTATGAAACTCAGTGGCGGTGTCGCTCTGGGGGCGGTTATTTTATTGGTTTCACAATACATAGTCTTGAGTTTTCACAAGGCCGAGATGGATTTTGAATTCATTCGGCGGCCAAATTACGGTTTGGACAAGTCTTGTGATATCAATATTTTCAAAAATACTGAAAAGTGTAGGACGTCCGAATTTGCAGATACTATGGTTTGGGGTGATTCTTATGCGATGCACTCTGTCGGGGGAATAAAGAATCATAGGCGCAACGGTATCGTTCAGGCAACTTACAGTGCTTGCCCACCCTTTCTTAATACCGCACCCTATAATCCTTTGCGTCCTGATGCCGAAAGTATGGCCAATTACTGTATCGCCTTCAACGACGGCGTACTGAATGCTATAAAAACGTCCCAGTATATAAAAACTGTCATTTTGGCTGCGTCTTTTTGGCAGTACACCGTGCCGAATAATAGTATGCAAGTCAGGTTGGCAGGCACTCAGGCGACGACGACGGTCGTTCCTACAAGCTTAAGCTTGGCGGAAGCTGATCTCGGGAATACCATTGAAACCCTGCAAAACCTTGGAAAGGAAGTGATAGTCATTGGTCCTCCGCCATTAGTCGGAGACGATAATATTGTCTGTATGGAACGGCGCCTCTCCGGAAAGATGCTACTACCGGATAAGTCGTTCTGTGGAATATCACTAGATACTTACAGGCGTACCGATGCGGGTGTCATTGAGTTATTAGATGTGATTGAGAAAAAATACAAAGTCAAAGTCGTTCGGCTGAGCAGTGCGCTTTGTGATAAGAAAGTCTGCCGCACAATAGTGGATGACGTACCGATGTATCGCGATTCTGGGCATTTGAGCTATGAAGGCTCGGCTAAAGTATTTGATGATTTGGCGAATGCAAACAGGCTGTGGTGAGTGCTAGGGGTCTAGGCACTCGTTGTTTCATCCATTAGCGAAGGGGAATGCAATGCCGTTTGTGACGATCGATGGACAACCACTGCACTTCCTCGACCAGGGCGTGGGCGAGGTGGTGGTACTGGGCTCCAGCTACCTGTGGGACAGCGGCATGTGGGCGCCGCAGATCGCGGTGCTGTCGCAACACTATCGAGTGATTGTGCCGGAGCTCTGGGGCCATGGGCAGTCAGGCCGGTTGCCGGAGAACACCCGTAGCCTCGACGATCTGGCCAGCCAGGTACTGGCCTTGCTCGATCACCTGGAAATTCAGCGTTTCACCCTGGTCGGCCTGTCGGTCGGCGGCATGTGGGGCGCTCGCCTGGCCCTGGCAGCACCCGAGCGCGTCCGTGGCCTGGTGTTGATGGATACCTATGCCGGTGAAGAACCCGCCCCGACCCAGCAATATTATTTCTCGATGCTGAAGATGATCGGGGACGCCGGCAGTGTTCCACCGCCTTTGCTCGATGCAATCGTGCCGATTTTCTTCAAGGCGGGTATCGATCCGCAACAGCCGTACTACCAGGCGTTTCGTACGTCCCTGACGACTTGGTCGGGCGAGCGTCTGCGTGACAGCGTCGTCCCACTGGGACGGCTGATCTTCGGGCGTGACGATCGTCTGGCCGAGCTGGCGGCGTTGGATGCCAGCCGCACGCTGGTGATGTGCGGCGAGCAGGACAAGCCACGGCCGCCGAGCGAGGCCCGGGAGATGGCCGAGCTGATCGGTTGCAAGTACATCGGGATATCAGAGGCGGGACATATTTCCAGCATTGAAAACCCGACATTCGTGAACGATGCGCTGTTGGCATTCCTCTCGGAGCTGCCTGCATAGTCACCGCGATCCTCCGGAGGAGCGAGTAGCCAACCCATGGACAGATTCCAGGAAATGCAGGTGTTCGTCGCCGTGGCCCAGGAGCAGGGTTTCGCGGCGGCGGCGCGGCGTCTGAGCCTCTCGGCACCGAGCGTTACCCGGGCGGTGGCGGCTCTGGAAAAACGCATCGGCGCCCAGTTACTCGTACGTACCACGCGCAACGTGCACCTGACCGAACCCGGGAACCGCTATCTGGAAGACTGTCGGCGTATTCTTGCCTCGATGGAGGAAGCCGAGGCCTCGGCCGCCGACATTCACGCCCGTCCCAGCGGCCAGCTGACCATGACCGCGCCGGTGCTATTCGGCGAGTTGTATGTCACGCCGGTGATGGTGCGTTACCTGGCACAGTATCCGGCGGTGGATATCAACGCGCTGCTGCTGGACCGCGTGGTGCCCATGGTCGAGGACGGGATCGATGTCGCGGTGCGGATCGGCGAGTTGCCCGACAGTGGTTATCACGCCGTCAGGGTAGGGCAGGTGCGCCGGGTGGTCTGCGCTTCACCGGCCTATCTGGACAAACAGGGCCGTCCCCAACATCCGGACGAGTTGCGTCAGGCGCAGATCGTCATGGCCGCTTCGGCTTCGCAGGTCAGGAGCTGGCAATTCCTTGAGGGTGACAAACCCTTGAGCATCCGCCTGGAACCGCGCCTGGCAATGACGGCGAACAGGGCGGCGATCCACGCCGCCTGCCTGGGGCTTGGCCTGACCCGGGTGCTGTCTTATCAAGTTGCGGACAAGCTGGCGGCCGGTGAGCTGGAAATCGTGTTGGAAGAGTTCGAGTTTCCGCCGCTGCCGATCCACGTGGTGTATCAAGGAGGTCGCACGGTTTCCGTACGGGTGCGCAGTTTTGTCGACTTCATGGTCGCCGCCTTGCGCGAACACCCGAATCTGAAAGGCTGATCAGAATTTCATTTTTTGAAAGAATGGATTGCCGTTTCTGGTGATTCTGTTGTTTTCGCTGAAGGAGCAAGATCACTCCATCAGCGCGAACCATCCTGGGTTGCGCTTCTGCCCCCGTGGAGTCCCGCCATGTCCCAGACCCCCATCAAGCTCTACAACTTTTCCCGCTCCGGCCACGCCCATCGTGCCGAACTGATGTTGTCCCTGCTCGGCTTGCCGGTGGAACTGATTCATGTGGATATTCCCGGTGGTGCCCATAAGACCCCGGAATACCTGGCGCTGAATGCCTTTGGCCAGGTGCCGGTGATCGACGATCAGGGGCTGGTCCTCGCCGATTCCGCGGCGATTCTGGTGTATCTGGCGCTCAAGTATGGGCAAGGTCGCTGGCTGCCCACCGATCCGGTGGGGGCCGCCCATGTGCAACGCTGGTTGTCGGTGGCGGCGGGGCAGATTGCTTTCGGTCCGGCCCGAGCCCGGTTGATCACGGTCTTCGGTGCACCCTTTGACGCCGAGGATGCGATCAGCCGTTCCCATGCCTTGCTCAAGGTCGTCGAGCATGAATTGAACCAGTCGTCCTACCTGGTGGGTGACACACCGACCATCGCCGATGTCGCCGGTTACAGCTATATCGCCCATGCGCCGGAAGGCAATGTCTCGCTGGCGGACTACCCCAATGTACGGGCCTGGTTGGCGCGGATCGAAGCCTTGCCGGGCTTTGTACCCATGCCACGCACCGTCGCCGGGTTGCAGACCGCCTGAGGTTGATGAAGCCTCCCGCCCACTTCGGGTTGGAGGGTTTCCCGTGGAGAAGTTGTGATGAACACACCCAGCCCATCCAATGCATCACCCTGGCACGTCGGCGAGCTGCAGATGCAGAGTCGGGTCGGTGTCGCCGCGCGAATGGCCGAGCTGGGTCCCAAGGTCATCCGCGACTATATGCCGGACCAGCATCGTGACTTTTATCGCCAGTTGCCGTTCCTGTTGTTCGGCACCGTGGACGATCAGGGCAATCCCTGGGCGAGCCTGTTTGAAGGTGAGCCCGGTTTTGCCTTTTCCCCCGAACCCAGGTTGCTTCAAGTGGGGAGTTTTCCACAGGCTACGGATCCCACGTATCCAGCCCTGCGGGCCGGCGCGGCGATCGGTTTGCTGGGAATGGAACTGCACACCCGGCGACGCAACCGTATCAATGGGCGTGTTGCCGCGCTGACTGGGCAGACCCTGAACGTCGTTGTGGAACATGCCTTCGGCAACTGTCCGCAATATATCCAGTTGCGTCAGTTCGAGCGGGTGCCCGCGCCGGACCCGACCACGCAGGTCGTTCATCGCTCGCAAGGCCTGGACGCCGAGGCCGCGGCAATGATCCATGCCGCCGATACGTTCTTTGTCGCCAGCTATGTGGATATCGACGGCGCTCGCTCCGTGGACGTCTCCCATCGTGGCGGGCAAAGCGGCTTTGTCCGGGTCGAGGGCGACTGTCTGACCATCCCGGACTTTGCCGGCAACCTGCATTTCAACACCCTGGGCAATCTGCTGATCAATCCCCATGCCGGTCTGTTGTTTATCGATTTCAATACAGGTGACCTGCTGCAACTCAGCGGACGCACCGAGGTCATCCTCGATGGACCGCTGGTGAAAGCCTTTCAAGGGGCCGAGCGGTTGTGGACGTTCCACGTGGAACATTGTGTGCGGCGTCCGGCGGCGTCGACCCTGCGTTGGAAGTTTGAAGGCTTTTCACCCAACAGCCTGATGACCGGCAACTGGGATCAGGCCGCCGCGCGTTTGCAAGCCGAAGCGTTGGGCAACGCTTGGCGGCCTTTGCGGATCAGCCGGATTGTCGAGGAAAGTCGCAACATTCGTTCGCTGTATCTGGAGCCGACGGACGGGGCGGGGTTGCCGGTGTTTCAGGCCGGCCAGCATCTGCCGCTGCGTTTCGATCTGGGCGGGCAGACGCAGATTCGTACCTACAGTTTGTCGGGCGCGCCGTCTGATGAGTTCTGCCGGATCAGCGTCAAGCGCGACGGTCGGGTATCGTCCCATGTGCACGATCAGCTCAAGGTCGGTGATGTACTTGAGGCGCGTGCACCACAGGGGCATTTCACCGTGGCGACCCATGAGCAGCGCCCGTTGGTATTGCTGGCGGCGGGGGTGGGGATTACGCCTCTGCTGTCGATGTTGCGGGAGGTGGTGTATCAGGGCAAACGAACCCGGCGGATGCGGCCCACGGTTTTGTTCCACAGCTCCCGGTCGTTGGCGGAGCTTCCATTCCGCGCCGAGCTGGATGAACTGATGGACCGTGCGGGTGATACGGTTCAGGTGGTGCGACTCTTGAGCCAACCGGAGCCCGAAGCGGTGCCGGGTGAGGATTACCATCTGCAAGGCCGACTCGATGTCGAGGTATTGAAGGCCGTGCTGACGGTTGATGACTATGACTCGGTGGACTTTGTCCTGTGCGGTCCGGGTGGTTTTACCCAGGGGCTGTACGATCAACTGCGGGATATGGATATCCGCGATGAGCGTATTCATGCGGAGACTTTTGGCCCGTCGACATTGCGTCGTCGCCAGGACCCGGGTGTGCCGCAGATCGAACAGCCGCTGGCGGCTACGCAGTCGGTGCCGGTGGTGTTCTATCGTTCAGGCAAGGAGGCGCGCTGGGAGCCGGAAGGCGAGAGTCTGCTGGTGCTGGCGGAAAGCCGTGGCTTGCAGCCGGAGTTCAGTTGCCGGGGCGGGTCCTGTGGCACCTGCAGCACCCGCTTGATCAGCGGGCAGGTGCATTATCCACAGCCGCCGGCGGAGTTGCCGGGCGAAGGGCAGGTGCTGATTTGTTGCGCGATTCCGGCGCAAAGCACGGAACCGCTGGTATTGGATCTATAGCGGGAGACTGCGTGATTTTCAGCGCCGCAGGCTGGTATCGATCTGGCTCATCCGGCTACGCAGGGTAAAGACCCCATCTCCGGAGAGGATCGCCCCACGGGCAAACAGGCGCCCGTTTTCCCAGTTCGAAAGACCCAGTTCCGGTTTGTTCAGTGCGTACTGGCCATCGACCCAGCGGGTGAAACCATCGCCGACAAAGGGCGCGTTGATGCTGTTGTAGAAGTAGTCATGGGCACCACGGTCGGCGCTGATCAGCGACACGGTGAACTGCGGGCTGTAACGGTTGAACAGGGCAACCGCCTGATCCAGGTCATCGACGATTTTCAGGCTGACTTCCGGCGTCTCTTCCCACTCCCACTCGCGGCCCAGCTGGTCTTCGGGCAACGATTCGGTTTGTGCTTCTTCCTCATAACCTTCGGCGCGCCGGACCTGCACCCGCGCTTGCAGCCACTCGGTCGGCAGCACGCTTTCATCGCCGCTGACGACATGCAGCTTGCAGCGTTGGCCGCGTGCTTCGCCGGCGGCCTTCAGCGCCTCAAGGAACAACGGCACCAGTTCGGCCGCGCGCTGGCGATGAATCACACAGACATTGAGCGTGTTGCAGACCTTGCGATCCAGGGAGTTGCGCACCACTTCGGCAAAGCGCTTGGCATCGGCGTCCTGATGGGCCACCAACCAGGCGCCGCCGGTGCCGTGCAGGCTGACCACGGTGCCGGCTTGCTGGGCGATGCCGCCAAGTTGTTTCACGGCATGGCCCGAACCCCTGGCTACTGCCAGGGACAGGCGGCGGTCGGCGAACATCGCCCAGCCTGCCGCCCGGTCGCTGCTTTCCACCAGGGACACCGCACCCGCCGGCAAACCGGCTTCGTGCAGCGCCGGATTGAGCGCATGGCGAACAATCGCCTGGGCCGTGCCAAGGGCATCGCTGCCGATTCGCAGCACCGCGGTGTTGCCCGTGCGCAGAACGCCGGCGGCGTCGGCAAACACATTCGGCCGACCTTCAAAGACAAACGCCACCACGCCCAGGGGCGCGACCACCTGTTCAACCTTCCAGCCCTCATGTTCCACGGACTCATGGACCCGACCGCGAATCAGCGGCGCATCACGCCAGGCCCGCAGTCCGGCGATCATGTCGCGACGCATGGCCTCGCTCGCCTGCAGACGGGTGGTGGAACGCCCACGGGCTTTGGCCTGGGCGATATCGGCCTGGTTCGCGGCCTCGATCAAGGCCCAGGAAGCGGGGGCTTCCAGGTGCTGGGCGAACAGGTCGAAGAACTGGCTGATGGCCTCGTCCGAGACCTGGGCCAGGGCGGTGAACGCGACCTGTGCGGTGTCGATGGCCTGGGTCGCGATCTGTTGCACGGCGTGGGGAATCAGCAGCAGTTCACCGCTGGCCTGGTCCACCAGCAGATGATCGCCCGGCTGGAAACGCTCGGCCAATTCCGGCGGCACCGGGGAAACCCGGTTACCTGCGTAGAGAATCGGAGTGCCGGCGATAAGACGATCGAGCGTGCTGGTCATGATGGGAGAACGTGTCCAGAAAAGTAGAAGGCAAAATGTATAAGAAAAACGCCCTCGGCTCACCTGCTAACGGCGTTTCTTTTGCACGGACAGCCCTCAGGCTTGCTGGATAAACGCCAATCGAACGGCAAAACCGATCAGCAGGCCGCCGAACAGCCATTGCTGCAGGCGTTGCGCCCGTGGGCTCTTGTCCAGCCATTGGCCGATCCAGGCACCGGCCAGGGCGTAGCAGCTGTCGAACAGCAGCCCGACCGCCACCAGGGTCGCGCCGAGCCCAAGGAACTGCGTGGCCACCGGGCCGGCATGGGCATCGATGAATTGCGGCAGCAGCACCGAGCAGAACAGCAATGCCTTGGGGTTCAGCAGATTGGTGAGCAGCCCTTGTTGCAGGGCGGCGCGCCAGCTCAGGGTCCGTTGGGCGCCTTCGTGATCCGCGCTCAACAACGCCAGCGAACCGGGCTTGAGCATGCGTACGCCGATCCACAGCAGATAGGCGGCGCCTGCCAGGCGCACTATGTCGAAGGTCCATGGCGCGGCCTTGAACAGCGCCGCCAGGCCCAGGGCCGCAAGCGCCACGTGGCAGGCGCGAGCGATACCCAGGCCGAGGGCTGTGGTCAGGGCCTGGCTGCGACCATGGCGGGCGCCGGTTTGCAGCAGGAGGATCATGTCGGGGCCGGGAAGCAGATAAACCATCGCCAGTGCGAACAGGTAGAGGAGCATCGTGCCGTTTCTCCAAGAGGGGATAACTGGAGAAAATTCTATGTCGGAAGGGCAGGGCAGGTGCTTGCGTATTCAACCCTTGAAAGGCTTAGACTTGGTGCTTTCTGCCAATACAGTCGAAGTGAGTAGTCGGATATGCCAAAAATAAAACTCGATGCCTACGACCGTAAAATTCTCGCGGCTTTGCAGCAGGACGGACGCCTGAGCAATGTCGAACTGGCCGCACAGATCGGTCTCTCGGCGTCACCGTGCCTGCGTCGGGTGCGTATGCTCGAGGAGGCGGGGGTGATTCGCGGTTACCAGGTGAATCTGGACCGTGATGAGGTCGGGCTGGGTTTGACGGTGTTCGTCGGGGTCAAGGTCGAGCGCCATCACGAGGCCGAAGCCGAGGCGTTCCGCCTGGCGGTCATGGCCTTGCCACAGGTGATCTCGGCGTTCCTGGTATCCGGCGAGTCGGACTTCCTGCTGCAAGTGGTGGTGCCCGACCTGCGGGCTTATGAACGCTTCCTCAATGGTCAACTGCTGCGCCTGCCCGGTGTGCGGGACATCCGCAGCAACTTCGCGATCCAGGCGGTGAAGGCGCCCGGACCGCTGCCGTTGGATCATCTGCCCGACTGACTCAGATCTGCGTGGCCAGGCCTTCGACGTTCATCGCTGCCTGGCGCAGGGCTTCGGAGCGGGTCGGGTGCGGGTGGCAGGTGAGGGCGATGTCTTCGGCCGAGGCGGAAAACTCCATGGCCACGCAGTACTCGCCGATCATCTCGCTGACACTCGGGCCCACCAGATGCACGCCGAGAACTTCGTCGCTGTGCTCGTCGGCCAGGACCTTGGCGAAACCCTCGGTCTCGTGGTTGATCTTGGCCCGGCTGTTGGCGCTGAAAGGGAATTTCCCGACCTTGTAGGCGCGGCCTTCGGCCTTGAGCTGCTCTTCGGTCTTGCCGACACTGGCCAGTTCCGGCCGGGTGTAGATCACGCTGGGGATCAGCGCGTAGTTGACCTCGCCAGCCTTGCCGACGATCTGCTCGATACAGGCCATGGCTTCGTCTTCGGCCTTGTGGGCGAGCATCGGGCCGCTGGTGACATCGCCAATCACCCAGACGCCCGCGGCTTCGGTGCGATGGCCCTGGTTGGCCAGCACGCCGCGCTTGTCGGTGGACAGCCCCACGCTTTCCAGCCCGAGCCCTTGGGTGAAGGGACGACGGCCGATGGCCACCAGCACGTAGTCGGCGTCAATCAGCTGCGCCTCGCCGCCGGTCGCCGGCTCCACGCGCAGCTGTACGCCGGTATCGGAACGGGTGGCGCTGGTCACCTTGGAGCCCAGCAGGAAACGGATGCCTTGTTTGCTCAGCGAGCGTTGCAAGGTCCTGCCGGCTTCCAGGTCGACGCCGGGGCAGATACGGTCGAGGTATTCGACCACCGTGACCTGGCTACCCAGCCGCCGCCACACCGAGCCCAACTCCAGGCCGATGACCCCGGCACCGATCACCACCAGATGCCTGGGCACCTCCGGCAACGACAGCGCGCCGGTGGAGTCGAGGATGCGCTGGTTGTCGATCTCGACACCCGGTAGCGGCATCGGCTCGGAGCCGGTGGCGATCACGATGTCCTTGGCCTGCAAGGTGCTCTCGCTGCCGTCGGCAGCACTGACCAGCACCTTGCCGGGGCCGGCGATCCGCCCCCAGCCCTTGATCCACTCGACCTTGTTCTTGCGAAACAGGTATTCGATGCCTTGGGTCAGCCCGGCCACGCTCTGGTCTTTCTGTTTCATCATCTGCGCGAGGTTGAGGCTGGGCTTGACCTCGATCCCGAGGTTGGCGAACTCGCTACCCATCGCCGCCTCATAGAGCTCGGAAGCGTGGAGCAGGGCCTTGGACGGCATGCAGCCGACGTTCAGGCAGGTTCCGCCGAGGGTCGCGCGACCCTCCACGCAGGCCACCTTCAAACCCAACTGGCCGGCGCGAATGGCGGCGTTGTAGCCCCCGGGTCCACCGCCGATGATGACGACGTCGTAACTGCTCATGACTGTTCTCCTGGGAGACACCGCGTTGAGGAAGAAGGACAAAGGTAGGTGTCATAAAATATTATGATCATAATATTGTCCTTGTGCGCAACTTTGGTCAAGGCATCACACGTCGATGGGCCCTTGAAGGCACGGTGTCACCTGGAGGGGTTTTTACTGCTGCCGACGCGGGCCGGATCTTCCAGAAAGGTGGTGTAGGGGTACGTCGGGTCGGCGTGGAAATTGATCCTCCGGCCTCGGACGGTGGTCAGTTGCGAGTCGGCCTTTATGCAGAGTGTCTGGCCGCTTTTGAAGGTGAGCCGGTGAATCTGTTGATTGTCTTCCCGGCTGATCTCATGGCTGATCAAGTCCAGCAGGTTGCTCAGGCCCAGGGGCGAGCCTGGTTGATTGATGGTCAGGCAACTGGAAGTCTCCGCACCAGGGACAGTCCCCAATGGGCGTTGAAAATAATGGTACTCACTCAAGGTATGGCTCATGGCGGCTCCGTCGCTCAAGTGTGCGCGCCGAGTGTTGGGCATGTTATTAGTCGGCAGCGCGCACAAAGGGTGTCAAGTGTTTTAAGGGTGAGGCATATAGTTATAAGTTATCTGGCCCCGTGGCGTTGGCAAGCGCACGAGGATCAATAGGGTGTTTGGGTATCGAGCCGTCTATTCAAGGGGTTGGGCGTGGTGCTGAACCGTTGGCAGACGCTTTTCAATACGGAAAGTTACGAAGCTTTTTAATGAACCGGCAAGGGCTATTTAAAGTCAGAAGGATGTTAGTCATTGCCAGGAGACCAATCAAGTCACGCAGATGTTGAATTTTGTTACATGAGCATCCGGTTAACCGGCGGTAATTTTTCTGGTTGTTTCGAACAGTGGGACGGCAGATAAATCAATGTCAGTGGTTTCCGTGTTATTGGGTTAATTGATATACGGGTTACACCCCTTCGAGTCATGCTTTCATTATTGCTTGTTAAAGAACTTCTGTTATGGAGTAACGCAAGACTCGGCAGGCCACCCCTGGCAGGAACGGCCGATCGATGAGGGGCGCCGAGGATTATTTTCAAAAAATTTTGCAAGGGGCTGTAACGGTCGGCAGCGACCGCTCTCTAGTGCCATGTCGAGACTGAACATTCCGTTCGGACCGATACCCCTAACGCATTTTCGAGGATAAAAACCATGTCGATCAAAACCGCCGCTGCTGGTGCCGCACTCGCTCTCGCCGCCGCCACCATGTTTGCCGGTGTCGTCACCCAGGCGTCGGCTGCCGATGCCCAGGTTCACTGCTATGGTGTCAATGCCTGTAAAGGCCAGAACGACTGCAAGACCAAAGAGAACTCTTGCAAAGGTCAGGGCTCCTGCAAAGGCCACGGCTTCAAGGCCATGACCAAGTCGGCCTGTGAAAAAGCCGGTGGCAAAATCGGCGAATAAACGACGCCCGAGTGCTCCCGCAGCGGTCGGCCTTCCATGCCGCTGCGGACACTGGCCCAAGGAGTCCAGTATGTCCGTTTCCCGTCCCTGCCTGGGTTATGGCCTGGGTTTGCGCAGTCACTATCACCAGGAAATCCTTGAGCAGTCGCCCGCCGTGGACTGGTTCGAGATCGTTTCCGAGAATTACCTGGTCCAGGGCGGCAAGGCGCTGTACTACCTGGATGCCATCGCCGAGCGTTATCCGCTGGTGATGCATGGTGTGTCGCTGTCCATCGGCGGACCCCATGAGCTGGATATGAACTACCTCAAACAACTCAAGCAGTTGGCCGGGCGGGTCAATCCCGCATGGATTTCCGACCATCTGTGCTGGAGCCGTGGCAACGCCCATCAGTTGCATGATCTGCTGCCGCTGCCCTACACCGAAGAAAGCCTGTATTACGTCGCCGCCCGGGTCCGCCAGGTGCAGGACGTGCTGCAGCAGCCGCTGGTGCTGGAGAATGTCTCCAGTTATGTGCGGGCCGCGTCCGATGAATTTTCCGAGTGGGAGTTTCTCGAAGCCCTCAGCCGCCTGAGCGACTGCGAGTTGCTGCTGGACGTGAACAACGTCTATGTCAGCGGGCGCAATCACGGTTTTGATCCCTGGACCTTTATCCACGGCCTGCCAGCGCAGAAGATCCGTCAATTGCACCTGGCCGGGCATGCCGATTATGGCGACTATGTGATCGATACCCATGATCATCCGGTCTGCGATCCGGTCTGGGAGCTCTATCAGCGAACCCTCGAATACCTGGGCCCGGTGGCAACCCTACTGGAGCGTGACGATCATTTCCCGCCGCTGGATGAACTGGTGGACGAGTTGGACAAGGCCCGTGAGTTGGGCGCAATCGCCCTGGCCCGGAGGTCGTTATGCGCCTGAACGACTGGCAACTGGCTTTTGAACGTTACCTACTCGGGGAAAACGCCGTAGCCAGTGATGCCTTGGGCGCCAGCCTGATCGGTGGGCCGAGCCTGGATGTCGAAACCGGCCTGGCCATTTACCACAACGCCTACCGCTCCCGCTTGCAGGAAACCCTGCGCAGCGACTTTCCCACGGTGTGGAACTGGCTGGGTGATGAGGAGTTCGATGTGCTGACCGCGGCCTATCTGCGTGAATGCCCATCGTCCCATTACAGCCTGCGTTGGCTCGGCGCCGGCTTCGAGGCTTTTGTCCTGCGCCATCTGATGCCGGAACAGAGCGCGCCCCTGGCGGAACTGATTCGCCTGGAGTGGGCCTTTACCCTGGCCTTCGATGCCGTGCCGGGCGAGCCCCTGACCCTGGAGACCATGGCCACCTTGCCGGCCGAGGCCTGGCCGGAACTGCGGTTGGCGCTGCTGCCCAGCGTCCAGTGGCTCCATGGCCGGTTCAACAGCCTGGCGATGTGGCGGGCGGTGAAAGCCGAAGCGGAATTCCCCGACAGCCTTGAACTGGAACAGCCGCAGGTTTGCCTGGTCTGGCGTGCCGACCTGGTCTGCCACTACCGCAGCCTGGAACCGGCAGAAGTGCATGCCCTGGACGGCATGGTGAATGCCGGTTGGAGTTTCGCCGAACTGTGCGCCGAGCTGGCTGTCACTCTTGGAGAGGGGGCGCCCTTGCAAGCGGTCAGCTGGCTCAAACAGTGGGTGAACGACGGTCTGGTCTGTCAACGTCACACTCTTTGATGCACCCATTCCCCCGCAGGGGCGGTGGCGGGCAAACCCCATAGTTCGAGTCTATTATCTCGATAGGCTGACAGTTCCTGTGAATGCGCTACCCTTAATTCAGACGTCTGAAACAAGGGGGATTACTCATGCTCGCGCAACTTCCACCGGCCTTACAGAATCTTCAGCTACCGCTTCGCCTGAGACTCTGGGATGGCCATGAATTCAATCTAGGGCCGGAGCCCAGTGTCACCATCGTTGTGAAGGACCCGCAACTGGTCGCGCAATTCACCCACCCCACGCTGGACTTGCTGGGCACGGCCTTCGTCGAAGGCAAGCTGGAACTCGAAGGATCGATCAGCGAAGTCGTGCGGGTCTGCGACGAGTTGAGCCAGGCGCTGCTGGAGGATGAAGGGGACAACCCGCCACCGCGCCTGGCCCACGACAAGGCCACCGACGCTGCCTCCATCTCCTACCACTACGACCTCTCCAACGCCTTCTACCAGCTCTGGCTGGACCGCGAGATGGTCTATTCCTGCGCCTACTTCGAAAGCGCCGACGCGACCCTCGAAGAAGCCCAGCAAGCCAAGTTCCGCCACCTGTGCCGCAAGCTGCGCCTGCAACCGGGCGAGTACCTGCTGGATGTCGGCTGCGGCTGGGGCGGGTTGGCGCGTTATGCGGCGCGGGAGTTCGGGGTCAAGGTGTTCGGTATCACCCTGAGCAAGGAACAGCTGGCGCTGGCGAAGGAGCGGGTGGTCGCCGAGGGCCTGCAGGACAAGGTCGACCTGCAACTGCTCGATTACCGTGACCTGCCCCAGGACGGTCGCTTCGACAAGGTGGTCAGCGTCGGCATGTTCGAACATGTCGGCCACGCCAACCTCAAGCAGTACTGCGAGATTCTGTTCGGCGCGGTGCGCGAAGGCGGCCTGGTGATGAACCACGGCATTACCGCCAAGCACACCGACGGGCGCCCGGTGGGACGCGGTGCCGGCGACTTTATCGATCGTTATGTGTTTCCCAATGGCGAGTTGCCGCACCTGTCGATGATCACCGCTGAAATCAGCGAGGCCGGCCTGGAAGTGGTCGATGTGGAGAGCCTGCGCCTGCACTACGCGCGGACCCTGGAGCAGTGGAGCCAGCGCCTGGAAAACAACCTGGAGGCGGCGGGCCGCGAAGTGCCGGAACAGGCCCTGCGGATCTGGCGGCTGTACCTGGCCGGTTGTGCCTACGCCTTTGAAAAGGGCTGGATCAACCTGCATCAGATCCTGGCGGTGAAAGCCTTCTCCGACGGCAGCCACAACCTGCCCTGGACTCGCGACGATCTTTACCGCTAAAGCCTCTCGCCGGCGCTGCCGAAGTCGGCGGCGCCGGCGCTGAGGTTCATCGCTAGAGGATCGGCGAGATCAAGCGTGCGACCCGCATGCCGAGCTGTTGCAGGCGATGGGTTTTGCGGCTTTCGTCCTTGGCCACTTCATGGGCCAGGGCAAAGTCTTTCTCGAGCATCTGTTCCACTTCCCGGGCGAAGGCTTCGTCCACGGTCAGCAACATCAGTTCGAAATTCAGCCGGAACGAGCGGTTATCCAGGTTCGCGCTGCCGATGGCGCTGATTTCGTTGTCCACCAAGACCACCTTCTGATGCAGGAAACCCGGGCGGTAGCGGAACACCCGCACCCCGGCACGCACGGCTTCAAAGGCGTACAGGCTGGAGGCGGCGTAGACAATGCGGTGGTCCGGGCGTGACGGCAGCAGCAGGCGCACATCCACGCCGCGCAGCACCGCCAGGCGCAAGGCGGCGAACACCGCTTCGTCGGGGATGAAGTAGGGGCTGGTGATCCAGACCCGTTCCCGGGCCGCATGAATGGCTTCGACGAAGAACAGCGAACAGGTTTCCACCGGGTCGGCCGGGCCGCTGGCGAGCAACTGGCAGAGCACGCCGTCGTCCGGGTAGGACTCCGGCAGGATCAGCGGCGGCAGTTTGCGCGAGGCCCAGAACCAGTCTTCGGCGAACGATTCCTGCAAGCAGGCGACTACCGGGCCGCTCACCCGCACATGGGTGTCGCGCCAGGGCGCCAGCGGTGGTTTGATCCCCAGGTACTCGTCGCCGACGTTATGCCCGCCAACAAAACCCACCAGGCCGTCGACCACTACCACTTTGCGATGGTTGCGGAAATTCACCTGGAAGCGGTTCAGCCAGCCACTGCGGGTGGCGAACGCACGGATATGCACACCGCCTTCACGCAAGGTCTCGACGTAGGTGTGGGGCAGGGCATGGCTGCCGATGCGGTCATAGAGCACATAGATCGCCACACCTTCGGCGGCCTTTTCCAGGAGCTTCTTCTGCAGCCGTCGGCCGAGTTGGTCGTCGTGGATAATGAAAAACTGCACCAGCACCGCTTCCCGGGCCTGGTCGATGGCCTGGAAAATCGCCTCGAAGGTCGCGTCGCCGTTGATCAGCAACTGCACCTGGTTGTTCGCCAGGCACGGCATGCGCCCCAGTTTCGGCATCGCCCGCAGCGAGGCATAGGCCTGGGAGCTGCGCGCAGCCAGGGCTTCCTCGACCCAGGGGCGCCAGTTCAGGTCGGCGATGGCCTTGCGCATTTCCACGTTGGCCTGGCGCCGGGCCTTGATGTAGGCGTCGAAGCTGCTGCGGCCGAAGACCAGATAGGGAATCAGTGTCAGGTACGGGATGAACATCAGCGACAGGGCCCAGGCGATCGCGCCCTGCGCTGTGCGCACGGTCAACACGGCATGGATGGCGGCGATCAGGCCAAGGGAATGAATCAGGGCAATCAGGTAGGCGAAAAGGTGTGGGCCAAAAAAATCCATGGTGGTCCTGCTCAGGCGTCTTCAATGTCTAACAGACCATGTTCCGGCGTTATTGTCGCTATTTAATTCTTGACGCAACCCCCGCATGATTCTGACGTCCAAGGTGGACCACTCTCTAGGAGCTACTTGATGAACCTTCGTCTGCCGGGCCTGGCCCTTGTCCTTGGTTCAATGATTCCCGTTGCCCAGGCGCAGGTGCTGCAACCGGGTTTGTGGGAGTTGACCTCCAGCAATGTGCAGGTCGAGAACCAACAGTTGGATGTCGGCATGCTCATGGGCGTGCTGAAACAGAACACCACCCCGGAGCAGCGCGCGGCGCTGGAGAAGCAGGGGATCAACCTCGGTGGGGAGGGCGTACGGGTATGCCTGACGCCGCAACAGGTGGCGTCCGAGTCGATTCCGCTGACCGATCCGCAATCGGGTTGCCAGCAGCAGGTCACCGAGCGCAACGGCCCGGATTGGAAATTCCGTTTCAGCTGTCCGAAGGCCCAGGGCAGCGGCGTAGCGCATTTTGTCAGTGACCGCGAGTTCAGCACCAAGGTCAGCGGGACTTTCAATGCCACCGGCATCCAGCAGAACGGCAGCATGGAAACCCGGGCGGTGTGGATGGGACAGGATTGTGGGCCGGTGAAACCGCGCACCTGATACACCGCAAACCTGTAGGAGCCGGCTTGCTGGCGATGGAGCCCGCCAGCCTTGCATCGACTATCCGGCCGCCATCGCCAGCAAGCCGGCTCCTACAAGGTTGGTGTTTTCAGGGAATCATGCGGTCAGCCGCTGGAACGCCGTCTCCAGGCTCATCACCCCAAGATCCTCGCCCTGCCGACTGCGCAGGCTGACCTGCCCGGCGGCCTTTTCCTTCTCGCCCACCACCAGCAGGTACGGCACTTTCTGCAGGCTGTGCTCGCGGATCTTGTAGCCGACCTTCTCGTTGCGCAGATCCGCGCTGGCCCTGAGGCCGCGGATCTTCAAACCCTCGGCGACATCCCTGGCATATTCGGCCTGGCCCTCGCTGATATTCAGCACCACCGCCTGCAACGGCGCCAGCCAGACCGGCAACGCGCCGCTGTAATGCTCGATCAGAATGCCGATAAAACGCTCCAGTGAACCGAACAGCGCCCGGTGCAACATCACCGGCCGTTGGCGCTCGCCACTTTCGCTGATATAGCCGATGTCGAAGCGTTCCGGCAGATTGAGGTCGACCTGCAAGGTGCCGCATTGCCAGTCGCGGCCGATGGCATCGCGCAGGACAAATTCCAGCTTCGGCCCATAGAACGCTCCTTCGCCGGGATTGATCCGGTATTCGATACCCATCTGCCCGAGGGCACCGATCAGCGCACCTTCCAACTGGTCCCAGGTTTCGTTGCTGCCGATCCGATTGGCTGGCCGTGTGGAGAGCTTGACCACGATATCGTCGAAGCCGAACTCGCTGTAGATATCGAACACCAGGGCAATCGCGGTCTCGCATTCGGCCTGCATCTGCGCCGGTGTGCAGAAGATATGGGCGTCGTCCTGGGTAAAGTGACGTACCCGCAACAGCCCGTGCAAGGCGCCGGACGGCTCGTAGCGATGGACCTTGCCGAACTCGGCGATACGCAGCGGCAGGTCGCGATAGCTCTTGAGGCCATGGCCGAAGATCGACACCGCGCCGGGGCAGTTCATCGGCTTGAGGGCGAACACCCGCTCATCCTCGGTGGTGGTGGTGAACATATGATCACGGTAGTTCTGCCAATGCCCGGAGGTTTCCCACAGTCCGCGATCCATCACGTCCGGGGTATTCACCTCGATGTAACCGGCCTGTTCCTGGCGCTTGCGCATATAGCCGATCAGTTGCTGGAACAGGGTCCAGCCCTTGGCGTGCCAGAACACCGAGCCCGGTGCGCAGTCGTCGAAATGGAACAGGTCCAGTTGTGCGCCCAGCTTGCGGTGATCGCGCTTGCCGGCTTCTTCGAGGCGGGTGAGGTAGGCCTTGAGGTCCTTGGCGTTGGCCCAGCAGGTACCGTAGATCCGTTGCAGCGGTGCGTTGTTGGCGTCGCCGCGCCAGTAGGCGCCCGCCACCTTGGTCAGCTTGAAGGCTTGCAGCAGCCCGGTCGAAGGCACATGGGGGCCGCGACACAGGTCTTCGAAATCACCCTGGCGATACAGTGACAGCACTTCACCGTCCGGGATGGTGCGAATCAGCTCGGCCTTGTAGTGCTCACCGCGCGCTTCAAAACAGGCGATGGCTTCGTCGCGTGGCAACTCACGGCGGTGTACCGAATGATTGGTCGCGGCCAGGGCCTGCATGCGCGCTTCGATCAGCTCCAGGTCCTTGGGCGTGAAGGCACGCTCATAGGCGAAATCGTAGAAGAAGCCGTCCTCGATCACCGGGCCGATGGTGACCTGGGCCGAGGGGTACAACTGCTTCACCGCCATCGCCAGCAGGTGTGCGCAGGAGTGCTGGAGAATCTCCAGGCCCTCGGTGTCCCGTGGGGTGATGATGCTCACCGCCGCGTCCTGTTCGATCAGGGTGCCACAGTCCACGAGCATGCCGTCGACCCGACCGGCCACGGCCGCCTTGGCCAGGCCGGTGCCGATGCTGGCGGCCACTTCGAACACCGTGAGCGGCTGGTCGTACTCGCGTTGCGAGCCATCGGGGAGGGTAATGCGGATCATCGGTGGCGGTCCTTGGTCGATCAGGCGGTGGGACGGATTAACGGAGAAAGCGCAGGGGCTGGCCCTGGCAGGTGTCGTGGATTTTTCCGGCATGCCAGGCCACCTGGCCGGACACCACCGTGGTGCTGACCCAGTGGCGGAAACGTCGCTCGACGAAGGGTGTCCAGCCGCATTGCGACAGCAGCGGCTCGGCGCTCACCGGTCGCGACAGCGGCTCGCGGTTTATCAGCACCAGGTCGGCCCAGTAGCCTTCGCGCAGGTAACCACGGTCGGGAATGGCGAACAGGTCGGCGACCCGGTGGCTGGTCTTTTCCACCAGGGTGGTCAACGGCAGGACCCGTCCGGCCACCAGCTCCATCAGGGCCGGCAGTGCATGCTGGACCAGCGGCAAGCCGGACGGTGCCTCGCTGTAAGGGCGTTGTTTTTCTTCCCAGGTGTGCGGCGCGTGATCGCTGCCGATGACATCCACGCGGTTGCTCAGCAAGGCTTCACGCAGGGCATCGCGATCCGACTGGTGCTTGATGGCCGGGTTGCATTTGATCAGGTTGCCCAGGCGCGGGTAGTCGCGGTCGTCGAACAGCAAATGATGCAGGCAGACCTCGGCACTGATGTGTTTTTCACTCAGCGGCTTGTTCTCGAACAGCGCCAGTTCCCGCTCGGTGGTCAGGTGCAGCACGTGCAGACGTGTGCCATGGCGCCGGGCCAGCTCCACCGCCATTGACGAGGAGCGATAGCAGGCCTCGGCATTGCGGATCAACGGGTGCGCGTCGGGGGGAATGACACCGCCGAACAGCTCCCGCAGGTTTTCCTCGCGGGCCTTGATGGTCGGCGTGTGTTCGCAGTGCGCGAGGAGGATCGTCGGCACTTCGGCGAACAGTCTCTCCAGCACCCGGGGATCGTCCACCAGCATATTGCCGGTGGACGCGCCCATGAACACCTTGACCCCGGCCACGCTGGTCGGATCGAGGGCGGCGATGGTGTCGAGGTTGTCGTTGCTGACGCCGAAGTGAAAGCCGTAGTTGGCCACCGAATTCAAGGCGGCACGGCGCTGCTTGTCGGCCAGGGCGTCGAGGGTCAGGGTCGCCGGCTGGGTGTTGGGCATGTCCATGTAGCTGGTGATGCCGCCTGCCACCGCCGCCCGCGACTCACTGTAGAGACTGCCCTTGGCCGGCGCGCCGGGATCGCGGAAATGCACCTGGTCGTCGATCATCCCGGGCAGCAGCCATTGACCCGCGGCGTCGATTTCCTGGTCGGCGCTGGCGTTGTGGATCTGCGCGGCGAGGGTCTCGATCCGGCCATTGATGACCCGGATATCGGCATCGAATTCACGCCCCTCGTTCACCACGCGGGCGTTGCGGATCAGCAGGCTGCTCATGGTCAGAACTCGTTTTGCAGGGCCTTGTAGCCGCGCACCAGGTCAACGTTGGTCCGCGCCACGTCTTCGGAAAACTCCGAGGCGCTGACACTCACCGGCGGGAATTGCGACAGGTCGGTGCCCGGGCCGATGCGGGTGGTGGAGGGCACGTAGAAGTCCGGCGGCAGGTCGCGACCGTCCACCACCGAGTTGTGCCGGACCACGCTGCCGTCACCCACCGCGCAGTTGAACAGCACGCTGTTGAAGCCGATGAACACCCGGTCGCCGACGGTGCAGGGGCCATGGACGATGGAACGGTGGGCGATGGAGGTGAACTCGCCGATGGTCACCGCCGCGCCGGATTTGGAGTGGATCACCACGCCGTCCTGGATATTCGAATTGGCGCCGATGACGATCGGGTCCATTTCGCCTTGTGCGTTGACTTCGTCGGCGCGGATTACCGCGTAGGGGCCGACAAAGACGTTTTCACCGATCACGACTTTGCCGCAGATGATCGCGGTCTTGTCCACATAGGCGGACTCGGCGATCAGCGGTAGGTCGCCGGATGGATTCCTGCGGATCATGAAGCATTCTCCTGGGGGGCGCTGATGACGTGCACCTCGCCGTCACGAATCGCGTTGTAGAAGCAGTTGGGGCGCCCGGTGTGGCAGGCCGGGCCTTGCTGGTCGACGCGCAGCAGCACGGCGTCGCCATCGCAGTCCAGGCGTGCCTCGACCAGATGCTGGCGGTGCCCGGAGGTTTCGCCCTTGCGCCACAGGCGCTGGCGCGAGCGTGACCAGTAGCAGACCTGGCGACTCTCGAGGGTTTCGCCGAGGGCCTGGCGGTTCATCCAGGCCAGCATCAGCACTTCGCCGGTGTCATGTTGCTGGGTGATGGCGGCGATCAGTCCGTCCTCGTTCCACGGCAGTGCGTCGAGCACCGCCGCGAGAGGCCAGCGGCTACCCAGGGCGGCGCTCTCCAGATCGAGCATCGACAAGGGTGGCCGCGCGGTCATTTGCTCAGTGCCGCGTGCAGGGTGTTCATGTTGTATTCGAACAGACCGGTAAAGGTGCTGGCCGGACCTTCGGCGGCAAGGGCGTCGGAATACAGGGTGCCGCCGATCTGCGCGCCGCTTTCGTCGGCAATCTGCTGGAGCAGGCGGGCGTCCTTGATGTTTTCCATGAACACGGCCTTGACCTTGTCCTTGCGGATCTGGGTGATCAGCGCGGCAACTTCGGCGGCGGATGGCTCACGTTCGGTGGACAGGCCTTGTGGTGCCATGAACTGGATGCCGTAGGCCTGGCCCAGGTAACCGAAGGCGTCATGGGAGGTGACGATGCGACGGTTGCCGGCCGGCAGGTTGCCGAGCTTGACCTTGGCTTCGGCCAACAGGCCGTGGATCACTTTCAGGTAGGCCTGGCTGTTGCGGGTGTAGTCGTCCTTGTTCGCCGGGTCGACCTGGATCAGTGCCTTGGTGATGTTGTTCACATAGATTTCGGCGTTGGCCAGGTTGTGCCAGGCGTGTGGGTCGGGAATGGTTTCGCCGTCGTCGACCATGGTGTGGGAGATCACACCCTTGCTGGCGGTGACCACCGGTGCCTTGGTCTCGGTGCTGGTCACCAGACGGTCGAGCCAGGGTTCGAAGCCCAGGCCGTTCTTGACGATCAGCTTGGCGTTGAGCAGGGCCTTGGCGTCATCTGGCGTCGGTTCGTAGGTGTGGGCGTCGGCGTCCGGGCCGACCATGCCGATCACGGCGATATGGTCGCCGCCGATCTGCTGGGTGATGTCGCGCAGGATACTGAAGCTGGCGACCACCGGGAGTTTGTCCGCGGCTTGGGCGGTGGACAGGTTCAGTGACAAGGCCAGCACGGAGCTGAACAACACGAGTAAAGCGCGCATCGGATGAGACCTCATTGGGATGTAAGCAAGGGAGGGCGGCGCAGCAAACCGTGCACCGGACCGAAGACCACGGACAGCAGATAAAAGCCGCCAGCCACCAGCACAATGGCCGGGCCGCTGGGCAGCGAGTAGTAGAACGACAGCAGCAGACCGAGGGTGACCGAGACGCAGCCGATCACTGCCGCAATCAGCATCAGCACCGGCAGGTTGCGGCTCCAGAAACGCGAGGCGATTGCCGGTAGCATCATCAGGCCGACCACCATCAGGGCGCCGATGGCCTGGAAGCCGATCACCAGGTTCAGCACCACCAGGGTCAGGAACACGCCGTGGGCCAGGGGGCCGAGGCGGCTGACGGTTTGCAGGAACAGCGGGTCGAGGGTATCCAGCAGCAGCGGGCGATAGATCAGCGCCATCAACACCAGGCTGATGCCGCAGACCCAGAGCATGCCGGTCAGGGTCGGCCCGTCGACGGCCAGGGCCGAGCCGAACAGCAGGTGCAACAGGTCCAGGCGTTTGCCGGCGATGCCGAGGATCAGTACGCCGCTGGCCAGGGAGATCGGGTAGATCGCCGCCAGGCTGGCGTCTTCGCGCAGGCCGGTGCGGCGGGTGATCCAGGCCGAGAGCCCGGCCATGCCCATGCCGGCGCCGAGGCCGCCGATGGTCAGGGCCGGCAGGCTCAGGCCGGCGATCCAGAAACCGAGGGCGGCGCCCGGCAAGATGCCGTGGGCGACGGCATCACCGATCAGGCTCATGCGCCGCAGAATCAGGAACACCCCGAGTGGTGCGGTGCTGCAGGCCAGGACCAGCCCACCGATCAACGCCCGGCGCATGAACACAAAATCCTGGAACGGCTGCAACAGGTGGCTGGCGAACATCAACATCAGGCTACCTGCGTAATGGGTTGTTGGCGGATCAGCTCGGTACTGGGCGCCAGGACGCAACCGCTGCTCTTGATCTGCAAGGCGTTGGGGATGTGCTGGCGCACGGCGGCGAGGTCATGGCAGACCACCACCAGGGTGCGACCTTCGGCGTGCCAGGCGTGGATATGTTTCCACAGCAGCGCCTGACCATCCTCGTCGAGGGCGGCGTGGGGTTCGTCGAGCAGCAGGACCGGCGCCGAGGCCAGGCTCATGCGGGCGAGCAGGGCGCGCTGCAACTCACCGCCGGACAAGGCCATCAACGGGCGATGTTCCAGGCCGCCGAGGTGCCAGTCTTCGAGCACGGCTTGCAGGCGTTCACTGCGTTGCTGCGGGGTCTGCTTGATGCCCCAGAAGCCGGCAGCCACCAGCTCTTGCAGGCTGATGGGAAATTGCCGGTCCAGATGCTGTTGCTGCGGCAGGAACGACAGGCTGCCACGCCGTGGAACATCCAGATGGACTTTGCCGGACAACGGTTTCTGTAGCCCGGCGATGACTTTCAACAGGCTGCTTTTACCGGTGCCGTTGGCACCGATCACGGCGGTCAGGCTGCCGGCGGCGAGTTCGAAATCCACGGCGGGAGTCAGGGGCTGGCCCGGGGCGCCCCAGCGCAGGCCTTGGCAACGGATCATGCCTGCCTCCAGTTCCAGCGGCTTTCAGCCACGGCGTCATGGGCGTGCAGGCTTTCGGCATGGACTACCCGCAGGTGGAAGCCGTTGACCGCGTCCGAGCGCTTGAGTGCCAGGTTGAGGCGACGTGCCGCGTCTTCGCAGAACATCAGGTTCTGGCCGTTGGCGAGGGCGAAGGCCTGTTCGTCAGCGCGTTTCACCGCGGTCTGCACGGCGGTGCCGAGGGCGGCTTCGGCGTCGTTGATCAGGGCCTCGAAGGGAAACCGATACGTTTTTTCATCTAGATGAATATGCAATTGTGCAATGCTGCGCTGACTGTGAGGTGTGGCGACGACGCCTTGCGGTCCGCCGAGCCAGCTGAGGATGTCAGCGTGCTCCAGAGGCTTGTCGGCGAAATCGGTGATGAATTGCTGTTGGATCAACTGCCGGGCGAGGGCGGCCGAGCATGGGCAGGTTGAGGAGTAGGTCACGTCAATTTTTAGTTCCACGTGGAACACTCCGTTTTTCAGTTCGGCTAAAACACTGACTGGATAGGTTTTCCAGCCAGATAGCGGACTGACCAACGCCGGGCGTTTGAGCAGCAGATCGCTGTGGATGCGTAGGTAGGCGTTGTTGGAAAGTCCGTCGTGGCTGTCGAGAAATTGCTGCAATACTTCTCGGATCAGCGCGGGCGTCAGGTCTTCCTGCTCCAATCGTTCCAGGGCCAGGTACAGACGTGACATATGAATGCCCCGCGCTTCGCCATCGTCGAGGCTGACGCCAGCATCGGCTGTGGCGCTGAGACGGTGGCCGTCAATCGAGATCGGAAGGGCAATGCCGCACATGCCCACCCACTCGAGGGGCAAGGCTTGCCGGGATGACTGCGCGGCGATATCCGGCAGCGTCAACGCATTCATGAGCAGGTCCATCGTCGGAGGTGGAATGACATGTTATATTATAACTATTCAGTCGACGATGCCTTTTTTGCTGGGGTTTTACACAGCGACAACGAGTATGGACGCTCCCTTATCCGCGGTACCTGTTATGCATAGACGTCAGTTGCTCAACTTTTTATTGGCCGGTGCGGTGGTTTTGCCGTTCGGTGTGTCGGCGGCGCAGATCCGGGATGCGCGGCTGTGGCGCGACGGCAACAAGCTGCGGCTGGTGTTGGATCTCAGTGGTCCGATTCAATACAAGACCTTTTCCCTGACCTCGCCCGAGCGGTTGATCATCGACCTGAGCGGGGCCAAGCTGACGGGCGATTTCCGACAGTTGGCACTGAGCAACACGGTGATCCGTTCGATCCGTTCCGGGCATTTCGGCCAGGGCGATACGCGGATTGTCCTCGACCTGGCCAACCCGGTTCAGCTCAACAGCTTCCTGTTGCCGCCCGAGGGCGCGCAGGGCCATCGCCTGGTGATCGACCTGACCAGCAATGGCAGCGCCGCGGTGCCGGCGGCGGCCCTGGCAGCGGCACCGGCGGCACCGGCGGTAGCCGCGCCGCCGCCTGTGCGGCATGAGGAGGCGAGCGGCAGCCCCCATCGCAAGCGCGACATCATGGTCGTGGTCGACCCTGGCCATGGCGGCAAGGACCCGGGTGCGGTGGGTTCGAAAGGCGAGCGCGAGAAAGACGTGGTGTTGTCCATTGGCCGACTGCTGGCCAAGCGTCTCAAGCGGGAGAAGGGCTTCGATGTGCGCCTGGTGCGCAATGACGACTTCTTCGTGCCCCTGCGCAAGCGGGTGGAGTTCTCGCGCAAGAACAACGCCGACATGTTTATCTCGGTGCACGCCGATGCCGCGCCGCGTATTACGGCTTCGGGGGCTTCGGTGTTTGCCCTGTCGGAGGGTGGTGCGACGTCGACCACGGCGCGGTTCATGGCCCAGCGTGAAAACGGTGCCGACCTGTTGGGCGCTCAGAGCCTGCTCAATCTCAAGGACAAGGACCCGATGCTGGCCGGGGTGATCCTCGACATGTCGATGAACGCCACCATCGCTTCCAGCCTGCAGCTGGGGCATAGCGTGCTGGGCAGCCTGGAAGGCATCACTACCCTGCACCAGAAGCGTGTGGAACAGGCGGGATTCGCGGTGTTGAAGTCACCGGACGTGCCGTCGATCCTGGTGGAGACCGGTTTTATCTCCAACGCTCGCGACAGTCAGCGACTGGTCACGGCACGGCACCAGCAGGCGATTGCCGATGGTCTGTTCGAGGGTTTGAAGCGTTACTTCGAGAAGAACCCGCCGGCGGACAGCTATATCGCCTGGCAACAGCAGCAGGTGCAGGAAGGGTTGGTGTAGAGCGACCCAGGGGTGCCTAGCACCCCACCATCCGGTCGCAGACAAACTTCTTGCTCAACCCGCCTGAACTGGAAAAACGGTTCTGGGTGGTCCAGCCCACTCGCCGGCTGTAACCGACCCAGGCCTCGCCATCCGACGCAATCCCGGTGAAGAACGTCAGCTGCCCATAGCGGCTGCTGGTCTGCGCCCAGTAGCGCTTGCCGATCACTTCAAAGCCCTGCAGGTAAATCGTCTTGCCCTCGGTGGCGACGCCATAGGCGTTGCCCAGCCCGTCCTTGCACGCCAGCAGGTTGGCGCTGCGGGTGCAGTTCGTCTGGGTGGGGGCAGGCACCTGGGCCTCGGCATTCGCCGCCGCCAGCAACAGGACCGGCAACAGATAGTTCAGGACAGGACGCATCGGCATTCTCGGCAACGGGATCGACCCAGCATTGCGCTCTTCGTCGCGGCGAGCAAGCAGGGGATTGGATTATTTGCATTGTTATAATATAACATTAAATAAATCCCGGACCCGACCTCCCATGACTGAACACGAACTGCTCGCCCAGCCCGAGGCGGACTACATGAACGATGCCCAGCAGGGATTTTTCCGTGAGCTGCTGCGCGGCCAGCGTCTTGAGCTGCAGGAACGCATCAGCGGCGAGTTCGACCAGTTGCGCGAGCAAGAAACCAGCAGCGACCCGGCGGACATCGGCAGCGCCGAGGAAACCCGGCAATGGCAACTGCGGGTACTGGAACGCGAGAAAAAGCTCCTGGACAAGATCGATGAATCCCTTGAGCGGCTGGCCCGCGGCGAATACGGCTGGTGCCGCGAAACCGGCGAGCCGATCGGCCTCAAGCGCCTGCTGCTGCGGCCCACCGCGACCCTGTGCATCGAAGCCAAAGAACGTGAAGAGCTGCGCGAACGCCATAAACGGGCGCTTTGACCCGGCCGACCTGATGAGGAAAACCCCATGACCCAACGTCTACCCGTGACCGTGCTGTCCGGCTTTCTCGGTGCCGGTAAAAGTACCTTGCTCAACTACGTGCTGCGCAATCGCGAAAACCTGCGGGTGGCCGTGATCGTCAACGACATGAGCGAAATCAATATCGACGGCAGCGAAGTGCAGCGCGATGTCAGCCTCAATCGCGCCGAGGAAAAGCTCGTCGAGATGAGCAACGGTTGCATCTGCTGCACCTTGCGCGAAGACCTGCTGGAGGAGGTCGGCAAGCTGGCCCGCGACGGTCGTTTCGATTATCTGTTGATCGAGTCCACCGGCATCTCCGAGCCGCTGCCGGTGGCCGAGACCTTTACCTTCCGCGATGAAAGCGGCCAGAGCCTGGCGGATGTCGCCCGGCTCGACACCATGGTCACGGTGGTCGACGGCATGAACTTCCTGCTCGACTACCAGGCCGCCGAAAGCCTCGCCTCCCGTGGCGAAACCCTGGGCGAGGAGGACGAGCGCTCGATCACCGACCTGTTGATCGAGCAGATCGAGTTTGCCGATGTGATCCTGATCAGCAAGATCGACCTGATCGGCAGCCATGAACGCGAGGAGTTGATGGCGATTCTGCAGCGCCTGAACGCCCAGGCGGAAATCATTCCCATGGTGATGGGCGAGATCCCCCTGGCGAAGATCCTCAACACCGGCCGTTTCGACTTCGAGCGCGCGGCCCAGGCGCCGGGCTGGTTGCAGGAACTGCGCGGCGAGCATGTGCCGGAAACCGAGGAGTACGGCATTGCTTCCACGGCGTATCGGGCGCGACGGCCGTTTCATCCCGAGCGCTTTTTCGACTTTATCAACCGGCCCTGGGTGAACGGCAAGCTGCTGCGTTCCAAGGGCTTCTTCTGGCTGGCCAGCAAGTACCAGGAAGCCGGCAGCTGGTCCCAGGCCGGGGGTTTGATGCGCCATGGTTTTGCCGGGCGTTGGTGGCGTTTTGTGCCGAAACCGCAGTGGCCGCAGGATCAGGAAAGCGTCACGGCGATCATGGGGCACTGGACGCCGGAAACCGGGGATTGCCGCCAGGAACTGGTGTTTATCGGGCAGAACATCGACTTCGCGCAGATGACCGCGCGGCTGGACAACTGCCTGTTGAGCGATGAGGAAATGGCCCTGGGAGTCGAGGGTTGGAGCGCGCTGCCCGATCCGTTCGGTGCCTGGCATGAAGAGGAGGCCGCCTGATGCTGGCACCACGTTGGAAGGCCCTGCCGGCGATTCGGCAGGTACAGGGCGAAGCGCCGACGGTACTGGGCGAGATTCTCGACGAGGGCGTCAACCTGGCGGTCTGGCAGCGCCGGTTGCCGGGGCATATTGCCGATTTTGCGACCCTGTTGTTGTCGTTGGACGAGCCGTTGGCCGAATCCCTGAGCCTGGAGATGCCGGATGACGAGGCACGGCCGAATCTGCAGGGCCTGGCTTCGGGGTTCAGCGATCTGGAGGGCTATGAAGGGTTCTTGAGCGATGTGTCCTGGCTGGTCAGCGCTTATGCCTGTCTGCTCGGCGCGCGGCGGATCGGCCTGCGTTTGCGGGTGCTGGATAAAGCGATGTGTCCGCGTTTTCACGTCGATCATGTGCCGGTGCGGTTGATCACCACCTATGCGGGTGTGGGGAGTCAGTGGCTGGCGGAAGGGGCGATCGATCGTCGGCTGCTGGGCAATGCGGCGGCGGAGCCTGGTGAGCCGGCGCTGATCCAGCAGGTGGACAGCGGCGCCGTGGCGCTGCTCAAGGGCGAGCGCTGGCACGGCAATGAAGGTTTTGGCCTGGTGCACCGCTCGCCGCCGGTGCCGGAAGGCGAACGGCGATTGATCCTGACCCTGGATTGGTTGGCCTGATCGCGCGGGTTCACACCGTACTGTAGGAGCCGGCTTGCTGGCGATGGGGCCAGTGAATCCAGTGTTGAACTCAAGGACGCTATCGCCAGCAAGCCGGCTCCTACAGGGGATATGTGGCGGTCTTGATTACGGGGTTTGCCACTGTCCGCCGCTCTGGCTTTCACAGAACGGCTTGAGGTACGCCGCGTCCGTCGCCACGCCGTAATAGTGGATATTCTGCCGATAAGGCATATTGGCCACTTGCGCGTTGCCGCACACGCCAAACGAACCGCCCGGGCACTGCTCGACGTACTCGACCTCGACCTTCTGCCCCGGCAGGTTCGGTTGGCAGAAACCGTCGCTGAACAGCTTGGCCGGGATATTGATGTTTTCCTGGCAGACTTTCACGTCCAGCCGCTGCCCATGGCTATGTACCACACAGGCCTGGGCCAGCACCTGGCCAGAGCCGAACAGCAACGCCAGGCAGATCAGGCGCATCATTCTTTTATCTCTTTCAGACCATCGGCCCTCTATGTTGCAGAACATTCCCACCCATGTCATCGCCGGTCCGCTGGGCGCGGGCAAGACCAGCCTGATTCGACACCTGCTGGCGCAAAAGCCGGAGGGCGAGCGCTGGGCGGTGCTGATCAACGAGTTCGGCCAGATCGGCCTCGACGCCGCGCTGCTGACCCAGGGCGACGATGGTATCGCACTGGGGGAAGTGGCTGGGGGCTGTGTCTGCTGCGTCAACGGCGCGCCGTTCCAGGTCGGATTGACCCGTTTGCTGCGCAAGGCGCGGCCGGACCGGTTGCTGATCGAGCCCTCCGGGTTGGGGCATCCGGTGCAGATTCTCAAGCAACTGGCCGAGGCGCCCTGGCTGGGAGTCCTGGCGTTGCAGCCGTGCGTACTGGTGCTGGACGCCCGGGCCCTGGCGGCGGGCAAGCCGTTGCCGGACTCCCAGCAGGAAGCGCTGGGGCTGGCGGGGCTGCGGGTGTTGAACAAGTCCGAAGGGTTGGACGCGGTTGAACGGCAACGGGTGCTGGCCCGGCTGCCTGAAGGGCCCGTGCGCTGGACGGAGCAGGGTGTGTTGGGGTTGGCCGAGTTGCTCGCGCTGGAGAACGGTCAGGGTGAGCAGGCTTACACCTCTGCTGATAGCGCGCCGTCTGTCGACGCGCCGGTCAAAGCCCCACTGCCGGCGATCTGGACCGACCCGACCCAACCGATCTGCCTGGATCATTCCCAGGACGGCAACTGGAGCATCGGCTGGCGCTGGCACCCGAGCCAGTGCTTCGATACGGAAAAGCTCCAGCACTGGTTGTCCGGGCTGGATTGGTTGCGAGCCAAACTGGTTATCCACAGCCCCGACGGCTGGGTTTCCGCCAACGCTGTGGATAACTCCAGCGTGCAGTGGCAGCCCAGTGAATGGCGGCGGGATTCGCGTATTGAGCTGATCTTCGCTGAAAAACAGGAGATTGAGTCGTTAAAGGCGGGAATGGCGCAGTGTCGTTTGTAGGGCGAGCGGCGGTGAAGGTGACATCGCTATCGCCAGCAAGCCCTACAGGGTCCCGGGCTTGACGATATTTTGTGTTGGAACACCGAACTGTAGGAGCCGGCTTGCTGGCGATGGCGGCAGTGCATCTTGCATCGCAATCACTGGCGAACCATCGTCGGGCCCTTCAACGGCGCAAATTATTGTGGTCCTTGGCATGATCCTGGCGCCATTGGCTCAATTCGATCACTTCGGCGCTACGCACTTCCGGCTTGGCTTCGAACGGGTAGGGCGCCAGCTCGATATGGGCACTGTGGGCGCCGAACTGGGTGATGGTCCCGGCGTGACGCTGCTCACCGGTGACGGTGAACTCGAAGTTGTAGATCCGCGCCAGGCGCCGCCGGCCATGGGCGTCACGGACAAAACCGATGCGCTTGAGGGCGACGGCGCCATCGAGCAGCTCGATGTCGAGCTTGGCGCAGTGCTGCTTGACCCGCTCCAGCGCCCGCTCGCGCAGGCCATGGTTGTGCCAGAGCCAGGCAGCGCCGGTCGCCAGCAACATCAGCACGAACATATTTCCGAGGGTCAGCATGAACGCCACTCCAACAAAGTCAGCTCAGCTTAACTGGCTCCCCGGTCTGTCGTACAGGCTCCGTTTAGTCGCATACTCAGCGGCTTGAATCCACTGGCCTTTCTGGAATACGGAATGAAACGCACTCCCCATCTGCTCGCCATTCAATCCCACGTGGTTTTTGGCCATGCCGGCAACAGTTCGGCGGTTTTCCCCATGCAGCGTGTCGGGGTCAATGTCTGGCCGCTGAACACCGTGCAGTTCTCCAACCATACCCAATACGGGCAGTGGGCGGGGGAAGTGCTGGCGCCGCAGCGGATTTCCGAACTGGTCGAAGGGATTGCCGCCATCGGTGAACTGGGTAACTGCGACGCCGTGTTGTCCGGCTACCTTGGCAGCGCGGCCCAGGGGCGGGCGATCCTCGCCGGTGTGGCGCGGATCAAGGCGATCAACCCCAATGCCCTGTACCTCTGCGACCCGGTGATGGGCCACCCGGAGAAAGGCTGCAGCGTGCCGACCGAGGTCAGTGATTTCCTGCTGGAAGAAGCGGCGGTCATGGCCGATTTCCTCTGCCCCAACCAGCTTGAGCTCGATAGCTTCTGCGGGCGTACGCCGAGTTCCCTGTTCGATTGCCTGGCCATGGCCCGCAGCCTGCTGGCGCGGGGACCGAAGGCGGTGCTGGTCAAGCACCTGGCCTATCCGGGCAAGCTGGCGGACAGCTTCGAGATGTTGTTGGTGACTGCCGAGGGCAGCTGGCACCTGCGACGGCCCTTGCTGGCCTTCCCGAAGCAGCCGGTGGGCGTCGGCGACCTGACCTCGGGGCTGTTCCTGGCGCGGGTGCTGCTGGGCGACAGCCTGGTGGCGGCGTTCGAGTTCGCCGCTTCGGCGGTGCATGAGGTGTTGCTGGAAACCCAGGCCTGCGCCAGCTACGAGCTGGAGCTGGTGCGGGCCCAGGACCGCATCGTGCATCCGCGGGTGCGGTTCGAGGCGGAGTCGATCAGCCTGTAAGCCCTGTCTTCAGGGCTTCAGTCGCCTTCACCGTCGGCCTTGATTTCCTGGTAGCGCTTTTCCAGCTCCTGGCGAATCTGCCGACGCTGTTGCGCCTGCACGTAGCGACGCTTGTCCTCGCTGCTTTGCGGCTGCAACGGCGGTACGGCGGCCGGCTTGCGCTGGTCGTCGACCGCGACCATGGTGAAGAAGCAGCTATTGGTGTGGCGCACCGAACGCTCGCGAATATTCTCCGTCACCACCTTGATGCCCACCTCCATCGAGGTGTTGCCGGTGTAGTTGACCGAGGCCAGGAACGTCACCAGTTCGCCGACATGGATCGGCTCGCGGAAAATCACCTGGTCCACCGACAGGGTCACCACATAACGGCCGGCATAACGGCTGGCGCAAGCGTAGGCCACTTCATCCAGGTACTTGAGCAGGGTGCCGCCGTGGACATTGCCAGAAAAGTTGGCCATGTCCGGGGTCATCAAAACAGTCATCGACAGCTGGGCATTTCCGGGTTCCATAGCACGCTCACGGTTGGGTAGGCAGGGATTGGCTCAGGCACCTCTACGGGCGCTTACTTCATTTTTACAAACACTCGATAACGGGACGCCGTCGATTGGGCCATCGTCACGCTTCAAGGGATCTGTTTCTACATATTGCACCGGCTTTTTGTCGGAAGTCGCAGTGTTAACCTTCAGAAAGCCATGCCATAGAAAGTTCTCACACCAGGAACGGTGATTGCTGACAGCTCAAAAACTGTCCCATGGCCGCTTTCCCAACAGCAAGGAGCGCCACGCCATGCATGCCATCAGTTTTATCCAGGACCTGGCCGTGATCATGCTGGTGGCCGGTGTGGTGACCATCCTCTTCCACCGTTTCAAGCAACCGGTGGTGCTCGGCTATATCGTCGCCGGCTTTATCATCGGGCCGCACACGCCGCCGTTCGGCCTGATCCACGACGAAGACACGATCAAGACCCTGGCCGAGCTGGGGGTGATTTTCCTGATGTTCTGCCTGGGCCTGGAGTTCAGCCTGGGCAAGCTGTTCAAGGTCGGGGCCACGGCGTTTATCGCGGCGTTCCTGGAAATCGTGCTGATGATCTGGATCGGCTACGAAATCGGCCGCTGGTTCGACTGGAATACCATGGATTCGCTGTTCCTCGGCGCAATCCTGGCGATTTCCTCGACCACCATCATCGTCAAGGCGCTCAACGACCTGAAGATGAAGAACCAGCGCTTCGCCCAGCTGATCTTCGGCGTGCTGATCGTCGAGGACATCCTCGGCATCGGCATCATCGCGTTGCTGTCGAGCATCGCGGTCAGCGGCACCGTGAGCTCGGGCGAGGTGTTCTCCACCGTGGGCAAGCTGTCGCTGTTCATGATCGTCGCCCTGGTGGTCGGCATCCTGCTGGTACCCCGGTTGTTGGCCTACGTTGCCCGCTTCGAAAGCAACGAGATGCTGCTGATCACTGTGCTGGGCCTGTGTTTCGGCTTCTGCCTGCTGGTGGTCAAGCTGGAATACAGCATGGTCCTGGGGGCGTTCCTGATCGGCGCGATCATGGCCGAGTCCCGTCAGCTGCTGAAAATCGAGCGCTTGATCGAACCGGTTCGCGACCTGTTCAGCGCGATTTTCTTCGTTGCCATCGGTTTGATGATCGATCCGGCGATCCTGCTCGATTACGCCTGGCCGATTGTCGTGATCACCGTCGCGGTGGTGCTGGGCAAGATGCTCTCCTGCGGGCTGGGGGCGTTTATTGCCGGCAACGATGGCCGCACGTCGTTGCGGGTGGGAATGGGGTTGTCGCAGATCGGCGAGTTCTCTTTCATCATCGCGGCGCTGGGGATGACCTTGCAGGTCACCAGTGACTTCCTCTATCCGGTCGCGGTGGCGGTCTCGGTGATTACCACGCTGCTCACGCCCTATCTGATCCGTGCGGCGGACCCACTGTCGCTCAAGCTGGCGGCGGTGATGCCACGGCGCCTGGCGCGGGTGTTCGGCCTCTACGGTGAATGGCTGCGCAGTATCCAGCCACAGGGCGAGGGCGCGCTGCTGGCCTCGATGATCCGGCGGATTCTGTTGCAGGTGGGGGTCAACCTGGCGCTGGTGATGGCGATCTTCTTTGCCGGTGGTTTCTTCGCGGCGCCGATTGCCGACTATCTGGCCGACTGGATCAATGAGCCGAGCTGGCACAACGGCCTGATCTGGGGCGGGGCGCTGCTGCTGTCGTTGCCGTTCCTGATCGCGGCGTACCGCAAGCTCAAGGCACTGTCGATGCTGCTGGCGGAGATGGGGGTCAAGGCCGAGGTGGCGGGGCGGCATACCCAGCGGGTCCGGCGGGTGATCGCCGAGGTGATTCCGCTGCTGTCGCTGCTGGTGATTTTCCTGCTGCTGTCGGCGCTGTCGGCGAGCATCCTGCCCACCAGCGAGTTGCTGGTGCTGATCGCAGTGGTTGCGGCGGCGGTAGCGGCGGTGCTGTGGCGCTGGTTTGTACGCGTGCACACGCGCATGCAGGTCGCCTTGCTGGAGACCCTGGAGCAGAAGAGCGATTCGGCGGGGCATTGAGGCCCGGGCGCCGATGCCCGCCTGTAGGAGCAAGCTTGCTCGCGATCTGCCACAGGCGGCCATACGGCCATGGATCGTTGGCGCCTGTGAGATGGCTATCGCCAGCAAGCCGGCTCCTACAAGGGGTCGGTGTCGAGCGGGGGCAGATCAGCTTTCCAGCCAGACATCCCGCGCCCAGTGCCACACCGATTCCCAGGACTCTTCGGTGATCAACTCTTCTTCGCCGGACCACAGCACCACGGTGCCGTCTTCCTCGACGCAGTAGTAGTTGTCACCGTCCTGGCAGATCGGGATCAGGTCCCGTGGCACCCCGGAGTCCCAGGCATTGGCCGCCACATCGGGCAGGTAGGTGTGCGACTGCGGATCAGTCACCGTCACCGGTTCCAGGCTGCCATACACCACGTCACTGACGGTCAGCAGGAATTCCTTGAAAACGAAGGGGATGTTGATGAACAACTCCTCCTCGACTTCGACCAACTGATCCTCGTCGGGCAACTCCAAAGGCACCGGCACGGGTTCGTTGGCTTCACGCAATTGTTCAATGACTTCTTCCACGGCCTCAATCCTCTTGCTTTATGGCGCGGTTCGTATCACGGGTCTTATACAGTAGCTTGCAAAAAGTACAATTGTGAAATGCAAAACCCCGGACAGGTCCGGGGTTTTTGTAGCTTTTTTCAGCGCGCGCCGTGGATCAGCCGTTCTGGCGGATACCGGCCACCAGCCAAGGCTGGTTGTCGCCCTGTGGACGCTCCATGTTCCAGCTTTCGCTGAAGGCTTCGCCCTGGTCGAAACGCGAGTTCTTCGACACGCCGCTGAAGGTCAGGGTGGCGATGGTCTTGTCGGCGCGATCGTCCAGGCCGTCCAGCTGCACGTGCAGGTTGTCGATGTAGGTGGACTGGAAGCCGTCGCCTTCGTTTGCCCGTTCCTGTTTCAGGAACTGCAGCATCTGCGGGGTGACGAACTCGGCAATCTTGTCCATCTCGTTGGCGTCCCAGTGCTGCTGCAGCGACTGGAAGTGGCTGCGGGCGGCTTCCAGGAAGCGCTCTTCGTTGAACCAGGCCGGTGCGTGGATCTCGCGGCGCAGGGCAGCGGGGGCGGAACCACCGAAGATCGCGTTCTGCGGCTGAGCCGGTTGCTCGAACACTTCACGCTGGAACGGCGCGCCGGCCGGAGCCATGTGCTCCTGCTGCTTGCGTCGACGGGCGGCAATGAAGCGGAAGATCATGAAGGCGATGACCGCCATGATCAGGATGTCGAAGAACTGCATGCCCTGGAAGCCGCCGCCCATGAACATGGAGGCGAGCAGGCCGCCGGCGGCGATGCCGGCCAGAGGGCCGAGCCAGCGCGAAGCACCGCCCGCTTTGGCAGCAGCGCCCGCGGCACCGGCAGCACCGGCGGTCGCGGCAGCAGCGCCGGCACCCGCAGCTGGGGCCATCTGGCTGGTTTGATGGCTGGGCGCCGAACCCATGCTTTTGCCGCCGCCGAAGCGTTTGGCGTTCGCGTCGAGGCTCATCGTCAGACCGATGCAGAGCGCCAAGGCGATACTGAGAAAACGTTGCATAAGGGTATTCCCGTTTGTGGAGTGCACGCGCGCCATACTGCACAGGTGAAATGTTACTGGCTAGCGCGAGAGTGTTTCCGGCTTTTGCCTGATCCTCCCATGCCTCACCTGAAGGTTTCATGAAAGGCCATTACGCCGATGCCGTTTGTTTCGTAAGACGAGTCGATAAGCGCTGAGTGAAATGTTCCCGGCTAACGTCGGAGAGCCAGCATGACCACGCCGGCGGTAATCAGGCCGATACCGCCCCATTGACGCAGGTCGAGCTTCTCGCCCAGCAGCAGTACGCTGATGACGGCGACGAACACCACGCTGAGTTTGTCCACCGGGGCCACCAGCGAGGCCGGACCGACCTTCAGGGCGCGGAAGTAGCACAACCACGAAGCGCCGGTAGCCAGGCCCGACAACAGCAGGAACAGATAGCTCTTGGCGGAAATCGAACTCAATGACTGATATTGGCCCGTTGCGTACAAAATCAAGGCCAGGCTGACCAATACCACGATGGTTCGCAGCAGGGTGGCGAAGTCCGAGTTGACGTTATCGATGCCGATTTTGGCGAAGATCGCCGTCAGGGCAGCGAAAGTCGCCGACAACAAGGCCCAGAATGTCCAAGAGGAAAAGAAGCCTGAACCCATGCCGTGTCACGACCTCGCTTGAATGATTAGACGTGCGGGGGCGTGCTGTCAGCGTTTCCACACCAGGCGTGGAAACGCTTGAACATCACGATCAGACCGCTTCCAGCTTGGCGTAGCCGAGCATCAGCCACTTGCTGCCTTCGCTGAAGTTCACCTGGACCCGGGCCTGGGCGCCGGCGCCTTCGAAGTTTAGGATCACGCCGTCGCCGAAGATGCTGTGGCGTACAGTCTGGCCGAGGCTGAAGCCGGTGTCCGGAATATCGCTACCGCCGAACAGGCTGCTGCCGGCCTGGGCCTGGGCGCCGCCGAACGGTCGGCTGACGCTGTTGGACAGGCGCACTTCCTGGATCAGCCCTTTCGGCACTTCGCGGACGAAACGCGAGACCTTGTTGTAGGTCTCGCTACCGTACAGGCGTCGGGTTTCGGCGTAGGTCAGCACCAGGTTCTGCATCGCCCGGGTAATGCCCACGTAGGCCAGCCGGCGTTCTTCCTCAAGGCGGCCGGGTTCTTCCAGGCTCATCTTGTGGGGGAACAGGCCTTCTTCCATGCCCACCAGGAACACGTAGGGGAATTCCAGGCCCTTGGCGCTGTGCAGGGTCATCAGTTGAATGCTGTCTTCGTGCTCGTCGGCCTGGGTGTCGCCGGCTTCCAGCGATGCGTGGCCGAGGAAGGCGGCCAGCGGCGTGAGCTCGGCGTCTTCTTCGGCGGCCTCGAAGTTGCGGGCGGCGCTGACCAGTTCCTCAAGGTTTTCCACCCGGGCCTGGCCTTTCTCGCCTTTTTCCGCTTCGTGGTAGGCGATCAGCCCGGACTGCTCGATGACCACCTGGGTCATCAGGTGCAGCGGCATGTCCCGGGTTTTCGCCGCCAGGTCCTCGATCAGTTCGACAAACACCCCCAGCGCGCCGGCGGCGCGTCCGGTCAGGCCCTTGTTGGCGACCAGCTGGCGCATGGCTTCCCACATCGACAGTTCGCTGTGGCGGGCGTGCTCGCGAATGGCCTCGACGGTCTTCTCGCCGATGCCGCGGGCCGGGACATTGATCACCCGCTCCAGCGCCGCGTCGTTGCCACGGCCTTCCAGCAAGCGCAGGTAGGCCATGGCGTTCTTGATTTCAGCCCGTTCGAAGAAGCGCTGGCCGCCGTAGATGCGGTACGGAATACGTTCGCGCAGCAAGGCTTCTTCGAGCACCCGGGACTGGGCGTTGGAGCGATAGAGAATGGCGATATCGCTGCGGGCCAGGCCGGTTTTCAGGGCGCTTTCGATGGTTTCCACCACGTAGCGCGCTTCGTCGTGTTCGTTGAAGGCGGCGTAGAGGTTGATCGCCTCGCCGTCGCCGCCATCGGTCCACAGCTCCTTGCCCAGGCGCCCGGTGTTGTGGGCGATCAGGGCATTGGCGGCCTTGAGGATGCCGGCCGTGGAGCGGTAGTTCTGCTCCAGGCGGATGGTCACGGCGTCCGCGAAGTCGGCGGAATACTGGTGGATGTTCTCGATTTTCGCGCCGCGCCAGCCGTAGATCGACTGGTCGTCGTCGCCGACCACCATCAGGCTGTCGCCGCCCTGGGCCAGCAGGCGCAACCAGGCGTACTGCACGGCGTTGGTGTCCTGGAACTCGTCCACCAGGATGTGCCGGAAGCGCTTCTGGTAGTGCGCCAGCAGGCCCGGATGGTCGCGCCACAGGTCCAGGGCGCGCAGCAGCAGCTCGGAGAAGTCGATAACCCCGGCGCGGGCGCAGGCGGCCTCGTAGGCTTCATAGATGCTGCGCATGGTCGCCAGGAACAGGTCGCCGCTGGCCTGGATATGCTGCGGGCGCAGGCCCTCGTCCTTCTGGCCGTTGATAAACCACTGGGCCTGGCGCGCCGGCCAGCGCTGTTCGTCGAGGCCCAGGTCGCGGATCACCCGCTTGACCAGCCGTTGCTGGTCGTCGCTGTCGAGGATCTGGAAGGTCTGGCTCAGGCCGGCTTCCTGCCAGTGCGCCCGCAACAGGCGGTGCGCCAGGCCGTGGAAGGTGCCCACCCACATGCCGGCCGGGCTGATGCCCAGCAACTGCTCGATGCGATGGCGCATCTCGGCAGCGGCCTTGTTGGTGAAAGTCACCGACAGGATCGAATGGGACGAGGCGTTTTCGACCTGGATCAACCAGGCGATACGGTGCACCAGCACCCGGGTTTTACCCGAGCCGGCACCGGCCAGGACCAACTGACGGCCAACGGGGGCGGCTACGGCCTGGCGTTGGGCATCGTTGAGGGAGTTCAGCAGAAAGGAGAGATCATCGCGCATCGACGCATTCTAGGGTGCTGGGCCTGGGCGGGCAAACCCTAATGCTGAGCGGCGGCTCTTGAGCAGGGACGCGCACCGTGGCAGATAAAAAGATCAGCTGTGACGACCGGTCAGTCATCGGCTACAGGTGGCGGCGTGTCTTGCTCTGACCCCGGACAAGGGGGCCGGCTGTCGGCAAATTCATTACATTTTATGACCTGGGGCAGTTTGGTCCTGCCGGATGCTTGTGTATGCTCCTGCCACGTTTATGGCTAACCATTATAAGAATACTGCCCATGACCCAGAGCTTTGACGCGCTGAGCCCCTCGATGGAGGCTGGGCGGGTTATCCGCAAGCAATTCGCCACCGAGCTGACGGTCGAGCGTACGCGCCTGCTGTACCAGGGGTCGTTGCTGCCGACTTTATTCATGTTGTTGAACGGTCTGGTCTGCGCCTGGTTGCTCTGGAGCCCGCAGCGCTACCTGCTGGTCAGCGTCTGGCTGGTGTGGTTGATGGCGCTGGTGGCCTTGCGCGTGATCCAGGTGGCGGCGTTCGATTCGGCGATGCCCAGTCGCCAGGCCCAGCCGATCTGGCGTCGGACCTTCCTGCTGGGTTCGGCGGTCAGTGGCCTGACCCTGGCCTGCGCCGGCATCGCCCTGGTGCCCACCGACAGTTTTCTCGAGCAGGCCTGGGTCTTCGGCCTGATCGGTGCCGCGACCCTCTCCGCCAGCGTGGCCTACGCCGTGAGCATCCCGGCGTTCCTGACCTTTACCTTGCCCTGCCTGTTGCCGGCCATCGTCTATCTGTTCTGGGGCGGGACCGAGGAGCAACAAGGCTGGGGCTGGCTCGGGCTGATCCTGCTGGTATCGCTGAGCGTGGTGGCGTTGCAGGTCAATCGGCTGATCCGACGCGGCCTGTTGCGGCGCTTCCAGAACCAGGCGCTGATCGAGAGTCTGCAACAGGCGCACACCCGCAGCGAACAACTCAATCTCGAACTGGCGCGGGAAATCGAGCAGCGTCGCCGCGCCGAACAGGAGCTGCGCGACGCCCAGGTCGGCCTGGAAAGCCGGGTGGTCCAGCGCAGCCTGGAGCTGGATGCGGCGAACAAGGCCCTGAGCAAAAGCGAAACGCGCCTGGCCCTGGCGTTGCAGGCCAGCGCCCTCGGGCTGTGGGACTGGAACCTGCAGACCGACGAAGTGCATCACACCCAGCTCAAGGAGCTGTTCGGCCTTGATCCGGAATACGTGACGGCCATGCTCAGCCACCTCAAGCCGCGCCTGCACCCCGAGGATGTCCCGGCACTCAAGCGCGCGCTGGTGGAACATTTGAAGGGCCGCACCGAGGACTACCTGATCGAGTACCGGGTGCGGCATGGCGATGGTCACTGGGTCTGGATCGAAGACCGCGGCCGGGCGGTCGAGCGCTCCACCAGCGGTCGGGTGTTGCGCATGGTCGGCACCCGTCGCGATATCAGCACGCACAAGGAACAGGAAGCCCTGCGCCAATTGGCCGCGACGGTGTTCGAGGCGGCCAGCGAAGGCATCGTGATTTTTGACCCCAATTACAGCCTGCTGGCGATCAACCAGGCCTTCAGCCGGGTGACCGGTTACCTGCCCGAAGACATGCTCGGGCGCAATGTGGTCGACCTGCCGGGCAGTCGCGATGCCCGGCGTCACTATTCGACCATCCACCAGGCCCTGGAGCAGCACGGCAGCTGGCAGGGCGAACTGGTGGAGGCGCGCAAGAACGGCGAGCTGTACCCGCAATGGCTGCAACTGAATGTGGTGCGCGATACGCGGGGCCATGTCAGCCATATCGTCGGCTTCTTCGCCGATCTGTCGGCCCGCCGCGAATCCGAAGAGCGCATGCGCTACCTGACCCACTACGACGAACTGACGGGGCTGGCGAACCGTTCGTTGTTCCGCGAACGCCTGCACGAGGCCCATCAGCAGGTTCGCCAGGGTGGCCGCAGCCTGGCGCTGCTGCACATCAACCTGGACCGTTTCAAATTGCTCAACGACAGCCTCGGTCATGAAATCGCCGACCAGTTGTTGCAGCAGATGGCCCGGCGCCTGGTCAATGCCTTGCCGGAAGCCAACACCATCGCCCGTTTGTCCGGGGATGAGTTCGCCGTGTTGTTCGACGCCTACGGCAATCTCTCCAGCCTGGCGCGGGTGGCGACGCGCCTGCTCGGCAAGCTGCGGGTGCCGGTGACCATCGACGAGCATGAACTGGTGGTCAGCGCGTCCATGGGCATCAGCCTGTTGCCGGACAATGCGCGGGAAATACCAGTGCTGCTCAGCCAGTCGAACATCGCCATGCAGCACGCCAAGCACCTGGGCGGGAACAACTTCCAGTTCTACACCGAGAGCCTGCAAGCCAGCACCCTGGAGCGCTTGCAACTGGAGAACCAGCTGCGCAAGGCCATCGAAGAGCGGCAACTGAGCGTCTTCTACCAGCCCAAGCTGTGCCTGGCCACTGGGCGGATGAACGCCGCCGAGGCGCTGGTGCGTTGGGAGCATCCGACCCTGGGCCAGGTGCCGCCGGCGGACTTTATCGGCCTGGCCGAGGAAACCGGGCTGATCGGGCCGATCGGTGAGTTCGTCTTGCGCCAGGCCTGCTGGCAGGCGTGCGAGTGGCAGCGCGACGGGCTGGCGCCGATCCGGGTGTCGGTGAACCTGTCGGTGCATCAGTTGCGCCAGGGCAAGCTGGTCAGCCTGGTGCGCCAGGTGCTGGAGGAAACCGGCCTGGCCCCGGAACTGCTGGAGCTGGAGCTGACCGAAAGCCAGCTGCTCGACAGCGTCGAACACATCATCGCCACCTTCCAGCAGCTGCGCGACCTGGGGGTGAAACTGGCCATCGATGACTTCGGCACCGGCTATTCGTCCCTGAGTTACCTCAAGCGTTTCCCGGTGGACTACGTGAAGATCGACCAGAGCTTTATTCGCGGCCTGGGCGAGGGCAGTGAAGATGCGGCGATCACCCGGGCGATCATCGCCATGGCCCACAGCCTGGAACTGAAGGTGGTGGCCGAAGGTGTGGAAAACCAGGAACAACTGGATTTCCTCAAGGCCCAGGGTTGCGATGAAGTGCAGGGCTATCTGATCAGCCGGCCGGTGGCGGCGCAGGAATTGATGCGACTGCTGCGCAATGGCTTTCCCTAGGCGCCGACAGGGGCTACATGCTCCCTGCGCTACGGTAGCGGGGAGGCCGGTTACGTAATGGAACGGGCAATCCGCGAATTCTTGTAGTATAACTACAAGACTGCTACATCCCAGGCATTCGCCCATAACAATGAGTCCAGTCCTTTGAATCTGTTGCAACACATCGCCCAGTCTCGCAACCTGCTGCGCAAGTCGGAGCTCAAGGTTGCCGATCACGTCCTGCTCGATCCAGCGGCGGTGATGCACAGTTCCATGGCTGACCTGGCCCACAGCGTGGGCATCAGCGAACCGACCATTGTGCGTTTCTGCCGGGCCATCGGTTGCTCGGGTTTCCAGGACCTGAAACTGAAGCTGGCCCAGAGCCTGGCGGCCGGCGCCAGCTTCGGGCAGTTCGCGATTCACGAAGACGATTCGGTGGCGGACTACAGCCTGAAGATCTTCGACACCACCCTGCATACCCTGATGGACGTGCGCGAAAAACTCGATCCGGCCGCGCTGCAACGGGCCGTGACCGCCATGTCGGCGGCGCAGCGGGTGGAGTTCTACGGCTTCGGCGCTTCCGGTGCGGTGGCGGCGGATGCCCAGCACAAGTTCTTCCGGTTGCTGCTGACGGCGGCGGCGTATTCCGACCCGCACATGCAGGCGATGTCGGCGGTGACGCTCAAGCCTACCGACGTGGCGATCTGCATTTCCCAGTCGGGCCGTTCCAAGGACCTGCTGATCACCGCCAACCTGGTACGTGAAAGCGGCGCGACCCTGATCACCCTGTGCCCGAGCCAGACACCGCTGGCCGAGCTGTCGACGGTGAACCTGGCCATCGACGTGCACGAAGACACCGAGATCTATACCCCGCTGACCTCGCGTATCGCCCACCTGGTGGTGATCGATGTGCTGGCCATGGGCGTGGCCATGGCCCGTGGGCCGAGCCTGGTGAATCACCTCAAGAGCGTCAAGCGCAGCTTGCGCAGCCTGCGCTTGTCGCCCAAGTCGGTGAAAGCCCTCGACGACTGAGGTCCGCTTACTCCCTGCGTCGGATGGGCCTGTGTGGCGAGCCCGCTCGCCACAGGGGCAATTTTCATCTGCCTGTCACGTGGTTGCCGCCAAACCGTCATTGCTCCCGTCCACTCTGTAACTCCCGTACCCAACCTGGGAGACTCGAAATGGCCCGGCACCACGAAGAGCAAAGCAGCGTCAAAACCCGTCGGCAGCAGGAAGATCAGCGCCGCATGGAATTTCGTCGCGCAATCGAAGACCGCACCGAACTGCGCCAACTGCAACAGGAAATCGCCGCACTCAATTACTGGCAGGCGGATGCGGCATCCGACCGTCGAAGCGCTCAACCAGCCCGCTGATTTGTAACCGTTCACTGCGAATAAACCCCAGGAACGCATGGGCGACCGGTGACAGGCGTTTGTCCTTGGCCTGAACCAGGCACCAACTGCGATAGAGCGGCAGTTCTTCCACCGGCAGTTCTCGGAGCACGCCGGTCGCCAGTTCCAGGCTCAGGGCATGGCGCGTCAACAGGGCCAGGCCCAGCCCCGCCACCACACACTCGCGCTGGGCTTCGCCCGAGGTCACTTCCAGTGTCTGCGAGAAGTGCACGCGTTTCTCCTTGAAATACTCCTCGCACGCGATCCGCGTTCCCGACCCCGCTTCGCGGATCAACAGCGTATACGGCTCCAGGTCCTGCAAGCGCAGCGGGCCGCCGTGGCACAGCGGATGATCCGGCGGCGCCACCGCGACAATCGGGTTGTTCAGGAACGGCAGGAATTCGAGCCCCATGTCCTGGGGCACCATCGACATGATCAGCAGGTCGTCACGGTTGTCCGAGAGGCGCCGCAGCGCCTGTGCGCGGTTGACCACCGTCAGGTGCAGGTTGACCTCGGGATGCTGGCGCTTGAACGCGGCAAACAGGTGCGGCACGAAATACTTGGCGCTGGATTCCACCGCCAGTTTCAGCTGCCCCTGCAGCGAGCCCTGCATGTCCGAGAGCTGCATATCGAGGTTTTCCAGCCGCCCGAAAATGTCCCGGCTGGCCCGCTGTAACGCTTCAGCCGCTTCAGTCATATAGAGCTTTTTGCCGACGTAATCGAACAACGGCTGGCCGATCAGCTCTTCCAGCTGACGAATTTGTAGGCTTACGGCCGGTTGTGTGAGAGACATTTCATCAGCTGCGCGACTGTAGGAACGCAGATCGCAGACCTCATTGAAAATCTTGAGTTGACGTAATGTCATACGCATCAAGGACTTACGCATTTTATAAACACTCATGAGGGCCGCGAACCGTTCAACTATAAGCTTTTGCTTATGAGCGACCCAATAATTATTGATTTTGGTTTATCACTGGGGAGGTCTAGTGTGGACTGCGCGACTGGCTTGAAACATTTAGTCACGCGCCGACCCGTTTTTCCGGTTGCACCCCAAGGGTTGTTTGTTCCAGCGGCTTAGGAATTTCCAAGTGATAAAAAAGATCCTGATCGCCAACCGTGGTGAAATTGCCGTACGAATCGTGCGTGCCTGCGCCGAGATGGGCATTCGCTCGGTCGCGATCTATTCCGACGCCGATCGCCATGCCCTGCATGTGAAGCGCGCGGATGAGGCCCACAGCATCGGTGCCGAGCCCCTGGCCGGCTACCTGAACCCGCGCAAGCTGGTGAACCTGGCGGTGGAAACCGGTTGTGACGCACTGCACCCCGGTTATGGCTTCCTGTCGGAAAATGCCGAACTGGCGGACATCTGCGCCGAACGTGGAATCAAATTCATCGGCCCGTCGGCGGAAGTGATCCGCCGCATGGGCGACAAGACCGAAGCCCGGCGCAGCATGATCAAGGCCGGCGTGCCGGTCACCCCGGGCACCGAAGGCAACGTCGCGGACATCGCCGAAGCCCTTATCGAAGGCGACCGCATCGGTTACCCGGTGATGCTCAAGGCCACCTCCGGTGGTGGCGGTCGCGGTATCCGTCGCTGCAACAGCCGCGAAGAACTGGAACAGGCCTTCCCCCGGGTGATTTCCGAAGCGACCAAGGCCTTTGGTTCGGCGGAAGTCTTCCTGGAAAAATGCATCGTCAATCCCAAGCACATCGAAGCGCAGATTCTCGGCGACAGCTTTGGCAACGTGGTGCACCTGTTCGAGCGTGACTGCTCGATCCAGCGCCGCAACCAGAAGCTGATCGAAATCGCCCCCAGCCCCCAGCTGACCCCGGAACAGCGCGCCTACATCGGCGACCTGTCGGTGCGCGCGGCCAAGGCGGTGGGCTACGAGAACGCCGGCACCGTGGAGTTCCTGCTCGCCGAGGGCGAGGTGTACTTCATGGAAATGAACACCCGGGTGCAGGTGGAACACACCATCACCGAAGAAATCACCGGCATCGACATTGTCCGTGAGCAGATCCGCATCGCCTCCGGCCTGCCGTTGTCGGTCAAGCAGGAAGACATCATCCATCGCGGTTTTGCCCTGCAGTTCCGGATCAACGCCGAAGACCCGAAGAACAACTTCCTGCCCAGCTTCGGCAAGATCACCCGTTACTACGCCCCCGGCGGTCCCGGCGTGCGCACCGACACGGCGATCTACACCGGCTACACCATTCCGCCGTTCTACGACTCCATGTGCCTGAAACTGGTGGTCTGGGCGTTGACCTGGGAAGAAGCGATGGACCGTGGCCTGCGGGCCCTGGACGACATGCGCCTGCAAGGCGTGAAGACCACCGCGGCCTATTACCAGGAAATCCTGCGTAACCCGGAATTCCGTAGCGGCCAGTTCAATACCAGCTTCGTTGAAAGCCACCCTGAACTGACCAACTACTCGATCAAGCGCAAACCCGAAGAGCTGGCCCTGGCCATCGCCGCCGCCATCGCCGCCCACGCAGGCCTGTGAGGATTATTACAATGACCAAGAAGATTCACGTTACCGACACTATCCTGCGCGACGCCCACCAATCGCTGCTCGCCACCCGCATGCGCACCGAAGACATGCTGCCGATCTGCGAGAAGCTCGACAAGGTCGGCTACTGGTCCCTGGAAGTCTGGGGCGGCGCGACCTTCGACGCCTGCGTGCGCTTCCTGAAAGAAGACCCGTGGGAGCGTCTGCGCCAACTGCGCGCGGCCTTGCCCAACACCCGCCTGCAAATGCTCCTGCGTGGCCAGAACCTGTTGGGCTACCGCCATTACAGCGACGATGTGGTCCGGGCTTTTGTCGCCAAGGCGGCGGTCAACGGTATCGATGTGTTCCGCATCTTCGACGCCATGAACGACGTGCGTAACCTGCGGGTTGCCATCGAAGCGGTGAAAGCGGCGGGCAAGCATGCCCAGGGCACCATCGCCTACACCACCAGCCCGGTGCACACCATCGAGGCGTTCGTGGCCCAGGCCAAGCAGATGGAAGCCATGGGTTGCGACTCGGTGGCGATCAAGGACATGGCTGGCCTGCTGACCCCGTACGCCACGGGCGAGTTGGTCAAGGCGCTGAAATCCGAGCAGTCGCTGCCGGTGTTTATCCACTCCCACGACACCGCCGGCCTGGCCGCGATGTGCCAGCTCAAAGCGGTGGAAAACGGTGCCGATCATATCGACACCGCGATCTCCAGCTTTGCCTGGGGCACCAGCCATCCGGGCACCGAGTCGATGGTCGCGGCCCTTAAAGGCAGCGAGTTCGACACCGGCCTGGATCTGGAACTGTTGCAGGAAATCGGCTTGTACTTCTACGCCGTGCGCAAGAAGTACCATCAGTTCGAAAGCGAATTCACCGCCGTCGACACCCGCGTGCAGGTCAACCAGGTGCCGGGCGGGATGATCTCCAACCTCGCCAACCAGCTGAAAGAGCAGGGTGCCTTGAACCGCATGGGCGAAGTGCTGGCGGAAATTCCGCGAGTGCGTGAAGACCTCGGCTTCCCGCCGCTGGTGACCCCGACCTCGCAGATCGTCGGCACCCAGGCGTTCTTCAACGTCCTCGCCGGCGAGCGCTACAAGACCATCACCAACGAAGTGAAGCTGTACCTGCAAGGCGGCTACGGCAAGGCGCCGGGCACGGTCAACGAGAAACTGCGGCGCCAGGCCATCGGCAGCGAAGAAGTGATCGACGTGCGTCCGGCCGACCTGCTCAAGCCGGAAATGGTCAAGTTGCGCGGCGAGATCGGTGCCCTGGCCAAGTCGGAAGAGGACGTGCTGACCTACGCCATGTTCCCGGATATCGGGCGCAAGTTCCTCGAAGAGCGTGAGGCCGGTACCCTGACCCCTGAAGTACTGTTGCCGATCCCTGAAGCCGGTGGCGTGAGTTCGGCGGGCGGCGAGGGCGTACCGACCGAGTTCGTCATCGACGTGCACGGCGAAACCTACCGCGTGGACATCACCGGTGTGGGTGTGAAGGCCGGAGGCAAGCGGCACTTCTACCTGTCCATCGACGGCATGCCGGAAGAAGTGGTGTTCGAACCGCTCAATGAATTTGTCGGCGGTGGCAGCAGCAAGCGCAAGCAGGCCAGCGCGCCGGGCCATGTCAGCACCACCATGCCGGGCAATATCGTCGATGTGCTGGTCAAGGAAGGCGACACCGTGAAAGCCGGCCAGGCCGTACTGATCACCGAGGCCATGAAAATGGAAACCGAAGTGCAGGCGGCGGTGGCGGGCAAGGTTGTCGCTATTCATGTGGCCAAGGGCGACCGGGTCAATCCGGGCGAGATTCTGATCGAGATCGAAGGCTGATCAATAAATAGCCTTCGCCTACAAACGTTTTTCCTCGGGGGAGCATGTGCTCCCCTTTTTTTTGCTCAGGATTTGCCATGGAACAGTGGTGATATCTATTTATATAACCCTCACTTCATAAGTTTTATTAAATGGACGACGAGCACGCCCAATGGGTATTGGGCGCTCATTGACTCGTCGTTATATGGAGTGATTTATGTCAATGGACATTATCAATATGTATGATCGGATGCCTTCTTTCTGGAACGAAAGGATGGAGGTAACAATTGGTGATCTCGCGAAGCCGGCTGCTGTCGACCCTAATTTCAACCGGGTGCGTGATCTGCAGGTTTTCTGGAGGGGAGAGGCGGAGATAGACTCTGAGCGCGGGCAACCGCCGGCGGTCAACGCTCCTTTCTATAGTTTTGACTATCATGGCTGGAGCGCCAAAATTGCCAAGCTTTCAGAAAATGTGCAGCGAGATCTTATGGAAATCCAGGCGTTGCTTGACCTGATTTCAGATGATGCGCAGCCTCAACCCAGGGGGCTTATAGGCGATGAGGGCCTCGGCAGAGAGGTGTTTGACAGGCTTGAAGGAGAGGTTGATGAGGTGGTTTCTGGCATGCCGGAATGTAAAGTAGAGTTTTCTGGCCCGCACGATTGTAATCATACAGCGCGCAGCGAGTCTGCGCTCGCTGCCAAACAGTTGGATGCCTATAGCGAGTTGACCGACAGCGACTTCGGCTGGCGTATTGATGATGCGCTGCTTCCTTCTATCCTGGATATGGTTGCGTAATAGTCCCTCTCACCGGTTTATAAGTAACCCGGTCAGTTTATTCGTTTGAACTCACCAAGAGCAGTGCCCTGGGCGCTGCTCTTCTGATGTTTTACGCACGCGAAATACTATTCAAGGAAGTCAATGAAACCCTTGGCGACAACACCTACGGCACCGTTGATAGAAGTGCTCGGGGAATATAAGAGTATTCTGATCAGCGTGGGCTGTTTTACCGCCTTGATCAATGTGCTGATGCTGGCCCCCTCGATATATATGCTGCAGGTTTATGATCGGGTCCTGACTTCGCAAAACCAGACCACGCTGGTTATGTTGACGCTGATGATCGTGGGATTCTTCGTTTTTATCGGGCTGCTGGAGACGGTTCGCAACTTTGTCGTCAGCCGTGTCGCGGGGCATCTCGATCAGCGTTTCAACCTGCGGGTCTACCAGGCCGCCTTCGCGCGCAACCTGGTCCGTGGTGACGGGCATGGCGCGCAGGCCCTCGGCGATCTGAACCATATTCGCCAGTTCCTGACCGGCCCGGCCTTGTTCGCTTTTTTCGATGCGCCCTGGTTTCCGATCTACCTGGCGGTGATGTTTATGTTCAGCTTCTGGCTGGGTGTATTCGCCTGTGCGGGAGCCGTGCTGCTGGTGAGCATGGCGCTGCTCAATGAATGGATGACCAGGAAGCCGCTGGCTGAAGCCAGTCGCCATTCGCAAGAGGCCAGTCAATTGGCCGCCAGCCATTTGCGCAATGCCGAGACCATCCAGGCCATGGGCATGCTGGGTGTGTTGCGCCAACGCTGGTTCGAGCCCTACGCCCACTTCCTCTCGCAACAGAACCGGGCCGGCGACACGGGCGCGGTCATGACTCATCTGAGCAAAGGCTTTCGCCAGTGCCTGCAATCCCTGGTGCTGGGGCTCGGTGCGTTGCTGGTGATCATTGGTGATATGAGCGCCGGGATGATGATTGCCGGTTCCATCCTGATGGGAAGGGTGTTGCTGCCCATCGACCAGTTGATTGCCACCTCCAGGCATTGGAACGCGGCCAGGTCGGCTTATCAGCGTCTCGACGCGCTACTCAATGAGTTTCCCGAATCGGTGGGAGCGATGGCCTTGCCCGCTCCCAAGGGGCAACTGGCATTCGAGCAGGTGAGTGCCGGGCCTCCCGGCCAGCAGCGCACGACCTTGCATCAAGTGAGTTTCCAACTGGCGGCCGGTGAAGTGCTGGGGGTGCTGGGGGCCTCCGGCGCGGGCAAGTCGAGCCTGATTCGCGTGCTGCTGGGCATCTGGCCGGTCCAGGGCGGGGTGGTGCGGCTGGACGGTGCCGATATCCATCGCTGGGACCGCAACGAACTGGGTCCCCATATTGGCTACTTGCCGCAGAACATCGAGCTGTTCAGCGGTTCCGTGGCTGAAAATATTGCCCGTTTCGGCGCGCCGAACCCGGACAAGGTCGTCGAGGCAGCCCGGCAGGCGGGTGTTCATGAGTTGATCCTGCGCCTTCCACAGGGTTATGACTCGGTGCTGGGGGACGCCGGCGCCGGCCTTTCCGGAGGCCAGAAGCAGCGCGTGGCCTTGGCCCGGGCGCTCTATGGCCGGCCTCGCCTGGTGGTGCTGGATGAGCCGAACTCCAATCTTGATACCGAGGGTGAAGCGGCCCTCACCCGGGCCATTGCCCAACTGAAAGCCCAGGGCAGCACGGTGATTCTGGTGACCCACCGCACCCACGTTCTGGTCCAGGCCGATCAGTTGATGGTGCTGGAAGAGGGGAAAGTGCGGGCCTTCGGTCCGCGTTCGCAGGTGCTCGAAAGTTTATCGAGAACCCGGGAGGCGGCTTCGAAAGCTGCCATTCAATCGCCAAGGAAAACAGGCGCATGAGTTCAGAGAGCATCACGCCACATCACCCTGCGCTCACCTCGTGTCCGCAGCGCGGGGCCGCGTTTTTCGTCAGCTTGGGTTGGGCACTGGTGGTGTTCGGTGCCGGCGGTTTCTTCAGCTGGGCGGCCCTGGCACCGCTGGATCAAGGCGTCAGTGTGCCGAGCACGGTTGTCGTGTCCGGCAAGCGCAAGGCCGTCCAGTCCCTGGGCGGGGGAGCCGTCAGTGGGATTCTGGTCAGAGAGGGAGAGAAGGTCGAGAAGGGGCAGGTGCTGTTTCGCCTGGATCAGACCCAACTGTCGGCCACTGTCCAATCCTTGCAGGCCCAGTACCGTCAAGCCCTGGCCACTCAGGCCCGCTGGCAGAGCGAGCGGGATAATCTGGCGCAGGTTCAGTTTCCAGCCGAGTTGAGTGCCGATGCCGATCCGTTGCTGGCGGTTGTCCTGGAGGGGCAGCGGCAACTTTTCGCTAGTCGGCGCGAAGCCTTTTATCGCGAGCAGGCGGGCATCCGTGCCCGCATCGACGGGGCGACCGCCCAACTCTCCGGCCTGCGCCAGGCCCGCAATGACCTGGACGCCCAGGCCGGATCGCTGCGCCGTCAACTGGAGAAACTGCGCCCTCTGGCGGATGAGGGACATATTGCGAGTAATCGTCTGCTGGAGCAGGAGCGCCAGTTGTCCCAGGTTCAGCAGCAGATCGCGCGGAACAAGGGGGAAATCGGGCTGCTGAAACAGGAAATACTCGAGTCGCAGCTAAGGCTCTCCCGGCATGTCGAGGAATATCAGACCGAAGTCCGTGGCGAGTTGGCCGAGGTGCGACTCAAGTGCCTGACCCTGGAACAACAGCTGGCGTCGGCGAGTTTTGACTTGCAGCACACCGAGGTCAACGCGCCAGCGCAAGGGATTGCCGTCAACTTGAGCGTGCATACCGAGGGCGCCGTGGTCCGTGCCGGCGACACACTGCTGGAGATCGTGCCTCAAGGCCAGCATCTGGAGGTGGAGGGGCGCTTGCCGATCAGCCTGGTGGACAAGGTCAGTCCGGCCCTGCCGGTGGACATCCTGTTCACGGCGTTCAATCAGAGCGTGACGCCCCGTGTCGCGGGCGAGGTCAGCCTGGTGTCGGCCGACCAGTTGCTCGACGAAAAAACCGGCGCCCCCTACTACGTGATACGCAGCTCGGTCAGTGAAGCCTCTCTGGAACAGCTCAATGGACTGGTGATCAAGCCCGGCATGCCGGCCGAGATGTTCGTCCGTACCGGGGAGCGCTCGCTCCTCAACTACCTGTTCAAACCGCTGCTGGATCGCGTGAGCGCCTCGTTGACCGAATAGGAAGAGGGTCTGCCGTCATGAAAATAGTTTTGATACCTGTTGCGCTGTTCGCGTTGATCGCCAGCCTCGAGAGCCATGCCCTGGGACCCTTTCAAGTGTATGAGTCGGCTTTGCTGCATGACCCGGTGTTCCAGGGGGCCATGAAGGCGCGCGATGCCGGGCGGGAAAGCGATGCCATTGGCCGGGCGGGGCTGCTGCCTCGGCTGTCCTACAGCCACAACCTGGGGCGTAATGAATCCAGGGTCACCCAGCTCAGGGAGGCGGGCAGCAGCCATGACCAGCGCCGCTACCGCAGTGCCACCTCGGCACTGACCCTGCAGCAACCGCTGCTCGATTACGAAGCCTATGCGGCTTATCGCAAAGGCGTCGCCCAGTCGCTGTTTGCCGATGAGGTGTTTCGCAGCAAAAGCCAGGAGCTGCTGCTGCGGGTACTCAGTGCCTACACCCGGGCCTTGTTGGCCCAGGATCAGATCGAAATTGCCCAGGCCCGAAAAAAGGCCTTTGAGCAGCAGTTCCAGCGCAATACCCATCTGTTTCACCAGGGAGAGGGCACCCGTACCGATATTCTCGAGGCCGAATCGCGTTTCGAGCTGGCAACGGCGCAACAGATCGAGGCCCATGACGAGCAGGATGCCGCGTTGCGAGAGTTGGGTGCCCTGATGGGCGAACCGCGGATCGCCATCAATGATCTGGCGCCGCTGTCCGCGACTTTCCAGGCCTTTCCCATGGAGCCGGCGACCTTTGATCATTGGCATCGCATGGCGCTGGTCCAGAACCCGTTGCTGGCTTCTCAACGCCAGGCGGTCGAGGTGGCGAGGTTCGAGGTGGAGCGCAGCCGTGCCGGACACCTGCCCAAGGTCACGGCCTACGCCAGCCTGCGCAAATCGGAGTCCGATAGCAGCAGCACCTATGACCAGCGCAACAGCACCAATAGCATTGGCATCGAGTTGAGCGTGCCGTTGTTCGCGGGGGGTGGCGTTTCGGCCTCCGTGCGCAAGGCCAGCCGGAGCCTTGAGCAAACGGAGTACGAACTGGAGGCCAAGACCCGTGAGACGTTGATCGAGTTGCGTCGCCAGTTCAGCGCTTGCCTGTCGGGGGAGAGCAAATTACGCGCTTATCAGAAGGCCCTGGCTTCAGCGGAGTCGTTGGTGGATTCGACGCAAAAGAGCTTGCTGGGGGGCGAGCGGGTCAACCTCGATCTGCTGAATGCCGAGCAACAACGGTTCAGTACCCGTAGCGAGCTGGCCAAGGCCCGTTACGACTATCTGATGGCATGGGTGAAGTTGCGTTTCCATGCGGGCATCCTGAATGAGGGCGATCTGGCCAGGATCGATGAGGTCTTTGTTGCCGATATCGGTTGATGGGCCACCCCCCTGTGACCGATGGCAAACGGTCTAGAATCTGCATTTTATTGCGTTTATCACCCGCTTGGCGGCCTAAAAATGCATTTTATTGCGTTCGCGAGGCAATGAAGATGGGCTGATCTGTACTATATTGCAGTTCTGTCGACGATCTTTGCCCATCGGACGCATTAAATTGCAGGTTGGACCATGTACACACTGACGCTCCAGATTTATGCGAACGGGACTTGGCAAGACGCCATGACCCTGGCTTTCGAGGATCCGCAAAAGGGCTTCGAGGGGCGTTGCAGGTTTGCCTACAAGCAAAGCTATCTGTTGGATCACTTCGAGGACATGGGCAGTTCGTTCGCCTGTGCTGTCAGTGCGGCTCTGCCGTTGGACTGGGACAGCAGCAATGATCAGAAGGCCCCCGCCTTTGTGCAGGACATTGCTCCGGCCGGGGCGGCCAAGCGATTCCTGATGGCCAGGGTAGGCCGGGAAAAGCCGGATGATGTCAGTGCCGATCTGTTTTTGCTGGGAAGAAGTACCCCGGCACCCATTGGTCATTTGCGCATCAAGGACTCTGTGGAAGTACAGGATGACCGTGAACCAATGGGGTTTTCTCGGGTGGACGTGGTAGGTCGTGATAGTCGATTTCTCGAATACGCCTATGAGCAAGGCGCGGCGATTGGCGGGGCCACGGGAGCTGGTGGAGAAGCGCCGAAGTTGCTGATGAGCGAAGATCGCGCGGGACGGTTATACCCGGATGCAGTTCTCGACGATGCCGAAGTCGCGCGCCATTGGTTCGTGAAGTTTGCCCGAAACAAGTCGACGCAGACCGATCAGGACATTCTCAGAAGCGAGTATCACTACTACAAAGCCTTGCAGGCATTGGGTATCGAAACCGTAGCGGCTGAAGGTCTGGCGCTGGAGGAGGCCAACAGGCCGAGTCTCTGGATGCAACGTTTTGATCGTAACGTCACGGGGCAGGGTGTTGAGCGCTTTGCCGTGGAATCGATGTATTCGCTGGCCGGAGTCACCATCCCCGGTAGTTACATGGACCATCTGGAGGTGATCACACGTCTGGCAAGCCTTTGGCGCCAGGCAGGCCAGCAGGATCAGGTGGCGGACCTGGTGGCGGATTATCTGCGGCGCGACTTGCTCAATAAGATCCTGGGCAATTCCGACAACCACGGGCGAAACACCTCGATTATCCGCGACAAGGCGGCCTTTCGTCTGGCACCTATTTATGATCTGGCACCGATGGTGATGGATGACGAGGGCGTGACACGCAGCACCAAGTGGTCAAGGGACATTGAAAGGGGAGGCGAGGTGGATTGGCGCAAGGTTTGTGATGCGCTGGCAGGTATCGTCGATCCGCAGATGGCGTTCGAACGGCTTCGAGCGGACGCCAATCATTTGTTGGCATTGCCCGATATTCTGGCTGACGGCGGCTTGCCGACTATCACGTTGAATCATCCGCTGATTGCCCTGAAAAGGCTTGATCAGCGCTTGCAGGATTGGGGGCTGAAATGACCCTCAGCCTTGACGTCCGTGCACTGCTGATTCAAGCCATTCAAGACGAGCTTGCCCAGGGCGTGATTGGCATCGGCGCGGCGGTCAGGCGCTTGCGTGTCGAGGTCACCGGTTTGCACCAGACTCAATTTGCACGGATGTGCAGGATTTCGGTACGGACCCTTGTTCATATCGAACACGAGGAGGGTAATCCGACGCTTAAGTCGTTGAACTCGGTGTTCAAACCCTTCGGGCTGCAGATGGGCGTGGTGCGACTTCGCAAGACGACAGGCTGACGGGCTCGCGTCGCCAAGACCCTCGGCACCGTCATTGAGGGCGCTACCCTTCTCTCCGAGACTCCCGCTGATACGCCCCTCATTTCCCACGCTGCCACTGACAGCTTCCCGCAGCCCGGCCTGGAGCGGCCGGGTAGCCGGAGCCTGGTTTAAAAGGTCAGCCGCCAGTGACCCGTGACCCCATGATTGCGCTGGTTGCTGCTGACTTCGCCGGTGTAGCCGACGCCGAGGTTCTGGCTGGGCGAGAGCTTCAGGTCCAGACCGGCTTCCAGCAGCAGGCTGTCGCGGTCCAGGGCGGCGCCTTTGACCTTGAAGCTGCGATCGCTCACCGTGAATTTCTGCTGGGTCGTGCTGCCAACGTCGCCATACAGGTGTTTCCAGCCGGCACTCAGGTGTGGGCTCAGGCTCATTTTATTGTCGAAGGTCGTGATGCTGCTCGCGCGCAAGCCGAAGGTGCTGTTGAGGTTGCCGTGGGTCTGGCTATCGACGGCCAGGGCCGCTTCGCCGCCGCGCTCGGTGAAGGCGTCGCGGTGATAACGTTCGTAACCGAGGCCGGTGAAAGGTTCGACACGCAGGTCGGCCCCCCCGAAGCGGTAGCCGAGTTCGGCAAACGCTTGTTGGCTGTTGGCGTCGTACTCGCCTTTGAGACGATCACGGTAGCCATTGAATTCCACGCGGCGTTCGGTCTTGCCTGAATAGCTGCTGTACACCGCGCCGAGCCGCAGGGCCAGCGGGCCGCTTTGGCGCAGGGCGTAGGCACCGGCGTGCCAGCTGTCGAGGTCGCCGGTGAAACGTTGGCCTTTGAAGTCCGATTGCGATTGGCCGCCGAGAACGCCGAGTCGCCATTCGCTGTCGAGCGCCCAGTCGGCACCCAGCACCAGGCCCCGGGTGTTTTGTCGCAGCCCATGGTTGCCATGAGTGCTGTCGAATCTGGCGGAGTTGCCCAGGCCTTGAACCCAGAGCCGGCTGTGGCCGCCGTTCATGACCTGAACCTTGTCTCCTTGGTCCTCCGTTTGCCGCATGACCGTGAGCAGGCTGCTGCCGACTTGGCGGGAACCGCTGAGCGTCGCGTTGCGTAACTGCGCGGTGCTGCCGCCGGAAAGCTGGTCGAGCGCCTGTCCCGCCTCGACGGCGCTGATATAGAGCGCGGCATGGCGCAGTGGCGAGTGCGGGGACGGTTGCTGCGTGGGCTCGTCCGACAGCTCGGTGCCCAGGTCCTCCTCGGCTATCAGCTCTGGAGTAATGGCCGGCGCGGAAACGACCGGTTCTGGCGAGGTAACGACTGGCGCGGAGACGATTGGCTCTGGCGGTGAAATGGCCGGCACGGAAGCGACTGGCTCTGGTTGTGTAATGACCGGCACGGAAGCGACTGGCTCTGGCTGTGTAATGACCGGCACGGAAGCGACTGGCTCGGGCTGTGTAACGACCGGCACGGAAACGACTGACTCGGGTTCCGTAATAATCGGCACGGCAGCGATCGGCTCAGGCGGTTTAACCGGGGCGGGTGCCGGGGCCGGCGGACTCGGACTTATCCAGGGATCCAAGGCTTCCCCCGCGTTATGACCGTTGCTGGTATTCCCCAGATCCCCCAGATTGACGTTATTGCGTGTGTAGGTGACGCCCACCTGCGTCGGGCTGTAATGGGCGGTGGCGGTCAGCAGCGCCAGGTTGGTGCTGATGCTGGCGAACCGGCCTTCCAGCTTGCCGGCTTTAATGACCGTGTGCTGGCGGTCCGATGGGGCGTCGGTCTGTACCTTCAGCAACAGGGCGCCATCGAGATGGGCGGTGCCGCCGACCTCGACAGTAGCGCTCTTGCCGTCGGCGTCGATGCCATAGGAAAGGGTCGCGCCGGGATCCAGGGTCAGATGCTCCTTGATCCTGGCGGCACCCTGCCGAGGATCAACCTCGAGGGTTCCCGTCACCCGCATATGTCCGACGCTTCCGCCGCCGCCATAAGTCGCGCCGTCGTGGACCCGGGTCGTCCCGAGAATACTGCCCTGGTTGATCAGATGAGTCTGGACCAGCACTTCGGCACCCGAACTGAAGTCGTCCTGGCTGGTGAGTGTCCAGGTGCCCTCTTTGACCTGCAGCCGTTCGAAGTGTCGGCTGTTACCGAAGCTACCGCCCAGGGCGTCATCGAGGATCACCAGATTGTCGTCGGCCTTGAGCGCTGTGTCAGGGTCGACGCCCAGCTGAATGTGTTCCTGGTCATCGTCAGTGGTCCCGCCATCGACCCAACCGATAAAGCGGCTGCCGTTTTTCACGATCAGGGTATCGCTTCCGCCGCCCAGGTCGAGGGCGTAACCGTTGCCGCCGTGGATCAACCCGTTGTTGGTCACCTGGTCGACCTGTTCGCCGATAAAGCGCACGCCAAAGCCCTTCTGGCCGCGAATGGTGCCGTGGTTTTCCAGGACGGTGGGCCGTTGCGCCGGATCATTGTTGCCGTCACTCACCTGGATGCCATGATCCGCGCCGCTGATGGTGCCTTTGGCGTATTGGAAGATCGTGCCGCCGCCTATGGAGATACCTTCGCTGGTATGGGCGCCGCCATATTGATCAACACCCAGGCTGCCTTTGCCGATAATCTCGCCGACGTTGTAAATCTCCGCATTCCCGATGATCCGTATGCCATCGCCGTCGGCATCCAGGGTGCGTGCATCACCCGTGATGCTGCCGTAGTTGGTGATCTTGCCGGTGCCCGAGGAATTGAATCCCGCGCCGTTGAGCCCACTCACGTGGCCGCGGTTCGTGAGTTCTCCCTCGCGTCGGGTGTTGACGCCGTGACGCCCGCCCGAGAGGGTGCCGACATTGAGCAGGGTGATAGCGGAGGGCCCCAGGTCTATGCCGTCATGACGTTCACTGCTGATTTTCCCGTCGTTGACGATGCGTCCCGCAACGCGTCCGATGACCTTGATGGCGCTTCCGGTGATTGCTTGAATGTCGCCGTCACGATGATTGGTGTAGTCGATTGACGGATCGCTCAGCAAGACCGTGTGGCCTTTCTCGGCTTGCAGGCTGTGGATGTTCTCCTGCTGTTGAGGGGCTGAGGGCGTGGGGCTGGCTTGTGTGTCGCGCAAGACGACAGTGCTGAGTGCCAGCGTGATCGCGAGTGCTAGGCGATGGGGGGTAGGGGGCATTGGTTTTCCGGCCTCGGGTTGATTCGAGGCCGGAAATGTATCTATGTATTTAATCGATAAATGTCGGCCTTTTTACCTCCGACAGGCGGGATAAGTCCTTAGGTTCAAGAGGTTAAAAACTCATCTTCCACTGCCCCATGACGCCATGGGTCCGGCTGCTGTTGCCTACTTCACCGTTGTAGGCCACGCCGATGGAATGCCGGGCCGACAGGTTCAGATCCAGCCCGGCTTCGACCACCAGGGTGTCGCGGTCCCGGGTGATCCCCTTGGTGTTGAAGACGTCGCCGGTGACCTGATTGGACTGGGTGCTGGTGCTCTCGACCGAACCGTACAGGTGTTTCCAGCCCGCGCTCAGGCGCGGGGCCAGGCTCATCTTGTTGTCCATGTGTTTGATGCTGGCGGTGCGCAGGCCCAGGGTGGTGTTGAAGTTGCTCTGGGTCTGGGCATCGGCTTTCAGCGCCGCTTCACCGCCTTTTTCCGTATAACCCTGACGCGAGTAGCGCTGGTAGCCGAGGCTGGCAAAAGGTTCGGCGCTCAGGCTGCCGCTGCCCAGGTTGTAGCCGAGTTCGGCGAAGGCCTGCTGGCTGTTGGCGCCGTGGTTGCCGGTGAGACGGTCCTTGTAACCGGCGAACTCCACGTTGCGTTCGGTCTTGCCATAGTGCTGGCTGTGGATCGCGCCAAGGCGCAGGGCCATGGGCCCGCTCTGGTGCAGGGCATAGGTGCCGACATGCCAGCTGTCCAGGCCGCCTTCGAAGCGGTTGGCTTTATGCTTGGATTGCGACTTGCCGCCCAGCAGGCCCATGCGCCATTCATTGTCCAGGGCCCAGTCGACGCCCATTACCAGGCCTCGGGTGTCCTGTTCGAAGGACTTCTGGCCTGCCGGTTGATCGAAGGTGCTGGCGTTGTTCAGGGCTTGTAGCCACACGCGACTTTCATTGGGCTTGATCTCCGAGCGCCCCGACAGCGACACCTGGCCGGGCGCGCCGTTTTGTCCGGCGAGCTGTCGTTGCGTGGGGTCGTTACCGAGCTGGCGCATGGCCGCGAGGGCGCTGTTGCCCACCTGGCTGGCACCGCTGAGGGTGGCGGCACCCAGGCTGGCATTGCCCGCGCCGGAAAGCTGCATGCGGGCGTCTCGTTTTGCCGCCGTGCCCAGTTTGTTCAGGGCCGTGCGCAGCGGGGAGTCGACCGGCCTGGGGAATGGTTGGCCGACATTGCCACCCTGGCCGCCCTTTGGATCATCTGCCTGAGTCTGGTTTGTGGTTTGAGCGGCCACAAGCTTTTGTTCCAGCTGGGCATTGCTCTGCCTTATAGCGGAGACTTCTTGACGGAGGTCTGCGATATCGCTGGCGTTGGCTTGGCCCGTGCTGGTGTTGTCGGTAATCCTTTTTCCGTGGTCGGTGCTCCTTTCTTCAAGAACCACGATCCTGTCTTCGTGGTTTGCGATGCTGCTGGCATTGGTTTGGTGAGCAGTGGTGTTGGATTGGTGGGCGTTGGTGTTGGCCGTGATCCTGCCTTCGTGGTTTGCGATGTTGCTGGCATTGGTTTTGTGAGCAGTGGTGTTGGCAGCGATATTGTTCCGATTGGTTTCGACAATACCGGTGCTCGTGGCGTTGGGCCGGAGCACCGGTGTCACCTGAGGGAGCGGTGGCTGTTGACCGGGAGCGCATGACGGACACAGTGGCGGGAGGTCGGGCACGTATACCCGAACAGCAGAACCGTCGTCCCGGATGTGCGCCTCAAAGGGGGCCGTATTCTCGTTATTGGGTTTGACCCAGACAACGCCGTGAGCGATGGGGTGTGGGCCGACGATCGTATAGGTATTGGGGCCTAGACCTTGTTGTTGGTACTGGGAGAGTGGTGGCTGTTGACCGGAACCAATGGGAACGTTCCATACAGTGCCGCCCTCTGGAGTCGTTCCGACATAGGTAGCATTCGGATCGGCAGGTCGGCTGTATATGGGGGTCTGTGGATAGGCTTGTGCCTGTTGACCGGCAATAACACTGGATGCCAGTGCGACCGATATGGCGAGTCGATTAAAGGTTGTTGGCATGGAATTTCGACCTCCTGGAAAATTGAGGCCGAAATGTATCTATCCATGTAATCGATAAATGTCGGGATTTTTACCCGTCTTTTGCAAGATATGTCGCCGGTTTGGTGGCGATTAGAGGTGTGTTTTGTGACTCTGTGGTCTTACGGTGGCCGAGGCGTCAGCCACCGTATTTTCAGGTCGAGGGGCACTGCACTTTCAGGCTGTCCGGTTAACCCCGGCACTCGACCAGGGACTTGATTTGCCCGGCTTCGGTCAGGTTCTCTTCCGACAACCACCGCTCGAACCCGGCATTCACCGCCGGCCATTCCGAATCGATAATGCTGTACCACGCCGTGTCGCGGTTCCTGCCCTTGACCACCATATGCTGGCGGAACACACCTTCGAAGCTGAAGCCCAAACGCTCGGCCGCCGTACGCGAGCGGGCGTTGTCGTTGTTGCACTTCCATTCCAGGCGCCGGTAACCCATGGCGAAGGCTTCCTTGGCCAGCAGATAGACCGCCTCGGTGCTCTTGGGCGAACGCTGCATCGGCGCGCCAAAGGTGACGTGGCCGATTTCGATACGTCCCTGGGCCGGGACGATTGACATCAGGCTGAGAATGCCCTGGACCTTACCGCTGGCCTTGTCGACCACGCTGAAGAAATACGGATCGCTATTGGCCGCATGGTTGTTCAGCCAGTCGTTGAAGGCGCTGCGCTCCGGGAACGGACCATAAGGCAGGTAGTCCCAGAGCTTGGGATCGGCGCCGGGACCCGTCAGGGCCTGCCAGAGATCGTCGCCATGGCGAGCCGGATCGAGTTTTTCCAGGACGATAAAACGCCCCTCCAGACGTTGGGCCGAAGGTGCCGGCGCGCCTTTCCAGTTTGCTAGGGATATCGACATGAGGCTTTCCTTGAGGCTTACAACGCTTGACGAAATTGAATGAAACCGGGGCGCTCGGCAATCCGTTCGTACAACTGGATGGCGGTGGCGTTGGTCTCGTGGGTCAGCCAGTGCACCTTGCTGCAACCGGCCTCGGCCGCGGTGGCATAGACATGTTCGATCAACAAGCGTCCCAACCCGGTCCCGCGTTGGCCGGGTGCGACGAACAGGTCCTGCAGGTAGCAGGAATTCTGAACGCTCCAGTTCGACCGATGGTAGATGAAATGCACCAGGCCCACGGCCTTGCCGTCCTGCCAGGCAAGGGCGGCGTGGGTGGTTTCGGCCGGGTCGAGAAAACGTTGCCAGGTCGACTGGTAGACCGCGTCCGGTAGCTCGGTTTCATAGAACTTCAGATAGGCCTGCCACAGGGGGCGCCAGACGGCCTGGTCGGCGGCGCTGACCGGACGGATTTCAATGGAACTCATGGTGACTCCTTAGCGCATCAATTGGGCGAGAGCTTGATCCTGGCTGTCGGCGCTGGCCGCCAGCCCTTGTTGCACGCCGGCGATGTCGGCGGCGCTGCGGTTCTGGCTGAGCTTGCGTTTGCCTTCCAGACGCTGGATCGGCAGGGCAAAACCGACAATGGCCTTGAGCATGCTCTCGATGTACGGCGCGGGGGCGTCGGCGACTTTCCACGGCTTGTCCCGGCCCGCTTCATGGCGGTCGGTCAGGGCGCTGACCAGGTTGAGCAGGCGATCAGCGTCATCGAATACTTCGGCCTGGCCGTAGGCATGCACGGCCACGTAGTTCCAGGTCGGCACGACCTTGCCGTGCTCGGCCTTGGCGGGATAGAAGGACGGGCTGACATAGGCATCGGCTCCCGGGAAGATCACCAGCACTTCACCGCCCTCCGCCAGTTCCTGCCACTGCGGATTGGCCCGGGCCAGATGGCCATAGAGCGTGCCATTGGGACCTTGCTCGGGGCGCAGCAACAGCGGCACATGGATGGCTTGCAGGCCGAGCTTGCCATGGGTGACCAGTGTCGCCAGGCGAGTGCCCTGGATATGTTGCTGCAGGGTGAGCAGGTCTTGTTCGGAAAAGGCGCTGGGTGTGTACATGGAAATTTTCCTTGGCGAATACCCTCATCCTAGGCAGGCTATTGGTTGGTTGTAAGAGCCATTACCGGCGATTTTCATAGGTCCAATACCATGCCAAGTCCATCGTTGCCCTTGCCGTTCGACCCTGCCGGGATCTACCTCGATCCGGCCAAGGGCCTCAGCCGCCAGCTCTATCAGGCCCTGCGCCTGCGGGTGCTCGACGGGCGACTGGCGAGTGGCAGCCGTCTGCCGGCCAGCCGCGACCTGGCCAGCGCCCTGGCGATTTCCCGCAACAGCGTGGTGCGGGCCTATGACCAGCTCTACGCCGAAGGTTTTATCGAGGGCCGGATCGGCGATGGCACCTACGTCGCGCAACTGCCGGAAAAAGCCCTGCCGATCAAAAAGTTGTCCACAAAACTATCCACAGGGTTTTCAACAGGCTTATCAACAGGGTTATCCACAAAATCACCCGAAACCGCTGGGGTTACATCCAGTAAAGTTATCCACAATCTGGCCATGGAGCGCATCGAGAGCAACCCGATGCACAGGCCCCCGAGTGGTCCTCCGCGAGCTTTTCGGGTGGGTGTGCCGGCCTTCGATCTGTTTCCCTTTGGCGTCTGGGCCAAGCTGCAGGCGGCTTTCTGGCGCAAACCGGACCTGCAACTGCTGTGTTACGGCGAGGCGGCGGGGGAGGCGCGCTTGCGCGGCCTGATTGCGGCTTACTTGCGCAGCTCCCGGGGCCTGTCCTGCACGCCTGAGCAAATTGTGATCACCAGTGGCGCGCAGCAGGGCATTAGCCTTTGTGCACAGTTGCTGGTGGACCCCGGCGATGGCGTCGCGGTGGAGAATCCCGGGTACCGCGCGGCCCGATTGGCCTTCGCGGTGGCGGGGGCCAAGCTGCATGGCGTGACGGTGGACAATGAAGGACTCGATTGCGTCGAACTCGCGCAATTGCCGGACTGTCGGCTGGCCTATGTGACCCCGTCTCATCAATACCCCACCGGCGTGATCATGAGCCTGGCGCGGCGCCTGGAGTTGCTGGCCTGGGCCGAGCGCACCGGCGGCTGGATCGTCGAGGACGACTACGACGGCGAGTACCGCTACAGCGGCGCGCCGCTGGCACCCTTGGCGGCGCTGGATCGGCAGGGGCGGGTGCTGTATGTCGGGACCTTCGGCAAGATCGCCTTTCCGGCGTTGCGCCTCGGTTACCTGGTGCTGCCGCCGACGCTGGTCGAGGCCTTTGCCCAGCGCCGCGCGCTGGATATGCGGCACTCGGAGGTCAGCACCCAGGCGGTGATGGCGGAGTTCATGGCCGCCGGGCATTTCCAGCGGCATATCCGGCGCATGCGCCGGGCCGCCCTGAGTCGGCGCAACGCCTTGTTGGCCCATTGGCCGGCGAATATCCCGGGCTGTGGTGACTTGCCGGCGGTTGCGGCGGGCCTGCATCTGACGGTGCCGGTGGAGAGCCTGGCCCGGGAGCAGGAACTGATCGCGCAGGCCGAGAGTGTCGGGGTCGAAATCAGTCCCTTGAGCGGCTACTGGATCACCCAGCCCGAACCGCCCGAAGACCGGCGTGCCGGTTTGGTGCTGGGGTTCGCGGCGGTACCGGAGGTGGATATCGAGTCGGCGCTGGCGCGTTTGCGCACGGTCTGGAAGGTCTAGCCGCCTAGGGTATTAACCGGCTACCGCAGGCCATCGCGCGGTCGATGTTTATTTATTCCCGGAACCCGCCACCAGGATAAATGGACATGACTTCCCCCCTTGCTCGCGCGACCTTGAGCGAAAGCGAACAGGCTGAGCGGGTCTACACCCTCAGTGATTATTTTGCCCAGCGACCGACCCTGGAAAGCGTGGCGCCCGGCCTGGTCCGCGACATGTTGGACGACCAATACCCGTCGCAGGGCGAGCGACTGACCCATGCCGCGCTGATCGAACCGGAAGCGTGCGGGGATGAGGTGGACTACCGGGTCCTGACCCTGGCGCACTTGTTGATCGCTCGCTTCCTGGGCGAAGAAAAACGGCTATGTCCGGCCGGCAGCTATGTGACGCTCTATCCGGGCGCGGAGCATCCGCAGAAGCTGTCCCTGGGTGTTGAGGCGCTCGATACGCTGCTGGATGAGTGGGCGCCGTTGCTGCTGGAGGCGTACAAGCAGGGGCTGGTGGACTTCTGGAGCTCGCCGTTGGTGGGGGATGTGGCTCCCTGGCAGCACCTTTCCGAGTTCTTCGCGGCGCAATTGCGCCTGGCGTGCGCGGCGCTGTCGGGCGACGAACTGGCCGCCGTGGAGGCGGTGCTCGACTATCCCGACCTGAAGGCGCGCGAAGCCCGGTTCGGCAGTGATTGCGCGCAGGCCTATATCCCTATCATCGATAGCCGCATCAAGGGTCCCGAGCCCTTGCGCATCCAGGCACTGGTTGTCAGCCACTGGGTCGGCGAGCGCCAGATCGTCTTGCTTTACAGCCTGTTCGGCGGAATCGAAACCTTCGATTCCACCCGAGCGCTTGAAGAGTCCCTGAGTGTGACATTGAGCGACGAGGGCTCGGGTTTCAGGAGTTACTCGCCGGACCATCACATCTTCGACGCCCTGACGGTGAGCCTGCTGGTACGCCAGTTGGAGGCCGTCGATGCGATCAAGCCGAGTGACTATCGCGACCCGGAGGCCCTTGAGCAGCACCTGCGTGAGCTGACCGGTTTGCAGGCCTTGTTCGGTGCTTTTCGTTCCGGTCACGAGGCGAAATTGGCGAGCCTGGATGACTTGCTGCCCGAGGCGTTGCGCAAGGCGTCGGCGGCGGATCGCACGCGCTATGGCCGTTATGTGGCGGCGCTTGCGACGGTGCATCGGGGTCATGCCGGCAAGGCGTTTCTCGATGGCATTCCCGATATCCGGACCTTTGCCGGCCAGTCGTTGCGGGCGAGTTTGCAGGCGAAATATCCAGCGGCCGCGAGCGTGTCGATCAGCGATATCAGCGTGACCCTGACGCGTATCGCGAACAGCCCCTCCGAAATGGTCGACAGTGCGCGTGACGTTCGCTATGAGTCACAGGCCCAGGACTATGTCGCCATGGCGCTGAAGAATCTTGAGGCCTTTCCTCTTGGCGCCTTGGCGCAGATTCGTTACCAAGGCCAGACGGCGCCGTCCTGGATGACCTATGACGCGTTGCGCACGGCGGTGACCGACGCCGATATCGGCAGGACCTACCCTGAGTTGCTCGGGCAGAAATTGCAGCACGATCAGGCCGAGCGAGCCCGGCAAGAAGGGCTGTTTACCGACTACCTGCGGGTCCTGCTGCCGATGTGGGCGCTGGAGCTGCGGCTCGAGCGGAAACTGACGGAGACCGCCCGTCTTTATGTCGAGGCGGTGATGACCCGGGACGTCGGTGTCCGTGAGGTCCTGGGGCAGCCCATCGTGGTCAGGCCCCTGGCGTTTCTGGCGCATCCCGGTGCCTCGGCGGACCGGGTGCGCAACATGTTCGTGATTGGCCCGCAGGCGACGGAACAGGGCCCGCAGGTGCTGTGCCGGCCCGGCGCCAGGGCGCTCTTGCTTGAGTTTCCATCCTGGGCCGGCTTGTTGACGGCGATCCAGCAGGAGGGACCTTTGCAGCAGTCGGTCCTCGACGGCCTGGACAGCGCAAGGCGTTCAACTTATGAGGATGGCGGATTCAAGGAGCCGCACCTGACCCGGGTGACCCACTCCGATTGGAATATCCCGGACACCCCCGAGCCGGCTGCGCTGGATACCACGCCGCTAGACGGGTCGTTTTGCGCGGCGCTGTTCGCCGCCAGCATCGAAGCGCTGATCGCGCAGGCCGAGGCGGATTCGGTGTCCAATGCCGAAGATCGCTGGCACCGTTTCGTCGATCTGGGCTGGGCCCTGTTCGGTCTGTTGCAGTTCCTGTTGCCTGGGCCCCTGGCGGGTTTCGGCTGGCTCGTGCAATTGCTCTCCAGCCTCAAGGCCTTTGCCGATCCCCATGCGCCCCATCCCTGGGTGGCGTTTGCCGACGTCTTGCTGAATCTGGCGGTTGTGCTGGTCTATCACCGTCAGTTGCTGATCGGGCAAGCCGGGGCCGTGCGCCCAGGGCCGATCATCAGCAACGCCGTGATCAAGGAACCTGCCGTCAGTGCGGCGAACCAGCTGGTCTTTGGCTGGACCCGTCCGGGACGTCAGTTCACGGCTTCCGAGCTGGTCCGGCTCGAGAAGTTCAAGCTGTCACTGTCCGAGGCGCCCGGCACTTTGCTGGAATCGGGCGACTGGAAAGGTCTGTATCGGCGAGACAAGCTTTTCTATGCGCGGGTCGAGGATGCCTGGTTTCGGGTGTCGTGCAAACTCGATGGGGTGGTGATCATTGATGACAGCCACCCGGCGCGACAGGGTCCCTGGTTGAGGCGCGACAGCTCGGGGCTTTGGCAGTTGGATCGTGGCCTGCGCCTGCTAGGCGGCGTGGGAGAATTGAGTGTACGTGCCGCAAAAAAGCTCAAGTCGCTGGAGAAGAAGGCCCGTGATCTGTTGGCGAGCGTGCCGACGCTGCTGGCGGACGCCGAACGCAGTGCGAGCCTGGTGCAGGTCCCGCGTGATATCGAGGACATGCTCGGGATGAAGGCGCAGCCATTTTCAGCGCTCGGCAGGGAGCTGCGGGATTTGACCCTGGGGCTTTCACAGTCTCCCCGGTTTTTGATTGCCGACCTGGAGCAGGCCGCGAGCACCTTGAACAACAAGGGGCTGAGTCTGCGGATCAACCTGACCAAGAAGCGCTTGCCGACCGCCGCCGCCGTTGAGTTCCTGGCGCAGGAAGAGCAGATCACGGTTCACAAGCTGGGTGAGCGCCGAGATATTTCCGGTGGCAAGGGCAACGACTTCCTCGATGAGTACGAGATTCGCGACCGGCAGGGCAGGCCGCTGTGGTACGCGCATTTCCATTACCTGACCGCGACCAGGCCGGCGGCCAGTTTTTCCAAGGCGCACCTCAAGACCCGCGAGCAGCGGTTTAAAGGGCTCAGTTTTCAGCGGGCCCAGGAGAGCGCTGGAAGCAAAGTCGACGCTATCTGGCGTGGAGACATCGGTCCCAAGTTGGCCGCGGCGTTGTTCCTGCCACCGAGTGCCTGAAGATTGTCCCCGCCCCCTTTAGGGGGCAGGGAAACACTCAGATCCCCGACTTGATCTTGGTCCAGGCCCGCGTACGTGCCCGTTCGGCCTTCTGGTCCAGCGGCTGCAAGGTGTAGAGCGTCTTCATCGCCGCTTCGGTCGGGTACAGGTTGGCGTTGTGGCGGATCGCCGGGTCAACCATTTCGGTGGCGTCCTTGTTCGGGTTCGGATAACCGACAAAGTCGCTGATCGGCGCGATCACCTGGGGTTGCAGCAGGTAGTTGATAAAGGTGTAGGCGTCCTGGGTGTCCTTTGCCCCTTTGGGGATCGCCAGCATGTCGAACCAGATCGGCGCGCCTTCCTTGGGCAGGCGCATGTCCACCACCACGCCGTTCTTGGCTTCCTTGGCGCGGTTGGCGGCCTGGGAGAAGCTGCCGGAATAACCGACGGCCACGCAGATGTCGCCGTTGGCGATGTCCGCCATGTACTTGGACGAGTGGAAATAGGTGATGTATGGACGGATTTTCAGCAACAGCGCCTCGGCTTTTTCATAGTCCTTGGGGTTGTTGCTGTTGGGGTTCAGGCCCAGGTGCTGCAAGGCCAGCGGCAGGATCTCCGACGGCGAGTCGAGCAGGGCGACGCCGCACTGCTTGAGCTTGCTGATGTTCTCTTCCTTGAAGATCAGGTCCCAGCTGTCCACTGGCGCGTTGTCGCCCAGCGCCGCCTTGACCTTGGCCGGGTTGAAGCCGATCAGGATGGTGCCGTACATGTAGGGCACGGCGAACTTGTTGCCCGGGTCGTTGGCCTCGATCAGCTTCATCAGCTTGGGATCGAGGTGGTTCCAGTTCGGGATCTTGCTGCGGTCCAGGGGCTGGAACACCCCGGCTTCGATCTGCTTGGCGAGGAACACGTTGGACGGCACCACCACGTCATAACCGGAGTTGCCGGTGAGCAGCTTGGCTTCCAGGGCTTCGTTGGTGTCGAAGATGTCGTAGACCAGCTTGACCTGGGTGTTCTGGGCCTTGAAGTCGTCCAGGGCCTTGGGGGTGATGTAGTCGAACCAGTTGTAGACCCGCAGGGTACGCTCCTCGGCGTGGAGGGCGGTGCTGAGCACGGCGGCGCAAAGGGCTGGGGCAATAAGACGCTTGAGCTTGTTCATTGTTCTAATTCCTCATTGAGCGTATTGGAAACCTTCGAGTACGTTCACGGCATTGATGCCGATTTCTTCTACCGCGTAGCCGCCTTCCATCACGAACAGCGTCGGCTTGCCCAGGCGGGCGATGCGTTCGCCCATGCGCAGGTAATCCGGGCTGTCGAGCTTGAACTGGGAAATCGGATCGTCCTTGAAGGTGTCCACGCCCAGGGAAACCACCAGCACATCGGGGGCGTAGCGTTCGATCTCGCCGCAGGCCTGTTCCAGCGCCGCGCTCCACTGGTCCCAGGCAGCACCGGCGGCCAGTGGATAGTTGAAGTTGAAGCCTTCGCCGGCGCCTTCGCCGAGCTCGTCGGCATAGCCGAGGAAGAACGGGAACTCGGCTTCCGGGTGACCATGGATCGAGGTGAAAAGCACATCGCTGCGCTCATAGAAAATCGATTGGGTGCCGTTGCCGTGGTGGTAGTCGACGTCGAGGATCGCGACCTTCCGATGGCCTTGATCGAGGAAGGCCTGGGCGGCGATGGCGGCGTTGTTCAGGTAGCAGTAACCGCCCATCAGGTCGCTGGCGGCGTGGTGTCCCGGCGGTCGGCAGAGGGCGAAGGCGCTGCGGGCGCCGCGCTGGATTTCGGCCTGGGCGGTGAGGGCGACCTGGGCCGCGCTATACGCTGCCTGCCAGGTGCCGGCGGTGATCGGCGCGCCGCCGTCGAAGCTGTAGTAGCCGAGTTCGCCGTGCAGGTTTTTCGGGATCACTCGGCGCAGGGTGCGGGCCGGCCAGGTGAAGGGCAGCAGGTCGCCGTCATGGCCTTGTTCGGCCCAGCGCTCCCAGGCGCCCTTGAAGAAGTTCAGGTAGGCCTCGTCGTGAACGCGGCGGATCGGCTCCAGGCCGAAGTCTTCCGGTTCGCGCACCGGGCCCAGGGCCTGATGTTGCACGCGGGCCAGCACGTGGTCGGCGCGCGAGGGCATTTCGAAGCAGGGCATCAGTTGCCCGTCGATCAGCTCGCAGCGGCCATGGTGCAGGTGATGATCGTCTGAGTAGACCGTCAGCATTTATTGTTCTCCGATAGCGTGGACGTGGCGTCATTCTTGATGCCTGGCGCTTTTTGGAGAACGGCGGGAGCGGCCAAAAGGGGATCGATATGGCCAAAAAATGTGTCCTGATTTCGCCCCTGAACAGGGCGGAAGGCTGCTTCGTGGCCTGAAAAGGCGCACGCACGGGGTTAGTTGTTACGGTTTTTTTCGGACAGCCTTACAGAGGCAACCTGCCGCCGCGATCTGCTTTGCCCGACAGTGGTCCTCGATCGGGATGGATACATTCTCGCCTCCGATAACTCCAGGTAGGGAATGAAATGCCATCGACACACGATCACCTTGGTTGGGCCGTCGCACTAGCCCTTTGCACCGCCTTCTCGCCGCCCCTGCTGGCTTCCAGCCGGGTGAGCCGGGGCGATACGTTGCATGTGGAGCATCTGGGCGATACCTCGTCGATCATGGCCTCGAGCGCCGATGGCCTTTTTACCTGGCGCAATATCTCCCTGCGCAACGATGGGGTGGTGAAAGGCCTGAGTGGTTCGGGTGTCCGTGCCTACGGTAACGGCACGGTGTTGAACTGGGGGCGTATCTCCGGTCATCGCACCGACGGCGTTTTTCTTACGGGGTACAACGGGGTCAGGATCGACGGGCTGGCGCGGATAGAAAACTACGGCGTTATCGAGGCCGATGTACCGAAGGGTGTCGGCACCTCTTCAGGGGTCTCGATAGGCCGCGGCCTGGTGATCAACGCCGAGGATGCACTGATCCAGGGGCCCAGCTTCGGCATCCTGGGCCAGGGCAAAGGTCCGATCAATGTGGTGAATCGCGGCATTATTCGTGGGCACCGGGGGATCAAGCTCAATGGCAATCACGATGACAGCGTGACCAACCATGGCTTGATCGAAACCACCTACATACAAAACCAGGACCCCCATGGCTCGACCGCAAGCGTCTATATGAAAGGTGCCTATCGCGCCGGCACGGCGATAGACCTGGGGGCCGGCAACGATACCTTGGCGCTGTATAGCGGCTCCCAGGTGTTTGGGGCCATCGACGGCGGCAGCGGCTCGGACCTGTTGCTTCTCGAGGGCGGCAGCGGCATGTTGGGGAACACGCGCAACTTTGAATCGCTGTCGGTCAACCAGGGCACCTGGACCTTGACCGGCCCGGCGGATTTCAGCGCCCAGGCCCGTGTCGGCAACGGCGCGGAGTTGATCAATAACGGCGGGATCACCGGTGCCACGTGGGTTGATCAGTTGGGTCTCTATTCTGGCAGCGGCAGTACCGGCAGCCTGGTGGTCAACGGGACGATGTTCGCCAACCCGCAAGCGGGTGCGCCTGTGGTCGAACGGGATCTCACGATGGGCCCTTCCTCGGTGCTGGTTTATGGCATTGACCGCGATGGTGGCAGTTCGACCGTTGCCGTCGGTGGCACGGCCTATCTGCAAGGGGCGACGCTGGTCCTGCGGCCAACGGCCGAGAATGTGCCCTCGACCAGTGTGCATACGATCCTGCGGGCCGGCCAGGTCGAAGGCGCTTTTCACAAGGTGGTCAGCGATCTGGCCTTCATGACCTACAGGCTCTCCTACACCCCCACGGACGTCGGGCTGATCTATAGCCGCAATTATGTGCCCCTCGAACAGATCGCCGAATCCGGGAATGCCAAGCGCCTGGCCGCGAGCCTCGGGCAGACCGCGTACTTCGCCCCGGCCCCTGCACCCGACGGGCAGAAGGTCGGTGACACCACGGCCCCGACGATGGCCTCGACCGGACAGGCACCGCAGCCCCCGGCCCTGGTCTCCAGCCTGATCACGAGTAACGCCGCGACGGCGAAAATAGCCTTGAATCAGCTCTCGGGCAGCCACAACGCCAATCTGGGCAATGCGACCCTGAGCGGTGTCGGCCAGGTCGGTGGCGGCATGCTCTCGGCGATGCGCCAGTGGAGCGACGACCGTCGTTTGCCCGGGTTCGAGACGTCCTCCGGCAGGCCTGCCACGTTGGCTTTCGATTCGGATAGCCGGGGTGCAAAGAGCCGGGTCTGGGTTCACGGCCTGGGTAACGCGGGCAAATTCGAGAGTAGCCAGCAGAACGATCAGCCCATGCACCGCAAGACCCGGGGTTTGCTGATCGGCTCCGACTGGGCACGGGCCGCCGATTGGCGACTCGGGGTGGTGGGCGGCCAATCGCAGACGCGCCTGGGCGGCAGCCATTTCAAGGGCACGGTCGACAGCTGGCATCTGGGGGTGTACGCGCTGCATCAGAGCGGCCCCTGGGCGACCCGTCTCGGCGCCGTCCATAGTCGCCATGATGGCAACACCCGGCGTGATGTGGCTTTCGCTGGTTTCAGTGAGCGTCTATCGGGCCGGCACCAAGCCAGCAGCCAGCAGGTGTTCAGCGAGGTCGGCTACGCCCTGGGCTTTGGCAACCTGAGTGTGGAGCCCTTTGCCGGCCTCGACTATCAACACTATCACCGTCGCGCTTACACGGAAAAAGGCGGCGATGCGGCCTTGAGCGTCAAGGCGCACTCCCAGGGTAATGTGCGCAGCACCCTGGGCGCGCGGTTTGCCCATGAGCACCGGCTGGATCGTGGCATGAGCCTGGCGCCGCGCCTCAGTGCCGGCTGGAAACATCGGTATGGTCATCTCACCCACGCCGTCATGCAGTCGTCGGCGTTGGGCGGCGATGCGTTCGAGATCCGCAGCGCCACGCTGGATCGCGACAGCCTGGTGGTGGACGCGGGCCTGGACTTCAGGCTCTCCGAGGACCACGTCCTGGGCGTCGGTTATACCGGTGAAATCGCCGACAATCGCCAACTGCACGGTGTTCAGGGCGAATGGACGTTGCGTTTCTGAGACGCTGTTCGCGTCTTACGGGCGGAACTGGCTCGGGCTGACTCCGCTCCAGCGCACGAAGGCATGACGGAAGCTGGCGGTTTCGCTGAAGCCCAGCTCATCGGCGATGCGGTGAATCGGTAGCCGGGCTTCCCCGAGCAATTGCTTGGCGCGCTCGAAGCGCAGTTCGTCGAGCAGTTCCTGATAGCTGCAGCCGAGGTCGTTGAGGTGCCGGCGCAGGGTCCGCGCCGAACACTTCATCTGCTCGGCCAGGCCCTCCAGGCCCGGCGCGGTGTGCAGTTGCGCGGCGAGCAACTGGCGGATGCGCCCCAGCCAGGCCTGGCGGCCGGTGAACTCCAGGTTATGTTTGCGGCACCGTTCGGCCATGGCCTGGTGGGTAATGGCGTCCGCCAGGGGCAAGGGTTGCTCCAGCCAGCGCCGGTCGAAGGCAAATGCGTTGCTGTCGGCTGAAAATTGCAACGGGCAGTCGAAGCTGTCGCTGTAGTTGGCTTGGTAGTCCGGTGCTTCGTGCTCGAAGCGCGCCGCCAGCAAGGGCAGCGGGTGGCCGAGCAAGTCGTCGCAGATGACTTTCAGCGAGACCAGGCACAGCTCGGTGTTGAACACCGCCAACTGCGGGTTTTCCCGATAATCCGCGGCGGTGAACCAGATGCGCTCGCCGTCGGTTTCCAGGCTCAGTTCGAAGAGTGTTCCCAATAGCGCCGGATAACGCAGGGCCAGGCGCAAAGCGTCACCGAAGGTGGCACTGGTGAGCAGGGCATAACCGAGCATGCCGTAGGCCGACACATGCATGCGCCGGCCCAGCTCCAGGCCGATTTCCCGGCGCAGGGCCACAGCATTGGCGCACACCTGCATCTCCTGGTTGGTGGTGATGCGGGTGTCGGCGCGGCTCAGGTCGGCGGCGCTGATGCCGCTGCCGGCCAGGAGTGCATCGCTGGCAATGCCCTTGTCGCGGAAGGTGTTGAGCACCAGGGATACCGCGTTGAGGGTGGTGAGGTGGGAGTGCAGCATGTTCGGTTCCGTCCGTGGGAGGTAGGGGGCATCGAGCAAGTTGTGTGCCGACGGCTGAGTGATCAGTTCAGTGCAGCACCTGCGGTATGACGGGGTGTGGCGGTGGTGTGGGAGCGGAGCTTGCCCGCGAAGAACGATAACGCGGTGTCTCTGAAAAACCGCGGCGTCTTCTTCGCGGGCAAGCTCCGCTCCCACACAGGCTCAGCTCCCACAAAAGCTAGGGGGGGCGTTTCAGGTCGGTGTCGGCTGCGACCCCGCCAACAACGCATCAACCACCGCCCGGGCCATTTCCACCGAATGGATCATCGACCAGATCAGCCCGCGTTCGACGCCGCTGCCGTATTCGGTGATTTCATCGGAGACTTCTTCGGCGCAGCGCAGCATCAACGACACGTGGATCAGCGCCTGCTCGGCCGTGATGCCTTCCTGCACGTTGAACAGTGAGAGGTGTCGGCCATCGTTGACGCTGCCCGGGCGGGCGGCGGTTTCTTTCAGGGCGGCGAGCAACGGCGGTTCGTGGTGCTGGCTGTTGAGCACCTGCAAGAGGTCGGCGTTGGCTTTCTTGAGAATGGCGGTGATCCGGGCGCGGGCGGTTTTGCTGGGCGGATCGGGGATTAGCTTGTCCATGATGTACTCCTATTGGCGCATGGGAGCTGACACCAATCGCTGCTAAACGATGGGGGTGGCAGCTGTACGCGGGTTAGCAGACCGGCCAATAGGAAACCGGCGCACCCGAAGGTGCCCCACGCACAGCCACCATAAACCTGGGGGCATTAAAAACGCCGGCCATGAAAAATGGAGGCGTTGTGCGCCTATTGGACACGAGCTGCTAAACCCGTTCACTGCAATGGGGCAGTGACAAACGGAGACTAGTCACGTGGCTGGACAGGCGCAAGGCGTTGGGATTTTCTAGGAAATGTCGCTCAAGAAAAAGCGATTTGTCTGGTGTGGGTGCCGTTCAGTGAAGGAAATCTGAAGTCAAACGCGGACTTGTGGCGAGCGGGCTTGCCCGCGCTGGGGCGCGAAGCGGCCCTAAAACCGGCGAACGCAGTCTGTCAGGCAGACCGAGATAACCGGTTTTGCGACTGCTTCGCAGCCGAGCGCGGGCAAGCCCGCTCGCCACAAATCTCGGCCCGGCTGAAGTCCGCGCTCGGCTGCTATATCAGCTCAACTCGCCACACAGATCCAGCTCGACCAGGCGCCGCACTTCAGCCTGCCCCAGGCCCGCGCCCAGCAACGCATGCAGCTTGCCGAACGCGGCCTCACGGGTCATGCCGCCGCCGGACAGCACGCCGACACCGCGCAGACGGCTACCAGCTTCATACACGTCCAGCTCGACGCCGCCTTCATGGCACTGGGTGATCGCGACCACCACGATGCCCAGCTTCTCTGCCCGCTGGAGACTGGCAAGGAACGCCGGGTTATCGCTCGGCCCGGTGCCGCTGCCGAAACACTCCAGCACCAGCGCCTGGATACCGCTGTCGATCAGGCCATCCAATTGCGCGGCGGTGATGCCCGGAACCAGCGGCAACACACCGACCGTCGTCAGTTGTCGCGCCTGGCGGTAACCCAGTTGCACCGGCAAGGTCTGCGCCTTGGCCACGCCGCCCGTGCGCTTCAGCGCCGCAAACGGATGCCGCCCAAAGCTGCGAATCTTCGCGCAACGGGTCGGCGAGAGCATCTCGCCATGGAAGTGCAGGTGCACGCCCGGCGCCAGGCCATGGCCCAACGCGACCAGCGCACCGCTGACGTTCTCCCAGGCATCGCTGTCCGGCACGCCCGCCGGCAGCATGGAACCGGTAAACACCACCGGCACTGGCAGCCCAAGCAACTGGAAGCTCATCGCCGCCGCGCTGTACGCCAGGGTGTCGGTGCCGTGCAGGATCAGCACGCCGTCGCACTGTTGCACTTCCACCGCCTCGACCACCGCATCGCGCAGGCGCAGCCAGTACTCGGGGGTCATGTTGGCGCTGTCGATCAGCGGGGCCATTTCGCGGAAACACCAGTCCGGCACTTTCAGGCCGGGCTGCCCGGTGAGGTGCTCGCGCATCCGCGCTTCGAAACCGGAAGCCGGGGCCAGGCCGCTGGCGCTGGCCTGCATGCCGATGGTGCCGCCGGTGTAGAGCACCATGACGCACTGTGCGGCAGGATAAGAGACGGAAGTCATTGCGGGTTCTCCTGGACGAATGCACCTTGCGCCGCAGCATGCCTGCGTGCGCAAGGTGTGTCACGTCGGGTGGCAGGACGCCACCCGGTAAGGTCTGTCGCGTCGGACGGCAGGGCGCCGCCCGAAAGCTACGATCAGCGTTGCGTGGCAGGCACGCCTTGGGCGGCGTCTTGCTCGCGTGGCGCGGCTTGGCCCGGGGTTGGCCAGGCTGCCAGGTCCAGGTCCAGATCGGCGAACTTGCTCGAATCGAACACCGGTTGGCCGACGCCGGCGCGGCGTTGTTCGTCGTAGTCGCGCATCACACGCAGGCCGATCTTGAACAGCATGGCCAGGGCGATCAGGTTGACGAAGGCCAGGCAGGTCATGGTGATGTCGGCGAAGGCGAACACGGTCGACAGGTTCTGCACCGAACCCCATACGATCAGTGCCAGCACCAGGGCGCGGTACACCATCAGCACGATGCGGTTGCGGGTCAGGAACTGCAGGCTGGTTTCACCCAGGTAGTAGTTGTAGAGGATGCAGGTGAAGACGAACAGCGACAGGGCGACGCTGACGAACAGGCGGCCCCAGTCACCGACCACGGCGGCCAGGGAGTTCTGGGTCAGGACGATACCGTCACCTTCGAAACCTGGGGTGTAGAAACCTGACAGCAGGATCAGCAGGGCGGTACAGGTGCAGATCACGAAGGTGTCGAGGAACACGCTGAACGCCTGGACCACGCCTTGGGCGCCCGGGTGCTTCACAGCGGCCACGGCGGCGACGTTGGGCGCGCTGCCCAGGCCGGCTTCGTTGGCGAACACGCCACGTTTCACACCCATGACGATGGCGCTGCCGAGCAGGCCGCCGAACGCTGGGTCAAGGCCGAAGGCGCTCTTGAAGATGGTTTCCAGCATGGCCGGCACGTGTTCGATCTGGCTGAAGATCACGTACAGGGTGACGCCGATGTAGGCCAGGGTCTTGACCGGAACCAGCAGGTCGGAAACCGAGGCGATGCGCTTGATGCCGCCGACGAAGACGATCGCCAGCAGGACGGCCAGGGCGATGCCGGTGTGGTTCGGCGAGAAGCCGAAGGCGTTCTGCAGCGAGTGGGTCACGGTGTACGACTGCAGGCCGTTGAAGGCGAAGCCGTAGGTGACCAGCAGCAGGATGGAGAACACCACCGCCATGCCTTTCAACTTCAGGCCGTGCTGGATGTAGTAAGCCGGGCCGCCGCGGTACAGGCCGTCGCCATCGGCGCGCTTGTAGACCTGGGCCAGGGTGCATTCGAAGAAGCTGCTGGACATGCCGACCAGTGCGGTGACCCACATCCAGAACACGGCGCCCGGGCCACCGAGGGTCACGGCGATGCCGACACCGGCGATGTTACCGGCGCCAACACGGCCGGCGAGGCTCAGCATCAGGGCCTGGAACGAGCTCAGTTGGCCTGCTTGACCACGAAGGGACTCTTTGAAGACGGTGAACATGTGGCGGAAATGGCGGAACTGGACGAACCGCGAACGGATCGTGAAGTAGCTACCGAGCCCGACAATGAGCACGATCAGTAATTTCCCTGAGAGGAAGTCGTTGATGACCTCAAGCATGGAGTGGTTCCTCGCTGTTTTTTGATGCAAAGGCGGCTCGTTCGAAATATCGCGTTACACCCGATGTCACTGGGCAGTGTGGGCTGGCGATCTTTCATCCCGAGCTTGCGCGGGTTGTTTTTAGTGTTGTTTCGCGTGTTTCAGTGCCGCTGTACTGCGGATCGCTTACGCGAAGAGGGGCGGCACTATACCTATGAGCACCGCAGTCGTCTGTACTGGTTTGTAGTACAAACGACGAAGCGCAGGGTATTTCTGGTGAAGGCAGGGGCCGGGATAGAGCCTTCGTCCTACTTTCGGTTGTAAAAAAAAGGGCCTGAAGAGTGACCTTCAGGCCCTCAAAAGGTGAGAGGTGTCTAGTCCCTCGACCTGGTGAGCGTGTTGCAGTCCGGCATTGAAGGTCAGGCCTTCAGGGGCACCAGACGCGGGGCAATCATGTTTTCCGGGCGCAGGATGTCGGCGAGCATCGCGTCGTCGAGCAGGCCTTCTTCGCGCACCAGTTCCAGTACGCCACGGCCACTTTCCAGGGCGATGCGGGCGATCCGGGTGGCGTTTTCATAGCCGATGTAGGGGTTCAGCGCGGTGACCAGGCCGATGGAGTGCTCCACCAGTTCGCGGCAGCGCGCTTCGTTGGCGGTGATGCCGACGATGCAGTGTTCGCGCAGCATGTCCATGGCGCGTTGCAGCAGACGGATCGAGTCGAAGATCTTGAAGGCGATCAGCGGCTCCATCACGTTCAGTTGCAGTTGGCCGCCTTCGGCCGCGATGGTCAGGGCCAGGTCGTTGCCGATGATCTGGAACGCCACCTGGTTGACCGCTTCCGGGATCACCGGGTTGACCTTGCCGGGCATGATCGAGCTGCCGGGCTGACGCGCTGGCAGGTTGATTTCGTTGATGCCGGTGCGTGGGCCGCTGGACAGCAGGCGCAGGTCGTTGCAGATCTTCGACAGCTTGACCGCGGTGCGCTTGAGCATGCCGGAGAACAGCACGAAGGCACCCATGTCGGAGGTGGCTTCGATCAGGTCGGCGGCGGGTACCAGCGGCTGGCCGCTGATCAGGGCCAGGCGGTCGACCGCCAGTTGCTGGTAGCGCGGGTCGGCGTTGATGCCGGTGCCGATGGCGGTGCCGCCCAGGTTGACTTCGGTCAGCAGCTCCGGTGCCAGGGTCTTCAGGCGGGCCAGGTCTTCGCTCAGGGTGGTGGCGAAGGCGCGGAACTCCTGGCCGAGGGTCATCGGCACGGCGTCTTGCAGCTGGGTACGGCCCATTTTCAGGACGTGGCTGAACTCCTGGCCCTTGGCGGCGAAGGCCTGGATCAGGCTGTCGAGGCTGGCGAGCAGGGCGTCGTGGCCCAGCAGCAGACCCAGGCGGATGGCCGTCGGGTAGGCGTCGTTGGTCGACTGCGCCATGTTCACGTCGTTGTTCGGGTGCAGGTACTGGTATTCGCCCTTGCTGTGGCCCATGGCCTCCAGCGCGATGTTGGCGATGACTTCGTTGGCATTCATGTTGGTCGAAGTGCCAGCGCCGCCTTGAATCATGTCGACCACGAACTGCTCGTGGAAGTCGCCGCGCACCAGTCGGGCACAGGCTTCGCTGATGGCCGCGTGTTTGGCTTCGGTCAGGTGACCGAGCTCGCGGTTGGCGTCAGCGGCAGCTTGTTTGACCATGGCCAGGGCCACGACCAGCTTCGGGTAGTGCGAGATCGGGACGCCGGAGAGACGGAAGTTGTTCACCGCTCGCAGGGTCTGGATGCCGTAATACGCGTCGCCGGGTACTTCGAGTACGCCAAGCAGGTCTTTTTCTGTGCGGAAAGATGCAGCGGAGGACATGATAGAAATCATCTCGATAAGAACCCGGTCGGTGCCGGAACGTTGGCAATGCTAGGCTTGGCCGAATTCTAGGGCCAATGCTGTTCAGCACTGGCCTATGCACAAACGGCATAATGTGGATGTGACGCGTTGTGTATGACGGACGTGTGAACCAAAATGGTGCGCATGGCGGGAGGAACCGATGAATCTCGAAAGCAAATGGTTGGAAGACTTCAGTGCCCTGGCGGCGACCCGCAGCTTTTCCCAGGCAGCGGAGCGACGCTTTGTCACGCAGCCGGCGTTCAGCCGACGGATCCGCAGCCTGGAGTCGGCGCTGGGGCTGACCCTGGTCAACCGCTCGCGCACACCGATCGAACTGACGGCGGCGGGGCAGTTGTTCCTGGTGACGGCGCGTACGGTGGTTGAGCAACTGGGCGAGGTGGTGCGCCATCTGCATCATCTGGAAGGCGGGCAGGGCGAAGTCATGCAGGTGGCGGCGGCGCACTCTTTGGCGCTGGGCTTCTTTCCGCGCTGGATCGCGCAGTTGCGCAATGAAGGGCTGAATATCGCCACGCGGCTGGTGGCAACCAACGTCGGTGACGCGGTGCATGCGTTGCGCGAGGGCGGTTGTGACTTGATGCTGGCCTTCTATGACCCGGATGCGGCGTTGCAGATGGACGCGGAGATCTTTCCGTCCCTGCACCTGGGGCAGACCGAGATGTTGCCGGTGTGCGCGACGGGGCCGGATGGCCAGCCGCTGTTCGACCTGGAGGGCGAGGTGAGCGTGCCGTTGCTGGCGTACAGCGCCGGGGCGTTTCTCGGGCGCTCGGTGAACCTGTTGCTGCGCCAGCGCAATCTGCGCTTTACCACGATCTACGAAACCGCAATGGCCGACAGTTTGAAGAGCATGGCGCTGGAAGGGCTGGGCATTGCCTGGGTGCCGCATCTCAGTGTCCGGGCCGAGTTGGCGCGGGGAGAACTGGTGGTGTGCGGCGGGCCGCAATGGCATGTGCCGCTGGAAATCCGCCTGTATCGCTGTGCGCTGGTGCGCAAGGCCAACGTGCGTTTATTGTGGCGCAAGCTCGAAGGCGCGGCGGCGCAGGCACCGGGTCCGAATTGACCTGAAAGTCAGGTAAACCGGCCTTCAGCGGCTAAAATCCAGCAAACGACAGATGGTCGGTAAAGGTGCGTTTAACGCACTTTTTTCGGTATACTGCGCGGCCTTCGGCCGGCTTGCCCGGCCCCGATTCGTATGACAAGCCACGCCGGTCTCCCGCGTGGCTTGTTGTTTTTTGACGCGCCTGCGGGCGCCCAAGAGAAGAGGCACGACGATGAGTGCACTGGTTGGCGTGATCATGGGCTCCAAGTCCGATTGGTCCACCCTTAGCCACACCGCCGATATGCTGGAAAAGCTCGGCATCCCCTACGAGGTGAAAGTGGTCTCTGCCCACCGCACCCCGGACCTGCTCTTCCAGTACGCCGAAGAGGCCGAGTCCCGCGGGATCGAGGTGATCATCGCCGGTGCCGGCGGTGCGGCGCACCTGCCAGGCATGTGCGCGGCCAAGACCCACCTGCCGGTGCTCGGCGTGCCGGTGCAGTCGGCGATGCTCTCGGGCGTCGACTCGCTGCTGTCGATCGTGCAGATGCCGGCCGGTATTCCGGTGGCGACCCTGGCCATCGGCAAGGCCGGCGCGATCAATGCCGCGCTGCTCTCGGCGAGCATCCTGGGCGCCAAGCACCCGCATTTCCACACCGTGCTGAAGAAATTCCGTGCAGAACAGACAGACAGCGTGCTGGACAATCCAGACCCACGCGTCGCCTGAGGTTGATGACGATGAAGATCGGTGTAATCGGTGGCGGCCAGTTGGGCCGCATGTTGGCGCTGGCGGGTACGCCGCTGGGGATGAACTTCGCTTTCCTGGACCCGGCGCCGGATGCCTGTGCAGCCGCCCTGGGCGAGCATCTGCGCGCCGATTACGGCGATCAGGATCACCTGCGCCAGTTGGCCGACGAAGTCGACCTGGTGACCTTCGAGTTCGAAAGCGTCCCGGCGGAAACCGTGGCCTTCCTGTCGCAGTTCGTGCCGGTCTATCCGAGCGCCGAAGCCCTGCGCATCGCCCGTGATCGCTGGTTCGAAAAGAGCATGTTCAAGGACCTGGGGATTCCCACCCCGGCCTTCGCCGATATCCAGTCCCAGGCGGACCTGGACGCCGCTGTTGCCCAGATAGGCCTGCCGGCCGTGCTGAAAACCCGCACCCTGGGGTATGACGGCAAGGGCCAGAAAGTCCTGCGCACCGCGGCCGATGTGGTCGGCACCTTCGCCGAGCTGGGCAGCGTTGCCTGCCTGCTGGAAGGCTTTGTGCCCTTCACCGGTGAAGTCTCGCTGATTGCCGTACGCGGCCGTGACGGCGAAACCTGCTTCTACCCGCTGGTGCACAACACCCACGACAACGGCATCCTGCGCCTGTCCGTGGCCAGCACCGACCATCCGCTGCAAGCCCTGGCCGAAGAGTATGCCGGCCGGGTGCTCAAGCAGCTGAATTATGTCGGCGTGCTGGCGTTCGAGTTCTTTGAAGTCGACGGTGGCCTCAAGGCCAACGAAATCGCGCCACGGGTGCACAACTCCGGGCACTGGACCACCGAAGGCGCCGAGTGCAGCCAGTTCGAAAACCACCTGCGGGCGATTGCCGGGCTGCCGCTGGGTTCGACCGCCAAGGTCGGCGAAAGCGCGATGCTCAACTTCATCGGTGTAGTCCCGCCGGTGGAGCAAGTGATCGCCATCGCCGATTGCCATCTGCATCACTATGGCAAGGCGTTCAAGGTCGGCCGCAAGGTCGGTCACGCGACGCTGCGTTGCGCGGACAAGGCGACGTTGCAGGAGCAGATCCTGCGGGTCGAGGCGTTGATCGCCGAGTAAAGATAGTCAGTGCTGGCGGGAACCTACGGTTGCCGTTGGCCTCTGATTGCAGGATGTCAAAGTGCTGACTAGGCTTTGACTGTGCACACTCACCGAGAGGAAATGCCATGCACATTATCTGGACAATTTTTATCGGCCTCATCGTCGGCCTGGTGGCGCGTTTCCTCAAGCCAGGCGACGACAGCATGGGTTGGATCATGACCATCCTGCTGGGTATCGGCGGTTCGCTGGCGGCGACCTATGGTGGTCAGGCGCTGGGGATCTATCACGCGGGTCAGAGTGCCGGTTTTATCGGTGCAGTTGTTGGCGCGATTGTCTTGTTGGTGATCTACAACCTGGTCAGAAAGAACTGATCCAGGCGATCAAACCCTCTCCGCCGCCATGGCGGAGAGGGCTAGAATGTGCGACATCCTCTCTGTTTTCGAGTCTCCCCATGCGCCGTCTTCTTTTGACACTTCTTTTCCTGGGCAGTGGCCTGGCCCATGCCGCTGAACTCCCGGAAACCGACTGGCTGGAACTGATGCCCAAGTCGGACCAGAAAGCCCTTGAGCAAATGCCGGAAATCACCCACAACACGCCCGAGGGCGACGGTACCTTTACCGCCAAGGGTGGGTTGAAGCAGAGCAAGGGTTTGCCGGCGGTGATGTATTCGACCAAGACCGTAGCGGCGATGGATGGCAAGGATATTCGCATCGGTGGGTATCCGGTGCCGTTGGAGACCGACGCCAAGGGCCGCAGCACGCTGTTTTTCCTGGTGCCTTACCCGGGCGCCTGCATCCACGTGCCGCCACCGCCGCCCAATCAACTGGTGCTGGTGCGGTATCCCAAGGGGTTGAAGCTGGACGATATCTATACGCCGCTGTGGGTGACCGGCACGCTGAAGATCGAGAAGGTCAGCAATGACCTGGCCGACGCGGCGTATGCGCTGGATGCGGGGAAGGTGAGGGCGGTGAAGGAGTCGGATCTGTAAGGTTCGAGATCTTCGGTGCTTGTCAGATCGCCTTCGCGGGCAAGCTCCGCTCCCACATTAAGTCCTGAGTCGTGCACAAAATTTGCGTACGACTCGGCCCTTGTGGGAGCGGAGCTTGCCCGCGAAGGCGCGCGACGCGGTCTCAAGCCAGGCGCTGACTACCGATGGTCACACCCAACGTATGACTAGCCCCCGGCGCCAGCGTCACCACATCATCCATCACGTTCGCGGTCTCGATGCAGAGCATCTTCTGCCAGCCATCGTCGGCCATATCGCTGAACTGACTGGCCCGACCAATCCACGGATTCCAGATCACCGCCGTCCGTGAACCGCTGCTGGTCAGCTGGATACGCCGCTGCCAGTCCGAATCGACAATGCCCAGCTGCGACGGCGCATCCTGGTAGATCCGGTCGGTCTCGCCGCTAAAGTGCAAGCTGCCCACCTGCGTCGTCGACTGCCAGTCCTCCAGCGTGTCGATATAGCTCAGGCCCTCGACCCCTTCAACCTGCACATTGCGTACATCGCTGACGGCGAAATAGGTGTGCAGCGCCTGGCTGATGCTGACCGGATGATCGTCCTGGTTTTCGCTGATGAGCTCGACGTGCAACGTCTCACCCAGGCGAATACGCAGGGTCAGGCCGACCTTGTGCGGCCAGCCCGGCAGGCCGCCTTCGGGTAGCGGCAGGCTGAACGTCACATTCACCGCCTCGCCTTCGGCCTCGATGCCCTGCAGCGTCCAGTTCATCGTCCGCACAAAACCGTGGGCCGTGGCGGCCTCGCTGCTCTGGCGCATGGCCTGGACGCTGTCCGGATTACGCGAAAAGTTGCCGAACCACGGCCAGCACACCGGCACGCCGGCCCGGATACCCTTGCCTTGCTTGAACACCGCCTCGTTGTTGAGCCAGATCAGCGGCGGTTGCCCGGCCAACTGGTAACTGAGGATCTGCGCGCCTTGTTGCGCCACCAGCAATTCGGCCTGGCCGTGGCTGATCCGCCAGCCGTTCAGCTCATCCAGTTTTACCGCTTCAACATGGGGCGTGGTCATGGTGTTCTCGCAAGACAGGGAGTTGTAACGGGCCGCGCGCGGGCGGCCGGATTAACGCCGTGGCACGGAGCGGGTGCGCCCGCTGCCGTCGATGGCCACGAACACAAACGCCGCTTCGGTGACCTTGCGCCATTCGCTGGTCAGCGGATCGTCGCTCCACACCTCGACCATCATCCGCATCGAGCTGCGGCCGATTTCTTCGGTATGGGTATAAAAGGACAGTTGCGCGCCGACGGCGACCGGGACCAGGAACGCCATGCGGTCGATGGACACCGTGGCCACCCGGCCGCCGGCCACTTTACTGGCCATGGCGGTGCCGGCCAGGTCCATCTGGCTGACCAGCCAGCCGCCATAAATGTCGCCGAAACCGTTGGCTTCGCGCGGGAGCGCGGTGATTTGCAGGGCGAGATCGCCTTGCGGGATTGGATCTTCTTGTTCGAGTTCGATCATGCCGGGGTGCCTCTGACCCGTAACGCTACGTTGGTACTGCAGGTGAATAGCCGTCTTCAAGAAAAACGATTCAGCCCGAACATACTACGTTCGTTACGTTTCTCGTAAGCCGCACTAAGGGAAACTCTGCGAAAGCGGCTGGTTCGGCCCAACGGCGTTTTCGCACAATACCCCTCTAGCCTGCGGGTTTTACCCGGCGCAGGGCACGAGTATATCGGTCGGTAGACCGCGAGACGACCTCCCGGTTCTCATTTTTCCCGACGAATGCGCTGATCCATGTGCTTTTACGAACAATTTGCTATCGTGCCAGACCTGCCCCCAGCCTGAGTCGAGCCTTGCGTGGCTCATAGACGTGCCCAATAAGAGAAGCCCATGACCACCGCGTCCACCCCCACTGCGCAATCTGCGCGCCCGTTGACCCGCAATGACTACAAGACTTTATCGCTGTCTGCCCTGGGCGGCGCGCTGGAGTTCTACGACTTTATCATTTTCGTGTTTTTTGCCGCTGTGGTCGGCAAGCTGTTTTTCCCGGCGGATATGCCCGAATGGCTGCGTTTGATGCAGACCTTCGGGATTTTCGCCGCCGGCTACCTGGCGCGGCCACTGGGCGGCATCGTGATGGCGCACTTCGGCGACCTGCTGGGGCGCAAGAAGATGTTCACCCTGAGTATTTTCCTGATGGCGGTGCCGACCCTGATCATGGGTCTGCTGCCGACCTATGCGCAGATCGGCATCTGGGCGCCGATCCTGCTGTTGCTGATGCGGGTGATCCAGGGCGCGGCCATCGGTGGTGAAGTGCCGGGCGCCTGGGTGTTCGTCGCCGAACACGTACCGGAGCGCAAGATCGGCTTTGCCTGCGGCACCCTGACCTCGGGCCTGACCGCCGGCATCCTGCTGGGTTCGCTGGTGGCGACCCTGATCAACAGCGTTTATACCCCGGTGGAAGTGGCGGATTACGCCTGGCGGATTCCGTTCCTGCTGGGCGGTGTATTCGGCCTGTTCTCGGTCTACCTGCGCCGCTGGTTGCACGAGACCCCAGTGTTCGCCGAGCTGCAGAAACGCAAGGCGCTGTCCGACGGCATCCCGCTGGGCGCGGTACTGCGTGATCATCGCGGTGCGATCCTGATTTCGATGCTGTTGACCTGGGTGCTGTCCGCCGGTGTGGTGGTGGTGATCCTGATGACCCCGACCGTGCTGCAAACGGCCTTTCACTTTTCCCCAACCCTCTCTCTGGAAGCCAACAGCCTGGCGACGATCTGCCTGACCCTGGGTTGCATTCTTTCCGGCGCGCTGGCCGACCGTTTCGGTGCCGGGCGGGTCTTCGTGTTCGGCAGCCTGGGGTTGATGGTGACGTTCTGGACCTTCTATAGCACCGTGCCGACTCACCCCGAGTGGCTGTTCCCGCTGTATGCCCTGAGCGGCCTGTTCGTCGGCACCATCGGCGCGACGCCTTACGTGATGGTCAAGGCGTTCCCGGCGGTGGTGCGTTTCAGTGGCCTGTCGTTCTCCTACAACCTGGCCTACGCGATCTTCGGCGGCCTGACCCCGATGGTGGTCACCTTGCTGCTCAAGGAAAGCCCGATGGGGCCTGCCTATTATGTGGCGATCATTTGCGGCATCGGCGTGCTGGTGGGCGGGTATCTGTGGTCGAAGGGGCGTTGAGTCGCAACGGTGAAAATCGGAACGCCTCTATATAAAGGAAGAGGGTTTCAAATTGTTTCAGTGTTGACATGATCCAGCGCCGCGCGACGGCGCCGCGGACCAGTAAAGGCGGGCGTTTGCCCGCTTTTGCGTTTAGAAATCCAGCGTTTTAAGCGTGATGGCCTTTCATCTAACTGTCATATACCAGTCATAGAGTGTTCATCCGGCCTGCTGATACTTGGCCCCGATCTGATAAACCCTCTCTGCTAGGAGCAAGGCATGAAACTGAAGCGTTTGATGGCGGCAATGACTTTTGTCGCTGCTGGCGTTGCAACTGCCCACGCGGTCGCCGCTGGTGTGGACCCGTCCATTCCGCCTTATACAAAAGCCACGGGCGTATCGGGTAACCTGTCCAGTGTTGGTTCCGACACCCTGGCTAACCTCATGACCCTGTGGGCTGAGAGCTACAAGAAAGAATACCCGAACGTGAACATTCAGATTCAGGCCGCCGGTTCCGCTACCGCGCCGCCCGCCCTGACTGAAGGCACTTCGAACCTGGGCCCGATGAGCCGCAAGATGAAGGACACCGAACTGGCTGCCTTCGAGCAGAAGTACGGCTACAAGCCGACCGCTATCCCGGTCGCTGTGGATGCCCTGGCCGTGTTCGTGCACAAGGACAACCCGATCAAGCACCTGACCATGGAACAAGTCGACGCGATCTTCTCCTCGACTCGTCTGTGCGGCGCCAAAGCCGAAGTCAAGACCTGGGGTGACCTGGGTGTGACCGGCGACCTGGCCAACAAGCCGGTTCAACTGTTCGGCCGTAACTCGGTATCCGGCACCTACGGCTACTTCAAGGAAGAAGCCCTGTGCAAAGGCGACTACAAGCCTAACGTGAACGAACAACCGGGTTCGGCTTCCGTTGTGCAGTCCATCAGCTCCTCGCTGAACGGTATCGGCTACTCGGGTATCGGCTACAAGACCGCCAGCGTGAAAACCGTTGCCCTGTCGAAGAAAGGCAGCACCGAGTTCATCGAAGACAGCGAAGAAAACGCACTGAACGGCAAATACCCGCTGTCGCGTTTCCTCTACGTGTACGTCAACAAGGCACCGGGCAAGCCTCTGGCTCCCCTGGAAGCCGAGTTCGTGAAACTGGTTCTGTCCAAACAGGGCCAGGAAGTGGTTGTGAAAGACGGCTACATCCCACTGCCAGCCAAAGTTGCCGCCAAGGCACTGGCTGACCTGGGCCTGGGCGAAGGTAACGTCGCCAAGCAGTAAGCCTTCAACCGGGCGCTCGTCCCGGTAGCAAGACAAGGCGCGGTTTGATCCCGATCGACCGCGCCCCTCATTCCGAAACCGCTGCCAGCCTTGCTGGGCGGCGGCTTCAGTGCGTCACTGCATTGTCATCTTTCTGTCATACAGGACCGCTAGGGTGTGCGCATGAACGATCTGGCCAATTCCACCATGACTACGACTTCACCCCCCAAGCGCATTGATTTCAATACGCCTGAGCTGCAACGCAAGCGCCGTATCCGCGCGCTGAAAGATCGCCTGACCCGTTGGTATGTGTTCATTGGCGGCCTCGCCGTCCTCGGGGCGATCACGCTGATCTTCTTCTTTCTCGGTTATGTGGTCCTGCCCCTGTTCCAGGGTGCCTCGCTGACCGCCGAGAAAAGCATTACCCCCGCCTGGATCCAGGACGCCGGCAAACCGCTGATGATCTCCCTGGAAGAGCAGAACCAGGTCGGCATGCGGGTTTCCGACAAGGGCCAGGTGCTGTTCTTCAATGCCCAGGACGCCAGCGAACTGTCGCGGGTCAACCTGCCGCTTCCGGCCGGCACCACGGTCACCTCTATCAGCAAGGACCAGCCGGGTATCCCGTTGGTGATTGTCGGCCTGTCCAATGGCCAGGCGCTGGTGTTCCGTCACACCTATAAAGTGACGTATCCGGACGGCAAGAAAACCATTTCACCCGCGGTCGAGTACCCCTACGGCGAAGCGCCGATCATTCTCGACGATCAGGGCCGTGCCCTTGAGCATGTGAACCTGAACGCCGCCGACACCACGCTGGTCGTGGCCGGCTCCACCGGCGCGCAACTGCACGTGCTGGCGCTGACCAAAGAAGAAAACATGATGACCGGCGAGGTCACCAGCGAGCAGAAGAGCATCGAGCTGCCGCAGATGACCGAGCCGGTGAAGGCGATCTATATCGATCCGCGCCAGCAATGGTTGTATGTGATCAACGGACGCGCCCAGGCCGATGTCTTCAGCCTGCGCGACAAGAGCCTGAACGGTCGCTACAAACTGCTGGAAAGCGCCACGGCCGAAGTGACCGCCAGTACCCAACTGGTGGGCGGTATTTCACTGATCATCGGTGACTCCACCGGTGGCCTGGCCCAGTGGTTCATGGCCCGCGATCCGGATGGCGAGCTGCGCCTGAAAAACATCCGGGGTTTCCAGATGGGCACCGCGCCTATCGTTGAAATCACCGCCGAAGAGCGTCGCAAGGGCTTTGTCGCCATGGATGCCTCCGGCAAGCTCGGCATTTTCCACAGCACCGCGCACCGGACCCTGCTGGTCAACCAGGTGGTCGACGGCCAGGGCCTGTTCGGCCTGTCGCCACGGGCCAACCGGGTGATCGTCGAGCAAGGTGGCAAGATCCAGCCGCTGGTTCTCGACAACCCGCACCCGGAAGTTTCCTGGAGCGCGCTGTGGAGCAAGGTCTGGTACGAGAACTACGACGAACCCAAGTACGTCTGGCAATCGACCGCCGCCAACACCGACTTCGAACCCAAGCTGAGCCTGTCGCCGCTGACCTTCGGTACCCTGAAGGCCGCGTTCTACGCCATGCTCCTGGCCGCACCGCTGGCCGTCGCCGCCGCGATCTACACCGCCTACTTCATGGCTCCGGGCATGCGCCGCAAGGTCAAGCCGGTGATCGAATTGATGGAAGCGATGCCGACGGTGATCCTCGGCTTCTTCGCCGGCCTGTTCCTGGCGCCTTATGTAGAAGGGCACCTGCCGGGGATCTTCAGCCTGCTGATGCTCCTGCCGATCGGCATCCTGGTGGCCGGTTTCGGCTGGAGCCGCCTGCCCGAGTCGCTGCGCCTGCGGGTGCCGGACGGCTGGGAAAGTGCGATCCTGATCCCGGTGATCCTGTTCGTCTGCTGGCTCTCGCTGTTCATGAGCCCGCACCTGGAGACCTGGTTCTTCGGTGGCGACATGCGCATGTGGATCTCCCACGACCTGGGCATCACCTACGACCAGCGCAATGCCCTGGTGGTCGGCCTGGCCATGGGCTTCGCGGTGATCCCGAACATCTACTCCATCGCCGAAGACGCCGTGTTCAGCGTACCGCGCGGCCTGACCCTGGGCTCGCTGGCCCTGGGCGCCACGCCGTGGCAGACCATGACGCGGGTGGTGATCCTGACCGCCAGCCCGGGGATCTTCTCGGCGCTGATGATCGGCATGGGCCGCGCCGTCGGCGAGACCATGATCGTGCTGATGGCCACCGGCAACACCCCGGTCATGGAGATGAACCTGTTCGAAGGCCTGCGCACCCTGGCGGCCAACGTCGCGGTGGAGATGCCGGAGTCGGAAGTGGGTGGTAGTCACTACCGCGTGCTGTTCCTCTCGGCGCTGGTGCTGCTGCTGTTCACGTTCATCATGAACACCCTCGCGGAACTGATTCGTCAGCGTCTGCGCAAGAAATACTCGTCGCTTTAAGAAAGGTAGAAGTCTGTGAAACAGAACTCCCTGAACAGCTGGTTCAAGAGCGGCGCCCCCGGCGTCTGGATCAGCGGTGGTGCGGTATCCATCGCGGTCATCATGACCATCGGCCTGCTGGCCGTGATCGCTGTGCGCGGCCTGGGCCACTTCTGGCCGGCCGACCTGGTGCATGCCCAGTACAACGTGCCGGGCCAGGCCAATCAGGTCGTGGTCGGCGAGGTGGTACAGAAGGAAGAGGTCCCTCGCGAGCGCCTGAAGACGGCCGGCCTGCCGGTACCGGATGAAGGCCCCGAGTTCATGACCCGGGAGCTGATCAAGGTCGGTAACCGCGACCTGAACGGCAACGACTTCACCTGGATCGTCGGCGAGTGGTTGCAGGACCAGACCTACCCGGCCGAACTGATGACCATCGAGCGGCGTGAGTGGGGCAACTTCTACGGCACCCTGGTCAACGTCAAGGAAAGCGGCAAGGTGATCGCCGAAGGCGAAGCCGCCTGGCCCGAGTTGCAGGCCCGTGTCCAGCGCGTGAACGCTTTGGCGGCGCAGATCAAGACGCTCGAGAAGAGCGACATCGGCGCGATCAACGCCGGCCTCGAGCGGATCCGTCTGCACAGCCGCAAGCTGGAGCTCGAAGGCCGTCTCGACGCCACCGCGCAAGCCGACATGGCGACCGAACGCGCGGAACTGAATGCCCGCTACCAGGACATCGAAGCACGCCTGAGCGATCTGCACACCCAGTTCAACCGCGACAGCCTGACGGCCCGCGATGCCAACGGCAAGGAACTGGAAATCAGCATCGGCAAAGTGGTCCATGCCTATCAGCCGAACGCCATGGGCAAGCTGACCAAGCTGGGCTTCTATTTCAGCAAGGTCTGGGAGTTCCTCAGCGACGACCCGCGTGAAGCCAACACCGAAGGCGGGATTTTCCCGGCGATCTTCGGCACCGTGATGATGACCCTGATCATGGCGATGATCGTGACCCCATTCGGCGTGCTGGCGGCGGTCTACCTGCGTGAATACGCCAAGCAGAACGTGCTGACCCGGATCATCCGCATCGCGGTGAACAACCTGGCCGGCGTTCCGGCGATCGTCTACGGCGTGTTCGGCCTGGGCTTCTTCGTCTATGTGCTGGGCGGCTCGCTGGACCGGCTGTTCTTCCCAGAAGCGCTGCCGGCACCGACCTTCGGCACCCCGGGCCTGCTCTGGGCGTCCCTGACCCTGGCGCTGCTGGCCGTGCCGGTGGTGATCGTGGCGACCGAGGAAGGCCTGGCGCGGATCCCGCGTACCGTGCGTGAGGGTTCGCTGGCCCTGGGTGCGACCAAGGCCGAGACCTTGTGGAAGATCGTCCTGCCGATGGCCAGCCCGGCGATGATGACCGGCATGATCCTCGCCGTGGCCCGTGCCGCCGGCGAAGTGGCCCCGCTGATGCTGGTGGGTGTGGTGAAACTGGCGCCGTCGCTGCCGGTGGACGGCAACTACCCGTACCTGCACCTGGACCAGAAGATCATGCACCTGGGCTTCCATATCTACGACGTCGGCTTCCAGAGCCCGAACGTCGAGGCCGCTCGTCCGTTGGTCTACGCCACGGCGTTGTTGCTGGTGCTGGTGATCGCCACCTTGAACCTGTCGGCCGTATGGATTCGCAACCACCTGCGCGAGAAGTACAAGGCGCTGGATAGCTGATTGCCGTCCCTGTGGGAGCGTGGCGTGCCCGCGAAGCTTTTGGCGGTCTTGAGGCCCCCTTCGCGGGCAAGCCACGCTCCTACAGAACGGCGTTACCGTTGACCCAGGCGTTGTGTCGACGGCTCATTGAACCGAATTTGTTAGCGCAGGGAGTTACCCCATGCAGCATGAAACCCAAACCCACGGCATCAACATGTCCGCCCTGGGCCGTAGCAAGCAGAGCCTGGACCTGGCGAGCGAAACCGTCGCCATCGAAGTCCCGAAACTGAGCCTGTACTACGGCGAGAAGCAGGCGCTGTTCGACGTCAGCATGAACATCCCCAAGCAGCGCGTGACCGCCTTCATCGGCCCATCCGGTTGCGGCAAGTCGACGTTGCTGCGCACCTTCAACCGCATGAACGACCTGGTGGACGGTTGCCGTGTAGAGGGTGAAATCAACCTCTACGGCAACAACATCTACCGCAAGGGCGAGGACGTCGCCGAGCTGCGCCGCAAGGTCGGCATGGTGTTCCAGAAGCCCAACCCGTTCCCCAAGACCATCTACGAAAACGTGGTCTATGGCCTGCGTATCCAGGGCATCAACAAGAAGCGTATTCTCGATGAAGCCGTGGAATGGGCCCTCAAGGGCGCGGCGCTGTGGGAAGAGGTCAAGGATCGCCTGCACGACTCGGCCCTGGGCCTGTCCGGCGGTCAGCAACAGCGTCTGGTGATTGCCCGGACCATCGCGGTCGAACCGGAAGTGCTGCTGCTCGACGAACCGTGCTCGGCACTCGATCCGATCTCGACCCTCAAGGTCGAAGAACTGATCTATGAGTTGAAATCTAAGTTCACTATCGTGATCGTCACCCACAACATGCAGCAGGCGGCGCGGGTTTCCGACTACACCGCCTTCATGTACATGGGCAAGCTGGTGGAGTTCGGTGATACCGACACCCTGTTCACCAACCCGGCGAAGAAACAGACAGAAGACTACATCACCGGTCGTTATGGCTAGGTGAGGAAGCTGCAAGTCGTCAGCGACAAGCGGCAAGCACGGGCAGCCTGAGCATATTCATAATTCGGCTTGAAGCTTACAGCTTGAAGCTTGCAGCTTTCGCGGAGCGACACAATGATTGATAAAGACGGTCTTACCCATCACATTTCCGCACAGTTCAATGCGGAACTGGAAGAAGTACGCAGCCACCTCCTGGCCATGGGCGGTCTGGTCGAGAAGCAGGTCAACGACGCGGTCACCGCGTTGATCGAAGCCGACTCGGGCCTGGCCCAGCAAGTGCGCGAAATCGACGACCAGATCAACCAGATGGAACGCAACATCGACGAGGAGTGCCTGCGCATTCTGGCCCGTCGCCAGCCGGCGGCCTCCGACCTGCGCCTGATCATCAGCATCTCCAAGTCGGTGATTGACCTGGAGCGCATCGGTGACGAAGCGACCAAGATCGCCCGTCGCGCCATCCAGCTGTGCGAGGAAGGCGAGGCGCCGCGGGGTTATGTCGAAGTGCGGCACATTGGCGACCAGGTGCGCAACATGGTCCGTGACTCACTGGACGCCTTTGCCCGCTTCGACGCCGAACTGGCGTTGTCGGTGGCGCAATACGACAAGATCATCGACCGTGAGTACAAGACTGCCCTGCGCGAGCTGGCGACCTACATGATGGAAGATCCGCGCTCGATCAGCCGGGTGTTGAGCATCATCTGGGTGCTGCGTTCCCTGGAGCGCATCGGCGATCATGCACGTAACATCTCCGAACTGGTGATCTACCTGGTGCGCGGCACTGATGTCCGGCACATGGGCCTCAAGCGCATGCGCCAGGAAGTTGAGGGCACCTTGTCCGAAACTGCTAATGTTCCCGGCGAAGCTGACGATAAGTAAGATTGCCTGAGAGAAACGCCCGGCCTAAGGCCGGGCGTTTTTGTTTGTGGCGTACGAATTTACGAGCACCCGCGAACGAAAAGTCCCGGTGTGACCAATCGCTGTTGGCAAATAGCCATTAGTCAGTATGCTAGCCGGGATTTTCAGAGGAATGGTCAATGAGTAAAGTCAGTGTGTTGGTGGTGGATGACGCGTCGTTCATCCGCGATCTGGTGAAGAAATGCCTGCGCAACTACTTCCCGGGCATCCGGATCGAAGACGCTGTCAACGGGCGCAAGGCCCAGGCGATACTGGCTCGCGAAGCGTTCGACCTGGTGTTGTGCGACTGGGAAATGCCGGAAATGTCCGGTCTGGAGTTGCTGACCTGGTGCCGCCAGCAGGACAATCTCAAGGGCATGCCGTTTGTCATGGTGACCAGCCGTGGCGACAAGGAAAACGTGGTTCAGGCGATCCAGGCCGGTGTTTCCGGTTATGTGAGCAAGCCGTTTACCAACGAACAGTTGCTGACCAAGGTCAAGCAGGCGCTGCACAAGGTCGGCAAGCTCGACACCTTGATGAACAGCGCGCCGACCAAGGCCAACTCGGCTTTTGCCAATGACTCCCTGAGTGCCCTGACCGGCGGCCGCGCCGAAGTGGTCAGCCCGGCGGCTGCGCAAGCCCCGGCGGCACCGTCCAAAGGCCTGCTCAACAGCCCGCCGGTGCGTCCGGCCACTGCCGCATCGCCGGCAGGTGCAGCAGCGGCCTCGGGCGGTCGTGGCCAGGGCCAGTTGCGCCTGTCCAGCGGCACCCAGCAATGCGTGATCAAGGCGCTGAGCATCAAGGAAGCCTTGCTGGTGGTACGGCGTACCGAGATCCTCCCGCAGGTCCTGGAAAACGCCGTGCTGGACCTGGAGCAGGGCGACAACGCCGAGATCGCCCGTTTGAACGGCTATCTGCATGCGATTGTTGCCCATGAGCCGAAGCCGGACAGCGAATGGCTGCAACTGACCTTCCGCTTTGTCGACCAGGACGCCCAGAAGCTGGACTACATCTCCCGCCTGATCGCCCGCGGCACCGCTCTCAAGCACTTCGTTCCCGGGGCTTGATGCCCGCCTGACGGCGTGGTGGCCTCGCACACCGCGCCGTTTGCCTGACCTTCCTCCTGTATCGGCTCCTGTACTCGAAAAACCTTTCGTCCGAATCCTTCCGTTCAAGTTGTTTTATATCTATTTCGATATAAGCTGATTTTGAGTGGTACAGCTGGGCGGACGGCCCTTCAGCCAAGCTTTGAAACAACCTCGCACCACGGACATCCCGTCCATTGATTAGGCTTTTCCTGTCAGCAACAGGAGAAGTCGATGCCAAGGCACAAGGATGTGGTGTTTGTAGGGAGCTCACTCAGGGATCTCAAGGCGTTCCCGCTGGATGCGCGAAGAGCCGTCGGTTTTCAGCTGGATCTTCTGCAGCAGGGTGAAGCGCCCTGCGACTGGAAGCCCATGAAGACGGTAGGCAAGGGTGTCTACGAGATCAGGGTGAGCGAAGAGAGTGGCGCATTTCGGGTGTTCTATGTGGTCAACCGGGCCGATGCCCTGTATGTCCTTCACGCCTTCAGAAAGACCACCCAGAAAACGGAAACCCGGGATATTGAACTGGCGCGGGCCAGACTGTACGAGATAGGAGCAACGCCATGACAGACCCCAACAAGACTGAACGTTTCGCCTCTGTTTGGGATGCCCTTGAGGACACCCCGAGAGAGGCCGCCAACATGCGTCTGCGCTCCAAGCTGATGATGGAGCTGATCAGCCGGGTCAACGCCTGGGAGCTGTCCCAGAAGGACGCAGCCAAGCGCCTGGGGATCACCCAACCGAGGTTGAATGACCTGCTGAACGGCAAGATCGACAAGTTCTCCCTCGATGCGCTGGTGAACCTGTCCGAGCCGGCTCAATTGAACGTCGACCTGTGTTTTGGCCCCGGGACCATCCAGCTGGCGTGATTCACACAAATGCCCCTGGCCACCTGCTAGTCTGGTCGCCATGTTTTATTCGGCGACTCTCGCTTATGTTCCTGCGCCTGCTGCTTTCCTGTGGTCTGTTGATGGCCGCCACCTCGGCTGTGGCCATGACCATCTACAAGTACACCGATGCCAATGGGGTGGTCTCCTACAGTGACCGCCCGGCGCCGGGTGCCCAGGTATTCGTGTTTCGTGATCGGATGGTCGAGCACCTGGAGCGTCAGGTGCGCCTGGATATCCGCAAGCAGAAGGGCGGTGATGAGGTCTACGTGCGCAACGACCTGTATGCCCCGGTGGAGATCGAGCTCGGTTTCGGTGCCCTGAAGAATGTCAGCGGCGCGCCGCAGTCGATCCGCAAGGTCCTGCCGGCCCGCAGCAACCAGCGCCTGGCGCTGCTCACGCCGATCCAGACCGGCGAGCCGATGCGCTACGTCCCCAAGTTCCAATACTTCCTGGGTGACCCTTCAGGGCAGGCCCAGGGCTATCGTTACCCCTTTCCCTGGCGTGGCGGGCCGTTTCGCCTGACCCAGGGGCCGAACGGGCAATACAGCCACTTCGGCGCCAAGAGCCGTTACGCGATGGATATCGCCATGCCGGTGGGCACGCCGATCATCGCGGCGCGGGGCGGAGTGGTGATCAAGACCGAGAACGACCAGAGCGGCGGCGGCAAGAACCCTTCGGGCAACTTCGTGCGGGTGCTGCACGACGACGGCACCATGGGCGTGTACCTGCACCTCAAGCAAGGCTCGGTGAGCGTGCGCGAAGGCCAGCGGGTGGAAGTGGGCAGCCCGCTGGCGCTGTCGGGCAACACCGGCAACACCACCGGGCCGCACCTGCACTTCGTGGTGCAGCGCAATACCGGGATGGGGCTGGTGTCGATTCCCTATCAGTTCAGCCAGCCGCTGGAGATGCTGCCGAATTTTGCCCTGAGAGGGAAATGACCCCTATCAGTCGAGCTTGAGGACCTTGGCCAGGATGATCTTCGGCCCTTTCATCTTCTTGATGATGATGCGCAGGCCTTCGACTTCCAGCACTTCTTCCTCTTCCGGCACCCGCTTCAGGCTGTCATAGACCAGCCCGGCGAGGGTTTCGGCCTCGATATGGTCCAGGTCGATGCCCAGCAGGCGCTCGACCTTGAACAACGGCGTATCGCCACGCACCAGCAACTTGCCTGGCTGATAGGCGAGGATGCCGCGCTCGGTCTTGCGGTGTTCGTCCTGGATATCGCCGACCAGCACTTCGAGCACGTCTTCCATGGTCAGGTAGCCGATCACCTTGCCGTCGGCTTCTTCCACCAGGGCGAAGTGCGAGCCGCCCTGGCGGAACTGCTCCAGCAGGCGCGACAGTGGCATGTGCCGCGATACCCGCTCCAGCGGCCGGGTCAGCTCGGCGAGGTTGAACGACTCGGGAATATGGTCCAGGGCCGCCAGTTCCAGCAGCAGGTCCTTGATGTGCAGCAGGCCGACGAACACGTTGCGTTCGGCGTCGTACACCGGATAACGGCTGAACTTGTGGCGACGGAACAGCGCGAGGATTTCCTTGAGCGGCGCGTTGCAGTCCAGGGTCACCAGGTCTTCACGGGAGTTGGCCCAGTCGACCACTTCCAGTTCGCCCATTTCCACCGCCGACGCCAGTACGCGCATGCCCTGGTCGCTGGGGTCCTGGCCACGGCTGGAGTGCAGGATCAGCTTGAGTTCTTCACGGCTGTAATGGTGCTCGTGATGGGGGCCGGGCTCGCCCTGGCCGGCGATCCGCAGGATGGCGTTGGCGCTGGCGTTGAGCAGGTAGATGGCCGGGTACATCGCCCAGTAGAACAGGTACAGCGGCACCGCCGTCCACAGCGACAGCAACTCGGGCTTGCGGATCGCCCAGGATTTGGGCGCCAGCTCCCCGACCACGATGTGCAGGTAGGAAATGATGAAGAAGGCGGTAAAGAACGACACGCCCCTGACCACTTCGGCGGAGTTCACCCCGAGGACGCTCAGCAACGGCTCCATCAAGTGGGCGAAGGCCGGCTCGCCGACCCAACCGAGGCCCAGGGAGGCCAAGGTGATACCCAGCTGGCAGGCGGACAGGTAGGCGTCCAACTGGCTGTGCACCGTGCGCAGGATCTGTCCGCGCCAGCCGTTCTTGTGGGCGATGGCCTCGACCCGGGTCGAGCGCAGCTTGACCATGGCGAATTCCGCCGCAACGAAGAAACCGTTGAGCAATACCAGGATCAGAGCGAAAAGAATCATGCCGAAGTCGGCGAAGAGCGAAGCGAGGGTCAAGCTACTAGGGGAAGGGTCCATGATGGGGTTTTACGGGTTCCGTATTTCAATTTGAAGTAGGTGGGCTGAGGCCTGAAAGGCAGGCACAAGTCATCCAATGTAGCGGCAGATGCGCCCGTTGCCTAGTGGCCTGGCCTGGCCGGTGTCCCGGCAAGGCCTCAGGCGGGCAGGTTGTGGGTGCTGTTGCGTGTCACCTGGACCGGGGCGAAATGGCAGGTGAAGGTGCTGCCATGGCCCAATACGCTGCTGATTTCCAGGCGCGCGCGATGTCGTAACAACACGTGTTTGACGATCGCCAGGCCCAGGCCGGTGCCACCGGTGTTGGAGTTGCGGCTGGAGTCGACCCGGTAGAAGCGTTCGGTGAGGCGCGGCAGGTGCTTGTTGTCGATGCCGATGCCCGAGTCCTGCACGCTCAGGTGCGCGCCGTGCTCGTCGCCCCACCAGCGAATGCGGATATTGCCTTCGGCCGGGGTGTATTTGACGGCATTGAACACCAGGTTGGAGAAGGCGCTGCGCAATTCCGCCTCGCTGCCCTTGAGGCGGATGGCGCCGTCGGCTTCCAGGGTGATGGTCTGGTTGCGTTGCCCGGACAGGGCCTGGGCGTCGTTCTTGATCGACTGCAACAGCGTGTCGATGCGTACCGGCTGGTTGTCCGACGGGTAGTCGGTGGCTTCCAGCTTGGCCAGCAGCAGCAGGTCGTTGAGCAGGGTCTGCATGCGGCTGCCTTGCTGCTGCATCTGCTGCAGGGCGCGGACCCAGCGCGGGTTCACCTCTTCGACGTTGTCGAGCAGGGTTTCCAGGTAGCCGGAGATCACCGTCAGCGGCGTGCGCAGCTCATGGGAGACGTTGGCGACGAAGTCCTTGCGCATCTGTTCCAGCTGATGGATGCGGGTCACGTCGCGCACCAGCATCAGGTGCTCGTTGTTGCCGTAGCGGGTGATATAGAGCTGGATACGCAGCCGGTCATTGGTCGGCGAGGGGATTTCCAGCGGCTCGGCGTAACTTTCCTGCTCGAAGTATTCCTTGAAGCGCGGATGGCGCACCAGGTTGGTCACCGGCTGGCCGCTGTCCTGGGGAGTCTTGAGGCCCAGCAGGGTTTCCGCCGCGCGGTTCCACCATTCCAGGTTGCCGTCGCTGTCGAGCATGATCACCGCGTCCTTGAGGGCGGCGGTGGACTCCTGGACACGGTCGATCACCGCTTGCAGGCGCCCGCGCACGCGCTGGTCGCGGCGTTGCAGGTGATAGATGCTGTCGAATACATCGCCCCACAGGCCGTAGCCGTCCGGCGGTGACTCTTCGGGTTTGTGCTGGCGCAGCCATTGATGCAGGCGCAGCAGTTGCTTGAGGGTCCAGCCCAGGTAAAGCCCAAGGCCCACGGCCAGGCTCCAACCGTAATAGCCGCTGGCCAGGCCAGCCGCCAGGCAGCCGGTCACCAGCAACAACAGATGGCGGATCAGGGTGCCATGCCAGTTTTGATTCACTTCAACATGCGTCCTTGGAGGCGAAGCCATTCGAGCGACACGCTTCAACGCTGCCAGTGTGAAGCGGCTCGGTTACCGATGTATTGCGGGTTGTTTGCAGCTGTTCTCAACCCTTGGTCGAGAAACGATAGCCGGTGCCGCGCACGGTTTGTACCAGATTCTCGTAGGCATCGCCCAGGGCTTTGCGCAGGCGGCGGATATGCACGTCGACGGTGCGCTCCTCGACATAGACATTGCCGCCCCAGACCTGGTCCAGCAACTGGCCACGGGTGTAGGCGCGCTCCTGGTGGGTCATGAAGAACTGCAACAGGCGGTATTCGGTAGGCCCCATTTCCGCCGGTTTGCCGTCGATGGTCACCCGGTGGCTGATGGGATCGAGCAGCAGGCCGCCGACTTCGATGGGGGCTTCGCCGTCGGTCGGACCGGCACGGCGCAGCACGGCCTTGAGGCGGGCCACCAGTTCCCGTGGGGAGAACGGCTTGGTGATGTAGTCATCGGCGCCGACTTCAAGACCCTGGATCTTGTTGTCCTCTTCGCCCTTGGCGGTGAGCATGATGATCGGGATGTCGCCGGTCAGCTCGTCGCGCTTGAGGCGCCGGGCCAGCTCGATGCCCGAGGTGCCGGGGAGCATCCAGTCAAGCAGGATCAGGTCGGGTTTGCGATCGACGATGATCGCGTGGGCCTGCTGGGAGTTTTCGGCTTCCAGGCAGTCATAGCCGGCCATTTCCAACGCCACGGCGATCATCTCGCGGATGGGCGCTTCGTCGTCGACGATCAGAATGCTCCTGCCAACCATATCCCTTCACCCTCTTGTCATTTAACTGTCTTGCGCCGCATTAGATAACGAAATTATTGCAGACATGTGACAGCTTTTTTCTGCACGCCGCAATGGTCACATTCATGGGCTACGCTGGGGGTTCGAAACCTACAACCACAAAAGGAAGGTTCTTATGACTTACTCTTCGTTTTCGTTGAAAGCCTTGATGGTAACGGCGGCGCTAACGCTGCCGGTCCTGGCTTTCGCGGCTGAGCCAGCCATGATGAAAGACGGCATGATGGTCGATAGCAAAGGCATGACGTTGTACACCTTTGATAAGGACAAGGGTGGTAAATCCATGTGCGCCGACAAGTGCGCCGAGAACTGGCCGCCGATGATGGCTCCGGCGGATGCCAAGCCGGAGGGCAAGTGGACGGTGATCAAGCGCGACGACGGCATGATGCAGTGGGCGCATGACGGCAAGCCGATGTACACCTTCAAGATGGACGCCAAGCCTGGAGATATGATGGGTGATGGCAAAGGCGGCATGTGGCACGTGGCCAAGCACTGATTCACCGCAATACCTTGTAGGAGCAGGGCTTGCCCGCGAAGAGGCCCTTGAGACCGCTAAAAGCTTCGCTGGCAAGCCAGGCTCCTACAGGTTCCGTTGTGTCCTCTGGAACGGGTGCCTGGCTGGCGAGCAGGGTTGATCAGCGCGTCGCGTAGTCCAGCACCACTCCCAGGAAAATCGCCAACCCCGCCCAGTGGTTGTGCAGGAACATCTTGAAGCAGAGCTGCGGGTCCTTGCCCCGAGTGACCCAGGATTCCCAGACAAAACACAGCGCCGCGGCCAAAAGCCCGACATGGAACCAGCCCCCCAACTCGAACCGCGCTCCGGCCAGCAGCAGGCAGCCGAGCATCAGGCCCTGCAAGGTCAGGATAATCACCCGATCGGCCTCGCCGAACAGAATGGCGGTGGATTTCACGCCGATCTTCAGGTCGTCCTCACGGTCGGTCATGGCGTAGTAGGTGTCGAACGCCACCGTCCACAGCAGGTTGGCGATATACAGCAACCAGGCCGCGGCGGGCAGGCTGCCGGTCTCGGCGGTGAAGGCCATCAGGATGCCCCAGGAATACGCCGCGCCCAGCACCACCTGCGGGTAATAGGTGTAGCGCTTCATGAACGGATAGCAGGCCGCTACCGCCAGGGCACCGAACGATAGCCACACCGTGGTCGCGTTGGTGCACAGCACCAGCAGGAAACTGATCCCCATCAGCAGCGCGAACACCGCCAGGGCTTCCTTGCCGCTGATCCGCCCGGCCGCCAGGGGCCGTTGTTCGGTACGTTTGACGTGGCCGTCGACCTTGCGGTCGGCGAAGTCATTGATGGCGCAGCCGCCGGCGCGGGTCAGGACCACGCCGAGGGTGAAGATCAGCAGGTTGCCCAGCGACGGTACACCCTTGGCCGCGATCCACAGGGCACTCAGGGTCGGCCACAACAGCAGGTAAATGCCGATGGGCTTGTCCATGCGGGTCAGCTGGATAAAGTCCCAGGCCCGTGGGTGCAAGCGATTCAGGGATTTGAGCAGGTTCAGGTACATCAGCAGTTCTCCCTACAGGCACTGACGGCTTGCCACAGGCTCGGCAGGAAAGTCTCCGCCACCAGCAGGCTCAGCGGCCCGCGATTGAAGCGTGAACGGCGGCCCCAGAGGTTATCGGCGCGGTGCTCCAGTGGCAGCCAGGGCGCCGGGTAATGGCAGACCTCGATGGCCTGGCGCTCGAACGCCTGATCGCAGAACAGCAGTTCACCCAGTGAACGGCTGCCCAATTCATCCATATTCAGGCCGCCTTCGCGCAAGGCACTCTGCGCCGCGACGCTGCGGGCGAACACCCAGGGCTGGCCGTGACCGCGCAAATACACCTCGCGCACCCAACCCAGGCTTTCACCGGGCAACTCCAGTGCGGCGCACTCGTCGTCGCGCAGCGGTTGCCAGCCTTCGAACAGTGGCGTGACACTGAAAGCATTATCGGAAAGTGCGGTAAGGCGACGGGTAAGAGACCCTTCGTCAAATAACCAGTCGAGGGTGTGTGCGTCTGGCGGGGTGGTCAGCCGGCTCTGCGTGAGCCAGGCGGGAGACGCTGGAACGGGGGCTTTGTGCGGCACGATGGGCAGTTGATTGGCAGCCAGTGAGGCGCCGAGCTTATCACAGGCGGTCCGGCCGTTTAGAGCGCCCGGTTTATCAGCACTGTCGATCGTGCTTGCATCGGCGGGCTTCGATCAGTACAAAACGCCCTGAGCCGGACGGCAACGCTGCACCTATCGACTGTCCGTGCCGTCAAACGCCTGGGAACCGAGGAAGTAACGAGATGAAGAAGTGGCAATGTGTGGTCTGCGGGCTGATCTACGACGAAAAAGACGGTTGGCCGGATGATGGCATCCTCCCCGGGACCCGCTGGGAAGATGTCCCCGGCGACTGGCTGTGCCCGGACTGTGGCGTCGGCAAAACAGATTTCGAAATGATCGAAATCGGCTGATTGATCAATTTTTAAACACAATCTATGGATTTGGAGAAAGGAATGAGCGCACCTGTCGTGATCGTCGGTACCGGGCTTGCCGGTTACAACCTGGCCCGGGAGTTTCGCAAGCTCGACAGCGAAACCCCACTGCTGCTGATCACCGCCGATGACGGGCGTTCCTACTCAAAGCCCATGCTCTCCACCGGCTTCGGCAAGAACAAGGACGCCGACGGCCTGAGCATGGCCGAGCCCGGCGCCATGGCCGAGCAACTCAAGGCCGAGATCCGCACCCACACCCGTATCAGCGGCATCGACCCGGGCCACAAGCGCCTGTGGATCGGCGAGGAAGCGGTGAGCTACCGTGACCTGATCCTGGCCTGGGGCGCGGAAACCGTGCGGGTGCCGGTGGAAGGCGATGCCCCCGAGGCGATTTTCCCGATCAACGACCTGGAAGACTACGCGCGCTTCCGCGCGGCGGCAGCGGGTAAGCAGCGCGTGCTGCTGCTGGGCGCCGGGCTGATCGGCTGTGAGTTCGCCAATGACCTGATCCTCGGCGGTTACCAGGTGGAACTGGTCGCGCCGTGCGAGCAGGTCATGCCGACGCTGCTGCACCCGGCGGCGGCCGCTGCTGTGCAAGCCGGCCTGGAAAGCCTCGGTGCGCGCTTCCACCTGGGCCCGGTGCTGACCCGCCTGCAACGCAGCGGCGATCATCTGGAGGCGCACCTGTCAGACGGCGCCACCGTGGTCTGCGACGTGGTGGTCTCGGCCATCGGCCTGCGCCCGCGCATCGACCTGGCGGCGGCGGCCGGCTTGCAGGTCAATCGTGGGGTGGTGGTCGACCGTCACCTGAAAACCTCCCACGCCAATATCTATGCCCTGGGCGACTGCGCCGAGGTCGATGGCTTGAACCTGCTGTACGTCATGCCGCTGATGAGCTGTGCCCGGGCGCTGGCCCAGACCCTGGCCGGCAACGCCACGGCGGTGAGCTACGGCGCGATGCCGATCACCGTGAAGACGCCGGTGTGCCCGCTGGTGGTGTCGCCGCCGCCCCGGGGTAGTGAAGGCGTCTGGGCGGTCGAAGGGCAGGGCGCCGACATCAAGGCCTTGTGCCGCGACACCGGCGGTCGGCTGCTGGGTTATGCCCTGACCGGTGCGGCGGTGATGGAAAAACTGGCCCTGAACAAGGAACTTCCGCCGCTGCTGGCGTAAATACCGGTCCTTCTGTCGTAAACACCCTGTTTTTGCCTCTACAAAGGTCGTAACGAGACTGGCGCGGTGCCTTGCCTCGTGCCATCCTCACTCCCGTCTGCCGCAGAGTAGAGCCTGCGGCGCCTTGGGCGCTGTTCCGGAAGAACAGCACGGACATAACAACAAAAAACCGTCAAAGAGGCTTCATTATGCGTAAACCAGAACTCGCCGCTGCAATTGCTGAAAAAGCGGACCTCACGAAAGAACAGGCCAGCCGCGTGCTCAACGCCGTCCTCGAAGAAATCACCGGCGCGCTGCACCGCAAAGACAGCGTCACCCTGGTAGGTTTCGGCACCTTTCTGCAGCGTCATCGCGGTGCCCGTACCGGCAAGAACCCGCAAACGGGCGAGCCGGTGAAAATCAAGGCCAGCAATACCGTCGCGTTCAAACCGGGCAAGTTTCTCAAAGACAGCGTCAACCCGTAAGCATCAGGTACACGACTCTCGGAGCAACGGGAGTGCTGTAGAAAAAATGGGCACGCCGATTGGATCGGGTGCCCATTTTTCATGCCCGCGATTCAGGGTTTCGGCAGGGCTGCCAGGCAAGCGGCGGCGGCATCGACCACTACTTCCAACTGGCTCTCCTCGATGTAGGAGAAATTGCCGTATTGCGCCATGGCCCGGCAGGTCGAGAGCCTTTCCAGGGCTTCGCGAATGTCTCCGGCGGCTCTGAGTTCAGCGGCCTTGTCGATGAAAAACGGCGCGGACTCGTTGCGGCTCTTCTGCAACTGCGCGATCAGTGTGTCCAAGGCGGTCAATAAAGCGTTCAACGGCATTACCAGGGGACTCCTAAGGTATTGACGACCCACGCGCGGGGCAGGTTCGAGACCACGCCCTGATAGCCACCACCCGGGTAGCCGGCACCTTGCGGCGCCGCCGGCCCTTCGCTGATCCAGGTGCCCTTGGGCACGTTGAATTCCGAGACCCGGGTGATCTTGACGCCCCAGTCATGACGGATCGCGAGGTCGGCGCGCAGTTGGTCTTCCGATGTGTATTTCTGGTTGGTGAGCCAGGCGAATTTGCGCCCGGTCCGGTTATCGACGCCATGGTACTTGTAGTACGTCTCGTTGTTGGCGAGTTTGCGGTTTTTGTACGTGCCACCGGTGAAGGTCTCGGCGATGTTCTTCGGCAGTGTCGGCCCCGGCGGTCCCTTGGCGGCCCCACCACTGCATTTGCTCAGTCCCAGCGGATCGGCCCAGGTCAGTGGGTTCGGCGCATAGGCGTACAGGTTGATGCCACCGGCCAGGCCGATTGGGTCGGGGGTGGTAAAGCGGCCGATATCCGGGTCATAGAAGCGGAAAGTGTTGTAGTGCAGCCCGGTTTCCCGGTCCAGGTATTGCCCCTGGAAACGCAGGTTCTGCTCTTCCAGGTAATAGGGCTCGCGGGTTTCGCTGACGGTATTGCCCCAGATCCGGTAGCGGGCCCGCCAGACCACATGGCCGTCGCTTTCCGTCAGTTGTTCCGGCAAGCCGCTCTGGTCGTTGTGGTAATAGCGGATTTTCTGCAACGCGCCGCTGCCGTCGACCCGGGCCAGCGGCTCGTGACCGTCGTCGGCGTAGAGGTACAGGCTGCTCAGGCTGTGTCGGTGCTCCTGCAGCAGGCGCAAACCGTCCCAGGTGAAACGGGTTTCGCCCAGGGGATAGCCGTGGCTGTCGTGCTCGCCCTTGGCGATGCGCCGGCCCAGCGGGTCGTAGCTCATGCGCACGACCGTTTCCCGCGCGCCGTCCTGGTTGCGCACTTCGATCAGACGGTGTTCGGCATCGTAGGCAAAACGCTGGACCCGATGACTGCCGCTGCGCTTCTCGATCATCCGGCCGAAGGCGTCGTAACGGTAGCGCTTGTCCTGGTAGGTCAGCAGCTTGTTGTGCAGCACCCGGCCACCCTGGGGGCCGTCCAGCAGGTTGGCGGCGGCGTCGTAGGCGAAGGTCTCGTTCTGGCCCTGGACGCTGTCCTGGCTGGCGACGATACGACCGCTGGCATCGTGGTGCATCAACTGTCGATGGGGGCTGCCCGGCTGCTGGTCGAGGCGGCCGACCAGGTGATCGGCGGGGTCGTAGTCGAAATGTTGTTGCGTCGGCGCGGGCAGCGCCGAGGGTTGGCCGACCGGGCGACGCAGGCGCGAACGCAGGCGTCCGGCGCGGTCGTATTCGCTACGGGTGCCGAGTTGCCCTTGGGTGCGCAGCACCTCGCGGTGCAGGCGGTCGCGCTCGAAGTCGCTGACGACCCGGCCGTCCAGATTGATCTGGTGCAGGTGGCCGCTGCCGTAATACAGCCGATTGAGCCAGCGGCCATCCGGCAACTGTGTCTGGATCAGATTTCCCAGTTCGTCGTAGTGATGCTGGAGGCTGCCCGCCGCGCCTTGCTCTTCCAGTAACTGACCAAGGGCGTCGTAGGCGAAACCCAGTGTCTGTGCATTGCCGTCGTTGTCGGTAAAAGTGACCGCTGTCAGTTGGTCCAGCGCGTCGTAGCCGTATTCGGTGCGGCCGTCGTCGGTGATCTTCGCTGTCAGGCGCCCGACGGCATCGCGCTCAAGGTGATGGACAATCGGTGTGACCGGTGTTGCGGGGACCGCCGCCAGACCGCTGCCGTAAGGTGCGGGCAGAGCGTCGACGCGAGTGACGTCGTTCCGGGCGTTGTAGGTGTAACGGCGAGCGCTGCCGTCCAGGTCCTGCTGTTCCACCAGGCGGTCGCCGGCATCCCAGGCGAAGCGATAGCTTTCGCCATTCTCATTGGTCAGTGCCTGCAAGCGTCCATAGGCGTCGTAGCTGAACTGCACCTGCCGACCGCTGGCATCGATGCGCTGGCGTACCTGACCGCGACGGTCGTAGTGGTAGGCGACGGTCTGTCCGGCCGGGTCGGTGTAGCCGATCAACTGGCCGTCGGCATTGCGTTGGTATTGGTGCGTGCGACCGTCGGGCAAGTGGCTGTTCAGCAGCCGGCCCTGGGGGTCGTAGTCGTACTGGGTACGTTCGCCCAGGGCATCGGTGATCGTGCGCAACAGGCCGCGCTCGTCGTAACCCAGGCGTGTCGGGTAGCCGGAGCAGTCGATATGTTCGAGCAGTTGGCCGAGGGGACTCCAGCGTAGTGTCTTGCTTTTGCCGCTGGCGTCGATGATCTCGACGGTCTGGCCCTGGGCATCGACGCGATACCGGGTGACGTGCCCCAGCGGATTGGTTTCCTGGATGCAGTTGCCGCGGCTGTCGTAGCGGAATTGCCAGCTGTTGCCGGCCGCGTCGGTTTCCACCAGTGGCAAGGCCCAGTGGTCCAGCCACAGGGTCGACTCGCTACGGCCCAGCGGGTCTGCGGTGGCGCTGAGGTTGCCAGACTCGTCGTAGCTGAACTGGTACTGGCCGCCCTGGGGATCGGTGGCGCCGAGCAACTGGCGTTCGTCGTTCCACTGGAACTGCCAGGTCTGGCCGAGGTTGTCGGTGTATTCGGTGATCTGGTGTTGCGGGTTCCAGTTGCGGGTGCTGGTGCGCTTGAGGTTGTCGGTGATGCGGGTGGTCCCGGCATCCAGGTCGTAGTCGAAGGCATATTCATCGCCTTCGTCGGTCCAGTGCCGCACCACCCGCCATTCGCGACCGTCGACCTGTGCCCACTGATAGAAGCAACGCAGGCCGACGGACAGTTGATGCTCTACCAGTCGCTGACCGTCGTCGTAGGCGAAGCGTCGTTGTGCATGGCCGGTGGCGTCCAGTACTTGCGCCAGGTCACCGCTCGAGTCGTAGGTGTAGCTGACCAGCAGCTCGTTCGGGCGATCCGGATGGAGGCGCTCGATATGGCTGACCCGGTTCGGCCATATGTCGCTATAGATCAGTTGGACCTGTACGAGATCGAAGGTGTCGCGCAGGCGCACCAGCCGACCGGAGACGTCATAGTCGAGATAGATCCGGTTGTCGTTGCGGTCGCCCAGTTGCGTCAGGCGCAAGTGAGTGGGCTCGCCGGGCAGGGCTTCGAAGAGGCGATAAAGGCCGTCGTCGCTTTCGATCAATAACTGACCATTGCCATGCCGGCGGACGCTCAAACCTTCTCCGGCACTGAATACCGCGCTGCCCAGGGCTATCGAGCCCATGTCGATACGCCGGGCCTGTTCGTCGGTGTAGATCAGCCGTTCGCCGCCTTCGGGGTGCGGTTCGATCCGTACGCTGACTTCATAGGGCACGCTCCAACCGGCACCGAACAGACCGTTGCGACGCTCGTCGCGGCTGTTGTAGAAGCGTTGCCAGCCGATGGGCAGGAGACCGGGCAGGACAAAGTCCAGCTCGTCCTGGCCGCCGAGTACCTTGGCGCCGGTGGCTGCGTGCACCGGATTGGGCGACCCGACGATGGCATTGGTCAGCGCGCCGATGGCCTGGCTGGTGACGAAGGAATTGACCCCGGCCAGCAGCATGCACGGCAGGTTACTGAGAAATTTGCCCTTGCTGCCCTTGAGCATCATCAGCGCGGTGATTGCCAGGCCGACGCCCGGAGTCTTGCCACTACGGATTTCGCGTACCACCACCGAGCCGCCGCCGATGGTGACGTTGGGTGAGATCAGCCCTGACGAAACGACGGTGGCGTCACAGGTGCTGCGGTCACCACTGCGCACGGCGGGCTGGCCGTTGATGCTGACCTTTTCCGACCCTTCAGCGAGAAACTGCGGCGGCATCGGCGGATGCTTCATGCAGGTCACCAGGTCCAGCGGCTTGGGCACGGCACCGGGGGCGGGCGTTGCTACCGTGGGTCGCCACATCTGGGCAAAGAAGCCCTTGGCGATATCCAGGTAGCTGGCTTCCGGGGCGGGTTCCTCACTGTCTGGCGTACCGGCCGCTTCGACATGGGACGGCACCGCGCCGGCCGCGCGGGCGGCGGGAATCGAGTTGATCAGGGTGTCGGTGGAACCGGTGAGGATGGTGGCCTGCACCGTGGGCGGAAAGAGGCTGTTGCCTATGCCCTCGCACATCTTGCTCAGGCCCTTGTCGGCGCCGGTCTTGCTCATCGCCACGCCGACGATCACCCCGACCACAGCGCCCAGCACACAGGCCCCGAGGCCGCCGGTAGCGACGGTGATCCCGGTGGCGGCAACCACGGCGGCGGTGGCCAGTGCGCCGATGGCGACGTTGGCCGCGACCTCGAGTACACCGCCAAGAATATCGGCCATCATCGAGGTATGGGACAACGCGTCACCCAGGCGGGCAGCCCAGAGCGGGTCAGACATGGAAGGTCAGCAAGACAAGTGGTCCATCATCAGGTCAAGAGCGGGGCTGAGTATGAATGATCTGATGTTGGCGGGAAATTATTCCTACTGCGATTGTGGGGGTGGATCACAGTTGTCGAGCAAATAGCGGGCGCAGGCCTCCAAGAACACCGCGCCTCTTGTAGGAGCAGGGCTTGCCCGCGAAGAGGCCAGCAAGCCTTGCATCGTCTGTCCGACCGCCATCGCCAGCAAGCCGGCCGCTACAGGGGGGCTGTATTTATTTCAGCCCGCGTTCACCTGAAGCAGCGGCAACGGAGCGTGCCTCTCGCCGGCCTCGATAAGCAGCCCATCGACCTTCTTCAGCGCCGTCAACAAGCTCCCCACGCTACGGGCATTGAGCCGCACGCCATCGGTGAAGGCCTTGTTGATCGAGACCATGACACTGGAAACGCTCTCGTCTGCCTGCGCCTCCAGCAAGTTGTCCCGCAGGTGAGTGATCAGCTCCTTGAAATGTGGATCGTCCAGGGAAAGGGGGGCTTCCAGATCGTGCTTCTTCAGGGTGCTGATCAGCAACCCCAAGGCCACGCTGGCCCGCATCAACGCTCTTTCTCGTGCATCCATTCGCTGTCTCCTGTGTCGAGGTCCGGCTCTAGTGACGACTCAAGGATAGACCACGCTGGGGATGGTGCTTTTGACGGGGCGGGTGAGCGACGACTGGTCTGGTAGTAGCACTCTGCACCAGAGCGTTTCATTGTTTTTCCGTTGGGGCCGCACGGGGTTTCGATCACTTAGGATGAGGGCTTGAACTTTGACAAATATCTGGATTTGAGATATTTTCGCCTATGCTGAAGGTCAACAACCATGCGAGTGATAGCAAAAGCAGCGGTGACACAAGCGATGAACACTTACAGCCAGTGGCGAGTCCCTTTGAGTCTTTGGCTCACGACATTTGATCGGCCAGGCTTGCGCTACGAGTCCTTTGAGCAATTTCGAGAGGTCTGGGCAACTGTATCAGGGTGGAATGTCGACCGAATTCCTCATTCCAAGCTCAAGGTCAGCAGTAAAAAGGGCCCCTTGGATATCTATATCTTTGATATCAAGAAGAATGAGTGTCGAATTATTTCTTGGATTAATACGAAAAATGGCAGCATTTTCATAAAAGATATTTTGCCGCATGCCAGCTATGACAAGTGGTGGCAGAGTGAAGTTAAGTAAACAAGATTCAGGACGGGTTTCTACAGTCTTGCAAAATGCAATAGCAGGTGACGAAATGAAACGTAATAAGGTCGGTCCAACAGACTTTGATATTTTCATAGCCAATATTTCCCCCATGCTTGAAGGTCTGAACGATCAAGTAGCGACCTTGGCTCGGTTGCTATCCGCATGCCGTGAGAAAATCAAGGATGACAGCGATCTTAAAGATCGAATGGCGTTGATTGATGAGCTTTACTCACATGCGGACAGTGAGGATCATGCGGCTGCGCGCTTTGCGGAGTTGGTGGCTGATCGTGTGTATGAATATGAGAACGAAACGGTTCTGATCCCTTATTCTTCTCAGTCGCAAGCATTGGCATTTCTGATGGATGAAAGAGGGATTAAGCAAAAGGATCTTTCTGCCATTGCAACTCAAAGTGCGATTTCTGAGATTTTGAACGATAAAAGAAAGATGACCGTTGCACAGGTAAAAAAGTTTTCCGATTTTTTTAAGGTCCCTGCTGAATTTTTTATGCAGGGTGTTGTTTAGTTTGAGCGATGCGTTATCCCGATAACGCGCCGAAAAACGACAGGCTGATCGTTACCGGGATTTTCAGAGGGTGCGGATAAGGCTCTGCTTACCGCCTGGGAAATTTATGAAGGCGATGCAGGATTAGGTGAGGACGAACCTTCCAGCAACGCATCCACCACCGCCCGAGCGACTTCCACCGAATGCAGCATGCCCCAGAACAGCGCCCGTTCGACGGGGTTGGTATGCAGGCTGATTTCGTCGCCATTGAGTTCAGCCGTTTCGAGCAGTCGCGACACGTAGGTCAGCGCATCCTGGGCGTTGATGCCTGGTTGGATGGAAAACAGCGTGGGCTTGCAGGGATCTTCAGGGATGACGGGTTTGGAGGAAGTGACGGCGAGGGCACTGAGTAATCCTGGCGTATTTGCCGGACCCGACTCAGCCTCGCTGGAAGGGACGTCAGAGATTTTACGCAGGTATACCGCTTTTTCGACCGTGCTAGGTGCTTGGCGAGTGAGAGGCAGATTGGGGGTAATGTTATTTGTCATTGTTAGGCTCCTTAAACAGCCGCTTTTGCGACGCTGTGTGCCTATTCACAACCGGGCTGCGAACCCCGTATCGCTGAATTTTCAGCGACAAACAAACGGTAGCTTATCACTGGTGGTGCAGGCGATATCCTTCATGCGCTGAGGTGCGTGGGAAATACGAGGATTTTTTGTGGGATGTTTCATCTGTTGGCGGCGGATGGGGCGAGCATGGTGTCGGATTGGTAAGTCTGTACCGCAGACTCCTATTTCTTTATTCGCAAAGTGAGTATGTGATGAGATTTGCATAGCGAGCGGTACTCATTGCTGTGACGTGAGTTATCACGATCCAGCGCCTGTCCAGTGTGGCGTAGCGGTTATTTGTGATCCATTGAGGAAATAGCTCTGAGGTTTGTAGGATAAGCGCTCTGGGAATGTAGAGCAAAAAATAGAAAAGACTCTCATGAAATTCGGTGGATTGACTCATTATGGGGTGGGTGAGAATATGCAGCAATAAATAGGAGGGGGTGATTATGGCGTTTCATAAAGCTCTGGATATAGCGAATTGGTTTATAGCGAAGTGTGCTGAGTCAGGCGATCTTATTACGCATTTGAAAGTTCAGAAGCTACTTTATTATGCGGAAGCCTGGACTCAGACGCTGATTGGTAAAGAGCTTTTCCCTGAACAGATTCAGGCTTGGGCTCATGGGCCAGTTGTTCCTGAGGTGTTTCAGGAGCTTAAGAAGTATGGGTGGAGCCCGCTGCCGGCTCCCGAAGATGAAAAAATTCCAGCCGTTTGCGCTGAGGCCGAAGACATATTGATTCAGGTTTTTGAGGCTTACGCTGACCTGCCTGCAAAAACACTTGAGGACATGACTCATAAAGATGCGCCATGGGTTAAAGCTCGAGGTGGTTTGAGCCCAGAGGAGCGTTGCGAAGTCATTATGCCAAAATTTGAAATTTGCGAGTTTTTCAAAACGAAGTATGCGGCGGAAATCGATGGCTAGCAAGTTGCCAAAGAGTAAAGTTAATGAGGAAGTAAGAACGATTGAGAAAGAGGAAATTGCCGCTACTACTGCGTTGGAACGGAAAATATATGACCTTCCCGCGTTTAAGAAAGATGGTGCGCGTGAGGGACCATTAAATAAAAATCCGTACGTGGTTTTAAAGTATTTCCAAAAGGATTGGGAGTGTTTCTCCGCTTGGACAAAAGATGAGCTTGGTCAATTTTCGAATTTCCTGGCAACACTAGGTAGGCATACGTGGGACAGCGTATACAGGAGTGGAGGCAAGGGACGGAATAAAGCGGGGTTGGGTTATACGCCCTATAAGGCTGAGGACATGAAAGCAGGTGGTCCTCATGTGAAAAAGGTCTTGGCCGGTCTTTCTCCTGAGATCAGCTTGATAGAGCTGCGTGTCAGTCAAAAAATGCGCGTTCATGGGTTTCAATCGCAATCGGCATTTTTTATGGTCTTATTAGACAGGGAGCACAAAGTATTTCCAGGATGAATGATTGACGATCTCCAGTTCTGCGACTTCCCATCGAGAGGTCTTGAGGTTTTGGAAGACCTTCAGGAAACGCTCACTGACAATATGCCCTTCAAAGGCTGTGCAGAAATCAAAGTCATAGCGCTTTTCCTTGGTAATCAGCACCAGCTTTTCCGGGAGGGGAGCGAGTGTTTCGTCGGGGCCGGCGTCGTGCCAGTCGGCGTCCATCGAGTCGTCATAGGCGCCAGGGCTGAACGACTCATGAATGACGCCATCGATGAAGGTGGGACAGTTTTTGTCTTTCTTGAATGCAAGGGTGTAGAACATGAAAGTCTCTTGAAGGTGACCGAATCGCTACCTCAAAGGCCTTCCTGGCAGCCTCTCGGTAAAAGGGGGAGATCCGGCTCCCTTCTGATCCGCGCATTGCATGGTGAATCAATTCAGTCGCCTTTGAATAAACCGATGTATTTCAGGCCGTTGTAGTGGTCTTTAATGGGTTGTTTGATAAGCAGATCTGCATCCTGATACCAAAATATTGCATTGGCGTTTTTAATGCCCAGCGCTTCACAGCCCTTTTTTACTAGAGGTAGTTCGTCTTGATCAACGGCGGCCTCGACGAGAATTTCATCCAGCGAAACTTCATTGTCGCAGCGCGGTATGATGCCTATGAAGTCTTCGTCATACCAAAGCGTACCGATGTCTTTACAAAACCCGCAGAGCTTATAGCTGGGATCGTCAAAGTCACCTTCAACGGAATAGTCCAGTTTGAAGTAGTCCGTGTACTCAGTTTCTGGAGCGAAGTTGCTTCCGATCCAGACATGAACATTGTTGTCATTCAGCATGCTTAAGTATCTATGCGTTTTACAACGATAACGCATCATTGATGCGAGGGCCTTTGCTTCTGCGGACTCACCCAAGCCAAGATGAAAAATCAGAGACATATATCTCTTCAAGCATTAACTCTTGAGGTATATCAGCAACGCTATCGGCTATCTCGTCATAGGGGGAAGGTAGTGTGTAGGAAACCCCAAAGTCATCATCAAGAATAATGGCTCCATTGAAAATTCGTTGGCGTTTTGTAAGCTTCTGTACTTGGGCAAACGACATGCCAGTGGAAAGTATTCCTTTGTAGAGTCCTTGATAATGACGGTTGCAACCAATTGAGAATATTTTGCCATCAGGAAGGGTAACCACTGTAACAATGTCGTCCACTACATAGGCTGATCTCACTTCACCGTTCGGCAGATTGTATTTTTTTATCTCGATTTTATGACTTGCATACAATTCGTCAATATAGGTGGAAATGTTTTCTTCCAGTGCGATGTTTGCTATGGAGCACATGGATTTTATGTCTGCGGTGAAATCGATCACTTTTAAAGTCCGCCATTCATTAAATTGCCATTCACATACACTGGGGAATCTTTGATCAAGTCGTAATTCTGGAAGTTACCGTGCCCAATCCTGCCGAACACGACATCTTCTCCGGATTTATTGACTTTATACACTTTCCAGTAATCGTTTCCATGGATATTAGGTTGGGTTGAGCTACCGCCTGGATGGTAGTCGAGCTTATAGGTGGCGCCGGATTTTGTGGTGCGGGAATATTGAACGTGTTGAATGGCGTCGGGGCGGCCTGCCTGTGGGTAGGTTTTTGTCCAGCCTCGGGCTGTTAGATATCCATCGACGTCAGCAGGTTTTTTCCCCGACAGCTTTCCAACCCATCTTTTGGTGATCGTATTTTTTCTGGCAAAGCCTTTTGGCGAGCCGCAGCTTAGACCTAAGGGGTCAGCATAGCCTGTGGGGTTCGGCGCATAGGCATATAAATTGATCCCGCCAGCGAGCCCAATCGGATCCGGCGTCGTAAACCGCCCCACATCCGGATCATAGAACCGGAACGTGTTGTAGTGCAGCCCCGTCTCCCGGTCCAGGTACTGACCCTGGAATCGCAGGTTCTGTTCCTCGATGTAATATGGCTCGCGTATCTCCTCAAGGGTGTTGCCCCAGACCCGATACCGGGCTTGCCACACTGTCGCGCCATCCGCTTCGGTCAGTTGCTCGGGCAGGCCATTGAGGTCGTTGTGGTAGTAACGGACCTTCTGCAATGCGCCATTGCCATCGACCCGGGCCAGCGGTTCATAACCGTCGTTGGCATACAGATACAGGCTGGTCTGGCTATTGCGGTGTTCCTGCAACAAGCGCAGGCCATCCCAGGTAAAGTGCGTTTCGCCCAGCGGATAGCCGTGGTTGTCGTGCTCGGTCTTGCCGGTACGCCGCCCCAGCGGATCGTAGGTCATGCGCACAACGGTTTCCCGCGCACCGTCCTGGTTGCGCACCTCGATCAGCCGGTGTTCGGCGTCATAAGCAAAGCGCTGCACCCGATGACTACCGCTGCGCTTCTCGATCATCCGCCCAAACCCATCGTAGCGATAACGCTTGTCCTGATAGGTCAGCAGCTTGTTGTGCACCACCAGCCCAGCGCTTGCTGATGGGCCGTCCAACAGGTTTGCAGCGGCATCGTAGGCGAAGGTTTCGCTTTGGCCCTGCACGCTGTCCTGGCTGGCGATGATCCGGCCCGTCGCGTCGTAATGCAGCAGCTGGCGTTGGTCGCCCCGTGGCTGGCGGTCAAGGCGGCCGATCAGATTGTCGCTGGGGTCGTAGTCGAAATGCTTCTGCGCGGGGGCCGGCAGTGCCGACGGTTGACTGGAAGGGCGACGCAAGCGTGAACGTAGGCGTCCAACCCGGTCGTACTCACTACGTGTGCTGAGCTGGCCCTGAGTGCGCAACACCTCGCGGTGCAGGCGATCACGCTCGAAATCGCTGATAACCCGGCCGTCCAGATTGATCTGGTGCAGATGGCCGCTGCCGTAATACAGCCGATTCAGCCAACGCCCATCCGGCAACTGCGTCTGGATCAGATTGCCCAACTCATCGTAGTGATGCTGCAGGCTGCCCGCCGAGCTCTGTTCTTCCAGCAACTGGCCCAGGGCGTCATAGGCGAAGCCAAGCTTTTGTTCGTTAGCGTCGTTGTCGGTAAAGGTGATGGCGGTGAGTTGGTCCAGCGGGTTGTAGTCGTACTCGGTACGCCCATCGTCGGTGAGCTTGGTGATCAGCCGACCCACCGCATCACGTTCCAACTGATGAACGATAGGCGCCACAGGCTGCGTCGGTACCAGCGCCAGTCCAGTGCCAAACGGTGCCGGAACGTATTCCACACGAATCGCGTTATCCAGCACGTCATAGGCATAACAGCGAGCGCTGCCGTCGAGATCGCGTTGTTCGGTCAGGCGGTCGCCGGCATCCCAGGCAAAGCGATAACTCTCGCCATTTTCGTTGGTCAGCGCCTGCAAACGCCCATAGGTGTCATAGCTGAACTGCACCTGCCGGCCATGGGCGTCGATGCGTTGGCGCACCTGGCCGCGCCGGTCGTATTGATAACCCGTGCTGTGCCCGGCCGGATCGACATAGCCGGTAAGTTGGCCGCTACTGTCGCGCAGGTACTGTTCGACACGACCATCCGGCAACTGGCTCTGCAACAGATGACCCTGGGCATCGTGCTGGTAGGTCACGCGTTCGCCGAGGGCATCGGTGACTGTTTGCAGGTGACCACGCCGATCGTAACTGAAGGTGGTCGGGGTTCCCGAGCAGTCCACATGGCGAATCAACTGCCCCAGGTCGTTCCACTGCAAGGTTTTGCTTTTACCCGTGGCGTCGATGATCTCGACCACCTGGCCCTGGGCATCGAAACGGTATTGGGTGACTTGCCCCAGCGGATCGGTTTCGTGAGTGCAGTTGCCGCGTGGGTCATAGCGGTATTGCCAACTGTTGCCCGTCGCGTCGGTCTCCACCAGCGGCAACGACCAGTGCTCCAACCACAAGGTCGACTCGCTGCGCCCCAGCGGATCGACGCTGGCGCTGAGATTGCCCGCTTCGTCGTAGCTGAACTGATGCCGCCCGCCCTGGGGATCGGTGGCGCCGAGCAGCTGGCGCTCGTCGTTCCACTCGAATTGCCAGGTGTGGCCGAGGTTGTCGGTGTATTCGGTGATCTGGTGCTGCGGATTCCAGCGACGGGTACTCCCACGCTTCAAGCCGTCAGTAACACGGGTGATGCCGTTGCTCAGGTCGTAGTCGAATACATACTCGTCGCCGTCATCGGTCCAGTGCCGAGTCACTCGCCACTCAAGGTTCTCGACTTGCGCCCACTGATAGAAACAGCGCAGCCCGGTGGGCAACTGATGCTCGACCATCCGTCGCCCGTTATCGTAGGCAAAGCGCCGTTGCACTTGGCCTGGAGGGTCACGCACTTCGGCCAGGTCGCCGCTGCTGTCGTAGTCGTAGCTGACCAGCACTTCGCGCTGTTGATCGGGGTATAGGCGCTCGACCTGACCGACACGCCGGGGCCATTGGGCGCTGTAGATCAATTCAACCTGCACAAGATCGAAGGTATCGCGCAGCCGAACCAGCCGCCCCGACTCGTCGTAGTCGAGATAGATTCGGTTGTCGTTGCGGTCACCCAACTGGCTCAGGCGCAAGGTCGAAGGATCGGTCAGGGTCGGTTCGAACAGGCGATACAAACCATCATCGCTCTCGATCAGCAGTTGCCCGTTACCGTTGCGCCGCACCGCCAGACCATCCCCCGGACTGAACACCGCGCCGCCCAACGGGATCGAGCCCATATCGATACGTCGCGCCTGTTCATCGGTATAGATCAGCCGCTCGCCGCCTTCGGGATGCACCTCGATACGCACGCCGACTTCATAGGGCAGGCTCCAGCCTGTACCGAGCAATGTGTCGCGACGTTCATCACGACTGTTGTAGAAACGCTGCCAGTCGATGGGCAGGATGCCGGGCAGGACAAAGTCCAGCTCGTCCTCGCTGCCCAGCACCTTGGCGCCCGTCGCGGCATGCACCGGATTCGGCGAACCCGCGATAGCGTTGGTCAGCGCACCGATGGCCTGGCTGGTAACGAAGGAATTGACCCCGGCCAGCAACATGCACGGCAGATTGCTGAGGAACTTGCCTTTGCTGCCCTTGAGCATCATCAGCGCGGTAATCGCCAATCCGACGCCGGGTGTCTTGCCGCTGCGAATCTCGCGCACCACCACCGAACCGCCACCGATGGTGACATTGGGCGAGATCAGCCCAGCCGAAACCACGGTGGCCTCGCAGGTGCTGCGATCGCCACTGCGCACGGCGGGTTGCCCGTTGATGCTGACCTTTTCCGAACCTTCGGCAAGAAACTGCGGCGGCATCGGCGGATGCTTCATGCAGGTCACCAGGTCCAGCGGCTTGGGCACCGCGCCGGGGGCCGGAGTCGCCACCGTGGGCCGCCACATCTGCGAGAAAAAGCCCTTGGCCATATCGAGGAAGCCCGGTTCCTCGGCCTTGTCACCCTCGGCGGGAGCGGCGTCTTCGCTCTCGGGCGTCCCCGCCGGAGCGACATGGGACGGCACCGCACCGGCGGCGCGGGCGGCTGGAATCGAGTTGATCAGGGTGTCGGTGGAACCGCTGAGAATCGTCGCCTGCACCGTGGGCGGAAAGAGGCCGTTGCCGATGTCCTCGCACATCTTGCTCAGGCCCTTGTCGGCACCGGTCTTGCTCATCGCCACGCCGACAATGACCCCGACCACCGCGCCGAGCACACAGGCCCCAAGCCCGCCGGTTGCCACCGTGATCCCGGTCGCGGCAACTACCGCAGCTGTCGCCAGCGCGCCGATGGCGACGTTGGCCGCCACCTCCAGCACGCCGCCGAGGATATCGGCCATCATCGAGGTATGGGACAGTCCATCGCCCAGCCGGGCGGCCCACAGTGCGTCAGACATGCACGGCTTCCGTCACACCACCCGGTCGAACTGCAAGGACTGCTTGATCGTCGCCCAATGCGCCGCTTCAGCGTCCCCCAGCTTGTCAGCCTTGACGTAGCTCAGGGCGAGCATCTTGCGGGTGCCCGGCAACACCAGCGCGAGCTGGTACTGGAAGACCTTCTCCGCACCCTTGCTGAACTGGCTACGCAACTCGATGCCGTCCACCGACTGATCGGCCCCCAGGCGCACGGCCTGGCCCGGCTGGTAGCGCAGTTCCTGGACCTGTTGTTCCAGGCGCTTGAGCTGGGCGTCGAAGTTGCTTTGCAGGGTCTCGCCTTCGGCCAGCTGGCTGCGGCTGACGATCAGCGAAGTCCCCAGCTCCGGGAACTTGAGGATATTGATCGAGGCGTCCAGCAGCTCGCTCTCGGGCAGGGCGAACTGGAATTCATTGAGGCGGTAGGTCATGGCTCGCGAATCTCGTTATTTGGGCTTGGGGAACATCGCGTTGACGCTGGCGTCGATGCTGCCTTTGACGCCTTGGCCTTCGGGCGCGGCGCCGGGGCCGCCGCCGTTGTTCAGGTGCAGGGTGCCGCCGGTGTTGAACTCGGCGTCGCCCGAGGCATGGAAGCTGATCTGCACGCCGCTCAGGTTGATCTGGCCGCTGGCATTCAGTTCCAGCACGCTTTCACCGCAGACCAGGCGCAGGTTTTCGCCGACCTCGATGACATAGCTCTGGCTGATGCTGTCGGTCTTCTTGCGGCCCACCACCAGGATGTCGTCGTCCTTGACCGCCCGCAGGCGCACCGAGCCGATAGTCACCGTCTCGTCGCGCCCCACGCTCTTGTTGCGGTCGTGGCCCACCGCATGGCTCTCGTCGACCTCGACCACGATGTCCTGGTTGCGCTCGGCATGGATATACAGCTGCTCGGCGCCTTTCTTGTCTTCCATGCGGATTTCGTTGAAGTTGGCCGGCGTGCCGCCCTTGCTCGAACGGCTTTTCATGCCGCTCTGGGTGGCATTGGCGGGCAGGTCGTAGGGCACCGTCTGTTCGGCGTTGTAGACCCGGCCGGTGATGATCGGCCGGTCGGGGTCGCCTTCGAGGAAACTGACAATGACTTCCTGGCCGATCCGCGGAATCTGCATCGAGCCCCAGTTCTTGCCGGCCCAGGCCTGGGACACGCGAATCCAGCAGGAGCTGTTTTCGTTGGACTGGTCGTGGCGGTCCCAGTGGAAGTGCACCTTGACCCGGCCGAACTGGTCGGTCCAGATTTCCTCGCCGGCCGGGCCCACCACCACGGCGGTCTGCGGGCCTTTGACGGTGGGCCGCGCGGTGTTCGCCAGGGGGCGGAAGCTCTGTTGCGCGTCGATGCAGCTCAGGCTGCTTTCGAACTGCGCGCCGGCCCCCGTCGCGCCGGATTCCAGGTTTTCCTGGGCGATGTAGTAACGGGCGCCGACGATCAGGTATTCGCGGTTCTGGTCCTGGCGACCGAAGCCGGTGAGGCTGAACAGGTGCCCGGAACCCACACCACGGGCATTGCCGTTGAGCTCGACCCGTTCATGCAGGCTCTGGATCGCTTCGATGCGGGTGCGTGCGTAATGCTCGCCGTCCTGGCTCTGCACGTAGGTGCCGGGGTAGTCGTACAGCGGATAGTCGCCGGCGGTGTGCGGGCGCGGCATGGCCGAGCGCACGTCGATCCGTGCGCTGGGGCGCTGGAAGTCATAGTCGTTGAGTTCCAGGGAGCCGGGCTGGACTTCCTGGGCCAGGTGCCAACCGTTGAGGTGATCGCGCTCGCGATGCTGGCCGTCCGGCGGGTAGTAGGGCAGGGATTCGTAGCCCGGGGCGCTGTGGTGGGCGCCGTAGGCGTCGGCGAGGACCAGCACGTGGCGGTCCTTTTCATGGCGGAAGTAGTAGTAGATGCCTTCCTGTTCCATCAGCCGGCTGACGAAGTCGAAGCTGCTTTCGCGGTATTGGACGCAGTATTCCCACTCGCGATAGGGCTGGCTGAGGGCGTCTTCGAAGTCGGAGAAACCCAGGTCGCGGAACACCTGCTTGATGATCTGCGGGATGCTCTGGTGCTGGAAGATCCGGCAGTCGGAGGTGCGGGTCAGCAGCCAGAGCCAGGGGCGCAGGGTGACCGAGTAGCTGGCGAACTGGCCCTGGCTGACGTTCTGGCTGCAACGGGCGACGATGCCGTGGAAGTAACGCAGGCCGCCCTGGACCTGTAGCGACAGGCTCATGGGCTTGCCGAGCAACTGGTTGAGGTCCAGGGCGCCGTCGTTGGAGGTCAGGTGCAATTCGTAGTCGAACAGCCGCCCCAGCTCCTCGCCGCCGCCGAAATCCTTGAGCAACAGGACATCCGGCCCGAGGGGGCTGTTGATCTGGGCCAGGCGGGTGGCTTGGGTGAATAGCATGGGTTATCTCTGGGTATTGTGGTGTTCGGGCGGGCCTCTTCGCGGGCAAGCTCCGCTCCCACAGGTCTTCTGTCGTACACAAAATACGGGAACGACACAGACACTGTGGGAGCGGAGCTTGCCCGCGAAGACGTCGGATCAGGCGCCCGCGTCGCTGAACTGGTAATGCAATTCGTTATCCCGCTCACTGATCCGCACCCCCGCCAGCGCCTTGCCTTCGAGCATGCGTGTGAGGAATTCGCGGCTCATGTCCGGCAGCAGGCTGTTGGTCAGGATGGTGTCGATCATCCTGCCGCCGCTCTCCGTCTCGGTGCAGCGCGAAACGATCAGGTCCACCACTCCGTCGTCGAAATCGAAGGCCACCTTGTGGGTGTTTTCCACGCGCTTCTTGATCCGCCCCAACTGCAAGCGGGTGATCGCCTTGAGCATGGTGTCGCTCAGCGGGTAGTAAGGAATGGTCACCAATCGCCCCAGCAGCGCCGGCGGGAAAATCTCCAGCAGCGGTTGGCGCAAGGCCTTGGCGATCTCCTCCGGGTCCGGCACGTTGCCGGCGTCCTTGCACAGGTGCGAAATCAGTTCGGTACCGGCATTGGTGGTCAGCAGGATCAGGGTGTTCTTGAAGTCGATCACCCGGCCTTCGCCGTCCTCCATCACGCCCTTGTCGAACACCTGGAAGAAGATCTCGTGCACGTCCGGGTGGGCTTTTTCCACCTCGTCCAGCAACACCACGCTGTAAGGCTTGCGCCGTACCGCTTCGGTCAGCACGCCACCTTCGCCATAGCCGACGTAGCCCGGCGGAGCGCCCTTGAGCGTCGAAACGGTATGGGCTTCCTGGAACTCGCTCATATTGATGGTGATGACATTCTGCTCGCCGCCGTACATGGCTTCGGCCAGGGCCAGGGCGGTTTCGGTCTTGCCCACGCCCGAGGTGCCGGCGAGCATGAACACGCCGATCGGCTTGCTCGGGTTGTCGAGGCCGGCGCGGGAGGTCTGGATGCGCTTGGCGATCATCCGCAGCGCGTGGTCCTGGCCGATGATGCGTTTCTTCAGGTGCTGGTCGAGATTGAGCACGGTTTCCAGTTCGTTGCGGGCCATGCGGCCCACCGGAATGCCGGTCCAGTCGGCCACCACCGAGGCCACCGCCTGGTAGTCCACGGTCGGCAGGATCAGCGGGCTTTCACCTTGCAGGGCACTGAGGCGCTGTTGCAGATCGACCAGTTTTTCCCGCAGCGCGTGGCCCAGCTCGATATCGCTGTCCACCACGCCGGCGCTTGCGCGCAGCTCGGCGCGAGTGGCGAGCAATTCGTCCACCAGGGCTTTCTCATCGGCCCAGCGCACTTCCAGCTCGGCCAGGCGTTCGCGTTCGGCACCCAACAGGTTCTCGCTGTTGTTGCGGCGCGCGGTGGTATCGACGCCGATGGCATGTTCGCGGGCAATGATCTGCAACTCGATTTCCAGCGCTTCGATACGCCGACGGCTGTCATCCACTTCGGCGGGCACCGCATGCAGGCTGATGGCAACCCGGGCGCAGGCGGTGTCCAGCAGGCTGACGGATTTGTCCGGCAACTGGCGCGCCGGAATATAGCGGTGCGACAGCTTCACCGAAGCTTCCAGCGCTTCGTCGAGAATCTGCACCTGATGGTGTTTCTCCATGGTCGAGGCGACGCCGCGCATCATCAGCAGGGCCTTGTCTTCCGACGGCTCGGCGACCTGCACCACCTGGAAACGGCGGGTCAGGGCCGGGTCTTTCTCGATGTGCTTCTTGTACTCGGCCCAGGTGGTCGCGGCCACGGTACGCAAGGTGCCGCGAGCCAGTGCCGGCTTCAGCAGGTTGGCCGCGTCACCGGTACCGGCGGCGCCACCGGCACCGACCAGGGTGTGGGCTTCGTCGATAAACAGGATGATCGGCTTGGGCGAGGCCTGGACGTCTTCGATGACCTGGCGCAGGCGCTGTTCGAATTCGCCCTTCATGCTCGCGCCGGCTTGCAGCAGGCCGACGTCGAGGCTGCGCAGTTCGACATCCTTCAAGGCCGGCGGCACGTCGCCGGCAACGATGCGCAGGGCGAAGCCTTCGACCACGGCGGTCTTGCCGACGCCGGCCTCGCCGGTAAGGATCGGGTTGTTCTGGCGCCGACGCATCAGGATGTCCACCAACTGGCGAATCTCTTCATCGCGGCCGACGATAGGGTCGAGCTTGCCGCTGCGGGCCTGCTCGGTCAGGTCGACGGTGAAACGCTTGAGGGCTTCCTGCTTGCCCATGGCGCTGGGGGCCATGGCGCCGCTGGCTTCGCCTGGCACCGCACCGGCGCTGAAGCCGTCGCTGGCGCCCAGGTTATTTTCCGGGGAGTCGCCGACGTATTCGTCAAAACGTTCGCTCAAGGCCTCGACCTTGATCTTGTCGAACTCCGACGACAGCCCCAGCAGGACATGGCGCAGGCTCGGGGTCTTGAGGATGCCGAGCACCAGGTAGCCAGTGCGCACCTGGCTTTCGCCGAACATCAGGCTGCCGTAGACCCAGCCGCGTTCCACCGCTTCTTCGACGTGGGACGACAGGTCGGTGATCGAGGTCGAGCCCCGTGGCAGGCGGTCCAGGGCGTCGGTCAGGTCACGGGCCAGGCGCGCCGGTTCGAGATTGAACTGGCGGATCAGGCGGTGCAGGTCCGAGTCCTGCAATTGCAGCAGCTGGTGCAGCCAGTGGCTCAGTTCCACATACGGATTGCCCCGCAGTTTGCAGAATACCGTGGCGGCTTCGATGGCCTTGTAGGCGACGCTGTTGAGTTTGCCGAATAACGCGGCGCGGCTGATTTCACCCATGGTCCGGGCTCCTTGAATGGTGGGCCGAGGTGGCCTGATCGGCGTAGTGCCGGGCCAGGATCAGGTCCTTGGCGTCTTCTTGGGGTTGGCCGAGCCAGGTGTTGAAACCCAGGCGGAACTGGCCGTTGAGTTGCAGCTTGGGCACTTGCGGCTGTTCCAGGACCAGGTTCAGGTCCCAATCCAGCTCGTGCCCCAGGTATTCGGCGACCCAGGCCACCAGGTGGCGGAAGGGTTCACCGTCGGGCAACAGGCCCATGTAGTCGGCCAGCTTGAGCGGGCCGACGCGAATGCGGAATTTGTGCTGGCGGTCCCAGACATGCTGGCCCAGGCAGAAGTCGACGCCCAGCTGGTGTGCGCTGACGCCGACGCGACTGCGCTCCGGCAGGTGCAGCCATTGGCCGACGTATTCCTCGATCTGCACCGGCAGCCCGAAATACTCTTGCAGGATGGCGCGCAGGCCATCCGGATAGCGGGTCTGGGCGGCGAGGTGGCCGCTGAAATGCAGCTTGGCGGTGTCCGGGATCAGTCCCTGTTTCAGCAGGCTGGGCATGCCCCGGCCACTCAGGGCGGCCAGGCGCGCGGACCAGTAGTCGTCGTCCGGGCGGTCGTGGCTGACGGTCGGCCGTGCCTCGGCCCAGGCCCGGTAGAACAGGCTCAGCAGGCGATGGTGGAAGATATCGAGGAAGCGCTTGCTGGTGCTGTCGGCATTGTTGCGCTGGCGTTCGCGCATGTATTCGGTCAGGTGCAGCGGCAACGGGCCGTTGGGGCCGCCGAGGCCGAAGAAGAACTGTTCCAGCCGCGCTGGTGTGGTCTCGCTGGCCGGTGTCATGGATGCCAGGGTGGCCGGGGCGAAGGCGCAGTCGAGCTGCTGGCCGAGGCGCAAGGGGTCATCGGCCAGGCGCTGGGAATGGCCGAAGCGCGGCAGGTGCGGCGATTCGCACTCGATACGCCGCAATGCCTGGAAGAAATCGTATTCCCAGGGTTCGGCCTGCATCGCCGTGAGCGTGCTCACAGGGTCGGACGGCGTCCGGGCTTGGCTTTCCATCGCATGATCTCGCCGCGTTCGGTGGTACGGATCACCGTCTCGGTAAAACTGTTGATCGACACGTAGCGTGCCAGGAAGCGTTCGAACACCGCGCCGAGGAGAAACACCCCGGTGCCGCGAAACGCGTTTTCATCGAATTCCAGGGTGATCTCCAAACCGCGCCCGAAGACGATCGGTCCGGGCATCGGCAGGCGCCGGGTGCAGGGTTTGCTGCTGACTTCGCGCAGGCCCTCGATCTGCAATTGCAGGGCGGCGTCGTTGCTCTCGCCATACAGGCGCAGCAATTCGCGCAGGGCGGCGGCACCCTGGCCGGCTTCGCTCAGCGACAGGTAGTTCAGCGACAGCTGGCTGATCAGGCGCCAGGCCTGGTTGTCATGGGCATGGCTCGCGCGCGGCCGGCTGGGACCGGCCAGGCAGCGGATTGCCGAGACCGGCGCGCTGTCGGCCAGGGTGAAGTCGCTCTTGCCGGTGCCGACGTTCATGAACAGCGGCAGGTCGCGGTTGGTGCACAGGGCGCTGACGCCCAGCTGGCGCAGGTCGTGGCCGTAGGGCGCCTGGCGGTTGTCCACCAGGCTGATGAAGGTTTCACTGCCGACGTAGGTCGAGCGGGTGCCTTTGCGCCGTTGTTCGCTGGACAGCACCCGCGGTTCACGACGCAGGGTGTAGTAAGCCTGGTCGCGGCCATAGCGGGATGGATCGCGCACGGCGTAGAACGGCAGGAATGGCTGGTCGGGCCCGGTGCCGTGGCCGGTGACGCCGGTCAGCGAGTGGATCTCGAAGTCCATGGGCCGGGTGCGGTCGGCGATCACATGGTGTTCGTTGACCCGCTCGGACAGGTGGATACGGTCTACCCGGCGTGGGAACAGGTTGATCGCCGGGGTGCAGAACGGCACGAACTGCGCGGCGCCGACGCTGCTTTCCAGGCTCGGGTCGAAGCGCTCGAAGAGCACGATCAGTTCCAGCTCCTGGCCGGCGCAGCGTTTGACCGCGCGGCCCAGTTCGGCGAACTCGACGAACAGATAGCGCTGGGGCAGGGCGAAATACTCCTGCAACAGTCGGTAGCCCTGGAAGGCCTGGGCCACCACCGGCATCGCCGCTTCGCGGTCGTCGAAGCCGCAGGCGCGCAGGGCGTCGGCGGGCAGGCGTTCGACCCAATCACCACCCGGGGCACGGGCGAACACCGCGCAGGCATTGCCCAGCAGTTGTTCGTAGAGGCGAAACGGCTGCTCGTCGGCACCGTTGAGGTAGAGCGGCAGGCTGTCCAGGTCGAGCTGGTTGAACGGCAGCTCGGCACCGGTGCGCAAGGTCAGGCGCAGGCCGGCCTTGGCTTTCGGCTCGCTGGCGGCCAGGCGCCCGAGCACCGCCGACGGGTTGCCGAAGTACTCGGCGTGGCTGACCTGCAACGGCCACAGGGTCACGGCATGGGCGCTGCGGTATTCGCAGGAGGTCTGGGTGTCCTTGCCCAAAGTGGCGCGCAACACACTGTCCCGGGGCAGGGTGAAACCGCCGGCCAGGGAGCCTTCGTCCGGATCGGTCTGCAACTGCACCACGGTCATCGACGGCGTCGGTGCCAGGTAGTGCGGGTAGGCGATTTCCAGCAGGTTGTGGGTGAAGGTCGGGTACTCGGCATTGAGCTTGAGTTGCACCCGCGCGGTGAGATAGGCGAAACCTTCCAGCAGGCGCTCGACGTAAGGGTCGGCGCAGTCGAGCCCGGACAGCGTCAGGCGCCCGGCGATCTTCGGGTATTCCTTGGCGAACTCGGCGGCGCTCTCGCGCACGTGTTGCAGCTCCTGGTTGTACAGGTCGAGCAGGCGCGGGTTCATGAACGTCTCCGTTGCTCGGCGGGGACCACGCGCACATGGCCGGATTCCAGGTCGAGGTCGGTGCGCAGCAGCAGCGGCAATGAAGCCGGCAGCGCCCAGAGATCGCCTTCGATCTCGAAGCTCAGGGCGTTGTGGTTCATCTCGCCGTGGGCGACCTGGGCCCGGACCCGCAGCGTATGGCTGAGGATGCGCGGTTCGAAGGTGGTGATGGCGGTGTGGATCAGGCCTTCGAGGGCGGCCACATCGATGCTCGACGCACTGTTGCCCGCCAGTGCCGGCAGGCCGTAGTTGATCACTGAAGTACCGGCCGGGGTATGCAGGGTGGCGTCGGCGTCGAGCAGGCTGGTGCTGTTGAGCAGCCAGGTCAGGTCACGCAATACCGAGGCCTTGAGTTGGCTCAGGGACAGCACGCGCTTGTCGCTGCCCTCCTGGAGATTGCCCGGCTCGTCGTCGGTCAGCCGGTCGAGCAGCGACGGTTGCAGGCGTTCGCGCAGGGTGAGGTCGCTCGGCACGTTGCTCATCGCACGACGTCACAGGGGCTGGACACTGCGCGGCGGCGGCGCCACTGAACGGGAAACGAAGGCTTGGCCATGCTCGGACACCGGGAATGAATCGAATTCGGGGGAACGCCGCACGCCCCCGACGCTGAGCGCCGGGGGCGTGGGGATCAGCGCTTGGTGTTCGAACGGATGTTCCAGCCGAACTTGACCGGGCCGCCTTGTTTGGAACCGTCGGCTTTCTGCTCCTGGTACTCGACCATGACCTGGGCGAAGTTCAGGGTGACATTTTCGGTCAGGCGATCATCGCTGCCCGAACCGCCGGTGCTGAGGGAGGTGACCAGCACTTCTTCCAGGTCGATCTTCATGTACTCGACCTGGCTTTCGCCGCCGGCCTTGCGCACCACCAGGGTGACCTTGTCGATGTGCTTGCCGCTGGCGCAATGCATCATCAGGTTCGGCGAAGCCTTGTCGACGTACTTGGTCAGCGCCAGGTCCTGGATATTGACCTTGCCGGCGCCGCCGCCACCGCCCATGTGCATGTTGCCGGACTGGGACATGCCCCAGCTCCAGTTGAGGACGTCGATTTCCTCTTTGTGTGCCTTGTCCTGGGACTCGCCCTTGATGTCGCCGATCTTGATGAAGATATCAACAGCCATGTTTTCTCCAGTGTGGTCTTCACCACGATGTGGTTAGCCAGGACCCGCCACGTGGGGCGGGTGCGCTGTGGTTGCGGGTTCGGGCTTACGCCCCTTTCGCCGACGGCAGCTTCGAGACCAGGCGCAACGACACGGTCAGGCCTTCGAGCTGGTAGTGCGGGCGCAGGAAGAACTTGGAGGTGTAGTAACCCGGGTTGCCCTCGACGTCCTCGACCACCACTTCCGCCGCCGCCAGTGGGTGCTGGGCCTTGGTGGTTTCGGTGGAGTGGGCCGGATCGCCGTCCACGTAGTTGAGGATCCAGTCCTGCAACCAGCGCTGCATCTCGTCCTTCTCTTTGAACGAGCCGATCTTGTCGCGCACGATGCACTTGAGGTAATGGGCAAAGCGGCAGGTGGCGAACAGGTACGGCAGGCGCGCGGCCAGGTTGGCGTTGGCGGTGGCGTCCGGGTCGTCGTATTCGGCCGGTTTCTGCAAGGACTGGGCGCCGATAAACGCGGCGAAGTCGGTGTTCTTCTTGTGCAGCAGCGGCATGAAGCCGTTCTTCGCCAACTCGGCTTCGCGACGGTCGGAGATCGCGATTTCGGTCGGGCACTTCATGTCCACGCCACCGTCGTCGGTGGGGAAGGTGTGGGCCGGCAGGTTCTGCACCTCGCCGCCGGACTCGACGCCGCGAATCCGCGAGCACCAGCCGTAGTGCTTGAACGAACGGTTGATGTTCGCCGCCATGGCGTAGGCCGCGTTGGCCCAGGTGTACTTGGCGCTGTCGGCGCCGTCGGTGTCTTCTTCGAAGGCGAAGGCTTCCACCGGATCGGTCTTGGCGCCATAGGGCAGGCGTGCCAGGAAGCGCGGCATGGTCAGGCCGATGTAGCGCGAGTCTTCCGATTCACGCAGCGAGCGCCAGCCGGCGTATTCCGGGGTGGTGAAGATCTTGGTCAGGTCGCGCGGGTTCGACAGTTCCTGCCACGAGCCCATGCCCATCACGGTCGGCGAGGCGGCGGCAATGAACGGCGCGTGCATTGCCGCGCAGACCTTGGACAGCTCGCCGAGCAGCTCGACATCCGGTGGCGACTGGTCGAAGTAGTAGTCGCCCACCAGGCAGCCGTAGGGCTCGCCGCCGAACTGGCCGTATTCTTCTTCGTACATCTTCTTGAAGATCGGGCTCTGATCCCAGGCCGTGCCCTTGAATTTCTTCAGGGTCTTGTGCAGTTCCGGCTTGGCGATGTTCAGCACGCGGATCTTCAGCTGTTCGTCGCTTTCGGTGTTGTTGACCAGGTAGTGCAGGCCGCGCCAGGCGCTTTCCAGCTGCTGGAACTCAGGGTGATGGATCACCTGGTTGATCTGCGCGGTGAGCTTGGCGTCGATGGCGGCGATGATCGACTCGATGGACTTGATGGCGTCGTTGGACACCAGGTCGGTCTGCGCCAGGGCCTGTTCGGCCAGGGTGCGCACGGCGCCCTCGACGGCTTCGCGAGCGCGCTCGGTCTTGGGTTTGAACTCCTGCATCAGCAGGTTGGCGAATTCGCTGGGCTCGGTGGTGGTGCCGGGCAACGCCTGATTGTCTTGCTGCAACTGGGTCATGATCGTTCGTCCTGATTAAGCGCTGGGCTCGGAGTCCTGGGGCTTTGGCGCACTCGCCAGGGCCTGGAGCAACGCCGGATCCTTGATGGCCTTCATGATGATTTCTTCGGCGCCGGTCTTGCCGTCCATGTAGGTCAGCAGGTTGGCCAACTGGGTACGGGCCTCGAGCAGCTTGTTCAGGGCATCGACCTTGCGCGCGACGTTGGCCGGACTGAAGTCCTCCAGGCTTTCGAAGGTGATGTCCAGGCTCAGGTTGCCTTCGCCGGTCAGCTCGTTCGGCACGTGGAACGCCACCCGTGGCTGCATGGCCTTGAGGCGCGAGTCGAAGTTGTCGACGTCGATTTCCAGGAACTTGCGGTCGGCAACCGGTGGCAGCGGCTCGACGGGCTTGCCGGCGAGATCGGCCATCACGCCCATGACGAAGGGCAACTGGACCTTTTTCTCGGCGCCGTAGAGCTCTACGTCGTACTCGATCTGGACCCGTGGCGCGCGGTTGCGCGCAATGAATTTCTGAGAGCTGGTGTTCGCCACGTTGTTGCTCCTGGTCGCTCAAGCGACGGTGTTGGCGTTATCGGTGGTTGCCGTTAACTAAGCGGCGCGGTCTCGGCGGGCTTATTCGCCCTCGGGGCCCCGCAGGTTTTCAAATTGGGACAGGCCGTCGGGAATCAGGTTGCGCACAATGGTCGCGAAGTCGGCGTGCACCAGGTTTTTCGCCCGGTTCAACAACACCGGCAGCGGGCTGGAGGGCTCGTGGCGGGCGTAGTAATTCAGCAGTCGCTCGAGGCTGCGCAGGACGTCGTCGCGATTGCCGATCTCGCCCGGCGTCGCGCCGCGCGGGGTGATCGGGGCGGCAGGTTCTTCGCCATGCACGGCGGGCTCCGAGGCGTATTCGGACGCGGTCGATTCGCCGGTGTCAGTGTCGGGTGCGTGTTCGGCGAGGATCTGCAAGGCCAGCTTGAGGGGTTGGCGCAGGGCGTTGAGGTCGACGCCCTCGGCCGAGCCGACCTGGTCGCTGACGAAACGCTCGATGGCGTCGACGGCGCCGCGGGCTTCGTTGAGCGCCGCGCGCACGGTAGCCAGCTGCTCGGGGTCGCTGTCGCGCAGGGCGCCGGACAGCTCGTCGGCGTTCAGGCTTTCGTCGGAGAAACCTTGCAGGCCGCTGGCATGCAGCGCCGCGCGCAGGCTCACGGTGCCGAAGGCCCGGGAGCGGGTCAGCACGCTTTCGCGCAACAGGCGGATATTGGTCTCGCAGGCCAGCCCCGAGAGCGCGTTGATCCGCACCGTGGGGTCGTTGTCGTCATCGGCGTCGAGCAACGGATAGAGTTCGGCCCAGTACTGCTGGAGCATCTGGCTGACCAGCGTCAGGGCGTTGGCGAGCCCCGGCAGACCGTCGAGGGCCAGGGCGCTTTGCACGAGAAAATGGGTGATGCGCAGGTCTTTGCTGCGTTGCAGGAGCAGCGTGCTCGACTGCTCGATGGCGCGCCACGCTGGAGGTTCGGCCGCTTGCACCGAGTCGCCCATGATGCGCTCGGGTCTACCTTGGGCATCACGCTCCAATTGCAAGAATTGCGCGTCATATTCCAGGTCCTCGCCACAAGGCGAGTTGGCTGAAACAGCGGCGAGCAACAACGGCACATCCACCAAATTCGATCTCCTTATCGGCCTGCGGGATAGTCAGGCATTTGTTCCGAAAGTTCCTTCAGAAAACTCTCATATTTCTTGCTGGTATATACGCAGTGATATCATTTAGCTATTACGCATAAACAAGAAGTTGTGCATTTTTGGTGTAGTAGTTATAGCTTGTCAAGGTAAGCTATCGGCCCTTTGTTACCGTTGTGACACACTCGTCAAGGCTATCGACTGCTGAGTCAGACCGTGTGCGTTTTTCATAATTCTGTAGGTAGAATTCGCTAGAATCGGCGAACTGGCTGAAAACGATAGGCTTTTTACAAGATTCTGGTGGCCATGGCGGGGCCCGGTGCAAGGTGTTTGTGCCGGGCGGCTCGTGCGTGGATGTACTGCAAGGAGGCGCAATGTCGCTGTGTTTGACTATCACTAGTTATCACAAGATCACCCCAGGTCAATGTCCGGAGAAATCCATGGACACCGGAGTGATGGCAATTGGCCGTGCCCCCGAGAATGACTGGGTTCTTCCCGATCCGGAGCGGCTGGTTTCCTCGAAACATTGCGTTATTCAATACAAGGATGGCCGTTACTATCTGACGGACACCAGTACCAATGGCGTGGAGTTGGTTCAGGCCGGTATTCGTTTGCGTCGGGGTAACAGCGAGCCGTTGCAGGATGGCGAAATCATCCGTATCGGTGAGTACGAGATCCGTGCGCGTATCGATTTCAACCTGCAACTGGCCCAGGACAGCCTGTCGGGGGGCGACTCGTCCAACAGTTTCGAAGCGTTGATGGGGCGGGCGGCCGCCGTACCGACAGCCTCGCCGGTGAATATCCCGGCCGCGCATTTCCAGGGCGGTTCGGCGATGGACACGCTGCCGGACCTGTTTGATTTCCTGGCGCCGGCGAGCGTGCCTCCGGCGACCCAGTCGGACCATGTGCCGGCCCAGCAGCATGACTTTCGTCCGCCGACGCCGGTGATTATTCCGGCCCCCGTGGTAGCGCCGAAAGCGCCGGGCGCCGGGGTGATTCCCGAGGACTGGGATCTGCTCGGCGATACGCCCAAGGTGCCGGTCAGCGCGCCGATTGCCGTGCCCGTTCCCGTGGCGATTGCCGAGGTTGTCGTCGAGCCGATATCCGCGCCGACATCGATTCCCACGCCCATGCCCACGCCGACAGTGGCTCCGGTCAGTCAACCGGCCCCCGTGGCGGTGTCGAGCGGTGCGCCCCAAGCCGATTTGCTGCAAGCCTTCCTGCGCGGTGCCGGCCTTGATCAGTTGCGCCTCGACACCGCCCAGGTGGAGGCGCAGATGGAGGCCATCGGTCGCAGCTACCGGCTGATGGTCGAGGGGCTGATCGATGTGCTGCGGGCCCGTAGCAGTCTCAAGGGCGAGTTCCGCATGCAGCAGACACTGATTCGCCCGGTGGAAAACAATCCGCTGAAATTCGCCCCGAATGCCGATGAAGCGCTGCTCCTGCTGCTGCGTCACGGCAATCAGGCGTTCATGGCGCCGGACCAGGCGGTCAGGGACAGTTTCGATGACCTGCGGGCACACCAGATGGCGGTGATGGCGGGTGTCGAGGCGGCGATCAAGCACCTGCTCAAGCGTTTCGAACCTTCGGAGCTGGAAACCCGCATGGGCAAGCCCGGTGGGTTGTCGAACCTGTTCAGCGGTTCGCGCCAGGCCCAGTACTGGCAGCAGTTCACCGAGCTGTACACGAATATTTCCCGTGAAGCCGAAGAGGATTTCCAGGACCTGTTTGGTCGGGAGTTCAGTCGGGCCTATGAGGAACACAGTGCGCGGTTGCGTCGGGGATCGGGGAGCCTGTAGGCGCG
>NZ_PHSU01000069.1 GCF_002814235.1 Pseudomonas sp. QS1027 | reverse complement strand
ACCGGACTGCGCTATACCCCGGTAAAAAAAAGGCACCTTTGAAAGGCGCCTTCTGCGATCAGCGCTTTTGGCCTCTGATCTTAAGATTTAATCCCAGCGAACTGGTTTCAAAAATGGTGGGTCGTGTGGGATTCGAACCTACGACCAATTGGTTAAAAGCCAACTGCTCTACCAACTGAGCTAACGACCCAAAAATGGTCGGGGTAAGGGGA
>NZ_PHSU01000068.1 GCF_002814235.1 Pseudomonas sp. QS1027 | reverse complement strand
AGACCAGCAGTAGACTCATCGGGAGCCAGTAACAGATGTACATGATTAGTCATCAGACAGTACGCGTAGACCTTGACCCCGAATGCGTTCTTAAGCTCACGCAAATCGTACAGATAACGCTGAAAATCACCAGCCTCCGCAAACACAACCTGACGATTGTGCCCTCGCTGAACAATGTGATGAGGGTAGTTTGGTAAGACAACACGTCCCATTCTTGGCATAAAACC
>NZ_PHSU01000067.1 GCF_002814235.1 Pseudomonas sp. QS1027 | reverse complement strand
CTGAGCTACGTGCCTGCTGTGGGGCGACATTTTGCGGATTTTCTCAAAGGTGTCAACCCCTTTGTTTCGCTAACCCGTTGAATACGCGTATTTTTTACTAATCCCAGGACGAATCGGCTTTTTCCCCGGGTGGCTGGCGGGGGTATTTCATCTGAGGTAGGATCAGGCCACTCGTAAAAAATATAAAACAGAGGTTGCAGGATGGCGAACACCCCCTACCCCCAGTCCTATTACGCCGCTTCGGCGAATCCGGTCCCTCAACGCCCCGCCTTGCAGGATGACGTCGAGACCGATGTGTGCGTGATCGGTGCCGGTTATACCGGGTTGTCCAGCGCACTGTTCCTGCTGGAGAACGGTTTTCGGGTCACGGTGCTGGAGGCCGCCAAGGTCGGCTTCGGCGCGTCGGGCCGCAACGGCGGGCAGATCGTCAACAGCTACAGCCGCGATATCGATGTCATCGAACGCAGCGTCGGCCCCAAACAGGCGCAGTTGCTCGGGCAGATGGCCTTTGAAGGCGGCCGGATCATTCGCGAGCGGGTGGCCAAGTACAACATCCAGTGCGACCTGAAGGACGGCGGTGTATTCGCCGCCATTACCAAGAAGCAGATGGGCCATCTCGAATCCCAGAAGAAACTCTGGGAACGCTACGGCCATACCCAGCTCGAACTGCTGGACGAGCGGCGCATTCGTGAAGTGGTCGGCTGCGACCAGTATCTGGGCGGCATGCTCGACATGAGTGGCGGTCATATCCATCCGCTGAACCTGGCACTGGGCGAAGCCGCCGCGGTCGAGTCGCTGGGTGGAACGATCTACGAGCAGTCGCCGGCAGTACGCATCGAGCGTGGTGCCAATCCCGTGGTACATACCCCACAGGGCAAGGTCAGGGCCAAGTTCATCATCGTTGCCGGCAACGCCTACCTGGGTAACCTGGTGCCGGAGCTGTCCGCCAAGTCGATGCCCTGCGGCACCCAGGTGATCACCACCGAGCCCTTGAGCGATGCGCTGGCGAAATCCCTGCTGCCCCAGGACTACTGCGTCGAGGACTGCAACTACCTGCTGGACTACTACCGTCTTTCCGGTGACAAGCGCCTGATCTTCGGCGGCGGCGTGGTCTATGGCGCACGGGACCCGGCCAATATCGAGGCGATCATCCGGCCGAAAATGCTCAAGGCCTTCCCGCAGCTCAAGGATGTGAAGATCGACTACGCCTGGACCGGCAACTTCCTGCTGACGCTGTCGCGCCTGCCGCAGGTCGGCCGCCTGGGCGACAACATCTATTACTCCCAGGGCTGCAGCGGTCATGGCGTGACCTATACCCACCTGGCGGGCAAGGTGCTGGCCGAAGCCCTGCGCGGCCAGGCCGAACGCTTCGACGCCTTTGCCGACCTGCCGCACTACCCCTTCCCCGGCGGCCAATTGCTACGCACGCCGTTCACCGCCCTGGGAGCCTGGTATTACACACTGCGGGACAAGCTGGGGATCTAACCCCCGCAGCCTGATGCAAACATTGCCATCAGTGCCCGGCCAAGGCCTTCGTGGCCTGGGCCGCAGCCTGTTCCTGACCGGCCTGGGCCAGGTCGTTGGCGGCTTTCAGCCAGCGCTGCCGATCGACCTGGGCCGGCAATTGCGTCGGTGCCTGGATCAACACCGCCCAGCTGCCGGCGCCCTTCCAGGCCGAAGCAAAGGCGCTGAATTTCATCGGCAGCCGACGGCTCATGCCTGCGCGCAACAGCACGGTCTGCTTGGTCCGGTTGTAACCGACCAGCACCCCATAACGCGGGGTCGACCACACCCGACCTTCGTTGAACCGCACCAGTACCGGATACCCGGCGGCGACCTGGGCGAGCAACGCCGACAGCTCAGGGTCCAGTGGATAGACCACCATGCCGTATTCACGGGCCAGGACCTGCATGTTGCGCTCAAGGCCGTCCTCGGCGCCTGGCAATTTCAGCGGTTTCTCCAGCAACCCCGGCGTCACGCTGACACTCTGCTGCGAAAGCATGGTGGCCAGGGCCATGGTGCCGCTCTGATAGGCCTCGCCCCGGAAGAACGGCACGGCATTGAGTTCAACCCGCTCCGGCAACTGCCGGACGTCTGGCGAAACACCACCGCCAGCACAACCGCCCAACCCCAGCAACAATGCGCCCATCAGCCACAAGCGCCGCCACGGTACCGTTCGCAAACTTGTCGATCCCTTGAACATCTTCACTCTCTTGGTCAATCGCCAGGTCGCTCGACACCTGGCAGGGCCCCTGATCATAGGTCGCACGCCGACGTGGGTATAGCCTTTCGTTGCAGATTGCCTGACGTGATAGAGCGAAATGACTGACCCCACACGACCTTTGGTCAATGGACTGAAACACAGCAACGTCTAGACTGAATCTGGAAAGACGAAGTGAGTGAGCCCGAACGGGCGAAGGAGGCACTGATGAGCCTTGTAGCGATAATTGCACTGTTGATGCTCGGCTGGGTAACCGTCGCAGCGGCCATGTTGTGGGGAGTCCTGAGAATCTCCCGCCGTCACCACCACCCTGCCCTGCCAGCACAGCCCAAAACCGCCGAACAGCCCCAGGCCCGTACTGTCAGTGTCCACTGACGGGCTTTTAACGAAAAAGGCCGCCTGAATCCAGGCGGCCTTTCTATTGACGCTGTCCCGTCCTGAATAAGG
>NZ_PHSU01000066.1 GCF_002814235.1 Pseudomonas sp. QS1027 | reverse complement strand
CATGCTCGGCTCCTGCGTGCCAATAGCTTTAAAATCCATCTTTAAGCTCTCCTGAACTGACTCTTCAAAACCCGACCTCCAGGGGGCTACCTGTTCCCCAACCATATGGAGAAGGCAATCAACACCCCTCCAATGCCTTGTAACCAAGACAAATGAGTGTTTAACAAGAAGGGGAGGGGAAACTATCGGTGAGCAGGATCTTGTCGCAGATATACTGTGACTTACATTAAATGGTCGATGGGCTTTAAAATATCAGTCATTTTTTACGATTTCTGTTAGGTAGACTTACATGTCGGCTATTCCCCCGCTTAGTTGTCTCCGTAGCTTCGAGGCCGTCGCCCGGCTAGGCAGCGTGACGCTCGCAGCCACGGAACTTCATGTGACGCACTCGGCGATCAGCCAACAGATCAAGGTGTTGGAGGAGTTGGTCGGTATCAACCTGTTCATTCGCGAGGGGCGTGGCTTGCGGGTGAATGAGCATGGTCGCCTGTACTCACTGCAAATCCGTCAGTCGTTGGGTGCCATCGCCGAGGCCACTCATCTGGTCCAGGCGCGGCCCAAGGCTTCCGAATTGGTGGTAGCGGTGATGCCTTCATTCGGGCGCTCCTGGCTGTTACCCAGGATCGGGCGGTTTCAGCAGCACTATCCGCATATCACCGTGCGCTTACACGCCAGCCTGACGATATCGAATCTGCTTCAGGAGTCGGTTGATATCGGTGTGCGTATTGGACGTGGCGATTGGGAGGGGCTGGAAAAGCGTCTGATGTTCCACGATGACATGGTGGTGGTCGCCGCTCCCGACTTCAATGGCGGGCAGCTACCGATGACGCCGGCGGAGATTGTCGCCAGCACGATCATTTTCACGATGGACTCCTGGCAACCCTGGTGTGAGGCAGCCGGCCTGCTGGATGTCAATGTGCCCCGTGCGGGCTTGTGCAGCAATGATTCCAACCTGGTACTGGAGGCTGTGCGTCTGGGGCAGGGTATCGCGTTGGTCCGCCGTAGCCTGGTGCACGATGCCATCGTGCGAGGTGAACTGGTCCAACTGACTGAATACGCATGCCCTTATGCCTACCCCTATTGGTTGGTATTGCCGGTTCAGGAGCACTTGGAAGCCAAGCAGCATCAGTTTTCCGCATGGCTGTTTGCAGAGGTGGAGCGCTATGTGACAGAGGTCGAGCAACTCCGATCAAAAGCCCTCTAATACGCCCGCCCGACAACTGTCATGGTCGGCAAACAATACAGTTCGTTGCACTCATTCCCAACCGTATCGGTACTGGCCCCACCTGGCTGACTAGTGTGCACCTGTCCTTCAGGCACGCAGGAGCCGAGCATG
>NZ_PHSU01000065.1 GCF_002814235.1 Pseudomonas sp. QS1027 | reverse complement strand
GGCACGCAGGAGCCGAGCATGAATATCGCCAACTGGCTGGACGAAGCCGGTCTTCAATATCCGAAGCGCCCAGCCTTGTTCGAAGGGCAGCAGCTAGTCGCCAACTACGGCGCCTTTGTCGCCCTGGTCCGACACCGGGCCGCTTATCTGATCGACGAGCATGGCATCGCCCCCGGCGATCGGGTTGTGCTGTTCATGAAGAACTGTTGCGAATACCTCGAACTGCTCTACGCCATCTGGTGGGCCGGTGCCGTGGCGGTGCCGATCAACTGCAAGCTGCACCCCGTCGAGGCCGGCTGGATCGTCGGCAACGCCGATGCCCGGCTGATTTTCACCGACGGCGGCCAGGTGTTCTCCCCCGAGAGACTCCCCCTGGGGTGCCACGAACTGGATCGGGAGGACATGGGCGCACTCACCTCGATCACTTCGCCGCCGGACACACCTTGTCCGCGGCATGCCGACGACCTGGCCTGGCTGTTCTACACCCCCAGCAGCACAGGCGACGCACAGGCGGTGATGCTCAGCCACGGCAACTTGACGGCCATGTCGCAGGACTGTTCACCCGATGTCGATCCGATCGACACCGATGAGGTCGTGGTGTATGCCGCGCCGATGTCTCACTGCGCCGGGCTCTACAGCCTGATCCATGTGTGTCGGGCCGCTCGCCATGTTGTCCCGCAGTCCCGCGACTTCAACGCCGACGAACTGTTCGCACTGGCGAGAGGGTTTGGCAATATCACACTATTCGTGGCCCCCACCATGTTCACGTACATGGTCGAGCAGGCCCGCCTCCAAGGCTACGACGGCAAGGGCATCAAGACCATCATCTATGGCGACGCGCCCATCTACCCGACAGACCTGCGCAACGTAGTGCTCAGGAACAACTACGGCGAACTCCTCAAGACGGAGCTGCGCCTGTGGTTGAAGGCCAGTGCAAATGACCCC
>NZ_PHSU01000064.1 GCF_002814235.1 Pseudomonas sp. QS1027 | reverse complement strand
TTCAAGTACGACTGGGCCTGGCAGAAGTACCTCGACGGCTGCGCGAACCACTGGATGCCGCAAGAAGTCAACATGACCGCCGACATCGCCCTCTGGAAAGACCCGGAAGGCCTGACCGACGACGAACGCCGCATCGTCATGCGCAACCTCGGTTTCTTCTCCACCGCCGACTCCCTGGTGGCGAACAACCTGGTGCTGGCCGTCTACCGCCTGATCACCAACCCCGAGTGCCGCCAGTACATCCTGCGCCAGGCCTTCGAAGAAGCGATCCATACCCACGCCTACCAGTACTGCATCGAATCGTTGGCCATGGATGAAGGCGAGATCTTCAACATGTACCACGAGATTCCTTCCGTGGCGAAAAAGGCCACCTGGGGCCTGAAGTACACCCGTTCGATCTCCGACCCGGAATTCAAGACCGGCACCGTCGAGACCGACAAGGAACTGCTGCGCAACCTGATCGCCTACTATTGCGTGCTGGAAGGGATCTTCTTCTACTGCGGCTTCACCCAGATTTTGTCCATGGGTCGCCGCAACAAGATGACCGGCGTGGCCGAGCAGTTCCAGTACATCCTGCGGGATGAATCCATGCACCTGAACTTCGGCATCGACGTGATCAACCAGATCAAGATCGAGAACCCGCACCTGTGGGATACCGAGATGAAGGAAGAAGCCACCCAGATGATCCTGCAGGGCACCCAGCTGGAAATCGAATACGCCCGCGACACCATGCCGCGCGGCGTACTGGGCATGAACGCGGCGATGATGGAGGACTACCTCAAGTTCATCGCCAACCGTCG
>NZ_PHSU01000063.1 GCF_002814235.1 Pseudomonas sp. QS1027 | reverse complement strand
GACTTCCGCACCCAGCCCTTCCACCTGGATTTTTCTTCGGTCAAATCAGGCCTGTTCACCACCAGCGACTCACTGGCGGTGGTCAAGGGAGTCTTTGATTTCACCACCGACATCGGGCCGGTACTCGCCTTGCGCCTGGCCTCCAGCGCCTCGCGAGCGCTCTGGCAGCCCCGGCTCGATCAGCTGTTCTTCAAGATGAACAAGGTGCTGCTGCCCCTGGATGTGCTGTTCACGGCGGTCAGCCTGTATCGCAACGTCGAAGGCGCGCGGTTGGCGAGGACCGCCGAAGAGCAGGCGCTCTATATCACCATGACGGTGATCGATGGCGCCTCGTTTGGTGTGAGCCTGGCGGGATTTATCCTGATTGGCGTGCCCGGGGTGGGGGTGGCTCTGATCCTGGTGGGCATGGCCCTGGCTGTGGTGAATATCCTCTTGAATGCCATCGTCAGTCTTTCCCATCTGGAGAACTATCGCTGGGATGAAAAAGTGGGTCTGTTCTTCAGCAA
>NZ_PHSU01000062.1 GCF_002814235.1 Pseudomonas sp. QS1027 | reverse complement strand
GAAACGATGCATCGCCGATGGTAGTGTGGGGTTTCCCCATGTGAGAGTAGGTCATCGTCAAGATTAAATTCCAAAACCCCAATTGCGAAAGCAGTTGGGGTTTTGTTTTTGGGCCGCGGAAAGGTCGGGTGCCAGAATTCGGCATCGACGCTGGCTATTCGGCCGCCATCGCCAGCAAGCCGGCTCCTACAGGTCCGTATTTCAGTGCGGAGACCGGTGTGTCGCCATGACATGGGTATTTTGCCGTAGCAGCCGGTCTTGCAACGCAGAGATAACGTCGTGCCCGGCCCTTGTAGGAGCAACTGTCT
>NZ_PHSU01000061.1 GCF_002814235.1 Pseudomonas sp. QS1027 | reverse complement strand
GCGGGCAAACCCGACTCCGGGTCTCGCAATCAGATCCTGAAACTGTCCACCAACTGCTTCAACCGTCCGGCCTGCTGCGCCAACGCATCGCAATCCTTCAAGGTTTCATTCAGGTTGGCCACACCCTGCTGGTTCAGCAGGTTGATCTGGTTGATATCGACGTTGAGGGTTTCCACTACCGCGGTCTGCTCCTCGGTCGCCGCCGCCACCGACTGGTTCATCCCGTCGATCTCGGTAATCCGCTGGGTCACGCTGACCAGACGGGCACCGGCCTGGTTGGCGACTTCAACGCTCTCTTCGCTGGACACCTGGCTGGCGTTCATCGTGGTCACCGCTTCCCGCGAACCGACCTGCAACGAGGTGATCATCTTGTGGATCTCCTCCGCCGATTCCTGGGTCCGGTGGGCCAGGTTACGCACCTCATCGGCCACCACGGCAAACCCGCGTCCCGCTTCACCCGCCCGCGCCGCTTCAATCGCCGCGTTGAGGGCCAGCAAGTTGGTCTGCTGGGAGATGCCCTTGATCACGTCGAGAATGTGCCCGATGTTATCGGTGCTGGCGTTCAGCGTTTCGATCTGGGTGCAGGACAGGCTGATCTTCTGCGACAGCTCGGTCATCGCCAGGATGGTTTTTTCCACCACCTGACGCCCGTCATCCGCCTGCTCGCTGGCGCCGCTGGCGTGTTGCGAAGCATCGGCGGCGTTGCGGGCGATTTCCTGGGTAGCCGCCCCCAGCTCGTTGATCGCCGCCGCCACGCTGTTGGTCCGCGCGCTTTGCTCATCGGAACCGATGATCGAGGCATTCGAGGAGTTCATCACCCGCTGGGACAGGTCATGCACCTGGCGCGTGGCCGAGGACACTTCACTGATGGACGCATGAATCCGCTCGACGAACTCGTTGAAAGAACCGGCGAGCTCGCCGAACTCGTCCTTGTTCTCGATGGTCAGGCGCCGGGTCAGGTCGCCCTCGCCCTGGGCAATGTCCTGCATCGCACGACCCATGGTGGTCAACGGACGCATCAGGAACTGGATCAACAGGGTCAGCAGCACTGCGATCGCCACCACGGCAATCAGCATCGCGATCAACGCCGAAGTCCGGAATTTGCTCAGTGGTGCGTAGGCCTTGTCCCGGTCGATGGACAGACCGATATACCAATCCGCCGAAGGCAGGCCCACCACCGGGGTGAACGAGATAATCCGCTCCTGGTTGTTCAGGGTGACTTCCTGGATGCCTTTGGTAATCCGCAGCCCGGAGTTCGGGTAGAGGTCCTTGAGGTTCTTCATCACCTGGTCTTTGTCCGGGCTGACGATTACCTGCCCGTCGCCACTGACCAGGAACGCCTGGCCAATGCCACCGAAGTCCACCGAGTTGATGATCTTCACCAGGGTTTCCAGGCTCAGGTCACCGCCCACCACACCGAGCAGCTGCCCGTTGCTCTTCACCGGCAGGGCGATGGTCACCACCAGGCCACCCACCGAGGCCATATAGGGTGGTGTCAGCATGGTCTTGTCCGCCACCACGGCGGATTTGTACCAGGGGCGCTGACGCGGGTCATAGCCGTCGGGCATCTTCGCGTCGGGACGCTGGGTGAAGGTACCGTCGGTCTGACCGACATAGGTGAACTGGAAGTTGGAGGTCAACGCCGGTTGATCGACCAGCCCCGGGTAGTCGGCCTTGCTGCCCTGATGGGCGACGTTCTGCGCCAGGTTCTCCAGTACCAGGATCCGTCCGCCCAGCCAGTTCTGCACGCTGCTGGCGGTCAGGTCGCCGGCTTGCTGGATGGAGGACTCGAGGTTCTGCCGGATGGTACTGCGCTGTAGGTAGTCGTTGTAGAACGTGAACAGCGCAAAGGCGAGAACCACGACACCGGAGGCGGCCAAAAGGATTTTATGGCTGAATTTAAGATTCATTTCATAGACTTCTATGCCGAAAGTGGGGATGCGTGCGAATGAAACAGTCCGTGTAAGGCGTAGGCAGCGTTCTGTGACCGCTCTACTTTGGTGCACGCATTGCTCACCATGCTGTCGGCACCATGGAGCGAAAACTTAACTCATTTCAAGAAATGTCTGGTGGCTTTTTGCACCCAAAAAACAAAACCCCCGTCTGCGTGAGCAGACGGGGGTTTCGGAATTCAATCTTGACGATGACCTACTC
>NZ_PHSU01000060.1 GCF_002814235.1 Pseudomonas sp. QS1027 | reverse complement strand
CTCTAACAACAGAAACAGCAGTAAGTGGTGGAGCCAAACGGGATCGAACCGTTGACCTCCTGCGTGCAAGGCAGGCGCTCTCCCAGCTGAGCTATGGCCCCGTATTTCTACAGGCTTTTCCCACACAAAATTGGTGGGTCTGGGCAGATTCGAACTGCCGACCTCACCCTTATCAGGGGTGCGCTCTAACCAACTGAGCTACAGACCCAATTTCG
>NZ_PHSU01000006.1 GCF_002814235.1 Pseudomonas sp. QS1027 | reverse complement strand
CGTATCCGAAACTGAGTGCAGGCGCACCTATCCCGTAGAAGGTGGCCCTTGAGATGCAAGTTTGGCCAGCCGTCGCAGGTTCTGTACCGCGGCTGCCAGCGTGAACTCATCGGACGCGCCACTCATGCCACGCAGTCTCAGGCGATCCAGTTTCAGTATGCGCTTGAGGTGGGCAAACAACATTTCGACCTTCTTACGTTCGTGGCGAGAGCGCACGTACTCCGGCGTCGCCGCGATGCGTCGAGCCACATCACGCGCGGCTTCATGGACGCTGCGGACGATCTTGCGAATCGAAGTGTTCGGGCAGCACTTGGCTTTCATCGGACATGTCGCGCAGTCGGTCTGTCTGGATCGGAAGATGATGGTGTTAGCTTTTGTGACGTGCGAACGCTCGTTCTTGAAGGCTCGCCATTCGCTGCGTAATACGTTGCCGGCTGGGCAGCGGTATTCCTCGGCCTCTTCATTCCAGTGGAAATCGTTACTCGAAAAGCTGTCGTTCTTGCGCTCGGTTTTGTCCCACACCGGCACATGCGGTTCGATGTCTTTTTCCTCCACCATCCAGGCCAGCATCGGCGCTGTGCCGTAAGCGGTGTCGCCAATGAGGCGCTCTGGCTTGATCTCGAACTGCGCTTCGACCCGATCGATCATCGTCTTGGTGCTCTCGACTTCTGCGGTTCGATGAGCCGGTGTGGGCTCCACATCCATGATCACGCCGTGCTCGGTATCGATCAGATAGTTCGTGGAATAAGCGTAGAACGCTGGGCCGCCTGGAGCAGCGGTCCAGCGGGCCTGAGGATCCGTCAGCGACTGGCGCTTCGGTAGCGTTTCGGCCAGAGCCTCTTCATCGAGGGCTTCAAGGTACTCACGCACGGCGCGGGTGCTCAGGGCCGGATCGCTCCAGTTGACCGGTTCATCACCCGGTACGCCGCGCTGCCGACTCGCATCCGCTTTGATGATGCTGGCGTCCACGGCAAAGCCTTCGCCTTTAACCAGGCCTGCGTCCATGCAGCGACGCAGCACTTCATTGAACAACCAGCGAAACAGATCACTGTCCCGAAAGCGGCCATGTCGATTTTTGGAAAAGGTCGAGTGGTTGGGGACTTCATCTTCAAGGCTCAACCGGCAGAACCAGCGATACGCCAGGTTCAAATGGGCCTCTTCGCACAACCGCCGTTCGGAGCGGATGCCATAGCAGTAGCCGACGATCAGCATGCGGATCATCAGTTCAGGATCAATCGAGGGACGCCCAATCGGGCTATAGAAATCGGCGAGGTAATGGCGCAGGTCGCTCAGATCAAGACACCGATCAATGCTGCGCAGAAGGTGATTGGCTGGAATGTGATCTTCAAGGTTGAACGAGTAAAACAGCCGCTCCTGCCCACTCGATAACTGTCCCATCATGCTGCGTGCTTCCCTGCTGGCCAATGCAGAAATTTTGCCGCAGGCCAGACAGGGAGCTACTTTTTCAACAGAATCGGCCGTTTTTTGCCGGTCAAGGCCACCCAGTTTGCTGGTCAAATCCGATGCAAACGACTGGTCAAGTCGAATGCAAATGGGTGGTCAAGTCCATGCAATTACGCAGGATTGCCATATCCGGGGATTAACCCGGAGCATTTCTGAAAAAAACACCTCCGATCCTGTGGCGCCCGCACCCGAAAATCGATGCAGCTTCCTCCCTGCCTGAAACGCACCGAGTTCGACGAGTGTTGACAACGGCACATTTCGGATACAGTGTATCCATTAAATTTCATTGGTGTAAACCCACATGAACAAATGGCATCGTCCACAGGCAGGCTCTCGCTTCGTTTCAGTCGACGGTATGCGGATGCATTACACGCGCACCGGTCAAGGACCGCTGATCGTGATGCTTCATGGCAGCGGCTCATCGCTGCAGGGCTTCGAACAGGTGGCGGCCCGATTGTCGCGGTCGTTCACTGTTATTTGCCCTGACCTCCCAGGATTCGGATTGACCGGCCCACGGCCTGATCGGGATTACCGCGTGCCGACTTACGCAGTAGCGGTCACCCGGTTCATGCAAGCACTGGAACTGCCCGCATGCACCCTCGTCGGAAACTCGTTGGGGGGCAACATTGCGTGGAACATGGCACTGGATTTTCCAGAACGCCTTAACGCACTGGTGCTGATCAATGCGACCGGATACCCGGGGAAATCACTGCCTTGCGCGTTACGACTGGCACGTGTGCCGGTGTTGCGCGCGCTGCTGCGGATCTGGCTGCCTAGCAGCGCGACAGCCCGCAGCCTGCGGTCGGCGGTGGGCCCTAGCTCCACGATCATCGACAGCGCCATGATCAGTCGAGTGCATGGCTTGATGTCTCTGCCGGGAAATCGTTCAGCATTTGTAGACGTGGCCAATACCGATCAGAAAGATCGCAGCGCACAGATCCCACACATCACCACACCCACCTTGGTACTGCGCAGCGCCGCTGTGCATGAACAGCATTTCACCCAGGACATCACAGGCAGTGTCGAGCGTGTGCATTCAGAAGCTGGACACTTGCTGCCCGAGGAAGATCCAGCCTGGGTCAGCGATGCAATCGAGGCGTTCCTGTGTTCGGGTGCCCACCGTAACCAGGCTCAAGGATACCCACGATGAAATATTTCACCGTTCGGGGGGAAGACCGGTGCCTGAATGCCGCGACACGATCAGTACTGTGCGGCAGTTTCATCACGCTATCTGACGGAGTGACCCATTACCGACTTTCCGGGCCCCAGTGCGGCGAGCTCGTGGTACTGGTTGGTGGGCTAACCGTGCCATTGTTCTATTGGGATCAGGTCACCCAATACCTGCACCGCGCGGGCCGGCGGACCTTGGCTTACAGCAGTTACGGACGAGGCTATTCCGAGCGCGTCAAGCACACCTATAACGAACACTTGTTCGTGAGGCAATTAACCGAGCTAGTGCAAACCCTGGGACTGAATGGGCAACACCACGTTGTCGCCGCATCCATGGGCGCCCTTACGGCAATGCAATACGTCAGCGAAAACGCTGCCTGCGTGGCCTCCCTCACACTGGCGGGCCCCGCCGGCCTGGCTCCCCGGCCACAGGCCCTGCGCTGGTTGATGTCCAGCGATTATCTGGCGCGATTCGTCGCCAGACATTTGGGGCGCGGTTGGCTGAAGCGCCATGAGACCAATGACCTGGGGGACCGTACGCGGGCCCCCGAGCTCGCGGCGATGCTCCGGGACGCCTATCGATATGAAGGTTCGCTACATGCAATCTTCGATACGCTGCAAAACTTTCGCCTGTTTGACCGAGCGCCGCTTTACCGGGCGGTGGGGGAATTGCACCTTCCCATCCTGCTGGTTTGGGGGCAACACGATCGCGTGACATCGATCGACAAACTGGGCGTCGCACAAACCCTCCTCAAGCCGCAGCAGTGTCACGTTAAGGGGTGTGGCCACATGGTGCCATTTGAACGCCCCCAGGCGCTTGTAGAACACATCACGTCATTTATAGGAAGGCCAAGAAAGAGGAATGCTTTGTGAGCGAGAAAGTCATTGATGTACTCATTGTCGGCGCAGGCCCAACGGGCACCGCGCTGGCCATTGACCTTGCCAGGCGGGGACTCGACATCCGCATCGTAGACAAGGCCGCCACCGTCTTCAGCGGCTCACGGGCCAAGGGCGTCCAACCCAGAACCCTTGAGGTGTTGCAGGATCTCGGGGCTCTTGAGGACGTGATGACCATCGGTATCGATTATCCGCCGTTAGGCATTCATCTCGGGCCGCTGGTAATCCCGTGGCGAATGATGTCGCAAAGCAAACGTACGGCCGACGTCCCCTACCCCAACACGCGGCTGATCCCGCAGTGTTATACCGATTGCGCCCTGCATGAACGGTTGAAGACACTGGGGCGCCGGGTGGAATTTGGCAAGGAACTGGTCAGCCTGACTCAGGATGACGAGAAAGCCACAGGGAAGGTGACCGGCGCCGAGGGTACGGAAAGCATTTCAGCCCGCTATGTCGTGAGCGCTGAGGGTGGCTCGAGCAGCCTGCGTCGGGAACTCAATATTGACTTTATAGGGACGACCCATGACGAGGACCGAATGATCATCGTTGATGCGCGAACCACTGGATTGTCACGTAGCCGCTGGCATATATGGCCGGGCTCGGGCGGCCGCTTTGTCGGGGCGTGCCCGCTTCCGCCGGGGGATTTGTTCCAGTGGATGATTCGGCTGGGTCCTGAAGAAACGCCAAACCTCTCACCGGGAGTGATCCGCGAGCGTATCCAGGAACGAATCAAGGACCCACGCGTACGCCTGCAGGATATTCATTGGAAATCGGTTTTCCGACCCAACATCCGATTGGCTGAACACTATCGTAAAGGCCGTGTATTTCTTGCCGGCGATACGGCGCATGTTCACACGCCAGCAGGGGCACAAGGGCTCAACACCGGTATCCAAGACGCCTACAATTTGGGCTGGAAACTCGCTCAGGTACTAGCCGGCGCCAATTCCGAGTTGCTCGACAGCTATGAGGCCGAGCGCCAGCCCATCGCAGCAGCGGTGCTGAAACTGTCGACTAAAAAATACGACGGAATTGCCAAACTCGACCCCTCCAGTCTGCGTCGCGGCACGCAAGAAAAGCAGTTGGCCTTGACGTATCGAGGCGGCCCACTCGCATCAGATAAACACGCACGCACCTCAACATTACAAGCGGGTGATCGTGCGCCCGATGCTGAACTAATCGCATCCAACGGCTCCCCGGCTCGCTTGTTCGAAACAATCATAGGGCCGCACTTTACGGCTATTGCCTACGGGAACGGCGCCGCGCTGGCACTGGACGAACTGGAGTGGCCAACCACAGGCGCGGCACTGAAACGCGTGTTTGTTGAAGTGACAACTGCGCATCCGTCAGGCGCTGTATTCCGCGATGACGGCAACACCTTCCGTCGCCACTACGGCGTCACCGGCGATACCTTGCTACTGATCCGCCCGGACGGTTACATCGGGCATATCGCCAGTGGAGACAGGCTCAATACATTGCACGCCGCTGCCAGCAGGATGATACCCACTACCCAGGCGCCCGGGAGTTGGAAAACTCACGCCATGGCCCACTCGACGAGGATAGGTGAATGAGCCGGATATTATTGCGTGGCGCCACTGTCATTACCATGGCCGACAATCGACCTGATGCCGAACGCCTGGATATCCTCGTTGTAGGCGGATACATCACCGAAATGGCGAGTACCCTGGACCGGCCGAATGTAGATACCGTCGATTTTACCGGACGTATTCTCATGCCCGGGCTTGTGAACGCGCACCTGCACACCTGGCAATCGGCACTTCGCTGTGTTGGAATTGACTGGACACTGCTGGAGTACCTTGCCAAGGCACATGGCGGGCTGGCATCGCATTATTTACCGGAGGACATGCACATCGCGGCGCTGTCCAGCGCACTGAACCAGATAAACTGCGGCACAACGACCCTTGGCGACTGGTGCCACAATGCGCGTACGCCCGCCCACGCCGATGGCGGCATTCAGGGGTTGATGGATGCGGGCATCCGGGCCGTCTTCCTGCACGGTACCTCACACAAGATCCGCGAGGTCGAGCACCCGGCCCACGAAATTGATCGCTTGTTGAGCGGACCAATTTCCAGCCATGAATTATTGAACCTCGGCATGGCCATTCCAGGCCCTCAGTACTCCAGCCCCGAAATCGCCTTGGCCGACCTCAGAACCGCGCGCGATCGCAACCTCATCGTGTCGATGCATCAAAGCGGCGGGCAGCCTGGCAAGGCGTGGGAAGCCGTACGCGACGCCGGCCTGATAGGGCCTCACACGAATATCGTGCATGGCAACGATCTGCCCGATGCATGGATCAAAACACTGGTCGAACGCGGCGCCAGCTTTACGTCCACGCCCGAAAACGAACTGAGTCAGGGGCACGGGTTCCCGATAACCGGGAAATTGCTACGCCTGGGGGCTGCACCGTCTCTGGGCACCGATGTCGATACGGTGGTCTCCGGCGAACTACTCATCGCAGCGCGCATTGCGCTGGCTCACCAACGCGGTCTGGACCACCAGCAACAACGACTGGCGACCGGACTTTTCTCCCCCGCCCCCACCATCACTGGCAAACAGGCGCTGGCCTGGTCAACGGTACAGGGCGCTCGGGCACTGGGTCTGACCGACTGCGTTGGCCGCCTTGAACCCGGTATGCAGGCTGATATCATCGCCATTGATACGCAAGGGCTGAACCTGTGGCCCGCACACGATCCCATCGCCGCCGCCTTACACGCCAGCATTGCCAATGTCGAGGCGGTGATGATTTCGGGCCAATGGCGCAAGCGCAATTACTCACTGGTCGGGCCGGATATTGATCGGGTGCGGGAGAAACTGCAGGAATCCGGGCAACGGCTGCTGTACACGCTGCAATCCAAAAGCGTGATAGCCCGCCTGCGCCGGAAAATCGTTCAGAGCGTTGTCCACAGGACGCTTATAAAACAGGCTCGTAGGGAGTGAACCCCGTCTCATTGGGGCGCAGCGAAGCCGTCGCAAATGGCGTAACATGCTTATTCTTTTTGGTCGGGACAATTGAAAACTCGAAGCACTCTGGGCCGCCCGCGCCTGCCGCTTGATCGAATACTGGTCACCGCTCTCGCTATTATTGATCAGGAGGGCCTGGAAGCGCTGACGATGCGAAGCCTGGCCCAACGTCTCAACTCCGGCACGGCCACGCTTTACCGTCACTTTAAAAGTCGCGAAGACTTAATCGCACAGGTGGTCGATCGGCTGTTCGAAGAAATGGACACCCCTGCTGCTGGCATCAAAGAAGCAAGTTGGGATCAAGCCTGTCGCCTGCTGGCGCATCGAATGTTCGACATCCTCAGTCACCACAAAAATGCGGCGCAGCTTCTGCTTAAATCCTTACCCAGCGGTTCGAATGCGATGGTCCAGCGGGAACGCAGCCTGGCTTTGTTATTGGATCATGGCTTTGCGCCTCCTCTCGCGGCCCGAGCCTATGCAACGCTGGCAAGGTACGTTTTAGGGTTCGCGATCCAGATTACCGACCCGGTGGTTTCGGGCCAGGACGACACCGGGCAAACGGCCCTCTTTCGAACGCTGGACAGCGCCGTATTCCCGGCTACATTCGCCGTTGCCGACGAACTGCCAATTCCGCTGGAAGACGAGTTTTCTTTTGGATTGGACTTGATGATAGAGGGTTTGAAAGCCTTGCTCTGTTGGCGATGATCCGCTACTGATCGCGGTTGGACTGCGGCCCGGACATCGGGCCGCAGGTACGCTTGAGTCACTACAGCAGCATTTTGCAAAGACCTTGCGCGGCAGCGACAGCCAGGCCAGTGCCGCAACTGAAGAAGGTCTATCAGCAGTAACCGCCAACGTCGGCGCCTCTCATTGGGACATCCGGCGGCAGTTTCTACACAATGGCGTACGGAGTCGACTCCACGGCTTAGCGCAGGCAGGCATTCACCGGCGGCACGCGCTGGCGCCAGGGCCGGGCCTGCTCCAACTGCGCGGCCAGGGCCAGCAAGGTCGCCTCCTCGCCAAAGCGCCCGGCGAAGTGCGCGCCCATGGGCAAACCTTGCGCACTCCAATGTAGTGGCACCGACATCGCCGGTTGCCCACTGGCATTGAACAACGCGGTAAACGGCGAGTAGCTGTGGAAGCGCTCGATCAACTCCTCGAGGCTCAAACTGTCGTCCCGCAGATCCAGCTCACCGATCGGCACCGGTTCACGGGTCAGGGTCGGACTGAGGATCAGATCGTAATCCTGCATGAACAACGCCAATTGCCGGCCAAGGGCATGGATCCACTCCACCGCCGCCGCGTATTGCGCGCCACTGACCCCACCCTTGTCGCGCAAAATGATGCGCGTACGGACTTCCAGCTCCTCGGGCTGCACGGGTGCACCACGCATCCGTCCCAACAGGTCGACGTAGTTTCGCGTGCTGGCACCGATGATGGTGAACACCTGGTCGAGAAACTCGGGCAGCACCACCGGTAACCGGGCGGACTCGACCCGGTGCCCCAGGGACTCACACAGGCTCGCGGCCTGATGAACCGCCGCCAGACTCTCCATGGAGGTCGGCCAGGGCCCGAGCTGATCCACCAGGGCGATGCGCAATGGCCGTGGCGCCTGTTCCAAGGCCGTCAGATAAGGTTGTACCTGCAGCGGCGCGGCATAGGGTGCGCCCAGGTCGATCCCGGCCGTGGCATCGAGCAACGCCGCGCTGTCGCGTACCGACAAGGTGATGCAGTGGTTGGTCCCCATGCCCGCCCAGCCCTCGCCGACCATCGGCCCGGAGGGCAGCAAGCCACGGCTGGGTTTGAGCCCGAAGACCCCGCAACAGGACGCCGGTACCCGCAACGAGCCGCCGCCGTCATTGCCATGGGCAAAAGGCACCACCCGCGCCGCCACCAGGGCCGCCGCACCGCCGCTAGAGCCGCCAGCACTATGCTGGGTATTCCACGGGTTGCGGGTGGCGCCAAAGCGCGTCGATTCAGTGGAGTAGGAGGTGCCGAATTCCGGTGCCGTGCTGGTGCCGACAATCAGGCAACCGGCGCGGCGCAAGCGGGCCACCACCTCGGACTCGAAATCGGCACGAGCACCGCCCAGGGCCAGCGAACCGTTGGTCATTGCCGCCCCCTGCACCGGTGCGAACAAATCCTTGATCAAGGTCGGCACACCGGCAAACAGTCCCTCACGAGCCCGGGGTTCGAGCGCCGCTTCACGGGCCTGCTCGTAGAGCCGCTCGGCCACCGCATTGAGCTGGGGCTCAACCTGTTCCAGACGCTCGATCACCGCGTCGAGCAGCTCTATCGGCTGCACGTCGCCGACTCTGACCAATGCGGCCAAGCCGCTGGCGTCTTCCTTGTCCAACAGCTGCTGGATGTCTTGCATGCTTGATAACTCCGAATCTATTTCAATGACGAATGGGTGGATGTGGCGAGAGCGTTTGATCGGTGACGCGACAACGCGGCGATTCCCCAAAGGAGCGCAGCAGCGAAACTGGCAAAGGCCAGACATTCGATGGAATGGCGCAAGTCACCGGCAAACGCACCCAGGGCAGCCACCACCAAGGGGCTGACGAACTGACCGAAATACAGGCAGGCGGTGAAACCTCCCAACCCCCGGCCGCGGGTTCGAGCGCTCAGGGCCTCCATCACCGGCGCCATGACATTGGGCACCAGCAGCCCCGCGCCCAAGCCATGGATCAACACCGCCAACAGCACCTGCTCATAGCTTTGCCCGCGCATCAGCAGCCACAATCCGATCCCCAGCAACAGCAGCAATAACCCATTGGTACCCGCGATCCCCAGACGCCGACGCAACAGTGGCCACGCCACAGAGCCGCCCAAGGTGGCCAGCAGGCTCAACCCGGCGGACAAGCCAATCAGGGTGCTCGATGTCACCCCGAGACCGACCAGCAAAATGGGGGTTTGCACCGGCACCACAAAGCTCAGCACCATACCGCTGAGGATCAGCAGATAACCCACTACCAGCGGCAGGACCGCGACCCGCTCCGCTCCCTGTGCCTCGACGGATGACTGAGCACGAGCAGGCTCCCACAGCACCTTGACCATCGCCGGCACCAGCAACAGCGGCAGCAGATAGAGAAGGAACGGCAAGCGCCAGGAATGCTCGCCCAAAGCGCCGCCGAGGACGAAGAACAGCGCCCCCACCAGGCCGATGGTGACCACCTGGCGATTGATGTAGCGCAGCCGTTCCTCGCCCCGCCAATAGTCGGCGATCAGGGTCGCGCAACAGGTCATCACCGCCGCCTCGGCGACCCCGAACAACAAGCGCACGGCGACAATCGAGAGCAGATCCCCCAGCAGTGCTGGCATCGCGCCTAACAAGGCGTAGAGCACAGTGGCAAGCACCAGCAGCGTCTTGCGTCCGACCCGATCGGCGAGCCAGCCGGCCAGGGGCGCGCACAAGGCAATCGCCAGTGCCGGCCCGGTCACCGCCAACGGTACCAGCAGACCAGCCTGGGGATTGAGCGGCCCAAACTCGGCCCCCAACTTGGGCAGTATCGGCGCGATCATCACCGCGCCCATGATGGTCAGGCTGCTGCCCAGCATCAGCACCAGCCCTTCACGACGCCCGGTGGCCTGGCGTGCGACAGGCATCGCCAGGGTCAAAGCAGAATGCACATCAGTCATGATCCGGCCCTCAGAAGCTTTGGGAAACGCGCAAGGCGACGGTGTAGCCTTCAGCGCGATTGCTCGCGCCCTGCTCTTTGTAAACGTGCAGCCAGATCGGCGGCAGCCCCGGCTTGAAGTAGCTCACCGCCGGCCCCAGGGCCAGTACCCGGGCCCGATTGCCGCCGGTCAGACCCGGGGCCTCGTCATCGGTGAACTGGCGGTAGTAGTAGCCGCCGATGCCAGCGGTCCAGGGACCGAAGTGCTGGCCAACGGCGAACTCATGACGGTACTCGATACCGCTCTTGTAGTCGGTGGCCGGGTTGCGTGTGTTGACGTCCGCCTCGAAGCTGGACGACACCTCGAAACCGCTGTCGCTGATGTAGGTCGCGTTGACGATGGGGGAAAAAGTCCAGTGGTTGAGCCCGGGGGAAACCAACCGGTTCTTGTCGTAGTCGCCGGTTGGCGCCTGGATCTGAAACTGGGTGTTGATGAACAGATTGGGCGACAAGTTCCACTGCAGGATCAGAGGCAGTAACTGCACATCGGCCAGGCGGAATGGATCGGCATCCAGTTTCAGCGGCCCGGCCGGTGTCGGCACTTCCAGGGATGCGTCCATCTTGAAGAAGGGCACCACTGTGCCAAAACCATATTGAGCGCCCAGCACGGTGTAGTTCGTCATGCGCATGTAGGCCAGGCCGATGGAAAGCACGTCCAGGGAGAAGTTGTTGTTCACGGAACGTCCGTGGCTGTCTTTCTGCACATCGGTCGAATAAAAGGCGGTGCGCAGGCCCAGGGTGCCGAACGGAGTGGCCGGCGGCATCATCCCCGCGCCGAAGTCATAGACCCCCACGGCGGTGGTGGGTGATCCGTTTTCAGTCGCCTGCACCGTGGCGCACAAGCCGAACAGTCCCAAGGTGAACACGGTGATGCAGCTAATGTTTGAATTGTTCTTGTGATTCATCGAATGCCCCTCCCAATCAAATGGTGTGGGTCATCCTAGTAACGGGCCCGGGAGGCGGGTTATCCGATTTCAGCACAGTTGATGGCGACGCAGGGTCTGCGATGGTGTCTCGCCGAACAGGGTCCGATAATCACTGGCAAAGCGGCTCAAGTGCCAGAACCCCCAACGTGCCGCCATCGCTTGCACCCCATGCTCATGGGGGCTGTCGCGCAGTTCGCGACGCACCGCATTGAGGCGCAGCGCCCTCAAGTACGCCACGGGGTTGATGCCCAGGGTTTCCTGGAAACAGTACTGGAGTTTGCGTCGGCTGGCACCGATGTGGTTGCACAGATCGAGGATCGACAGCGGTTCGTCCAGATGCCCCAATGCATACTCTCTGGCACGATCGACCATGCGTTTACGCGCCGTCGGGTTAAGGGGCGGCGCCTGATCCGGCGCCACCAGTTCCAGCAGTTGGACCATCACCGCATCGCGGATCCCATGACGAACCGCCTCATAGCCCAGCAGGCTGTCACGGCCCTGATCGGCAGTGGCCAACTCGTCGAACAGCAGCGTCAGCTCCGCCTGCACCGAAGAAGCTCCCAAACGGTAACACCTGGGAAGATCAGTAATTCGGAACCGGGCGTCCTGGCGCTCCAGTACATGTTCCAGGGCCTCAACTTCAACCGTCACCCCCAACAGATCCAGATGCTCGGGGGTACGTAAATCGGGCAAGTGGTCACCATGGGCCACCAGCAAGCTCTGCTCATGAATCGGATGCCCCGCACAAAACACCGTCCCCTGCGAGCTCAGTGGCACGCTGAAGGTGATCGCTCCCTCCCAGGCATGACCGCTCTTGAGCATGGACTGATTGGAGCGATCCCTCACCAGTTGCATCCAGCCCGCGCGGAACTCGATCAACTCGCCCTCGAAGCGCCCCGGCGTCAGTTGGTCATAACGTACCTGCCAGCCGCCCATATTTCGTGCGTGCTGATCGATGTCATGGGTGTGATAACGATGTATCGCCGAAGGCATGCCCGGCGTTGCGGTGGTGACTTCCACGCCTGAATTATTATTGTTCATGGACCTGTCCTGTTGAGCACACAAGGCTTACAGACAGTTGAGCACGCAAGTTCCATTCCGCCACGCCGACCACTGGCGCAATTGTGCCGAAAACGGCTAGGGTGCGGCGGCGCCCTCCGGCCACACCGAAAATCTGTAATCCCTACCTCACAACTGTCAACAAGGTAGGCTAAACCTTGAAACGCTGAACCCGTTCACTCAGATCCACTGCCAGCAGTGATAAAGCCTGGCTGGCAGATTGGGTCTGCTCGGCACCGGCAGAAGTCTGGATGGAAAGATCACGAATGCGAACAAGGTTTCGGTCGACCTCTCTTGCCACTTGAGCCTGTTCTTCGGCGGCGCTGGCAATCACCATATTCCGCTCGTCGATTCCCGATACGGCCTGAACAATGCTGCTGAGCGCCTGATTGGCGGCCTGGGCCTGCTCTTGAGTCTTGCGAGCCTGGTCGGCGCTGCTCAGCAACGCCTCTACCGTTTCGTGAGTCCCTTGCTTGACGACACCAATGATCGACTCAATCTCACGGGTGGATTCGCCGGTACGGTGGGCCAGTGAACGGACTTCATCTGCAACGACGGCAAACCCTCGCCCAGCTTCGCCAGCTCGCGCCGCCTCGATCGCGGCATTCAGCGCCAAAAGATTGGTCTGCTCGGCGACCGCACGAATAACGTCCAGCACCTTGCTGATGCTGAGGGTCTGCCCGGCCAGATGGCGAGCCCTCTCAGAGGCGCCTAGTACGCTTTGGGTCAACACGCCGATCGCCGACAACGTATCGGTCAGTTGCACTTGGCCACGCTGTGCGGAATCCGACGCTGACTTGGACTCGGAGGAAGAGCTCGCGGCATTTGAAGCGACTTCTTCAACTGCCTGGCTCATCTCGGTCACCGCTGTCGCGGCCATTTCGATCTCATTGTTTTGTTGCCGCAGACCTTGAGCACTCTCACTCATCACCGCGCTCATTTCCTCCGTCGAGGAAGCGAGTTGCTCCGCGGACTTACCGATGAGCTCAAGCGTTTCCCGCAGTGTTGCCTGCATGGAAGCCATCGATTGCAACAGCTGTGCAGCTTCGTCCTTTCCGGTGATGTCGAGCTGTTGAGTCAGGTCGCCGGAGGCAATTCTCTGTGCGGCATGAACGGCAGCCTTGATAGGGACAATCAAACTGCTCGTCATTCGCCAGGACAACAAGAGGGTCAGCAACAGCGCGCTCAGAATGGCAACGGCCGTGATCATCTCTGACTGGCGGTAAAGGGCATTGCTGACTTCACTATGGTGAAGGGAGGAGGCAAGGTTATTTCCCTGAAGCTTGCTGGACAGTTCGTTCATCAGCCCACCCGACTTCGCCATGCTGGACTTGATTAAGACACGGGCCTCGTCGAGGTGCCCCTCGTTGACAAAGATCGCCACCTGATCGGCCTGAGCCAGGTAGTCACGATAGGTCGTCAGTAACTGATCGAAAGTGGCGCGTTCATCGTCGCTATCAATCATTTGTTTGTATCGCGCAAATTCAGCATCCGCGATCTGGCTGATTTTAGTGATGGTTTCCTGCGTCGTGCGCACGTTGGCGGGTATCGCCACCAACCTCAACGCCTCGGCACGAATTCTGGCGAGTTGAAGCGCAAGGTTGTCGCTCGAAATAATGCCAGGGATGGCATCATTTTCGATCACTTGGCCCTCACTCCGTATGCTGGACATCTGGTGCAAACCAAACAGGCCAAGTACAACGAGTACAGTGGCTATCAACCCGAAGCACAAGAAGCTACGCTGGGCAATTTTCATCGATCTAAGTTTCATATCCAGGCCTTGCTTAGGTGGGGTGACAACAACTTGGGGCACCTGCTGCATCGGAGCCTGCTCGGCATTCAATCAGTGAGTCAGGTGCGTTGAACTCAATGAGTTTCCAACTCCATTTTTTGACTTCTATAGAGACCTGGAGGACAACCGAACCAGCGATTGCACGCTTTGTGAAAGCTGCTCGAGTCGCGGAAATTCAGTTTCTCGGCGATGGACATTATGGTGTCGCTCGTAAAACACAGTAGCTGACTCGCCAATTGACAGCGGCAGTCATCGACAAGACTCCGAAACCCCGTGGACTCATCTTCAAGTCGATTTTGAAGCGTACGCACGCTTAAATTGAGCTGGCGTGCAATCGACTCTAACGAAACCGTCTTTCCTGAGGAAAGTCCCACGAAAATATGGTTCTTCACCGCAGAGGCTATACGGTATTGACGTTTGGAAAGTTCTTCATTGGTGTGATTCAGATGATACAGCCTTAAGGCTGCATTGGCCGTCGCCAACGACCGCTTACAGTCACTCAAGGCATAAGTGATTTTATTAACTGGCTGGGAAAAAGTCAGATGCTTACCAAACACCGCCTCCAGCCTCGTACAATCGGCTGGCCTTTTATAACTAAAGGCCGCCGCAATAGGCATCGGCTTTTCCCAAGGGAGCAACCAGTGGGTTAAGCCTACGGTTGTCGACAAACAGCAATCGATGTACTGCCGTGTGAGATTAAGTGACTCGATACGAAGAAAGTGAATACTCAATGAATCGGCCTCCTCCGTGAGGGAGAGAGGCATACCATCACCCAACAAAGTGGAATACCGTTCAACAGTACTCAGCGCCTCCTCCAAGGTCGCGCTCGACATAATGGCATAGAGTTGAGAGTTCAGTTGACCTGGCTGAAACAAGCCATACGCGGACAACCCCACCTCTGGATTGCCTGACGCCTCGGTGATCGCCGCGACCAGTTTTGACACCTCAACAATATCGAGCCGGGAGCCATCCTGGATTTTAGCTTCCACGTCTAAGCACAGTTTTCGAAACGCAATAGATGGTGCAAGAACGTCTGTCGCCAAACGTAAAATAACCTGAACACAGGAAGCGGCAAGTGTAGGCATCATGGGGCTCAGGCTAAGAAATACCCAATCAGCATGCCAAAGACAAAAGGCCATGCCAAGCCCTCACACCACGTCGGCACAGACTCGGTAGCCGTCGAAAGTCTGGCATCAAGCATTAAGGAATGTCTTGAATGTCCCGTTATTGAAGCGATAGGGCGTGTCCCCTCCACACACAATAGCGCCTATATAGCCACCAAGTTTGGCATTATTTCACCTATCCCCCGCTATTTGAAGCCTACCTCACGGGGCGACAGCCTGACACCTTCTTAGCTCCCTTAGTATTCCAGGACACTAAAATTTGCGTAACTGGCAACTCCGAATGCCTCTACAAATGTGCTGAAATACATCCCCATTGACTGTTGGGTGTGGGTGAGTGTTAGTGAGAAAAGACAGGATGCCAGCATGTTTCCGCGAGGGCCGACACACGATGAATCCAGATAAACCCCATACTCCCGAACACACGATTGAGATCGGGGACGACGTTATTTCTTCGATTCGCAAACTCGTCATAGCGTCCACGACAGGAGAGCGTGACGCCGAGCCGGTGGCCGCCTTTCTCATGGCCTGGTATGACCCAGCGACTTATGGAGGGTTCAATGTGAACGATTTATGGGAAATGGATGAGCCTATTCGGGAGGCGGCAGCCATACTTTTTACTTGGCTCAGTAAAAACCGCACCACGCCAAAGGATCTCGACCTCGACCTGATATTCGAAGCCATCAGCGTACGCTGGGCTATTTAACTTGCCTTCAATAGAACGCTGGAGTCGGTCCCAGCGTCATCAGGATCAGCAGCCCGCTACAGAGTGAGCCGCCTCAGGCGCTGGTGCCCCAGGCTCTTGCGAAATCGCACGAGCAACATTCCAGACCACGATGGCGGCAACAATGTCAAAAATCGCCAGCACCACGAACAGTGGGCTGTAGCCGATTTTTGTCACTAAAACACCGAACACCAGTGTGAAGGCCGCAGCGCCCAGGTATCCAAACATACCGCCCATGCCCGTGGCCGTGGCCACCTCATTTTTGCCGAACGAATCCGAGGTAATGGCATACAGAGCACCCGACAGGGTCTGGTGGGCGAAGCCGCCTACACACAACAGCGCAATGGCCGTGTAAGGGCTGTCTACCAGGCCAATACAAGCCGGGCCAATCATGCAGAAGCAGCCGAACAGCAACACCAGTTTGCGTGACGTGAACAGCGACACGTTGCAGTAGCGATGAAACAACGGGCTCAGGTAGCCCCCCAGCACACAGCCGATATCTGCCGCCAGGAACGGCAGCCAGGCGAACATGGCTATCTCCTTGATGTTCATGTGCCGCTCGGTCATCAAGTACAAGGGGATCCAGGCGTTGAACGTCTGCCAGGCGGGTTCCGAGAGAATTCGGGCTGAGGCAATCGCGTAGAAATTACGACTGGTGATGATCTTCTTCCAGCGCCCTTTTTCCGAGGCGACATCTTTGAAGTGAGACTCCTGGCCGACCAGAATGTAATCACGCTCGGCGTCGCTCATATGAAGCTGATCACGCGGGTGCTTGTACAACAAAAGCCAGAGCCCGCTCCAGACGAAACCCAGCCCACCGACGATCAAAAATGCCAGTTGCCAGCCGCTTTGCAAAATGGCCCACACCACCAGCGGCGGCGCGAGCAGAGCCCCCACGGATGAGCCGATATTGAACCAGCCAATGGCGACCGAACGTTCTTTGGCTGGAAACCATTCGGTGGTGGCCTTCACCCCAGCAGGCAAACCCGCGGCCTCGGTCAGTCCAAGCACCCCGCGTACAAATGCCAGGCTTTGCCAGCCCGTAGCCAGTGCGGCAGAGGCACAGGCCGCCGACCAGGCTATGGCGAAAATGGCAAAGCCCATTTTGGTGCCAATGGCATCGATGATGTAACCGGCCACCGGCTGCATCAGCGCATAGCAGATTTGCCACGCCACCACGATGTGCGAGTACTGCTCGGTGGAAATACTCAACTCGCTCATCAGCGTTGGCGCGGCCACTGACAAGGTGTTACGGGCCAGATAGTTGACGATCAGACCCGCCGTCACCAGCCCGACCATCCACCAACGGATGCCTTTGATTTTCATCCCTTCACCTTAATTATTTTTAGATTGGAGGTGTGTAGGCCCCGCGCCTGGCGGCAAGAGTTTTCCTAACCCTTAGAGGAGCCCAATCATCATACGTCATCGTACAACATGTGATTTTATAGCCAGTTCGATTCCGCGCTGTCAACGGGAAAAACAATCGTCCTCCTCACAGCCTTCACCCGCCCACACTAAAACCCTTGGATATCTGAACCGCCCGGCACCACCAGCGTTTGATTTTCGGATTATTGACAAGGCTTCGAGGATCTTTTATTAATCGAACGATGTCGTACGACAACCTACAATAAAATCATGGATAAGAGAGAGCACCCCGGCAATGACGACCGAAACGACGGCGCATCAACCCTTTAATCGCCTTCTGCTGACAGGTGCAGCGGGCGGACTCGGCAAAGTACTTCGCCAACGCCTGCGCCCTTTCACCAGGATTCTGCGCCTCTCCGACATTACGCAAATGGCACCCGCGCTGGACGAGAGCGAAGAGCTTCAGCACTGTGACCTTGCCGACAAACACGCCGTTGACCAGCTGGTCGCGGGCGTGGATGCCATCCTGCATTTTGGCGGTGTTTCGGTGGAGCGCTCCTTCGAGGACATACTTGGCGCCAATATCTGCGGCGTATTCCACATCTATGAGGCCGCACGTCGTCACCAGGTAAAACGAGTAATTTTCGCCAGCTCCAATCATGTGATCGGCTTCCACAAACAGGGCCATCAACTGGATGCACACTCCCCGCGTCGCCCTGACAGCTACTACGGTTTGTCCAAGTCGTACGGCGAAGATATGGCCAGCTTCTATTTCGATCGCTACGGCATTGAGACCGTCAGCATCCGTATCGGCTCTTCATTCAGCGAACCGCAAAACCGCAGAATGATGAGCACCTGGTTAAGTTACGGTGACCTGACGCAATTGCTGGAGTGCGCGCTGTATGCACCGAACGTAGGTCATACGGTGGTCTATGGCGTTTCGGACAACCAGAACGTCTGGTGGGACAATTGCCATGCCGCGCATTTGAACTTCAAAGCCCGGGACAGCTCCGAGCCTTTCCGCAGCCAGGTCGAGGCCCAACCGATGCCTTCGGCAGATGATCCCAGCATGGTCTACCAGGGGGGTGCCTTCGTGACGTCAGGTCCCTTCGGCGATGACTGAGGTCCGGGCAAACGCTCGCCCGCAAAGACCAACTGACGGGAACGGCCATGGATGTTGAACTGATTCTCGATGCACGTAATGCCACTGGCGAAAGCCCCGTCTGGAGCTGTCGTGAACAAGCGCTGTACTGGGTTGATATTCCTGCCAGGCGCTTGTTTCGCTGGGATCCGGCAAGTCGCACCAGCCAGAGTTGGGAGGCGCCCGAGATGCTCGCCTGCATCGCCGCGAGCCCCGATGGCGGCTGGATTGCCGGAATGGAAAGTGGATTGTTTAGACTCACCGCCGATCTCGATGGCAAGCTGCAGTGCATCCGCCTGGTCGGCGTTAACCACCTCTTGCCAGGCATGCGTTTCAATGACGGTCGTTGTGACCGCCAGGGACGGTTTTGGGCGGGCACCATGCAAATCGACATAACGGCCGGAGCAGCGGCAGGTGCACTGTATCGCTATGACGGCGGACAAAGTACTCCATTGGAATCCCGACTTGGTGGCCTAATAGTTCCCAACGGCCTCGCGTTCAGCCCCGATGGCAAAGTGATGTATTTATCCGACTCCCATCCGTCCGTACAACTGATCTGGGCGTTCGATTACGACATTGATAGTGGCACTCCGTACAACCGTCGTATTTTTGTCGACATGAATAACTATCCAGGCCGACCGGACGGTGCGGCCATCGACACCGACGGTTGTTATTGGATCTGTGCGAACGATGCAGGGATGATCCATCGCTTTACCCCACAAGGCCGGTTGGAACGCTCCATTACCCTGCCGGTGAAGAAACCGACAATGTGTGCCTTCGGCGGTCGTAACCTGGAAACCTTGTATGTCACCTCGATCCGCCCGAGTGGCGATCTGAGCGACCAGCCGCTGGCAGGCGGTGTTTTCGCTATCCATCCGGGGATTAGTGGTCTGGGAGAGACTTTGTTTTCAGGATCACCGTGGTGACCGATAGTCAGCTATCAAGGCAACAGGGTATGAGACTGCGTCGGATGCTTACAATTTTCATCAAGGAACGAATCAGGTTTTGTAATCGCTGCCCAGGCGATCCAACTTGCGCAACAGTGCCGGCCAGACAAAGCCGCCTCCCAAACCTTCAGTCTGTACACGCGCCGCGTCAGCAACGCCCTCGAGGATGCGCGGATCAATGGGAATCAAGTCACCACCCGCCTGCGCAGCAACCTGGATCTGACACGCGCTTTCAAAGATGTACATCGCAAGGAATGCGTCGGCGATGGTTCGTCCGACCGTGAGCAGTCCGTGGTTACGCAGCATCAGAAAGCTGCCCTGACCCAGATCGCTCTGGAGACGCTGTTTCTCCTCATCGTGCAGAGCAACGCCTTCATAATCGTGATAACCAAGACCGGTGAGAACGAACGAGGCCTGCTGCGATACTGGTAGCAGTCCGGCTCTCTGGGCACTGACTCCCACTCCCGTCCGAGTGTGGGTATGCAGCACGCACTGAACGTCCGTACGTAGAGCATGGACAGCACTGTGAATCACGAAACCCGCTCGGTTCACGTTGTATCCCGACTCACGGACCTGATGCCCCTCCTGGTCTACCAGCACCAGGGAAGAAGCGGTGATTTCTTCGAAAAAGAACCCGTAGGGGTTGATCAGAAAATGATGCTCCGGGCCCGGTACGCGGGCACTGATGTGGGTGAACACCAGATCTGTCCAACCATACAAAGCAACCAGTCGATAACACGCTGCCAGATCACATCGCAGCTGCCACTCCTGCTCACTCACTTGCGCCTTGAGCGAAGGCTTCTCCATTTGAATATCCTTACCGCTTGGGTTCTTATTACGCTGTTCATATAAGTCCTGCACGGCAAGCATAAAGCGAGACAAGAGGCTTCCCTGCTGCTCAAACGGTCGGCTGAGAGTCATTTAAGGTCAGCATTGGCGACTGACACCCTGGCCTCCCTCCGTAACCACTGTAGTGGGCCAATTTGAACTCATGAAGTTCACCGTCGAGGCACGTCAGCTGACTTTCCCGAACGTTTCCGAAACAACAGCCAATAAAGCACTGGAATCAGTCCCAGCGTCACCAGAGTCCCCAACGCCAATCCACCCATGATGGTAATGGCCATGCCTTTCCACAGGGGACCTGCGAATAGCATCAACGGAACCAGGCCAATGATGCAGGTCAATTTGGTCATGATAATGGGTCGTAGCCGCTTGACGGCAGCGCCCACCACGGCCTCGTGCAGAGGCAACCCCTCTACCCGCTCTACTTCGATGCGCTCCAGCAGCAACACCGCATTGTTGACGATGATGCCGGCAAGAGACAGCAGGCCAAAAGTGGCCATAAATCCGAATGGGTAACCGGTCAGAATCAAGCCCACAGACACACCGATCAATACGAATGGCACGCTGGCCACCACGATCAACAGCTTTCGAAACGAGTTGAACTGCCAGACGAACAGCAACAACATCGCGACCAACGCATGGGGCAGGTACTGCAGTAACGCCTGGTTGGCAGCAGCAGAGTCCTCGATCTCTCCCCCCAGCTCAATCCGGTACCCAGGTGGCAGGTCCATGGCGTCGACCTGCGGAGCCAGGCGCTCGACAATCGAGCTGGCCGTCAGCGAAGGATTGCGCCCGACCACAGTGATCGTCCGCTCCAGGTTGCGACGCAGGATAGCCGACGCCTCGACCTCAGGCCGCAGCGTTGCAACGGCCGCCAAAGGTAACGCATCGCCACCCGCAGCAGGATGGATCAGAGTGCTCAGTAGATCGTTCACCGGGGTGATGGCTGTCGCGGGCTCACGCACGACAATGGGCACGCTGGTCTCGCCATCCTGCATCGAGGAAGCCTGCAAGCCTCCATTGCGCAACTGCAAAGCCTGGGCAATGTCCTGGGTGCTGACCCCGGCCCTTCGCGCCTGGTACTGATCGACGACAATGCTGTAACGCAGTAGTCGTGAGCGCCAGTCGTTACGCACATCCAGCGTACCCGGCAGCGCCAGGAGTGCGGTTTCGATCTTACCAGCGATGTCCCGCAGCACGCTTTCATCCGGCCCGATCACCCGATAGATGGCAACGCCGGCTTCGGTGGTACCCATTGAAAATCGCTTGGGCTGCGCTTGAACTTCCGGGTGCTGGGACAACAGATAGCGCTTGGTGCGCGCAATCACCGTATCGATATCGACGTCCTCACGCACACTGACCGTAAAGTAAGCAATGTCCGGTGCTGGCAAGGGCGGGTTGAGCCCCAACACGATTCGCGGCCCGCCCTCAGCCACGTAACCGATACTGTTTAGCACGTCTTTATCAGTGCTCAACCATTGACTGATGTCGCGCACGGTTTGCAGAGTTACACGTGAGCTTGTGCCCGGTTCCAGAGTGACGGGTATCTGAAACTGCTTACGATCCGATTTTGGCAAAAAGTCGTAGGGCACGTGGGTCAGCACGACAATCGCCACGGTTAACAGCGCGAGCATGCTCCCGAGAAAAATCCACGGACGGTGTAACAGCCCCTCGATCATCCGGCGATAACCACGGTAAAACGGTGAGTCGTAGCCGTGTGAAGCCCCCGCCTCTTTCCCCGGCACAGGCGCCTTGGCAAAGTGGAAACATAACAACGGCGTCACCGTCACGCTCAGCAGCCAGGAACCGAGCAACGCGATGGCCAGCACAATGGCCAGGGACCGCAAGTATTCATTGGTACTGGTCTGACCAAGAAAGAACGGTGAAAAGGCCAGTACAATGACCAGGGAAGAGGTCAACAACGGGATCGCCAGCGTGCGCCCGGCTTCCTCACAGGCCTGCCGACGCGCCTCACCCGCCTGCAGCCGACGCTCAACGTCTTCGGCAATGACAATGCCGTTGTCCACCAGCAAACCCAATGCCAGGATGATCGCGGCGATCGAAACCGTCTGTAACTCCACGCCCAGGGCTCGCATCACGATCAGGGTTCCCAAAATGGTCAGCGGCACGATCACCCCCACCACCAACCCGGTCCGCCAACCTAGGAACAGCATGACCACGGCCATGACGATCACCACGGTTTCCATCATCACGTGTTGCATCTTGGCCATTTCGTGATGCACGACATCGGCCTGGAAGGTGACCACATGCAACGAAAATCCCAGCGGCAACTGTTGCTCCAGTTGGGACAGGCGCTCGCGCAAGGTCTGCCCGAAAACCTGGATATTGAGCCCGGCCTTCATTGAAACAGCCAGCACCACCGCGTTTTGTGCCTGATACACCGCCGCACTGTCCGGCTGCTCGTCGGGTGCCACCGAAATTGTGGCCAACGTATCCAGTGCCACGGATTCGCCCCTCTCCAGCCGAATCGGCAACTGACCCAACTGAGCAGCCGAGAGCACCTCGCCTGTCACCGTGACCGTGGTCTTCTGGTCACCCAGTACGGGGCTCCCTGACGACACAATCACATTCTGGCGCTGAAGTTGTTGCAGCAATTGTTGAACCGAGAGGCCAAAGCCAGCCATGTGCTGGCGATCAAAATCCAGATAGAGCCGCTCGTCTTGCAAACCGTAGAGAGAGATCTGATCCACACCCGGCAATGCGTACAGCTGGTTGCGCAAGCGTTTGATCGGCCCGCGCATTTCATTCATGGCAAATCCGGGAGCGGTAACGGCGATCGAGGCCACTGCTACCTGCCCAAACTCATCGTCCACGAATGGCCCCTGGGTACCGGGCGGAAAACCTGCTCCTGCTTCCGCCGCTTTGGCCCTGACCCGCTGCCATAAAACGCCCAGGTCCTTGACCTCGTCATAGGCGGTGATCTGAATGATCACGCTGCCCGGACGCACAGTGGTGATCAGGTTCTTGATCTCAGGCAGCTCCCGCAGCTTTTCCTCCATCGGTTTTGCCAAAAGCTCTTCGGCGCGCTCAGCCGGCAACCCCGGGAAAGCCATGCTGACCAGTGCGTCACGGATCGTCACCGATGGCTCTTCCTGAGAAGGGAAGCTCAAGAACGTCAGGACGCCGGCTACCAGCACCAGACAGGCGGCAAACAAGGTCAAGCGACTGGCGCCCATCGCACTGTGTGTAAGGTTCATGATTTAGTTGTGCGCCAGCCGAGTAGAAGGTTGATACAGGCTCACTGCCTGACCGTTGGACAGGAAAGCGACACCAGCGGTAACCACCTGCTCGCCGTCAGCCAGTCCGCTGTCGATCAGCGCACGACCTTGCTCAACGCCCGTGATTGACACACTCCTGGTCGTTACGCTGCCCAGGGTTATGTTCGTAGCAGTTGGCTGGTAAACGAAGACTTGAGCGTTGGAACTGGTCAGCCCCATCGACAACGCCGACACCGCAATGGAGAGACCTCGGGGAGCATCCGCGTGCAACTGGACCAGGACGGCCAAGCCACTGGACAGTGCGACTGACGAACTGCGCAGACGAAAAATGCAGGTTTGCAACAGTCCGTTTTCCGCTCTGGGCGAAACGCCTTCGAGCACCAGGTCCAAGGGCGTCGAGGGTTGCGCGGCGGTGTAGGCCACTGCCACATCCCCAGGCTTCATCCCTTGGGCTTGCACGGCGGGCACGGCCGCTACCACCTGCCGGTCATCGGTTGACTCCAGCTCAAGCACCACCTTGCCTGGGGTCAGCTGCGCATAACGATCCGCCAGGCGCGCAACGATGCGTCCACTAAAAGGCGCGACCAATTGCCCACGTTCAACCTCACGCTGCGCCAATGCCAGATCCGAGACGGCTCGACGTTGTCCTGCCTGTGCCTGCTCATAAGCCGCCGCGGCAGACTCGACAACGCTTTGCGCGACACTGCCAGCGGTATACAAACGCTGTTGGCGCCGATAATTGCCTTCGCGCTCGACCGCCTGCGCCTGGCTCGAACTGAGGCTGGCTCTGGCCTGCTCTAGACGCAGTCGTAAAGCCTGGGGGTCGAGCGTGGCCAGTACTTGTCCTTGTCGAACCGTATCCCCAACGTCAACACGCAACGTATCCAATCGCCCTGCGGACTCGAAAGCCAGACTGGCACGCTGACGTTGCCGGACAATGCCGGTAAAGCGCTCAGCCGTACCCGACATCTTCCTTGCAGTCTCAACCTTGACGGCGCGCGTGACGGAGGGCTCAACCGACTCCGTACGAGAGCAGCCACTCAATAGCAAAGCGACAAGGCAGACCTTTATCCAGGAGGTTTGAGGTTGTGCAAAGTGACGATTCATTGCGAAGACTCATTGTCGAAAAGGAGTTGGGCAGGCGCTGCGTCAACGCCGCAGAGCACGCGGTAAATAGCCAGCCGGTTAAGCAACAGCGCCTGACGAGCCTGTCGCCACGCGATGTCCGCCTGGGCCAGACGAATCTGAGACGCCAACCTGAGGGGACGGTCGGCGGCGCCCGCTTCCAGCTCTGCGGACACTCGCCGCGCTTTGCTCTGCACGAGGGCAGTCAACACCCTTTCGCTGCGTACACGCTCCAGCACGTGGCGACGCTCGGTCAGCACGTCCGCCATTTCACGAAACGCGGTTTGGACTGTTTTTTGGTATTGAGCAACGGCGATTTGCTTACGAACCTCGGCCAAATTCAGGTTGGCGCTATTGCGCCCACCGTCGAACAAAGGCAGCGAAAGCTGCGGGGTGAACAACCAAGCGCCATTGCCACCGTCAAACAGGGTGCGCAAGCTGTCGCTGGCAATACCGACACCCGTGCTGAGTTTGATCGAAGGGAAGAACGCGGCCCGGGCTGCGCCGATGTTGGCGTTGGCGGCCTTCAAGCGTTCCTCGCTCTGCCGAACATCAAAGCGTTCCAACAGACGTTCAGAAGGCATATCAACCAACCACGCGGGTGTACCAAGCTCCGTCGGCGCCACCTCAACAGGCATGACATTCATGGGGGCCAAGGGTTGCGCATAGCCTGTCACCAGCAACAAGGCCTGGAACGAACGATCATGCTCTGCCGTTGCAGCGGCCAGCCGCAGGCTTGCGTCTTGTGCCTTGGCATGCTGGGAGGCGACATCGTCAAACGACGCGGCACCTTCGACCTGCTGCCCTTCCACCATGTCCAGTATTGTCTGTTCGGCATCATCAATCAGCCGTGCATCGGCTTGCTGAGCTGCCGTTAACCGCTCAAGCAAATACAACCGGGCGACTTCAGCGACCAGTGCCCCCCGCGCTGCCTGCTGGCCGTAGGTTGTGGCCAGGTAGTCATGTCGCGCCGCGTCGGATAGGCTGCGAACCCGCCCGAAAAAATCCAGTTCGAAGTCCGAAACGCCGACCGAGATGGAGGTCAGGTCTTGACCATAACGCTCGTTGTTCGCTGCGTTGTCGAATTGCTGACGATCACGTTCGAAACCGGCGGCCACAGTGGGCGTGCGATCAGACCGGGCTGTACGGTAAAGCGCCTGAGCCTCCTCAACACGTAGAACCGCCACTCTGAAATCGCGATTGAAGCCCAGTGATAAATGCACCAGAGGCCGGAGCGTTCCCTCGGGTGAAAGCTCTGTGATCAGGCGCTCTTCGTCCTGAGAAAGGTTGATCTCACCTGGTGTGGAAGCCCCTACCATGCCCTCCTCCATCACACTCGCCATCTGCGTTTGCGGCACGGGAAGTGATGGCCGTTCATAGGTGGGTGCCAGGGAGCAGCCTGTTACGCTCACCGTCAGCCAGAACACCAACCAGCAGCGCTGACGAGATCGGATAGGCTTGGACAGTGGTGCGTTCGTCGACATAGGATCCGTTCGTGCCTGTGAGGTCAGGGAGCGATCCTAGGCGTCGACTATCAATAAACCGTTCGCCAAATATCAAGATTTGATCAAGAGGCTCTCAGTGTCAGGAAAACGTATTCTGGTCGTCGAAGACGATGCCGACAGCGCCAGTATTCTCGAGGCGTACCTGCGCCGTGACGGCTTCGACGTGATACTGGCCGAAGACGGACAACGGGGTATCGAGCTGCACCGACAGTGCAAGCCCGATTTGATTCTGCTGGATGTCATGCTGCCCCGGGTGAGCGGCACCGACGTGCTTACGGCGGTCCGACGCTGTAGCGACACACCCGTCATCATGGTCACGGCGATGGGTGATGAACCGGAGAAATTGGGTGCACTGCGTTACGGTGCGGACGATTATGTGGTCAAGCCTTACAACCCCAAAGAAGTGGTTGCACGGGTTCACGCGGTCTTGCGCCGCGCAAGCACAAGTGCACTCGCCACACAGCACCTGCGGTATAAAAACCTACTGGTTGATCTCAATGCAGTCACTGCCAGTATCGAGACCGTCAATCATGAACCGTTGCTGTTGGACCTGACACCTACCGAATTCAAGATGCTGGCCACGCTACTGAAAACCCCCTCCAAAGCCTTCACCCGTGAAGAGTTGCTGGACATCTGCCTGCCTGAAAGCGAGGCACTCGCCAGAGTCGTCGACGCACATGTACACAACCTGCGCCGTAAGTTGGAAATCCAGGGCATCGAGGATGTGTTGGTGACCGTCCGCTCAGTGGGTTATCGATTCAGGTGAACATCATGTTCGATATTTCAAAAACTCGGCAAAAACCCTTGTGGCGCTGGGTCGGCATGCGCATGAGCCTCCTGGCCATCGGCGCCGTTGTGGCGATCGCGATCGGTATGTGGCTGCATTTTATGATCTCGGATTGGGCAACACTGCATCGCATGCCCCTCGACGTGCGCCTGGAGTTCGAAAACCTGCGTGCTCACCCACATCTCAATGAAGCCAGACTGTGGGAATTGTCCGCTCAGTATTACAACGTCGAAGACATATTGCCGGGTATTGCCAACAAGGACTGGTTCCTGCTGGCGAGTCTCGTCGTCGGGGCTATTCCCATCATCATCGTGTGTGGGTTCATGTTTTCACGACCGTTATCGAGCCAGTTCTCAGCCGTTGCAAAGGCCGCACGTCAGGTCGCACAAGGAGACTTCATCACACGGCTGCCTCCCAGCGGAAAAGCCCCGCAAGAGCTCCAACGGCTGGTGAGCGACTTCAATAGCATGACCACCCAACTGGAGCGTTATGAACGGGAGGTCCGTGAGTCGAGTGCGGTCATTGCGCACGAACTGCGCACGCCATTGAACGCGGCCATGGGCCGCGTGCAGGGCATGATTGACGAGGTGTTTCCTCACGACATCAATCAATTGGAAATGGTCAAGCGTCAACTCGGGCAGTTGAACAAACTGGTCGATGATCTGCATCTGCTGTCACTTGCCAGGGCCGGGCAACTAGCCCTCGACAAGACTGAGTTCCCCCTCCACAAACTGGTTTTCGAGCGCTTGGCCTGGTTCAGTACTTCACTCAAAAACGCCAGTATCGCCCACGTTGTTGAAGTGCCCACACATTTGAATATCCAGGCAGATCGCGACCGAATGGGCCAGGTCGTCAACATTCTAATCGACAACTTTTTGCGTTACGCCGTACCAGGGGGTGAACTGCATATTTCGGCGACGGCGTCTGAAAACAAGATCGTGCTCGTCTGTGCAGACCGAGGTCCGGGCTTTGAACAGAAAGACTTGGACCGTGTATTCGACCGCTTTTGGCGGGCAGAGCATTCCCGGGCACGCCACTCGGGGGGCAGTGGCCTGGGATTGTCCATCGCTCGTGCCATTTGCCTTGCCCACGGTGGAAACATCACAGCGGACAATCGCTCCGGAGGAGGCGCTATCATTTGTGTAGAAATCCCGTTTGCTCACGATTAAAGACCCCGAACTGACGGGCAAGTCAGACAACAATATTATTGCTCAACCCCGGCCATACAGACGTCCCACGTGCATGGTTTCATATACCGCGCAGAGCCCCCTACGCGACAATTATCCGTTGCCTAGGTCCACGGTACTTGACCAGGAGATACGGGTCCGGGACAACGGCTGCTAGCCCCTTTGCGGTAACAGAAGCCGTCTATAAATTCGCAAAAATATGGTTATCTTCTTAGATGAATCGTTTCATCCTCTAATCTCTCTTCGTCACCCCTTCGTCACAAACTTCGCCCCATAATGCCCCTGTTACCTTGATACTCCTCTCTCCCTCGCGTCAACAGGGTCGCGCGCGACGTCAAGACGCTGCAACGCAGGCTACATCACCGTAACAGTCGGAAATTTTGGTACTGGACGACCAAGGTTAATGGCCTTGTCATCACCAACGTCGGCAGGACCGGTCATTAGCCACACCCATGCGTTGATCCGCCGTCGCGGCTCAACAAGGAGAACATGACTTGACAATCATACCCGGGGCTTTTGAAACCTGTAGCACCTGCGATGAGGCACGCACTCGGACCTATGCAGCCCGCAAGGCCACCAACTCTGCCCCGAGCCACAAGCCTATGACAGCATGGACACTGTGCGCGGCAATACTCTCGAGTGGCCCCGTATCAGCAGCGTCGGTGACCACACAATGGGGCCCTGTCAGCGAACCTGCGCTGCCCTATGCCTCTTCCTTGTGCGCTTCGCTGCCCGCGACGCTTACGCCCGTCAACAGCTCAGTCGATAGCCTGGACAGCACGCCTGCGTCGTCGAACCCCGATACCGCACGCATCCAGACCGCAATCGACGGATGCACTGCTGGTCAGGCGGTTAAACTTACACAAGGCTCCGCGGGCCAGTCGGCGTTTCTGAGTGGGCCACTGCACCTGAAATCAGGAGTGACTCTGTGGATTGACCAAGGCATCACACTGTTCGCATCCCGTAACCCGGCCGACTACGACAACGGCGTCGGCACGTGCGGTACCGCGACAACAGCTAACACGAAATCTTGCCTCCCGCTGATCCTGGCCAAGGGGACAACCGGCAGCGGGATCGTCGGTGACGGTGTCATCGATGGCCGCGGAGGCAGCATGATCACCAACGGGCCGAACGCGGGCCTGCGCAGTTGGTGGGACGTCGCCTACCAGAACAAGACCGCAGGCTTGAACCAACAAAATCCTCGTCTGGTACAGGTGACAGGTGGCACCAACTTCACGCTGTATCGGATCACCTTGCAGAACTCACCCAACTTCAACGTGGTGACCGATGGGGTCGCCGGCGTCACCGCCTGGAGTCTGAAAATCCTGACGCCTAGTCTTGCCTATAGCGTCAAAGGTTACGCCTGCCCAGCAGGCACCACACCTGACAAGCTCACACCGGCAACCTGCTTTACGCCTGATACCGTAAAGAACACGGATGGTTTTGATCCCGGGCAATCGAGCAATGTGCTGCTGGCGTACTCATACATCAGCACAGGCGATGACCATGTGGCGGTCAAATCGAGCACATCACCGGGTACCCAAAACCTGACATTCGCTCACAACCACTTCTACTATGGGCATGGCCTCTCAATCGGCAGTGAAACGAATGGCGGCGTCAGCAACATGGCGGTATCTGACCTGACCATGGACGGCAACGACAGTCCGAACGGCAACGGTCTGCGCATCAAATCAGATGTGTCGCGTGGCGGCACCGTCAACAGTGTCACCTATACCGGTGTGTGTATGCGCAACACAGCACAGCCGTTGGTCTTCGACCCGTTCTACAGCTCCGCGAACGGTACGCTCTACCCGAACTTCACCGGTATCACGATCAGAGACTTTCATTACCTGGGTAGCACGAAATACAAAGGCGCAAAGCTCACGTTCCAGGGCTACGAAGCGAACGGGCAGAACAACCCCCTCGTGATCGCACTCGACAATGTGGTGTTTGACGGCACACAGCCTACCTTAAGCAAAAGTGCCGCTACACACTTCACTCTTGGGCCCGGGGCCGTCAGCTTCTCTAACCAGATCGTGACCTCGAGCACCAACGACGTCACTGTTTCGGGGTCGCCGGGCAATGCAGCCCCGGTTGATTGCAGCGCTGCTTTTGTTCCCCTGAACTCAGTGGTACCGAGCTCGCCGATTTGACGCTACAAAGGGGAGTCTCGACGGCCTCGCTCTGGATAACGGGGCCCCGCGCGTAAAGTCCGGTCGCATAGGGAGGCTTCACACAGGGTTGCCTCCCAGCAAAAAAGCTAGCGCACCAGTGCAGAGATCATTCGAGCCAACCTATGCTTTGAAGCCGTGTAGGGAGGAAACAGCAATTGCGCTGGCGTGAATCGCCCCCCCGTCAGAACAGCCCGCTCATGGGAAAAGGCACGAAAACCAAAAAAGCCATGACTGCTGCCCATCCCCGAATGGTTAACCCCTCCAAAGGGTAAATTGCTGTGCGTATAGTGCTGCATGCATTGGTTTACGCAGACGCCGCCAGAACTGATCTGCGCCAACAACTGCCTTACTTCTGCAGACTGTCTACTCCAAATATACAGAGCAAGCGGCTTGGGCCCGGTATTAATACGAGAGATGACCTCGGTAACGTTGTCGAAACCAATCACCGGTAGCACAGGGCCAAAAATCTCTTCCTGGGCGATGCGAGTGGTCGTACCCGGATCGCCCAACAGGGTAGGCCCAATGTAGCATTGGCCCACATCATGCTCCCCACCGGCAAGCAAAGGCACTCCGTTTGCCATCGCCTCCTCCAACAAACCCACCACCCGCTGGGCCTGTTGCCGATTAATCATCCTGGCCAGGTCTGGGTGATCTGCGGTGTCATCACTTCCGGCTCCATACCGTTCTTTCAGAAGGCGTCGACAGTGCTCGACAAATGCTTCACGCACACGGTTGTGAACGAAAAGATAATCGGGTGCGATGCACGATTGCCCTGCGTTGATAAATTTCCCCCACAGCACCAATTGTGCCGCACGTTTCAGATCAGCGCTCTCTCCTACCACGACGGGAGACTTACCACCCAGCTCAAGCGTCACCGACGTGAGATGACGTGAAGCGGCCGCCATCACGATTCGCCCAACCGAAGGCGATCCAGTAAAAAAAATATGATCGAACGGTAGCTTCAAGAGCGCTGTGGCCGTGGGGACACCGCCCGTCACAAGCTCAACCGTATGCCTCTCAAAGGCCGAGGTAATAATGTCGCTCAGCACACGGTTTACAGCAGGCGTGTATTCCGAAGGCTTGCACACCACCGTATTTCCAGCCGCAATCGCCGATACGATGGGCCCCAGTACAGTAGCCACCGGATAATTCCAGGGCCCGATAATCAAGCATCGCCCTCTGGGCTGAAACTCCACCCGGCCTCGATTGCCCAGGCTCATGAGCGTCGTTGCAGCGCGGCGCGGGCGCATCCAACGGCCAAGGTGTTGAATGGCATGCCTGATTTCATCCAGTACCGGCAAGATTTCCGTGAGTTCCACTTCGGTAGCGGGCTTCCTGAAGTCGCCCTGAAAAGCCTGGTAAAGCGCTTCTCGACTAGCGAGCAATGCATGACGAAGCCGTTTTAATCCGGCGATACGCATTAAGGCGGTGGAGCTGCGCAAGCGCATTGCCTGGTCAGCCTGCGCCAAAAAACAACGATGGATAAACACCTCGTCCACTTCGGAAATGGCATCGACTTCAACTAACTGGCTCATGGGCGCTTTCCTGAGGTTTGCAAGTGAGTTGATACCACCCGAACGTCCTCTGGCAGGGGCGGTAACTCGCGGCGCAACACCCAGAGAAGGAGGGGTTTGGGGAGCACCCTCGCCAGCCGCACAATCCATCCAATGGACCACGGAAAGAGATAATCCCAACGCTTTCCGCGCATAGCTTTGAGCATGTGTGAAACGGCATCCACCTCCGACAACTCCAACGGCGCGGGCATACCGTCGTTTGCCGTCTGAGCCGTTGCAACAAAGCCCGGATACAGAGAAAGGAAACGAATACCGTACCCACCAAACTCTATGCGGCAGGTATCAATCAGCAGACGTAATGCGCCCTTGGCCGCGCAGTAAGGCCCTTGCAGTGGTACGCCAATAAAACCCGCCAGAGAATTGGTTTGAACGATCAGACCATTCCGTTGCACCCTCATTTGCTCCAGTGCGGGAAACAGGTAATTAACCGCCACGTCATAGTTGGACCTCATGTAGGCCGTGACTTGCCCAGGGTTCATCCGCCGCATATCCAGCGCTGGCGCGCCACCGGCGTTGAGCACCACCACGTCAAGGTGGCCGTAAAGCGCCACAACCTCCGCCACCAAGTCGGCAGCGGCCTGCTCGTTCAAAGCATCCGCCGCTCGTACCAGACACTTTCCACCCTGCCCGAGGATCTCACGCCGTAGTTCATTGAGTTGTTCCTGACGCCGTGCGGTGGCCACCACTACAGCGCCCTCTTGCGCCAAACGTAACGCCAGACCGCGGCCCATACCGGAGGAAGCGCCGACGATCAGGACAACCTTGCCATCAAATCCACCCTCTTCAATCACCGATGTCCTGCGCAACCAACACAACAGGATGAACGCCAGTAGAGAAAACCCAACACTGACAAGCGCCACTGGCTGAACATAATCGCCGACCACCCACTGCGAGGCGACCAATGGCCCGAAGGCGCAACCCAGCAATTGCATGCCTGGAATCAGCACCGCAACGCGTCCGGACGGATCAAGACTCAATGCAATCCGAACCTGAAAAGGGGTGAGCATCAGGTATACCAGGCTGAAAAAGCCGCTGAGCAACATAAACGCTTTTGCACCCTGCCCCACTGACAGGTACATACCAACAGCAATGCCACCCAACAGCACGGCAGCCGTCGCCAGTAGCTTGAACTCAGATACCCTACGCACCAACAAAATGCCGCAACAACCACCCAACACCTGCATGAACAAAGCCGCCGAAATCATTGCTTGCGCGCCCTGTGCATCCAACCCGGCGTATTTACCCAAGGGCTCCATATAAGCCCAGAGCGCTCCAATGGCCGAGAGCTGGATAAAGACCGCTGCCAGCAACAGCAGATGTGAACGCTGCCAGGAAAAACCACCCTCCTGGCTCGCGCCACTGCTCAGAGGTGCCAGTCGGACAGGTTGCCAACAAACCAGCAGCACCGACGCCAGCGATATCATCGCCAGCAACACAAATCCTCCGGATACGCTTTGCCGCGGCAGTACCCAAAAAGCCAGAACCGCCGCGATGACACCCTGGGCCAGGGTCTGGACCACCATGAACAGGCCTGACACGCGATCTGGATGAGGCCCCTGGACAATCAGACTGACTGCCCCCCACAACAGAAGGCCCTCCGTCAAACCCGCCAAGGCACGCACTACGATAAGTCCGGTATCCCCCGTTGCCGTTGTGGTCATGAGATCCAGCGCGGCGGTGAACACCGCCGCCACGATCGTGATAAAACGCAGGTTCATCATCGATCGCAATAAATCACCGACAATGACCCCGGCCCCCAACGCGACGATCTCCCCCATGGCAACCAGACCGACCCCTTCAAGCGAGAGCCGACCCGCCGCCAGCAGCTCGCCAAGGAGAAGGGGTTGCAGGCCCACCATGAGTACCGCCACGGAACCTAGAGTCAATGCAGCAACAAGATGCTTGCGAGAAACAGCGGACGAGGTATGCATGAGCGTTGAGCCTCTATAGATGATTCAGTAGCCCCGACTTTCTGGAGGGAGTTGGCCGTTGGCAAAACAGCGCGCCGCCCTCTTCTCGTCTTTCATCAATCGACCATTGGCGATAAATGCCACCCACCAAGGCAAGTGCGTGATCCGAGCACCCGTGGCCTCAGCCAGGGTGTAGGCTTTAGCGCACTTCTCAAATAATTCGGCATTGAGCGCCATGCGTGTGCCCGTGGCCCCCAGGCAAGCAGGTACTCCCCTGACCAGTACCGCATTACCACCCAGACGCAAGGCTTCGGCCAACTCACCGAGCATTCCCACTGGCGTAGCCATATGCCCCAGATGCCGCGCCTGCTCATCAAACAGGATAGGCATGACGCCGCCAAAATCGGCCAGGCAATTGCCAAATGCTCCACCACCTAGGAGGATCGCACCCACATCATGGCGTACCCGATAAATAGCTACATGTGCCTGCGCATCGCCCACTGGGGCCACAGTCCAGTCGATCCTGAGTGGTTCAGGGCTATCCAGTCGCCCCCACCACATCCCCTTCTCGCCAGGTAAACGCAAGGAGAAACTGGCATGAGCGGCGACCTGGCTGCTCAGACGTTGACGCAAGTCCAGCCATTGTTGTCGAAGTAAATCTCGCATGGAATTCACCTCACACCAATTGAAAAACGGCGTCGAATCGCTCGAGTGCCTCATCGATGACCTCGTCGGTATCGGCCAGACTCGTATAAATCCGGCTCCCCGCCAGGGTGATCAGACCGTGGGCGGTATAAGCAGCGCCCATCTCTTCCATCATGTGCTTGCGGGTTTTGGCTTCGTTGCGCGCCCGGAGCAGTTTGAGCGGGTTGCTGGTGTCGAGCAGCAGCACACCGGAGGTCTGCAAGTGAACGATGGAGCCCATGTTATAAGCCACATACGGCAAGCCTCGACGGGTGATAATGTCTTCAAGGCCCTTTCGCATCCGGTCACCAGCACGCCCGGCCACGGCAGGCGCATCCAGGCGCCGCGCTTCCAGCAGCGCGTAATAACCCGCCACGCAGGACAGCGGATTGGCCGACAGCGTCCCACCGACGAAGGCCCGCCTGGCGGAGGTACCGATACCGCCCGCGAGCAGTTGCATCACGTCCCGACGCCCGCCGATGGCACCGGCCATCGGGTATCCGCCGGTCAGGCATTTACCCAGCACCGTAATGTCCGGCATGACGTTGAAATAGGCTTGTGCCCCGCCCAACCCGGCACGGAAACCGGTCACCACTTCATCGAAAATCAACAACGTGTCGAACTCGTCACACAGTTTGCGTAACTGTCGGTTGAAGTCCGGGTGTACCGGACGGGTTCCGCTTTCAGGCCCGAAGGGCTCCACCATCACGGCAGCGGTGCCACCACGCAGGCGGTTAATCTGCAACCTGCGACGCAATGCATCCAGGTTGTTGGGCGGACTCTCCTGGGTGTGCGCCGTGGCGCCCCGGGGAATGCCCACCGCTTCCATCCGGCCGGTGCCAGGCAAACGCATCCCGTAGACAAGCTGGTCACTCCAGCCGTGGTAAGCCCCCCCGATCTTGATTACCCACTTCTTACGAGTGTAGGCGCGCGCCAGGCGAACAGCGGCCATCACCGCCTCAGTGCCGGAACCGAGCAGACGCACCATGTCTACTCCCGGCATCATCTCGCAGACCAACTCCGCCAGCTTAACCTCGTACTCGTGCAACAAACCCGTGACCGGCCCGCACTCATCAAGAATCCGGTTGACCTGCTCGCGGATGGCCGGGTGATTGGAGCCCAGCAACGTCGGCCCACCCGCCTGTAGGAAATCGATGTAACGGTTACCGTCGACGTCCGTCAGGTAAGCACCTTTGGCCTGAGAGATGGCGAGCGGGAACGGATGATTGAATGCCAGGTTATGCTGTACACCACCCGGTATGACTTTTTTTGCCGCCTCGGCGAGCTGCTTCGAACCTTGGCAACGTTCGTCGAAATAGCTCATTACCTTGCTCAACGCATCCCGCTTCAGTGGGCGGATTGGTTGTTTGACCAGTTCATCGAAGCGTCGATACAACGAGTCCACATCAGGCCATTGCGAAACGGCAGGTGAGGTCATTTGGGACAGGGTGGAAGGACGAAGGGGCTCGTTCATGATTGAGTCTCTGAAAGATTCTGGGGGCTGACAGCAGCCGATGAGGCCAAGGTCAAAGCGTCGATCAAGCGAGCCACAGCCGCACGAGACTCAGGTCGGCCTCGGGTGTGCGCCTTGATCTGTTTCAACAGATGATCCCGACAGAGCGTCTCGAGATCTTCCAGACGATCCAGGGTTGTATCGATATCGGGGCCGCAACACAGCACACCGTGGTTGCGCATCAGGTAAGCGTTTTGGTCCGAGCGTATGGCGCGCTCCAACTTACTGGCCAACCAGCCAGTCCCCGAAGGGGCATAACCCACCAGTGGGATACGTTGGCCCAGTGACTTCCATAGCTGCGGGTAACCGACTTCCAAGGGTTTGCCCAGCAACGTGCAGGCACTGGCCAGGGGCTGATGGGTGTGGATGCTGCAATTCACGTCCGGGCGATTGCGCAGAATTTTGGCATGTAGACCGCTTTCCACAGAGGGCGCCCGCTCACCTGATATTTGCACCAGGTCCTTCAGGCGTAATACGCAGACGTCGTCGGCACGCATGGTGAAATAGTCCGTGGCCGACGGCGTGACCGCTATATGCAACGCATCAACGCGCAATGCCAGATTTCCACCAGTAGCGGCAAAGAAACCGCGCTGTGACAGACGCTGCGACAACTCGACAATCCGCTCTTGTACTTGATTCATGGAGCAGTCTCCTGCGATGGGTTCAGGCGGCGATAGAGCGGAGCAAGCCGCTTGCGGACCTCCTTGAAAGTGGCGAAACGATCGTCATACAGAGCCCGCGTTTCCCGTGACGGCTCATACAGCCGATGGGGGCGTTGCAGGGCCGGCAAATCATGAAACTGTAATTTTCCAAGGGCGACCGCAGCGATGAATGCGGCACCGCGAGCATTGGTCTGGATGGGATTGTGAGGCTGCTGGATCACATGGCCGGTGACATCGGCCATGATCTGGCACCACACGCTGGATTGGGCGCCCCCGCCCGTGGCCACGACCACCTCACTCGATTGGCCGAGAAAGCGGGAGAACGGCTCCAGCATCCAGCGTGTGTTGAGCGCAACGCCTTCCATGAAGGCCCGAATGATGTCTTCTCGTGAATGCTCAAGCTTCAGATTGAACAAACCTGCACGCAGGCTCGGGTCCCCCACCGGGGATCGCTCACCACAGAGCCAAGGCGTGTAGATCAGCCCCCGTGCCCCCGGCGGCACCCTGGCCGCAATTCGGTCCAACAAGGCATACACATCCGGCTGTTGCTCATCACTGAGCAACTCGTCAGGGTGATACAGGACCTTGTCTCGTAAAAACGAAAGGTTCGCCCCCGCAGCCGACTGCATGGCTAATGCCAGATATCGGCCTTTGACCGCGCTCGGCACGGCTGCGATGTGGTGACGTACACTGGACTTCTTGAACGGCACATGAGCACCCACCCAAGAGGATGTCCCCAAATACAGATGCGAGGCGAAATCAGTCACCGCGGCACCTACCGCCACGGCGGAGGTGTCTACGGCACCCGCCACTACCTGGGTGTCTCGAGAGAGCCCCAGTGCATCGGCCAACTCAGGCAGCAGCGATCCGATGACCTCGGTCGAGCCCACCAGCTCCGGCAGTTTGCCTGCGTCAATACCCAGCGCTCGTACCAGACTGTCGTCATAGCGAATGCGATGAGGGTCGCGGTTATCCGTGATCCAGGACGTCAGTATCGAATCGCTCGTGGCACAATATCGACCGGACAAGCGCAGGTTCATGTAGTCGAGAACATTCAGGAACTTGTGGGTTCGCTCATATCGCAGCGGCTCATGATCAAGAACGTAGGCCATGTGCCCGGCCGAATCCATGCCGGACAACGAAGCGACCCCGCCAGTCAAACGCAATGAGCGCCAGAGTTTGAGAGGGGCATAACCGGCCAGGCTGAAGCGCCCTCCCCCCATACGACGCTTGACGGCAGTGGCGCCACGCTTATCCAGCCACAGCATCGCTCGACCAATGGCCACCCCATCTCGATCGACGCAGACCGTCCCCTCGCTTTGGGTCGAGCAGCACACGGCAATCACCTGCCGACGTCTGACCGGATCGGTGCCGAGCAACTCGGTTGCTCCGCGGATAAAAGCATTCCACCAATCCTGCGGCTCCTGCTCGGCACTCAATCCACTGACATGCAAGGGCACACTGTTGAATGCCCACGCGCGGATCTCTCCTTCGAGCGAAACCAGCGCGCACTTGCAGCCAGACGTCCCGAGATCGACCGCGAGGACGAGTTGCTCCAGCCCGGTCGCCGTTTCGGGCTCCCGGGAAAAGAAAAGCGAGGTCATAAGAGGGTACTCAGAATTGACGGGAAACCGAAAGGACCCAACGACTGTCGTCCGTCGCCCGCGCATGTCCATCATCGTCGGCCAGGTACAACTCTCGCGCTCGAGTCTTGGCGGTCACCCAATCAAGCCCCCAGTCGAAACCCCACCAGCGGTGCACCAGGCCAACACCATAGTCGGCGAAATTCGCTTCGTCGAAGTTGGCGATCTGCTGGTAACCGGCATGCAGTTTCAGCGTGGTATTCATCCCCAGCGCATACTTGTAATCCAAGTCATAGAGCAGGCTACCACGCGAGTTGTGGTCCCCTCGGGCATAACACGCCAGCCCTTTTGTAGGATCTTGGCTGAACTGCAATATCGCCCCGCAGACACCTCCGGTATTGGCACCGCGATAGGTTTTGGAGAGCACGTTGGCGATCCGGCCCTCCAGTGCCCCATACCCGATCTCCAACACGGCGAATTGGCTGTTGTAGTTAGTGCTGCGCACATCGGTCGGTGTGAAGGTGTCAAAGTCGAATCGATTCGGGGCCTTGAACTGGGCACCGGGAAACATCTCACTCGCCAGCCCCAGACCAAAATGCCAGGCCTCGGGATCGCCGAACCTATAACCACCAGCGAGTAAAACCCCGGCACCGTCTCCGCCCAGAAACTCCTTTTTGCTGACGGTGGTGAACTCGGCCAGGGCCACCAAGCCACTTTCATGAGCAACTTGCAGGGTGACTTTGGCGCCCGGTCGATTCAACGAATCGGAGACGCCTCGAGTGCGAATATCGGAGCTGACCCGTGCGGTGACATCCACCGCATAGCTGGCCATCTCATCGGCCAAAGACAGTGCAGGGGTTGCGCCGGACAACAGCAAGGCCGCCATCATGTAATGGATAGAGTGTGTACGCATGAAGCTCTCCCACAAAGAAGGTCAGGTTTACAATTTGCAAACCGGAGTAGGAGGCAGTGTGTCGATACGTTCGAATTGCTCCGTCTGGCCCAGAATTTCGGTGCCGACGAATGCCCTGACGTTGAGATGTCCTTCCTTGACCCGAACGACGCCTTTGTATTTTTTGTGATCGCGAGGGTCGTAAACCCACCCATCGCGCCAGGCGTCCTTCTCATAACGATCCAACTGCATGATCCGAACACCACAATCGTTGCTGGTCGAGCTGATGTCCTTCACCCAGACGACCTGCCCACAAATGGCGCCGGCCTGGGTTGCACAATCGTCAAGCTTGATAACCGCATCCTTCTCCGCGGTGAGCCAAAGTCCTTTGGCCTCCAAAGGACCCGCCGCCGCAAAGCTATTGGCGCAGCCCATTAAAACGAGAGAAAGGAGGAGCAATTTCCGTGCGTTCATAGTCGTGCCCTTTATTTTTTGTTTTAGAAAGACCGTCACACAAACGACGCATCAGTTATGATAGTCATCGCTACACGATAGTTATAGCTATCATTTATGAGCGAATCAACTGTTTTTTTACCCTGCTATTCTTGCCTCTCATTTCTCGTAAGGGTGCTCATGGCTAAGCTCAAGATCCAAACCTCCCCCTCCGTCACCGGCGAGGGAGCACCGGAACCCAAGAAACTTCCTGCGCAACAGCGGGCAACCGAAACCTACGAGCGAATTCTCGCGGCGACGGCTCAAACCCTTTGCGATGTCGGGATAGAGCGCTTGTCAACGAACCTGGTGTGTGAACGCGCGGGCCTTACCCCGCCAGCGCTCTACCGATATTTCCCGAATAAATATGCGCTGCTGAGCGTTCTGGGCGATCGGTTGCTGGAGAAACAAAACGAACGAATCGACCACTGGATCACCCAGGAGCTGCTGACCAGCTCCCCGCAGGTATTGGAGCGGGCCCTCGCGGATCTGATCCTGGATACTTATCGGGTGACCCACGCCACCTTGGGCGGGATGTGGATTCTCAAGGGGCTTCGAGCGGTACCGGTGCTGGAGCATGTAAGACTCGACTCTCACCGACGAGTCGCCAGTGCACAAGCTCAAGCCATGGCCGCGGCCTTCCCGCTCGCCGATCCGCAAACGCTTTTCACCGTCGCCCGCGTTGTGGTCGAGATGATCCATGCGACGGTCGAACTGTTATTCGACGAGTCTTTGGACCCTCAACACGTGTGCGCCATGGTCGCCGCGATGATTGCCAGCCATCTGGACCGCATTGTTCCTGCCGAGGGGACGACATGACGTCGGCAGATCCCAGGCCTGAATCGGCCCAGGCTCAAAAAACGCCGGGCCTGGTCATCTCATGGCTGACCGGATGCTCACTCCAATTTCCGTGTAACGACATAAGCGGAAATGATCCCGGTCAATAATTTTGAAGGTGAAATACGGGCGAGCCAAATGATGATTTTATTGCTCAACCCCGGCACCGCAGACGTCCGTCCTGCGAGCATGGCTTCATATCCCGCTCGAGCAACCTCGTCAGGTTGGCTGTAACCCAACTTGGCGAGCCGACGATCATCAACCAGGCCCGCATCAAAGAAAAAACTGGTTTTCGTTGCACTGGGAGCGACATGGGTACAGGTCACGCCCGTGCCGCGCAAATCGCACGAGAGCGCCTCGGACAGGCTGATGACATAAGACTTTGATGCGGCATACCCCGTTTCCAGTCCATGGGGAACGATATAGCCCGACGCCGCGCTAAGATTGAGGATCCGCCCCCGTCCGCGGGGAAGCATTTGCTTGACGTAATGCAACGTCAGCTCAGAAAGGGTCACGACGTTAAGTTGAAGCATCGCCGTCATTTGAGCCTGGTCGTAACCCTGGAACTCAATGCCGACGATGCCAACGCCTGCATTGTTCACCAAGTACTCGATGGGCAAACCCAATTCATTGACTTGCGCGATAAGTGCTGCGGCCGCACCAGGCAAAGACAGGTCCTGGCAAAGTCCGTAAGCCTCAACGCTAAATACCGACTTGAGCTCCACCACCAACGCCTGCAGCTCATCCAAACCACGCGGACTGGAACACAGAATAACGCCGACGCCATCCCGAGCGAACAACTTAGCAAACTCTGCTCCAATGCCTCTGGATGCTCCAGTAATCAACGCATATTTCATTGATGACGCTCCTCGACTCAAGACGTTCTCGACGCCTCAAGTGTATGAGCTTGATCTACCCCCCGGGCATCGTCTTGAGGCCAGTTTGGAGTCCATGCAGGCCATGCTCATATCCTGGCGATTGTGGCCTTTTCGGACCCCTAGATGGTCCCGCCCCACCCTTTTTCAGTCCCCATCCGCCGATTACTCTCATCAAAACGAGGCGAGTTGCCCAATCCTTTATCTGATGACCCCAGCGGAAAGCCCATGAGCTGCGTAGAAACAAAACTTCCCCTCGCGGGCCCGGCCAGAAATTACAACTACTACCGTGGGATTTTGGCTGACTATCAGCTGCCCGCGGCCTTCATTGACCTGGACCATTTATTGATCAATCTGGAGCGTTTGAGGTTGCGTGCAGGCCACCTCCCTGTACGCCTGGTGACGAAATCGGTGCGCTCTGTGGAAATGATTCGCACGATCATGGAGGCGGGTCCATTCATGAAAGGCCTACTGTGCTACTCCGCGGCGGAAGCCGCCTGGCTGGCCAGTCAGGGGTTCGACGATATTGTCGTGGCCTACCCCACCGTAGACGTCCGGGACATTTTAAAGGTGACTGCCCAACTGCGCAGGGGGCGATCAATCACCCTGATGGTCGACAACCTGGCACAAGTCGTCACCATTAACGAAATAGCGCTGAGCGAAGATATCGTCATTCCGCTGTCCATCGATCTGGACATGTCTTCCGATTTCCCAGGGCTTTATTTTGGCGTGCACCGCTCGCCCATCAATGACGTTGCGACAGCCCTGAAATTGGCCAACCAGATTGCCGAGCGCCGAGGCGTAGTGCTTGAAGGACTCATGGGCTATGAAGGACAAATCGCCGGCCTGATGGACGATGTGCCGGGGCAAGCGCTGAAGAATGCAATTATCCGCTATCTCAAGCGAAGGTCCATTCGGGAAGTTAACGCACGGCGACAGAACGTTGTCACGGCTCTACTGGACGCTGGGCATACCTTGCGCTTTGTAAACGGCGGCGGAACAGGCAGTTTCGAAAGCACCCGCGATGATTCATCGGTCACTGAATTGGCAGCCGGTTCCGGGCTCTATGCCCCCACGTTATTCGATCACTACCAAACTTTTGAACTGCTCCCTTGCGCCGGATTTGCCCTGACCGTCACGCGGACCCAGGACGACGGTGTGATGGTCTGCTCCGGGGGCGGCTACATCGCCTCAGGGCCGGCCGGCAAAGATCGCTTGCCCAAACCCTGGTTGCCGACTGACTGCACCTTGATTGACAACGAGGCCGCTGGCGAGGTGCAGACCCCCTTGCGTCACCCCATGGCGTCGGCGGTAAAGATCGGCGACCCCGTCTTGTTCCGTCATGCCAAAGCCGGCGAGCTCTGCGAGCGATTCAACGAACTGCTACTGATCCGCAACGGGCGAGTGGTGGATCGTGTCCTTACTTATCGTGGTGAAGGCAAGAGCTTTTTCTGACCGCATCGAGCCAGCCCCTCCTTCTCCGTCCTCAAGGCACTGCGCCAAAGGAACATAAAGTAATGAACCACCCAGCAAGCATTACACTTCCATCGATCAGCAACACCGACGAGCTCACTGCACTTTTCGATGCGCAGCAACAAGCTGTGCGCGTACACGGCGCCCCCACCTACAAGCAGCGCATCGCAGCGCTGGAGGCCTTATTGCAGTTGATTAAAACCAATCATGATGTGCTCATCGAGACAGTCTGTGCAGACTTCGGCAACCGGTCGTTCGCTGAAACCAAACTCAGTGAATTGATGCCTATTGTCAACGGCATCAAACATATCCGCTCCCACCTCAAAACCTGGATGCGGCCCAGCAAGCGCAAGGTGGGCATGGCGTTCAAGCCAGCCACTGCACGTGTCATGTATCAGCCTTTAGGCGTAGTGGGCATTCTGGCTCCCTGGAATTACCCGCTGACATTGACACTGGTCCCGCTTATGGAAGCGCTGGCGGCCGGCAACCGGGTGATGCTCAAACCATCGGAGCTGACGCCTCGGACCGGCGAGTTGCTCAAACGCCTGCTCGCCGAAATCTTTCCCGCCGAGCAGGTCACGGTGGTTATCGGCGATGCCGCGCTGGCCGGCCGGTTCTGTGAGTTGGCCTTCGATCACTTGCTGTTCACCGGGTCAACGAATGTGGGGCGGTATGTCATGGCTGCCGCCGCACGTAACCTGACACCTGTGACACTTGAGCTAGGAGGTAAGTCGCCGGTGGTGATCGGTGCTGATTTCCCCTTGAAGAAAGCTGCACGACTGGTTGCGATAGGCAAACTCTTCAACGCTGGCCAAACCTGTGTAGCCCCCGACTATGTCATGGTCCCACGTCACCTTGTGGACACCTTCGCCGCCGAGTGGTTGGACGCTGCGAAACAGCTGTATCCGAGTATCGAAGGAAACAAGGACTACACCTCGATTATCTCGCCAAGACACTATGATCGCCTGATGAAGATGATTGATCAGGCAGGCGCTGGCGGGGCCAGGATCTGGCAGAACGGCACGCTGGGCAGGACAGATGAACGCAAGATCCCCCCGACCATTCTGACCAACGTGCCCCTGGAGGCGGATGTGATGCTCGAAGAAATCTTCGGGCCACTGTTACCCGTCATCGCATACGACAACCTCGAGCAAGCCATCGCCTTTATCAACGCTCGCCCTAAACCTCTTGCGCTCTATGGTTTTTCGAACAGCAACGCCTTCGTGGATCAATTGCTTGAACAGACTCGCTCCGGCGGGGTGACGATCAACGGCACGATGCTGCACGCAACCCAGGATGACCTTCCTTTTGGTGGTGTCGGTAATAGCGGGACCGGTGCCTATCACGGGTATGAGGGTTTTGTTCGCCTGTCCCATGCCAGGGGCGTGTTCAAGCTGAGCCGCTTCAACATGTCCGACAAGGTCTCGGCCCCCTACGGAACCATGACGCGCCTAGTGACCCGCTTGATGCTCGGCCAGTAACAAGCCCCTCTCCCTAAAAACAAAAATGAGGTGATTCAATGTCATCGGCCTCGGCTGTATTATCCACCTTGCGCTCTGAATTACGCGGAGTCGCAGTGATCCGACTGGCGCTTGCGTATTCCCTCGCCACCGCAGGACTGAGCCTGACACCTTTTCTAGTGGCCTCGGTCATGCTCAGGTTTCAGTTGGACGAGAGCGTTGCCACGCAAATGGCGGGCGTCGAAATACTGGGGATCGCCATAAGTTGCGCGCTGCTTCCACGATGGATTACGCGAACAGCAGGCACTTTCACGCTCATCGGCATAGTGGGCATCATTACCGGCCAGCTCTTCAGTGCAATGGCGACGACGGTGATTGGCGTCTGTATCGCACGAGGTCTGACCGGCTTATGCGAAGGTGCATTGTTTGTCATTGTCGGATCAGCCATCTCCCAACGCGTTGGGACCGATCGGTTGTGGGGCAAGATCAACCTGATTGCGGGCGCGATAAACGGTAGCGTCTTGGTCATGATCTCGAATCTGCCGGAAAGCTGGCTGAGCCGCTGGCTGTTTCTCTTGCTGACTGGCGTCGCCCTGATGATTGCGCCGTGGATAACCACGATCGGAAAACTCACTCATACCGTAGTCCAGGTATCCAGAGGCGTTAAACCACCGAGAAAACTGGTGTTGAGCGTATGGGTCTGCACGGTCCTCATCTATGGCGTTCAGGCGTCTCAGTGGGCCGTGTCCACGATCGTCGGAAGCCACGCCGGGCTGACCGCCGTTACGACCGGCATGCTGCTATCGATTTCGTCGTTGCTGGGGTTTGCCGGCGCAATCGTGCCGTCCATCCGCGGCTGCCACAATCACAGACTTAGCATTATCTGGTTTGCTCAGTTAGTACTGGCCGGTTCGATTATCTGGTTTTTCCTGGAAGGAGACGCGTGGTCCTTTTTCTTGAGCCAAGTGATGATGAATACCGCATTTTTCATCATCATTCCATTCCTCAGCGGACTGCTTTCAGACGTTGATCCAGATGGGTCACTGATCGCACGAACAGTCGTTATCACCTTCCTGGGAGCCGGGTTGGGTACTGCTGTCGCGGGCTCGCTGTTCTCACAACTCGGTGCTATTCAGTTCGCATGCGGACTGGGCCTGGGCATTGCGTTTACGATGCCCTTCGTCTGGCTTTCGCTTCGATCAGCGCTACCCGTCAATTCATACGCAACAGTACCTCACGCCGATACTGGGACCCTGACGCATCGAACCTGAGCACCACAGCGGTCCGACGGTCAATTGACCGCCAGGCCGCATCTGGTCTGCACCTTTAACACAACAGAAACATTTGCAGCGCCCTCCACTCCCCCCATTGAATAGTCCAGACGATCATGTCTTAATCATTCTGCGGCTTAAAAAACCACCTTGAGCGCCAAGCCGGCGCCCAGGTTCAGGTGGACAAAGGGAGATCACTCGAATCCTCTTCCCGAATGCGTTTCCCCGACGCCCGAAGGAACCGTCAGACAGACAAAAAAACCTCCCTTTCAAATAAAAAGAGGTTACTGCAAATGATCGGATCAACTCGCTACGCAACGGCTGAATTACAAGTGAACCTCCTGCGCAGTCTGGCTGACGTGAGCGCTGATCTGGGGATTGACGCGAGCCGGCTGTGCATCGGACTAGGCTTTGATGTTGCAGATCTATCCAATCCGCAAAGTCGTGTGTCTTTTCGGCAGGCCTCCTTGATGATCAAACGCGCCTTGGACATGACCAAAGGCCGCAATCGCAGCCTGGGCCTGGACATGAGTGCCCATGAGAGTATTGCCTCCATGGGCCTGGTGGGTTACGCCATGTTGACCAGTGCAACATTGGAGAGCGCCATCGAATTGGGCATCGCCATGCAAAAACATACAGGGGCGTTGTTGAACTTTGAAAAAATCGAGAACGCCGGGAGTTTTTCAATCAGGGTTATCTGCAGTTTTCACGAACCCGACATCCAGACGTTTCTAGTTGAAGAAGCCTTTGGGGTTTTCCTGAATATCGCACGCGCACTCCTGGGTGAAGAGTTCACGCCCGCATCCATTGAACTGAGCCATCCAAGACCTGCCTATGCAGCTCAATACGAACAACTGTTCAAATGCCCGATACGCTTTGATCAAAAAGACAATACCTTCACGTGTGACGCCCGTTGGGCAAACAAACCCATCGCCACCCATGATTCGCTGAGCAATCGGCAGGTCATGGAGTTGCTGCAAATGAACGAACAGCAAAACTCCAACGAAAGCGAATTTATCGAATCGATAGAGCGAATTGTACGACGTGACTTGCGTCATACTATTAGCCTATCATCCGTCGCCTCGCAACTCTGCATGAGTGATCGCACATTGCGTCGTCGGCTGACGGAGCACGGCGTGTCTTACCAGGCCGTACTGGATGATTTACGCAAAAACCGCGCACTGTCCCTGTTGAGCAATCCACGACTGACACTGGATGAAATTGCCTATGAAGTCGGGTTCAGCGACGCTCACAACTTTCGCAGAGCCTTCAAGCGATGGACCGGACATAGCCCCAGACAAGCCATCGCTTGAGATGGGTTAATTAAGTAACGCCTCCACCCTCGCAAACACACGTCCGTGCAGGGGGATGGAGGCCTTGCTTTATAGCGTTCGCGGAAAACTCAAAAATGACGGGAAACGGAAAGTACCCACTTGTTCTCGTCCGTCGCTCGTTCATGATCGCCATCTTGCGCAATGAACAGCGCCCTCACTCGCGTCCTGGGTGAGACCCAGTCCAACCCCCAGTCAAATCCCAAAAACCGATGGACAACGCCCACACCATAATCATAAAAACTGGCTTCGGAAAAATTCTTGATCTGTTGATAGCCCGCATGCAGTTTCAAGGTGGTTGCCGACATCAGCTCGTACTTATAGTCCAGATCATACAACATGCTACCCCGTGAGTTACGGTCTCCCCGGGCATAGCACTTCAAGGCATCCGTGGGATCGCTCATGTATTGCAACATAGTGCCACACACCCCTGAAGTATTAGTACCGCGATAGGTTTTAGAAATAACCGTTGCAATCCGTGCCTCCAGCGCACCATAACCCAACTCCAGAACTGCAAACTGACCATTGTAATTAGTCGTTCGCTCATCGGTCGGCACAAAATTTTCAAAATCAAAACGACTCGGAGCCTGATACTTGCCACCTGGAAAAAATTCGGCCGCGAGGCCCAAGCCGTAATGCCCAGCGTCAGGGTCGCCAAATCGATAACCGCCGCCCAAGAGCACATTGTATCCGTCGCTGTTCAAATACTCCTTATCGCTCACCGTTGTAAACTCGGCAAGGGCGACCAGACCACTTTCATGTGCAAGCGTGAAAGAAACTCTCGCACCAGGACCATTCAGCGAATCAGAGGTCCCTCTGTTACGCACGTCAGAGGCCACTTTCGCAGTCACATCCAGTGCATAGCTGGCGATTCCATCATCTGCCCGGGCCAGTGAAGGGACCGAACTCATCGAAAGTAAGCCGAGCACCGAAAGGTAGATCTTATTATTTTTAACGGTTGATTCATTCATTAGCACACCCTTTCATTTTTATTTAATTAAGAGAAAGGCAATCGAACAAAATCACTGAAGTTACGGCCGCAGTGTTAAACAACACGCATCATTATTATTTGAGTCAAGTTGGCCAGGCTCGTGTACACGAGCACATATGAGTCGATGTGCTCGCGACAGCAGGAACATCCGTTTATTTGCGAGGTTTCTGACTGAATGATTCAAGTCTGAAGCCATGCCAGGCGATGGCCAGAAGGCGCAGTCGGCTCGGGAAATACAAGGCCTTTATAAACCGTTCGAACCGACGAAACTTTTCCTGGGTATAGGGATACCAGTTGGCTTCGATCTTGGGCTTTGCCGTGTCGATGAGCACCGCCTTGCTGCGAGTAAATCCCAGCAAACCCTCGGGCCCTCTCAACTTTCCAAATCCGCTCTTCTTGGCACCTCCAAAGGGCAATCCCGGATTCCCCTCACTCATGTTTACGTTATTGATCGAAACACCGCCGACGTCGAGTGCCTGCGCAACACGCAGCCCGCGCTCGGCATCGGCGGTAAAAACGCTGGCACACAGGCCATAACTCGTCGCATTGGCCTCATGAATAGCCTGTGCTTCGCTGGAAAACGCCATGACTGGAAGCACAGGGCCGAACGTTTCCTCCTTCCATACCAGCATTTCCGGTGTGACTCGATCCAGAATGATCGGCTGCACAATCAGCGAGTCCGGGGAAGGTACCTGACCAAAGCGCAAACGAGCTCCCGAAGCGAGTGCTTGCTGCACATGCTCGATGACTTTGTCTCTCTGGAAGCCGACGGTCATTCGGCCGATGTCCGCATCACCGCTATCGTCAGGACGCACGACAATCTTGCCGGCCTCCTTGACCAATTCCGCAATAAAATGCTCATGAATGCTGTCCTGCACCAGCAGCCGCTCCACGGCACTACAGGACTGCCCCGCGTTGGTAAAAGCCCCCCATAGTGCACCGGCAACCGAACGCGCAATGGGCGCATCGGAAAAAACGATCATGGGGTCCTTGCCACCCAGTTCGAGTTCGACAGGAATCAGCTCCTTGCTGGCTTGGGCCATGATCTTGCCGCCCGTTGGCCCACTGCCGGTAAAGAAGATTTTTGCAGGCTGCTCATCAATAAGCGCCGAACCCAGCTGACCATCGCCATAGACGACCTGTACCAGGCTTTGCAGCACCGGCGAACACGCCAGCACCTGCTCGATCAGGCCAACGCAGGGTGCGTGCTCCGAGGGCTTGTAGACCACAGCATTCCCTGTGACGATAGCGGCGGCGATACCGGTAATGGCATTGTGAAAAGGGTAATTCCAGGGGCAAATGATCAGCACCACGCCCAAGGGCTCATGCAACAACAGCGATTGCTTGCCGAGCAGTGTGATTGGGGTCTTGACCTTTTCTGGCCTGAGCAGCCGAACCGCATTTTTTTCAAGCCAGTTGATCCAATCGACGGTCCCGAGGATTTCTGCGATCAGGGCATCGGTGCGGCACTTGCCGACGTCTTTCATGACGCGCTCGATAATTACCGAACGGCCTATCAGAATCGTTTCCTTGAGCTTTGAAAGCTCGGCCAAACGCTCCTCGGTGGTGAGATGAAAATATGTTTTAAAGGCACCGCGCGCAGCATCAAAAGCCATTTTAGAAACCGCAGGTTCAACCTGAGTCATTTTATCGTTCATGTTTGCTTTCACTTCCAATCAAGGCCCTAAGGCATACTCAAAGCGCGGAGCGTCGTTGAGGCATTCGCTCGTCATGCTCGTTGTTCACTCAACGCTCCTGAGAACGGGTTACCCGTCCTAAAGTAACCAAGAGCCGACAGGGCAAGCAGGGGCGAGAAGGACGAAAAAGGGTTGAAAACGGACTGCGACCAGATCGCTGGCGGCAGAGTACATACCCGTTTTCTAGAAAAGGAAGGGAAGAAATTGGGCGCGGAAGGCCCCAGCTTTGGCGGTGGCGGTCAATCCTATCGGAGATGGAAGACCGCCCTCTTGGAAGCGACTATTGCAGTGGGCTGTTAGAACGATATCTTCCCGGTAAGGATATCCCACCACATGCGCCAATCCCCCATGAAGCTATTGATTGGATGCTTGAAGGTGGCGGGTCGATTTCGCTCATAGAAAAAATGCCCCGTCCAGGCGAAGGCATACGCTTGAACCAGCGCAAGAACCAGCAGCCACCAGTGTTCAGTCGCGACAGCGACAACAGACAGTAGGACAGCGATTGTCGAACCAATAAAATGAAGACGACGTGACGTACGATTGGAGTGCTCACTCAGATAAAATGGGTAAAACTCCCGAAAGTCATGATATTTCGCCGGACGTGTCATTTTAATCTCCAGTTAAATTAACAGGCTGCAGAACAGCTAACATTTTTCGACAAAACTTTACTTACCAGACGTTAAACAACCACCATACGACAGCAGATGAATACCCCTTAATTTTCTGGCAAATTTAATCGCCAACCTTCCCCGTCCTTTTTGATCAACCCCCGCTGCGTGAGAGAGGCAAGGTACTTGCGATGACCCGCTTCGCTTTTTCGGCGAAACAGTGGTAACACGTAAGGCAAAATCCCAGGTGCCAGCATCACCAGGCGTGCACTCCATGACTCGCTAGGCCGCACGAACATCTCCAAACGAGGTTTATCTAGCGCCTGTAGAACTGTTTTAGCCACATCCGCAGGCATTTGGGGACGATCCATGAACTGCATTTTATTGCCATTCTCAATAGCCTCACGCATCAACATCGGTGTTTCCGTAGCCGATGGATTTACAATCGTGAATTTTACACCCAGGCGCGGCCCGTCCAGCCCCAGACAGAGCATTGCACCACGCAGGCCAAATTTTGTGGCCGAATAAATACAGGTTTCCGGCATGGGGAATAACCCGCCAAGCGAAACAATTGAAATCACCCGACCATCAGTGGCCTGTTGCAGCAGGGGTAGAAGAGCTTGCGTCAACTCAATGGGAACAAGCATGTTGAGTTGGACCTCGCGAACGATTGACGGCATCGGACGCACTTCAAACAGTACATTACTCAATATCCCCGCATTATTGACAAGAAGATCGAGGCGTCCCAGCTCATTTCTTACCCGCGAGACTAAGTTCTCCAGCGCTTGAGGGTCAGTGAGATCGGCCTCATGAGTGAGCGCCATGGGGCCTAACGCCGTGGCGGCCTGAGCCAATCGGGTTGGATCGATATCAACCAGCAGACATCTAATACCCCGAGCGATAAGAACCGCCGCAATAGCCCGCCCCAACCCGCCGGCCCCACCGGTAATCAGCGCCGTCCAGCCTGTAAACGACGTCTTATTTGCCATGTAAGCTGACCTCTTGCAAAGGCTGCGAGGTTGGGGGTACGCCACTCGCCTGCTTAGGTACGCGTTTTAATGCGTCATAACAGCCAATGCTTAGCGTTCCCCAGTTAAGGCTGGCCCGCAGTTTTTCCAGGTAGGTCGTGAAAGAACGAGCATCCAGATAGACAGCATGACGGTCCGACTGTACGAATCGTATCCCCCCTGAGAGATCCGGTTCATCCGTTTTGATCAGTTGGTCGAACTGCTTCGCACTTGAGCAATCGTCCAGTTGAGCACGCAAGTACGACGCCAAGGTGAAGGCTTGTGTATCAAACAATTTGAAAGCACTGGAATTTTGGTCAAGATAGCCTATTGCACAGAGGTTCTGATGCGTGCGGCTGAACATTGAAAGATACAGTAACGGTCGTCCGTTCTTCCACTCAAAAAACTGTGCGGCACATTCAGCACCCCATTTGAAACCGGTCGCACAGAGGACAAGATCAATCGGTTCTCGTGAACCGTCCTCGAAAACTACATACTCGCCGTCGAGTCGATCGATATTCGGCCTGACCGCAATATTGCCATGCTGCAAATGATGAATCAGTTGCGAGTTGACAATCGGATGCGTCTCAAATAGAGCATGGTCAGGCTTCGGCAGTCCCCAGCGAGTCAAGTCCCCCACCAGCAGTTTCAAGAGCACCTTGAATATTGGCCTCGCCAACCAGAGGGGAAGGTGCGGCCCATTCTCGCCGAATACATCAGCCGGCACGCCGAACACATGCTTTGGAATAAAATAATAGCCACGCCTCATGCTAATGAACGCTTTTCCGGCATGAATGGCCGCCTCGCAAGAAATGTCGGTTCCCGAATTGCCAGCCCCCACCACCAACACCCGCTTCCCGTGAAACTCTTGCCCGGACTTGAAGCTGTTCGAATGACGTATCTCTCCATCAAATTGACCGCGAAATGAAGGCAAGTTGGGCTGCCAATTTGTACCCGTCGCCAAGATCACCCAACGGTAACGTTTCTTGGATCCATCACCCAGAGTCACGATCCATCGACCCTCAGCATCTTTTTCGATCAACGCCACGGGCATATTGAATTGAATAGGGTCACGTAGACCGTAGGCGTCCGCAAAACTTCGAAGGTAATCTGTTATTTGACGATGCGAGGGGTAGTCTGGAAAGTGTCGGGGCATTGGAAACCCGACAAAACCTGAGAGATCTCGAGACGAGATAAAGTGAGCCGATTCATACATCGGCGTACCCGAATTATTAATATCCCAGATACCACCGACGTCGGAGTGCCGCTCGTATTGGTCATACGTTATACCTTGCGCCTTCAGCGCCCGAGCGGTACTCAGTCCTCCTGGTCCCGAGCCAATGATACAGGCTGCATCTCCTCGGTCGAGGATGCCGGGGTCGTTCGCAGAGGTCATAGCGCTTTCCTTTATTCTTAGGGAGTCGAGCCCAGAATGTAAAGGAAGCGAGCTTCGCCCATGAGCCTTTTCCGGCCAGGCAGGGATCTTTAACGGACAGTTTTAATACTCTGTTCATTAAATCGACGACTCGTCCAGCAAAGAGGCAGAAAGACAGGTGATACTGCCAACGAAACAAAAGACACTTTCGGCCCGCGAGCCTGGTTTAACTGTGAACTTTTTTACGATGCTAAAGCCCACTGTCAGCCCCCATCACTGGACGGATAATCCGCAACAAAATGATGCCGTTGTCGTGCCCAATGTCGCGCGCGCCCTGCTAAGCCTTTTAAGTGAAAGTGGATTATCAATTGACCACGTCTGCCGCGGCCTGGGCTTCGGATATCCTGAACTCCTTGACCTGGAGACACGCTTGTCATACCGACAAACAAGGTCTTTGATCACCCGAACCCAGCGAACGCTACGCGATCCCGCGCTGGGGCTTTCCACTGGGATCCGTCAGACGCCAGTATCATGGGGGCTGGCCGGATTGGCGATGCTCACGTGCAGAACGCTCGGAGAAGCCATCACTTACGGCCTAGAACACCAGGGCGATACGGGAGCACTGCTGGAGCACCGGGCCAACATAAATCCGAGTGAATTGATAATAGAAGTCAAACCCAAGGTATTTGACATTGAAATCGAGCCTTTCTTGGTCGAGGAAGCATTCTCCAGTGCCGTGTCCATCGTGCGGCGACTTGTGGGAGCAACCTTTAATCCACTTCGAGTAGAACTGTCTTATGCACGTCCAGACTATGCGGATGCCTACCGACGCGTTTTCCGCTGCCCCATCAAATTCGCGGCAGGCGGAAATCGTCTAATTAGCGAACCCCACTGGCTGAATACACAACTGCCTGATTATGACGATATCACGTGCGCGCCACTGCGCGCCCAGTTAGATAAAATGCTGAACCGGCGCACGACACGTAACGAGCTTATTGAAACGCTTTCAAGCCACATACGCCTCAATCTGGATGATCGAGAAGCACTGCAGGCTATCCCAAAGAAACTTAACATAAGTGAGCGTACGCTACGTCGGCGACTCACTGAGCTAGGATTATCTTATAGCGGCCTATTCGATCAAATCCGGCACGAGCGGGCATGTGACTTACTCCGCCATACGGACATGACTGTCGCTGACGTTGCACATGCGCTTGGCTTTAGTGACGCTCACAGTTTCAGACGTGCTTTCAAACGGTGGTCCGGGAAGCTACCCAATGAGCAGCGACACGCTTAAGGTATTCTGAATGTCTATAACGGCGTTGATACGCCATCCACAGCACAGCCTTATTTGCTTACTCCACGCCGCGATCGATGCATTCTGTTGCATTGCGCAACGCGAATTTAGCCCAGAAAAACCTCCACCCACACATACAAATAAAAAAGCTTGCACTCCTACCTTTCACACCTACCCCAACCATCAATAGATAAATTACGCTCAGAACGCACCCTCAATCTGTCCACCAACATTCACCCGCGTTTTCTCCAGCAGCACGCACAAAATTAGCTCCCGCCGCTAAAAATGGCATACAAAAACAAACAATAGCAATTGTATCCGGAGAGCCAAAATGTCAAAGACGCTTATGACCATTTCCCTGATCAGTGGCCTTGCAATATCGAGCCACGCAATAGCAGAAAAAATAACTGTCATCTCATACGGAGGGGCCAGCAAGGACGCTCAGCAAGACGCCTTTTACAAACCCTTCACCGCTCATTCAGGCACCGATATTGTTGCCGGGGAATGGAATGGGGAGATGGCCAAGCTAAAAGCCATGGTAGAAACAAAAAGCGTAAGCTGGGATGTGCTTGACGTAGAAGATACGGACTTGGCCAGAGGTTGTGAGGAAGGGTTATTTGAAAAAATCGACTACAGCAAAATCGAGAGTAAAGACCATTTAATTCCCGGTTCCCAGCAAGAGTGCGGCGTCGGGATATTTATGTGGTCTAACGTACTGGCTTATAACGCAGACAAACTAAAAGTGCCCCCCAAGGACTGGAAAGACTTTTGGGATGTCAAGAAATTTCCAGGCAAGCGAAGCCTGCGCAAATCGGCAAGAGGGTCTTTAGAGTTTGCACTCATGGCCGATGGTGTGCCGGTGGATGATGTGTACAAGGTGCTTTCTACCCCCGCTGGCGTTGCGCGCGCGTTTGCCAAACTCGACGAGTTAAAACCTTATATCCAGTGGTGGGAAGCCGGAGCGCAGCCACCACAGTATCTTGTTTCAGGCGACGTGGTAATGAGCTCGGCCTACAGCGGGAGAATTCACGCTGTTCAAAAAACCGGTGTCAACTTAAAAACCGTCTGGAACCAGAACCTCTATCAGTTTGATGACTGGGCAATTCCGAAGGGAACACCACATCTTGATAAGGCCTATCAGTTCATCAATTTCGCAATGCGTCCTGAACAGCAAAAAATCTATACTGAACAAATGGCTTATGGTCCGTCAAATACAATAGCCGCCGGCCTGCTGGATAAATCCCTCGCCGCCGACCTACCCACGGCCCCTGACAATATGAAAAATGCGCTGAAAATTAACGTGGATTTCTGGCTGGAGTATGGCGAAAGTCTGGAAGAGCGCTTCATTGCGTGGTCCAGTAAAAACTAGAGGGTCTCTGATAGCGCGCCGAAGCCATGCTCGGCGCCCATCTCTTCTCCCCCCCATCAAAAAACCAACCTGGCGTCCACGCCGATCAAAAAAGCTGGGAACACGCTCACTGAACCCCTTCCAGCGTCTGGGCCGGACTGATGCAGGGCACATTCATCATCTGGCTGATTACCTCAGCCAGAAAGTGAACCGCCCCTAAGGGCGAAGGAGGAAGAGCCGACAGCTCGTTCTCACTGATAATGGGCACGACCCCCTTATCCAGCAAGGTTCGAAGGGTCGCCCTGATACCGGATTTACGGTGATCGATCTTGAGGTCGTCCTGATTGAGCAGCACCTGCGCACAGACTTGACCTGACTCAGCGAACATAGACTCCCAGAGCGTCCCCATAGTCGTTTGGCCAAATGCCATAGCTGCCAATGAGAGTGTTGGCAAACGGTGGCCCAGCAGCGATTTCATCTGTGCCAGACCCACCGAGATGGCGCTGTCGCAGACCAGTATGGGACGACGCCCCTGTTCGCTGCTTGATCTCGCTTGTTCAGCCCAAGCGCGGACACCATCAATATCAATGGCATTGTGCTCTCGGATCAGCAATCGCGTATCTACCACCCAAACAGCTACGTCGTACACATTGCCCCCTTTTTTGAGCATTCGGTGCCCCTCTTAAGCCAGAGGCCCAAGCCAGCGAGCCTCTTCAGTCCTGCCTGCTTACATCTGACCGGAAACAGCTTTTTCGATTGAATACTTCAAGATGTCGATGAGCACATCGACATCTGCCTCGGTGTAATTCAAAGAAGGGGCGAACCCAAGGATATCGTCCGAGAAGGCGCGAAATACCAATCCCTCTGAGAAGGCATGTTTGAGGACCTGTTGACCCAACTGCATGGCGGCCGGTGGTTTAGCCTTGGTGTGCTTGTCAGCGACCAGCTCCACTGCCGCGAGCAGACCTCGGCCACGGACTTCACCGACACAGGCCAGAGACTCGAGTTGTTTCAGACGTTGCTGGAAATATGCCCCTACTCGCGCGCCATTCTGCAAAAGTCCGCCTTCAAGGTAGAGGTCAAGCGTGGCATTCGCGATCGCAGCACTGACCGGGTGACCCGCGTAAGTTTGCCCATGTCCCAATGCCGTTCCATCGCTTCCAGCCTCCGCGATAGCTGCGTAGATTTGCTCGGATATCAGTGTCGCGCCCATTGGGGCGTAGCCTGAGGTCAAGCCTTTGGCAAGTGTCAGTAGATCGGGGCTCACACCCTCCGACTCACACGCGAACATCGGCCCTGTACGACCGAATCCTGTAATCACTTCATCGACAATCAAAAGAATGCCCAATCGATCACAGGTTTCACGCATGGCCTTCAAAAAGCCTGGTGGTGGAACAATGACACCGCCCGATCCTTGAATAGGCTCGCAGATAAACGCCGCCACTTTCTCGGGACCAATCTGGGCGACTTTTTCTTCGAGGGCCTTGACCGTACTGAGCAGTACCTTACTTTCATCCGGACCGTCTGGATGACGATAAGTGTAGGGCGATGGAATGTGATGTTGTTCAGGCGTCGGCACATCAAAATAACGATGGAATAACGGCAGTGCCGTTAACCCGCTGCCGGTTGAGGAAGTGCCATGGTAGCCACGCTGCAGGCCAATAAATTGCTTTTTTTCAGGTCGGCCAATGGCATTGAAATAGTAGCGCACCAGACGAATAGCGGTGTCCACTGCATCCGACCCACCCTGACCGAATACCACCCGATTCAGCCCTTTAGGCGCCAACGCTGCCAGTCGTGCAGCAAGCTCAATGGCCGGCTCGCTGGCAAAATGAAAGTACCCTGTCGCGTAGGGCAGCTTTTCAAGTTGCTCTTTTGCAGCCTGTACAATGGTTTGTTGACCATAACCGGCGTTGACGCACCACAGCCCGGAGAAGGCGTCTTGAACTCGCTTACCGTGAATATCGGTAAGGTGAATACCCTGTGCTGATTTCCAGATGCAAGGCCCCATTGCCTCATGCTGCATTAACGCCGTTACAGGGTGAACCCAGTGGCGATCCTGGCGCAACAAACGCTCTACATCGTGCATAAAAACTCCAGAGACTATCGAGTCGTGTTGTCGACTGATGACACAAATAGGACAATACCCTCAACACCCACGGCGTTAAGGGTATCCTCCGTCAGCCACTTGACGCGCTACTTCAATCCAACCCGCCTTGGCAGGTGTATTTCACGTGCATGTACTCTTCCAGGCCATGGGTAGAACCTTCTCGGCCATAACCGGAGTCCTTCACACCGCCGAACGGAGCCGCTTCGGCAGCCAGGGCGCCCTCGTTAATTCCGACGATTCCGCACTCCAATGCCTCGGCCACACGGGTCACTCGACGCAGGTCAGTGGTGTAGAAGTAGGATGCCAAACCGAAGGGTGAATCGTTGGCCCACTCCAGCACCTCGGCCTCGGTAGCGAATTTCGTGATCGGCGCCACGGGACCGAATGTCTCCTCGAGAAAACATTTTGAAGTCTTGTCCACGTCGACCAGGACCGTAGGGGCGTAGTAGGTAGGCCCGATACAGGTAGCCGATTGAATACGCTGACCACCGGTGGCAATACGCGCGCCCTTCTCCACGGCATCCGCCACATGACTCTCGATTTTCTCGATCGCCTTGGCATTGATCATCGGGCCGATTTGCGATGCCGGATCCGTTGCCGGCCCAACGACCAGTGCCGACACCCGAGCGGTGAGTTTGCTCACGAACGCCTCGTAGACACCTTCCTGAACATAGATGCGGTTAGGGCACACACAGGTCTGTCCGCCGTTTCGAAACTTGGCAACCATCAATCCGTCGACCGCGTCATCCAACACCGCATCGTCGAACACAATGAACGGTGCATTGCCTCCCAGTTCCAGCGATAGTTTTTTCAGTGTATCGGCGGACTCTCGGGCCAGGTGCTTACCGACAGGGGTAGAGCCTGTAAAGGTGATTTTACGAACCCGTGAATCGTCCAACCAGACATCCGCCACTGTTTTCGAGTGGGAGGTTACGACGATATTCAGGACACCGGGCGGCACACCTGCCAGCTCCGCCAATTTGACCAATGCCAAGGACGTCAAGGGTGTTTCAGCGGCGGGCTTGCACACAACGGTACAGCCGGCAGCCAATGCTGGGGCGATCTTGCGCGCAATCATCGCGGCTGGAAAATTCCAGGGGGTGATCGCGGCAATGACGCCTACTGGCTCCTTATAGGCGGCCATGCGGCGCCCTACGGCGGGAGACGGAATGATTTCTCCGTTGGAGCGAGTCGCCTCCTCAGCGAACCATTCAACATAACTGGCGGCATAAGCGACTTCGCCAATACCTTCCGCCAAGGGTTTGCCTTGCTCGGACGAAATGATTTTTCCCAGATCCTGTGCATGAGCCAGGATCAAATCATTCCAACGCTTAAGGATCGTAGCCCGTTGCTTGGCCGGCACTTTTTTCCACGTTACGAAGGCATCCGCTGCTGCATTAACGGCCGCTTTCGCATCGACTTCATCACTATCGGGCACAGTAGCATACACTTCCCCTGTGGCCGGGTTAATGACCGGCATGATGCTTTTACTATGCGCGTCGCACCACACACCATTGATGAAGTTCATCTGGAGAAGCAACTCAGGTTTCTCTAGTACAAATGACATTTTACCTCCAAAAAACAACAAACACGGTCCACGCACTTACACTGCCTGCGTGCACTAGCGAGAGAAAAAGGTGGCAGCAATTGAGTTCCGAACACCCTCAACCAAAGCATCAATATCGGCGAAGGTGTAGTTGAATGAGGGTGCAAAGGCCAAGATATCGCCTTCAATGACTTGAAAAATCAAACCTCGTTCAAGTGCACTGGATAGAATTCTTTTCCCAACCGTCGCACGCGGTAAAAACTTAACATTACGCACTTTATCTTCGACGATGGCTATCGTCGCCAGCAGTCCCTTGACTCGAACATCACCGACATACGGCATCCGCAGTAATTCATTGAGACGTGCTTGAAAGTAGGCACTGATGTCGCGGGCAGCCTCCACACCACCGAAGGTATAAAGTTGCAAAGCCGTATTGGTAACTGACACATCGCTCAACGCGGTATATGAGCGGCCCTCAACGTTCATTTCCGCCGTATTAGCCCGATTCAGGGTATCGCCTACGTGATCACTCAGCAAAGCGGCGCCTGTCTCAAGATAACCAGAACTCATGCCATCGCCGACGACCAGGATATCCGGAACAACGCCCTCATCACTGGAAAAAAAAACACCGGCAGTCCGCCCAAAACCTGAGAGCCTTTCATTGATAATCAATAGAGTTCCCAGTCGATCGCACTCACTGCGCAGGCGAGCCAAAAAACCACTAGGGATAATCTCAAGCTCCCCAAAAAGCTGAACCGGCTCGACAATAATTCCGGCACATCGATCCGCACCATTCAAGGTAACAAACCGCCTCAACGAGGCGATTGCCAGATGACTCCAGTCGACCGAAGGCTCATCATCATTCTGCGTTTCGGCCCCATAAAAAAGGTGCATCGCGGGCAGATAGGCCGAACGAACATCAAATACACTATTTTTCAGCGTCTTGGCCGATCCCACAGCACGCATCGTTGTTCTTCTCGTGAACTCCAGCTCAAGGAAGTAAGTCTTATCGGGTCGCCCCTTGGCGACAAAATAATGATGCGCTGAAGTTAATGCGAGTTTCAGCGCTTCATCAGCGCTCTGCCGTAAAAATACATGCGATAGCGCGGGCGCAGCCATATCAGCGAGGGCGTGACACAGCCTGGAAACCTGAGCAGCCTGGCGCTCCTGTGACGGTTCCTGCTCAGCCAGCTCAGCCAGATACCCCAGATTCGCACTGCCACCGCCAGAAAAACAATCCTGAACGCGCCGCCCATCACGATCAATCAGAAAGACCCGATCAGCCGATACCCAATCACCTGCGGCATAACGCTGACCGACCGGAAACTTGCCAACCACCGTGCCTAGCTTAACGTTCGAACGCACAGCACATGCTTCGCGATAGACATTCATACTCGCTCCGGCCGCTAAATCTCTTAATTGTAAAAATGAGCATCTAGATCCAAACCATAACTCGATGACTGACAAGGCCTCACGCCCTCCCACTCATCGAGTTACCTCGAGCGATTGACTTCTTCGAAGCGCCCTACTACGGGGCTGACCGACCATTGCGAATGCACCAGTTTTCACGAGGCACTTCGTTCAAGCCAATAAAAATGTCCGTATCCTGAATACCCAAGGCACCCAAGCGTTTAATGATTTCCTGATACAACACTTGTTTGGCCACCTCGGTTCTTCCTGGATACACCTGAATCGTGATCAGGGTAAAATTCTCAGAACTGTCCGGGGGAGTAAAAAAAGACTTGGGGTCATGCTCGACATAGCGCAATTGGCGATCTGATGCGGGAACATTGAATGCCATTAACTGTGCTTCATACACCGACTGCAGTAGCTGCTCAATTTCATCGTCGGTGCGCGCACGACAGACTTCGATCAATGCCAATGGCATAGCAAAACCTCCAAGTTGACTCATCTTCAGAATAAGGATGCAGGAACACTCAAACTACAGTTGTGACTTAGGATAAACCGACGAAATCCTCCTACGGGACACAGCAAGGGCCTCGACGCTATTCTTCGGCGATACGCTACCGGGTCAGTAAACACCCACTGCCCCAACGACAACCTACTGATACATCAGGCCGCTCATATCAATATCGGGTTCGCGGCCTGCAATCAGGTCAGCGGTGACCTTTCCGCTACCACAAGACATCGTCCAGCCCTGAGAGCCGTGACCTGTATTGAGGAACAGGTTACTTATTTTCGTAGGACCGAATAGAGGATTGCCATCCGGTGTGGCAGGTCGCAAACCACACCATAATTCAGCTTTGGAGTAGTCGCCGATGGTAGGAAACAGATCCTTGGCCGCCTGGGTCATGTAACGAAAATCCTTCTGCGAGATTCTCATGTCATAACCGGTGAACTCGGCTGTTGCGGTCAGTCGCAAACGGTCACCCAGAACCGAAAACGCCAGCAGATTGTCCTCATCCAGCCCCCCCATGGTCGGCGCTTCCTCCGGTCTGAGAATAGGCACCGTCATCGAGTAGCCCTTCACCGGAAACACATCAATCTTCACGCCGCATTTGCGCAGCAGCACCGACGAGTAGGAGCCCATCGCAACAACGATGGCATCCGCCTGAATCACCCCCTTGGAGGTACTCACCGATTGCACTTTGTTGTTGACCACGTTTAGATCCAGAACCTGCGTGTTGAACATGAACTCAACCCCACGCTCCGCACAAACACGTGCCAATTCCGCAGTAAATAGGCGGGCATCCCCGGTGCCATCCGACGGCACATACACGCCCCCTACCAGTTTGTCGGCGACAGGCTTGAGGGCCGGCTCAAGTTCTGCTGCGCGCGCCCCGGAAACCACCTCGATCCCTAAACCTGCCTGCTCCAACACGCGCATTTGGCGCAAGCCTTCATCCATTGAATGATGGGTTCGATAAACGTACAAAAGGCCTTTGTCCGTGTGAAAAAATTCAATCCCGGTATCACGCACTACTTGACGCATGACGTCTTGAGAATAGGAGGCCAGTCGCAGGCGGGTGGCGGCGTGCTTGTCCGCACGATTGCGCGGACATTCGCAAAGAAATTTCAGCAGCCAGGACCACATCCTAGGGTCGACTTTAGGCGCGATACGAAGGGCCTGGTCATTTCTAAAGAAAGACTTGAGCATAATTCGCGGCGCCGCAGGGCTTGCCCAAGGATAGGAGTGACCTTGGCATAGCAAGCTGCCGTTCGCAAAGCTTGTTTCCATGGCCGCCGCTGACTGACGATCAATAACCGTTACCTCATGACCATCCCGAGCCAGATAATAGGCCGACGGAATACCAGCAAGACCCGCACCTAGCACCAACACTTTCATATTCAGACCTTTTGAGCGTTAAGTTCACCACGGCATGCAGATAGGGCATTAAGGCCATCATTGGCACAGGTGAAATCTGTTCACTGAACAGGATCAACAGACCCCGACAAGAATCGATTATGCGTATTGGCCAGATTTTTTTTGTTCGAAATCTCACGGTTCTCACTGAGAATTTTCTTTTCACCCCCACCCTAAAAATTAATTTTTTTGCCGTCATTGTTTAGGCTTCATCAACCTACACGCGAGGGCAAACCATGAGTACCATTGTATTTATTGACTGTACGCCAGAACTGAAAACTCTTTTCGACTCGGGAAAGATAAGAGCCCCGAAGAACACAGCGATAAACTTCGGCGACCCCACCACAAGCGAAATCATTTCGCTGTGTAGCAAGGCCCGGATCCTGCTCGTCGAACACACCATTCTGGATGCCGAAACACTGGGCGCCTGCCCCCATCTGGAGACCATCGTGTTTATGGGAACAGGTGCCAGCACCTATATTCCGCTGGAATGGGCAAAGAACCGAGGCATTGCCGTTGCAACCACACCTGGATATGGAAGCACCGCGGTCGCCGAACATGCGATGGCCCTGACATTTGCAGCCGCGCGTCAACTGGCCCTTATGATCAAGGATGTGATGTCTGGCGTGTGGCAACCTCGCGGCGGTATGCAACTCAAAGGTCGTAAGGTTGCAGTCATCGGTATGGGAGAAATTGGTCGATGCTATGCAGAGATGGCCTCTGCGCTCGGCATGTCTGTTTCAGCCTGGAATCGCTCGCCGATCGACTCACCTTTTTTCGAGCCGGATATCGAAAAGGTCCTGTTCGAAGCCGAGGTTGTCTCCCTTCATCTGGCGCTAAACGATCAAACGATCGACTTTCTCGACGCGTCACGCTTGCAGTTGCTCAAGCCCGGAGCCTTGATCATCAACACTGCGCGGGCGGCATTGGTCAATCAAGACGCGCTGGCTCACGCCCTGCAATCGGGACAAGTAGGACACGCCGCTCTCGACGTATTCTGGCAAGAGCCGATCTGCACAGGCAATCCATGGTGTCACATGGAAAACGTCACCTTGACGCCCCACGCCGCGTACATGACTGAAGAGGCATACCTGGAGTTATGGAAGCGCACCCTTCAGGCCGTCTCGGGGTATACCCAAATATAAAACAGTCAGTCACTTCTGGGGTCCAGAAGTGACTGCAACTCCACGCCCTCCCGCTGAAAGACAATTCGGGTAACAAAGAACGTGAAAAATCGAGCAACGCCCGCGTCGCTTTGCAACAACTCATCCATAATCGCCTGATACTCCACCACGCTTTTACAGATGAATTTCAATACGTAGTCAATTTTCCCCGTCACCATGTAGCACTCTTGCAAATCCTGATACTTGCGAATGGCCGTTTCGAACCGATGAAAGCTTTCCTTGCGATGCTCATCCAACTCGATTTCCGAATAAATGGTTAAACAGCCTACGATCTTCGCTATGTTCAAGGTCGCCGAATACCGGAGAATATAGCCGCTTTTTTCAAGTCGTTTGACCCTAATGTAGCAAGGACTTGGAGAGAGGTTGACCTTTTCTGCAAGCGCCGCATTCGTCAACGAGCTGTCTTTTTGCAATTGGGCAAGAATGGAAATATCTATGCGGTCGAGCTTGATTGAATCGTGCATCTCCCCCTCTGCCCCTCTCGTGTGAACCCATATTCAGTATTTAGCCCCCTTCATAGTGGGCCCATGGTGAACGCAAAAGTCGCCATTCGGCGACTTTTACTGTCTCATCAAACCGGCTCAGAGACTATCACGGGAGATCAAAGACACGCTTCCAGTGCTCGCTCAAACATGCCCAGCGCCTCATTGACATCGTTTTCAGAGGTATTCAAAGGGCAAAGGAAGCGCACGATGTTGCGATGAATCCCGCACTTGATCAGCAGCAGCCCTTGATCCCTGGCCTGCTCAATCACTTTTTGCGCAACATCCGCATCCGGTGTCTTGCTGTCCCGGTCAGTGACGAACTCAACCGCAGCCATCGCACCCAAGGTCCTGACATCACCAATACGTGGATGGCGCGCCTTGAGTTTCTCGAAACCACTGAGCAGTTGGCTGCCGATACCCTGGCTACGCTCCAGCAGGTTCTCATTTTCGAAAATAGACAGTACCGCCAAACCAGCCGCGCATCCCAGTGGGTTACCACCATAGGTGCCGCCTAGGCCGCCTGGAGTCGGGGCATCCATGATTTCCGCACGACCAACCACACCCGACAACGGAACGCCACCTGCCAGGCTTTTTGCAACCGTTACAAGGTCAGGCTGAATATTGGAGTGCTGGAATCCGAACATCTTGCCGGTACGACCGAAGCCCGTTTGAATTTCGTCACAAATCAGCACGATGCCGTGCCGAGTGGTCAGTTCACGTAGCGCCTGCATGAACGTCGGCGGCGCCGCCACAAAACCACCGTCGCCCAGCACAGGCTCAATGATGATCGCTGCAACCCGCTCAGGCAAAATCTGAGTATCAAAAATTTCCTGAAGCGATGCGAGGGCCTGCTCGGTCGAAACACCACGGTACTCATTCGGGTAAGAGGCGTGATAGACGTCAGGCGCAAAAGGGCCGAAGTTTTGCTTGTAGGGTTGGCTGAAGCCCGTGAGAGAGATCCCCAGAAGCGTGCGACCATGGAACCCTCCACGGAAAGCGATAACCCCGGAGCGCCGTGTATGACTACGGGCTATCTTGATCGCGTTCTCGACAGCTTCAGCACCGGTCGTCAAGAACACCGATTTGTAGGGCAGCCCGCTTCCTACGAGCACATTCAATTTGCTCGCCAGTTCCACATAGGGTTCGTAGGCGCCGACCTGGAAGCAAACATGAGTGAAGCTATCGACCTGCTTCTTGATTGCATCAACGACAGCAGGATGATTATGCCCGACGTTAAGGACGCCAATCCCCCCCACAAAGTCCAAGTACTTCTTGCCAGCCGTATCCCATACATAGCTGCCGGCCGCTCGACTGATGACGATAGGATGCGCGGACGCTACTCCCCGCGGCACATTATTTTCTCGCGCCACCAGAATAGGATTGGAATTCACTTCAGTCATTCTCAAAAATCTCCTTTGCTCTTTAACCCCACCGAAAGCGTCCTGCCGAAAACACTCAGTAGACACCATTAAAATAAATAACCTGCGACACCACACCGCGGGGGGGCGAGCCATACGGCACTTCCAACCCACTGATCGTGCGGCTCAGAGAAAAAATAAAAATCCGACAAGCTTATTACCGCCTTATCGGGCCGACACCGCAATTAAGGAGGCCGGCCGATAAGACGCGTCTATCAGCCCACTAACTTTTTATGAGCGTCGACCATGTCGGCCATACTGATAAAACGGAAATCGTACTTGGCTTCTGTCGCAGGAACATGAGTCGCACCGAAACCTTCTTTACCGTGGCGACGATGAATCCAGGCGCCCGCCAGACCAGCAGCGTTGCCTGGCACGTGGTCGTGGTACAGGCTTTCAGCGGTATGCAAGATATCCTTCTTCTCGATACCCGCCTTGGCCAGCAGATCAATCATGTAGGTAAAATTGTTGGGATTAGGTTTGTAAGAACCCACATCCTGCGCAGTCACCACGTGATCGAATTCAACGCCAAGCTTGGCCTCGCTGTATTTGAATTCGGTACGGTCAATGTTGGAAAGAATTACCAACTTGTAGTGCTTCTTCAAATAACGCAACGCTTCTGCGGAATCGGGGAAGGTGGGCCAATCCTTGACCGAAGTGGCAAAGAGTTCACGCTCGGCGGCGATGGGCTCAAGCTCCCACTCCTTGGCAATACGGTCGTATACCGCGCCAAGGATAACTGGATACATGGCGCCCGGGGTCAGCGTTTGCTGAGGCGACTCGTGGCGACCAAAGACTTCCAGAATCTGCTCACGGTCAAGGTCTTTACCAGTACGCTTAGCCAACGGCTGGAGACCGTTTACAATACCGCTCTCCCAGTCGATCAACGTACCGTAGCAATCGAACGACAGTGTTGTGAAATCAGTAAGTTTCATTGCCTTTCCTCTTAATATACCCTTCAGGTATGACGTAATGTGATGCGAGATCAGCGGCTATTGATAAGCCGTAGCGTTTGCGCATCGGCGCACAGTTAAAATACTTTCTGCCCCAGCGCGACGGCACGCTCAGGCTTAAGGAAAACCACCTCACCGGGCGCGGACTCGGCCCCCAGCATGAGCACTTCCGATGCGAAGCCGGCGATATTTCGCGCCCCCAAATTGACCACACAGACGACGTACTGGCCAATCAGCTCTTCTGCCGAATAAAGCTGGGTATATTGGGCGCTTGTTGTTTTCACACCCAACTCACCAAACTCGATCCAAAATTTATAAGCCGGTTTCTTAGCCTTCTCATTGACTTCGACTTTGACAACCCTTCCGATACGTATATCGACGCTGGAAAACGCTTCGTACGGCGTCATACTTCCCTCCTGACATTAAACAAGGCGCTGAAATCATGATCCGCTGCGCCTAAGTCAGCGCGTGGCAACGGCTGGTAACCCTACGTATCGCAAGCGGACCCGACCAAACACCCAGCGCTGGATAACATGCTCACTGCACGTCGCTCCGAACGAAGTCCGTTTGACGTTTAACAATCATAGGAAGTGCCAGCCCCCCAATCCACCTACCAAAAGCAGGACAAGGTGGTCCGTTCATCAAACCTTTCGACGGAAAAAAAACCCATCGAACGGAGCCACGCCTCTACACCAGCGCCTTACCTGCCTGGGGCTTTCAAAACGACCCCATACCCCCACATCAGGTAGGACATTCACCTAGCCCCCTCCTACCCTGCACAGGTAGTGACGCATCAAGGCGCTTATTAAAGTGATGCGATAAATAGTCCATTGATCGCCTGCACAGCGTTCTTTGACCTCAGCAAATATCGTCCAGTGAAGGCCCGCTTAATGACAAAGTACATCCCTCTCAAACCGGATTTGAATGCACTTATCACCCTGCGCGAGCAACTGACGTTGCTGACAACGGCGGAAGTGCGCTTCGACTCTGGCACGCGCGCGATCTACGCCTCAGAAGCCTCAAACTACCGCCAACTCCCCATCGGCGTGGTCATCCCACGCACGTTAGATGACATGGTGAAAACCGTTGAGCTCTGCAGGAATGCCGGCCTCCCCATTCTTGCGCGGGGCGCAGGGACATCCATGTGTGGGCAATCCGTCAACGCCGCCGTCATCATTGATGCCTCTAAGTACCTCTCCAACATTGAATTTATTGATTCGGAAAAACGAGTGGCCAGGGTCGAGCCTGGTGTGATTTGCGACCAGTTGAAGACCGCTGCCAGCCACTCCGGCCTGACATTCGGTCCAGACCCCGCCACCCATAGCCGCTGCACACTGGGCGGGATGATTGGTAATAACTCGTGTGGTGCCCACTCGGTAATGGCGGGAAAAACCGTCGAGAACGTAGAGCGCCTGGAAATCCTGACGTACGACGGGGCGAGATTCTGGGTAGGGCCAACGGACGAAACGACTTACCAGGAACACTTGCAAGCCGGCGGTCAACGGGCTGAGATCGTCAGATCCCTTCGGGCTCTGGTCGAACGTTATGAGGACGAAATCCGCCAGGGTTTTCCAAAGCTTAAGCGCCGGGTTTCCGGTTACAACCTGGATCAGTTGCTGCCCGAGAACGGATTCAACATTGCCCGAGCCCTGGTAGGGGTCGAAGGAACATGCGTCACGGTGCTGCGTGCCGAAACACGTCTTGTAGAGAACCCGCGCCATCGAGTGTTAGTCGTGCTTGGCTATTCGGATATCTTCCTGGCCGCCGACTCTGTTCCTCAACTACTGCCACTGCACCCTATTGCTATGGAAGGATTGGATGAGGGCATCATTGGCGGATTACGCGAGCGCGGCTTGAAACTGGCCGATATCGCGGAACTGCCGACCGGCGCAGCCTGGTTGATGATCGAGTTTGGCGGTTCCACACCCGAGGAAGCGGCCACCGCTGCTCGTCGCGCCATCAGCATCAGCGATGCCTTGCCCGGCTCGCCAGCTAGTCGCCTGATCACCGACAGCACCTTGATGAATCGGATCTGGACCATTCGAGAGACGGGAGCCTCCGCCACCTCGCTGGGTCTGGATCCCAGCCAGCCCGATCCTGTGGTGGGTTGGGAAGATGCCGCCGTGGAACCCGAGCTGCTTGGCGCCTACCTTCGTGAGTTCTCTGCAGTTGTCGCCAGTTACGGCTACCAGACAAACCTCTATGGTCACTTCGGCGATGGCTGCATTCACTCGCGCATTACTTTCGATTTGAAGTCCCAGGAAGGCCTTGAAACCTGGCGTGCGTTCCTCGACGAGGCGGCCCACCTGGTGGTGAAGTACGGAGGATCGCTCTCGGGAGAACATGGCGACGGGCAAGCCAAGGGAGAATACCTGCACATCATGTACTCCCCAGCCATCATGCAGGCCTTTTCCGAGTTCAAGCGTATTTGGGATCCGTTAAACCGAATGAACCCGGGCAAGCTGATTGACGCAATGCCTGTGGACAGCCATTTACGTATGGGCCCGGATTATGAACGCCGGCATATCCCCAGCCTGTTCACGTATGACTCGCGCCTGGGCGATCAAGGCTTGGCAAGAGAGTCTGAACGCTGCATCGGTATGGGTAAATGCCGCTCCCTGGAAGGCGGGACGATGTGCCCAAGCTTCCGTGCCACACGTGAGGAGCGCTATTCAACGCGGGGGCGAGCGCGTCTGTTTTTTGAGTTGCTCAAGGGCGAAGTCATCGAAGATCAGTGGGACAGCGCAGAGGTCAAGGACTCGCTGGATATGTGCCTGGGCTGCAAAGGATGCAAATCCGACTGCCCGACTCATGTCGATATAGCGCGCTACAAAGCCGAGTTCCTGCATCGTCACTACGCCAATCGCCGTCGCTCTCTGATGGACGCAATGATTGGCCGTATAGGTGAATGGCTACCGGTGGCAGGTAAAGTCTCCCCAATACTCAACTTCGCGATGACCAACAAGCCGTTTCGCGCCGTGGGCGGCTACTTTGGCCTAGCGCCCTCGGTCAAATTCCCAGCCATCGCCAGTTGTAGTTTTCGTGCAGGCAACACGGCCAAGCGACTGATCAAACGACAGAGCGAGCCGTTAAGCCAGGACGTCCTGCTCTGGGTCGACAGCTTCAATAACGGCTTCACGCCACAGGTGCTGGAAGCCGGCGTAGAGGTACTGGAAAAGCTGGGGTTCAACGTCTTGTTGATGAAGAAACATACCTGCTGCGGCAGACCTTATTACGACGTGGGGATGCTTGACGAAGCCAAACGAAACCTCAGTTCGATCCTGTCACAGCTCGAACCGGTTCTGGCAATGAAAACGCCGGTGATTGTTCTGGAGCCCAGCTGTCTGTCGGTCTTTCGCGACGAAATGCCTGCGCTGTTTCCGGACGATGCACGGGCTACTCAACTACGCTCATCCATCATGACCTTGAGCGAATTCATTCAGAATCGTGCCCTATCTCTGCCCCCCCTTACCAAGGATGTTCACATTCATGGTCATTGCCATCAAAAAGCTTGTGGTGGCCTGGGGGCCGAGCAGTCACTGCTCGACAAGCTGGGCAACAGTGGTCGCGTCCTACCAACAGGTTGCTGTGGGGTCGCAGGTGCCTACGCCTACCACAGCAAGACTGCCCCGATTGCCCAGACGATTGGCATGAACGAGTTCAAACCACACCTGGATAAGCTACCCACTGATGCGGACGTCGTCGCAGACGGGTTCAGCTGCCGAGGTCAAATCAAGAAGGTGAGCGGCCGAGACCCGCTTCATCTGGCTCAGTTGCTGGCCAAGCTGTTGCGCTGAACCAAGGCCGTGACCTCTTGAACACCTGACTGCACGGCAACCTTTCAAACAAGGTCACCATGCCGTCAGGTATAACACGTTCACCCTTCACTCATGGGCAGACAATGAAAGTAGCTACTGCACTCGAGCAGACCGTTCTTAAACAGGCATCAGTCGTCGCCGGAGCCCGCGGCCTGGATCGCGAAATTACGTGGGTCCACATCATCGATCATCCGGATATCACCCAATGGCTGAAGAAGGGTGACCTGCTATTAACCACCGGTTACAACTGGCCACAGGACGATGAAACCAGCAGGGTGCTGGTGCGCAAACTGAACGAACTCGGCTTGGCCGGTGTCGTACTGGCCGTCCCGCACTTTCGTGAGCATTTCCCGCCAGCTACAATCAGCGAGGCAAACGAATGCGATTTTCCACTCCTGGAATTACCCTGGGAAGTCCCCTTCAGTGCGATCACCCAGGAAATACTCGCCAAAATCATTAACTTGCAGACAGATATCATTCAGCGTTCTGACTTGATTCATCGCAAATTGACTCGAGCAGCGATCGAAGCCGATAACCTGGACAGCCTGGGCAATGCACTGTCCAGCGCCTTGAACATGTCCTGCCTGGTAGTTTCGACATCTGGAAATATCCTGAGTCGACACAACATAGACGCCAATGAAAGTTTTGAACGCGAACTGATTTCCAAAGTCATCGCCGAGCGACCATTGGAGCAAAGCTTTGGTGAATCACAAACCTTGCTGATCAACCTGTCGGCTGAGCAGTCGCGCTTCAGGCTTGGCTGCGCCATCTGGCTCCTGGGAGAAGTCGCCGGCATCGTCTGGCTCGAAAGCCCCACCGACGAGTTTGAAGAGTTGCACTCCCGGGCACTTGAACATTCCGCGGTGATCGCCGCTCTCCATCTGTCCCATCAGCGTGAATTGCTGGATCAGGAAACACGCCTCGGGCACGCATTGGTCGCCGGCCTGCTGGAAGGCAAGTTTCCGGAAACGCCAAGCGCCATTGAACGAGCCCTGGTTTCGGGTTGGAGTGAAACCCGTGACTACAGGATCTGCCTGGTGCTCCTGGACGAGCCCATTCCGCTCAGCCTGGAGGGTTTCAAACGGCGCAAAGCGAAAACCGGTCGTATTTTTGATCTGATGGTTTCGCTCAGCATTTCACCACTGATCTCTGTCTCTCTTAATCAGATCAGTTTCATAGTACCTGCCACCCTCGCCCCCGAAACGATCTGGAAGCAGATACGCCATGAAGGCGGCGCAATGGCCGTCAGTCGAGTGCATCGGGGGGTTTCCGGCATGGCACAAGGGGCTGAAGACGTGGCAGCGCTGGTACCGTTGCTGCGTCCAGGCCGTCTTCATGCCTTCAATGAGGTGCTGTTTCCCCGCGCCCTGATGGGAGACAAGGAAGCTCGGAAAATGCTGCTTCAGCGGCTGATCGAACCGTTGGCCAATCGAAAGAACGGCACCATGTTGCTGGAAACCATTTGCGCCCTGTCGAGCGAAGGCTTTCAACTGGCGAATACGGCAAAAGCGCTGGATGTGCATATCAGCACCTTACGGTATCGCTTGGCCCGAATAGAAGCACTGCTCGATATTTCCCTGGAAAACCCTGAGTCACGTTTTCAGATTCAAGTAGCGGCGGAAATGTACCGCCTGGAACACGACGAATAAAGCAGCCGAGAGCAGTGAATTGAAGAACGAAAGGAGCCTATTGCCAGCTCCTCTCGCTTTTCACCTGCGCTTAATGCCCCCCGAGATAGGCGTTACGCACCTCATCATTGACCAGCAGCTCTTGCCCTGTACCACTCATGCGGATCTGGCCGTTTACCATCACGTAGGCCCGATCAGAGAGCCTCAAGGCGTGATTGGCATTCTGCTCGACCAAGAAGATGGTCATGCCCGATTTAGCCAGGTCCCTCAAAGTCTGGAAGATCTGCTTGACCACAATCGGGGCCAATCCCAGGCTGGGTTCGTCGAGCAGCAGCAACTTGGGACGGCTCATCAATGCGCGAGCAATGGCCAGCATTTGCTGCTCACCACCGGACATGGTCATGGCGCGCTGGTTACGACGCTCTTTAAGGCGTGGAAAGAGCTCGAACATACGCTGCATATCCTCGTTCGCGTGCTTGTCGCCAATGGGGATGGTGCCCATCATCAGGTTTTCTTCGACGCTCATATCGGGAAACACCCGGCGCCCTTCGGGCGACTGGGCGATACCATTGGACGCGATATAGTGGGTCGACTTCGCAGCAATGTCGGCCCCCTGGTAGAGAATCTGCCCACTGCTTATCCGGGGCTGACCGAAGATCGACATCAACAACGTGGACTTGCCCGCACCGTTGGAGCCGATAAGACTCACGGTCTCACCTTCGTTGATATGAAGCGACACTTTTTTCAGGGCCTGGACAGGCCCGTAAAATACGTCAATCTCTTTCAGTTGGAGGATTGATCTGCTCATACCAGTTCCTCTTCATCTGCACCCAGATAGGCTGCAATCACCTTCGGATCGTTGCGAATTTTTTCAGGCCCACCTGTGGCAATGACATTGCCGTGGTCGAGCACCACAATATCGTCGGAAATGCCCATGACCATTCCCATGTCGTGCTCAATCAGCACGATGGTCATGTCGTGCTCATCACGCAGCAAACGGATCATGCCGCTCAGTGCTTCGGTTTCTTGAGGGTTGAGACCTGCGGCCGGCTCATCCAGGCAGATCACTTGCGGACGCGTGCACATGGCTCGAGCGATTTCAAGCCGACGTTGTTGCCCGTATGACAGCTCGCCCGCCAGACGATTTGCGCAGCCCACCAAGTCCACGACTTCCAACCAATAGAAGGCGGTGTTCAGCGCATCTTCTTCAGCCTTGCGATACGCCTTGGTGTTGAGGATGCCCGACAGCATGTTGCGGTTGACCCACATGTGCTGGGCAACCAGCAGGTTCTCGATAACCGACATTTCCTTGAATAGGCGGATGTTCTGAAAGGTCCGAGCCAATCCAGCACGGTTGATCAGATGGGTGCCGCCGAACATTTTGTAATACAAGCGGCTGGCGAAGCTCGTCGGTGACACAAAATCTCGGGCCTTGAAGGGCTCACCCAACAACTTGATGACATGGGTACTCTTTTCCCGGGTATTGAGAATGATCCGCCCGCCGGTCGCTTTGTAGAAACCGGTGAGGCAGTTGAAGACGGTGGTCTTACCTGCCCCGTTAGGACCGATCAGAGCAAAAATCGAGTTACGACGCACCTTCAGACTGACGTCGCTTAGCGCCTTGATGCCACCGAAATGCATCATCAGGTTATCGACCGAAAGAATAATTTCGTTGCTCATGAGATGACTCCTTTACGCGGGGCCACACCGGTACGACTGACACGGATCAGACCACGCGGCTTCCAGATCATCATCAGCACCATCAAGACGCCGAACAACAACACCCGATATTCGGAAAAACTGCGCAACAATTCTGGTGCAACGGTCAGCACAAATGCAGCGATGACCACGCCGACCGTTGAGCCCATTCCGCCCAAGACGACGATGGCCAGGATCAGTGCCGATTCAAAGAAGGTGAACGAGGTCGGATTCACGAAACCTTGGTAGGTGGCGAAAAAAACACCGGCCAGCCCCGCCGTGGAAGCCCCCAGGGTAAAGGCCGAGAGTTTTACCAGGACGTGGTTCAAACCCATGGCACGGCAGGCAATCTCGTCTTCACGTAGCGCCTCCCAGGCACGCCCAACCGGCATCCGCGTGAGGCGATGCTTGATGTAAAGAACTGCCAACACTGCCAGAAAGAGTACGCCGTAAATAAAGATGAATTTCAGGTCCGGGTTGTAGGCAGTGCCAAGAAACTCATGGATTGGGATACCCCCCTCCTTGGCTTTGCGGCCGAATTCCAGGCCGAAGAACGTCGGTAGCGGCGCGGGTAAACCGTTTGGACCTCCGGTCAGGGACAACCAGTTGTTGAGGATCAGCCGGATGATTTCACCGAAGCCCAAGGTGACGATCGCCAGATAGTCACCATGCATGCGTAACACCGGAAAGCCCAGTATGCATCCCGCCAAGGCCGCAACGATGGCCGCCAGGGGCAGCACGGACCAGAAACCCAGTCCCAAATATTGATACCCCAGCGCCAGACCGTATGCGCCAATGGCGTAAAACGCCACGTACCCCAGGTCAAGCAAACCAGCAAGGCCCACCACGATGTTGAGCCCCAAGCCGAGCAACACATAGATCAGCCCGAGGATCACCACACCCAATAGGTAGGCGTTGGCGAATTTCGGAAAGATAATCGCGACTACGATCATCATCGGAATAGCCCAGCGCAGTGCCGACTTATGATCGGGTGCCAGAACATGGACGCCTGCGCCTCCACGCTCGAGTGCCTGAGACAGGCTCATGCCCTTGGACGTCTGCAGAAACAGGCTGACCAGGAAGCGCCCAACTGTCACCGTAGCCACCAGCCAAGCCACTCGACTAGGCTCCAATTCGAAGCTGTAACCTTGCAGAACGACCCCCACAATCGGGCCGAATACGATCAAGGCCAGTAGGCCCGCGAGCACCGCATCAATCAGGCTTTTTTTGATCACATTGGGTTTGTTTTTAGCGACAGACATAGTTACACCTTCGCCACAAGTGGACGACCCAGCAGGCCTTGAGGACGGAAAATCAGAATCAGCACCAGCAACGTGAAACTAAAGACGTCTTTGTAGTCGGAGTTGACCAACCCGGCGAACAGCGACTCTGAAACGCCCAGAATGATGCCGCCGAGCATGGCCCCTGGCAGTGACCCGATCCCCCCCAATACGGCAGCCGTGAACGCTTTGATACCGATGATGAACCCGGCATAGAAGTCGAAGGTGCCGAAGTTGACCGTGATCAGTACGCCCGCCAAGGCCGCCATGGCCGCACCAATGACGAATACATACGAAATCACCCGGTCAGTGTTGATTCCGAGGATCGACGCCATCTTGCGGTCTTGCTGGGTCGCCCGGCACATCCGCCCGAGCTTGGTGAACTTGATGATGTAAGTCAGCGCTGCCATGCCGGTGAATGCAGCGACCAGGATGAAGATCTTCGTGTAGGTGATCTGCACGAAGTCAGATCCAACACTCAGGTGCAAACCGCCTTCCAGCAGAGTGGGCACCCCTTGCTGATTGGGACCCTGCGCGATCTGCGCATAGTTCTGCAGAATCAGCGAGATACCGATAGCACTGATAAGCGGTGCCAAGCGTGTTGAATTACGCAGCGGCTTATAGGCAATCCGCTCGATAACAAAGCCGTAGACGCCCGTCACGACAATGGTAAACACCAGCGTCCCCAGTATCAGGAAGGGAAAGGATTCCACGCCGAAGTACGACAGAACAGCCAAGCCAATGGCAGCCAGGTAGGCAGAGATCATATAAACGTCACCATGGGCGAAGTTGATCATACCGATGATGCCGTAAACCATGGTGTAACCGATGGCAATCAGTCCATACACTGAACCCAGTGTCAGACCATTTATAATTTGCTGAAGGAAGAAAACATCCACGATCAATTCTCCAAACAAGGATGAGTCCGCCAGAAACGCGGACTCTGGACGCAAGGGCGTTACAGCTGTTTGTAGTGACCGCTGGCATCCCACTGGTACATCACGTACGGGGAATCCTTGAGATCGCCTTTGCTGTCCCAGCTCTTTGAACCGAGAATCGTGTTCACCGAATGGGACTTAAGCCATTGACTGGCCTTGTCTCCATCCGTCGTCCCGGTGCCGATAAACGCGGCAGCGAGTGCCTGCATCGACGCATACGAGAACAAGGTATACCCCTCAGGCTCGAAACCGGCGGCGCGCATTTTGGCAACAACCTCTTTACCAGCCGACGAATCACGAGGGTCCGCGTAGAACGTCATCAGCAAGTCTTTGGTGTACTGAGGACCGCCCGCCGTCACCACCAACTGATCCGTCACGACGCAATCGCCGGAGATGAACTTAGCGTTCACACCCTGCTCGCGCATCTGACGCACCAGAGGGCCCGCTTCTGGATGGCAACCACCGAAGTAAACAACGTCAGGCGCGACTTGCCGAAGTTTGGTGACAAGAGAACTGAAGTCTTTTTCACCCCGTGTCAAACCTTCGTAAAGAACAACGTCAACGCCGGCAGCCTTGAGTTTGCCCTTGGTCACATCGGCAAGCCCTTGTCCGTAAGTGTCTTTGTCGTGAATGACAGCCACTGTTTTCGATTTGAGCGTATCAACGATATAACGAGCGGCCACTTCGCCTTGCTGATCATCGCGACCACACATCCGGAACATCGTGGACAACCCGCGTTCGGTTAACACCGGGGATGACGAAGCCGGAGTGATCGCGATGACTTGAGCTTCATCATAAACATTTGAGGCGGGGATAGTGGACGACGAACAGTAATGACCAATGACACCCACTACCTTCTCGCCATTGACCAGTTGTTTGGCTGCCGCCACCGCTTGCTTCGGCTCACAGGCATCATCGCCTTTGACCAAAACAATTTTTTCTCCATTGATGCCACCGGCGCTATTAATGTCAGCGGCGGCCTGTGTCGCACCCCGCCACATTTGCTCACCGAATGCCGCATTGGGACCCGTATGAGGTCCAGCGACACCAATTTTTATATCAGCGAAAGCGGTTGACGAAGTCAAAGCAACCGTCAGCATCCAAAACGAACGAAAACCCAATAGCTTGCGCGTATCCATAAAACTGCTCCATTGTTATTGATTTAGTTAGCTAATAACTTCAAACACAGACGCACCGTGGAGACAGCGACGCCCCAAGGTGCAATTTGAAATATTATCGACGTTGACGTCGGCAGTTAAAAAAGACCTGAACCTTTAGAACGTCTCCAGAAAAACGGAAACGCCTTCTTTTTATTTTTAATGGCAGGGGCATCTTCCTTTGCAATCGCCATTGACACCGCGACCATCAGTGCGCCCACCCATATCGAAAGCTGCAGACCCTGCCCGAGATAAAGTGCCAAAAACCCCGTGGAAAGCACAGGTGTTGCATAACTTAAAACCGCCACCTGTTGGTGATCTGCTTTTTTCATCGCAAAATCCCAGAGGTAAAAGGCACCGCCCATGGGCCCCACCCCCATGTACAATAACGCCACGCTCTCGCTGCCCGTCAATGAGGGCCACTGAGCGGTACTCCGATAGAGGATAAGACACACCACCCCGGAAACGATGCAAAAAAGACCGACGGAGGCACTTCGAACGTTTGGATAGCTTTTCGCGGTTAACGAGTATCCTGCCCACACAACAGCAGATACGAATGCCAATACGTAACCTATCCAACCATTCATACCAACCTTCTGTGTCGGGTCACAACTGATCACCGCTCCCGCAAAACCCGCCGCTCCGGCGAGCAGGCAACGAAAAGAGACGTTTCCCCCTCTAACAAAGACCGGCCCCAGCAGGACAATCATCACGGGCCATAGGTAGTGAACAAGGCTCACGCCTATAGGGTCCGCCAACTGCAAAGCATAAAAATAAATAACGTGATAACCCAGCATGCACGCCGTCCCCACCAGGAACAAACGCTTCGGCATCCCCCAAGAACGAACCCAAGGCAACCCCATCAGCCCGCCGATGGTCAATGCCGCCCCTGTGATAAACAGGGGGTTCACCTCACGACAGAAGGTGACGCTAACGGCCAGCGTACTCCATATCAAAATCGCACCGAGCGCAGCCAATATATACAACGGAGATTTTGAACTGCTCAATACACCACTCACGGCTGACGACTCAACTGAAAAATCTTATAACCATCCGCCTTATCAAATAAGACGGACACACATTTGTCATGTACTGCTCATCAATTGCTGATGACACTCAACCATCGCAGCCAAGCTGATAAAACGAAAATCGTAGGTCGCCTCCGTGGCAGGCACATGAATCGCGCCAAAACCTTCCTGATTATGGCGACGATGAATCCATGCACTGGCCAACCCCGCCGCATTGGCGGGAACATGATCGTGATACAAACTTTCCGCCACATGCAAAATCGAGCTTTTCTCAAACCCAAGCTTTCCTATTGCATTAATCATGTACGTAAAATTTTTGGGGGCCGGCTTGTACGAACCCACATCCTGAGCCGTGATCACACAATCAAAATCAGCGCCCAGTTTCGCACGACTAAACTCAAACTCACCACGATCAATATTGGACAAGATCGCTAATTTGTAATACCGGCCAAAATACCTGAGTGCCTCAATCGAATCAGAAAACGGTGGCCAGTTTTTTACCGAGACGCCAAAATGCTCGCGCTCTTGCGGATCAACCTCCAACCTCCACTCCTTCGCGATACGATCATACACTTTACGAAGGATTTCAGCATATAACGCCTTCGGGGTTTCTTTTTGCTGAGGTGACTCATGACGACCAAACACTTCGAGTATCTGGTCACGCGTCAGCTTTTTTTCCGAGCGATCCGCCAAGGGCTTTAAAGCATTGAATATTCCACTTTCCCAGTCAATCAACGTACCATAACAATCGAATACCATGACTTCAAAATCTGTCAGCCTCATACACTGCCTCTTTCCATTACCAGGTCATAAACTGGAAGTTTTCTGCATATTCCACTCCACTGAACAACCAAACACTCCAGTCTGAGCAGATACTTTTCTTGCACCTCATCACTCACGTTGACTCATAGAAAATTCACGTGGTGCTCGGTCACTCCACTTTACCACCTGTCTAATGCCTTACAAGCCTTGCATCCTCGCTGCTATGTATGAACAGATCTCTGACTGCTCCGCGTACGCAGGAGCGACGGCCCGCTCACCAAAAATACGTGAGGGCTACCGCAACTTTGCGGCGCCTCAGCGGCCGAATTATCAACGTCAGATAACGAAAAAAGCGAACGTGTACGCTTCTCGATGCCCACACTCGATCTGACACCGAACAGCCGAAAGAGCTTGGAAACCAGCAACAGTTTAATACCCATACTCGCGCCCCCTCTCTTTATCGCTGCGTATCGACGGCCTGCTCTGCCTACGGTGCAGCGTGACTGTGCCTCATCATAGGATCAGGCCCAAAAACGAACCACGTAGAAAAAATAGGAACTCGCAAGGCTTCCCTCCGTCTGCACGTTGAAAAAATCGCCTATCGGCCGGCTACCCAGGTACTTTTTTCGCTCAGACGTACGTTGACCATCGTCCTGGATCTGCCTTTCGTCAGAATCGAGACGAACGCGAGCGGTGTGAGTGCCCTCCCCCCAAAAAAAGGTGAGCACCAAAATTGTCCGAGCAACGACCTGAGATGCCGAACTGACCGACAGCCTAGCTACAAAGCTGTGATGACATGAGCCGTCAGCTTCGAACAAAAAAGTGTTATCCAATTAGTCACCGCCCCGCAACAACATTGAGCTCGCCGAGATTTACGATATCGCCACCTAGTTAATGCACCAGAAAGAACCGACAAAATCATTTCCAAAATAGGAGGCTATCTCTTGGTAAAAAAACCAAGCTATACATAGCGTCCCTCACAGAATTTATTCACTACGTCGCTTTAACGACCTTTTGCGCTGATAGGTACTAGTTCGAATAAAGAGCCACTGAAGAACGTAAGCTCATCATTCGAACTGAAACACATGACGCCCTGCAAGACACTGACGATCAAAAACAAGATATTGCAGCACAATAAGACAGAACAACCTGAAGTCGTTATTAAAAATAAAAACGACACATTCTCGAAAACAACTTTACATAAATCCAATCTCAGTGAATCCCCCCATGAAAAGCACATTACGCTTTAGTCACAAAATACTTTTGGTCGCAGCTTTGATCGTGCTGCTGGTTTTCACGCTGTTCACCGCGTACATCGACCAGTTGCAACGTAATGCCATTCATAAGGGGCTGGAGAATTACCTGCATGAAATGGGCGCCGTCACTGCGACAAACATCAGCCAATGGCTCGACGGCCGCATCCTGCTGATTCAAAACCTGGCGCAAAACATTGCAAGCAATTCAGACCCCGCCAGTACAGTCAACTTACTCGAGCAGCCCACACTGATTTCAACCTTCCAACACAGCTATCTAGGGGGAGCACAAGGCCAATTCACCATGCGCCCCGACGACAAGATGCCCGTCGGATATGACCCTCGCCCCCGTCCTTGGTACCTGGCTGGGCAGGCGAATACCGGCCCAGCTCTAACCGAACCTTACATCGACCTCAATACAAAAAAACTGGTAATCACAGCCGTCGCCCAAGTAAAAAAAGCGGGCATATCCTTGGGCGTTGCCGGTGGTGACATGACGCTGGACAGAGTTGTACAGATCATCAATTCACTAGATTTTGGCGGTATAGGGTACGCCTTTCTGGTCAGCGCCGATGGCAAGATACTGGTTCATCCAGACAACCAAGTAGTGATGAAAAACCTGTCCGATCTCTACTCCGGCGATGCGTTGAAACTCAACAGCAATCTAAGCGAAATCCAGGTCGATGGAAAAACGCGCCTGGTCACATTCGCACCGGTAAAAGGCCTGCCGTCGGTCAATTGGTACGTTGGTATTTCGGTGGATAAGGATATGGCCTACTCCATGCTGAAAAAATTCCAAACGTCGGCGATGATAGCCACCGCTATAGCGGTCATTTTCATCATCCTCTTACTAGGCATACTGATTCGTGTACTGATCAAGCCGCTCAATACCATGACCCAAGCCATGGAGAACATTGCCGAAGGCGAAGGCGATTTAACCCGCCGCTTGGTAATCCACAACCAAGACGAGTTTGGGAAGCTGGGTAACGCCTTCAATCTCTTCGTGACCCGCGTACACACCTCAATTCATGAGGTGGCATCAGCCAGTGCGCAAGTCAATGAGGCGGCTACAAGAGTGATCGAGGTATCGAACGCCTCTATGGCCAATTCCGACGAACAGGCCAATCGAACCAATAGCGTTGTCGCCGCCATCAACGAGTTGGGGGCTGCCGCTCAGGAAATTGCTCAAAACGCAGCCTTGGCCTCTCAACAGGCCAGCGAAGCGCGCCACCTGGCTTTAGACGGTCAGCTTGTCGTGGATAGTAATATTCAGGCTATGACCCAACTTTCACATATGATCAGTACTTCACGCGACCATATAGAAACGCTCAATAGCAAAACCGTGAACATAGGTCAGATTCTCGAGGTGATTTCCAGCATCTCCCAGCAGACGAACTTGCTCGCACTCAATGCGGCCATCGAGGCCGCACGGGCCGGCGAAGCAGGCCGTGGTTTCGCGGTGGTCGCCGATGAAGTTCGCAACCTTGCACACCGCACCCAGGAATCGGCGCAACAGGTGCAGATTATGATTGAAGAGCTACAAGTAGGGGCTCGCACCTCAGTGGGCACTATGAGCGACAGCCAGCGTCACAGCCAGGACAGTGTCAAGATTGCTAACCATGCCGGCGAACGCCTGAGTAGCGTCACTGAATGCATCGGCGAAATCGACGGCATGAACCAGTCGGTGGCCACCGCTACCGAAGAACAGACGGCGGTGGTCGAGTCCATCAATAGAGACATCCATGAAATCAACACGCTGAATCAGGAGGGCATTCAGAACCTTCAGTCAACTCTGCTAGCTTGCTCGGACCTGGAGCAACAGGCTTCACGACTCAAGCAACTGGTGGATAGCTTCAGGATTTAGTGGCTCGCAAGGGTCTATTCACGCGGATGTGACAGCCGTTTTTCTAGCTACTGGCACCAAACGCTCCCCCCCAAGTCGCTGAGAGCCATCGAACATGTGTGGGAGAAAAGCGCCAAGTCACCATCCGTCGCCCCCCATTGAAGGCAATCTCCGCTTGCCATTACTGCCTCTCCCCAAAATTCGCCCTATCCCGCATAGGACAACGCCTCCTCTTATTAGCACATGGCACTTGAAGAAAAAAACACAGCAATTTCCGAACCTATGCTCCATAGCCGCACTTACATCGAGTTGACGTGAATGTGTCAAAAGCAATGAATGCGAGGAAAAATATAGGCGAATTATTTTCTGATGGGGTTAAGTGCTGCGCGACTAAAGCCACTATTGGTGCAGGCGGAGGTTGACCACTTAAAAACTTAGTGCCTTCCAAGCCAGCATGCGTTACGACTTATGCTAGATGCAGTTACAACAATAAGATGCTTTCGCACACTAGTAGATAGTTTTTCACTACCTGCCTAATAAAAAAAGGGTGAATACATGTCAAAAACATACAAATCCAGCGCGTCTGAAGGTCAAGGAGGCACGTCACTTGCTCCTGGACTAAAGCAAAGACATGTCACAATGCTTTCCATCGCTGGGGTCATTGGGGCAGGATTATTTGTCGGATCAGGCCATGCCATTGCCGCGGCGGGTCCAGCCGTTCTGATCTCGTACCTTGCCGCGGGAACTCTCGTCGTATTAGTCATGCGGATGCTAGGTGAGATGGCCGTCGCATCACCTGATACCGGTTCCTTCTCCACCTATGCTAATCGTGCCATAGGCCCTTGGGCCGGCTTCACAATTGGTTGGCTGTATTGGTGGTTCTGGGTGCTTGTCATTCCACTCGAAGCCATTGCAGCCGCCGCAATTTTGCATAGCTGGTTTCCAACAATCGACACTTGGATCTTTGCGCTATCGATTACGTGTGGCCTAACACTAACGAATCTCTATAGTGTGGCCCGGTATGGTGAATTTGAATTCTGGTTTGCATTGGCCAAGGTAGCGGCAATCATCACGTTTATCATCGTGTGCGCGATAGCCTTGGTCGGTGGGCTGCCGAACCGGGAAGTCAGTGGTATTAGCGCACTGATAAGCGCCAACGGTGGTTTTGCCCCCAACGGATACGGCCCTGTGCTTGGCGCGCTCCTGACGACAATGTTCAGCTTCATGGGCACGGAAATCGTAACCATCGCCGCTGCAGAGTCCCATAATCCAAGCAAGCAAATCGCGCGAGCCACAAACTCGGTGATCTGGCGCATTGGCTTGTTCTATATTGTGTCAATTCTCATGATCGTATCCATTGTCCCGTGGAACGACCAAGCATTGGCAACTGTAGGCTCGTATCAGCGAGCTCTAGAATATCTCCAGATCCCCAATGCGAAATTCATTGTTGATGTCGTTGTGCTGATTGCCGTTGCCAGCTGCCTGAACTCTGCGATCTATACCGCTTCACGTATGCTTTTCTCCCTGGCGAAGAGAGGAGAAGCGCCTGGCTTTCTGAAGGTAACCACGATTGCCAAAGTCCCCCGTCAAGCTGTGATCGCCAGCACTGCCATCGGCTGCATTACGACGATAATCAACTACTTCGCGCCCGAGAGATTGTTTTCCTTTCTGCTTGCGACGTCTGGCGCCGTGGCATTACTCGTTTACTTGGTGATCGCGATCTCTCAATTGCGGATGCGCAAGAAACTGGTTTCGCAGGGGCATATTCTTGAATTCAAGATGTGGCTCTACCCCGGACTGACCTGGGCCGTGATCGTATTCATCGTCGGGGCTCTTGGCTTGATGCTGACCCTCCCTGCCCACCAAGGCGAGGTTTTGGCCACAGCGGGACTGGCCGCCATGGTTGTCTGCACTGGTTTTGTTGTTAAGCGCCGTAACGTATCCGCGTCTTGGGCACCTAAGCGCCCCTCCCAGCAAGCGAGCCGCTGACTACAAACGGTAAAAAAGCCCAGGGAGAGTGAATCGCTCTGGGCTTCCCGAGGCAAATAGGGAAACAACGCCAACGTCACAAACTCAACAGCCCTAGGCAGCCAGGCGTCAGTGTAGTGGTCAACGTATCTGAGCTGTTATGCACCTGGCACTGAAAGAGCTGGTGCCAATCAAGGGTTGACGGCAACCCGCCCTACTCCGGCCTCGGCAACCCGCCGAACGACCGAGGCAAACTGCCTGATCAACAGGTCATCCGATCCACCCCGTTTCCACAGCAAGCCTGGAGTACGCACAGGGTCGGGTTTTCCAGGGCGACGATACACAATCCTTGCGCAGGGCCAATAGCTGTTTCTCCAACAACCAGCCAGGTCAGGCTGTCTGATCAACTCGATCATCGGCATGATGGTGTTCATTTCGGCAACCACCAGAGGTTCGGCGCCAGCTGCCCGGAAGCATTCATCAAGCTCTGGCGGGTACTGAAAGTCGCTCGAAGCAGAGTCATGCGCAGATTGTGCAGCTCGATCATCCTGACTTTACGGCGCTTGGCCAACGGATGATAGTTGGCCACCACCAAGACCATTTCTTCGTTGTACAGCGGCTCAAACCAAAGGTCATGTCCCTCTGCTGGTCGGTAGGCGATCCCAAGGTCCTGCTTCCCTTACTCCAGGCGCTCGACGATATCGGCCCGTGACAACTCTTCAGCTGTCATACGAATACCTGGGTTTCGGGATAGGAAGCTCGCAATGCACTGGGGCACCAGGCGAGTATTGAAACTGTAAGTCGCCCCTACTCGGACTGTTCCCACAGTTGAAGCTGGCGACAAATGCAACGCATTAACCGCCATGTCGATTTGCCTGAGCGTCGGCAAAATTTGTGCTAAAAAAGTATCACCCGCCTCAGTGATCACTACACGCTTGCCAACGCGATCAAAAAGATCGACGCCCAACTCTTCCTCAAGTTGCTTGATCTGGTGCGACAGCGTCGACTGGGTGACCCCCACCAAGAACCGTTGAGCATGGGGAAGTACCGCCTCTCTCATACGGTCCTCAGTGATATAGAGGATGTTCTCAGGTACTCCCAAGTACAGTTTGGCTCACATGCCAGGATCAGGTACCAGGCGCTCATACACACAGCCATCGAAGACCTTGCAGAAATGCCAAACAGGGGGGGTAGCAGCCCTCGAGATGAACTCTCAGAGGAACTGAGGAGCTTTCATCTGACCTGCGTACGCAAGCAGGCTGCAACGGCCACGGGCACCGTACAGAGACCGCGGCATGTCGTTTTCCATCGATTGGCAGATGACCAGGTCATCGAGATCGTTCGGATACTGCATGACGCCATGGAGGTCAGGCAGCACCTTACTCTGGAGTTGAGAGGTAGTTAGCGGCGCACAGCCATGAAGTACCTACTCCCCCCTATTCACTTTGTACACCAACGCTTCTCCGCCGGATCAAATCTTCCTGCACGTTCCCCCCTGCGCATATAGACATCGTCCAGCAAAAGCTGATCAGTCGAACAGCAAGGTTCCTACACTGTCACCGGAACGGAATTTGTAGTCCTGGTCCCTGCTCTAGTCGCTACGCCATCGGCCTGAAAAAGCTTGTAGCAGTTGGGGTTTTGACAGCCCACTGCAGCGTTGGTCATTGTATCGGTGCGTACCGCTGACGTTGTCAGCACCATGCCCATGTAGCTTGGATCCGGGAAGCTACGATGCGCCATTGCGCATTGATCCACTCCCCAGGTCGCAACGCTTCCAGTAGCGCGACCGATCGACTGCTGTCGATGGAAGCTCTGCTGTTGCTTCACTGTTTCCCCCATACGGGCCTCGCCCGTATGGGGCAGGTCCTCCCTTAATCTTGGAGGCTCCATGAAAATGGAAACTGTTTTATACAAAGCGTTGGTCGCATCCAACGTTCCAGAAGTACACGCTACTGCCGTCATTGAGGCAATGGAGAAAGAGATGACCTCAACCCTTGCGAGTAAAACTGATCTCGCGGTGCTTCGTGCCGAATTGAAGATCGACATCTCCGAGCTTCAGAAAAGCCTCGTGAAGCTTGACGCCAAGGTGGATACCTTGAGCAAAAACCTGACGATACGTCTCTTGTTGATCATAGGCGCCGCAGCCGGTGTATCTTCCGGCTTGGTCACTTCTGGACTCAAGTACCTGGCGTAACACCATCCGTTGTACCCACCCACGCGGGGAATCCTTCCCCGCCGGGCGAAGTGTTCTCCGCGCTCCGCTTCATGAATCTGGAGAATCACCATGCCCAATATCTGCTGCAAAGAGCCTCAACGGCTCACCTTTTACCTCGTCAGCGCAGAAGCTGACACGGTGATCGAACACCGGATCCCTGCGATGCCCGCTGCTGGTCGGCCTTCACTTCATGGGTGTGGTGTTTGTCCGCCATGCCCACCCAACACCTTCTGTCAGGCCACTGATCTGTCGTCAGGTCGGCAAGACAGATACCTCACTCTGCGGCTCCGGCTACGAACAGGCCACATGCGTCCGTGCGGCTGATCGTCGTCACGCGGCTCAATTGATTTTGGGTGCCCTCCGCGGCGCCTGACCACGGTTTCAACCTCACATCCATCCATAGGGATTCTCGCCCTATGGGGCGAGCTCAGTCCCGCCCCCAGGAGTGCTTTATGGGAAAGCTACTGAATGTGCTGTGCCTACCTTTTCCGTTCATTCGGAATCCCTACGTCCCCGATTCGTTTCTG
>NZ_PHSU01000059.1 GCF_002814235.1 Pseudomonas sp. QS1027 | reverse complement strand
TCCGTTACCAGTGAAAGTAACGTCCAGTCTATCTTTCTATCACATACCCAAATTTTTAAAGAACGATCTAATCAAAGACTAGAAATCAACATTCACCATCGTATGATGGAATGCTCATTTCTAAGCTTTACAGAAGCAGTTAATGGTGGAGCCAAACGGGATCGAACCGTTGACCTCCTGCGTGCAAGGCAGGCGCTCTCCCAGCTGAGCTATGGCCCCGTATTTCTACAGGCTTCCCACACAAAATTGGTGGGTCTGGGCAGATTCGAACTGCCGACCTCACCCTTATCAGGGGTGCGCTCTAACCAACTGAGCTACAGACCCAATTTCGAGCTTGTAACCGTTAGCGTTGAGCTATCAGCGTAGAGCTTAAAGCTGCTTCTATCGTCTTCTTCAATGAATC
>NZ_PHSU01000058.1 GCF_002814235.1 Pseudomonas sp. QS1027 | reverse complement strand
GAGCGTGAGCAGTTGCTGGTGGGGTTCAACGACACGGCGCTGGATTATCCGCGGGAACAGACCATTCACGGGTTGTTCGAAGCGCAGGTCGAGCGTACGCCGCAGGCCCTGGCGGTGGTGCATGGCGAACAGCGCCTGAGCTATCGCGAGCTTAACGAGCAGGCCAACCGTTTGGCCCATGCCTTGCGCAAGCAGGGTGTGCAGCCGGATTCGCGGGTGGGGATCTGTGTCGAGCGTGGAGCGGAGATTGTCGTCGGCTTGCTGGCGATTCTCAAGGCGGGCGGCGGTTATGTGCCGTTGGACCCCGCTTATCCGGCGGAACGTATTGCCTACATGTTGCAGGACAGCGCTCCGGCAGCGGTCCTGGCACAAGCGGC
>NZ_PHSU01000057.1 GCF_002814235.1 Pseudomonas sp. QS1027 | reverse complement strand
TTTATCGTCCAGGTCATCGGCAAGGCCCATCCGCCAGGCCAGCGCCTGGTTATCTGCAACCAGGATGGCCAGCCGGATCTCGCCCTGACCCAACGCAACCGAGCCATAACCCTCGATAAATCCTGGTGCAGCAGCGTGCTGCATGCCTGGGACTGGCAACCGGGCCGCCGCCTGATGCTGGAAATCGATAGCCGTGACGGCACGCCGCTGCGCGTGCCACTGCTCGATGACCTGCTGGTCACGCCCCGTCAGATGGAAGCTCAATGGAACCAGATCGTTCCGGTGCTGCCCTTCGTGCCCTTGCCGGGAGTCAACAGCCAGTACGATCACGGCACGCCGGTGTTGTGCCGGGCGGGTTTCATTTATGTGTTTTATCGCCAGCGCCTGTGGCGTGAGTTGCAGGTAGATGTCGACGAGCAAGGCCCCCGCTTTCGCGATATCGATGTGGCCCGCTACCGTCAGGGCGAGGGTTTCAAGACAGGCCCGAGGATCGCCAGCGGGCAAGCGTTGGAGGATATCTGGCTGCCGGCGAGCTGGAACAACCAGCGGGTTACCGACCTGCAACTGTGTTTCAGCGAAATCCAGCTCAGTGC
>NZ_PHSU01000056.1 GCF_002814235.1 Pseudomonas sp. QS1027 | reverse complement strand
GATTTGAATGGCACTTACTTAACATGTTTTGGGTGCCCGTATTTTCTGACGTCCGCCCTTGCTGCTCGGCGTGGTTTGGTCAGCAGTGGGTAGGCCTGAGGTCTTCGTTTCACAGCCCGAGGTTCGATGCGTCCAGGACGATTTCCAACACGTCGTTGGGCAACCAGCATGAGCAAATTAGACATCTCATCCTCTCCGTCAGCACTGCCATATTGCCGTAGTGCCAGCCATAGCTGAAGGCTGTGCTTGAAACTCAGTTCACGAGGCAAACAGTCAGCTAACAGCGCTGATTGCGCCATGATCATCCGGATCAGATTGTGTGCCAGAAAATAGATCCATAGCTCCTTCACCGCCATGCCGGGCGTCTTGCAGCTTAACTGCCCAAGCCCGAGTGTTGCTTTGAGATTGCGTAAGTCCAACTCGACATGCCATCGCCCTTTGAGCAACACCTTGAGGGCTGTTTTCGGTGTTCGCTTTGGGCAACATAGCGTTGTCACCAAGATCTTCCCGTCTACCTTCAACTCTCGAACCGTCAGGCGTTCCGGTGCCTGTTCGTAATACTCTTGTCCCATCCATGGCGGCCTTTGTTTGGGCTTTTTCAATTCGATCAAATGGTCCTCCGGACCGAGATCTTGGCCCAGACGAAAGTCCGTCTTGCGTCGCCGGGCGCCGTACTGTTCAAACACGCCATCCACTCCCTTGCGCTGCAATTCGCACAACAGAAAATAAGTGGCGTAGTAGGCATCACCCAGGAGAATATCGCCTCGTTTCAAGGTGTCGAGCATCGATCTGAGGAGTGTTTGCTCATCACCTCCCTTGCCGCGAAAACGTCCCCAAGACACATCCAGAACGGCCCCACTGGCGAGACAAACGATACCGACAACTCGGCAAATCGGAAAACCAAGACCCACTTTCTGGCCGCGGGATTGGGGATACGCACTTTGGTTGGCTGTGGTATCGGGCATGGTCACCGTTGTACCGTCCACCAGACGCACTGGCCGCCCCATCCAGCGCCAAGACTCTGCTACCTGATCGCTGATTGCAGAACCGGTATGTCGAACTAACGTGGAAACCATCTCGACAGGTAAACGTTTCCTGGCTTTGCAGTAAGCCCCTGTTCGCGTGCTGTTGGGTTTCAAGCCGCCGCCCGCCCGCTTGATGGACAAGTCGTTGACGGCATTCTGGCAGGAACGGTCAGCGCTCATTGCTTGAGCCAGGAACATGGACAGTGTTTCAGTCGGAGGGAACAAGCGTTCCCGATGCTCTGGCAACACTGACTCGACCCGCTGCAAGAGTTCTGGAGCTGTGAGCAGATTGAAAAAGGCATAGGCATCACAGCTCGTTGTGTGTCGGTGAATACGTTGTCGTTGCTGTCGGAGGATTTGACGTCTACGATTCATGGAGGGCTGCGTCCTTGGCTTGTCGGTGTGTGTTCGCAACTATCACCGTAGACCAAGACCAGCCCTTCTTCATTTTTCGCTTTCAGTTCAGGCGCTTAACCGCTAAGGAAGTGCCATTCAAATCTGTCCCCTTT
>NZ_PHSU01000055.1 GCF_002814235.1 Pseudomonas sp. QS1027 | reverse complement strand
GTATTCGTCCGGCCAAGTCATCTAGCCCGCTCTGCAAAGCCAAGACATGGTGTGCACTTAAATTTTGGTGGACACCAGTTCTAGCCTTTTAAGCGGGTCTTTCATGCAGCCACAACGCCGTTCCTACTCCAAATCCTTCAAGGCCCAGGTCATTCAAGAGTGCGCCCAGCCCGGGGCCTCGATTGCCAGCGTTGCGCTGAGCCACAGCCTCAACGCGAACCTCGTCCATAAATGGATTCGGGTGCAAACGCAGAAAACCATGGCGCTGCAACCTGCTTTCATTCCGCTGCCCTTACAGCTAGCCGGAGCAAATTCGCAAACCGCGTCATCGACTATCTACCTCGAAATCCCACACCCGCGCGGCACCGTCAAAGTGAACTGGCCGACCGAAAGCGCTGCTGCCTGCGCCACCTTTCTTCGAGATCTGTTGCGATGATCCGCATCGACGCCATCTGGCTCGCCACCGAGCCCATGGACATGCGTGCCGGCACCGACACCGCAATGGCGCGGGTGGTGGCGGTGTTCGGTGCGGCGCAGCCGCACTGTGCTTATCTGTTTGCCAACCGCCGTGCCAATCGGATGAAAGTGCTGGTGCACGACGGGTTGGGTATCTGGCTGGCGGCGCGCCGCCTGCACCAAGGCAAGTTCTTCTGGCCGGGTTCTCGACACGGCTCTCAGATGGAATTGGGTGCCGAACAACTACACGCCCTGGTGCTGGGCTTGCCATGGCAAAGAGTCGGGCCTGGCAGCGCGATTTCCATCGTGTAACACCTGCCATGACCACCCAGGCCGTGCAATTGTCCGATGAGCCTATCGTCGGTTTTCGCCGGCTCTGGCAAAATCGGCGGCATGATTTCGCTGCCCAATCTCGACCAACTCAACCCTGACCAACTGCGCGCTCTGGCGGCGCAGTTGATGCAGCGCGTCGAGAATCTCGATCAGAAAGTCGAGACGATGGGCAAAAAGATCCACCGCGACCAAACGGTTATCGAGAAGCTGACCCACGAGATTGCACAGCTCAAGCGCTTCAAGTTTGCCAAGCGCAGTGAGCAGTTAAGTCCGGATCAAGCCAGTCTGCTTGATGACCTGATCGACACCGACATTGCAGCCATCGAAGCTGAACTTGAAGCGCTGAAACTTGCTCCCGCTTCGACTGAGGCTCGGCAAAAACCTAAACGCACCGCCTTGCCGCCGCAGTTTCCGCGCACTCTGATCCACCACGAACCCGATAGCAGCCACTGCCAGTGCGGCTGTGCGCTCAAGCGTATCGGCGAGGATGTCAGCGAGAAACTCGACTACATGCCCGGCGTCTTCACCGTTGAACGGCACATCCGTGGCAAATGGGTCTGCGATCAGTGCGAAACCCTGATCCAGGCACCGGTTCCGGCTCAGGTCATCGACAAGGGCATCCCGACCGCAGGGCTGCTGGCCCATGTCATGATCGCCAAGTTCGCGGATCATTTACCGCTCTACCGCCAGGAATCGATTTTCGGTCGAGCCGGTTTGGCCATCGCCCGCTCGACTCTGGCCCAATGGGTCGGCAACTGTGGCGTGCAGTTGCAGCCGCTGGTCGATGCCTTGCGCGACGCGGTGCTTGGGCATGACGTGATCCACGCCGATGAAACCCCGGTGCAGATGCTCACGCCGGGCGCGAAGAAAACCCATCGCGCCTATGTCTGGGCCTACGCCACCAGCCAGTTCTCGGACTTGGCAGCGGTTGTTTACGACTTCAGCCCCAGCCGAGCCGGAGAACACGCCCGCAACTTCCTGCAAGACTGGAAGGGCAAGCTGGTCTGTGATGATTTTGGTGGTTACAAAGCCAGCTTTGAACTCGGTGTCACCGAGATCGGCTGTATGGCCCATGCACGGCGCAAGTTCTTCGAGCTGCACGCCACCAACAAGAGTCAGCTTGCCGAGCAGGCTCTGCGCTACATCCAGTTACTGTACGAAATCGAGAGTGAAGTCCGCGACCTTGAACCGGACTTACGCCACCGAATACGACAAGAAAAAGCCGTGCCGGTGATGGATGCCCTGCATGCCTGGATGATCGCCCAGCGCCAGATCGTGCACGACGGCTCGGCTATCGCCAAAGCTTTGGATTACAGCCTCAAACGCTGGATGGCGCTGTCGCGCTATCTCGATGACGGGGCCGTACCCATTGACAATAATTGGTGCGAGAACCAGATCCGACCATGGGCGTTGGGTCGCAAGAACTGGCTCTTTGCAGGTTCATTGCGCAGCGGCAAACGCGCGGCGGCGATCATGAGTTTGATCCAATCGGCGCGGCTCAATGGGCATGAACCGTATGCTTATTTGAAGGACGTCCTCACGCGCCTGCCGACGCAGCGGGCGAGTGATATTGCGCAGTTGCTGCCGCATAGGTGGCGACCGGTTTAGTTGCGCAAGACGGGATGTCCGGACGCATAC
>NZ_PHSU01000054.1 GCF_002814235.1 Pseudomonas sp. QS1027 | reverse complement strand
CCAGGCCCAGTCGTACTTGAACGGTACGAGTTGGTTGAGGTCGGCGCGGCAGTTGATCATGCGCTTTTCGTCGACCGCGACACGGGCCGAGGCGCCTTCGAGTTCAGCCAGGCCTTCGGCCACGTCCAGGGCGTCGAGTGCCGCCTTGGCGCGGGCGATGGCGGCCGAGTCGGAAGCGGTCACGGCACGGGCCTCCTGGGCCGCGGCGCCACCGGCGCTGTCGAGGCGGTCCATGTTGGCTTCGGTGGCGTGGCCAGCGTTGGCGCCCTTGACGGCAACCTCGCCTTCTTCTTTGTCGAATTCGTCCCAGCTCAGCATGACGTGTCGTCTCCTGCGTGAGGGCCAGATGGCCGTGTGAAAAACACTGATGGTTGGCTTGTCACACGACCAATGGCCGCTTTGGATCTAAAGGATATGTTGCTTGCAGCAGCGGTTCGTGCACGCAAAAACATGGAATAGGTACGGGATGATCCCGTGTCGTCGATGGGAGAGGGCGCCGGGCCTTCCCCTGGGGCCTGCAAGGGCCTGAATCAACGAGGGTTTTCAGCTCGATTCGACGCTTTTTCAGGCGCGAATGGATGCCGACAGTATAGGGAATTTGTCCGGTTGTTTCAGCCAGTTTTTGTCGCTGCGACGGCGAAATGATCCAGACCGGGCCGGACAGGTCGTGCTGGCAGGGGAGGGGCGGGGAGGAACACCTTTGCCGCAAGAAGTGCTTCTTGCGGCGGGTGGTTTTGCAGGAGTGGAGCAGGCCGGGAGGTTAACCGTGGGAACAACCGTTACCCATGACGCGGTATTCCATGATATGCCGGGCGCCTTGCGAGTCTTCATAGACCATGCGCGCCGGAACAACTTCGCAAACATCCGGAACTTCACTCATGGAGATAACTTTCTGAATATCCGGGTGAGAACTGTAAGTGTACTCTTCCACCGGAACGGTGTGGCTGGCAACGTCGGTTGGAATCTCGTCAGCCATGGCGGTTGCACACAGGCTGCTGAGGGCCAGAACGACTAGAGCTTTCATCTCGATTTACCTTCTTCGGGTCGTAAGGGGTCACATGGCCCTTGTGAGGCCACGTGTGGAACGGTGTTGATTTGAATTCGAATTAACGGCCTTCGTGGGGGCTGTCGCTAAGTTAATTCGCTGCCTTAGTTGGCGGGATGAATGTTAAGAGTCTACAAACCATTCATATAGAGGGGGTTTTGATAAAGACTATTGACAAAACCTGTAACAATCGTCGAAAAACGTCTCCCAGGCCCGTTCCGTGAGTTATTTTCAGGGGCCTGGAAATCGCTACAGGCAGCGTGCTTGAGGCCTTGCAGCGATTGAGCCGAGGTTTTGCAGGGCTTTGTTACTACCATCGTCGAATGGCTCCATGGCGCAGGCCCGGCTACAACAGGGTCATAAAACAACAACATATCCACCGAGGTAAGAAAGATGAGTGCGGCTTCCCTGTACCCCGTTCGTCCTGAGGTCCTGGCGACTACGCTGACCGACGAGGCGACCTACAAGGCGATGTACCAGCAGTCGGTCGTCAACCCCGACGGCTTCTGGCGTGAACAAGCCAAGCGCCTCGACTGGATCAAGCCTTTCACCACGGTGAAACAGACTTCCTTCGACGATCACCATGTCGATATCAAGTGGTTTGCCGACGGCACCCTGAACGTCTCCTACAACTGCCTGGACCGCCACCTGGCCGAGCGTGGCGATCAGATCGCGATCATCTGGGAAGGCGACGATCCCGCCGAGTCCCGCAACATCACTTACCGCGAACTGCACGAGCAGGTCTGCAAATTCGCCAACGCCCTGCGTGGCCAGGATGTGCACCGTGGCGACGTGGTGACCATCTATATGCCGATGATCCCCGAAGCCGCGGTCGCCATGCTGGCCTGTGCCCGTATCGGTGCGATCCACTCGGTGGTGTTCGGTGGTTTCTCTCCGGAAGCACTGGCCGGTCGTATTATCGATTGCCGTTCGAAAGTGGTGATCACCGCCGACGAAGGCGTTCGCGCCGGAAAAAAAATCCCGCTCAAGGCCAATGTCGACGACGCCCTGACCAATCCGGAAACCAGCAGCGTCCAGAAAGTCATCGTGTGCAAGCGCACCGGTGGCACGATCAAATGGAACCAGCATCGCGACATCTGGTTTGAAGACCTGATGAAAGTGGCCGGCAGTGTCTGCGCGCCGAAAGAGATGGGCGCCGAAGAAGCGTTGTTCATCCTCTACACCTCTGGCTCCACCGGCAAACCCAAGGGCGTGCAGCACACCACGGGCGGCTACCTGCTGTATGCGGCGCTGACCCACGAGCGGGTGTTCGACTACCGTCCGGGCGAGGTCTACTGGTGCACCGCCGATGTCGGCTGGGTTACCGGCCATACCTACATTGTCTACGGCCCGCTGGCCAACGGCGCAACCACCGTGATGTTCGAGGGCGTGCCGAACTATCCGGACATCACCCGGGTGGCGAAGATTGTCGACAAGCACCAGGTCAATATCCTCTACACCGCGCCGACCGCGATCCGCGCCATGATGGCCCAGGGCACGGCGGCCGTTGAGGGCGCCGATGGCAGCAGCCTGCGCCTGCTGGGCTCGGTGGGCGAGCCGATCAACCCGGAAGCCTGGGACTGGTACTATAAGAATGTCGGCAAGTCGCGTTGCCCGATCGTCGATACCTGGTGGCAGACCGAGACCGGCGGCAACATGATGAGCCCGCTGCCGGGCGCCCATGCCCTCAAGCCGGGTTCGGCGACACGGCCGTTCTTTGGCGTGGTGCCGGCGCTGGTGGATAACCTGGGCAACATCATCGAGGGTGCTGCCGAAGGCAACCTGGTGATCCTCGATTCGTGGCCGGGCCAGGCGCGGACCTTGTACGGCGATCACGACCGCTTCGTCGATACCTACTTCAAGACCTTCCGTGGCATGTACTTCACCGGCGACGGCGCGCGCCGCGACGAGGACGGTTATTACTGGATCACCGGGCGCGTGGATGATGTGCTGAACGTCTCCGGCCACCGCATGGGCACCGCCGAGATCGAAAGCGCCATGGTCGCCCACCCGAAAGTCGCCGAAGCGGCGGTGGTCGGTGTGCCCCACGATATCAAGGGGCAGGGCATCTATGTCTACGTCACCCTCAACAATGGTGAAGAGCCCAGCGAGGCGTTGCGCCTGGAGTTGAAGAACTGGGTGCGCAAGGAAATCGGGCCGATTGCTTCGCCGGACGTGATCCAGTGGGCGCCGGGCTTGCCTAAGACCCGTTCGGGGAAAATCATGCGACGGATCCTGCGCAAGATCGCCACGGCGGAGTACGACGGCCTGGGAGATATCTCCACCCTGGCGGACCCGGGCGTGGTGCAGCATCTGATCGATACCCACAAGACCATGAACGTCGCGTAACACGCGTTCGAGGTTGACTGAGCCCCGTCCGGCATAACGCCGGGCGGGGCTTTTTGCGTTCTGTGGCTTGCCTTGTTTCCTGTAGGCGCCGGCTTGCTGGCGATGACGGCCGGATGGGCACTGCAAGGTTCAGCGGCCTCATCGCCAGCAAGCCGGCTCCTGCAAGGGAGCGTGTCCTTGAATGAAGTGAGATAAATATCGGTTTTTGCTGTGAATTCCTCCCTCTGTTACCGATTTTTCGGTAGGTAACCAAATGTGTCACCTGCCGCCCGGACACGGGGCAAAGGGAAACGCCGCTGCCCGTTTTTGACCCGAAGCCACGGCCTTTTAAATCTCATCGAACGCCGTGCTTGCCGGAATAGAAGGCTTTGCGAATAATAGGCCCGCTATTTGCAGGATAGATCGGTTACCCCTTCTTTCGCTCCTGCATAAAAATCAAGAGTTGTCAATGTGTCCATCCCGCTTTCTCGGCGCTTCTGTAATTAGTTGTCGCATTGAGGAAATATCGGCTTCGGACCTGTCGTTAGAATGCCGATCACTCGCTTGTCGTGGCGCACGCTGAACGCGCTCGCCGCCGACCGTTACGCGAAGACTGCTTTCCCATCCGCATATTGGGCTGTTGCTCACTCTGCCGTTTTGCCCTTGACCGATGGAGTCTCAAGATGAAGAAACTCGTGCTGCTTGGTGCCCTGGCACTGTCCGTGCTGTCGCTGCCGACATTCGCCGATGAAAAACCACTGAAAATTGGTATCGAAGCCGCCTACCCTCCGTTCGCCTCCAAGGCGCCGGACGGCAGCATTGTTGGCTTCGACTACGACATCGGCAATGCCCTGTGCGCAGAGATGAAGGTCAAGTGCGTCTGGGTCGAGCAAGAGTTCGATGGCCTGATCCCGGCCCTCAAGGTACGCAAGATCGACGCCATCCTGTCGTCGATGTCGATCACCGACGATCGTAAGAAATCGGTCGATTTCACCAACAAGTACTACAACACCCCGGCTCGCCTGGTGATGAAGGAAGGCACCGTTGTCAGCGACAACCTGTCCGAGCTCAAGGGCAAGAAGATCGGCGTGCAGCGCGGTTCGATCCACAACCGTTTCGCTGAAGAAGTCCTCAAGCCGCTGGGCGCTGAAATCAAGCCTTACGGTTCGCAGAACGAGATCTACCTGGACGTGGCCGCCGGTCGCCTCGACGGCACCGTGGCTGACGCTACCCTGCTGCAGGACGGTTTCCTGAAGACCGATTCCGGCAAGGGCTTCGCTTTCGTCGGCCCGCAATTCACCGACGAGAAATACTTCGGTGACGGCATCGGCATTGCCGTGCGCAAAGGCGACAAGGCCGATCTGGACAAGATCAACGCCGCCATCGTCGCGATCCGTGCCAACGGCACGTACAAGCAGATCCAGGACAAGTACTTCGACTTCGATATCTACGGCAAGTAAACCGCCGCAGTGACAAGTCTGAAATGGCGCAAGCAGCAGGAGCTCTGAGGTTTGCGCCATTTTTTCATCCCTAATTCCGAGGATCTGAATCATGTTGAAAGGCTACGGGGCTGTCATCCTCGATGGCGTTTGGCTGACGCTTCAGCTCGCCTTGTCGTCCATGGCCCTGGCCATTGTCCTGGGCCTGATCGGGGTGGCCTTGCGCCTGTCGCCGGTGCGCTGGCTGGCCTGGCTCGGCGACCTGTATGCCACGGTCATCCGTGGGATTCCCGACCTGGTGCTGATCCTGCTGATCTTCTACGGTGGCCAGGACCTGCTCAACCGCGTCGCGCCACTGCTCGGTTTTGACGACTACATCGACCTCAACCCCCTGGTCGCCGGTATCGGCACCCTGGGTTTCATTTTCGGCGCTTACCTGTCGGAAACTTTCCGCGGGGCCTTCATGGCAATTCCCAAGGGTCAGGCTGAAGCCGGCATGTCCTACGGCATGAGCAGCCTGCAAGTGTTTTTCCGGGTGCTGGTGCCGCAGATGATTCGCCTGGCGATTCCCGGCTTCACCAACAACTGGCTGGTGCTGACCAAGGCCACCGCGTTGATTTCCGTGGTCGGTCTGCAAGACATGATGTTCAAGGCCAAGCAGGCGGCGGATGCCACCCGCGAGCCTTTCACCTTCTTCCTCGCAGTGGCGGCGATGTACCTGGTGATCACCAGTGTCTCATTGCTGGCATTGCGTCACCTTGAGAAGCGCTACTCGGTAGGCGTAAGGGCGGCTGATCTATGATCTTCGACTACAACGTCATCTGGGAAGCCATGCCGCTGTACCTCGGCGGCCTGCTGACCACTTTGAAGCTGCTGGCCTTGTCGTTGCTGTTCGGCCTGCTGGCGGCATTGCCCCTGGGGCTGATGCGGGTGTCCAAGCAGCCGCTGGTGAACATCAGCGCCTGGCTCTACACCTATGTGATCCGTGGCACGCCGATGCTGGTGCAGCTGTTCCTGATCTACTACGGCCTGGCCCAGTTCGAGGCGGTGCGCGAGAGTTTCCTCTGGCCCTGGCTGTCGAGCGCGACCTTCTGTGCCTGCCTGGCCTTTGCCATCAACACCAGCGCCTACACCGCCGAAATCATCGCCGGCAGTCTGCGGGCCACGCCCAATGGCGAGATCGAGGCGGCCAAGGCCATGGGCATGTCGCGCTACAAGCTGTACCGCCGCATCCTGCTGCCATCGGCCCTGCGCCGGGCACTGCCGCAGTACAGCAACGAAGTGATCATGATGCTGCAGACCACCAGTCTGGCGTCCATCGTCACCCTGATCGATATCACCGGTGCCGCCCGTACCGTCAACGCCCAGTATTACCTGCCGTTCGAGGCCTACATCACCGCCGGCGCGTTCTACCTGTGCCTGACCTTTATCCTGGTGCGGCTGTTCAAGTTGGCTGAGCGCCGCTGGTTGGGTTACCTGGCGCCGAGGAAGCACTGACTATGCAGCGTATCGATCATCCTTTGCCCTGGGGTAGCCTGGGCACGGAGCGCCAGCTGTCGGTGTTCCGTTTCGGCAGTGGCGAGCGCAAGGCCTATATCCAGGCCAGCCTGCATGCCGATGAATTGCCGGGCATGCGCACGGCCTGGGAGCTGAAAAAGCGCCTGGTCGAGCTGGAAGCCCGCGGTGCCCTCAAGGGCGTGATCGAGCTGGTCCCGGTGGCCAATCCGATCGGCCTCGGCCAGTTGCTGCAAGGTAATCATCAAGGCCGTTTCGAGTACGGCAGCGGCAAGAACTTCAACCGCGATTTCGTCCAGTTGACCGAGCCGGTCAGCGCCCTGGTGAAAGATCGCCTGGGCGATGACCTCCATGCCAACGTGCGGCTGATTCGCCAGGCGATGCTTGAGGTGCTGGCTTCGCTGCCGGCGGCGACCAGTCAGTTGCAAGGCATGCAGCGGGTGCTGCTGAGCCATGCCTGCGATGCCGACCTGGTGCTCGACCTGCATTGCGATTGTGAAGCCGCGTTGCACATGTACACCTTTCCCCAGCATTGGCCGCAGTGGCGCTCCCTGGCGGCGCACCTCAAGGTTCGCGTCGGGCTGCTGGCGGAAGAGTCGGGCGGCACCTCGTTCGACGAGGCCTGTTCGTTGCCGTGGTTGCGCCTGTCCCGGGAGTTCCCGGACGCGCAGATTCCGCTGGCGTGCATGGCCACCACCATTGAACTGGGCGGCCAGGCCGATACCGGTCGCGAGCAGGCCGAGGCCCAGGCTGAAGGGATTCTGGCGTTCCTCGCGGAGCAGGGTCTGATCGACGGCGAATGGCCGGCCGCGCAGCAGGAACCTTGCGAAGGCATGCCGTTCGAAGGCACCGAGTTGCTCTATGCACCGCACCCCGGTGTGTTGAGTTTCCTGGTGCCGGTGGGCAGTTGGGTGGAAACCGGCGACCCGCTGTTCGAAGTGATCGATCCGTTATCCGACCGGGTCAGCACCGTGTGTGCCGGCACGAGCGGTGTGTTGTACGCCGTGGAGCGGCTGCGTTACGCCCAACCCTCGATCTGGCTGGCCAAGGTGGCGGGGCGCGTACCGCTTCGCCACGGACGCCTGCTCAGCGACTGACCTGACTGTTTTTGTGAGAACCGACCGCATGTACAAGCTTGAAGTCCAAGACCTGCATAAACGCTATGGCAGTCACGAAGTGCTCAAGGGCGTGTCCCTGGAAGCCGCCGCTGGTGATGTGATCAGCATCATCGGCTCCAGTGGCTCCGGCAAAAGTACCTTCCTGCGCTGCATCAACCTGCTGGAGCAGCCCTATGCCGGGCGCATCCTGCTGAACAATGAAGAGTTGAAGCTGGTGGCCGGCAAGGACGGCGCGCTGAAGGCCGCCGACCCGAAACAGTTGCAGCGCATGCGTTCGCGACTGTCGATGGTGTTCCAGCATTTCAACCTGTGGTCGCACATGACCGCGCTGGAAAATATTATCGAGGCGCCGATTCACGTCCTTGGCATGTCGAAGAAAGAGGCGCTGGAAAAGGCCGAGTACTACCTGGCGAAAGTCGGCGTGGCGCATCGCAAGGACGCCTACCCGGGCCATATGTCCGGCGGCGAGCAGCAGCGCGTGGCGATTGCCCGGGCGCTGGCAGTGGAGCCGGAAGTGATGCTGTTCGACGAGCCGACCTCGGCCCTCGACCCGGAGCTGGTGGGCGACGTGCTGAAGGTGATGCAGGCCCTGGCCCAGGAAGGCCGGACCATGGTGGTGGTGACCCACGAGATGGGCTTTGCCCGTGAAGTCTCCAACCAGCTGGTGTTCCTGCACAAAGGCGTGGTCGAAGAACGCGGCAATCCGCGCGAGGTGTTGGTCAACCCGCAGTCCGAGCGTCTGCAGCAATTCCTCTCGGGCAGTTTGAAATAGTCGTCGCTTTTTATGCTGCCGTTGCGCACCAAAATAGGTCATGCTGCGCGCCGAGCGCGGCGTGGTCTACTTTGAGTTGGCTGCCCTCGGCTTTTCACTCTGTTCTGTTTTCGGATTGCCTGCCATGACTGCCCATCGAATTGGTTTCCTGATTTGGCCCAGCACCCAAGCCTTGACGCTGGCGCTGGCCGAGGAGGCCTTGCGTGTCGCACAGCGGGTGCATCCGGAAGTCGTCTACGAATTGTCTTTCCTGCAGGCCGAAGTGCCCGCCGAGGCTCAGCCCGGTGCCGGCTGGCAACTGCCGGGTGAGCCCTGGGCCGGCAAGCTGGAAGGTTTCCAGAAACTCTTCCTGCTGGCCGACGAGCCACCGACCAGCCTCGCGCCGGCCTTGAGCAGCGCGCTCAAGCAACTGGTTCGCGCCGGTTGCGTGGTGGCCGGTTTGTCCGCCGGGGTCTATCCGCTGGCCCAGCTCGGCTTGCTCGATGGGTATCGCGCAGCGGTGCACTGGCGTTGGCAGGATGATTTCGCCGAACGTTTTCCCAAGGTGATCGCCACCAGTCATCTGTTCGACTGGGACCGTGATCGCCTGACCGCCTGCGGCGGCATGTCGGTGCTGGACCTGTTGCTGGCGGTACTGGCCCGTGATCATGGTGCCGAGTTGGCCGGTGCGGTTTCCGAGGAACTGGTGGTCGAGCGCATCCGCGAAGGCGGCGAGCGCCAGCGCATTCCGTTGCAGAACCGCCTGGGCTCCAGCCATCCGAAGCTGACCCAGGCCGTGTTGCTGATGGAGGCCAATATCGAGGAGCCGCTGACCACCGACGAGATCGCGCAGCATGTCTGTGTCTCGCGACGCCAGTTGGAGCGGATCTTCAAGCAATACCTCAACCGTGTGCCGAGCCAGTATTACCTGGAGTTGCGCCTGAACAAGGCCCGGCAGATGCTGATGCAGACCAGCAAGTCGATCATCCAGATCGGCCTGTCCTGCGGTTTCTCCTCGGGGCCGCACTTCTCCAGCGCCTATCGCAACTTCTTTGGCGCCACGCCGCGTGAAGATCGCAACCAGCGGCGCAGCAGCAGTCCGTTCGAGTTGTCGTCGGTGCCTTCGGAACGCGGCTAAGGCTTATTCTTCGCGGGGCGTGGGCGGCGTCATGGGGGATGCCGCCGGCGGGACACTGCCGCCATTGTCACTTTCGCTTTCTTCGCTGCTGCTCACATCGTCGCCGATCAGGATTCTGACCTGCTGCACGCCGCCATTCAGCTCTCTGTAGCTGCGGACTCTCTGGAGACTCGCCTCGGTCAAGGGGTTGTTCCTGAAGTCATAGACCACGGGTTGCGAGGTCGGCACCTCGAACAGGCTTTCCGGTATGTCTCGGATCTGGTTGTCGCGAAAGTCGGCAATCCCCAGGGCACGCAGTCCGAACAGCCCCTCGGGTGTCTGTTGGATACCGCTATCGCTCAGGTCGAGCACTCTCAGGTCCGTCATCTGTGTCACGTTCGGTGTCAGTCGCGTTCCCCCGGTTCGCCGCAGAGCCGGTTGCAGCGGGTTGCCGGACAGGTCGAGCATGCGTAAAGCGGTCATGTCCGCGAGTTGCTGGTGAGAGGTTTCGCTCAGCCGGATCCGGCCATAGGGCAGCTCCAGGTTTCTCAAGTGCGGCATGTCGAAAATCGCGGCGGGGAAGTCCCGGTCGATAAAGCCGGAGGCATACAACACGCGTAGATGGGGGAAGCTGTGGAGGAAGGCATCGAGCCCGTGACTGACGCCGTAACCATGGACCTCCAGGCGCGCGATATGGCTGAAATCCGCTGAAAGCGCGGGCAGGCTGCCGATGATTCTCTGGGTGTAGGTGAAGTTATAAAAGAGCGTGCCGTCAGGCAGTATTTCTTCGCTCTGGCGCTGCCAGCTACGTTGCAGCTGTAGCGCGAAGTCCTGCCGGTTCAGGTTTTCCACCGCCAGTTCTACCGCGCTGAGCGGTTGCTGTGTTTCCGGGTGGCGCGCGGGGATATCGCCGCTCCAGGCCAGCAGGTCGGCGCTCAGTTGGCGGTATTGGGTTTCCAGTCGGCTCAATTGATCCAGGGACTCCTCGAGGAGGCGCGGCTGGGCCCGGATGAAACTCTCCAGCTGTCCGTTATCCAGGCCCGGGTAAAGCGCGCGTATCCGGGTTCGCTCGGCCTGGGACTGGACGCCGAGTGAGTGGCCCGTTCTGCGGTAGTAGTCCCGGGCGCGTTGCAGGCTGGTCTCGGACAGCGGGTTGCCGCTCAGGTCCAGGCCGGAACCGAGGTTGCTGGACATCTCGTTGAGCGTTGGCGGCAGGTCGCTGATGGCGTTATCGACAAGCAGGGCGGCTTCCAGTCGCGGCAGCTCGAACAGGCCCCTGGGGAGCGCATTGATTCCGGTGCGGCTCAGGTCGAGCACTGCCAGCCCATGCAGTTGGCTCAGGTCGGGAACCAGGCCGAGGGGGTTGCCGCTCAGGTCGAGGATCTCCAGGCTTTGCATCGCCGAGAGTGCCGGCGCGGTCTGGGGTGTCAGGTGCATGCTGCAGTCGATCAGGCTCAGTTCGGTCAGTTGCCCCTGTGATATCGACTCGGGCAGGGTGTCGAGTTGGAAACCGCGTATGGAGAGCTGGCGCAAGTTGGGAAAGTGCTCGAGGAACTGGGCCAGTTCCAGGGCCGGCGTATTGGCCGCCAGGTTCAGGTGCCGGACATGAGCGAAGTCGACGGACAGTCCGGGCAACTCGCCCAGCAGGCCATTGGCGCTGAGGGTGTAGCCGTGCTCCTCGGGATTGCTGGAATAGAGCAGGTCGGGCTCACGACGCCAGCAGCGCCGGATGGCTTCGGCGAACTGGGCACGGGTGCGTTGTTGATTGATGCGCTGCATCAGGCTCAAGCGTTCCCCGCTGACAGGGTGAGTGGAGGGGGTGATGAACGACCAGAGATCCAGCTCTTCCGTCAGTTGTTCGTACTCCTGCTCCAGTCGCCGCAGTTCATCGAAGACCCGCGAGCCGCTCAGGCTGCCGATAAATTGCCGGATCTGTTCATCGGAAAAGCTCGGAAACAGCCGGGCTACCCTATCTTCGAGGGCCCAGCGGCTGCCGGCCTGTGGTGCTCCGCGACCACTGAGTTGATAGCCGGGCCGTCTCTTGGCCAAGGCCATGGGCGAGTGTTCACTGGGGATGGCCGGTGGCATGTCGAGCAACTGGCGGATTTCGTCAGGCCCCGGCAGGCGGCTGTTCTGCACGGCCTGCTTGAGTTGCGCGCCCTGCTTGGGACTGGGGTAACCCAGTTCGCTGCGCTGGGTGTCGGGCAGGGCATGCAGCAGCGAGGCGTAGAGATCGTCGGAATCGTGCAGCTCCTGGTCCAGGGCATCGCGGGTCTGGTACAGGCCGTTTTCCTTGATCAGCACTTTGCTGATCGGTGCGTCGCTGGTGCCGATGCTATCGAGCAACGGCCCGGTCGATGATTGCGCGCGAATCTCGATCCGCACTTGCGTGGACCATCCCGGCAGGCGTTGCACGCTGTGCAGGATCAGCTTTTCGCTGTCGGCATTGCCGCTCGACGCCAGGTACAACCCCTCGCGGGCCCGGGCCAGGCGCACCTGCTGCTGATACAAGGCGGCTTCGTCGGTGATGCCCGGGGCGATTTCGGCGGACTCGCGCAAGGCTTGCAGTTGTGCGCCGCTGGCCTGTTCGGCGAGTTCTTCGAGTACGGTCACGGGCAGGTCGGGAAACGCCTTTTGCAGCACGCCTATCGAGGGATCCTGTGATTGAGTGCGAAAGCGGTATTGCGATTCGAACAGCGCTTTTCGGCGCAACTGGGCATGTCGGGCGATTTGCTTGCGAAAGTTCAGCAGTCGCGTTTCCGGCTTTTCGGCGGGGGTGGCGAAATTCTGGCTTTCCCCCAGCAAGGTGCGGATATCGCTTTCATCGAGGTCGGGCGAGTTCAGCACGGTCTTGAGCAGATCGCCGTTGTGCAACTGGTCGAGCGAGATGACCACTTGTTGCTCCTGGGTGGTGCCGGTGCGGATGGTTTCCATGACCACCCGCCCCTGATCGTCCACCAACCGCAGCGCCTTGGGTTGCGATTGCCAGAGGTCCAGCAGGATCTGTTCCTGCATGCTCTCGTCGGGTGCGGCCTCGCCGCGGGCCATCTGTTCGATGAGGCGCTGGATATCGCGATCAAGACGAAAGCGCAGCTGGCTGTCCTTGAGCAGCGCGGGAGGCCGCTGGCTGTCGAAATGCACCCGGCGCAGCAAGGCTTCGTCGGTGTCGCTGACGGCCATGATCCGCGCGGCGTCGATATCGGAAAAGGCTTCGCCGGCCAGACTGAGACGATGCATGAGCTGTGGACCTTGCCAGCGCAGGGGGTTCTCCAGTTCGTGAAACCAGGCACCGGCACCGTTATGCCAGAAGGCCGGTGCGTATTGGCCGGGTCTGTCCGGGTGTTTGATCCGGCCACGATTGCCCTGCGGGTTCAGTTCGACTTCATAGACCTTGTCACCTTGTTTGAGGTATTGGCGGTCGTTGATTTCATACAGGCCGCTGGCGTTCGGTTGTGCGCTTTCGGGCAGTACCAGTGATTGTTCGTAGGGTGTCAGGTCGGGTTTCCACAGGGTGCTTTCGCCATTGGGCAGGCTCACCTGTTTCAAATCCTTGACCATCCCGGCCCCGGCGAAGCGATGGGCGAACACGGTGATGCCGCCAATCAGCGCCAGGTTCAGGGTGACGCCGATCAACCCCTTGAGTGCCTGTTCGCGCTCGTCGTGATGCCAGTCCTCGATGCCGTTGTAGATCTGGCTGAACATTTGCGCGCCGGCCACCGCGAGCATGGCCTCGCCCAGCCCGGGGACGAACAGGGCGGCAACGTTCAGCAGGTTCAGGCCGATATTGCCCAGCGATTGCAAATGCTCCCGGTGGTCCTGACGGTCGATATCGGCCACCGGCACGGCGCTGAAATTGCCATCGTCCAGCAGCTTCACCAGATGTTGGGTATAGAGTTCGCGCAGTGGATGACCGATCAGCGGAAAGCGTTTGAGTTGCAGGTCGGCCGCTGTGCCGGAGGTGTCAAGGCGGTGTTCGAGGGCGCTGAAAAAGGCCGATTGGGTACGCTGGTTGATGTAGCGGTTGAAGAAGCCCCGGTAGTCGATGCGGCCCAGACGGTGGCCCAGTTCCTGTTCGAACGCTTCGAAGCTGGCGTATTGCTTGAGCGCTTGCTCCGGATCACCGCTCAGATAAACGATGCAAGGTCGGTTGCGCGCGATCAGGGTGTCCTGGTGCTCAATCAGCCAGGCGCCTTTGAGTGTGACGCCGGTCGAACTGCTGAGGGGCGTTCTGAAGTTGAACATTTGCAGCTCGCAGCAGCTCACGGGCTTGCTGTCCCAGGAGGGCAGGCGGCTCTGTTGGCTGGCGGCCAGCAGAAACTGGTGGGTCGAGTGACTGATGTTGCCTTTCATCAGGGCAATATGGGTTTGGGTGATGAGTTCGTAACGTTCGCTGAGTTCAAATTGATCGCGAAAGCGGTTGTCAGCTTCGCCGGAGGGCTTTTTCGGTAGCAGCACCGCACTCATGTGACGGTCGTACTGGCCGCCGATATCCAGCTCCCGGCACAGCTCGACGAATCCTCGCAGCGTGAAGGCTCGAATGGGCCGGCTCTGCCTGGCGTTGACCTGGCGGTACAGGCTGGATTCATTATAAAAAACCAGGTTCTCATGCCGAGGGGCAACGAAGTTCTTCAGGGCAGCCTCCAGCAGACTCATATCGACGACGGAGACCTTGCGCGGCGTCGAGAGTGTCTCGGCGGTGATCAGTCGCACGCCGCCGATTCGGTCGCGCTGCGGGTCCAGTAGGTATCCGAAGCGTGTTTTCAAGGCGTTTGACAGGATCGGAACGGCAAAAGCCTGGAGGCCCTGCAAGGCTTGCAGGTACTCGGCCAGCCTGGCCTTGTGGGTGTGGGTCAGCAACAGGCTGTCGCCATGGGCCTGAAGCAAAGTCCGGGAGGCGTCGGTCAGCCAATTCGGCAGTTTGTTTTTGATCAGCTCGAAATTATCGGGGTAGTGCGGCAGGTCTGTTGCGGCGGGCGTCGGCATGGCGCGGTTTCTCGTGCGGCGGGTAAGGCAGCGAGGCTATCCAGCGGCCGGGGACAACCGTGCCTAAATAAATACCAAAACCCAGGCCAGCGTTTAAACTGCGCCTTTGCGACGCAATTTGTCGCATTGCCGACAACCTCGGCTAAACCCGGTTTGGCGCTATAAGAAGTTGTCGCTTGGCGGCAAGGCCTGACCGAAAACTGTCCTTACAATCCCCCCATCGCTCGCCAGTTCCAGGCAGGCGTTCCTCTTCAGGAGACTCCGATGTCCGTTGAGCAAGCTCCGGTGCACCGCGCCGATTTCGACCAGGTCATGGTTCCCAACTACGCACCTGCGGCTTTTATTCCTGTGCGCGGCGCGGGTTCCCGAGTATGGGACCAGGCGGGCCGCGAGCTGATCGATTTCGCCGGCGGTATCGCGGTTAACGTCTTGGGCCACGCCCATCCGGCGCTGGTCGGTGCGCTGACCGAGCAGGCGAACAACCTGTGGCACGTATCCAACGTCTTCACCAACGAGCCGGCCCTGCGCCTGGCCAAGAAGCTGGTGGACGCGACCTTCGCCGAGCGCGTGTTCTTCTGCAACTCCGGCGCCGAAGCCAACGAGGCCGCCTTCAAGCTGGCCCGTCGTGTCGCGTTCGACCGCTTCGGTTCGGAAAAATACGAAATCATCGCCGCGCTGAACAGCTTCCACGGTCGTACCCTGTTCACCGTGAACGTCGGTGGCCAGTCGAAGTATTCCGATGGCTTCGGTCCGAAGATCACCGGTATCACCCATGTACCGTTCAATGACCTCGACGCGCTGAAAGCCGCGATCTCGGACAAGACCTGCGCCGTGGTGCTGGAGCCGATCCAGGGCGAAGGCGGCGTACTGCCGGCCGAGTTGGCCTACCTGCAAGGCGCCCGCGAGCTGTGCAACCAGCACGACGCGCTGCTGGTATTCGACGAAGTGCAGACCGGCATGGGCCGCAGCGGCTCACTGTTCGCCTACATGGAATACGGCGTGACCCCGGACATCCTCACCAGCGCCAAGAGCCTGGGTGGCGGTTTCCCGATTGCCGCGATGCTCACCACCGAAGCGCTGGCCAAGCACCTGGTGGTCGGCACCCACGGCACCACCTACGGCGGCAACCCGCTGGCGTGTGCGGTCGGCAACGCGGTGATCGACGTGATCAACACCCCGCAAGTGTTGAGCGGCGTGAAAGCCAAGCACGACCTGTTCAAGACCCGTCTGGAGCAGATCGGCGCGAAATACGGCCTGTTCACCCAGGTGCGTGGCATGGGCCTGTTGCTCGGCTGCGTGCTGGCGGATGCCTGGAAGGGCAAGGCCAAGGACGTGTTCAACGCCGCGGAAAAAGAAAACCTGATGATCCTGCAAGCCGGCCCGGACGTGATTCGTTTCGCCCCGAGCCTGGTGGTTGAAGACGCGGACATCAACGAAGGCCTGGATCGCTTCGAGCGCGCCGTGGCCAAGCTGACGCAAGCCTGATGGACCGCCCGCTGGCGGCCCGGGATGGCTGCCAGCGGGCCAAATTTCCTGTACCGGGCAAGCACGCACCTGCAACGGGCGATGTTCATCCCGGTATTTTTTTCTGTCGACGCCAAGCGTCGACCTGTTCTGGATTGAAGGAGTGACACCATGCTGGTGATGCGCCCCGCGCAAATGGCTGACCTGGACGAGGTACGGCGCCTGGCCGCGGACAGCCCGATCGGTGTCACTTCCCTGCCGGACGACGAAGGCCGCCTGCGCGACAAGATCGCCGCGTCGGAAGCCTCGTTCGCCGCCGAAGTCAGCTTCAATGGCGAAGAAAGCTATTTCTTCGTGCTTGAAGACACCGCCACCGGCAAGTTGGCGGGCTGCTCGGCGATTGTCGCCTCGGCCGGTTACTCGGAGCCGTTCTACAGCTTCCGTAACGAGACCTTCGTGCATGCGTCCCGCGAGCTGAAGATCCACAACAAGATCCATGTGCTTTCGCAGTGCCACGACCTGACCGGCAACAGCCTGCTGACCAGCTTCTACGTGGTGCCGGAACTGGTCGGTTCGACCTGGTCGGAACTCAATTCCCGTGGGCGCTTGCTGTTCGTCGCCAGCCATCCGGAGCGCTTCGCCGATTCGGTGGTGACCGAGATCGTCGGCTACAGCGACGAGCATGGCGACTCGCCGTTCTGGGATGCCATCGGGCGCAACTTCTTCGACCTGAACTACGCGGCGGCCGAGCGCCTGTGCGGCCTGAAAAGCCGGACCTTCCTCGCCGAACTGATGCCGCATTACCCGATCTACGTGCCGCTGCTGCCGGACGCCGCCCAGGAGGCGATGGGCCAGGTGCACCCGCGTGCGCAGATCACCTTCGACATCCTGATGCGCGAAGGCTTCGAAACCGATCACTACATTGACATCTTCGACGGCGGCCCGACCCTGCATGCGCGGGTCAGCGGGATTCGCTCCATCGCCCAGAGCCGGGTGGTGCCGGTGAAGATCGGTGACGCCTACAAGGGCGGCGGGCGCCAGTACCTGGTGTCCAACGCGCTGCTGCAGGATTACCGCGCGGTGCTGCTGGAGCTCGATTATGCGCCGGGCAAACCGGTCACCCTGGACCTGCAAGCCGCCGAAGCCCTGGGCGTCGGCGAAGGTGCCAGCGTGCGCCTGGTAGCGGTTTAAGGCCGGTATCGAAAGCAGCCTTACAGCGAGTTTCGCGGGCACCCGTCAGCCGGTGCCCGTTTGAGGAGATAGCATGATCGTTCGTCCCGTACGCAGCAGCGATTTACCCGCTCTGATCGACCTGGCCCGCAGCACGGGCACCGGCCTGACCACCTTGCCGGCCAACGAAGAGCGCCTGGCCCATCGGGTCGGCTGGGCGGAGAAGACCTTCACCGGCGAGGCCGGTCGCGGCGACGCGGACTATCTGTTCGTGCTCGAAGACGATGATGGCCGCGTGGTCGGCATCAGCGCCATTGCCGGCGCCGTCGGCCTGCGTGAGCCCTGGTACAACTTCCGGGTCGGCCTGACGGTCAGCGCTTCCCAGGAACTGAAGATCTATCGCGAGATTCCGACGCTGTTCCTGGCCAACGACCTGACCGGCAACTCCGAGCTGTGCTCGCTGTTCCTGCATGCCGATTATCGCAGTGGCCTCAATGGCCGTATGCTGGCCAAGGCGCGGATGCTGTTTATCGCCGAGTTCCCCGAGCTGTTCGGCAACAAGATCATTGCCGAGATGCGCGGCATGTCCGATGAAGCCGGGCGTTCGCCGTTCTGGGAAAGCCTGGGCCGGCACTTCTTCAAGATGGAATTCAGCCAGGCCGATTACCTGACCGGTGTCGGCAACAAGGCCTTTATCGCCGAGCTGATGCCCAAGTTTCCGCTGTACACCTGCTTCCTTTCCGAAGAGGCGCGTGCCGTCATCGGCAAGGTACACACCGACACCGAGCCGGCACTGGCGATGCTCAAGAGCGAAGGCTTCAGCTACCAGGGTTATGTCGACATCTTCGACGCGGGCCCTGCGGTGGAGTGCGAAACCAGCAAGATCCGCGCGGTGCGTGACAGCCAGGCGCTGGTGCTGGCGGTCGGTACCCCGGGTGACGATGCCACGCCGTATCTGATCCACAACCGCAAGCGCGAGGACTGCCGCATCACCGCGGCTCCGGCGCGGCTGGCGGCGGGCACCCTGGTGGTTGATCCGCAGACCGCCAAACGTCTTCAACTCAGTGCGGGCGATCAGGTTCGCGCGGTACCGTTGTCTGCTTCCAGGGAGTCGAAATAATGAGCACGCTTTACATCGCCGGTGCCTGGCAGGAAGGCCAGGGCGAAGCCTTCGAATCGTTGAACCCGGTGACCCAGCAAGTGCTGTGGTCCGGCAAGGGCGCCAGCGCCGCCCAGGTCGATGCCGCCGTGCAGGCCGCGCGCCAGGCGTTTCCGGCCTGGGCCAAGCGTTCCCTCGACGAGCGTATTGTCGTACTCGAAAATTTTGCCGCGCAGTTGAAAAACCGTGCCGACGAGTTGGCCCGCTGCATCGGTGAAGAAACCGGCAAACCCTTGTGGGAGTCGGCGACCGAAGTGACCAGTATGGTCAACAAGATCGCCATCTCGGTGCAGAGCTACCGTGAGCGTACCGGCGAGAAGAGCGGCCCGCTGGGCGACGCCACCGCCGTGTTGCGCCACAAGCCCCACGGTGTGGTGGCGGTGTTTGGTCCTTACAACTTCCCGGGCCATCTGCCCAATGGGCATATCGTGCCGGCTTTGCTGGCCGGTAACAGCGTGCTGTTCAAGCCGAGCGAGCTGACCCCGAAGGTTGCCGAACTGACCGTGCAATGCTGGATCGAAGCCGGTCTGCCGGCGGGTGTGTTGAATCTGCTGCAAGGTGCGCGGGAAACCGGGATCGCCCTGGCGGCAAATGCCGGCATCGACGGTCTGTTCTTCACCGGTTCGAGCCGCACCGGCAACCATCTGCATCAGCAATTCGCCGGACGCCCGGACAAGATCCTGGCCCTGGAAATGGGCGGCAACAACCCGCTGGTGGTCGATCAGGTCCAGGACCTGGACGCGGCGGTGTACACCATTATCCAGTCGGCCTTTATCTCGGCAGGCCAGCGTTGCACTTGTGCCCGTCGTCTGCTGGTGCCCGAAGGGGCTTGGGGCGACAAGCTGCTGGAACGTCTGGTTGAGGTCAGCGCGACTATTGCAGTCGGTGCGTTCGACCAGCAGCCGGCGCCGTTCATGGGCTCGGTGGTCTCCCTCGGCGCCGCGCGTGCCTTGATGGATGCCCAGGAACATCTGTTGGGTCATGGCGCGTTGGCGTTGCTGGAAATGACTCAACCACAGGCCAATGCGGCGTTGCTGACCCCGGGTATCCTGGATGTAACGGCCGTGGCTGATCGTCCAGATGAGGAATTGTTCGGGCCATTGCTGCAAGTGATTCGCTACGCTGATTTCGACGCGGCGATTGCCGAGGCCAACAACACCCAATACGGCTTGGCGGCCGGCCTGCTGTCGGATTCCGCAGCGCGTTACCAGCAGTTCTGGCTGGAAAGCCGAGCCGGGATCGTCAACTGGAACAAACAACTGACGGGGGCTGCCAGCAGCGCGCCGTTCGGTGGAGTCGGCGCCTCGGGCAATCATCGCGCCAGCGCCTATTACGCGGCGGATTATTGCGCGTACCCGGTGGCGTCGCTGGAAACCCCGAGTCTGACAGTGCCGGCGACCTTGACGCCGGGTGTTCGGCTCTCCTGAGTCGTCATACGCAGATGATTTGTGCTTATAAAAACAGATTCGTGGAGCCTCGCCGATGAAATCCTTTGAAGTCAATTTTGACGGTCTTGTAGGCCCGACCCATAACTACGGCGGCCTGTCCTACGGCAACGTCGCGTCCCAGAGCAACAGCCAGCAGGCTTCCAATCCCAGGGAAGCGGCGCTGCAAGGCCTGGCGAAAATGAAAGCGCTGATGGACATGGGGTTTGTCCAGGGCGTGCTGGCCCCGCAGGAGCGCCCGGATGTGGCCGCCCTGCGCAGCCTCGGTTTCACCGGCAGCGATGCTCAGGTGATCGAACAGGCCGCCAAACAGGCGATGCCGCTGCTGGTCGCGAGCTGCTCGGCGTCGAGCATGTGGGTGGCCAACGCCGGCACCGTCAGTCCGAGTGCCGACACCGCCGACGGCCGTGTGCATTTCACCGCCGCCAACCTCAACTGCAAATACCACCGCAGCATCGAACACCCGACCACCAGCCGCGTGCTGGGGGCGATGTTCGCCGATGCCAAGCACTTCGCCCATCACGCGGCACTGCCCGCCGTGGCCCAGTTCGGCGACGAAGGCGCGGCCAACCACACGCGTTTCTGCCGTGAGTACGGCGAAGCCGGTGTCGAGTTCTTCGTCTTCGGTCGCAGTGCCTTCGATACCCGCTACCCGGCCCCGCAGAAATACCCGGCGCGCCAGACCCTCGAAGCCTCCCAGGCGGTTGCCCGGCTGCATGGCCTGAGTGACGACGGCGTGGTCTATGCTCAACAGAACCCGGCGGTGATCGACCAGGGTGTGTTCCACAACGACGTGATCGCGGTGGGTAACGGCGAGGTGTTGTTCTATCACGAGGACGCCTTTCTCGACACCGAGCAGATGCTCGCCGAGTTGCACGGCAAGCTGGCCAAGCGTGGTGGTAACTTCCAGTCGATCTGCGTGCCGCGTTCGAAAGTGGCGGTGGAGGACGCGGTGCGTTCCTACCTGTTCAACAGCCAGCTGTTGAACCGTGCCGACGGCGGCATGCTGCTGATCGTGCCGGAAGAGTGCCGTGGCAATCCGCGGGTCTGGGCCTACTTGCAGGAGCTGACCAGTTCCGGCGGTCCGGTTCGCGAGGTCAAGGTCTTCGACCTCAAGCAGAGCATGCAGAACGGCGGCGGCCCTGCGTGCCTGCGCTTGCGCGTGGCCTTGAAGGAAAACGAACTGGCGGCGGTCAATCCGGGAGTTATCATGACGGCGCCGTTGTATGGCACGCTGACCCAGTGGGTCGACAAGCACTACCGCGACAGCCTGCGTGAAAGCGATCTGGCTGACCCGCAATTGTTGCTTGAGTGCCGAGCGGCATTGGATGAACTGACGCAAATCCTTAAACTGGGCTCGGTTTATCCATTCCAGATCAATTGAAGGCCGACGCTCTGTCCTGGAGCGCGGCGTTTTACTTCCAGACGAGAGCCTAAAACATGAGCGATACCCTGCAGCTGATCCTTGAAGACACCGATGGCACTCAACTGGAAACCTCCTGCACCCGCGTCGCGGTGATCTGGCAGGGCAAGGAATTGTGGATTCAGCACGACGGCCGCGGCCAACTGCTGATCGGTGTCGATGTGGAGGAAGGCGATGCCGAATACGCCAACCTGCTGCTGCGCCCACTGGCGACCAACCTGGTCAGCCTGCAACTGGAGATGGAGCCGGCCGATATCGGCGAAGACGATCATGTCCACGGCCCCGACTGCGATCACCATCACTGATTAAGGAATACCGCGCCATGCTCGCCCTCGGCAAACTGCTTGAACTGACCCTCGCCGGTCATGAACCGGCGGAGAAGACTCAACTGACGGTCGACGGTGTGCGCATGCGCTGGCTGAGTGAGGGCGCACTCGAAGTGCGGCCTCCCGAGGCCCGGGACAACGGGCTGGACCTGCTGTTGTCCGCCGGTATCCACGGTAACGAAACAGCGCCGATCGAGCTGCTCGATCGCCTGTTGCACGACATTGCCCGGGGCGACCTCAAGCCCCGTGCCCGCATTCTGTTCCTGTTCGGCAACCCTGAAGCGATACGTCGCGGCGAGCGTTTTGTCGAGCAGGACGTCAACCGGCTGTTCAATGGCCGGCATGAGCTGAGCAGTGGCAGCGAAGCCTTGCGCGCTTGCGAGCTGGAGCGCCTGGCGGCGAGTTTCTTCAGCCTGCCGGATCGCGAGCGCCTGCACTATGACCTGCACACCGCCATTCGTGGTTCGAAGATCGAACAGTTCGCGCTCTATCCGTACAAGGAAGGGCGTGCGCATTCACGTCGCGAGCTGGCCCGCCTGCGCGCGGCCGGGATGACGGCGGTGCTGTTGCAGAACAAGCCCTCCATCGTCTTCAGCAGCTACACCTACGACAAGCTGGGCGCCGAGTCCTTTACCCTGGAGCTGGGCAAGGCCCGTCCGTTCGGGCAGAACGAGGGCGTGGATGTTTCGCGCCTGGAGCTGCGCCTCAAGCAGATCATCGAGGGCAGCGAGCCGGCCACCGATGAAACGCTCGAAGGTTTGCAACTGTTCAGCGTGGCGCGGGAAATCATCAAGCACAGTGACAGTTTCCTGATGCACTTGCCGGCGGATATCGAGAACTTCTCGGAACTGCCCAAGGGTTACCTGCTGGCCGAGGACCTGGCGAACAGTCGCTGGGTCGTGGAAGAGCAGGGCGCGCGGATCATTTTCCCCAACCCGAAGGTGAAAAACGGCCTGCGGGCGGGGATCCTGGTGGTGCCGTCCAGCGACGAGACGCTGGTTTAGTCAGGCTTTACCCGGGTTCGCGGGGCCAATCCCAACTCTTCACGCAAGCCGTTTTCGGTGAAGGGCGCCGGGTTGGTGTCCAGGGGCGGAGTGCTCGGGTCTGCGTCGAAATCGAAGGGCCTGGCTTCCGCCGGCAAGCCTATGGCTTGGAGTTCTTCATTCGGTACTCTGCGTGTGGATTTGTCGTCACGCGGGCCGTCGAAGCCATCCCCTGGGAAAGACGTTCCGGTCATTCTGTTATAGACATGGCAGAGTTCGTGGTAGAGCACCACGACGCCGGGGGTTGCGTCGATTTCAACGGCGGGGTTGTAGTGAATGCTCCCCCCCGGGAGCCCGTTTCCTGCGCGGGTATCTCTGATGTAGGGATCGCCCGGGGCCTGGGCATTGACCAGAAACAGCGCATTCCTCTCATACTCCAGCGGGTTGATCGCGACGGCGATGCCATGTTTCCTGGCCGTTTTATTCAACACCTTTAGCAGCTGGCTGCCCCGGGGAGAGCCGCCGATCAGCCTCAGGTCGTCATTGACCCGGTCCTGGAATTCCGGGGAGCCGTTGACCACGATACCGGTCTGCTCCAGGCTCAGGTTGCCGAGCAGGGTGATCTGAAAACCTTCGGCAGACGAGGCGTGAACACGCAATTCCTCGGCATCGGCGGGTGGCTGGGGGGCGGTCTGGAACAACTGGTCGCGGGGATCGTTGCTGAAGACCTGATCCGTAGGTTTGATCAACATGACCGTGTCCCGACCTGCTCCGGTGTAGATCGTGTTGGTCCCGACGCCGGCCAGGATCGAGTCGTCGCCGTCGTTGCCACTGAGGATGCTGTGTCCCCGACCGCCGATCAGCAGATCGTTGCCTTGCCCGCCGTTGAGCAGATGACGGCTGTCGTCCAGGCTTGCGGTGGCGCTGATATGATCGTTGCCGGCGCCGCCGTAGACGGTCGCGTCACCTTCGACAAAAATCATGTCGTTGCCTTCTCCGGCCTCAATATAGGCCTTGCCCCCGCCGGTAGTGATGAAGTCATCGCCTGGGCCGGCATGGATCTGGGTTTCGCTGCCTTCGCTGTGGATGACATCGTCGCCGTCGGCTGTTTCGACGATCACCTGGATTTTTACCTGTTCGTCGACCGTCACCCGGTCCGGACCCGCGCCGGTGCGAATGATCAGTCGCTGCTCGGAAGAGGCCGGGTTCATCAGGTAACGCTCATGGTTGATGTCGACTATCAATTGCCCCTGCGGGCAGTGGACCCTGATGGTGTCAGCGCTGTCGCCAGTGGTGAAGATCAGGTAATCCAGCGGCGGGTATCCTGGCTTGTAGGGGGTCGAAACGATCTTTCGCTCTATCAGGACCGGGTCATTCTCCGCCGAGAGCCGGTAGATTGAGGTCGGTTTGTAGTCGTCCTGGTATTCCTGGACGATCTGGTAGTGTTCATCAATGGAACGAGCATTGCCGTCTATCAGGCGCTCGGAGCTGACCGGCGGGGTGTCAGGAAAATGGTTCATGAAGGCTCCGTTAAGGTCGGGTGCGGATGGAAGGCGAATCCGTTTACTCTTCCCGGTATTGCTTGCGCGGCGGAATACCGAACTCCAGGCGCAGCCCGTTTTCGGTAAAGGCCTCGGGGTTGGTGGTCAGGGGCGGTGTCGCGGGATTGGCGTCGAAGTCGAAGGCCGGGGCGTGAGCCGCCAACCCGACGGCCTGGAGCTCCGCGTTGGGGACCGAGTCGCGAGGCTTGCCCGCGTCCACACCGTCTGCCCCCCAACCGGGAAAAATCGTCCCTGTCACGTGGTTATAGGCATGGCACAGCTCGTGGTAGAGATGAACGATGCTGGTGACTTCGCCCTTGAGAAACGAGGGGTTGTAATACACCGTACAACCGAGGGCCGGAGCTCCGACCTTGCCATCGTGGATAAACGGGTCGCCCTGCTGCGCGCGTCCCGGAAAGCACATGCCGTTTTCTTCCTCGGTCAATTCCTTGATCAGCACGGGCACGCCGCTCTTGTGCGCGATCTGACCCAGGGCACCCAGCAGTTGCCGGCCGTTGCCGGAGCCCAGCAGCAGTCTGAGGTCGTCATTGACCCGTTCCTGGAACCGGGGCGTGCCATCGACGATCACGCCGCAACTGTCCAGTCCCTTGGCGGCGATGATGACGCCGGGATCATCGGGAATAGTCGCTGGCGCGGGTTCGGAGGCGGAGTAGGCATTGAACAGTTGGACGCCGGGTCTCAGGTGGGCGACGAAGTCCGTGCCTGTTCCGGTGTAGATCGTCGTGCGGCCGAGACCGGGGGTGATCTGATCGTCGCCGTCGCCACCGCTGAGCACGTTGTGGCCTTTGCCGCCCAATAGCACATCGTCGCCCTGGCCACCGTCGATGAAACAACTGCCTTCGCCTGCGCTCAAGGTGTCATGGCCCTGGCCTCCATAGACGGTCATGGGGCCGTTGCCATGGGCGCTGACAATATCGTTGCCGTCCCCGGCTTCGATATAGCTGGCGCCGGAGCGCGTGAAAATCCGATCGTTGCCAGGTCCCGCATCGACCTTGGTGAAGCCGCCCCCGCAAAACAATCGGTCGTTTCCCGCTCCTGAATGGATGAACACCGCGATCCGTACCTCGTCGTCCACCCTGATATCGTCATCGCCGCCTTGTGTGTCCAGCACGATGACCTGCCCGGAGGAGACGGTTGTCAGGTGATAACGCCAGCCATTGATATCCAGCACTAGATGATCGGACTGGTACAGATGCACGCGGTTGTCGCTGCCACCGATGGTGAAACGCAGATGATCGGCCGGTCCCCGGTAGTCGGGCGGGGCCTTGAGTTGCTGGCGTTCCACCCGGACGTTTTTATCCAGGTGGAGCCGGTGGGTGTGCAGGATCCTCTGGTCGTCAGGGTACTGGTTCAAGGGTTCGACAAGGGAATGCGCGGTTTCGATGGTGCCGTCGATCCAGTGTTCCTGGTGAGGCATGACCGGCTGGCTTGGGCCAAGTCTGGAGAAGTCGTTCACGTTGAGGTGTCTCCGCAGGCGGTGGTTCTCGAAAGCCCTGGTAGGGCGAAATGTCGAGTTCACTTAACTGCAAAGACGAAGCGGGGAGAGCGTAGATAGTTATGCATTGGCAATGACCTGCCGGCCCGGGCCGGCAGGTGCGGGGCAGTCAGACCGCCAGTTTCTGCGCTGCCGGGCGTGGCAGGGCACGCAGTTTGCTCAGGGTGTCGGCGCAGGTTTTGGCCGCTTCCTGGCCCTTGTGCACGAAGTGATCGAAGAAGAACTTCTGGTGTTCTTCACCCGCGTGGAAGTGGTGTGGGGTCAAGACCACTGAAAACACCGGCACTTCGGTGTCCAGCTGGACCTGCATCAGGCCGTCGATCACCGCGGTGGCGACGAAGTCGTGGCGATAGATCCCGCCGTCGACCACCAGGCCTGCGGCAACCACGCCGGCATAACGCCCGGACTTGGCCAGCAGCTTGGCATGCAGGGGAATTTCGAACGCGCCGCCGACTTCAAAGAAATCGATATCGCTTTCCTGATAGCCCAGCTTGGCGATTTCCGAGACGAAGCCGTGGCGCGCCTGATCGACAATATCCTTGTGCCAGCAGGCCTGGATGAAGGCGATACGTTGGTTGTGATGAATCGTGGTGGGTTGCATCTGTTCTGACTCCTGTTTGTGTGAAAAACAGGGCGATATGAATCGAATGGGATTCAAGGGTACGTTCAGCGTCGCCGTGGGATGCTCGCAGGCATCTACGGATTCAGCGGACGGCCCCTGGGTCTCAATCCCGTTCTCTCTTCATCCGGACTATGACCGTCGGCCCCGGGATCACACCGGGTCTGCTGACCTTGTCGAGCCACAGCCAAGGCCGTGGAAATCGTCAAGCGCTCGCGGGCTAGACGCATTGCGCGCCATTACCGCCGGTGGGGAATTGCACCCCGCCCTGAGAACGTTGCCGCCAGACTTTCTGGCAGCGCCCAGTTTTTAACATATATTTTCAGAGGGCGCATGTCGTCGTTTCGATAATGACTATCGAAATTCTTCAGCAAACGTCGGCGCGACCTGTCGTCGAACACGCTGAAACGACCCGGGGTATAGGGACACCCGGCGTACGCAAATTGAACAAGTTGTTGCAGTATTGGCCGAATTTGGCCGTGAATGAGGTAGCAGGCGGTCCAATTGACGGTTTCTATCGTATAAACACACTGTACCCAAGGCGCAGGGCCGATATAATGCGGCCCTTTGCAAGTCGCAAACCCTTTTGGATGTGATGCACTTGCGTTTGGCCGCAGACTCCGTGGAAGAACCTATGAAAAGCGCAGAAATCCGTGAAGCCTTCCTTCGCTTCTTCGAACAGCAAGGCCACACCCGTGTAGCCTCCAGCTCTTTGATTCCGGGCAACGACCCGACCCTGCTGTTCACCAACGCGGGGATGAACCAGTTCAAGGACTGCTTCCTGGGCCAGGAAAAGCGCGCCTACACCCGCGCGGTCAGCAGTCAGAAATGCGTGCGCGCCGGCGGCAAGCACAACGACCTGGAAAACGTCGGTTATACCGCCCGTCACCACACCTTTTTCGAAATGCTCGGCAACTTCAGCTTCGGTGACTATTTCAAGCGTGATGCGATCACCTTCGCCTGGACCTTCCTGACCTCGGACAAGTGGCTGAACCTGCCGAAGGAAAAGCTCTGGGTCACGGTCTATGCGACCGACGACGAAGCCTACGATATCTGGACCAAGGAAGTCGGCGTGCCGGCCGAGCGCATGGTCCGTATCGGTGACAACAAGGGCGCGCCTTATGCGTCCGACAACTTCTGGACCATGGGCGATACCGGCCCGTGTGGTCCGTGCACCGAGATTTTCTACGATCACGGCGCCGATATCTGGGGCGGCCCACCCGGCTCGCCGGAAGAAGACGGCGACCGCTACATCGAAATCTGGAACAACGTGTTCATGCAGTTCAACCGCACCGCCGACGGCGTGTTGCATCCGTTGCCGGCACCGTCGGTGGACACCGGCATGGGCCTGGAGCGGATCAGTGCGGTACTGCAGCACGTTCACTCCAACTATGAAATCGACCTGTTCCAGAGCCTGCTGAGCGCTTCGGCCCAGGCCATCGGTTGCACCAACGACAACCAGGCGTCCCTGAAAGTCGTCGCCGACCATATTCGCTCCTGCGGCTTCCTGATTGCCGACGGCGTGCTGCCGTCCAACGAAGGCCGTGGCTATGTGCTGCGTCGGATCATTCGTCGGGCCTGCCGTCATGGCAACAAGCTGGGCGCCAAGGGCAGCTTCTTCTATCAGATCGTTGCGGCCCTGGTCGCCGAGATGGGCGAAGCCTTCCCTGAGCTGAAATCCCAGCAGGCGCATATCGAGCGCGTGCTCAAGGCTGAAGAAGAGCAGTTCGCCAAGACCCTGGAGCAGGGCTTGAAGATCCTCGAGCAGGACCTGGCCGAGCTCAAGGGCTCGGTGGTTCCGGGCGACGTGGTGTTCAAGCTGTATGACACCTACGGTTTCCCGATGGACCTGACCGGCGACATCGCCCGCGAACGCAGCCTGACCCTCGACGAGGCCGGTTTCGAGCGCGAGATGGAAGCCCAGCGCGTGCGTGCACGTTCGGCCAGCTCCTTCGGCATGGACTACAACAGCCTGGTCAAGGTCGACGTCGCCACCGAGTTCACCGGCTACAGTGCTACCAGCGGTTCGGCGAAAGTCGTGGCGCTCTATAAAGAAGGGCAGTCGGTCGACGTCTTGAATGAAGGCGAAGAGGGCGTTGTCGTCCTCGACCAGACGCCGTTCTATGCGGAGTCGGGCGGCCAGGTCGGTGATTGCGGTTATCTCAAGGCGGCTGCCGGCCGCTTTGAGGTGCGCGACACCACCAAGACCGGCGGCGCGTTCCTGCACCACGGTGTCCTGGCACAGGGCAGCTTGCTGGTCGGGGCCCAGGTTGACGCCCAGGTGGCTGCCGATGTGCGCCACGCCACGTCCCTGAACCACTCGGCCACGCACCTGCTGCACGCCGCGTTGCGCCAGGTGTTGGGCGAGCACGTCCAGCAGAAGGGTTCGTTGGTCGACAGTCAGCGCCTGCGCTTCGACTTCAGCCACTTCGAAGCCATCAAGCCGGAGCAGCTCAAGGCCCTGGAAGACATCGTCAACGCCGAGATCCGCAAGAACTCGGCAGTGGAAACCGAAGAAACCGATATCGACACCGCCAAGAAGAAAGGCGCCATGGCGCTGTTCGGCGAGAAGTACGGTGACAACGTTCGGGTACTGAGCATGGGCGGCGATTTCTCCGTTGAGCTGTGTGGCGGTATCCACGCCAACCGCACCGGCGATATCGGCCTGCTGAAAATTACCAGCGAAGGCGGCGTCGCCTCGGGCGTACGGCGTATCGAAGCGGTCACGGGGGCTGCGGCACTGGCTTACCTGAACGCTGCGGAAGAGCAACTCAAGGAAGCCGCGAACCTGATCAAGGGCAGTCGCGACAACCTGATCGACAAGCTGTCGGCGGTGCTGGAACGCAACCGCCTGCTGGAAAAACAGCTCGAGCAATTGCAGGCCAAGGCCGCCAGCGCGGCGGGCGACGACCTGTCGGCTTCGGCCCTGGACGTCAAGGGCGTCAAGGTCCTGGCCGTGCGCCTGGATGGGCAGGATGGCAAGGCGCTGCTGGCGCTGGTCGATCAACTGAAAAACAAACTCGGTCGCGCAGTGATCCTGCTCGGCAGTGTCCATGAGGAAAAGGTCGTTCTGGTCGCAGGCGTGACCAAGGACCTGACTGGCCAACTCAAAGCCGGTGATCTGATGAAACAAGCCGCTGCGGCAGTGGGCGGGAAGGGCGGCGGTCGTCCGGACATGGCGCAAGGCGGCGGTATCGACGCTGCGCAACTGGATGCCGCGCTGGCCCTGACCGTACCCTTTGTCGAACAGGGCGTTTAAGGCCGCGACGGGTGCCTGCTGTCTAGTGGCAGGCACCACAGCTGTGAAGTTGAATGATTAATGGGCGCCCCTTTACGGGCTGAGGCGGCTTAGAAATGGCTTTGATCGTACAGAAATTCGGAGGTACCTCGGTCGGCTCCGTCGAGAGAATCGAGCAGGTAGCCGACAAGGTTAAGAAGTTCCGTGAGGCCGGTGATGACCTGGTGGTTGTACTGTCCGCGATGAGCGGCGAGACCAACCGCCTGATCGAGCTGGCCAAGCAGATCAGTGGCGATCAGCAGCCGGTTCCCCGTGAACTGGATGTGATCGTTTCCACCGGCGAGCAGGTGACCATTGCCTTGCTGGCCATGGCGCTGATCAAGCGCGGTGTGCCGGCGGTCTCGTACACCGGCAACCAGGTGCGAATCCTGACCGACAGCGCGCACAATAAGGCGCGCATCCTGCAGATCGATGATCAGAAGATTCGTGGCGATCTGAAGGCCGGTCGCGTGGTCGTGGTCGCCGGTTTCCAGGGCGTCGACGAGCACGGCAATATCACCACCCTCGGGCGTGGCGGTTCCGACACCACCGGCGTGGCGCTGGCGGCAGCCTTGAAGGCTGACGAATGTCAGATCTACACCGACGTCGACGGCGTCTACACCACCGATCCGCGCGTCGTCGCCCAGGCCCAGCGCCTGGACAAGATCACCTTCGAAGAGATGCTGGAAATGGCCAGCCTCGGTTCCAAGGTGTTGCAGATCCGTGCGGTCGAGTTCGCCGGCAAGTACAACGTTCCGCTGCGCGTCCTGCACAGCTTCAAAGAGGGTCCGGGTACCCTCATTACTATTGATGAAGAGGAATCCATGGAACAGCCGATCATTTCCGGCATCGCCTTCAACCGCGATGAAGCCAAGCTGACCATCCGTGGCGTGCCAGACACCCCCGGCGTGGCCTTCAAGATTCTCGGCCCGATCAGTGCCGCGAACATCGAAGTCGACATGATCGTGCAGAACGTTGCGCACGATAACACCACCGACTTCACCTTCACCGTGCACCGCAATGACTACCAGGCCGCGCAAACCGTCCTGGAAAACACCGCGCGTGAGATCGGTGCCCGTGAAGTGGTCGGCGACACCAAGATCGCCAAGGTGTCGATCGTTGGCGTCGGCATGCGCTCCCACGCTGGCGTGGCCAGCCGCATGTTCGAGGCCCTGGCCAAGGAAAGCATCAATATCCAGATGATCTCGACCTCGGAGATCAAGGTCTCCGTGGTGATCGAAGAGAAGTACCTGGAGTTGGCGGTACGGGCGCTGCACACGGCTTTCGAGCTGGACGCACCGGCCCGACAGGGCGAGTGACGCGTAGTCCCCAAGGGCGCGGTTGAACCGCGCCCTTTGTTTTTCTTGATAGGCGTGGGTGGGTGCTGTTCTTTTGCCTGCGCTGGTCAATACTTAGGGGTGTAGGGCAATGGCTATATAGCCTGTAAGCCGAAGCCCTTTTTGCAGACTGTTGTCCCTGAACTGAAGTGCGTGTAGGAGAAAGGTATGCTGATTCTGACTCGTCGGTGCGCAGAGAGCCTGATCATCGGTGACGGTGAAATCACTGTGACCGTGCTTGGCGTCAAAGGAAATCAAGTACGAATTGGGGTCAATGCCCCCAAGGAAGTGGCCGTACACCGTGAGGAAATCTACCTGCGGATCAAGAAAGAGAAGGACGAAGAACCAAGCCATTAATTTTATTTGATTTTTTGCTTTGCAAACGGGGAAAGGTTGGTTATTATACGCCCCGTGTTGCGGAGAGGTGGCCGAGTGGCCGAAGGCGCTCCCCTGCTAAGGGAGTACACCTCAAAAGGGTGTCGGGGGTTCGAATCCCCCCTTCTCCGCCATTATTTGTGTAGTACGTGTGAGTCTGGCTTCTTCGGTAAGTTGTTGAAATTACTAGAAAAAAGCGCTTTACAAAAAGATTTCACGGCCTATAATGCGCGGCATCAAATGCACTCGTAGCTCAGCTGGATAGAGTACTCGGCTACGAACCGAGCGGTCACAGGTTCGAATCCTGTCGAGTGCACCATTTAAGCGTTGTGGGTAGTGATACAAACAACGTGGCTTCAACCAGTTGTGATCTGGTCTAAAAACACACATGCACTCGTAGCTCAGCTGGATAGAGTACTCGGCTACGAACCGAGCGGTCACAGGTTCGAATCCTGTCGAGTGCACCATACACCAAGAAGCCCGCACTGGTTGCGGGCTTTTTGCTGTCTGGCGTTTGAGTATGTGACGCCGGCTAGCCTTTGACACATCCTTTCTCATCCAGCACCACCAGACTGCTACGACCCCGCTTCAGGTTGTAGTGATAGCGCGTTGCGGTGTTGCTCGTGCTGATCCGATCCGGCCTGCCCAGGGCGCTTTCCACTTCCAGGCGACTCATGCCGGGACGAACCTGCTGATTGATGATCGCCCGACGTTTTTCCTGTGGGCTTAACAGATTGGCGCAGCCGTCATCATGTTCACCGACTACGGTCAGCTCCCTTGGTGTTGCGGTGACTGGTTTCGCTCTGTTGAGCGGGACAGGCCTGCTTCCTGGTGCGGGGTTGTGCGCGCGCTGGGGCTGCAGCGTTTCGTTTGCCGCGCAACCCAGTGTGGTAAAGGTGATATGGCCGCTGTCGCTCTCGCAGCGATGGACGATGGCGGCGCCGGCCGGGAAGGGCAGGCAGAGTGCGAGCAGCAGTGATAGATGGCTTCCGGGTAGCATCGGACGTCCTCCTTGACGATCATTCACTCAGCCTAGTCGTGGGCTGTTGCCTGGGGCGTGTGTTTTCTTTTCAGGATGAGTCGTCGTAGGGAAAAGGCCGGCGCAAAGCCTCGGCCAGGTGTTGCAAGCGCTTGTTCTTGCCAAGATTTCTGGTCTTGAAAGGGTGGGGACAGTGTATGATTGCGCCCGTCAGCCCCGCCGGGGTTTTTGGAATATTTCCATGGACTTACCCAGTAGTTACTTAATCTCTCGCTTTGCCAATCACGAATTGACTGATTGATCCTTCCGGCGTGCCCCGCTGCTGGGAGTGGAGTTCGCCTATGACCGAAATTGAAGTAAAGAAAAGCCAGGACAGCCTGCAGGATCGTCTTGCCCAGGTCGTCGACCTGTTGCAGCGCCAGCGGGTGGTCGAAGACCTGACGCATCGTCAGGAAGGCCCTCATCACGACCGGGTGGAACACCTGGTGCACCGGCAGAACCTCGTCGAATTGCAGCGCAAGCTCGATGACCTGCACTCCGCCGACGTCGCCTATATTCTCGAAGCCTTGCCCCTGAACGATCGCCTGACCGTCTGGCAGTTGGTCAAGGCCGAGCGTGACGGCGATATCCTGCTCGAAGTGTCCGACTCCGTCCGTGAAACCCTGATCGCCGACATGGACGATCAGGAGCTCCTGGCCGCCGCCAAGGAAATGGACGCCGACGAACTCGCTGACCTGGCTCCCGAGCTGCCGCGAGACGTTGTCCACGAACTGATGGAAGCCCTCGATGGCCAGCAGCGTGAGCGTGTTCGCTCCGCGTTGTCCTATGACGAGGAGCAGGTCGGTGCGCTGATGGACTTCGAGATGGTCACCATCCGCGAAGACGTCAGCCTGGAAGTGGTATTGCGCTACCTGCGTCGGCTCAAGGAACTGCCGGGCCATACCGACAAACTGTTCGTGGTCGATTACGACGGCGTGCTCAAGGGCGTGCTGCCAATCAAGCGTCTGCTGGTCAACGATCCCGAGAAGCAGGTGGCCGATGTCATGGCCGGCGACCCGGTGACCTTTCACCCGGATGAGGATGCCTACGACGCGGCCCAGGCGTTCGAACGTTATGACCTGATTTCCGCGCCCGTGGTGGACAAGAACGGCAAGCTGATCGGCCGTCTGACCATTGATGAAATGGTCGACCTGATCCGTGAGGAAAGCGAAAGCGAAGTCCTCAACATGGCCGGTCTGCGCGAAGAGGAGGACATCTTTGCCTCGGTCTGGAAATCCCTGCGCAACCGCTGGGCGTGGCTGGCAATCAACCTGATCACGGCCTTTGTCGCTTCGCGGGTGATCGGCCTGTTCGAGGGCTCCATCGAGAAGCTGGTGGCCCTGGCCGCGCTGATGCCGATCGTGGCGGGCATCGGCGGCAACTCGGGTAACCAGACCATCACCATGATCGTACGCGCCATGGCGCTCGACCAGGTCAGTACCGGCAATACCTCGCGGCTGATGCGCAAGGAACTGGCGGTGGGTTTGATCAACGGTCTGGTGTGGGGCGGGGTGATCGGCGTGGTCGCTTATCTGCTTTACGGCAGCTGGTCGCTGGGTGTGGTGATGACCGCGGCGATGACCCTCAACCTCCTGCTGGCGGCCTTGATGGGCGTATTGATCCCCATGACCCTGGCGCGCCTGGGGCGCGACCCGGCGATGGGGGCGAGCGTGATGATCACCGCCATGACCGACAGCGGCGGCTTCTTCATCTTCCTGGGTCTGGCGACCATCTTCCTGCTCTAAACAGTTCCCCGCCAAATCCCAGGCAAAAAAAAGCCAGCACACCGCTGGCTTGAGCTTTCAGGGATGAATCAGCTGGCGTCTGCCATTTCGGCGGCGTCATGGGCGATCAGCGACACGAGTGCATTCTGCTGGCGATGGGAGAGCTGGCGGAAACGCTGGAGCAATTCGCGCTCATGCAGAGAGAGCTCAGGGCTGTCCAGCCGCATGCTCAACTCGTCGCCCAGTGCACCTTCCTGAATAAGGCTCTGTTCCAGGCGTGCAATGATCTCGGAATTCATGCTGCGGTGATGGTTACGAGCCACCTCGGCGATGCGTTCACGCATTCCATCGGGCAGACGCACGACGAATTTGTCAGCCGTACGGCTGGAATAAATTGCCTGTTTCAATGGGCGCATAGTTTTAAACCGGTTAGTTCAGGGGAGCGGTTCTCGGAATTGGCCGCAGGATGTCAGTAGGACAGCATGCTTGGCCAAATGTTCAACCTGAATTGAAATGAGGCCCGCATCATGCCTCAAATTTGCCAGATCCTTGGCGTCAATTCTGTGACAAATATTGAACTGGACAAGGGCAATATGCCAGCACCAATTATCAGAAATGCGCACTGGTTTGAAAGTTTCATCCAGTCACGCCCTGCTGATCGGCCATCCCGGGCCTGTCAGGAAGCGTCTGGCCTGGGCGCCGCGGATTTTACCCGCTGGCCTGGCCTTTTGCTTCTAATGTTAAAGCGTAGTGGCAATTTGCTGGTTTTCTAGTCTTCGGAGGTGCGCAAGACCGGATCGAAGCGGATTTTCCGACCAGCGAACAAAGCCAGGACGAAAAGGCCAGCAAACAGGCTGGTGGCGACGACCAGCGGTAGGGTGAAGGCGTCGGCGGGAACCATCCACAGGGCGGTGCTGGCGAACAAGGTCAGGATCAGGAAGGTGATGGCGTATCTGGACATGGGAATTCCTTGGTGGAGTGGGCTCAGAACGTCAGTCGGACCGTCTCGCCGGTGGCGACGGTTGCCTGGCGCTGCTCGCCCAGGGTGCTGCTGTGGGTCAGGTGATCGCTCATGACTGCCCGTTGTGCGGCCTGTTGTGGGCCTGCATGGGCGTAGGGCAGGGACTCTGGCTCCGGTTGAAAATGGAAAGCGGTCAGTGCGATCAATGCCAGTGCATTCAATGTCAAAAGAATGGGCGTATTCATCGAAAGGCTCTCCATGGCTGATACTGAATCAGGCGGTTTTCCGTGGAGAGAGTCAGAGCAGGCTGCATGCCAAGCTTTTTATCAGAAAAAACACTTTTAAAACAACAGCTTGGCTTTTGTTTCGGACGTGTGGACCATGCACTTTGCAATGATGGCGTTTTGTAATAATGCAAAATGCCCGATGAAACGTCTGACAGCTGCTACCGGGTGGCGCGTTGCGGTTGCTCAACACGCGCCGGGCTGCGCTCGCGGGAGGCAGCCTACGGTTAAAAAGCCCAGGGACGACATGACAAACGACGGCATGCCCGTTAACATGCACGCCGTCCTTCGCGCCGCCTGTCCTGGTGGCCGAGCGTTGTCCCAGTAGCTCAATTGGATAGAGCATCCCCCTCCTAAGGGGAAGGTTGGCCGTTCGAACCGGCCCTGGGACACCATCTAATTCCAAGCCTCCTGTCACCACACCTTATGCGAGATTTTCCGCTTGTGGTGCGCAATGGCGAGCCCTTATAAGGGGAATCTTTTTACTCTCGACAAAAGATGGAAGGATGTCAGCCATGAGCGAAGCTTGGAGTGAAGGCTATTTCACGGACGAAGGTTACACCTACGGGTATAGCCGGGAGATCAATCCGGTTTTCCAGCGCTACTGCCTGTTGTTGCGTGGCTTTGCAAGTCTGGAGAGTGCCAGCGCCTATCACTGCGAGTTGGGTTTTGGCCAGGGTGTTTCGGTCAATATCCATGCCGCGGCGAACCCGGGATGCTACGTAGGCACGGACTTCCATCCCGCCCAGGCGGCTCATGCCAGCGCGTTGGCGACCGCCTGCGGTAGCGATGCCCGGCTCTATGACGACAGCTTCGAACAATTACTGGCTCGTGATGACTTGCCGCAATTTGACAGCATCAGCTTGCATGGCATCTGGACCTGGGTCAGTCGTGATAACCAAAAGCTGATTGTCGAATTCGCCCGTCGATATCTCAAGCCTGGTGGTCTGCTATATATCAGCTACAACTGCTTTCCCGGCTGGTCTCCTTCGGCGCCGTTGCGTCAGCTGTTCAGCCTCCACGACCGCTTTGGCTCCAACGCCTCCGTGCGCCCGGCCGAACGTATAGACGCAGCGCTGCAATTTTCCGAGGCGCTGCTGGCGGCAAACCCCCAATACGCCAACACGGCTCCGAACCTGAGCGCCAAACTGCAGGGCATCAAGGGGCAGAATCGCCAGTACGTTGCCCATGAGTATTTCAATCGCGACTGGAACTGCATGTACTTCACTGACGTGGTGGATGCCCTGTCTCCCGCCAAGCTCGACTATGCCACGACGGCCGCGCCACTGGATTCGGTGGATCCGCTCAACCTGAACGCTGAAGGTATGGCGTTTCTGGAGAGTATCGAGCACCCGATCATGCGCGAGCAGGCGCGTGACTACTTCGTCAATCAGCATTTCCGTCGAGATCTGTACCTGCGTGGCGCTAGCAGATTGTCGGCTGCGGAGCGGCGCGAGGGCATGCTCAATACACGTTTTGTCATGCTTCAGGCGGCAGAAAGCGTACCGGGTGCCGTCAGCGGTCCGGCAGGCGAGGCCTCGCTGCTGGCGGAAATATACGCTCCCGTCCTTGAGGCCTTGGCGGCCAAGGCCTATGTACCGAAGACCTTGCGGCAATTGTTGGCGGCCACGCCCTCTGTGCCTTATGGCGACCTGGAACAGGCTATCAGTGTGCTGGTCGGTATGGGGGTCGTGGCACCTTGCCAGAGCGAGGCAGCCGAGAAGTTGGTTCAGACACGTTGCGCGGCCCTCAATCTGCATCTGTGTAAACGCTCGTTGTTCAATAACCATATCCAGATCCTTGCCAGCCCGGTGACCGGAGGCGGTGTGCCGATCAGCCGCTTCCAGCAATTGTTCCTGATATCGATCAAGCAAGGTAAAAAGTACCCGGCCGAATGGGCGCAACTGGCATGGGGCATCCTCGGCGAACAGGGTGAGGGCATCGTCAAGGAGGGTAGGCCCCTGAGCACGGCCGAAGAAAATATGGCCGAATTGCTGGCGCAGGCCAAAGCATTTGAAGAGAAATCACTGGTCATTCTCAAGGCGTTGAAAATCGTTTGAGCGTAGGTATATCTGGCGCTGTGGCCAGGTACCAGATATACGAAGGCATTTGCCCGGGGCAGCCTGGAGCGGGAACAGGTTCTGATTCCCGCTATTGCTATATATAGAGGAAGGCCGGCCCCTTGGGGCCGGCCTTCTGCTTTTCCGCTGTTTTTTGATCCTTATGACAGAAAAGTGAAA
>NZ_PHSU01000053.1 GCF_002814235.1 Pseudomonas sp. QS1027 | reverse complement strand
TGTCTAGTCCTGAAATAGGTTGACACCTGTTTCACTCAAAACGCCCGATGCACCGCATCGGGCGTTTTGTATTTCAGGGACAAATGCGGCCGTTCTCCGTTGTAGATCAGGACCGATTCATCCACCATTTTCTTCGCCTCTGCCAAGTCCCTTGGTCGGTGCAGCAGGAACTCGGTCTTCAAAATCCCATTTACTCGCTCGGCCATAGCGTTCTGATAGCAGTCATAACCGTCCGTCATCGAGCAGGTAATGCCGTGCCTGATGTGCAGTCGTTGATAAAGATCAGAACAGTACTGGGCACCCCGGTCTGAGTGATGGACCAGCGGCTGCTGGGTCTTTCGCTCTGCGATGGCATTCTTCAGCGCTCTGATCACAGACTCTGTGTGCAGGCTTTCATGCACGTGATGGCCCACTATTTTTCGCGAGTAAGCGTCGGTTATCAGACTCAGATAGGCCACGCTTTCTTGGGTGGGCAGGTAAGTTATATCCGCAACTCATACCTGTTCAGGCCCGTTGGCGACGACTTGTTCCGAGCCTGCCTTGAGCAGATTGGGATGGCGTCGAAAGCGATGATGGCTATGGGTCGTTTTGTGATAAGCCCGCTTGCGAGGAACCAGTTCGCGCGCTTCTCGCAAGATCGCAAACAAGCGGTCTCGCCCTACCTGCAACGCTGTTTCTGCTTCGCTATGCAGTAAATGGTGCAGCTTGCGCGTTCCGAGTCTTGGCTGACGTCGCCGCTTTTCCAAGACAAAGTCCACTATCCGCTGATTGTGGCTGAGCCGTGCATCGTAAGCCCGATTGCGCTTGTAATAGGCCTGACGAGAAATCCCCATGAACAGGCAAGCCCTGGTGATGCTCAGGTCTTCGATTTGCCCTTGCGAGAGGACTTGCCGGGTCGCTTTTTTACAACGGAAATACCGTAGTCGTTTTTCAAAACATTCACGACAGCTTCGAAAAACTGAGCCTTCTGATTGCTCAGCACTAGCTGTTCTTCAAGCTCTTTGATTCGCTGCTCGGGTGTCAGCGGTAGAGTTGGCTCGGCCATGGACCTGGTCCTCAACACTCGAATAGACGCGCCTTGGCTCCAATCCTGCCGACCATGCTTGCGTAGCCACACCAACACCGTAGACCGGCCTTGGATGCCATAGCGCCGTTGAGCTTCTTTATAACTCAACTCGCCTTTTTCGACCTGATCGACGACCGACAATTTAAAAGCCAGCGTGTAATCTCGCTGACTGCGCCTTTTGCCTGAATCCATTGCGTCCTCCTGAAAAAAGATCAGAAGGTGTAAACCTTATTCAGGACGGGACAGC
>NZ_PHSU01000052.1 GCF_002814235.1 Pseudomonas sp. QS1027 | reverse complement strand
GAAGGGCTGGGTGCGGAAGTCCACGAAAACCCCAAAGGCCCCAAGCAATCGACTGGAGCCGGCGGCCACGCGCGCGGTGGTTTTCAGGACAACAGGGGGCAGTTGTTTTTTCTCGATGGCGGTTTTCGCGCGACCCAGGTTTTCCTGGGTCTCTTGCAGGCTTCTCAAGGACGTCGAGTCCTGCAACAGCGCCTTCTTGCGTTTCAGGCTGTTTTCCAACTGATCGATGGCGGGGAGAATCCTGGTTTCCTCGCCCGATTCGAGCTGCGCCCTGAGCTCCCGTGTCGACACACCGAGCTGTTCACTGCCCAGGAGACTGCGATAGAGGGGCGTGCCAAGCAATATCGGCCTTAGAGTCCAAGCGTTATAGGGTCGTTGAACCTCATTGAAAATAGAGTCTGACACACGACGCTCAGGAGACAGGTGAATCCGATCCACCTCAATGCCTGTCATCTCCCTGTACTCTTGCTTGGTCACAAAAAAGAGAATCTGCGCCAACTGCTGACTGTAGTAAGAGGTTGTGGCGTAATTATCAGGCTGCACGCCAAACAGCGGGGAATGATGCGCACTGTAGAACGGAAAATCCTGAAACTCCCGATAGGCAATACCTAAATGCTCACGAAAGCCCTTGAGTATCAACTGCCGTTTGTAGTGATATCCAGGATCGAACGGATCAATCAAAATCTTGATTCTATTTTCTGCTCTCAGATCATCCAAAGCTCGCTTGTACTGTTGACTATTGACCTTCGCATCGGTATCAATGGTTCCATCCGGCTTACGAGAGAGATAGCGATTTCTTATTTCCGCATAATACTCATGCAACAGGCGCATTGTTTCAAATGTATTGACACGTAAAAATGCCTCTGAGTCCTTGGGCCTGATGGAAACCATCTCATAAGCCAAGTGTTCCATTCGGGCAACGTGCCGCGCTTGCGCCAAAGGCCCAGGCAACAACGGCGGCATTTCACCCATCGCTATGACCTCTGCCTTTCTCCTCTTTCTTTCCTCTTCAAGATCATGTTCATAAACACTGTAACTGGACGCTTTCTCCTGCTTGGCCTGATCAAACTCGGCCTCCGATACAACACCGCCTTGAAAAGCCTCTTTGACCAGACCGGTGACGGAAAACACATGGGTTTCTTGCAAGAAGCGCTGAACCGCGGGCTCAGCAAAATCCAAAGTTCCAGACCTCGATATAAAATCAGCAAATTCAGACGATTGCATTTCATTCATTATTTTCAGCACAACACCCGGAAGTGGCGGCATTCTGTCCTTCGTATCCGTCGCATGGAAAGGCACCATCCCTGAGCCTGCGGCCGCTACCAAATAAGCATGAGGACTGCAAATAACGGTTATATTCGGGATCCAGCGCCTTTCTACGCCATCCCCGCCCCGGACATTAAAGCGCCCCGCCTCCAGGCAGCGCTCGACAAAAAGAGCGGTGACATACTCCGCCATGGCCTTGGGGAAATTGCATGCCGTAAAATTAAGATACCTGATTTCCTTGAACCTGGCAGGTTCCCTTCCAAACACGCTGGTAAAATTACTATATATCCAACCGGCGATTCTCTCAGCGCTGGAGACGCCGGCCAAACCCGAAATATCCGCATGGCCGACGATGTTGATGATGCCGTCAAACGGAGCGCCAGCAGCCCGTGGGCTGATGTAATCGATCGAGAGGACATCAATGGGTTTAGGCCGGCCGCGACCGAAGAACGTATCGATATCGTGTGATCGCGCCTGATGGTAGCTGCTGATGCTGTGGACGCCCAAGTCCTGATCAGCGACAATCAGCCGATCCAGATTATGCTTTCTGAAACGGATAAATTCCTTATCCAGATTACCGATATAGCGATGAGCGGCCTCCGGATCAACGGGTATTGCAGTGTCAGGGTTCACGACATCGATAATGGTGGGAAAATCAATTGCACTGATCTGCCATTCGCGGCCATGGCTCCGCCGAAACACCTCTCTAAAGGAAATAGAGAACCTGATTAAATCATCAGCATCTTTCAGCGCACCTCTATTTTTGTAAGAAAAATAAAAGTCGATAAACGTCAACGGATGCCGCTCTTCATAGGACATAAGTGACTGATACAGCAGGGGGCTGGCAATATCCTCACCAATCAGCAGATTGAGCGACGCGCCCACAGCACGTTTCACACGTGCACCCGGTCGGGAGGGGCTGATCGGTAAGTTGACGCCCTGAAACACTCGCCATTTCTTTTGCACAACCCCCAGATAATAGAGCGAAATCAATCCCTTCAAAAAATTCAGCTCTTGCTGTTTTTGAATAACATTGTTGCCCTCGACCTTGGCCATTGCGATGAAATCCTTGAGCAATGCCAAATGGACCTGCGCGCGCGCAGCCTCTCCTCTTGCGCTCAATGAACCCGATTCAAGCTCCGAATAAGTCGCTCTCAACGATTCACTCATCGCCTGCCAAAGCACAAAGGGCTGGATATCCCGGGTAAAATCAAAGCCCCACTGATGCCGAAAACAGGGATAGATCACTCGCTGCTCCCCACGCCCCTGGGTATAGATTTCGCCCAAGGTGTAAGTCTTCCCGAACAGCGTTGCCCTGATCGTTGTATCTTCCAAATGAAGACCTGGAAAAACAACCGCGTAGCGCTTCAAGACCGTCAGGATGGACTCAAGATAGGCCAGCTTTTCCTTGTCCAGCCCAGCGCCTGATAGCTCATATTGATTCAGGCTGTAGTCAAACGATAACTTTTGCATACGCCCACCTAAACCTTCAAAGATTTTTTATATTGCTCGACCACATGGTTGAGCGAACCAGAAAAGCTTAAGTGGGCCAATGTTTTCACGTTATAGTCCTTGTCGACCTTGTCCCCGACTGTCAGTAACCCCTCACGCCGCCACAATGCACTGCGCCAAAGACTCAAATCCCTGATCGAGATCATCGGGCCGCCTCCCCCTGTATTTCCCAGGCCGAGCGTCAAACTGACTTCATCGATGGTTTGATTGTCTTGGGGCTTGGCTTGATCAGTGGTGGGGGAAATCGCATAAGTAAAAGAAGCGTCCAGCGCGCTGGACAGATCGCTGTCCGCACGGGCGGTGAACACATGGAAGGCCTTTCGATCATCACTCAGAGAAAGCAGCAGGAAACACGGGAAGTCCTTCACGTCTATCGCCCCACGATCATTGCCCTCGACGTCGTGAAAAACCACTTTCGCCTCATGGCTCAACTCCCCAGTCGCTGAGTCAACCTTCATTCGCCTCAGCATTTGCACAGTGAATACGATGCTGTTCTGGGGTGCGGAGGTCTTGCAGGTGAGAACGCCGATATCGGCTCGACGGCTGTAAAGGGCCTTTTTATCTTCGTTCAGTTTGACCTGAAGCTGACTCATGGTTGCCTTCAGTTGCCCCGCCACCTCAAAGTTTGACACGCGTAGCTGCTCGATGAAGAGCGGGAGCCTGCTCGCCAGCGTACCGGTCCTGATGATGTTCACGAGGGCTCGATCTTTATAGTGGGCACCGGGAACAAAAGCCTGGTCCGGATCAAAACGCTCTACGTCCTCCACAATCCTTTTAAAGTTCAGCCCATATTGCCGCCGTGAAAAAACAGGCTCTGACAGGCTCCATCGGTCAATCAACGAAGCGACTGTCTGGACTTCGAATAGCCGTGACTCTTTCCAGCGGACATCCAACATACAACTGCCAGAGACGCCCTGACCTGCCGTGGGTGTAAAGGAAAGAGAGGCTTTATTCCTGAATGCATCAAAACTCAGCCCTTGAGTCGTCTCGATATTGAAATGGGCATTTTCCAGGGCATAAAACAGATTGTTATTCAGCACTCCCCATCTGTTTTTTTGAAACGGATAATGGGCGGACAAGTGCTCCAGAGGTAATTGCCGGTATCCAAAGCACTTCAATACTTGATTTTTTTCTTCCAGGTAATCCCTGAAATTTTCCTCTCCCTCTGGCTGGGCGTTACCCACCCATGCCGCCACTCTCTCCAGGCGCAAGGAGTGCTGGCCATTTTTTATGGCCACGGGAATAGTATTGAACTGGAACTCACTAAAGCCAGAGAAAAAATCCCTGAACCCATCACCGAAGTCACTCAAAATATAGGGTGTCTCTCCGGCTTTTTGAGTATTCCATACCTTGACGGTCGAGAGGCCATCCTGTGTTTCCAGCTTGATGACACAGGGGTCCTGATGGGAGAACATAAGCACTTCGGTTTTTCCCGAGACCATCCGGGTAGCCACCTTCACCGCGCTTTTATTACGCCGACTCGCCGATGAAACCTTGCCCTCTTTATCCTCTTCCCAGACCCTCAGCATCAGATACAATTGATCGTTCAGGCAGACCAATGTAAAACTCCGGCCCAGCCGATAAGCAAACACCCTTTCATCAGCCGCCCCCGACCGTTGCTCAGCGGCATAATGATCTTCTTTCTCTTCGCCCATCCAGATATTCGGTTTGGCGACAAGACTGGCGGAATCGGCATCATGTGCCTGCCAGACGGCGTGAACAGCGGTAAACTTGAACGTGAAGGCATAGTCCTTTTTTCCATAAAAAGGGCATGTCACCTTATAACGACCTTCGTTCATTTCCAATAGCTTGACTTGCGCAGACATCAGGGCCTCTCCTTATTCCTTTTCGACCACGTCATACTTGTTTATCTGATCTTTCAGATAGGCCTTCGAGTGCTCATCCTCAGCGACTCTATCGGCCAATTGGGTAAAGCCTTGTTGAAGAGCCGGCTCCGGCAAAGCCGATTGGAGCCGATAAGCGTCCTCTCGATGGCTCAGCTCCGACCGTCTTGAAAACTCGATTAACTGATCGGCGCTGAACGTCCCCTCCTCAAGCAGCAGACTGAGTCGCTCTTGCGCGGAACGTTGCCATGCCATAACCCCTTTCAAGCAAATCGTCAGCAGATGGTTTTCCGTTTCCAGAAAAAAGAACAGGTCGTCATCTTTTACCTGCGCCGTTCTGAAACTGACCGCGGGAGCTGAAACAAAGTTGATCGCCGCTTTTTTTGTCGACAGGAAGAGCACCTTATCCCCGCCCAACACACCGGAAATTTCAATGGTATTTCTGTAACCATTGGCAATCACATTGTCGGTTCCACCCTGGTTGAGGTAGAAGAAGTTCTCAGGCAAGTTTCCAACCAGTTGAGTTTCACGCTGACCGCCATGCAGATAGGCCACGTTTCCACGGGCGATCAAAATATCCTGGCCGTCTTCGCTGGGATAAAGAGGCGTATCGGGTTTCCCCAGAATACTGTTGCGCAACACGTACTCGGTCTTGCCACTCCACTGACGAAGCACGGTCTTCTCACCCAACGTCTCACGACTGAGATCCACTTGCCGGCGCCAATGAACCTTGCCGTCGTTTTGCGACACCTCCAGGGTGTACAGACGCCCTCTTATCTCGATTTCCAGAAACTCAGCGATCGGCTCTTTCAAGAAATTGACCAGCGTCAACGAGCCTTCCTTGAGCGCCGCCCGACTGTCCTCCAACCTGAGCTGGACCGCCAAATCCTGGCTCGCCGCCAGTTCCTTTTCGGGATCAACCAACAGGGCCCACTCCAGAACGAGACTCCCCCAACGCTCATCCTCCGGCCCCGGGGCCTGTATCGTGACGGACTCCAACTCGACCCCCACGAGCTTCAGACGAGAAGGTGCCAGGCCCTTCTGAAAGTCTTCCTCCGCAGCGAAATCAAAGGTGGTGTGCGAGTCCCACATCAGATAAATCGTATTGGGTGAACCTCGGCCCTGGACTTTGCTGCGCCCTTGTCCCACGTACAGGATGTTGGAAAAGAGTGGGTCCAGCTCATATTCATGGTTGCCTTTCAGGTAGGGTATGTAGGTATAAGGATTGAACTTTCCTTCGACAGTCAGAAAATACGGTGCGTCATAGGTTCCACCGTCAAACTCCCGTTCCGCTCGGTATGAATAAGGTGAAGGGGTTGCCGAAAGGGCATCTTTTCTCATCCAGAGACAAAGCACCAGTATGTCCACGCCCTGCCACCAGGCGGGCGCTTCTTCGATGCTGGCTTTTTTCAACCAGGGTGTACTGAATAGTTTTCTTCCCGTTTTGGAATAACCATGGACAGAGATATTCTTCGCCAGCGCTTCGGGAAAGTTCGCGCGCATGAAAACATCTTTCGCCATTCTTTCAAAAGAGAAAGGAATAGCCGTATAGGCCAATATGTGTTGTTCAAGAAACGCCTCCAGCTTGGCGTCCTGGACCACGGGAGCAATATCCAATCCCTCGTAGGGCAGGTCCAACGCTTGGGCAATCGTGGCAAATGTCAGTTTGCGGTCGAAGTAAAAATCAATTCCGGAGAAAAACACCTGGTCCATTGCAACCGAGGGAAAAGGAGAAGTCAGGTGGATTCGGTAATAACAAACCGCGGTATTTTCCTTTAGAGGGTCCTTGATATCCATTTCGAAAAAGTAGGGTTCGCCCCGCGTGTCCAGATTGAATAAGCGCTTCGAGGCAGCGTCCTCGACGACCTTTCTAAAGTGGCAGCGCCCCACATACAGCTCTTCGCTCAACGGCTGATAATCCGTGTCGAGCATCTCATACGAAAAATTGACCACTTCCGGCGGCGCCTGCTCAAAATAGGCCAATCCCTGCATGCGCAAAAAAGATTTCTGATCAAGATAAGTGCCCGACGCCAGCGACGCCATATCAATCAGCAGTCCATGCTCTATTTTTTTAACCGACGTAGAAAGATCGAGGTGGTGAACACTGTTATAGGTCACCTCACTCCCTGAATCATAAAAGACCCTGTGCCGAGGAAAGGCAACATCCAGGTACTTGAACAGGTCCGGGCCATTCAGTAAACATTTCATCTCCAGAAAATCGAGAGTATGGGTTTTATTGATCGCCTTCATATCGATGAGTTGATGACTCGAAGCGTTGACCCTGACCTGCAGAAAATCTTTTTTTTCATCCTCGATAGTGTCTAGCCGAGCGCCCCCGCGCGTCGTAATACGATAGGAAAACTGCAGGGAACTCAAATTGAATGCTGACGTTGGTACACTCGGCAGCAGCACGAAACCTCTCGATTTCGTCTTCTTTATCTCCTCAAAGCTCAGATACCCCCTTGTCGGGTTCGTCGGCTGTCCGTCATGCCGGGTCAGCTTGATTTCGTAATTGATAAGTGTATCACCCGGATACCGGTCGAGATCCGCCTCCTTCTCTGCATTGAAGACAAGCGCTGTCGAGTCATAGGGCCGGCTGGCGGCGCTCCCCAGCATCACCGGCTGGTTATTCCCTGGAACCAGCAGTTCCGGCAAATCCATTTCCAGGACGTTATATAAACGACTCCCATAATAGAGATCGGGATTCAAGGTAATGGTCTGGTTTTGCAGAATGAGCTTTAAATTACTTTCTATGTTTTTTCTTAAAATCAATTCATCGTCTTTGACTTCGCTGACAAAAAAATTGCCTTCCAACGACACACGCAGTTTGGCCTGTTCACGATCCTCCACGTTAAATGATTGTTTCTTGACGGGCGTCACCCGCGGGTCCAGTCGGGTGGTGAGATCATAATACCGCAGCGAGGTATCCGTCAGAATCAACTCGACCTTGTCCAGTCTGGAGTCCGTTTCGAGCGCATGCCCGGTGATCTTTACTACTTTCCTGTCACTCATCACTTATATTCCCTTAAAGTGCTTCAACTTTATTTATAACTAAACGGAAATCGCAAAACCGCTGACCGGCGCCTGTATCTCAATCTCGCAACGGCGGACCTCCCGCCTCAACAGCAGCAGTGAACGTCCCGTCGAATTCCTCAGCGTTACCCGCGAGCCTTCCCCCAGCACCGCCATCACGGGGTGGGTTTCTCCGCTCTTGAACTGGATATAGGCCGGCAATTGAACGGTGCGCACCACCTGTTCCAGCGCGCAGGCGCTGTGGCCATCAGCGCTCACCAGGTCGAGCCTGAACGTGCTCTTGTCCTTGAACTTGACGACCTCCAGCGAGGACAGGGACAAGTCCAACTCCGCTAGCGTCTGGCGGGCATCCTCCTGGCCGGACAGGTCCAGGCTCACTTGAGGCAAGCGCTGGAACGCCCCCTCGGGCACCACCAATTCCGTTCGGCTGCCAAAGTTCGAATCAAAGTCTTTTGATGTCAGGACGCTTTTCTTGAACTGCAGGGTGTAGGCAGTCTCGGGATGCAGCCGGACCTGGTATTTGTTGAGGGCCTGCGCCTGCGGCGACTCTCCCGCCGCCCAACCGAACGGATTGGCTTCCAGCAGCAGATGAGGCGTGGCACCAAACAGCAGGATCGTCGGTATAGGACCAAAGTCCAGCACCTGCAGCCGGGTGCTCGGGGTGGAGGGCATGGTCACCATCAGCTTGCGCTCCTGCCCCCGGCGGGCTTCCCGGCGACGCAGGTACCAGCCCTTGCGGACCTGCTCGGTCTTCTCCTTGTCCTTGGCGTCCGCCCAGGACGTCAAGTCATCCGGGCTCAGCCCCAGTGGCGACAACGTATAACCCCTGGGCTGCTGGCGAACGCTGGTGTCCTGGCTCACCATCCCGATGTCCTTGAGCCGGTTGGTCTGATCGTTATCGTCCGCGTCATTGATCATCGGCGTCAGCAACAGATCGATGCCCTCTTCCTGCAAGCCGCTGCTGATGGCACCTTGCGTGTGATCAGCATTCCCCTCGAACAGTCGATCCGCCGCCTGGCGCATTTGCTGCTGGGTCAGGATCCCCGGCAGCGTCGAGGCGCCGAACAGGTTGCTGAAGAACAGACCCACT
>NZ_PHSU01000051.1 GCF_002814235.1 Pseudomonas sp. QS1027 | reverse complement strand
GCCGATGACCTGGACGATAAAGGCCTGGGATTCGCAGGCCGGGCCGTCGGTCAGGTCATTGGAGGACCGGGTCATGGCTGCACCTGTCTTGGCTGGGGAAAAGAAGTGGCGTCGTGAAACGCCTGGCATTCCAGGCGTTGGCGCTTGAGGGCTTGTTCAAGCTCGGCGCTGAGGGCGAAGGAGGGGAGGTTCGCCTCGGGCTGCCAGGTCGCGGCTTGCTGGTTTGGCAGGTCATGCCAGCGCCGCTGCGCTTTGGCGATCCCGGGCCAGGTGGCCCCGTACCAGCTCAGGTGGCTGATAGGCCCGAGCCAAAGTCCCAGGTTCTCGGAAGGACAGGCCGGAAAAAAATAACTGGCACTGCTCGGCGACCAATAACGCAAGAGCCCTCTGCGATTGTCCGGGCCGAAACGGATAAACAACCGATGACGCAAGTGGGCAAGCAACTGCTCGTTGGGTACAGCACTGTCGATAATAAGTCCGGGCCAGTGTTCGGGAGTGCTTCGCACAGCGGCGAAAAGAACGGAAGACCTCGCTGCCTCGATCAACAGAGGGCTTTGTTCCCTGTATAGGGCGACTTCGGTCGAATCGAACAGGCGTATCGGGGGGGGTTGCCTGACCTGTCGGTAAAGCTGCGGGCGCAGCGCCTCGGTATGTTCCAAAAGCAACCAGGTGTTCATCGGGCGCGTTCCTTCTGAGCGGCTCGGCAAGGACAGTCCTGACGGGGACAGTCTTGTGGCGTGCCGCCCTTGGGCTTCTGGCACAGCTCGACGATGGCGCGGGTGGTGTCGGCGAGCTGTTGCGCCAGCAGTGGGTCGGGCGTTTCTGCCACATGAGTTTGCAGGCCCGGTAGCAACGGCGTTGCCCGGTTGCCGGAAACCGGATGGCGTCCGACCGTGATCTCCGTGCTGCTGAAAATGCCCGCTGGATTGAGGGTCAACCAGTGCCCGCCGGCCCTGAGTGTCAGGCTGCTGCCGGCGTCGATCACCACGTTCTCCCCGGCACTCAGGTGGATATCTCGCGTCGCTCGCAACAGGTGACTCTCAGTTTGTACGTGTTGCTCGCCGTTGACGGTCAGATGGTCGTCCTGCCGGAGTTCGGTCAGGCGGTTGCCATGGGTGATGCGCTGTTCTTCACCTTGCAGTTCATGGCGTGAGTCGCCTCCGACCTGCACGCTGCGTTGGCGATCCACCTGGAGCCGCTGGTCGTTCAGTGCATGCACGGTGAAGTCGCGCTGGGCGCGCAGGGCGATCTGCTCGGCGCCGCTGCGGTCTTCGATGCGCA
>NZ_PHSU01000050.1 GCF_002814235.1 Pseudomonas sp. QS1027 | reverse complement strand
TGTAGGAGCAACTGTCTTGACCGTTTTTTTGAAAATCATTTCAAAGGACGGTCAAGCTCCCACAGCTCTAGGCCATGCAGTTTCTTAGGGAAACAACCGCAGCCACATTAGGCGATGTGTTCTTTCCATTCAGAACCGTCACGGATCATCGCGTTCAAGCGGATCAGCAAGACTCGCATGCAGGCGATGAGTGCCACTTTGGCGCATTTGCCTTTGTCGCGTAACGCCTTGTATCGGGCATTAAATTCCGGCTGATACCGAATGACGATCCAGCTGGCCATGTACAACGAGCGCCTCACAGCAAACCGTCCACCGCTGATGTGACGCTTACCTTTATGCTTGCCGCTGTCGTCGTTGTAGGGGGCTACACCTGCTAATGCGGCGATCTCGTGCCTGCCCACCTCGCCCAACTCGGGGAGGTAGGACATTAGGCTGGCTGCCGTAACGAGCCCTATGCCTTTGACCGAGCACAGACGGGCCACTTTCTCGCCGTCCAGCTGTTCAGCACTTTGTCCCATCAGTTTTTCTATCGACTTTATGGCCTTGCGTAAATAGTCGATATGGCTCTGCAACGCGGGTTTCACGATCTCAGAAACGGTCGTTTTCAGTCGCCGTTTGTCGTCATCTCTCTGCTGAACAAAATTTTCCCGCTGTTGTACCAATGCACGCAGGTTGTCCTGCTCGGCATTTGTGATTCGGCTTTCGGGAGATTGGATAACCGCTGCAAACTGCGCGAGAAGACGCGCATCTATCGGATCAGTTTTGGCATGCAGCCCCATGGCCTTGGAAAAGCTTTTAGCTCGGCAAGGGTTGACCCGCAGGACTTCGAAACCTGCCGCCTGGAGTGCTTTCATGGCTCTTCGCTCGTAGCCGCCGGTCGCCTCCAGCAATGCGCGACTGACTTGATGGCACTTCAGCCAATCAACCATCTTCGAGAAGTCATTGATGTCATTGGGGAAAACCGCCCCCATCCCTTGTGGATCAAGTTCGATCTGCAGGACGTCTTTAGAAACATCGATGCCGGCACAGGTAAGCATGGCCAAATCCTCTTACACTCAAGGTGAGAGCGCTCTGGCTGGGCCCACGCTTGTAACTGTTCGAGGTGGGCTCGTTCAACTGTTCGGGCTCAATAACCAGGGCGGAGGGGTGAGTGGCAGCATGAGCTCCTACACGTGCTTTAAGCACTGCCGGCATTCAGCTTGCCACTCACCGCTCTCACCACCAGTCTAACCCTGACGCCAGACACAAGCCGGCTTGCTGGCGA
>NZ_PHSU01000005.1 GCF_002814235.1 Pseudomonas sp. QS1027 | reverse complement strand
AGTGGGTCTGTTCTTCAGCAATCTGTTCGGCGCTTCGACTCTGCCGGGGATCCTGACCCAGCAGCAGATGCGCCAGGCGGCGGATCAACTGTTCAGCGGCTTGCGGGAAGAGGGCGTCGATCTTCTTCTGACGCCGATGATCAATGATGCGGACGATAACGATCAGACCAATCCGCTCAAGGACATTGGTGCGGTTAGCCAGGACACCAGTGTTCGCCAGCAACCCAGGGGTTATACGTTGTCGCCGTCAGGGCTTGGCCCGGATGATTTGGCCGCTTGGTCGGACGCCAAGGACAAGGAAAAGACCGAGCAGGTCCACAAGGGGTGGTACCTGCGTCGCCGGGAAGCCCGTCGGGGGCGGGAGCGCAAGCTGATGGTGACCATGCCCTCCACCCCGAGCACCCGGCTGCAGGTGCTGGATTTTGGTCCTCTACCGACGATCCTGCTGTTCGGTGCCACGCCTCATCTGCTGCTGGAAGCCAATCCGTTCGGTTGGGCGGCGGGAGAGTCGCCGCAGGCGCAGGCCCTCAACAAATATCAGGTCCGGCTGCATCCCGAGACTGCCTACACCCTGCAGTTCAAGAAAAGCGTCCTGACATCAAAAGACTTTGATTCGAACTTTGGCAGCCGAACGGAATTGGTGGTGCCCGAGGGGGCGTTCCAGCGCTTGCCTCAAGTGAGCCTGGACCTGTCCGGCCAGGGGGATGCCCGCCAGACGCTGGCGGAGTTGGACTTGTCCCTGTCCTCGCTGGAGGTCGTCAAGTTCAAGGACAAGAGCACATTCAGGCTCGACCTGGTGAGCGCTGATGGCCACAGCGCCTGCGCGCTGGAACAGGTGGTGCGTACCGTTCAATTGCCGGCCTATATCCAGTTCAAGAGCGGAGAAACGCATCCCGTGATGGCGGTGCTGGGGGAAGGCTCACGGGTAACGCTGAGGAATTCGACGGGACGTTCACTGCTGCTGTTGAGGCGGGAGGTCCGCCGTTGCGAGATTGAGATACAGGCGCCGGTCAGTGGTTTTGCGGTTTCTGTTTGAATCTCTGGGTCAGAGCGGGACTGGACGCAGGGCGCTGCGTTCGGCGTGTTGACGCAGCGCCCATTGCACATGCTCCTGGACCAATTCCGATGGGTAGTCCAGGCGGGTATTGAGCGCTTCAAGCACCGGAATCGTCGATGGTGCATTCCCCAGTCCGACCGCCAGGTTGCGTAGCCAGCGCTCATAACCGGCCCGGCGCAGCGGCGAGCCCTCGGTGTTTTTCAGGAAGGTCTCTTCGTCCCACAGGAACAGCTCGGCCAGCCCGGCATTGTCCAGGCTGTGCCGGGGCTTGAAGTCGCCCTCAGCGGACGGACGGGCGAAACGGTTCCATGGGCAGACCATCTGGCAATCGTCGCAGCCGAACACCCGATTTCCGATCAGCGGCCGCAACTCTTCCGGGATCGCGGTTTTCAGCTCGATGGTCAGGTACGAGATACAGCGCCGGGCGTCCAGCACATAAGGCCCGACAAACGCCGCCGTCGGGCAGATATCCATGCACGCCGTGCAGCGCCCGCAATGCTCCGTGGCGTGGGGGGCGTCCACCGGCAGCGGCAGGTCGACGAACAGCTCGCCGAGAAAGAAGTAGCTGCCGGCCTTGCGGTTGAGCACCAGGGTGTTCTTGCCGATCCAGCCGAGCCCGGCCTGTTCGGCGATGGCCTTTTCCAGTACCGGGGCGCTGTCGACGAAGGCGCGATAACCAAAGGGCCCGATAACCTGCTGGATACGCTCGGCGAGCTGTTGCAGGCGTTTGCGGATCAGCTTGTGATAGTCACGGCCCAGTGCGTAGCGCGAGACATAGGCCTTTTCCGGTTGCCCCAGGCGCTGGGCCATCTGCGTGTCCCCCGGCAGGTAGTCCATGCGCAACGACACCACTCGCAATGTCCCGGGCACCAGCTCGTCGGGATGCGAGCGTTTGCTGCCGTGGGCACCCATGTACTCCATGTCACCGTGATAGCCGGCGTCGAGCCAGCGTTGCAGGTGCTGTTCATGCTCGCCCAGCTCGAGACCGGCGATGCCGACTTGCTGAAAGCCCAGTTCACGGCCCCATTCCTTGATGGATTGGGCGAGGGCGGGGAGGTCGACGCTAATTACAGGCATGAGACAGGAGAAACCTAGGCTTTGGTGCGTATAATTCTGCCAGACATCAGAGCTCGACGACGCATGCCGCAGACCAAACCGCTTTTTTCCGATATTCAGTCATTGACCCTCGCCACGCTGCCGAGCCTTCCCGCACGAGAACTGGATGCCCACAAGGGGTTGTTCGGCCATGTGCTATTGATCGGCGGCGACCGGGGTTTTGGCGGCGCGATCCTGCTCAGTGCCGAAGCGGCCTTGCGCAATGGTGCCGGTCTTGTGTCCCTGGCGACCCGTCCGGAGCATGTGGCGGCGTCCCTGGCTCGGCTGCCGGAAGTGATGGCACTGGGGATCGAGTCGGCCAATCAACTGATGACGCTGCTGGCCCAGTCCAGCGTACTGGTGGTCGGCCCGGGACTCGGCCAATCCGCCTGGAGCCGCAGCCTGTTGTCGCTGGCGGCCAATGCCGGCTTGCCGCAAATCTGGGATGCCGACGCCTTGAACCTGCTGACGGCGGGTGGCTTCATGCTGCCGACAGACAGCGTGATCACTCCGCATCCTGGCGAGGCGGCACGTTTGCTGGGGATTTCCACGGCGGCTGTACAGGCGGATCGTCCCGCCGCCGCGCGCCGACTGGCCCAGCAGTACCAGGCGGTCTGCGTGCTCAAGGGCGCGGGCAGCCTGGTCGCCGCGCCGGACGGGCGCTTGTCGATCTGCGAGCGCGGCCATCCGGCCATGGCCACGGCCGGGCTGGGCGATGTCCTGTCCGGGTTGCTCGGTGCCCTGCGGGCCCAGGGCCTGCCTGCTTACGAAGCCACCTGCCTGGCGGTCTGGCTGCATGCCAGCGCTGGCGAGCAGTTGGGAAAAAACGGCCGTGGACTGGCGGCCAGCGATCTGATCCCAGTCATTCGACAGTTGCTGGAGGAGCAATCACCGTGTCTGAACTAACTCTTCAACTGCCGGATGAAGAGGCCATGGTCGCCTTCGGCCGGACAATCGCCGAAGTAACCCGTGGCGTCGGGGTGATTTTCCTCGAAGGCGATCTCGGCGCCGGCAAGACCACCCTGTCCCGGGGCATCATTCGTGGCCTCGGCCATGCCGGCGCGGTGAAAAGCCCGACGTTTACCCTGGTTGAGCCGTACGAAATCGGTGATATCCGTGCCTTCCATTTCGATCTGTATCGCCTGGTCGACCCGGAAGAGCTGGAATACATGGGCATTCGCGACTATTTCGATGGCGAAGCCCTGTGCCTGGTGGAGTGGCCGCAGCGGGGCGAGGGCTTTTTGCCAAAGCCCGACCTGACCATTACCATTAGCCCGCATAATGGCGGTCGTTCGCTGTATCTGTTGTCCCAGGGCGCCCGAGGTGACTCCTGGTGTGCCGATCTGGCATTGGAAATCAAATAAATGATGGGGTTTGGTATGCGCATTCGCGCGTTGGTTGCTGTCGTGGGATTGTTGCTGGCGGCACTGGCCGTTGACGCCGTTGCGGCGACACAGGTCAAGAGTGTTCGCCTGTGGCGGGCCCCGGACAACACGCGCCTGGTATTCGACCTGTCCGGCCCGGTGCAGCACAGTGTCTTCACCCTGACCTCCCCGGATCGGCTGGTGATCGATATCAATGGCGCGACCCTGGGCGGCCCGCTGAATGTGCCAACCGCCAACACCCCGATCAACAGCGTGCGTGCCGCCCAGCGTACGCCGACCGATTTGCGCGTGGTGGTCGACCTGAAAAAGGCGGTCACCCCGAAAAGCTTCGTCCTGGCGCCGAACGCGCAGTATGGCAACCGCCTGGTGGTCGACCTGTTCGACAACCCTGCCGATGCCGCGCCTCCAGCCGCGCCGACCCCTGCCGTGGCCACCGTGCCGGCGGTCCCGGTCACCCCGACGGAGCCGGCGATCAAGCTGCCACCGGCCCCGGCGGGCAAGCGTGACATCATTGTGGTGATCGACGCCGGCCACGGCGGCGAAGACCCGGGGGCCTCCGGCTCCCGTGGCCAGCACGAGAAAGACGTGGTGCTGGCCATCGCCCGCGAACTGCAACGCCAGGTCAATGGCCAGAAAGGCTATCGCGCCGAGCTGACCCGTACCGGCGACTACTTTATCCCGCTGCGCGGCCGTACCGAGATCGCCCGCAAGAAAGGCGCCGACCTGTTCGTCTCGATTCACGCCGACGCCGCCCCGTCCGCCGCGGCCTTCGGAGCCTCGGTGTTCGCCTTGTCCGATCGCGGTGCCACCTCCGAGACCGCCCGCTGGCTGGCGGACAGTGAAAACCGTTCCGACCTGATCGGTGGCGCCGGCAACGTCAGCCTCGATGACAAGGACAAGATGCTCGCTGGCGTCTTGCTCGACCTGTCCATGACCGCTTCGCTGACCTCCAGCCTGAACGTCGGCCAGAAGGTCCTGAGCAACATCGGCCGGGTTACTCCGCTGCACAAGCAGCGCGTCGAGCAGGCCGGGTTCATGGTGCTGAAGTCGCCGGATATTCCGTCGATCCTGGTGGAGACCGGGTTTATCTCCAACTCCAACGAAGCGTCCAAGCTGGCCTCCGCGAATCACCAGCAGGCCCTGGCGCGCTCCATCAGCGCCGGTATCCGCCAGTTCTTCCAGCAGAACCCGCCACCGGGCACTTATATCGCCTGGCTAAGGGACTCCGGCAAGATCGCCGAGGGCCCGCGTGACCATCGCGTGGCGCCGGGCGAGACCCTGGCCATGCTCGCCGTGCGCTACCAGGTCTCGGCGTCGACCCTGCGCAGCGCCAACAACCTGACCAGCGATGAGCTGAAAGTCGGGCAGAACCTGACGATTCCGGGTGCGGAACTGGCGGCCAAACAATGAGTGAAGCCTTGAACGGCAGCGCCCGCATCGAACTGCTCAGCCCGCGGCTGGCGAACCAGATTGCCGCCGGCGAGGTGGTCGAGCGCCCGGCCTCGGTGATCAAGGAACTGTTGGAAAACAGCCTGGACTCCGGTGCCAAGCGCATCGATGTGGATGTCGAGCAGGCCGGCGTCAAGCTGCTGCGGGTGCGCGACGATGGCAGTGGGATCTCCGCCGACGACCTGCCGTTGGCCCTGGCGCGCCACGCCACCAGCAAGATTCGCGACCTGGAAGACCTGGAACGGGTGATGAGCCTCGGTTTCCGTGGCGAGGCCCTGGCCTCCATCAGTTCCGTCGCGCGCCTGACCCTGACTTCCCGCACCCGCGACGCCGACCAGGCCTGGCAGGTGGAAACCGAAGGCCGTGACATGGACGCGCGGGTGCAGCCGGCGGCTCATCCGGTGGGCACTTCGGTGGAAGTCCGTGACCTGTTTTTCAATACTCCGGCGCGGCGCAAGTTCCTCAAGGCCGAGAAGACCGAGTTCGATCACCTGCAGGAAGTGATCAAGCGCCTGGCCCTGGCCCGCTTCGATGTGGCTTTTCATCTGCGCCATAACGGCAAGAGCATTCTCAGCCTGCACGAGGCCCATGACGATGCGGCCCGTGCCCGGCGCGTGGCGGCGGTCTGCGGTGCGGGTTTCCTCGAACAGGCCCTGCCCATCGAAGTGGAGCGCAACGGCCTGCACCTGTGGGGTTGGGTCGGTTTGCCGACATTCTCCCGCAGCCAGGCGGATTTGCAGTATTTCTATGTGAACGGCCGCGCGGTACGCGACAAGCTGGTGGCCCATGCGGTGCGCCAGGCCTATCGTGACGTGCTGTTCAACGGCCGGCACCCGACTTTCGTGCTGTTTTTCGAGGTCGATCCGGCGGTGGTGGACGTCAACGTGCACCCGACCAAGCACGAAGTGCGGTTCCGTGACGGGCGCATGGTCCACGACTTCCTCTACGGCACCCTGCACCGCGCCCTGGGCGACGTGCGCCCGGAAGATCACCTGGCCGCGCCCGCCACGGTAGCCGGCATGGTCCGGCCGACAGGGATCGAAGCCGGCGAGTTCGGTCCCCAGGGCGAAATGCGCCTGGCGGCCAATCTGCTGGAACAGCCCCAGTCGCAGCCGTCATCCGCGTTTACGCCGGCGGCCGGATCGGGTTCCGGTGCCGGTTATCAATATCAGTACCGCCCGCAATCCACCCAGATGCCGCCCGCCGCCGAGGCCCAGGGCGTCTACCGCGAGTTTTTTGCACCACTGCCCGACGCGGTGGCATCGCCGACCCTGCCCGACAGCCAGGGCGATGTGCCGCCGCTGGGTTATGCGCTGGCGCAGCTCAAGGGCATCTATATCCTCAGCGAAAACGCCCAGGGCCTGGTGCTGGTGGATATGCACGCCGCCCATGAGCGGATCATGTACGAGCGCCTGAAAATCGCCATGGCCAGCGAAGGCCTGAGCGGCCAGCCGCTGCTGGTGCCCGAATCCCTGGCGGTCAGCCAGCGCGAAGCCGATTGCGCCGAAGAACATGTCAGCTGGTTCCAGCGCCTGGGCTTCGAATTGCAGCGCCTGGGCCCGGAAACCCTGGCGATCCGGCAGATTCCGGCCTTGCTCAAGCAGGCCGAGGCCAATCGCCTGGTCCAGGATGTCCTGGCCGACCTGATGGAATACGGCACCAGCGACCGGATCCAGGCGCACCTGAACGAGTTGCTCGGGACCATGGCCTGCCACGGCGCGATTCGCGCCAACCGGCGCCTGGCCCTGGCGGAAATGAACGGTTTGCTGCGGGATATGGAAAACACCGAGCGCAGCGGCCAGTGCAACCACGGTCGGCCCACCTGGACCCAGCTCGGGCTGGATGATCTGGACAAACTGTTCTTGCGCGGTCGCTGATGACGGCTTCCAAGGCATTACCGCCGGCCATCTTCCTGATGGGCCCCACGGCGGCGGGCAAGACCGACCTGGCCATCGAGCTGACCAAGGTGCTGCCGTGCGAGCTGATCAGCGTCGACTCTGCCCTGGTTTACCGGGACATGGACATCGGCACGGCCAAGCCCTCGAAAGCGCTGTTGGCACAGTTCCCGCATCGATTGATCGATATCCTCGACCCGGCACAGAGCTATTCCGCCGCCGAATTTCGCAGCGACGCCCTGGTGGCCATGGCCGAGATCACCGCGCGGGGCAAGATTCCGCTGCTGGTGGGCGGCACCATGCTTTATTACAAGGCTTTACTGGAGGGCCTGGCGGAGATGCCGGCGGCCGATCCGCAGATCCGTGCCGAAATCGAGGAAGAGGCCACGCGCCTGGGCTGGCAGGCCTTGCACGACCAGTTGGCGGTCGTCGACCCGGTCTCGGCGGCGCGCATCCACCCCAATGACCCCCAGCGCCTGAGTCGGGCACTGGAAGTCTATCGGGTCAGCGGATCGAGCATGACCGCCCACCGCGAGCGACAATCTGCGCAAAGTACTGACGCAGCCGCTTCGGGACGGCCGCAATTGCCCTATACTGTTGCCAACCTGGCCATCGCTCCGGCGAATCGTCAGGTCCTGCACGACCGAATTGCACAAAGATTCACACAAATGCTGGAACAGGGGTTCGTAGACGAGGTCGTAGCTCTGCGTAGGAGAGGTGACCTTCATGTCGGGTTGCCGTCTATACGTGCTGTAGGTTACAGGCAAGTCTGGGAACACCTGGAGGGCAAGCTGACGTCAGCCGAAATGCAGGAGCGCGGCATCATTGCCACGCGCCAGTTGGCAAAGCGCCAGTTCACCTGGTTGCGCAGCTGGACGGATCTGCACTGGCTGGACAGCCTGGATTGCGACAATCTGCCACGCGCCTTGAAATACCTTGGGACGATCTCCATATTGGGCTGAGTCCTTGCAATTGCCGTCTATCCTTGGGGGAAAGGCGGTACAAGCCATCCATTTACCCATTTTTTATTATTGATCCTTAAAGGAGTGCGGCACATGTCAAAAGGGCATTCGCTACAAGACCCTTACTTGAATACCTTGCGTAAAGAGAAGGTTGGGGTTTCCATCTATCTGGTCAACGGTATCAAACTGCAAGGCACGATCGAATCCTTCGACCAGTTCGTGATCCTGCTGAAGAACACCGTCAGCCAGATGGTCTACAAGCACGCTATCTCGACAGTGGTGCCGGTTCGTCCGATTCGTCTGCCTAGCGCAACCGAAACCGAACAGGGTGACGCTGAGCCGGGTAACGCCTGATAGGAGTCTCCTTTGTTCTTTGAGCGCCACGGTGGTGGTGAACGGACCATTCTCGTTCACTTGGAAGGTCAGGACCCTGAGGCGCGCGAAGATCCGCAGGAGTTTCAGGAGTTGGCAGTATCGGCAGGTGCCGAGACCGTCGCGTTTTTCAACGTGCCGCGTCATCGGCCAACCGCCAAATATCTGATTGGCACTGGCAAGGTCGAGGAGCTTCGCGACCTGGTCAAGGCCGAACAGGTCGATATCGTGATTTTCAATCACATCCTCACGCCCAGCCAGGAACGTAACCTCGAACGCGTCTTCGAGTGTCGCGTGCTGGATCGCACGGGCCTGATTCTCGATATTTTCGCCCAGCGCGCCCGCACCCATGAAGGCAAGCTCCAGGTCGAACTGGCCCAGCTTGAGCACATGAGTACGCGGTTGGTCCGCGGCTGGACTCACCTTGAGCGGCAGAAAGGCGGTATTGGCCTGCGCGGTCCGGGTGAAACCCAGCTGGAAACCGACCGGCGACTGCTGCGGGTACGCCTGCGGCAGATCAAGGGGCGCCTGGAAAAGGTCCGCAGCCAGCGCGAGCAGTCTCGTCGCGGGCGCAAGCGGGCCGATATCCCGACCGTGTCGCTGGTGGGCTACACCAACGCCGGCAAGTCGACACTGTTCAATGCGGTCACCCAGTCCGACGTGTACGCGGCGGACCAGTTGTTCGCCACCCTCGACCCGACCCTGCGCCGTCTCGATCTCGCCGACCTCGGGCCGATCGTGCTCGCCGACACCGTGGGTTTTATCCGCCACCTGCCGCACAAGCTGGTCGAGGCTTTCCGGGCTACGCTCGAGGAGTCCAGCAACTCCGACCTGCTGCTGCACGTGATCGACGCCGCGGAACCGGACCGGATGCTGCAGATCGAGCAGGTCATGGTGGTACTCGGCGAGATCGGGGCCCAGGACCTGCCGATCCTGGAGGTCTACAACAAACTCGATCTGCTCGAGGGTGTCGAGCCGCAGATCCAGCGTGGCGAAGACGGCAGGCCGCAGCGGGTCTGGCTCAGCGCCCGGGATGGGCAGGGCCTGGAACTGCTTGAACAGGCGATTGCCGAGTTGCTGGGCAACGATTTGTTCGTCGGCACCTTGCGCTTGCCGCAACGTTTTGCTCGACTGCGTGCACAGTTCTTCGAGATGGGCGCAGTGCAGAAGGAAGAACACGACGAAGAAGGCAGTTGCCTGCTGTCCGTCCGTTTGCCCAGGGCCGAGCTCAATCGAGTGGTCTCGCGCGAAGGCATGCAGCCGCCGGAATTCATCGAACAACACACTTTGCAATAAAAGCCTGGGAAAGCGGTTGTACCGCGTTGACAGGCATTCTGTAGCATTGGTCGGCGCGCCGCGGGCGCGTCTTTGCTTTATCAGATGGAGAGCGCTATGGCTTGGAATGAGCCGGGTGGCAACTCGAACAATCAGGACCCTTGGGGTGGCAAGCGCCGTAACAACGGCGACCGCAAGGGGCCACCGGATCTCGACGAAGCCTTCCGCAAGCTGCAGGAGAGCCTGAACGGGCTGTTCGGTGGCGGTAAGAAACGCGGTGACGATGGCGGTTCGGGCGGTGGCAAGGGCGGCGGTTTCGGCCTGCTCGGCATTGGCCTTGTCGTGCTCGCGGCCATGTGGCTGTACAGCGCGGTCTACGTCGTTGATGAACAGGAGCAGGCCGTCGTGCTGCGCTTCGGCAAGTACTACGAAACCGTAGGGCCGGGCCTGAACATCTATTTCCCGCCGATCGACAAGAAGTTCATGGAGAACGTCACGCGTGAGCGGGCGTACACCAAGCAGGGCCAGATGCTGACCGAAGACGAGAACATCGTCGAAGTGCCGCTGACCGTGCAGTACAAGATCAGCAACCTGCAGGACTTCGTACTGAACGTCGACCAGCCGGAAATCAGTCTGCAACAGGCCACTGACAGTGCCCTGCGCCACGTGGTGGGTTCCACCGCGATGGACCAGGTGCTGACCGAAGGGCGCGTGCAGATGGCCAGCGAGATCAAGGAGCGCCTGCAACGCTTCCTCGACACCTATCGCACCGGCATCACCGTGACCCAGGTGAACGTCCAGAGCGCCGCCGCGCCGCGTGAAGTCCAGGAAGCCTTCGACGACGTGATCCGTGCTCGTGAAGACGAACAGCGTTCGCGCAACCAGGCCGAAGGTTATGCCAATGGCGTGGTGCCGGAAGCCCGTGGCCAGGCCCAGCGTATCCTCGAGGATGCCAACGGTTATCGCGACGAAGTGGTTTCCCGCGCCAAGGGTGAGGCCGACCGCTTCACCAAGCTGGTGGCCGAGTACCGCAAGGCACCGGAAGTCACCCGTGAGCGTCTATACCTGGACACCATGCAGGAAGTCTTCAGTAACACCAGCAAGGTACTCGTGACCGGTAACAAGAACGGCCAGAGCAACCTGCTTTACCTGCCGCTGGACAAGATGATCCAGAGCGGTTCCGGCGCCGCTACGCCGGCCAAGGTGACGGGGTCGATGGCCAGTGGCAACACTGACGTCACGCCACACATCACCGAGCCGCAACCCACTCGCACCCGGGAGAGCCGCTGATGAGCAATAAATCACTGATCGCCCTGATCCTCGGGGTCATCGTGGCAGTGGCTGCCTGGAACTGCTTCTACATTGTGTTGCAGACCGAGCGGGCCGTCCTGCTGCAATTCGGCCGTGTGGTCGAGGCCGATGTCCAGCCAGGCCTGCATGTGAAGCTGCCCTACGTCAATCAGGTGCGCAAGTTCGACGCCCGCCTGATGACTCTGGATGCTCCGACACAGCGCTTCCTGACCCTGGAAAAGAAAGCCGTGATGGTCGATGCCTACGCCAAGTGGCGGGTCAAGGACGCCGAGCGTTTCTACACCGCGACCTCCGGTCTGAAGCAGATCGCCGACGAGCGTCTGTCCCGGCGTCTGGAGTCGGGCCTGCGTGACCAGTTCGGTAAGCGCACCCTGCATGAAGTGGTGTCCGGCGAGCGTGATGCGCTGATGGCTGACATCACTGCGTCGCTGAATGGCATGGCCGAGAAGGAGCTGGGTATCGAGGTAGTGGATGTCCGGGTCAAGGCCATCGACCTGCCGAAGGAAGTCAACCGCAGCGTCTTCGAGCGGATGAGCACCGAGCGTGAGCGTGAGGCTCGTGAGCACCGCGCCAAGGGTAACGAACTGGCCGAAGGCATCCGTGCCGACGCCGATCGCCAGCGCCGTGTGCTGTTGGCCGAAGCCTATCGCCAGTCGGAAGAGGCCCGCGGTGACGGTGATGCCCAGGCCGCCGCGATCTATTCCAAGGCCTACGGCCAGGACCAGGAGTTCTACGCGTTCTACCGTAGCCTGCGCGCCTACCGTGAAAGCTTTGCGGACAAGAGCGACGTGTTGGTGCTGGACCCGAGCAGCGACTTCTTCCGTTACCTGGAAAAAGCCAAGCCCTGATCCAAGACGCATCGTGCCCCTCCGCCCGGCAGCTAAAACGCCGGGCGGGGTGATCCTTTCGGAAAACGGGTGTATGATGCGGCAGCCGGGAAATTCCCGGCTTTTTTGCGTCTGTATGTTTGATAGACAGACGGCGGGTTGATCGACCCGACAGGTTTTTCGAGGAAAGTGGTAGGCGAAGCCGGTTTCAGGCTGTTCGTCGCGTCGTTCTTGCGCGCGTGTTAACCATTTTCTGCTTCACTCAAGGCTCGCCTGTGGGCTTGCTGCCCGGATCATAGGGGAAAGGCGTTAATGGCAACGGTAGATCGCTGGCTCCTGCCAGATGGCATCGAAGAAGTACTGCCGCCTGAAGCGGCGCGCATCGAAGTGGCGCGGCGTCAGGTGTTGGATCTGTTCCAGAGCTGGGGCTATGAGTTCGTTGTCACCCCGCATATCGAGTATCTGGAATCCTTGTTGACCGGCGCCGGCCAGGACCTGGACCTGCGCACCTTCAAGGTGATCGACCCGCAGTCGGGCCGGCAGATGGGGTTTCGCGCCGACATCACGCCGCAGGTGGCGCGTATCGACGCCCACACCCTGCGTCGCGAAGGCCCGAGCCGTCTGTGCTACGCCGGCAGCGTGCTGCATGCGCAGCCGCGGGCGCTGTCGTCCTCGCGCAGCCCGATCCAGTTGGGCGCCGAGTTGTACGGCGATGCCAGCCCGAGCAGTGACGTCGAAGTCATCAGCCTGATGCTGGCGATGCTGCAGCTGGCCGATGTGCCGGATGTGCACATGGACCTCGGTCACGTCGGTATCTACCGTGGCCTGGCTCGCGCCGCCGGTTTGTCCGGTGAAGTGGAGCAGCGGTTGTTCGATGCCCTGCAACGCAAGGCAATCGATGAAGTGATCCAGCTGACCGAAGGTTTGCCGGCCGATCTGGCCGCGATGCTGCGGGCACTGGTGGATCTGTGTGGCGGCCGCGAAGTGCTGGTGGCGGCGCGTGAGCGCCTGGCCGGTGCGCCGGAGCAGGTGACGGCGGCGCTGGATGATCTGCTGGCGATCGCCGAGCGGTTGTCCGCGCGCTTCCCGCAGTTGCCGCTGTATTTCGACCTGGGCGAGCTGCGCGGTTATCACTACCACACCGGTGTAGTGTTCGCGGTGTTCGTGCCGGGTGTTGGCCAGGCCATCGCCCAGGGCGGTCGCTATGACGATATCGGCGCGGACTTCGGTCGTGCACGTCCGGCGACGGGCTTTTCCACCGATTTGAAAACCCTGGTGACCCTGGGGCGTGCCGAGATCGAGCTACCGTCTGGCGGTATCTGGATGCCCGACAGCACGGATGCGGCACTCTGGCAGTTGGTTTGCCAGTTGCGCGGCGAGGGTCAGCGTGTGGTCCAGGGCTTGCCCGGACAACCATTGGCCGCCGCCCGCGAAGCGGACTGCGACCGGCAATTGATTCAGCAGAACGGGCTTTGGCAAGTATTGCCGCTGGCTTCTTGAGTTTTCCCGCCGGCGGCTGCCGGCACCAAGTTTGCGCGAATGAGGACAAGTGTTATGGGTAAGAATGTCGTAGTCCTGGGCACCCAGTGGGGTGATGAGGGCAAAGGCAAGATCGTTGATCTGCTGACCGAACATGCTGCCGCCGTGGTGCGCTATCAAGGTGGCCACAACGCTGGCCACACCCTGGTGATCGACGGCGAGAAAACCGTCCTGCACCTGATCCCGTCGGGTGTACTGCGCGAAGGCGTACAGTGCCTGATCGGCAACGGCGTGGTGGTTGCACCGGACGCCCTGCTGCGGGAAATCACCAAGCTGGAAGAGAAAGGCGTACCGGTGCGCGAGCGCCTGCGTATCAGCCCGTCCTGCCCGCTGATCCTGTCCTATCACGTAGCCCTGGACCAGGCGCGCGAGAAAGCCCGTGGCGAGCTGAAGATCGGTACCACCGGTCGCGGCATCGGCCCGGCGTACGAAGACAAGGTCGCACGTCGCGGCCTGCGTATCGGTGACCTGTTCCACCGCGAGCGTTTTGCCGCGAAGCTGGGCGAGTTGCTCGACTACCACAACTTCGTGCTGGTCAATTACTACAAAGAGCCGGCCATCGACTTCCAGAAGACGCTCGATGAGTGCATGGAATACGCCGAGCTGCTCAAGCCGATGATGCTCGACGTCACCGCCGAGCTGCACAACCTGCGTCGTGCCGGCAAGGACATCATGTTCGAAGGCGCCCAGGGTTCGTTGCTGGACATCGACCACGGTACCTACCCGTACGTCACCAGCTCCAACACCACCGCCGGCGGCATCGCCACCGGTTCGGGCGTGGGTCCGATGTACCTGGATTACATCCTCGGCATCACCAAGGCCTACACCACCCGTGTCGGTTCGGGTCCGTTCCCGACTGAGCTGTTCGATGACGTTGGCGCCTTCCTGGCCAAGCGTGGCCACGAGTTCGGTGCAACCACCGGTCGTGCCCGTCGTTGCGGCTGGTTCGATGCCGTGATCCTGCGTCGCGCCATCGACGTCAACAGCATCTCGGGCCTGTGCCTGACCAAGCTGGACGTGCTCGACGGTCTTGAAACCATCAATATCTGCGTGGGTTACAAGAACGAAAACGGTGCGGTCATCGATGCGCCGACCGATGCCGACAGCTATATCGGCCTGGAGCCGGTGTACGAAGAAATGCCGGGCTGGACCGAGTCGACCCTGGGCGCCAAGACCCTGGAAGAGCTGCCGGCGGCGGCTCTGGCTTACATCAAGCGCGTCGAAGAGTTGGTCGGTGCACCGATCGACATTATTTCGACGGGGCCGGATCGCAACGAAACCATCGTTCTGCGTCACCCGTTCGCCTGATAAGCTGTTGATGTAGATCACAAAGGACCCCATTTGGGGTCCTTTGTCGTTTCTGCCTGTTGTTCGGCACGGGCCTTGCTGGGATTATCCTCTAAAAAGGGTGCTATCAAATTAATGGCGCCAAAGTCGAGGAATCTCCAGTGTCGGCCGTTCTCTCACTGTTACAAAGCCGTCTATTGCGGCCTGTGTTCGTTACCCTGGGTATCGCTCTTTTGGTGCAGGTGCTGGTGGCGGTCGCTCTGACCCGAAGCACGGTCACCGCGCTGGAGGCTGACCTGGGTGCTCGCCTGGGTATCGACAGCCAGAAGCTGTCGGGCGAGTTGGAGCAGGCGGGCAAAGAGGTGACATCGAGTCTCGATAGTCTTTCGGTCAATACGCGCCAGCGTCTGAACAGCGGCTTGTCCTCGCGATTGAAGGATGAGCAGGCCCAGCTGCGTACGGCGTTGGAGAAGGATCTTCAGGATTCGGCCAACGACATGGCGCAACTATTGGCTTCCGTGGCCCCGCGGGCCATGTGGGATAACGATGTGCCAACCCTTTCCGAATTCGCCCGTCGCGCCCAGCGCAATCCGAATGTCCTGTTCGTGGTCTATGACGATGCGACCGGCGAACACCTGACCCGCTACCTGAATCGGGAAAACCAGATCAACCAGGCCCTTTTGGCCAAGGGTGAGGGCGAGCGAGCGCTGGACAAGGTGCTCAACGCGGCGAAGAGCGATCCATCGGTCTACTACGTCGAGGCCTCGATCAGCCCCAATGGAGTGGAAATCGGCAAGGTGCGGATGGGGGTTTCCACGGCCTCGGTCGAGACCGAGCTGAAGGCGCTGGACCAGCGTTTCACTGCCTTGATCGCCAGCAGCGACAAACTGGTGGGCGACAGTCTGCAAGGGGCGTCGGCGGACAGTTCCAAGGCCATGCAGGCCCGCTTGCAATCGGCTCAGGCCACGGCTTCGCAAATGCAGGCCAATACCACTGCAACCGTGCAGGATGCGGCGCAGACCTTGCGCTGGCGGATCGGCATGGGCCTGGCCCTGGTCGGTCTTGGCGTACTGCTGTTGCTGGCGGTGGTGCTCGGGCGGCGGGTGGTCAACAAGCTGCATCTGTTGATTGCGGCGTTGAATGACCTGGCGGCGGGAGAGGGTGACCTGACCAAGCGCGTGCAACTCAACAGCAATGATGAAATCGGTGACATGGCCTCGGCGGTAAACCGCTTTGTCGACAAGCTGCAGCCGATCGTAAGGGAAGCGGGGGATGTGGCCCAGCGCACTGGAGTGGAAATCGGCCAGATGACCTTGCGCAACGCGGGTGCCGATGCCGCCGCGAATCTGCAGCGTGACGAAGTGGCGCAGAGCTTGCGCGAATTGTCGAAGATGGCCGATGACGCGCAGACCGAAAGTCATGCGATGCAGGCGGCGTTGAAGCAAGTGGTGGATATTCGTCAGGCAACCGATGAAAACACCCGGACGTCGAACCAGGTCGGCAATCTGATCGAAGCCCTGGCCGGGCAGGTGGACACCGGTTCCAAGGTGATCGAGCGGCTGGCGCAGCAGAGTGAACAGATTGAAGTGGTGCTGACGGTGATTCACGGGATTGCCGAGCAGACCAACCTGTTGGCCCTGAACGCGGCCATCGAGGCGGCGCGGGCGGGTGAGACCGGTCGCGGGTTTGCCGTGGTGGCGGATGAGGTGCGGGCCTTGGCGAGCAAGACGCAAAGCTCCACCGGCGATATCCAGGCGCATATCGGTGCCTTGCAGCAGGGCGCGCGGGAGGCCGTGGCGGCCATTGGTCAGGCGGGGCGTCAGGCCAGTGAAGGTTTGGCGGTGCTGCGTAGCAGTGTGAAGTTGCAGCAGAGCGTGCAGTCGTCGGTGGAGCAGGTGCATGCGGCGATTGGCCTGGCGACCAAGGCGGCGGCCCATCAGGCCGAGGGCGCGCATGCGGTGCGTGGGCGGGTCGAGGTGATCCATGCCCAGGCCGAGCGTGCGGCGCAGGCGGTGGTGGAAACCACGGCCAGCGGCAAGGTGCTGGACAGCCTGGCAGGGCAGCTCAAGGCGAGCCTGGGGCAGTTCCGGGCCTGACAAATTACCTGATGTAAATGGCCGCACGCGGTCCTTGTAGGAGCAGGGCTTGCCCGCGAAGGGGCCCTCAAGACCGTTGAAAGCTTCGCGGGCGACCTCGTATTTGGGGGCGGGCTCAGGGCCTTTGGCGATCAGAAGGTCCTCTTCGCGGGCAAGCCCTGCTCCTACAGATCTGTGGTGTTTTTGAATGGTAGGGCCAGAAACGCAAAAACCCGCTTTCGCGGGTTTTTGTGAGATTCCAGAGTGATACTCTGAAACTTGAATTGGTGCCCAGAAGAAGACTCGAACTTCCACGACCTTGCGGTCACCAGCACCTGAAGCTGGCGTGTCTACCAATTTCACCATCTGGGCAGCATCAGCAGCGTTGCACGCCGTTGATGGAGCGCACTATACGGAGAGCGTTTTGATCTGTAAACCCCTGTTTTTGCTTTTAATTAAATCTCAGTCACGAGTCCTCCGTTCGCCAGGCCCATGTGAGGGTGGGACGCGATGAGCTCGGGAAATAACGGGAGGCAGAAACGCAAAAACCCGCTTTCGCGGGTTTTTGTGAGATTCCAGAGTGTTACCCTGAAATTTGAATTGGTGCCCAGAAGAAGACTCGAACTTCCACGACCTTGCGGTCACCAGCACCTGAAGCTGGCGTGTCTACCAATTTCACCATCTGGGCAGTATCGTCAACGTCTCCGTCGTCGATGGCGCGCACTATACGGAGGCGCCTTTTAACTGTAAACCCCTGTCATGAAAAAAACCAAAAAAAACGCTTCAATGTGCATCAGCCGGCATTTTTCGCGCGGACAAATGGGTTTTAAGGCCGCCTGTGTGCCTGAAATTTCCCGTTTCAATACGCGTATGCCAAACTAACCCGCATATAGACAAGGTGAAATTTATCTAATGGCCGATTGGCAGTCCCTCGATCCCGAGGCCGCTCGTGAAGCGGAAAAATACGAAAACCCCATTCCTAGCCGCGAGCTTATCCTGGCGCACCTGTCCGAGCGTGGATCGCCGGCCAGTCGCGAGGAGCTGGTGGACGAGTTCGGCCTGACCACTGAGGATCAGCTCGAGGCTCTGCGCCGCCGCCTTCGTGCCATGGAGCGCGATGCGCAACTGATTTACACCCGCCGCGGCACCTATGCGCCGGTGGACAAGCTCGACCTGATCCTCGGTCGCATCGCCGGTCACCGTGACGGCTTCGGCTTCCTGATCCCGGACGACGGCAGCGACGACCTGTTCATGAGCCCGGCGCAAATGCGCCTGGTGTTCGATGGCGACCGCGCCCTGGCACGGGTTTCCGGCCTGGACCGGCGTGGACGCCGTGAAGGCGTGATCGTCGAAGTGGTGTCCCGTGCTCACGAGAGCATCGTCGGGCGTTACTTCGAAGAAGGCGGCATCGGCTTCGTGGTCGCGGACAATCCGAAGATCCAGCAGGAAGTGCTGGTGACCCCGGGCCGCAACGCCGACGCCCGTGTCGGTCAGTTCGTCGAGGTGAAAATCACCCACTGGCCGACGCCGCGCTTCCAGCCCCAGGGCGATGTGATCGAAGTGGTGGGCAACTACATGGCGCCCGGCATGGAAATCGATGTCGCGCTGCGCACCTACGACATTCCCCACGTCTGGCCCGAGGCCGTGCTCAAGGAAGCCGCGAAGCTCAAGCCGGAAGTCGAGGACAAGGACAAAGAGAAGCGCATCGACCTGCGCCATCTGCCGTTCGTCACCATCGACGGCGAAGACGCCCGCGACTTCGACGATGCGGTCTACTGCGAAGCCAAGCCCGGCAAGCTGCGCCTGTTCTCCGGCGGCTGGAAGTTGTACGTGGCGATTGCCGACGTTTCCAGCTACGTGAAGATCGGTTCGGCGCTGGACACCGAAGCCCAGGTCCGCGGTAACTCGGTGTACTTCCCCGAGCGCGTGGTACCGATGCTGCCGGAGCAGCTGTCCAACGGCCTGTGCTCGCTGAACCCGCATGTCGACCGCTTGGCGATGGTCTGCGAGATGACCATCAACAAAAGCGGGCAGATGACCGACTACGTGTTCTACGAAGCGGTGATCCACTCCCATGCCCGCCTGACCTACAACAAGGTCAGCGCGATCCTGGAACAACCGAAGACCACCGAAGCGAAGAAGCTGCGCGGCGAGTATTCGGAAGTGGTTCCGGACCTCAAGCAGCTCTACGCCCTGTACAAGGTGTTGCTGGCGGCCCGTCATACCCGTGGCGCCATCGACTTCGAAACCCAGGAAACGCGGATCATCTTCGGTTCCGAGCGCAAGATCGCGGAAATCCGTCCGACTACCCGCAACGACGCCCACAAGCTGATCGAAGAATGCATGCTGGCGGCCAACGTGGCCACCGCCGAGTTCCTCAAGAAGCACGAGATTCCGGCCCTGTACCGGGTGCATGACGGTCCGCCGCCGGAGCGCCTGGAAAAACTCCGCGCCTTCCTCGGTGAGCTGGGCCTGTCCCTGCACAAAGGCAAGGACGGTCCGTCGCCGAAGGATTACCAGGCGTTGCTGGCCAGTATCCAGAGCCGCCCGGATTTCCACCTGATCCAGACCGTGATGCTGCGCTCGTTGAGCCAGGCGGTGTACAGCGCCGATAATCAGGGCCACTTCGGCCTGAATTACGAGGCCTACACCCACTTCACCTCGCCGATCCGCCGTTACCCGGACCTGCTGACGCACCGCGCGATCCGCAGTGTCATCCACTCCAAGCAGGATACGCCGCACGTGCGTCGTGCCGGCGCGATGACCATTCCGAAGGCGCGGATCTATCCGTACGACGAAGCGGCGCTGGAGCAGTTGGGCGAACAGTGCTCGATGAGCGAGCGCCGCGCCGACGAAGCCACTCGCGACGTGGTGAACTGGCTCAAGTGCGAGTTCATGAAAGACCGCGTGGGCGAGTCGTTCCCGGGTGTGGTTACCGCCGTGACCGGTTTCGGCCTGTTTGTCGAGCTGACCGATATCTACGTCGAAGGCCTGGTGCATGTCACCGCCTTGCCGGGTGATTACTACCATTTCGATCCGGTCCATCACCGCCTGGCGGGTGAGCGTACCGGTCGCAGCTTCCGTCTGGGCGACACGGTGGAAGTGAAGGTCATGCGCGTCGACCTCGACGAACGCAAGATCGACTTCGAAATGGCCGAGAAAACCCTCAGTGCACCGATCGGTCGCAAGAAGCGTGGAACTGAAGCCACCGCTCCTGCTCCCGCACCTGTCGAGAAAGCCCCGGAGCCGGCCCGGGCCGGGCGCCGTGGTGCGACCGCGAAGAAATCGGACGATGCCTATCGCCCAAGCGATGCAGCGGCGAAAAACGCCGAAGTACGCAAGAGTCGCGAAATGAAGCAGGCGTTGTTGGCCGAAGCCAAGAACGGCGGTAAAGGCAAGACCGAGGGAAAGCCCGCACGCGGGGCGCCGTCGGAAAAGCCGAGCAAGCATCGTAAAGGCCCGCCAAAAGCGGGCGCTGGTCCCGCGAAAAGCGGCGGGGCGCGTAAACCCAAGGGCAAGTCATGAGTCAGTTGGAAAAAATCTACGGCGTACATGCCGTAGAGGCGTTGTTGCGTCATCACCCGAAACGCGTCAAGCAGATCTGGCTGGCCGAAGGCCGCAGTGATCCGCGGGTCCAGGTGCTGTTGGGCCTGGCCGCGGAAAACCGCGTGTCCGTCGGCCAGGCCGAGCGCCGCGAGATGGATGCCTGGGTCGAAGGCGTGCACCAGGGCGTGGTCGCGGACGTGAGTCCGAGCCAGGTCTGGGGTGAGGCAATGCTCGACGAACTGCTCGATCGCACCGAAGGCGCGCCGTTGATCCTGGTGCTCGACGGCGTGACCGATCCGCACAACCTTGGCGCTTGCCTGCGCACTGCCGATGCGGCGGGTGCGTTGGCGGTGGTGGTGCCCAAGGACAAGTCGGCGACCCTGACTCCGGCGGTGCGCAAGGTGGCTTGCGGCGCGGCGGAAGTGATTCCGCTGGTGGCGGTGACCAACTTGGCGCGGACCCTGGAAAAGCTCCAGCAGCGTGGCCTGTGGGTTGTCGGTACGGCGGGCGAGGCGGAGCAGGAGTTGTACCAGCAGGACCTGACCGGCCCGACCATCCTGATCATGGGTGCCGAAGGCAAGGGCATGCGTCGCCTGACTCGCGAGCATTGCGACTACCTGGTGCGCCTGCCGATGGCCGGTAGCGTCAGCAGCCTCAATGTCTCCGTGGCCACCGGTGTGTGCCTGTTCGAAGCGCTGCGCCAGCGCAGCGTCAAGGCCGCCACCAAAAAGGCCTGATCCGCTCTTGGCCTCCGTTGCATGGGGGCCTTGAGGTCGCATGCGGTCTTGTGGCGAGGGGGCTTGCCCCCGTTCGGCTGCGAAGCAGTCGCAAACCCGGCCATCTCGATCTGCCTGATAGACCAAGTTCGCCGGTTTTAGGGGCGCTTCGCACCCCGGCGCGGGCAAGCCCGCTCGCCACAAGGTTGCATGCGCCCACATAGACAGGCGTGCATCGGGTGGTGATGTTGTTCAAATAATCACCAATTGTCTTGCGCCCCTCTCGCCCCTTCTCTACAATTGCGCCCCTTGCCGTGATGGCTGGCGCATCTGTGCCTACTCCAGGCAAGACACACAAGTGTCATTCACTCCTTGTCTGACCGTTTTTGAGCGGCAGGCTACAACCCGTAAGGAGCATTCATGCGTCATTACGAAATCATCTTTTTGGTCCACCCGGATCAAAGCGAACAAGTCGGCGGCATGGTAGAGCGTTACACCAAGCTGATCGAAGAAGACGGCGGCAAAATCCACCGTCTGGAAGATTGGGGCCGTCGTCAACTGGCCTATGCAATCAACAATGTTCACAAGGCTCACTACGTGATGCTGAACGTTGAATGCACTGGCAAGGCCCTGGCCGAGCTGGAAGACAACTTCCGCTACAACGATGCTGTGATCCGTAACCTGGTCATCCGTCGCGACGAAGCCGTTACCGGCCAGTCCGAGATGCTCAAGGCTGAAGAAAACCGCAGTGAGCGCCGTGAGCGTCGCGACCGTCCTGAGCACTCCGACGCCGATGGCGTTGAGGGTGATGACAGCGACGCCAGCGATAACGCTGACGAGTAATCCACGGACCTTTTGAGGAGCCAATTACATGGCACGTTTCTTCCGTCGTCGTAAATTCTGCCGCTTCACCGCTGAAGACGTGAAAGAGATCGATTACAAAGATCTCAACACCCTGAAAGCCTACGTATCCGAAACCGGCAAAATCGTTCCAAGCCGTATCACCGGTACCAAAGCTCGTTATCAGCGTCAGCTGGCCACCGCTATCAAGCGCGCCCGCTTCCTGGCCCTGCTGGCCTACACCGACAGCCACGGCCGCTGAGACCGGGCAGTCGACACGCAGTAAAGGATTGAATGCATGCGCGCCTTAGCTGGTTTCATCATGCGCGGACGTATGCAGGCCATGCTCGTCGTGGCCGGATCTGCGGCATTGCCGCTGTTGTTCTGGTTGAGTGCCGCCGCCGGGTGCCTTGTGCTCCTGCGGCGCGGTTCGGACGCCCTTGGCGTCATTGGTCTGGGTGTGTTGTCGGTGCTGCTGTTCTGGCACTTCAACATCCAGAAAGACCCCACGGCCCTTTTGGTGCTGCTCGGGTCTTGCAGCCTGGCGCTGGTTTTACGCGCCGGCTACTCCTGGAACCGCGTGCTGCTGGTCAGCATGGCAGTAGGGTTGGTATGTGCAGTGAGTCTGGGGACGATTTTCAGTCCCTTCATCGAAGGATTGGCGCAGACGTTTGAACAAGTCGTGCCGCTGGCCCTCGGTGAGGTCTACCAGAAGTTGTCGGTAGATCAGCGAGCGTTCCTCGCGTCACTGGCCGTGCCCCTGTTGATCACCTCGACGGCGATCTCGCTGCAGGTCTTTAGTGTGATGTGCCTGATTCTTGGGCGCTATTGGCAAGCGTTGTTGTACAACCCCGGTGGTTTCGGACGCGAGTTTCGCGAAATCCGGATCCCCAGGAAGGTGGCGCTGTCGCTGCTGGCCATCATGTTTGTCGCGCCGTTTATCGGCCTGCATGCATTGATTCTGTTGCCGCTGTGCAGTGTTCCGCTGGTTTTCGCCGGCCTGTCCCTGATTCACGGGCTGGTGGCGAAGAAGAAACTGGCCAGTTTCTGGCTGGTGGGGATGTACGTCACGCTCGTGCCATTCATGCACTTGCTCGGTCCGTTGCTCATGGTATTGGCCATTGTCGACAGCCTGATTGATTTTCGCGGACGCCTGGCGTCGAAAGATGCCGATAACGGTTCCGCGAACGGTGAAGGTTAAAAGTTAAGAGGATTTCCACATGCAACTGATCCTTCTGGAAAAAATCGCCAACCTGGGCAACCTGGGCGATAAGGTAAACGTTAAGGCCGGTTACGGTCGTAACTACCTGCTGCCATTCGGCAAAGCCACCGCTGCGACCGCTGCCAACCTGGCTGCGTTCGAAGAGCGTCGTGCTGAGCTGGAAAAAGCCGCAGCAGACAAGAAAGCTTCGGCTGAATCGCGTGCCGCCCAACTGGCTGAGCTGGAAGTGACCATCACTGCCACCGCCGGTGACGAAGGCAAGCTGTTCGGTTCGATCGGCACCCACGACATCGCTGATGCCCTGACCGCCTCCGGCGTTGAAGTGGCAAAAAGCGAAGTTCGTCTGCCGAACGGCACCATCCGCAACGTGGGTGAATTCGACGTGGCCGTGCACCTGCACGCCGAAGTCGAAGCAACCGTACGCGTTGTCGTGGTGGCTGCTTAAGCAGTACCCAATCGTCTGGCGACTTGCGCGCCAGACGGTTAACATCGGGCACGACTCTGTTCATTCAGGTCGTGCCCTTTGTTTTTTGGGCAACGCCCTTTTGCAAATTCCCTGATTCCAAGTGGCCATGAACGATATCTCCGCTCCCGAGCAATACGATCTGCAAACCGCCGCGCTGAAAGTGCCGCCGCATTCCATCGAGGCCGAACAGGCCGTGCTCGGTGGTCTGATGCTGGACAACAACGCCTGGGAGCGCGTGCTCGATCAAGTCTCGGACGGCGACTTCTATCGACATGACCACCGCCTGATCTTCCGTGCCATCGCCAAGCTGGCCGATCAGAGCATGCCGATCGACGTGGTGACCCTGGCCGAGCAGTTGGACAAGGAAGGGCAGACCTCGCAGGTCGGCGGCCTGGGCTATCTGACTGAGCTGGCGAAGAACATCCCGTCGGTGGCCAACATCAAGGCCTACGCCGCGATCGTTCGCGAGCGGGCGACCCTGCGTCAATTGATCGGCATCAGCACCGAAATCGCCGACACCGCGTTCAACCCGCAAGGGCGGACCGCGGCGGAGATTCTCGACGAGGCCGAGCGGCAGATTTTCCAGATCGCCGAAGCGCGGCCCAAGACCGGTGGCCCGGTCAGCGTCAACGACCTGTTGACCAAGGCCATCGACCGGATCGATACCCTGTTCAACACCGACAACGCCATCACCGGCCTGTCCACCGGCTACACCGACCTCGACGAGAAGACCAGCGGCCTGCAACCGTCCGACCTGATCATCGTCGCCGGCCGTCCGTCCATGGGCAAGACCACCTTCGCCATGAACCTGGTGGAGAACGCGGTGCTGCGCAGCGACAAGGTGGTGCTGGTGTACTCCCTCGAGATGCCAGGCGAATCGCTGATCATGCGTATGCTGTCCTCCCTCGGCCGGATCGACCAGACCAAGGTCCGTGCCGGTCGCCTGGAAGACGACGACTGGCCCCGCCTGACCTCGGCGGTCAACCTGCTCAACGACCGCAAGCTGTTTATCGACGATACGGCCGGTATCAGCCCGTCGGAAATGCGTGCGCGGACCCGGCGCCTGGTGCGTGAGCACGGCGAGATCGGCCTGATCATGATCGACTACCTGCAGTTGATGCAGATCCCCGGTTCCAGCGGTGACAGCCGGACCAACGAGATTTCCGAGATTTCCCGGTCCCTCAAGGCCCTGGCCAAGGAATTCAACTGCCCGGTGGTGGCCCTGTCCCAGCTCAACCGCTCCCTGGAACAACGCCCGAACAAGCGCCCGGTGAACTCCGACTTGCGCGAATCCGGAGCGATCGAGCAGGACGCCGACGTGATCATGTTCGTGTACCGGGATGAGGTCTATCACCCCGAGACCGAGCACAAGGGCATCGCCGAAATCATCATCGGCAAGCAGCGTAACGGCCCGATCGGTTTTATCCGCCTGGCCTTTATCGGCAAGTACACGCGCTTCGAAAACCTGGCGCCGGGCAGCTACAACTTCGACGACGACGAGTAAGGGCGTTACGCCGAGGGCCGGACTTGGGGGCGTTATCCCTTTAGCGCGAATGACTGCGCGGTAAAATCTCCAGCGTACGAATCTGTTCCCAGGTGTAACCGTGATTCAGGCGTAATTCGTCGAACTCGAAGATGGCTTGGCTGGCGAACAGGGCCGTGATGAAGTAGCGATTTTTTTCGATGCGCCCGTCACGGCCCTTGACGTCAACCGCAAATGCGACCGACTCCACGTTGTAGCCTGTCGCGGCTTGTCGAATGGGAACCCCGTTGCGGTATTCGTAGCACGTATTGATTCTCGACAGGATGTTATCGCCGGACAGGCAGGGGGCGGCCGGTTCTGGCCGGTCGTCGCGAAAGCGGATCAGGTCATGCGTTGAGTCCTGCCGGACCGCGGTCGCGAAAGGGTCCCGGCGCTGGTGGCTGACGATCAGCGGAATCAGCATGCCGCCATAAACCCCCAGTATTTCACCTCTGGGCAGGTAGTGCCTGGCGGAAACCAGAAACCTCCCGACCAGATGCTCTTCTTGCGCATAGCGCAGGTCGTCGTGTTCGAATCGGGCTATTTCCAGCTTGTCTTCGTAGAGTTGTGCGACCTTTTCATAGCCTTGCCATTGCAGATAAGGAACGATTTGTTGAGCGCGAGCCTTTGACTGGCGGCTCCCTTCAGCCTTGGAGTAGTGAATGGCGAGAATGGTCATGGGGTACCCGTCCAGGTCACGCAAGGGATAGCGCCCGTTGTCGACGCGGTCGTAGGTGAGGGGGGAGTTCAAATGGGATCGGTAGGATTTTCGGCTGCGCATGCGCTGTCGTTCAGCTTCCGTGAAGGCCTTGTCATCGCGCGGGCTGGACGGCGTAGCACCGTGTTTCTGGACCGACAGGCTGCCTGCCGGTGTGAGGTCGGGGGGCTCAGTGCCTTGAGGCAACACCCACTCACCGTCAGTCTTGCGTTGCAGTAACGGTTGATAAAAGCTGTAGGGCGTCTTGGCGTTCAACAGTCGCCAGCCCTCGGGAGCCTGCCTGACCGGGTAGTAGCGGTCACCGTTGCGGATGTAGTGCAAGTAAGCATGGGCGGCCAGGGGCTTGGTGTGGAGATTCCAGTAAATGCCGCCGTTGCGCAGCTCCAGCCCCGACACTGTTGTTCCTCGCACGGCGAAGCTCTCCGGGACCCGAGTGCTGGTGTTTGGCTCTGGCTGCCCTGGTGCATGGTTGGGGATGCGCAGGGCCGGCGTCTGGCTGCGTAATGTCGAGGCGTTCCTGAAGACGGCCTGTTTCAGGTCCATCGCCGCGCGTCTTTCGTCCAGGCTTATATTGAGTGTGCTGTTCAGGGCCTGCTGCGTCAGTTTCGGCATCGCCAGCCAGACGCTTGTGTACAGGTCCTGCAGGTCGGACAGCGTACTGCCCTGCTGGTCTTGAAGTTGGTAGAAAGCGCCCGTTTTCTTCAGGCGCCTGTAGGTCAGGCTGTCGTGCTCACCGATGGCCTCCAGGGCGGTGTCGATGTCTGGGTCCCACAGTTCAAGACGAATATCCGGCGGCCAGGTTTCCAGGGTTTCCAGTAGTGAAAAAGCCAGTCGATCACTTTGCTGAGCGTGTGGCCAGCCCGGATAGAGGCCTTCGAACACCCGTGAAATGCGAACCTGCTCCAGGGCGCGCTCAATCTCCCTTTTTAGCGTCGGCTCTGTTTCGGGCGCGCCTTGCGCCTGTATGTCCAATGAGAAAATAGCGTCGGCCAGATGACTTTTGGGGAGTTCGGCGTGCGCTTGGCGTATTCGTCGTTGTGGCGCTGTGTCGGGTTGTTCTGTCTCGATATACAGGTGCTCCAGCAGAGCCAGGCTTTTCAGTTTCGCCTGGGCCACCAGATTCAGCGCCAATTGGTTCAGTTGCTCAAGAGGCGCAATAGTGTTCTCCAGCAACGAGTCGATTTCTTCCTGGTCGAGCGCCTCGAGCACCACGTTGAGCAGCGTTCCAGCCATTCTCACGCCCGCGCCATACTGGATAGTCCCCTGCGAACCAGTGCGCAAGACCTCCAGCATTTTGTCCCTGGGCCATCCGGGCAGTCTGGTCAGCAGATATAGCTGGATCCTGGGAGATAATTCCGAGACCACGTTGCCCTTGGCCCGCTCGAGATCGAAGTGCTCGATTTCCTGGAAAATCCACAGGCGCTTGAGGCTATCGAGCAGCAGGGGCGGTGTCCGACGGCTGTAGTGATGAATTTGTCGCAGCGTGTAAAGGTGTGTGCCGCTGAACGTCAGGGCAGCGTTTGCAAGCGATTCGGACAGTCTGGCGGCGCGTGGCCCCAGGCGTGCGATCAACTGCTGTTTCGACCAGGTCAAGACTTTCTCGTGGATCGTCCGCCAGGCGCCGACGCCGTTGTGCCGCAGGGGCGGCGAGTAAACGTTTGGATAACCGATCAGCACGATATGCCAGCGGTCGGTGTCTTCATTGTGCTCGACCTTGTAATACTGCCGGTCCAGTTTCAGGACGGTAGCCTGCGCCCATGGGTACAAGCCCAGTGAGTTCGCCTGCCAATGCTCATCGGGTGGCTTGATCGCTGATTGATAAGGCGTCAGGTCAGGCTTCCAAAGGCGCGTGCGGCCCAGAAAACGGACACGGATCAACTCGGGCAGCCCTTCTACCACGGTGGCTGTCCGGCTGTTTTTCGCCGTCTTGGCCACATTCAGCAAATGGATCAACCCGGCGTTCATTTCCCTGGGGCTCCAGATAAAGAGGTCCTGATAGACCGTGTCTGCGAGCTGGCTGCCCGGCGGTGTCAGCAGGGTCTGGCGGAATCGGGGAATGAAGTCCTTCAGGCCGAACAGCAGGTCCAGGCGCGCCGTGTGGTATTCATCCAGCAATTGTTCGCGTGTTGTGGCATTGGCCTGTGCGCTGGGGGGCGCCAGTCTGCCGACGTCGCTTTCAAGACGTTGCAGTCGCTGCCAATGAATCTCTTCGAACAGCTCGCCTTCAATCCTTGAAAGACTGATGAGACGCCTCAATTGGGCAGGCGAGCGTCCGCTGGCGACTTTGCTGATCTTTGCCGTCAACAGGCTGCCCTGATAGTCAATCGGCATGAGTCGGCTGATCAATTGCCGGAAATCCGCCGAGCGCATTTGTTCCAGGTAATCCTCTTGAAACTCGACAAACGACGGATATTCCTTGAGCGCGGACTTGGGATGTCCTGGACAGTAGAGGGTGCAGGGGCCGGTGTTATCGTCCGGATCGGAAGCGAAATGAATGACTCCGGGTAACGTGTGGCCGAGCCATTTGACTTGTTGATAGCGCGGGAGCTTTCCGGTTCTTTTTCTGATGGGCAGCAGAAAGTATTTCAAGCGGGCCGCACACGCGTCGGAGATGTCGTTTTTCATGAACGCCATCCATAACGAGACGTTGAATCGGCTCCACTCATGGTGCACAAAATGCTCGCGCTTGTTATCGAAGAGGATGATCTCGTCGGCTGGGCGGTCCAGCTCCAGTATCTGCTTGAGGTGATGGTGGTATTTCAACCCGAGGTCGAGATGGCGGCAGAACCGGGCAAACGTCTTGGGGGTGAGGCTGCTTTTCAGGCCTGCTGCTTTTCCTGAGGGGTAGATGGCCGATCCACTGCCGAAAGCGTCGTCGTGGGTTTCCCATTCTTCGAAATTGTAAAGCGCGGCTTCCAGCAATGAGTGTTCGGGACTGGCGTCGTAGATGGGGATACCCAGAAAGCTGTCCTTTTTCCAGCGTTTGGCCAGGGTGGCGACCTGCATGTCGGTGAGATCGCGGGAGAGTGGGCTTATGCCAAGTTCCAGAATGGGCTCGGCAAAGATCTCCAGGCTTTTGAGTGGGCTCAGTATGTTCCTGACAAGGAGCCTGGATGCATTGTTTTCCAGCATGGCCGAGCGCAGGCTGGCGTATTGTTCGGCGGTCGCGTTTTTCAGCCAGGCCGGCAGGCGGGACCTGATGAGTCGGTAGTGGGGCAGCGTACTGTGATCGTTTTCTTCGGATGTCGTGTGCATGGCGGGCTCACTCTCGGATTGCCGGCAACTGGCCGGGTGCTGGCGTGACGGTTTCCAGGAGCGTCTCGGGTTCGGCGAAGGTGATGCGAATTCCCGCTTCGGTATAACCGTAATTCCAGCGCAGCTCTTCATCGGCGGGAATGTCCCGGGTGGTAAAAAAACCGCTCAGGAGGAACGGCTCCAGACGTCCCTCGGCGATTTCTACATCGACGGGAAACGTTGCCCCTTCGACGTTGTAGCCGCTGCTGGCTTGCCGGACCGGGAGGCGTCCCTCGTATTCGAAAATGGAATTGATTCGCGAAATGATGTTGTCCCCCGTCAGCACCAGCCGATCCCATGTCGGCCTGGTGGGGAGGGGGCCGGGCATAACATCGATCACGAACGGATCCCGGCGGGCATTGCTGACGTGGAATGGGATGAAGTTACCGCCATACACACCGATGGCCTCCCCGGCTTTCAACGGTTTTCTGGCAACGACCATGGCTTGGCCGATCATGCTTGTTTCCTGGGGGAACTTGGCGTCCTCGGCGGTGAACTCCCGCAGCAGCAGCTTCTCCTCGTAGAGCTTGGCGACCTCTTCATGGTTCTCCCATTTCAAGTACGGCAGGATTTCCTTGGCCGGGTAACGGACTCCCGAGTCGTTGATCTCACTCATGCGTTGGATCTTTCTGATGCGCAGCGGATTGCCTGACAAGTCCCGCAATGGATAGCGACCATTGTTCACCCGGTCATACTCGCCCATCCGGTTGGGCTGGCGCTGATAGGATTTGATGGCTTTCATGCGCTGCAGGTCTTCGCGGGTGAAGGGCTCGGGCTTGACGTATTCAAGCGCCGACACCATGGTCGTTTCACTTTCCACCAGCTGGATCTTGCTGTTTCCCAGCCCCGGAGCACCGCCTTTCAAACCGATGCCGGTGTTGATTTCCCAGTGCCCGTCCCGGCGCTGTAGCACCGGGCGATAACAGCGGAAAGGGCTGCGGGCGTCGATCAGTTTCCAGCCAAGATCTGAAGACTCGACCTGGTAATAGCGCTCTTCTTCCTGGATGTAGTGTCGGGAAAGGGCCCCCCGATACAGGCCATCGCCCACCGTCTCCAGGTTGCCCGGTGGTGTTTCCAGCGCGAAGTGAGTATCCAGTGCGAGGCCGGTCCTGTAGGGCAGCGAGGTCGGGGCAGGAGGAATCCGGCGTACGAGCGGTGGTGAAGCGCTCAGTTGGGTAATTGTGTGAATCAGCGACTGCTTGAGCGCGCTGTTTCGATTCGGGCCGCTGAGGCCCAGGTTGTCGAGTTCGACTGCGGGCAGGGCTTGCCCGATGGCCGAGTAGAGATCACTCGGCGCCAGGATTTGCTCACCATCGGCCGCGTAGACCTGATAGCCCGAGCCTTCACGGAGCAGGCGCCTGACGGTCGTTGCGGTGTCGTTCCCGACACTGGCGATAGGCTGGCCGGCCAGCGTGTCCGCATACAGTTCCAGGCGAACGTTGCCCGACCAGCCCGGCAGTGCTTCAAGCGTCTGGAATACCAGTTGGTCCGAGGCTGGATTGAGTGTCGTGTGCAGATAAAGGCCTTCATGGATTCGGGCGGTATCCACGTTCTTCATTGACAGTTCGGCTTCGTCTTTCAGGTAGGGCAGCAAGCTTTTCTGGTTCAGGATCTGCTGCGATTCAGCAGGGTTGATGGATTTCGCCATGGCTTGTACATAGCTTTTGGGCAGGTCCGGAAAGTCCTGTCGGATCTGCTCGGGCAACGGGCCTTCGACGTGTTCGCTCTTTTGATAAAGGTCTTCGAAGCGTGCCGATGTGTGTGGGTCGGCGGCAAGGGCAGGGGCTGCGCCGTCGTGGTCCGGGGGGCTTCCCAGCAGTCGCTGATGCTGGATTTGCCTGTCGAGCTGGAAGCGTTTCAAGGTATCGATCAATTGTGCCGGCGGCGATTGATTCTCGCGATGAAGTTCAAGCAACAGCTGCGAATCGCTTGCGCTGGCGTGCAGGATCGGCGCCAGATCTTCGGGTGGGGTGCCAGCTGCCAGCGGCCCCAATCGCCTGAGCCGTTTCAAGTCGCTCCAGTCTTGTGGTTGTTCATGCAGGGTACGCCAGGCCCCGCTGCCGTTTTGCAGCAAGGGGGGTGAATACGCCCATGGGTCCTCGGGATGTCGAATGGACCACTCGGGCGGGGCCCCGACAGTGCCGACCTCATAGAGTTGTTCGTCCAGCGACAGGTAGTGCTTGCCTTGATAGTGGTACAGGCCCTGTTCATCGGGGAGCAGCGTTTCAGGGAGTTCAAGGGACTGGCGATAGGGGCTCAGGTCGGCTTTCCACAAGGCAAGGCGGTTGGACGACAGCTTGACAGGCAGCAGCGAGTTGACGAAACGCCCGGCCTTGACGGCGCCCGCGCTTGCGCCCATGAACGCGACCTGTTCGGCGACGTCCATCAGGTAGTTGAGTGCTTCAACTTTTTCGTCGCGCCTCCAGGCGTCGAATCCTTGATAGGCCTCCTTGATCAGTTGTGCCCCCGTGAAGATCAGCAGGACGTCGCCTATCACGGGGATGAACGATGCCGCGAGGAGCAAGGCACTGAGGCCGGCCTTTGCGTAGGCCTCCCGCAGTTCTTGGCGGGCTTGGGTATCGATATCCGCGGTGGGGACCACAACCTCCCGCCCGTGTCGCTCGATCTGTCGCACGCGCTGGTCGCGCAGGCTTTTGAATACGTTGCCTTTGATCGGGTGCAGCGCGAGAAACACAGGATTGGGCCAAGGAAGGGGACCGGTCTTCGGCGCCCATTTTTGCCGCAGGGCCCGTCTGATCATCTGGTCGAGCAGTTTTCCCTGATGACTGACCGGGAGGAATCGTGAAAAGAACTGCCGGTAGCCGGGCGACAGCAGCCTGCGGTTCAATTCGTCTTCAAAATCCTTGATTGAACCGTAGCGTGCCAGGGGGAGGATCGGGTCCTGGGGTATGTAGACGATGCACGGACTTGTCCCGTCTTCGGCGTCCAGGCCGATCACCAGCACCTCGCTGACGTCCATGCCGAGGAACTCGAGCTGCGAGCAGGGTCGGGTGCCATAGCGGACAACATAACGATCGTTCAGTACGTCGAGCAGCACCCGGTGGGAGGCTATCGAGATCTCTTGTTGGAGGATGGCCAGGTGTATCGCTACGGCGAAGGCGTCCTTGTAACTTTTGATCAGGGCATCCTGGGTGGTGCCGTCGACAGCACCCTCGGGTTGGGTGGGTACCGCGAGAATGGAGCGCAGGTGAATCTGATACAGGCTGCCGAAGTCCAGGTTGCGACAGACCAGGGCGAACTCCTCGGGTTTGATCGGGGTTTTGCCGTCTCGGGCCCCTGGTGTCAGGTAAATCCCCGAGCTGGCACCGAAGGCCTCGGCGCTGGTCAGCGATTCGTCGAAATTGTGCAGGGCCGCGGACAGCAGTGTTTGCTCGGTGGTCGTGCCCTGGACCGATATCAATCCGAAGAAATAGTCGTTTTTATGTTCGTGAACGAAAGTCGCCTGCTCGACATCCAGGGTGAGTTGGAAATTGACGGTGATGGCGTGCTCCAGCAACGGTTTGACGAATTGCGCGGGCGATTGCAGTGTTGCCATCATCTGCCTGACTTCATGCCGGGAATTGCAGCTGGCTAGCATGCTCTGGCGCAAGGCTTCGCGTTGTTCGCGGGGGGCCTCGAGCAGCCATGTTGGCAAATGATTTTTAATCACCTCGAAATGCGACTGCTCGTTCGGGATCGGGGGAGAGGATGGAGTCATGACGGTAGCCTTGCCGGTTTTTTGAAGTCCCAGCTAACGACAAGGCGGTTGTATGGCTGCACTAGATAGTTGTCGGCGGGCGCCCGGCGGATGGGCGCGGGTAAAACCCGACGGTTATCGTCGGACTTGATCAAAATTTGTGCTATATTCCGCGCCCGCGAATTTTCATCTCGACACCGGTCATCGCCATGCAAGCAGCCAAGCCGTTATTTGACTATCCCAAGTACTGGGCCGAATGTTTCGGGCCCGCGCCCTTCCTGCCCATGAGCCGGGAAGAGATGGATCAGCTTGGCTGGGATTCCTGCGACATCATCATCGTCACCGGTGACGCCTACGTTGACCATCCGTCCTTCGGCATGGCGATCATCGGCCGGCTGCTGGAGTCCCAGGGCTTCCGCGTCGGGATCATTGCCCAGCCGAACTGGCAGTCCAAGGACGACTTCATGAAGCTCGGCGAGCCGAACCTGTTCTTCGGGGTCGCGGCCGGCAACATGGACTCGATGATCAACCGCTACACCGCCGACAAGAAAATCCGCTCCGACGACGCCTATACGCCAGGTGGCATGGCCGGCAAGCGTCCGGACCGCGCCAGCCTGGTCTACAGCCAGCGCTGCAAGGAAGCCTACAAGCATGTGCCGATCGTCCTTGGCGGCATCGAGGCCTCGCTGCGTCGGATCGCCCACTACGACTACTGGCAGGACCGCGTGCGCAACTCGATCCTGATCGACGCCAGCGCCGACATCCTGCTCTACGGCAACGCCGAGCGAGCGATTGTCGAAGTCGCCCAGCGCCTGTCCTACGGCCACAAGATCGAAGACATCACCGATGTGCGCGGCACCGCGTTCATTCGTCGTGACACGCCGGCGGGCTGGTACGAAGTCGACTCCACGCGGATCGACCGGCCGGGCAAGGTCGACAAGATCATCAACCCGTATGTGAATACCCAGGACACCCAGGCCTGCGCCATCGAGCAGGAAAAGGGGCCGGTTGAAGATCCGCAGGAAGCCAAGGTCGTGCAGATCCTGGCCAGCCCGCGCATGACCCGCGACAAGACCGTGATCCGCCTGCCGTCGGTGGAAAAGGTCCGTGGCGACGCGGTGCTCTATGCCCACGCCAACCGCGTGCTGCACCTGGAAACCAACCCGGGTAACGCCCGTGCGCTGGTGCAGAAGCATGGCGATGTAGACGTCTGGTTCAACCCACCACCCATTCCGATGACTACTGAGGAAATGGACTACGTGTTCGGCATGCCTTATCAGCGCATCCCGCACCCGGCGTATGGCAAGGAGAAGATCCCGGCCTACGACATGATCCGTTTCTCGGTGAACATCATGCGCGGTTGCTTCGGCGGCTGTACGTTCTGCTCCATCACCGAGCACGAAGGGCGGATCATCCAGAACCGTTCCGAAGAGTCGATCATTCGCGAGATCGAAGAGATCCGCGACAAGGTGCCGGGCTTTACCGGGGTGATTTCCGACCTCGGCGGCCCGACCGCGAACATGTACCGCATCGCCTGCAAGAGCCCGGAAATCGAATCCGCGTGCCGCAAGCCGTCGTGCGTGTTCCCTGGCATCTGCCCGAACCTGAACACCGATCACTCGTCGTTGATCCAGTTGTATCGCAGCGCTCGCGCCTTGCCGGGTGTGAAGAAGATCCTGATCGCTTCCGGCCTGCGTTACGACCTTGCGGTCGAGTCGCCGGAGTACGTCAAGGAGCTGGTGACCCACCACGTCGGCGGCTACCTGAAGATCGCCCCGGAGCATACCGAGGAAGGTCCGCTCAACCAGATGATGAAGCCGGGCATCGGCAGCTATGACAAGTTCAAGCGCATGTTCGAGAAGTACTCCAAGGAAGCCGGGAAAGAGCAGTACCTGATTCCGTACTTCATTGCCGCGCACCCGGGCACCACCGACGAAGACATGATGAACCTGGCGCTGTGGCTCAAGGGCAACGGCTTCCGGGCCGACCAGGTGCAGGCGTTCTATCCGTCGCCGATGGCCACCGCCACGGCCATGTACCACTCGGGCAAGAACCCGCTGCGCAAGGTCACCTACAAGAGCGACGCGGTGACCATCGTCAAGAGCGAGGAGCAGCGCCGGTTGCACAAGGCGTTCCTGCGCTACCACGATCCGAAGGGCTGGCCGATGTTGCGCGAGGCCTTGCAGCGTATGGGCCGTGGCGACCTGATCGGGCCGGGCAAGGACCAGTTGATCCCGCTGCACCAGCCGGCGACCGACAGCTACCAGAGCGCGCGTCGGAAGAACTCGACGCCGGCCGGCAGCCATAAGGTGGCGAAGGACACGACCACCAAGATACTCACCCAGCACACCGGCCTGCCGCCCCGTGCCAGCGATGGCGGCAACGCCTGGGACAAACGCGAACAGGCCAAGGCCGCCGCGTTTGCCCGTAACAAGCAGGCCGCCAAGGAGCGTGCCGACGCGGCCAAGGGCAAAGGCAACAAGCCGGCCCGCAAGCCGGTGGTGCCGCGCTGAGGCACTAGCTTCAAACGCTAAGTGAAATACAAAACGCCAGCATCGCGCTGGCGTTTTGCTGTATGTTCAACCCGTTTTTTTCGATAGCATCAGGTCACAGGAGCCTGTGTTCCACGTTAGCTTTGCCGGTATTGATTATTTGAGCACTTCCCAGTATCCGCTTTTAGTTGGGCCTACATGTCGGATAGTCCCGGATACCCGAAGCTTGTTCAGATGATATTTGACCCCATCAGAGCTCAGTCCGAGCTGCCTTGCCAGTTCGTAGCGGGTAGCGGCAGGTTGCTGGCGCAATAGCTCTACAATTTTCTCTCGCACCGTCCCCGTACGAACTTCTTGGGTAGTTTCTTGGGTAGTTTCTTGGGTAGTTTCTTGGGTGGTCAGCGCAGCATCTACTCGGTTCACTGCCAGTTGGACCGGATCGGCTCGGAAAGTGAGCATCAGCCCAGACAAACCGTCATCGAATAGAGGTGGCGGAATGCCGTGTTTGCGACACTCACTGAGGATTTTTTCGATTCCCCGTCCCCAGGACTCCACGTAGCCAGCGCGGAAAAATGCTGACGCCAGAAGCGGATTGAATGGATGGGACGGATGTTTCGCGAGCAGTTGCTCCTGCGTCCAGAGATCTGGCAATTGGCCGGGATTCCAGATCACGATTTGATGTTCATAGACGCTGATCTGGATGGGGATGCCGCTGGCGTAGTCTTTGTGGATCACCGCGTTGAGCAGAGCTTCACGCAAGGCCTGCAAAGGGAACAGATATCGCTCCACGCGCTGGATACCTTCGTAGCGGATATACGCCTTGAGGTATTTGCTGTGCAGCAGTTCCAAGGTCTTTTCCACTTGGCTGAACAAGTCGCCGTGGATTTCGTCCTGATAGCGCAAATCGTCGTCGGTGATGAAAAAACCGAGTTTGATATAGGCACCAGGTACGAAGCGCTCGGGCTGAGTGCCAAACAGGAGCGCGGTCGCCCGCTTCAGGTATTGGCCTTCTTCCAGTTGCAGGCTGGCGAGCAAGACGATGTCACTGTCTTCAAGCACGGCTTCATCCACCCGCCCACTCTTGGCGGCTCTGGCACGGAACCCTTGAAACGCGGCGGGTTGGCAGTCGCCGAGAGTCAGACCCGGTAGAGGCACGCCATCCCAGTGCAGGCCCTGTTTGCGCAGTAGAAAGCGCGATAACGCAGGGCCTTTCAACTCCTGTTTGGTACTACCGCTGCGGTAGTGATATTCACCCTTGTAACTGACTGGGCTGGGATAGGCCGGCACCACAATTTCCAATAGGTCCTTACCTGCCTCTTCACGCAGATTCACATCTACCATGATGCCCAGTACGTCGCGGACCTTATTGGGAATATCCTCCAGCAGGCGGGCGGCATCGGCCAGACCGACAGGGTTTCCAGAGTCGCTGCGCCCAATTTCCAGCACTCCGCCCTCGGCATTGGCGAAACCGCATATCCACTTCAGATAATCGTCTCGCCACGTGGCCTTCCATTCCCGCTGTTGGTGTTCACTCATGCCAATCGAATCCTTCCTGTGAGGAGTGCCTTGATTGGCCGCGTCATAATCGAGGTTCCCGAGCCGATCATCGTTGCCCACCTTTATCGTGAAGGCCGTAAGAATATCATCGCGCCCATATGGAATATGCCTCGACCTTGTCAGCGGATTTCTCTACGTCAACCTGCGAGCCCTCAGGAGAACGTCGCGAGTTTCGAAGTCCTCGTTGAAAGCCGGGCGTTAGCCTGGTGCTGGCGTTTTGGTTTCTATCGGAGACCTGTTCCGTTTGCTAAGGTGCGGCGAATTTCCAAGCGCTCGATTCAAGGATGAACACTGCATGAGCAACCCGCTCCCTGGCATCGGCATGGATTCCAGCCCCTCGCAATTCCTCGCCCGCCAACGCATCGAAAGCCAGATCAACCTGCCGAAGCTCTTTGCGGCGATTGATGCCGACCCAGGCATCGTCGGGGCCGGCGTGGTCTATATCGACGCCGACTTCAACGTCGTCACCCTGCGCGAATTCCAGCCGATCTGCAGCATCAAGCCCAAGCGCATCATTTTGCGCGAGGCGCAGAAGTACATTGCGCCGGTGCAGTTTGCCCAGCAGGTGCAGGACAATCCCCGCGAGTCGCGTCTGGTTGGAGAGGCCATCAATACCACCTTGTCCTGCGCCGGGGCGGTATTGGGCTGGATTGTCGTGCTCAGTGGCTCGGTTGCGGTTCCCTTCAGTGCCGGGGCCAGTTCGGTGGTTGTGGTTCTGGGTTATACCGCCGCGGCCGCCAGTTCGGTGCAGTGTTTCGCCGGGAGCATCCGAACGGTGGCGGAAGTGGTCAACCCATCGTTCAACGACAAGCTGGACAGTGAAGAGTGGTACCAATATGCCTCGATTGGCCTGGACGCGGCCTCGCTGTTGGGCGTAGGGGCTTCCACCTTGACCACTATAAAACTGGTGAAGGTGGCCAAGGCCACTACCGGTAAGAGTCTGCGTGAAGTGTTGCGCGGACTGACGCGCCAGGAAAGGTCGAAGTTGACCAAGGAGTTGCTCAGCATCAACGATCCACGGTTGACACCGAAGATGCTCAAACTCAAGCAACTGGCTGGAGAACTGCCCAAGCGCTTCACCCCAACCGAGCTGAAACACGCCACCGTCACCCAGATCAAGGACTCCCTGAGCGCGGCGATTGGCCTGCTCGGCAGCGGTTTGTCGGGTAATGTCAAAACCATTGCGGTCGGTTTATACGAAGAGTTGGAGGAGTGATGGACGACCTGAGTCTGCCGCGTTTTCTATCGCGTTATTTCCCGACCTTTATCGGCGGTATTTTCGCGGCGCTGTTCTCATTGGCCTGTGCTATTCCGTTGGTGGCGGCGTTCTATTTCGCCGGTGCCTCACTCGGCGAGCAGGCGACCTGGTCGGTCGTGGGGGGCGCGGCGGTCACACTGGTCGTGGTGCACTGCAATTTCATGGTGGTGCGCGGCAGGCCGCAGTGGGTGTGGGGATTGGTCGTGGTGCTGGTGGTGTGCCTGTTGAGCGTATTGCCGACCCTCGAGAATCGTCCGCATAAAGTCATCTATGCACTGGCTGTGCTGTTTCCGTTGCTGGGACTGCTCTTGCTCAACAGCAAGCGCCACCGCGAAATGCGCAGCAAACTCGTCGATATTCGCCACCAGCGCGAAGCCCTGAAAAATGCCCTGAAGGCCCGGCGCAAACCACGCTGAGAACGTCGTTCGACCATTCGCCCCGTTTCTGTGCGACTCTCTGCACTACGCCCTCAGGCTGGCGCCATTCTGGTGCTGTGCTTAGCTGAGCGAGCACGACTCACGCCGAAAGCGCAGGACTTGGCCAAGTGGCATAAGTCTTGCGCGCACAGGTATAAGCCCAGGCTCGCAGGAGGCACGCCGTGTCGATCCATGTCGCATTGCACCATGTCACGCATTACCGCTATGAACGCGCCATCGAGCTCGGTCCGCAGATCGTTCGCCTGCGTCCGGCGGCCCACAGTCGCACGCGGATTTTGTCCTATGCGCTGAAGGTCCAGCCCGAGCAGCATTTCATCAACTGGCAACAGGATCCCCAGGGCAATTATCTGGCGCGGCTGGTGTTCCCGGAAAAAACCACGGAACTGCGCATCGAGGTCGACCTGGTCGCCGAGATGGCGGTGTTCAATCCGTTCGACTTTTTCCTCGAGCCCTACGCCGAGAAAATCCCGTTCACCTACGCCGCCGATGAAAAGCACGAGCTGTCGCCCTATCTGGAGAAGCTGCCGCTGACGCCCAGGTTCCAGGCCTACCTGGACGGCATCGAGCGTACGCCGCTGCCCAGCGTGGATTTCCTGGTGGCTCTCAACCAGCGCCTGAGCGAAGACATCGGCTACCTGATCCGTATGGAGCCCGGCGTGCAGACGCCCGAGCAGACCCTCGTCAACGCCTCCGGCTCCTGCCGCGACTCGGCCTGGCTGCTGGTGCAACTGCTGCGTCACCTGGGGCTGGCGGCGCGGTTTGTCTCCGGCTACCTGATCCAGCTCACCGCCGACGTGAAAGCCCTCGATGGCCCGTCTGGCACCGAGGTCGACTTCACCGACCTGCACGCCTGGTGCGAAGTCTATCTGCCGGGTGCCGGCTGGATCGGCCTGGACGCCACTTCCGGGCTGTTCGCCGGCGAAGGGCATATTCCGTTGGCCTGTAGTCCCGATCCGTCGTCAGCGGCGCCGATCAGTGGCCTGGTGGAACCTTGCGAGTGCGAGTTCAGCCATGAAATGTCGGTGGAGCGGATCTGGGAGGCGCCGCGCGTCACCAAGCCCTACACCGAGGAACAATGGCTGGCGATCCAGGCTTTGGGCCGGCAGATCGATGCCGACCTGCTCGAAGGCGATGTACGCCTGACCATGGGCGGCGAGCCGACCTTCGTCTCCATTGACGACCCCGACGGCGCCGAGTGGAACACCGCCGCCCTGGGCCCGGACAAGCGCCGGCTGTCCGCCGAACTGTTCCAGCGCATGCGCAAGCGTTATGCCCCCCAAGGCCTGGTGCATTTCGGCCAGGGCAAGTGGTACCCCGGCGAGCAGTTGCCGCGCTGGTCGCTCAATAGCTACTGGCGCCGCGACGGCGTGCCGATCTGGCACAACAACGCGCTGATCGCCGATGAGCAGGAAGACTACGGTGCGGACGGCGAAATGGCCGGGCGTTTCCTGGCGAGTGTCGCCGAGCGTCTGAAGTTGCCGACGCGCTTCGTCTTCCCGGCCTACGAGGACAATTTCTACTACCTGTGGCGCGAGGGGCAGTTGCCGATCAACGTCACGGCCACAGACCCACGACTGGATGACGAACTGGAGCGCGCGCGGCTGCGCAAGGTGTTCTCCCAGGGCCTGGACAAGGTCATCGGCCAGGTGCTGCCGCTGGCCCGCACCGCCGCCAATGACCGCTGGCAGAGCGGGCGCTGGTACCTGCGTGACAGCCATTGCCGGTTGGTGCCGGGGGATTCGCCGCTGGGTTATCGCCTGCCATTGGCTTCCCAGCCTTGGGTGACGGCGGCGGAATATCCGTTTGTGCACCCGACCGATCCGAACCAGGATTTGCCCGAGCTGCCGGACACCGCCGCACTCAAGGTCCACGGCGAACCTGTGGTCAGCGAGGAGCGGGTGCCGAAGATCGACGAGTCGGCCGCCTGGCTGACCCGCACCGCCTTGTGCGCCGAAGCGCGCGGTGGTCGCTTGTACCTGTTCATGCCACCGCTGGAGCGGGTCGAAGACTATCTGGAACTGGTCAGCGCCATTGAAGCCACCGCCGAGGAGCTGCATTGCCCGGTCTTGCTGGAAGGCTACGAGCCACCCCACGATGCGCGCCTGGGGAATTTCCGGATCACCCCCGACCCGGGCGTGATCGAGGTCAATGTGCAGCCGTCCGCCACCTGGGACGAGTTGGTCGAGCGCACCGAGTTCCTCTATGAGGAGGCGCGCCAGACCCGCCTGACCACCGAAAAATTCATGATCGACGGGCGCCATACCGGCACCGGCGGCGGCAACCATTTTGTCCTCGGCGGCGCCACGCCGGCGGACTCGCCGTTCCTGCGCCGTCCCGATCTGCTGCGCAGCCTGATCAGCTATTGGCACAATCACCCGTCGCTGTCCTACCTGTTCTCCGGGCTGTTTATCGGCCCGACCTCCCAGGCGCCGCGGGTGGACGAAGCGCGCAATGACTCGTTGTACGAACTGGAAATCGCCTTTGCGCAGATGCCGCAACCGGGCGAGGAATGTCCGCCCTGGTTGGTGGATCGCCTGCTGCGCAACCTGCTGATCGACGTGACCGGCAACACCCACCGCGCCGAGTTCTGCATCGACAAGCTCTACTCGCCGGACGGTGCCACGGGGCGCCTGGGCCTGCTGGAGCTGCGCGCCTTTGAAATGCCGCCTCACGCGCGCATGAGCCTGACCCAGCAACTGCTGCTGCGGGCGCTGGTGGCGCGGTTCTGGCGCGAGCCCTATGCGCCGCCCAAGCTGGCGCGCTGGGGCACCGAACTGCATGACCGCTTCCTGTTGCCGCACTTTATCGAGCAGGATTTCGCCGATGTGATCGTCGACCTCAACGCCGCCGGTTATCCCCTGCGTGCCGAGTGGTTCGCCGCACACCTGGAGTTCCGTTTCCCGAAAGTCGGCGACTACGCGGTCAATGGCATCGAACTGGAAGTGCGCCAGGCCCTCGAACCCTGGCATGTGCTGGGCGAGGAGGGCGCGGTCGGTGGCACGGTGCGCTACGTGGATTCGTCCCTGGAGCGCCTGCAGGTCAAGTTGAGTGGCCTGGCGCCGCAACGCTATCTGCTGACCTGCAATGGCGTGGCGGTCCCGCTGCAGCCCACCGGGCGGGTCGGCGAATTTGTCGCCGGCGTGCGTTATCGCGCCTGGCAACCGGCCAACTGCCTGCAACCGACCATCCCGGTCCATGCACCGCTGGTGTTCGACCTGCTCGACACCTGGATGCATCGCTCCCTTGGCGGTTGCCAGTACCATGTCGCCCACCCGGGCGGGCGCAACTACGAGACCTTGCCGGTGAACGCCAACGAAGCGGAAAGCCGGCGTATGGCGCGGTTCTTCCGCCTTGGCCACAGTCCTGGCACGTTGCCGATTCCGACGTTGAAGATCAACGACGAACTGCCGATGACATTGGACTTGCGACACACATAAATCTGACAGGGCGCACGGAGTTTTCGCGTATCCGTGCGTCATCTGTCTGCGTTAACCTGATTGCCCTTGCCGTCTGCCGAGCTCTCCATGCCCGACCTGCTTGACCGCTACCCGCTGACAGCGGGGACCTATCACGAACTGCTGGACGACGGCGGCGCCGTGCGTGCGCATTGGCGGCCGCTGCTCGACCAGTTGCAACGCAGCACGCCTGTACAACTGGCTCAGCGCCAGGCCTTGTTGGCCCGGCAGATCCAGGAAAATGGCGTGACTTATAACGTCTATGCCGACCCCAAGGGCGCCGACCGGCCCTGGGAGCTCGATCTGTTGCCGCACATCATCCCCGCGGACGAATGGCAGCGGGTGGCGGCGGGCATTGCCCAGCGCGCGCGGCTGCTGAATGCGGTGCTGGCCGATCTCTATGGCCCGCAGACCCTGATTCGCGACGGCCTGCTGCCCGCCGAGCTGGTCTTCGGCCACAACAATTTCCTCTGGCCCTGCCAGGGTATCCAGCCGCCGGCCGGGACCTTCCTGCACTTGTTCGCCGTGGACCTGGCGCGCACGCCGGACGGTCGCTGGTGGGTCACGGCGGATCGGACCCAGGCGCCCTCCGGGGCCGGCTATGCCCTGGAAAACCGCACCATTGTGTCGCGGGCCTTTCCCGATCTGTACCGCGACCTGCGGGTGCATCACCTGGCCGGGTTCTTCCGCACCCTGCAGGAAACCCTGGTACGCCAGGCGCCGAGCGACGCCGAGGCGCCGCTGGTGGTGTTGCTGACCCCGGGCCGTTTCAACGAAAGCTATTTCGAACACCTCTACCTGGCGCGCCAACTGGGCTACCCGCTGGTGGAGGGCGGCGACCTGACGGTGCGCGACGCCACGGTCTACCTCAAGACCCTGAGCGGCCTGCAGCGGGTGCACGCGATCATGCGCCGGCTCGACGACGACTTCTGCGATCCGCTGGAACTGCGCACCGACTCGGCCCTGGGCGTGCCCGGCCTGCTGGAGGCGGTGCGCCAGGGCCGGGTGCTGGTAGCCAATGCCCTGGGCAGCGGCGTGCTGGAGTCGCCCGGTTTGCTGGGCTTCCTGCCGAAGATCAACCAGCACCTGTTCGGTGAGGAACTGATCCTGCCGTCCATCGCCACCTGGTGGTGCGGCGAGCCGCCGGTGCTGGCCCAGGCCCTGGAAAAACTGCCTGAACTGTTGATCAAGCCGGCGTTCCCGTCCCAGAGTTTTGTCCCGGTGTTCGGCCGTGATCTTGATGACGAACAACGCCAGGCGTTGGCCGAGCGCATGCGTGCACGGCCCTATGCCTATGTCGCCCAGGAGCTGGCGCAGTTGTCCCAGGCGCCGATCTGGCAAGCCGAGGAGGGCGTCTTGCAACCGAGGGCCATCGGCATGCGCGTGTACGCCGTTGCCAGCGCCGACGGTTATCGGGTGTTGCCCGGTGGCCTGACACGGGTGGCGGCGGATGCCGATGCCGAGGTGGTGTCAATGCAGCGCGGTGGTGCGAGCAAGGACACCTGGGTGCTCAGCGAGCGCACGCCCAGCGGCGAGCAATGGCGCACCCAGCGTTCCCTCGGGGTCCGCGACCTGGTGCGACGCGATCCCTACCTGCCGTCGCGGGTGGTGGAAAACCTGTTCTGGTTCGGCCGCTACTGTGAGCGTTGCGACGACAGTGCGCGCTTGTTGCGGATCATGCTGGCGCGCTATGTCGACGGCGACGATCCCCAGGCCTTGCAGGCGGCGGTGGAGCTTGGCGAAAGCCTGATGCTGCTGCCGGACGAGGGCGAGTTGCCCGAGCGCCTGCTGGCGGCCCTGCTCGGCGACGACTGGCCGTTCAGCCTGCGCTCCAATCTGCAGCGCTTGCAGTGGGCGGCGTCCCAGGTACGCGGCAAGCTGTCGCGGGAAAACTGGCAGGCGCTGGTGGAACTGCAACGCGAAGCCCTGAGCCTGGAAAGCGAAGACCCGAACTTCGGCGAGCTGCTGGATTTCCTCAACCGTCTGGTCATGTCCCTGGCGGCGTTGTCCGGTTTTGCCCTGGACGATATGACCCGCGACGAGGGCTGGCGCTTCCTGATGATCGGTCGGCGCATCGAGCGCCTGCAATTTCTCAGCAGCAGCCTCGCGGCCTTCCTGCGCGGCATCGCGGTGTTCGATCAGGCCGGGCTGGAGTGGTTGCTGGAGTTGGGCAACAGCAGCATCACCTATCGCTCGCGCTACCTCGCGGTGCCGCAGTTGATCCCGGTGCTCGACCTGTTGCTGCTGGATGAGCAGAACCCCCATGCGGTGCTGTTCCAGCTGAAGCTGGTAAGCCGCACCTTGCGTCGCTTGAACGATGACTTCGGCGTCCCGCGGGAGTTGGGGCTGAACCAGCTGGTCGAGCGTCTGGGGCGTTTCGATCTCGGCAACCTGGAAAGCGCCCTGTTCGGCGAGACCGGCGTGCGCGATGTGCTCGACGGTCTGGCCGAGCTGTTGCAGGAAATCGCCGATGCCAGCGGCCAGGTCTCCGATCGCCTGGCCTTGCGGCATTTTGCCCATGTCGACGATGTCAGCCAGCAGACGGTGTCCGTGTGATGAGTGCCCTCTACCAGATTTTCCACGATACCCATTATCACTACGACAGCCCGGTGTCCCTGGCCCAGCAACTCGCCCACCTGTGGCCGCGGGCTTGTGACTGGCAAGTGTGCAGCGAGCAGATGTTGAAGATCAGCCCGGAACCCACCAGTCGCCGGGATGAGCTCGATGTGTTCGGCAATCCGTTGACCCGGTTGGCGTTCGAGCGGCCCCATGACGAGTTGCTGGTCAATGCCTGGCTGAATGTCGAGGTGCTGGCGCGGCCGGCGGTGGATTTCAATGTGTCAGCCGCCTGGGATGACACGCGCAATGCCCTGACCTACAGCGGCCAGGCGTTGAATCCGGAAATTCTCGAAGCCTGCCGTTATCGCTTCGAATCGCCTTACGTGCATCTGAAGAAAAGCTTCGTCGAGTTTTCCGAGAGCTGCTTCCCCAGCGGACGTCCCTTGCTGATGGGCGTCCAGGCATTGATGGAGAAAATCTTCAGCGAGTTCACCTTCGATGCCGAAGCGACCCAGGTCGCCACGCCGCTGGTGGAGGTGCTGGAGCGGCGGCGCGGGGTTTGCCAGGACTTTGCCCACCTGATGCTCGCCTGCCTGCGCTCGCGTGGCCTGGCGGCGCGTTATGTCAGTGGTTATCTGCTGACCCAGCCACCGCCCGGCCAGCCGCGCCTGATCGGTGCCGATGCCTCCCATGCCTGGGTGTCGGTGTTCTGTCCGGTGTCGGGCTGGGTGGATTTCGATCCAACCAACAATGTGCAGCCGGCCCTGGAGCACATCACCCTGGCCTGGGGCCGGGATTTCTCCGATGTGTCGCCGTTGCGTGGGGTGATTCTGGGGGGCGGCAACCATGACCCTGAAGTGCAGGTGACGGTGATGCCGATGGGGGATGTGGGGCGGTCGGCCAACTGAGCCGGATGTGACTTCGAAACGCTACGGAACCTGTGGGAACAGAGCTTGCTCGCGAAGCTTTTGGCGGTCCTGAGGGCCCCTTCGCGGGCAAGCCCGGCTCCTACAGTTTGGCGTCGAGCGCGGATTTTGCGTACGCCCTGAATCTGTAGGAGCAGAGCTCGGTGCGATCAGGCGTTCGGCGTTGGATCTTGCGCCTCGGTTTCTTCGCCTTCCGCTTCCGGATTCAACAAGGCCGCGGCCTCTTCTTCTGCGGTGGTTTTCTTGCGTTGCAGTTTTTCCTCTTTCTTCTGCTCTTTGGCCAGGTCGCGCTGACGTTTGGCAAAGGAGTAATTGGGTTTGGCCATGGGCGATCCTCTGGGGTCGAAGGTGAGGTTGAGCGGCGCGTATTCTGCCTGTGTTCGTGGCGCAGCACACGAAACAATGGTTTACGGCGACAAGCGTGGCCCCAGAGTAAAGGCTGGCCGGCGACTCTCCAAGGATTAAACCTCGCGCGAGGGCCTTTCAAAGGTACCGCTGGCCCCGCAGGCGTAAGCGGCGAGCAAGCTTTGCAGCAGGCTGTTAATAGACATGGTAGACGCTCCGTTGGCTGAGAACGTCCTAATGTTAGGGGGCGCCGGTTCGTCTGGCTGTTTGATTGTATCCATCGAAGCGATAGCATAGGATTGTATACAATCTGTTGATGCAGATCAGGAGAACTGAGCCCGATTTTGGCTATTCTCCCCATTTTAGCCCTTGATTTTCATACCCTGCCTTGGAGATTCACCATGTTCGCCAAAGTTGTTGCGGTATCCCTGTTGGCCCTCGCCAGTGGCCAATTGCTTGCCGCCGAATGCTCGGTCGATGTCGACTCCACCGACCAGATGTCCTTCACCGTCAAGGAAATCTCCGTCGACAAGAGCTGCAAGAACTTCACCGTGAACCTGAGCCATGCCGGCAGTCTGCCGAAGAACGTCATGGGCCATAACTGGGTGCTGAGCAAGGCCTCCGACATGACCGGGATCGCGACCGATGGCATGAGCGCCGGGATCGACAAGAACTACCTGAAAGACGGCGACACCCGCATCATCGCCCACACCAAGATCATCGGTGCCGGTGAAAAAGACTCGGTCACCTTCGACGTGTCGAAACTGACCGCCGGTGAGGACTACGAGTTCTTCTGCTCGTTCCCGGGCCACAATTCGATCATGAAAGGCAAGCTCGAGGTCAAGTAACCCGCGCCGCAACCCTGGCCCAGCGGTCAGGGTTGCTCCTTCATCTTGAGATTCAGGCGAATACGTTTGCCTTGCAGGTCCTCCAGGCTCAGGGTTCCGCCGAGCCGGGAGGGTTTGCGATTCCCGCCGATCACCCGCCCCTGATCGTCCAGCGCATGGCAGGTGAGTACCTGGCCAGGTCCGAAGAGGGCTTCGGGGTCGGTAATCTCCCAGTCGCACAAGCCCTCATACTGTTTTTCCCCCGAGCTTGGAAAACCCGACACTCCCGGTCGCAGGTTGTCGCGCACGGCAATCGAGCCGCCATGGGTGATGCTGCGGTTCAGGTTGTCAGGTCCGTAGAACGCCTCGGTCTCGAAGTCCACTTCACTCAGATGCAGCTTGCAGTCAGGCAATTCGTAGCCCAGGGGCACCTTGAAGTCGGAGCTGCGCGGTGTGTCGGCGAGGGGGGTATTGAAGTGCAGCACCGGCGGTTGATAGGGGCAGCCGGCCTGGTTGGTGCTCGGGATGTAGTGCGCGTTGGCCCGCAAGGCGATTTGCGCCGGCATCTGGGCGATCAGCAGAAAATGCGCGGCACTGGGTTGGCCGGCGGCATGCTGGTCCGGCGTGCTGGCGGCGGTGGCAACCCAGCAGATCACCCCGAGCGCGCCGAGCAGCGGAAAAAACCACGGGTGGCGGAACACGGATTGCGCGTGCAATTTGGGGTATTTGCGATTGAGCAGCATCGGATGGGGCCCTGCCAACTGGATGCGGCGAAGACTGCCCAGTGACCGATGCTGCCTCAAGTGTTAGGCGGAAAAAGAGACGTTTCCTACGACATTCCCGCCAACTCAATCACGGTGCAAATGGCATCTCACGTTTGTGATGAGTTTTTTCGTAGGTCCGACAGATGATGTCGAAGGCTTCCTGACGCACTGGCTCGCCGTGCAGGAAGGCGTCGATCTCGGCATAGGTCACGCCGTGGGAGGCTTCGTCGGGCTTGCCCGGTGCCAGGTCTTCGAGGTCGGCGGTGGGGATTTTTTCCACCAGGAACTCCGGAGCGCCGAAGTGCCGGGCGATGGCCCGGACCTGGTTTTTCACCAGCCCGCTCAAGGGCGCCAGGTCGCAGGCGCCGTCACCGAACTTGGTGAAGAAGCCCATCACCGCTTCTGCCGCGTGGTCGGTGCCGATCACCAGGCCATGGGCGGCGCCGGCGATGGTGTACTGGGCGACCATGCGGATGCGCGCCTTGGTATTGCCGAGGACGAAGTCTCGCGACACCGCGGCCTTGCCTTCGAAGGCGGCGACTTCCGCTGCCAGCGACTTGACCGCCGGGCCGATATTCACCGTGTGGCGCTCGTCGGGGGCGATAAAGTCCACCGAGGCCTGGGCTTCGTGTTCGTCGAACTGGGTTTCGTACGGCAGGCGCACCGCAATGAAGCGGTAATCCTGGTGGCCGGTGCGCTCGCGCAGCTCATGCATGGCGCGCTGGGCCAGGAGGCCGGCGGTCAGCGAGTCGACGCCGCCGCTGATACCCAGCACCAGGGTCTTGAGCCCGGAGTTCAGCAGGCAATCCTGGATAAAGGCGATCCGCCGCGCCACTTCGGCTTCGAGGGCGGCCTGGTCGGCGAACGGTGGCTGGACCTTGAGCTGTTCAGCAATCTGGCGCTGTACGGCTTGCATGATTCACTCCTTGCGGGATGGGGTCTGGAACAGGTTGATCGGTACGGTTGGGCGAGTCTCTAGCCGGGGACCTGGAACACATGGCGCAGGTAGGCCACGAAGTTCGGGTCCTTGCACTGGGCCTTGCCCGGCTCGTCGGAGATCTTCGCCACGGGCTGGCCGTTGCAGGCGGTCATTTTAAGCACGATGCTCATCGGTTCCACCCCCTCGATGTCGCAGGTGAGGTTGGTGCCGATGCCGAAGCTGACATTGATCCGACCGCGCAGCGCCCGGAATATCCCCAGGGCCTTGGGCAGACTGAGGCTGTCGGAAAACACCAGGGTCTTGCTCATCGGGTCGATGCCCAGCTGGTGATAACGATTGATGCATTTTTCGGCCCAGATCACCGGATCGCCGGAATCGTGGCGCAAACCGTCGAAGAGCTTGGCGAAGTACAGGTCAAAATCCGTGAGGAAGGCATCGGTGGTGATGCAGTCGGTCAGGGCGATGCCGAGCAGGCCGCGGTATTCGCGAACCCAGCAGTCGAGCGCGGCGATCTGGCTGTCGATCAGGCGCGGACCGAGTTGCTGGTGGGCCATGATCCATTCGTGGGCCATGGTGCCCAGGGGCTTCATGTCGAATTCGCGGGCCAGGTGCACGTTGCTGGTGCCGACGAAGCGTCCGGGGAAGTCGTGCTTGAGCACGCTGACCACTTCTTCCTGGACCCGGTAGGAGAAGCGCCGGCGGGTGCCGAAGTCGGCGACCTGCAGCTCCGACAGCTCTTCGGGGGAGGCATTGGCGTTCAGCCAGTCGAACTTGCGGTATAGCTGTTCGCGGGCCTGGCTCAGCAGGGTTTCCTGATAGCGATAACGGTTGCGCACTTCGCTGACGATGGCCAGCAGCGGCACTTCGAACAGGATCACATGCAGCCACGGGCCGCGCAGGCGGATAAACAGCTCGCCGTTCTCGATCCCGGTGTGGATATAGCGCAGGTTGAAGCGGAACAGGCCGAGGAAGCGCAGGAAGTCCGGCTTGAGGAAGCTGATGCGCTCCAGGAAGCCCAATTGGTCGGCGCTCAGGCTCAGTTCGGCGAGGCGTTCGACCTGGTAGCGGATTTCCGCCAGGTACGGACGCAGGTCTTCACTGTTGCGGCAGCGGAAATCCCATTCGACTTCGACGTTGGGGTAGTTGTGCAGCACCGCCTGCATCATGGTCAGCTTGTAGAAGTCGGTGTCCAGCAGGTTCTGCACAATGCGATCGCCAAAGGCCTTATCGCTCATAACGGGTATCTCCATGCCAGTCGCGCGCTGCGGCGGCGTCCTGGCAGTTCTTGAATGAAGGCTGCTAGTGGCGCATATCCGCTGGCGGTTTTACCAGCGATTTTTTAAGCGACAACACCCTCTGCAGGAGCATGGCTTGCCAGCGAAGAGGCCTGTGAGACCGCCAAAAGCTTCGCGGGCAATCGAGCGTCGACCGGCCGCTCCTACAAGTTTTGCGGTGTTCATGAAGCGGTGTGTCTGCAGCAGGGAGATCACACCTGAGTAGGGTTGTCGATCTGCTCCAGCATCCAGCTCACGAAATCCCGCACCTTCGGCACCTCCGCCGAATGCTCCGGGTACGCCAGGTAATAGGCGTCATGACCGGGCATCGCATAGGGCCAGGCGAGCACCAGCTTGCCCTCGACCAGTTCCTCTTCCACCAGGAACCTGGGCAGCAACGCCACCCCGCAACCGACCTGGGCGGCGCGGATGCACATATAGAACGTCTCGAAACGCGGCCCGTGGTAACTGTGCTCGGTGTGATAACCCTGGCTGTCGAACCAGTCGTGCCAGGCCTGGGGCCGCGAGGCGTTCTGCAACAACACCAGCTCGCTCAACTGCGTCGGATCGCTGAAGGGTTTCTCCGGCAGGCAGCCCGGCGCGCACACCGCCACCAGCTCTTCACCGAACAGCTTCACGCACTCGGTGCCCGGGCGCGAACCCTGGCCGAAATAGAACGCCAGGTCGCTGCGGCCCTGCAACAGGTCGTCGGCTTCCTGTTCGTTGCACAGGTCCAGGTGGATATGCGGGTGACGCAGGCGCCAGCCCTTGAGCCGCGGCACCAGCCAGCGGGCGCCGAAGGTCGAGGGCGTGGATACCCGCAGGACTTCGGTTTCGCCACCGTAGGAGCGCAGGTAGTGGGTCGACATCTCCACCTGGGTCAGGATTTTTCGGACTTCCACCAGGTACAGATCCCCGGCCGGCGTCAGTTGCAGGCGTCGCCGTACCCGGCGGAACAGCAGGTGCTGCAACAGCTCTTCCAGCTGCGCGACCTGTTTGCTCACGGCGCTCTGGGTCAGGTTCAGCTCTTCTGCCGCGCGGGTGAAGCTCAGGTGGCGGGTGACGGCTTCGAAGCATTGCAGGGCCGTGATCGAAGGCAGGTATCTTTTATTCAGCATGGACGGGCCTTTTTCTTCTGTCTTGCGCTGCATGAATAAATGGAATGATATCTCGCCTAATCGTCGTTTGTTGGCAAAGCTGAAGGCCGCTACAACTGAAGGTCTGAATCGTCGTGTTGTTTTCGACGCAAGCGTTCCGTTTTTTGCCTACAGGAGTGACCCCCATGGTTGCCGCATTGCTTGATCGTCTTGGTGTGAACCCGGCGCTGTATCAACAGGGCAAACAGCCCGTGCATTCGCCCATCGACGGCAGCCGCATCGCCGGCGTGAACTGGGAGGGCGCCGCTGAAGTCGAGCAGCAGGTCAGCCGTGCCGAGCGCGCCTTCGACGCCTGGCGCAAGGTGCCGGCCCCGCGCCGTGGCGAGCTGGTGCGCCAGTTCGGCGAAGTGTTGCGTGAATTCAAGGCCGACCTCGGTGAGCTGGTCTCCTGGGAAGCCGGCAAGATCACCCAGGAAGGCCTGGGTGAAGTGCAGGAAATGATCGATATCTGCGATTTCGCCGTGGGCCTGTCGCGCCAGCTGTACGGCTTGACCATCGCCTCCGAGCGTCCGGGCCACCATATGCGTGAGTCCTGGCACCCGCTGGGTGTGGTCGGCGTGATCAGCGCCTTCAACTTCCCGGTCGCGGTCTGGGCCTGGAACACCACCCTGGCGCTGGTGTGCGGTAACTCGGTGATCTGGAAACCTTCGGAAAAGACCCCGCTGACCGCGCTGGCCTGCCAGGCCCTGTTCGAGCGTGTACTGAAAAACTTCAGCGATGCGCCCGAGTACCTGAGCCAGGTGATCATCGGTGGCCGCGATGCCGGTGCCGCCCTGGTCGATGACCCGCGTGTGGCCCTGATCAGCGCCACCGGCAGCACCCGCATGGGCCGCGAAGTGGCACCGAAAGTCGCCGCGCGCTTTGCCCGCAGCATCCTGGAACTGGGCGGCAACAACGCGATGATCCTCGGCCCAAGCGCCGACCTGGACATGGCCGTGCGGGCGATTCTGTTCAGCGCCGTCGGCACCGCCGGCCAGCGCTGCACCAGCTTGCGACGTCTGATTGCCCATGAATCGGTCAAGGCGGAGATTGTCACCCGCTTGAAGGCGGCCTATTCCAAGGTCCGTATCGGCCATCCGCTGGAAGGCAACCTGGTCGGCCCGCTGATTGACAAGCAAAGCTTCGAGAACATGCAGGACGCCCTGGAACAGGCCCTGAGCGAAGGCGGCCGGGTGTTCGGCGGCGAGCGCCAGTTGCAGGACAAATTCCCGAATGCCTATTACGTGTCGCCGGCCATCGTCGAGATGCCGGAGCAGAGCGAAGTGGTCTGCCACGAAACCTTTGCACCGATTCTCTACGTGATCGGTTACAACGAATTCGCCGAAGCCCTGCGCTTGAACAATGCGGTGCCACAAGGTCTGTCTTCGTGCATCTTCACCACTGATGTACGCGAGGCCGAGCAGTTCATGTCGGCGGTGGGCAGCGACTGCGGCATTGCCAACGTCAACATCGGCCCGAGCGGTGCGGAGATCGGCGGCGCCTTTGGCGGCGAGAAGGAAACCGGCGGCGGTCGTGAGTCGGGTTCGGACGCCTGGCGCGGTTACATGCGCCGCCAGACCAATACCGTGAACTACTCGCTGGAATTGCCGCTGGCCCAGGGCATCACCTTCGATTAACGAAGGTGCGAGGCCGGTCCCTGTGGCGAGGGGGCTTGCCCCCGTTGGGGCGCGAAGCGGCCCTGAAATCGGTAATCGCGAGCTATCAGGCAGAACGCATCGACCGATTTTACGACTGCTGCGCAGCCGAACGGGGTCAAGCCCCCTCGCCACATTCAGTCCGTCTGCCGCAACAAGTTAAGTCTGGAGTGTGTTTGTTGGGTTTCATTTTCGGAGTCTGGCAATGCCGTTACGCGAAGAATGTCTATGGGAAACACTCACACCACAGCGGCCTGAAGCGCCGTCCTTCAAGGGCGAGCTGAAGGTCGATGTCTGCGTTATCGGCGCCGGTATCACCGGGCTCTCGGCCGCGATCCACCTGCGTGAACAAGGCAAGAGCGTCTGTGTACTGGAAGCCCATCGCACCGGCCACGGCGGCTCCGGGCGCAATGTGGGGCTGGTCAATGCCGGGATGTGGATTCCCCCGGACGAGATCGAAGCCGGTTTCGGCGAAGCGGTGGGCAGCCAGCTCAACCGCATGCTCGGGGCCGCGCCGGCCCTGGTATTCAGCCTGGTGGACAAGCATGGCATCGATTGCCAGCTGCGCCGCGAAGGCACCTTGCACATGGCCCACAACGCCAAGGGCGAGGCCGATCTGCGCAGCCGCGAAGCGCAGTGGAAACGTCGCGGCGCACCAGTGGAGCTGCTCACCGGCAAGGACTGCGAAATCGCCACCGGGACCAGGAAGGTCGCCGCCGCCTTGCTCGACCGGCGCGCCGGTACCCTCAACCCCATGGCCTATACCTCGGGCCTGGCCAAGGCCGCCTCGCGGCTGGGTGCGCAGTTGTTCGACCATTCCCCGGTCACCCGCCTGGAACGCCAGGGCCAGCGCTGGTCGGTGCAGACCGCCGAGGGCGCGGTCAGTGCCGAACAGGTGGTGATGGCCTCCAATGCCTACACCGAAGGCGAATGGACCGAGCTGCGGCGCAACTTCTTTCCGGGCTACTACTACCAGGTCGCGTCCAGTCCGCTGACCGAAGAGGCCGCGCGGCAGATCCTGCCAGGCGGACAGGGCTCCTGGGATACCCGCCAGGTGCTCAGCAGTATTCGCCGCGACGCCGACGGTCGCCTGTTGCTGGGCAGCCTGGGCAACGGCAACCAGAAACCGGCGTGGTTCCTGCGGGCCTGGGCAGACCGGGTGCAGCAGCACTATTTCCCCTACCTGAAAAAGGTCGACTGGGAATGCACCTGGACCGGCTGCATCGCCTTTACCCCCGACCATCTGATGCGCCTGTTCGAACCGGCGCCCGGTTTAGTGGCAGTCACCGGCTACAACGGGCGTGGGGTGACCACGGGGACGGTGGTCGGCAAGGCGTTCGCCGATTACCTGTGTAACGGAAATCCTCAAGCCCTGCCGATTCCCTTCGCGCCCATGCGTCCGATACCGGCGGTAGGCCTGCGCAGTGGTCTCTATGAGGCGGGATTTTCGCTGTATCACGCGGGCCAGTGCCTGCGGATTGTCATTTGATACAACAAAAAATGCCGAATTGGACGGCGCTTTTGTCCGATACGGCTAGCCTGTAATGGTGCGCGATGTAGCAGTCGCGCACCGCGAGTGTGCACTTCGGTGACGCACGTTGTTACAGGGTGGTTGCACACCCTTCGGCGCCATGGTTGCAATAGTGGCACCGCTGGGTTGCACCTTTTTTCTTGAAAGGTTCCACCTTCCGCGGTTTAGACGGTTGCACGCCCAGTTAAAAAGGGCCCGAAACAGTCCATAAAACAATAAGACAGCGACTTTTTGCAGAACAAAAAACCTATGGCACGCCCCTTGCTCTGAGCATTCATTGAAGTCGCAGTGCCAACTAAAAAAACCTTGGAGCACCACCTCATGTCCCAGACGTTTTACAAGAAAGGCTTTGTAGCCCTCGCAGTGGCTGCTGCGTTGGGTGTTTCTGCGTTTGCTCAGGCTGACGTCAAGATCGGCGTAGCGGGTCCGATGACCGGTGCCAACGCGGCATTCGGCGAGCAGTACATGAAAGGTGCACAAGCGGCGGCCGATGCGGTCAACGCGGCGGGCGGCGTCAACGGCGAGAAAATCGTCCTGGTCAAAGGCGATGACGCCTGCGAGCCGAAACAGGCTGTGACGGTCGCCAAGGACCTGACCAACCAGAAAGTCGCCGGCGTTGTCGGGCACTTCTGTTCCTCTTCCACCATCCCGGCTTCGGAGATCTACGACGAAGCGGGCATCATCGCGATCACCCCGGGTTCCACCAACCCACAGGTCACCGAACGTGGCCTGGGTGCAATGTTCCGTATGTGCGGGCGTGACGACCAGCAGGGTATCGTTGCCGGCGACTACATCGTCGACGTGCTCAAGGGCAAGAAAGTCGCGGTCATCCACGACAAGGACACCTACGGCCAAGGCCTGGCGGATGCTACCAAGGCCCAGTTGATCAAGCGCGGCGTGACCCCGGTGATCTACGAAGGCCTGACCCGTGGCGAGAAAGACTTCAGCGCCCTGGTCACCAAGATCCGTGCAGCCGGAGCCGACGTCGTCTACTTCGGCGGCCTGCACCCGGAAGCCGGTCCACTGGTCAAGCAACTGCGCACTGAAGGCCTGAAAGACGTCAAGTTCATGTCCGATGACGGCATCGTGACCGACGAGCTTGTGACTACAGCGGGCGGCCCGCAATACGTTGACGGCGTGCTGATGACCTTCGGCGCCGACCCACGCCTGCTGCCGGACAGCAAGGCAGTCGTCGAGCAATTCCGTAAAGCCGGTACCGAGCCAGAAGGCTACACCCTGTACGCCTACGCTTCGGTCCAGGCCCTGGCTGCCGGTTTCAACGGTGCCAAGTCCAACAAAGGCGAAGACGCGGCCAAATGGCTGAAATCGCACTCGGTCAAAACCGTGATGGGCGAGAAGACCTGGGACGCCAAGGGCGACCTGAAGGTCTCCGACTACGTGGTCTACCAGTGGGACAAAGACGGCAAATACCATCAGCTGGAAAAACAGAAGTGACATGAAGGCCTGACCCGGCTGGCGCCCCGTGCGCCGGCCAGTCGCCACGCGTGTCCGTGCAGTACCTGTCTTTTCTCGTAGAACTGCACATGGCTGTGCTGCGACGGCGGTTGAACCCCGGCCGTCGCGGTGCGCTTCTGTGCAGTCTCTCAAATGCGTGAGATTGCGTTATGGATGGTATTTTCCTGCAGCAACTGGTCAATGGCCTGACCCTCGGGTCGGTCTATGGCCTGATCGCCATCGGCTACACAATGGTCTATGGCATCATCGGCATGATCAACTTCGCCCACGGCGAGGTTTACATGATTTCCGCTTACCTCGCGGCAATCAGTCTGGCTCTGCTGGCTTACTTCGGTATTGAATCCTTCCCGCTCCTGATGCTCGGCACGCTGGTCTTCACCATCATCGTCACCGGGGTGTATGGCTGGGTCATCGAGCGCATTGCCTACAAACCCCTGCGCAACTCCACGCGACTGGCACCGCTGATCAGCGCCATCGGGATTTCGCTGATCCTGCAGAACTACGCGCAGATCGCCCAGGGCGCCAAGCAACAGGGCGTACCGACGCTGCTCACCGGCGCCTGGCGCGTCGATGTCGGCACCGGCTTTGTCCAGCTCACCTACACCAAGGTCTTTATCCTGGTGGCCGCGTTCCTCGGCATGGGCCTGCTGACCTATGTCATCAAGTACACCAAGTTGGGCCGCATGTGCCGCGCGACCCAGCAAGACCGCAAGATGGCTTCGATTCTCGGGATCAACACCGACCGGGTGATTTCCTATGTGTTCATCATCGGTGCGGCCATGGCGGCCCTGGCCGGTGTATTGATCACCATGAACTACGGCACTTTCGACTTCTACGCCGGCTTCGTGATCGGCATCAAGGCGTTCACCGCCGCGGTGCTTGGCGGTATCGGCTCGCTGCCGGGCGCCATGCTCGGTGGGATCATCCTCGGCATCTCCGAATCGCTGTTCTCCGGCCTGGTCAACTCGGATTACAAGGACGTCTTCAGCTTCTCGCTGCTGGTCCTGGTGCTGGTCTTTCGGCCGCAAGGCCTGTTGGGCCGTCCTCTTGTGTCGAAGGTGTAAGCAATGTCCTCAACCACTCAAAAATCGCTCGATATCAAAAAAAGCCTGGTTGACGCCATTCTCGCCGGCCTGGTCGCACTGATTGTCTTCGGCCCCATCGTCGGGGTCGTCCTGGAGGGTTACAGCTTCAACCTGCAACCGACCCGCGTCGCCTGGTTGGTGGCGATCGTGATGCTCGGTCGTTTTTTCCTCAGCCTGTTCCTGCAAACACCCAAGGGCCTGCGGATTCTCGAAGGCTTCGAAAGCACCGGTTCCGGTGTGCATGTGCTGGCGCCGGACTACAAGTCGCGCCTGCGCTGGATCATCCCGATCATGATCGCGATCGCGGTGATCTTTCCGGTGTTCGCCAACTCCTACCTGCTGGGGGTGGTGATCCTCGGCCTGATCTACGTCTTGCTCGGCCTGGGGCTGAACATCGTGGTGGGCCTCGCCGGCTTGCTCGACCTGGGTTACGTGGCGTTCTACGCCATCGGTGCCTATGGCCTGGCGCTGGGTTATCAATACCTCGGGCTGGGGTTCTGGACCGTCTTGCCATTGGCCGCCATCACCGCCGCGCTGGCGGGGTGCATCCTCGGCTTCCCGGTCCTGCGTCTGCACGGTGACTACCTGGCCATCGTGACCCTGGGCTTCGGCGAGATCATCCGCCTGATCCTCAACAACTGGCTGTCGCTGACCGGCGGTCCGAACGGCATGCCGGCGCCGCTGCCGACTTTCTTCGGTCTGGAGTTCGGCAAGCGCGCGAAGGAGGGTGGGATTCCCTTCCATGAGTTCTTCGGCATCGCCTACAACCCGGATGTGAAGTTCTATTTCATCTACGCCGTGCTGTTCCTGGTGGTATTGGCCGTGCTTTACATCAAGCATCGCCTGACCCGCATGCCGGTGGGCCGCGCCTGGGAAGCCTTGCGTGAAGACGAAATCGCCTGTCGCGCCATGGGCTTGAACCACGTGCTGGTAAAACTCTCGGCGTTCACCCTCGGGGCTTCGACCGCTGGCCTGGCCGGTGTGTTTTTCGCCACCTACCAGGGTTTCGTCAACCCGACGTCCTTCACCTTCTTCGAGTCCGCGTTGATCCTCGCCATCGTGGTGCTGGGCGGCATGGGTTCGACCATCGGTGTGGTGATCGCGGCCTTTGTACTGACCGTGGCGCCGGAGCTGCTGCGCAGCTTTGCCGAGTACCGCGTGCTGCTGTTCGGCGTGTTGATGGTGTTGATGATGATCTGGCGGCCACGTGGCCTGATCCGCATCAGCCGTACCGGGGTGACCCCACGCAAGGGCGTCCTGGTGGGAGGGACTGGCCAATGAGCAATGACATCGTTCTGAAAGTCGAAAAGCTGATGATGCACTTCGGTGGGATCAAGGCCCTCAGCGACGTCAGCCTGCAAGTCAAACGCAACTCGATCTTTGCCCTGATCGGCCCCAACGGCGCGGGCAAGACCACGGTGTTCAACTGCCTGACCGGCTTCTACAAGGCCACCGGCGGCAAGATCGAACTCAATGTCCGCGACAAGCGCACCAACGTGATCCAGCTGCTGGGCGAGTCCTTTCGCCTGGGGGATTTCGCTTCGCCGAAAACCTTCCTCAGCCGGCTCTACTACAAGATGTTCGGCGGTACCCATCTGGTGAACCGTGCGGGCCTGGCCCGGACCTTCCAGAACATTCGCCTGTTCAAGGAAATGTCGGTGCTGGAGAACCTGCTGGTGGCCCAGCACATGTGGGTCAACCGCAACATGCTCGCCGGTATCCTCAATACCAAGGGCTACCGCAAGGCTGAAAGCGACGCCCTGGACACCGCGTTCTACTGGTTGGAAGTGGTCGATCTGGTGGACTGTGCCAACCGCCTGGCGGGCGAACTGTCCTACGGCCAGCAACGCCGTCTGGAAATCGCCCGGGCCATGTGCACGCGGCCGCGAATCATCTGCCTCGACGAACCGGCGGCGGGCCTCAACCCCCAGGAAACCGAAGCGCTGAGCGCGATGATCCGACTGCTGCGCGACGAGCACGACCTGACCGTGGTGCTGATCGAACACGACATGGGCATGGTCATGAGTATTTCCGACCACATCGTGGTACTGGACCACGGCAACGTGATTGCCGAGGGTGGTCCGGAAGCCATCCGCAACGATCCGAAAGTGATTGCCGCCTACCTGGGCGCCGATGAAGAGGAACTGGTATGAGTCAACCTATCCTCGAACTGAAGAACCTGGAAGTGTTCTACGGGCCGATCCAGGCCCTGAAGAAAGTCTCGTTGCACATCAACGAAGGCGAAACCGTCAGCCTGATCGGCTCCAACGGCGCGGGCAAGTCGACGCTGCTGATGTCGATCTTCGGCCAGCCGCGGGCTGCTGCGGGGGAGATCATCTACCGGGGCGTCGACATTACCCACAAGTCGTCCCACTACATCGCCTCCAACGGTATCGCCCAGTCGCCGGAAGGCCGCCGGGTGTTCCCGGACATGACCGTGGAAGAGAACCTGCAGATGGGCACCATCCCCATTGGCGACAAGTTCGTCGACGAGGACATGCAGCGCATGTTCGAGTTGTTTCCGCGGCTCAAGGAGCGGCGTAACCAGCGGGCCATGACCATGTCCGGCGGCGAGCAGCAGATGCTGGCGATTGCCCGGGCGCTGATGAGCCGGCCCAAGCTGCTGTTGCTGGACGAACCGAGCCTGGGCCTGGCGCCGATCGTGGTGAAGCAGATTTTCGCCACCCTGCGCGAGCTGGCGGCTTCGGGCATGACCATCTTCCTGGTGGAGCAGAACGCCAACCACGCGCTACGCTTGTCGGACCGGGCCTATGTGATGGTCAACGGCGAGATTCGCCTCAGTGGCACCGGCAAGGAGCTGCTGGTCAACGAGGAAGTGCGTAACGCCTACCTGGGCGGGCATTGAGTCCCATCCTGACGCAGTCATTGTGCAACCCTGAAACGCCCCGTGATCTTCGGATCCGGGGCGTTTTTTTGTCTGCCCACGGGCTGGATCCGAAATTGTGGAAAACAATCTGGGCAACCTGCCAAAGTGCGACATGAAACCGCTGCAAATGATTGTTTTGTCATCAATTTGACTTGTCCCCGTTTGCTGTGGAGGTGGCTGTGGGTAACGTGGGAGTAGCTGGCTGAGAGCCTTTGAAACCGTGGCCTGCAGCGTGCTGGTTGTTTTTTGATCGGTGGCGTTTTGCAAAGCGCCGAGCGGTTTTGTCAACAGGTATATTGTCACGGCTTGCGCCCGGCAAGTGGGTTGCCCAGCCTGTGGATAACTCTGTGGGCAAACTCTGGAAACATGCTCCCGGGTGGCGTAATTACTGGCCTGGAGCCACTGGGGCGAAATCGTCCACAGGGGATTTTTCCGCTGTGGCTGCACAACGGGTGTTCCGGGGTCAAGGGAAAAACTTTTGAAATACCGCTGGAGGCCTTGTGTACAGGGGATCGGCGGGTTTTCGAGTTGCCCCCGGATACTGTGGACGGGGCTGTGGATAAGGTGCGTACAGCAGGCGCCAGGCCACGGTTTGCGTGGCTTTGCTACGATTGAACGTTTTTTGTACAGCTGTACTGTTTTCAAGATTCCATTTCGTCACGGGCCGGCGTTGAGGCATGCTGCGCAACGACCGTATTCATATCTGGCGGCCCGCGGGCCGAGCAAGGAGAACTCCATGACATCCACGTTGTTTATCACGGGCGCGACTTCCGGTTTTGGCGAGGCCTGTGCCCGTCGTTTTGCCGAGGCCGGCTGGAAGCTGGTGCTCACCGGCCGTCGCGAGGAGCGCCTGAATGCCTTGTGCGCCGAGCTGTCGCAGCAGACCGAAGTGCATGGCCTGGTACTGGATGTGCGCGACCGCAAGGCCATGGAAGAGGCCATCGCCAACCTGCCGCCGAGCTTCGCCAAGCTGCGTGGGCTGATCAACAACGCGGGGCTGGCCCTGGGGGTTGATCCGGCGCCCAAGTGTGACCTGGACGACTGGGACACCATGGTCGACACCAACATCAAGGGGTTGATGTACAGCACCCGTTTGCTGCTGCCGCACCTGATTGCCTATGGTCGTGGAGCGGGGATCATCAACCTGGGGTCGATTGCCGGCAACTACCCGTACCCGGGCAGTCATGTCTATGGCGCGAGCAAGGCGTTCGTCAAACAGTTCTCCCTGAACCTGCGTTGCGACCTGCAGGGCACGGGCGTGCGGGTGACGAATATCGAGCCGGGGCTGTGTGAGAGTGAGTTCTCGCTGGTGCGTTTTGCCGGTGACCAGGCGCGTTACGACGCGACCTATGCCGGCGCCGAGCCGATCCAGCCGCAGGACATTGCCGATACGATTTTCTGGGTGCTCAACACCCCGGCCCACGTCAATATCAACAGCCTCGAGCTGATGCCGGTGAGCCAGACCTGGAGCGGGTTTGCCATCGAGCGCAATAAGGGCTGAGGTCGCTTGCCTGTTGTGGCTCAGCCGAAATAGTCGGCCAGGCCACTCAGGCAGGTCGCCAGGTGATACGGCGTGGTCGACGGCATATCCCGTCGGCTGACCTCGCCCTTGGCGTCCAGGCACTCATGCCAGCCGCCCGGGAGCAGGAAGTGCTGCTGCAAGGCCGCCAACTGGCGCTGCAAGTGCGCCGAGTTATCCACACGCAACGTCAGCGCCCGCAGGTATTCGGCCTGGGCCCAGATCCGCTGGGTGCCATCGCGCAGGTTGCCGTTGGTGTCGAGCATGCCGCTGACCGCGCCGCTTTGCGGATCGACCCCCACCTGTTCGGCGAAGGCGAACGCGCGCTCCAGCGAGCCATGCAGCGCGGTGCCGCGCAGCAACGGTGATGATTCCAGCAGGAACAGCCATTCGAACTGATGGCCCGGTTCGAACCAGTTATCCACAGCCCCCAGCGGTTTCTCCAGCATCACGCCGTGATGGCGGTCGATAAAGCGTTGCTGCATGCCGGCGGCCAGGGCCAGCAGTGCCTCCTGCGTGGCGGCGTCTTCACGCACCGACAGGGTCGCCAGAAAGGCTTCGGCCAGGTGCATCAATGGGTTCTGCAACGGCCCGCTGCCCAGGGGCGACCAGTCGCGCTCCAGGCTGGCTTCATACAGGCCGTCGCCATTGGCGAAACGCACGGCGATCACTTCCAGGGCGGCATTGAGCACCGACTCCACCAGCGGTTCGCGGACCTTGGCCCAGTAATGGGCGCAGGCGAAGAGAATGAAGGCGTGGGTGTAGAGATCCTTGCGGGTGTCCAGCGGCTTGCCATGGGGGTCGACGCTGTAGAACCAGCCGCCGTACTCGGCATCGTGGAAATGCCGTTGCAGCGAGCGGAACAGCGCGCTGGCGCGTTCTGCGGCGGTCGGGAAAGCGGCGTCGCCGATCAGGCTGGAAAACAGATACAACTGACGGGCGCAGGCCATGGCGCGATAGCGTTGCGGGGGCAGTGGCCGATGATCGGCGTCCAGCGCCTCGTAGGGCAGTGCCATGTCGGCGTTCCAGCCGGGACCTTGCCACAGCGGCACGATGACCTGGCGGAAGTGGTCTTGCACGGTGTTGAACAGTGCACTCAATTCAGGCGTGGAGGCGGAGCTGGAAACATCGGGCATCGGCTGGCGTCGTCAGGGCAAGGGCGGTTGCGCGACATGTTAACAGGCGGTAGCGGACGATGCTGTGGTTGTGGTGAGCAGAACGCAGGAATAGCGCAATGGGGGTCTGCCTGAGACATTTTTGCTGATCATGCGGGCCTCTTCGCGGGCAAGCCCAGCTCCTACAGGGTTTATGTCGATCACCTCATTGAGGCTCGCCGCAAAACTGTAGGAGCTGGGCTTGTCGGGACGCCGCACCGCCGCGAAGAGGCCCGCCCTGGCGCTACAAGACTCAGCCCGCGAGCAACCAGATTCCAGTCGCCGCGGACGCAACACCGGCCACCCGCACCAACGGTGCCGCAGCCAGGGGCAACACTCGCACCACCCCATAACCCAGCGCATGCAAAGTCGCGGTCGCCACCACAAAACCGGCCGCATAGGTCCACGGGCTCGACATATCCGGCAGTTCAAGACCGTGCGCCACACCGTGGAACAAGGCAAACAGCGCCGTCGCCGCTATCGCCAGGCTCAACGGTGGTCGTACCGCCAGCGCCACGGCCAGGCCCAAGGCCAATACCGAAGCGGCAATCCCGCTTTCCAGCGCCGGCAGCGCCAGCCCTTCGAACCCCAATACCCCGCCGACCAGCATGGTGCCGACAAAGGTGCAGGGCAGCGCCCAACGCGCGGTGCCTTGTTGCTGCGCTGCCCACAAACCGACCGCCACCATCGCCAGCAAATGATCGATGCCACTGATCGGATGACTGACACCGGCCATCCAGCCGCTGTCGCCATGGCCGGGGTGGGCAAAGGCGACGGCAGGTATCAGCAGCAGGGCGAGGGTGCTGAGAATTTTCTTCAATGTCATGGGCGGGATTCCTGCTTGTTGAGAGAGGGGATTGCCAAGCCTCAGGCCGCCGTCAGCAGGCCCTGGCGCTCGATAAAGGCGACGATGGCGTCCAGGCCATGTCCGGTTTTCTGGTTGCTGAAGACAAACGGCTTGTCGCCGCGCATGCGTCGGGTGTCGCTGTCCATCATCTCCAGGGAGGCGCCCACCAGCGGTGCCAGGTCGATCTTGTTGATCACCAGCAGGTCGGACTTGCAGATCCCCGGGCCGCCCTTGCGCGGCAGCTTGTCGCCGGCCGACACATCGATCACGTAGATCGTCAGGTCGGAGAGTTCCGGGCTGAAGGTTGCCGAGAGGTTGTCGCCACCGGACTCCACCAGGATCAGGTCCAACCCCGGGAAGCGGCGGTTCAACTGGTCCACGGCTTCGAGGTTGATCGAGGCATCTTCGCGAATCGCGGTGTGCGGGCAACCGCCGGTTTCCACGCCGATGATCCGCTCCGGGGCGAGGGCCTCGTTGCGCACCAGGAAGTCGGCGTCTTCGCGGGTGTAGATATCGTTGGTGACCACCGCCAGGTTGTAGCGGTCGCGCAGGGCCAGGCACAGGGCCAGGGTCAGGGCGGTCTTGCCGGAGCCCACCGGGCCGCCGATACCGACGCGCAGAGGTTGTGTATTCATGATGTTCTCCTAGGAACGAAACAGGCGGCTGTACTGGCGCTCATGGGCCATGCACGCCAGGGACAGGCCGAAGGCGGCGCTGCCGATGGATTGAAGGTCCTGGGCCGTGGCGGCTTGCTGGGCCTGTTGCAGCAGGGGCAGCAATTCGCTGGTCAGGCGCTGGGCGGCTTGCTGGCCCAGGGGCAGGGTTTTCATCAGCACGGCCAGTTGGTTTTCCAGCCAGCTCCAGAGCCAGGCAGCCAGGGCGTCCTGGGGGCTGATGTGCCAGGCGCGGGCCGCCAGGGCCCAGCCCAGGGCCAGATGCGGTTCGGTTTGTTGTGCGAGGAAGGTGCGGGCTCTGTCATCCAGTTCCGGCAGGCCGCTGAGCAACTGCTGCAGGGAATAGCCCATCTGCCGGCTTTCCTGATACAGCTCGCGGGTTTCACGACTGGCGCGGTGTTCTGCGCAGAGTTGTTTCAACCCGACCCAGTCTTCGTCCGCCGCGGCCTGGCAGTGGGCGAGCAGCAGCGGCGCTTCGAAGCGGGCCAGATTGAGCAGCAATTGATCGGCGATCCAGCGCCGGGCGCCGTCTGCGTCCTTGACCCGGGCCTGTTCCACAGCCATTTCCAGGCCCTGGGAATAGCTGTAGCCGCCGATGGGCAATTGTGGGCTGGCCAGGCGCAATAGCGCCCAGGCCGGGTTCATGGGCGCACACCGAACTGGTGCAGGCGCGGCGGGTAGTTGAAGTCTTCGTCGCCGTGGCGGGAATGGTGATGGCCGCCGCCGTAGGCACCGTGTTCCGGCTGGAACGGCGCTTCGAGGGTTTCGGTATGGGCGCCGAGTTGTTCGAGCATGGCCTTGAGCACGTAGTCGTCGAGCAGCCTGAGCCAACCGTCGCCGACTTGCAGGGCGACATGGCGGTTGCCCAGGTGATAGGCGGCACGGGTCAGTTCGAAGGCATTGCGGCAGGTGACGTGCAGCAGTTGTTCGGGGCGTGCGCAGACCCGCACGATGCGGCCGTCCTCGGCTTCCAGGTATTCACCGTCGTACAGCGGTGGCTGGCCACGTTCAAGGAATAGTCCTACGTCCTCACCCTCGGCACTGAAACAGCGCAGGCGACTTTTGCTGCGGGCTTCGAAGTTCAGGTGCAGCTCGGCGGCCCAGGTGGATTGCGCTTCGATTCTGCGATGAATCACCAACATCAGGAGGCTTCCGGCAATGAGCGATGGTTGAGCTAGAGCAAGGGGCTTGCCAATCGTTCGCTGCGTAGGAAAGTCCCGTCAGAAAGCATTGGATGCCTGAAAAGGGAGCGTAGTCATGTTTCAGAATGTTTCAAGATGGTGCGCAAGTGCTATCGGTGCGCTTTTGTGGTGCCTTGCGGGCCTCATCGCCAGCAAGCCGGCTCCTACAGGTCCGTGTTCCAACGCGAAGATCGCGTCGTGCCGGCGCGGGATGCGACATCGTGCGGGTAGCTGGATCTTGGCTTGGTGTGAAACGTGTAGGAGCCGGCTTGCTGGCGATCCGGGTGCAGGGCACCCGTTCCGGCTACTCGGTACTGCCTAGCCCTTGCCAATGCTTCAAGCCGATAAAGATGAAGCGCAATTGCTGGGTAATCTTGGCCTGGGGCGTCAGGTGTTCCGGCAGGGGCTCGGACGGCGGATCGATGATGTCTGGGAGGGTGGCGAACACGCTTTTGACGATCAGGTCGGCCATGACTGCCAATCCAGCCGGGTCCAGATGGTCGAGCTTGGGCATCAGGCCCAGGTCGGTCGCCAGGTCCGTGCTGATGTTTTCCCGCAATGCCCCGATGGCCTGGCGCACCGGCAGCGAACCACCGTATTGCTCGCGGGCCAGAAACAGGAACTGCGAGCGATTGACCGCCACGACATCGAGAAAGATCCGCACCGACGCATCGATGATGCCGCCCATGACGAATTCATTGTGGCGCACCAGCCGGATGGTTTCGCGGAAGGTCTGGCCGACTTCACGAACCAGGGCCAGGCCGAGTTGGTCCATGTCATCGAAATGCCGGTAGAAACCGGTGGGCACGATTCCGGCGGTTTTCGCCACTTCCCGCAGGCTCAGGCTACCGAAGCCACGGCCGGATTCCATCAGGTGCCGGGCAGCGTCCATGAGCGCGTGTCGAGTCTGTTGTTTCTGTTCGGCGCGGGGCAGCATCGCAAGGGTATTTTTCTGGATGAAGAGAGCGGCGCACTCTAGCAAATCAGCTTTGCCGGCGTCGAACCAAGAGAAGGGGGCATCGCGGGCGTTTCGAATATTCAGGGCCCTGAAATATCAAAGCCCGGTCCAGGAGACCGGGCTTTGTTCCAGGCCAGCAAGGCCTTAACTCAGGCTGCTGTTGCGTTCGATCACACGGTCACCACCGTCTTGGACCAAACCTTTCTCTTCCAGGCGAGCACGGCCGCCTTCAGCGAATTTGTCGTTCTCACCAATTGCGGTTTTGCTGGAACCGTTCTCGACCAGGCCGTTTTCTCTTTCGTGCTGGGCCTGTGGAGTATGGGCGCTACCGTTTTCAGCGAATTTGTCGTTCTCACCGATTGCGGTTTTGCTGGAGCCATTCTCGGCCAGGCCGTTTTCTCTTTCGTGCTGGGCCTGTGGAGTATGGGCGCTACCGTTTTCAGCGAATTTGTCGTTCTCACCAATTGCGGTTTTGCTGGAACCGTTCTCGGCCAAGCCGTTTTCTCTTTCGTGTTGGGCTTGTGGAGTATGGGCGCTACCGTCTTCGGCCAGGGTGTTCAGCACTTGGCTAACGGTTGCATGGCTGGCTTGAGCTTGTGGAGCAGCCTGTTCACGGGCTGGCAGCGCGTAGGCATTGGCAGCCAGGACGGCAAGGGTAAGACTGAGGATTAATTGGCGTTTCATGATCGGATGCTCCGTAGGAGGGCGATAAAGTGGGTACGAAGCTAATGCTACTCTTGCAAAATCGATATAAAAGTTCATAAGCACAATGGTAATAATCAACGGAATTGATGGTTCTACCCAAACCCCTCTAGACCGGGGCTTGCAGCGCGTTACCTTTGCCCTGCAATGGGTATTTTCGACCCACTGCCGCGCCACATGGGGGCATGCGGTGAACGAAAAGCTGGCGGATGGGTCAGGACCGTTTGTTCCCTGCCTGGGTCGATTAATGGTTTTTGGCGTTAAACCTTGTCGGGCGTTTGCTGGTCGTAAAGGCATAATGCGTCGATTTTTGGACGCTCAGTCGTTCTAGGAGCCCCGTGCAATGACGCGCACTCGAAAGATCCTTGCCTGGACCGGCGCCAGTCTCGTCCTCCTGCTGGCGGTGCTGGTTGCCGTCATCGCCTTGTTCGATTGGAACCGGGTCAAGCCGCCGATCAATGCCAAGGTCTCGGCCATCCTCCATCGCCCCTTCGCCATCAATGGCGATTTGTCCGTGCGCTGGCAGCGTGAAGCCGACGAAGGCGGCTGGCGGGCCTGGGTGCCCTGGCCGCATCTGATCGCCGAGGACCTGACCCTGGGCAATCCCGACTGGTCGAAGAACCCGCAGATGGTCACGCTCAAGCGGGTCGAGCTGCGCCTCTCGCCGCTGCCGCTGCTGGCGCAGCAGGTGGTGATCCCGCGTATCGACCTGACCGAACCCAATGCCAACATTGAACGCCTGGCCGATGGCCGCGCCAGTTGGAGCTTCCAGTTCGACCCCAAGGACCCGAATGCCGAACCGTCCAACTGGGTGGTGGATATTGGCGCCATCGGCTTTGACAAGGGCCATGTGACCTTCGACGACCAGAGCCTGAAGGCGCACCTGGACCTGGTGATTGACCCATTGGGCAAATCGATTCCGTTCGGCGATATCGTCGGTGACAAGGCGGCGAAAAAAGCCCTGGAGAAGGGGGTTGCCCCCCAGGACTATGCCTTTGCGCTGAAGGTCAAGGGCCAGTACCACGGCCAGAACCTCACCGGCAGCGGCAAGATCGGTGGCTTGCTCGCGTTACAGGATGCGGCCAAACCGTTCCCGGTCCAGGCCGATGTGAAGATCGCCGACACCCGGATCGCCGTCGCCGGGACCCTGACCGACCCGCGTAACCTCGGCGCCCTCGACCTGCGCCTGACGTTGTCGGGCACCAGCCTGGGCAACCTTTACCCGCTGACCGGCGTCACCTTGCCGGATTCGCCGGCGTATGAAACCGACGGCCATCTGATCGCCAAGCTGCGCGATCCTGCGGGTGCGGCGTTCACCTACGAGAAATTCAACGGCAAGATCGGCACCAGCGATATTCATGGCGACCTCACTTATCTGGCGAGCCAGCCGCGGCCCAAACTCAGTGGCACCCTGGTTTCCAATCAACTGCTGATGACCGACCTGGCGCCGTTGATCGGCGCCGATTCCAACGCCAAGCAGAAGGCCCGGGGCGGCGAAAGCAAGCAGCCGGCGGACAGGGTGCTGCCGGTGGAAGAGTTCCGTACCGAGCGCTGGCGCGATATGGACGCCGATGTGGAGTTCACCGGCAAGCGCATCGTCCACAGCAGCGAATTGCCGTTCACCGACCTCTATACCCACCTGGTGCTCACCGATGGCGAACTCAGCCTGGAGCCCCTGCGCTTCGGCGTGGCCGGTGGCAAGCTCGACGCGCAGATCCGCCTCAACGGCCGCACCACGCCGATGCAGGGCCGGGCCAAGCTGACGGCGCGCAACTTCAAGCTCAAGCAACTGTTCCCGACCTTCGAGCCGATGAAAACCAGCTTCGGTGAACTCAATGGCGATGCGGATATCGCCGGTACCGGCAACTCGGTGGCGAAATTGCTCGGCACCTCCAATGGCGACCTGAAGATGCTGGTCAACGATGGCGCCATCAGTCGTGGGTTGATGGAGATCGCTGGACTCAACGTGGGTAACTACGTGGTCGGGAAAATCTTTGGCGACAAGGAAGTGAAGATCAATTGCGCGGCGGCGGACCTGGGGATCAAGAGCGGCCTGGCAACCACCCGGCTATTTGTCTTCGATACCGAGAACGCGATCATCTATATCGATGGCACGGCCAACTTTGCCAACGAGCAGTTGGATTTGAAGGTCACGCCTGAGTCCAAGGGTTTCCGCCTGTTGTCCTTGCGCTCGCCTTTGTATGTGCGGGGCAAATTTATCAAGCCCGATGCCGGCGTGCAGGCGGTGCCGTTGATGTTGCGCGGCGCGGGCATGGTCGCCCTGGGCCTGATTGCCGGGCCGGCGGCGGGGCTGCTGGCGCTGGTGGCGCCCAGCGGAGATGTGCCGAACCAGTGCGCGCCGTTGCTGGAACAGATGCGGGCGGGCAAGGCACCGAAGACGGTGAAGGGCTGAAAGAGCGGCCTGGTAGCACTGGGCCGGCTCGCCACAATGCATTTGTCATCTTCAATGCCGATGCTTTGATCTTTGCAGTGCCGGGCTTTGGCTTTTGACCTTCAGGGACGCTCACGGAATGCCGCAAGAACTTGCCACACGTTATCCGCTGGTGCTGGTGCCGGGCATGCTCGGTTTTGTCCGCCTGGTGTTTTTCCCCTACTGGTACGGGATAGTTCCGGCGTTGCGTCGCGGTGGCGCGCAGGTGTTTCCGGTAGCGGTCTCGCCGCTGCATTCCAGCGAGGTGCGCGGTGAACAATTGCTGGCGCGGATCGAGCAGATCCGCCGCGACACCGGGGCCGACAAGGTCAATCTGATCGGCCATAGCCAGGGCGCGTTGACCGCCCGTTATGCAGCGGCGAAGCGGCCGGAGTGGGTGGCCTCGGTGACCTCGGTCGCCGGCCCCAATCATGGCTCGGAGCTGGCCGACTATTTTGACAAGCACTATCCCCGTGAGGGGCTGCCGGCTCGTCTGCTCAGTCTGGCGCTTTGTATGGTGGCGCGGGTGATGGGTTGGCTGGACACGGGCCATTACGGGCTGAGGCTGCCGATGGACCTTCCGGCGTCACACCAGTCGCTGACCAGCGAAGGGGTTGCGCTGTTCAATCAGCAATACCCGCAAGGGTTGCCGCAGAGCTGGGGCGGGCAGGGCGATGAACTGGTGAATGGGGTGCGTTACTACTCCTGGTCCGGCATCTTGCAACCCGGGATCACGGATCGCGGGCGTAATCTGTTCGACGGCACCAATCGCAGTTGCCGGCTGTTCGCCAAAACCTTTGTGCGTGAGGCCGGGCAGTGCGATGGCATGGTCGGCCGCAACAGCTCGCACCTGGGGACGGTGATCGGTGATGACTATCCGCTGGATCACCTCGATATCGTCAACCAGTCGTTTGGGCTGGTGGGCAAGGGCGCGGAGCCGATCCGGTTGTTTGTCGAGCATGCTCGGCGGTTGAGGTTGGCGGGTGTCTGAAGCGAGGCGTTCAAAGCTGAACGCCTTGTCGCAGAGGGTGAAAATGCCATCGCTGGCAGCGGTACTGGCACGTATTTCAGGGTGTAAAAGCGGCAGCTATTCGGCGATTCACCGGACTATAGTTCGGTGGTCATCGACGAATCGGTGACCGGTCTTAGCCGATCGAAATACATGCTATTGGATGCACAAGCGCCTCCAGTACAATGCGGGCGCTTTTTGTCGCTTTGCGTTTTGCTATGGCGGCTGTGCGCGGGACATCTTCGGGTGTGCCGGGTTCTCCCAAAGTATGTCCCGGTCGGCTAACCCGCGTGCAGCTGCCACCCTCACTTGTTTAGCCGCAAAGGGGTGGTCGCTATTCAGCCTACATACTTTGGATTTGAATCATGACCAATTTCCGCCCGCTACAAAGCAACCTCACTGACGCCCCGGTGCTCTACCTCAAGCTCGATGTCCCGGTGCGCAACCTCTATGAATTTGCCATACAGCGCCTCAAGGCAGCTCGCGACCTGAGCCACAGCCTGACCTGCATGAGCATCGGCAATACCTGCGACCGCGATCTCCAACACTTCGCCTCAGCGGCCTATCTGTTGTTACAGGATGGCTGCGATGCATTGGATGCAATGCAGGGTTGCTTCACGGATCGTCAGCCAAGCGCCTTGCAGGCTTGATCCGAAAAACGCGGATCTGAAAACACCATACAACCTGTAGGAGCGTGGCTTGCCCGCGAAGCTTTATAGCGTTCTCACGGGCCCCTTCGCGGGCAAGCCCTGCTCCTACAAGGGATCGCGTCCAGTCTCGCCGAGCGCCTGGTGGCCGGTATCGCTGGGAGTGACGACATTCGTGAGCGTTTGCGGGCCGCCATCGAGCGGCTTCGCGGAAACACCGCGCATTTATTTTTTGATGTTCAGTAGCTATCGGCGGATGTAAATAAATCCCGTTGCAGTGGCTCCTGCGCCACTGAGCTGCCAAGGGCTACACACACATTATCAAGCGGGCTATAGTGTATGTACAAAAGTAAATACAGGATGTCCCATGCGTTTTGAATGGGACGAAGCCAAAAACCAGGCCAACATCCGTAAGCACGGCATTGACTTCAATGACGTGCCGGATATTTTCCAGCATCCAATGCTGGCCTTGCGCGATGACCGAACGGATTACGGTGAGGAGCGCTGGGTCAGCATTGGCTGGATCAAGATATTGCTTGGCGTGGTCGTCTATACCGAGCAGCGAGGCGATGTGATCCGCATCATCTCTGCCCGAAAAGCTACCAAACAGGAGGCCAAACACTATGCCGAAAGCATCGAAAACTGACTGGGAACACCTGGCCAAGCTCAACGATCAGGACATCGACACCAGCGAAATCCCCGAGCTGGGTGAAGACTTCTTCCGCCGTGCCGAATTGCGTGTGCCGGTGAAACGGGCGGTAACCATCCGTCTGGACGCTGATGTGCTGGAGTGGTTCAAGGGTCAAGGTACCGGCTACCAGACACGCATCAATCAGTTGTTGCGCCAGTACATGCAGGCTCATCAGGGGTGATAAAGCAAGCGGTAAGTGTTGCGCTAAGCGCCCGCATTATCAGCCGCAGCGTCTTCAGGCTGAGGTCTTCTCCTGTGCTGAAAGCGTAGCTTGGATCTGAGCCATAGCCTAGCCTGCATGAACATGGCGCAGGGAATGAAAATGCCATCGCTGGCAGCGGTACTGGCACGTATTTCAGGGTGTAAAAGCGGCAGCTATTCGGCGGGGCGCTGAACTATAGTTCGGTGGTCATCGACGAATCGGTGACCGGTCTTAGCCGATCGAAACTGTTACGAAACGCAGAAGCGCCCTATGATGTCGGCGCTTTTTGCTGCCTGGTTTTTTGCCATGGCGGCTGTGCGTGGGACACCTACGGGTGTGCCGGGTTTCGTAATAGTCCCCGGTCGGCTAACCCGCGTACAGCTGCCACCCTCGTTTGTTTAGCCGCAGATGTTGGTGACTCTATGACTATTACGGAGTGACACCATGACCAATTTCCGCCCGCTACAAAGCAACCTCACTGACGCCCCGGTGCTCTACCTCAAGCTCGATGTCCCGGTGCGCAACCTCTACGAATTTGCCATACAGCGCCTCAAGGCGGCTCGCGACCTGAGCCACAGCCTGACCTGCATGAGCATCGGCAATACCTGCGACCGCGATCTCCAGCACTTTGCCTCAGCGGCCTATCTGTTGTTGCAGGATGGCTGCGATGCGTTGGATGCGATGCAGGGGCGTTTCACGGATCGTCAGCCAAGCGCCTTGCAGGCTTGATCCAAAAAAACGTGGATCTGAAAACACCACACAACCTGTAGGAGCGTGGCTTGCCCGCGAAGCTTTTAGCGTTCTCACGGGCCCCTTCGCGGGCAAGCCCTGCTCCTACAAGGGATCGCACCCGGTCTCAACCGTGGAAAACCATGCTCCGCGTTTCCCCCATCAACAGCGCCTGATTGCGCTCCGTCACATCCCGAATGTAATCCCACAACAAGGTAATACGCTTCAACTTGCGCAGATCCTCCCGGCAGTACATCCAGAACTGCCGGGTGATATTCACCTCATCCGCCAGCACCGGCAGCAACCTCGGGTCCTGGGCCGCGAGGAAACATGGCAGGATCGCCAACGCCCGGCCTTGCTGTGCCGCGACGAACTGGGCAATCACGCTGGTGCTGCGCAAATTGGCCGTGGCATTCGGCAGGGCATTGGCCAGGTACAGCAGCTCATTGCTGAACGCCAGGTCATCGACATAACTGACAAACCGATGCCGCCCCAAATCACTGGCACGCCGGATCGGCGGGTGCTGGTCCAGATACTCTTGGGTCGCATAGAGCTGTAGCCGGTAGTCACACAGCTTGCAGCACACATACGGCCCATGCTCCGGCCGCTCCAGCGCAATGACGATATCCGCCTCGCGCTTGGACAAACTGATGAAGTGCGGTAACGGCAGGATATCGACGGAAATCGCCGGATACGCGTCGACGAAATGGCTCAACTGCGGGGTGATGAAAAAGCTGCCGAACCCTTCCGTGCAGCCCATGCGCACATGCCCCGACAGCGCCACACCGGACCCCGAGACCTGCTCGCAAGCCATGTGCAAGGTGCTCTCGATAGACTCTGCATACCCCAGCAAACGCTGGCCTTCGGCAGTCAGCACAAAGCCGTTGGTCCGGGACTTTTCGAAGAGCAAGGTGCCTAGCGCACCCTCCAATGAGCTGATGCGGCGCGACACCGTGGTGTAGTCCACCGCCAGGCGCTTGGCCGCGCTGCTGGCCTTGCGGGTACGGGCGACCTCGAGGAAAAACTTCAGGTCGTCCCAGTTCAATGAACCCAAAGACGTGATGTTTTTTTGCATGTTGGTCCGGTTTTTATGTGCATTCTTATTAGAAGAACGCACATCTATACTCCAAAAACAGTCCAGTCACCATGCTCGGGCGCTGCCTCGCCCGCCTCGGATTCGGCCCCACAATAATTCAGGAGACTTCAATGAACGTTTCTCTCAAGCCCGACGCCACCCTCAAGACCGCCAAGCTGCTGATCAACGGCGAATGGGTCGAATCCAAAACCCACGAATGGCACGACATCGTCAACCCGGCCACCCAGGAAGTCCTGGCCAAAGTCCCGTTCGCCACCGCCGATGAAGTCAATGCCGCCATCGACGCCGCGCACCGTGCCTTCCAGACCTGGAAGCTGACCCCCATCGGCGCGCGCATGCGCATCATGCTCAAGCTGCAAGCGCTGATCCGCGAACACTCCAAGCGCATCGCCGTGGTCCTCAGCGCCGAACAGGGCAAGACCATCGCCGACGCCGAAGGCGATATCTTCCGCGGCCTGGAAGTGGTGGAACACGCCTGCTCCATCGGCACCCTGCAGATGGGTGAGTTCGCCGAGAACGTCGCCGGCGGTGTCGACACCTACACCCTGCGCCAGCCCATCGGTGTTTGCGCCGGGATCACCCCGTTCAACTTCCCGGCAATGATTCCGCTGTGGATGTTCCCGATGGCAATTGCCTGCGGCAACACCTTCGTCCTCAAGCCGTCCGAGCAGGACCCGCTGTCGACCCTGCTGCTGGTGGAGCTGGCGCTGGAAGCCGGCGTTCCACCAGGCGTGCTCAACGTGGTGCACGGTGGCAAGGAGGTGGTGGATGCGCTGTGCACCCACAAGGACATCAAGGCTGTTTCCTTCGTCGGTTCGACTGCCGTCGGTACCCATGTCTACGACCTCGCCGGCCGCCATGGCAAGCGTGTGCAGTCGATGATGGGCGCGAAGAACCACGCCGTTGTACTGCCCGATGCCAATCGTGAACAGACCCTCAATGCCCTGGTCGGTGCCGGTTTCGGCGCGGCCGGCCAGCGTTGCATGGCCACCTCGGTGGTGGTGCTGGTGGGCGCGGCGAAACAATGGCTGCCGGACCTCAAGGCCCTGGCGCTGAAACTCAAGGTCAATGCCGGCAGCGAGGCGGGCACCGATGTCGGTCCGCTGATTTCCAAGCGCGCGAAAGAGCGTGTGTTGAGCCTGATCGAAAGCGGTATCAAGGAAGGCGCCAAGCTGGAGCTGGACGGTCGCGACATTAAGGTGCCGGGCTTCGAACAGGGCAACTTCGTCGGTCCGACCCTGTTCTCCGGGGTGACCACCGATATGCAGATCTACACCCAGGAAATCTTCGGCCCGGTGCTGGTGGTGCTGGAAGTCGACACCCTCGATGAAGCGATTGCCCTGGTCAACGCCAACCCGTTCGGCAACGGCACCGGCCTGTTTACCCAGAGCGGCGCCTCGGCGCGCAAGTTCCAGAGCGAAATCGACGTCGGCCAGGTCGGCATCAATATCCCGATTCCGGTGCCAGTACCGTTCTTCAGCTTCACCGGTTCGCGTGGTTCCAAGCTCGGTGACCTCGGTCCGTACGGCAAGCAGGTGGTGCAGTTCTACACTCAGACCAAGACGGTCACCAGTCGCTGGTTCGACGACGACAGTGTGAACCATGGTGTGAACACCACCATCAATCTGCGCTGAGTGAGGAATCTGCCATGAAGATTGCATTTATCGGCCTGGGCAATATGGGCGCGCCAATGGCGCGCAACCTGATCAAGGCCGGGCACAGCCTGAACCTGTTCGACCTGAACAAGACCGTGCTGGAAGAGCTGGCGGCCCTCGGCGGGACCATCAGCGCATCGCCGAAAGTCGCGGCCCAGGGCAGTGAGCTGGTGATCACCATGCTGCCGGCGGCGGCCCATGTGCGTAGCGTCTGGTTGGGTGAGGACGGTGTGCTGGCCGGTATCGGTCGGGGCGTCCCTGCGGTGGATTGCAGCACCATCGATCCACAGACCGCCAAGGATGTCGCCGCGGCAGCGGCCAGGCAGGGTGTGGCGATGGGCGATGCGCCGGTGTCCGGTGGGACTGGCGGTGCCGCGGCCGGGACCCTGACTTTCATGGTCGGCGCTTCCCAGGAGTTGTTCGTCACCCTGCAACCGGTGCTGGCGCAGATGGGTCGCAATATCGTCCACTGCGGTGAAGTGGGCACCGGGCAGATCGCCAAGATCTGCAACAACCTGCTGCTGGGCATTTCCATGGTCGGGGTCAGTGAAGCCATGGCCCTCGGCGCGGCGCTGGGGATCGACACCCAGGTGCTGGCCGGGGTGATCAACAGTTCCACCGGACGTTGCTGGAGTTCGGAGACCTATAACCCCTGGCCGGGGATCGTCGATACGGCGCCGGCGTCGCGGGGCTATACCGGTGGTTTCGGGGCCGAGCTGATGTTGAAGGACCTGGGGTTGGCAACGGAAGCGGCGCGCCAGGCGCATCAGCCGGTGGTGATGGGGGCGGTGGCGCAGCAGCTTTATCAGGCGATGAGTTTGCGCGGGGAAGGTGGTCTGGATTTCTCGGCGATCGTCAATTCCTATCGCAAACCCTAGGTGTGTGAGGGGCTCCTGCGGCCTTCCGGTAAACACCGCCTCAGGGCACGACACAAACCTGTAGGAGCGTGACTTGCCCGCGAAGGGGCCCTTGAGGGCGCCAAAAGCTTCGCGGGCAAGCCCTGCTCCTACAGGTTTTCAGTGTTCTTGAGGGCCTGGACAGGGCTGGATCCGCACACCTGACCGCCCATGACGCGTAGAATCATCCCCCTGAAAATGCTTTCGAGGTGCGGGTGGTGGATCTACAGCAGGGTTTTGTCCTGACCCGGCATTGGCGCGACACCCCCACGGGCACGCAGGTCGAGTTCTGGCTGGCCACCGACAACGGTCCCCGGCATGTCCGGCTACCGCCGCAACCCTCCGTCGCCTTCATTCCCGTCGCCCATCGCCAACGTGCCGAAGCCTTGCTGCGTGGTGAGCGTGGCGTCGAGTTGCGTCCCCTGGAACTGCTCGACTTCCATCATCGCCCCATCCTCGGCCTGTATTGCCAGCAACACCGGCAACTGATGAATATCGAGAAGCTGCTGCGCAAGGGCGGCGTCGATGTCTATGAAGCCGATATCCGCCCGCCCGAGCGCTTCCTGATGGAGCGTTTTATCACCGCGCCGGTGCAGTTCGGCGGCACCGCCAATGCTGACGGCCCGCTGCTCGATACCCAGATGAAACCGGCACCGGACTATCGTCCGAGCCTGAAGCTGGTGTCCCTGGACATCGAAACCACCATGCAGGGCGAGCTGTACTCCATTGCCCTGGAAGGCTGCGGCGAGCGCCAGGTGTACATGCTGGGGCCGGCCAACGGCGATCCCACCCAGGTCGACTTCAAGTTCGACTACCGCGACACCCGCGCCGGCTTGCTCGAAGCCCTGAACGACTGGTTGGCCCTGCATGATCCCGACGCGATCATCGGCTGGAACCTGGTGCAGTTCGACCTGCGCGTTCTGCACGAACACGCCGAACGCCTGAAGGTGCCCCTGCGCCTGGGACGTGGCGGCGATGTCATGGGCTGGCGCGACAACGGCGCGCGCAACACCCATTATTTTGCCGCCGCCGCCGGCCGCTTGATCATCGACGGCATCGAGGCCCTGCGCTCTGCCACCTGGAGCTTTCCGTCCTTCAGCCTTGAGTACGTGGCGCAGCACCTGCTCGGCGAGGGCAAGTCCATCGAAAACCCATACCAGCGCATGGACGAGATCGACCGCATGTTCGCCGAGGACAAGCCCGCCCTGGCGCGCTACAACCTCAAGGACTGCGAGCTGGTGACGCGGATCTTCGACAAGACCCAGTTGCTGACCTTCCTGCTGGAACGCGCCACTGTCACCGGTTTGCCCACCGACCGTAGCGGCGGTTCGGTGGCGGCCTTCACCCATCTCTACCTGCCGTTGATGCATCGCCAGGGTTTCGTCGCGCCGAACCTGGGGGAACGCACCCCCGAAGCCAGTCCCGGCGGTTTTGTCATGGACTCACGGCCCGGCTTGTACGAATCGGTGCTGGTGCTCGATTACAAAAGCCTCTATCCGTCGATCATCCGCACCTTCCTGATCGATCCGGTGGGGCTGGTGGAAGGCCTGCGCCATCCCGACGACAGTGACTCGGTTCCCGGTTTTCGCGGCGCGCGTTTCTCCCGTACGCGGCATTGCCTGCCGGCCATTGTCGAGAGCGTCTGGCAGGGCCGGGAGACGGCCAAGCGTGAGCACAATGCGCCGTTGTCCCAGGCCCTGAAGATCATCATGAACGCCTTCTACGGCGTGCTCGGCTCCAGCGGTTGCCGCTTCTTCGATACGCGCCTGGCGTCCTCCATCACCCTGCGCGGCCACGAGATCATGCGGCGGACCCGAGAGCTGATCGAAGCCCAGGGCTACGCGGTGATCTATGGCGACACCGACTCCACTTTCGTCTGGCTCAAGCGTGCCCACAGCGATGACGATGCCGCGCAGATCGGCCGCAAGCTGGTGGCCCAGGTCAACCAATGGTGGCGCGAACATCTGCAACAGGAGCTCGGGTTGAGCAGCGCCCTGGAGCTACAGTTCGAGACCCACTTCAGTCGCTTCCTGATGCCGACCATTCGCGGTGCCGAGGAGGGCAGCAAGAAGCGTTATGCCGGCCTGGTGACCCGTGCCGACGGTACCCAGGAGATGATCTACAAGGGCCTGGAAACCGTGCGCAGCGACTGGTCGCCCCTGGCCCAGGACTTCCAGCAGGAGCTGTACCGGCGGATCTTCGACCGGGTGCCGTATCAGGACTATGTGCGTGACTATGTGCGTCGGACCCTGGCGGGCGAGCTGGACGACCGGCTGGTCTACCGCAAGCGCCTGCGTCGCCAGTTGGGCGACTACCAGCGCAACGTCCCGCCCCATGTGCGGGCGGCACGCCTGGCCGATGAATACAACGATGCTCAAGGCCGGCCCCGGCAGTACCAGAACGGTGGCTGGATCAGCTACGTGATCACCCTGGCCGGCCCCGAGCCGCTGGAGATACGCCGCGCGCCGATCGACTACGACCACTACATCACCCGGCAGCTACAGCCGGTGGCGGACGCGATCCTGCCCTTTGTCCAGGATGATTTCAGCACCCTGATCGGTGGGCAGTTGGGGCTGTTCTAGGCGTCACCCTCAGAGACTGAAGCGCGCCACCAAGCGATGCATATCCGCCGCCAGTCGCGACAGTTCGGTACTCGCCACTGAAGTCTGCTGGGCACCGGTGGCGCTGTGCACGGACAGGTCGCGAATGCTCGTCAGGTTGCGGTCCACGGTGCGTGCCACTTCGGCCTGCTCCTCGGAGCCGGCGGCGATGCGCAGGTTCATCTCGTTGATCTGGTTGATCGCCGTGGAGATTTCCGTCAGCGCGGTGCCCGCTTCGTGGGCGATGCGCAGGGTGTCCTGGGCTTCCTGGCAACTGTCCTGCATGGCGCTGGTGACCTGCTCGGTGCCCTGGCGAATGCGCTCGATGATCTGCGAGATTTCCCCCGTCGACTGTTGGGTGCGTCCGGCCAGCGCGCGCACCTCGTCGGCCACCACCGCAAAGCCGCGTCCCTGCTCACCAGCCCGGGCAGCCTCGATGGCGGCGTTGAGGGCCAGCAGGTTGGTCTGCTCGGCGATGGTACGAATCACTTCCAGGACCTGGCTGATGTCCTGGGACTGTGCCGCCAGTTGCTGGACGTCACCGCTGGTGCTTTGCACGGTGGCGCTGAGTTTCTCGATGGCGGCGACGGTGTGCGTGACCCGGTCGGAGCCGATCTGGCTGGACTGGCCGGAGGAGCGCGCCGCGTCCGAGGCCGAGGCGGCATTACGGGCCACGGCATCGACAGCGACGGTCATCTGGTTCACCGCCGTGGCGGCCTGTTCGATTTCCTGGTTCTGGCGTTGCAGGCCGCGACTGGATTCGCCGGTGACGCTGCTCATCTGTTCGGCAGCCGAGGCCAGTTGCGTGGACGAGTCACCGATCAGGCGGATGGTTTCGCGCAGGTTGTCCTGCATGGTTTTGGCCGATTTCAACAGGGTCGAGAACTCGTCCTGGCCCTTGATCACGATCTCGCTGCGCAGGTCGCCACGGGCGATGGTGTCGTTGATCGTCAGCGCGTATTTCAGCGGTTCGACGATGCTGCGGGTGAAGAGGAAGGCCAGGGCCAGGGTGGCGAGGGCGGCGACGATGATCAACGCGACGATGACGTTGAAGCTGTTGTGGTAGGTCTGGTCGGAGTCCCGGCCGGACTGCCTGGCACCGTCGATATTCAGCTGCACCAACTGGTCGATCGCTTGCTGCATCTGTTTGTTCAGGGGGATCTGATCGTCGAGCAGGGCGGCGGCTTCGGCGTACTGGCCTTTCTGGCTGAAGTCGATGCAACTGTCGGCCAGGCGCGTCAGGCGCTGGATGCCGTCGCTGACCACCGTGAACAGTTGGCGTTCCTGGTCGCTGCTGATGTAGGCGCTGTAGCTCTGCAGTTGAGCGAGCAGGTCGGCGCGCAGGCTGCGGATGTTCTGCACGGTGCCGTCATGGTTCGGGGAGTTGGTCTGGGCGATCAGCCGACGGCTTTCCAGCAGCAGCTTCAGGCCCGTGGCATTGACCCGGTCGGCGGCGATAACGCCCGACATGGAGTGCTCTTCCAGTTGCGCGGCCAGGCCACGAATCGACTTCATGTTCGACAGTGAGAACAACCCGAGGATCACCAGCAACAGGGTGATGACAGCGAAGCTCAGGGCAGAACGAACAGGGATCTTGAGGTTCCTCAACAGCATGACGAACGGCTCCTGGATAGGCTCGGTTAGGGAGGGGGGCTGGAAACGGGATGGGGTCTTTCCGAATGTGACGATACTGGCACAGTAATGTTACTGCTCGCAGGGGGCGCTGATTGAATTACTTAATCAGGGCGATAGCTTTCTGGCCGGGGGAGCGGCCCGGTGCCGGAAACGGGGGCCTATGGGCACCAGATTGGCGCAACGGCTGCACCGGTCTCGCGCCTTGGCGCTATCAAGCGGCGACCCCTGATGATCTTCAGCGGTATTTCGAACCTCAAAAGAGGCCGGAAGGTCCTCGCTTACAAAATAAGCGTCTACGCTGGGCGAGCACTCCAATGAACAATTTTAGTTATTGGATGTATCCATTTTATAGCGTTCAGTCGCACCAATCGAAAAGTCTCCAATCGGCACAGCCCCTTCAAGACCCGATCTGCGAGCGTCCATCAGACAGCTCATGGTTTTTCTGGCGCGTATTTTGCTGATGCGTGTTTATCAGGCTTGCGGTTGTGGCCAATCTTGCACGTACATGTATTCAAAATAACGCCAATCAGAATGCGCAAAATCATGGGAGTCACCCCAATGTCTATCGATCCAACTCAGGTCCCGGTGGTCGTCATCACCGGCGCACACGCCCAGCTCTACAACCAGGACCTCGCCCCCACGCCGCCGGAGGGGCGAACCTGGGGGACGTTCAGCCTGTTCTCGATGTGGATGTCCGACGTTCACTCGGTCGGTGGTTATACCTTTGCCGCCAGCCTGTTCTTTCTCGGGCTGACGGGCTGGCAGGTGCTGCTCTCGATGATCGTCGGGATCTCGATCGTGTACTTTCTGATGAACCTGATCGGCAGGCCGTCGCAAAAGTACGGCATCCCCTTTCCGGTGGTCGCGCGCATGTCTTTCGGCGTTCGCGGCGCCAATCTCGCCGCGGTCGTGCGGGGGATCGTCGGCATCGTCTGGTATGGGGTGCAGACCTATTTCGCCTCCAAGGCGGTGCAGGTGCTGGTGATCGCGGTGCTGCCCTCGGCGGCGGAGTTCACCCACAACAGCCTGCTGGGGCTGTCCACGCTGGGCTGGATCAGTTTCGCCTTCATGTGGTTCTTCCAGCTGGTGATCTTCCTGGCCGGGATGGAGACGATCCGCAAATTTATCGATTTCTGCGGTCCGGTGGTCTATGTGGTCATGTTCGCGCTGGCCGGCTGGATGATCTCGAAGACCGGCCTGGACAGCTTTTCGATGCAGTTCTCCGACAAGCATTTCACAGGCCTGGAGTCGGTCGGCCTGATGGCCAGCGCCGCGATGCTGATCGTTGCCTACTTCGCCGCGCTGCTGCTGAACTTCGGTGACTTTTCACGTTTCGCCAAGAGCGAAGCGGTGATGAAAAAAGGCAACTTCTGGGGGCTGCCGGTGAACTTCGTCGTCTTTGCGATCATCACGGTGATTGTCACGGGCGGTTCGATGAAGGTCTTCGGCGAGGCGATCATGGACCCGGTGCTGATTGTCGAGAAAATCAATAACCCACTGGTCTCGATCATCGGCGCGCTCACTTTCATCGTCGCCACCATGGGCATCAATATCGTGGCGAACTTCGTCTCGCCCGCCTATGACATCGCCAACCTGGCACCGCAGAAAATCAACTTCAGGCTGGGCGGCTTGATCACCTCGATCCTGTCGGTGCTGGTCTGCCCCTGGTTGTTCGTCTCGAGCCCCCAGGCGATCACGGTATTCGTCAGTATCTTCGGTGCCGTGCTGGGGCCGATGTTCGGCATCATGGTCGCCGACTACTATCGGGTGAAGCGCCAGGTCATCAAGCTGGAGGACCTGTACACACTGTCGCCTGCCGGCTCGCTGTATTTCGAGGGCGGTTGGAACAGCAAGGCCTTGTTCGCGCTGATCGTTTCGGGAAGCCTGTCGATCGGCCTGGCGCTGCTGGGCGCATTCGGCTTGATTTTCAATGTCGGTGACTGGGGCTGGCTGATCGGTGCCGGCAGCGGGGCGCTGATCTATGTGGCGGCCAATCGCCGGGGGACGGCTGTTTCAGCGCTCGGCGAAACAGTCTAGAGGGACTGGGTGAAACGACGGACAGGGTTGTCCGTCGTTTCACCCGCGGTCTGTTCCGGCTGAGCGGAATCAGGCGAAGACGAAGTACTTGCGCACGGTTTCCACCACTTCCCAGGTGCCTTTCATCCCGGGCTCGATCACGAAGATATCGCCGGCACGCAGGTGGATCGGCGCCAGGCCGTCCGGAGTGATGATGCAGTAGCCTTCCTGGAAGTGGCAGTACTCCCACTTCACGTATTCGACCCGCCATTTGCCCGGGGTGCAGATCCAGGTGCCCATGATCTTGCTGCCGTCTTCGCTGGTGTAGGCGTTGAGGTTGACGGTGTGCGGGTCGCCCGCCAGTTTTTCCCATTTGCAGGCATCGAGGACCGGCAACGGGTGGGTGTCGCGCAGAACGGTGATCGGTGGATTGGACATGCTGGGCTCCGGGCGCAGGTTCTTGAGGAAGCCTGCACCCTAGCGGTCGCCGACACCGGGCAGTTGTCCAGGTTCGACATCGACCTGCCCATGAGCGCATAAAGCGTCGAGCAAGGCGCGGGCGTAACCCGGCAACTGTTCGAATGAGCGGGCGCACAGCAGCAGCTTGCGCCGGGCCCAGGGTTCGGGCAGCGGACGGCTGACAAAGGCCGTGGCGCCGGGCCAACGATCCAGGGTTGCCTGGGGCACGATGCCGGGACCCGCACCGCGCGCGACCATGCGCAACACCCCGTCAAAACCGTCGGCGCGCACCCGCAGTTGCAGGCGCATCCCCAGGTGCAAGGCCTGCTCTTCCAGGTAGGCGGCGAGGGCGCTGCCGGCGGGCAGGCCGACCTGTTCGTGGTGCAGGGTATCGCTGAAGCGCAGGTGCGGTTGTTCCGCCAAGGCGTGACCCAGGGGAATCGCCACCACCAGCGGATCGTCGCAAAAGGCTCGGGTCTGCAGGTCCCGGGTATCCACCGCGTCGGAGACGATGCCGAGCTCCGCCGCGCCCTGGCTGATGGCGTGGACAATGCGCAGGCTGGGCAACTCCTGCAGGTCGAGGTCGATATGCGGGTGACGGCACAGAAAGTCCGCGAGCCGTTCCGGCAGGTATTCACTGATCGCGGCGCTGTTGCCCAGCAGGCGGACCTGGCCTTTTACACCTCGGGCGTATTCGGCCAGGTCCTGGCGCAGGCGTTCGGCCTGTTGCAGCATCAGCCGGGCATGCTGGGCCAGGGCCTTGCCGGCGGGCGTGGGGGTGACGCCACGGTGGCCACGCTGGAAGAATGGCATGCCGAGGGAGGTTTCCAGGGCTCGTATCCTGGCACTGGCGGCCGGTAGCGACAGATGGCTGCGCGCCGCCCCGGCGGTGATATTGCCGGCGTCGAGGATATTCAGGTACAGCCGAAGGTCGATCAGGTCGAAGTGCATGCTCAGCCTCTCTCTTTGCAAGAGGCTAGCTCAAGGCATGGCAGATTTTCAAATCCGTTGCCCGGGTCCAGTCTGTCGGCATGAATACATTCCTCGAGTTTTACCAAAGCCTGGGCCTGGCCCTTTCCCTGCTGGTGCTGGGCACCTTTCTGCTGGCGGGCATGATCAAGGGGGTGATCGGCCTCGGGCTGCCGACGGTTGCCATGGGCCTGCTCGGCCTGGCTATGGCACCGACGCAGGCTGCGGCGCTGTTGATCATTCCCGCGACCCTGACCAATGTCTGGCAACTGGCGACCGGCGGACACCTGTCGACCCTGCTCCGGCGGTTGTGGCCGATGTTGCTGGCGATCTTCCTGGGTACCGCTGCCGGCACGGGATGGTTGGGCGGGATGGACGGCGGTCATGGGATGGTGCGGGCGTTGGGCGCGGCCTTGCTGCTGTATGCCTTGAGTGGCTTGTTCCTACCGGCGCTGCGGGTCGGTACCCGAACGGAGCGCTGGTTGGGCCCGGTCTGTGGGCTGGTCACGGGTCTCATCACCTCGGCCACCGGTGTGTTCGTGATTCCCGCCGTGCCGTACCTGCAAGCGCTGGGGTTGAACAGGGATGAGCTGGTGCAGGCGCTGGGCCTGTCGTTCACCATCTCGACCCTGGCGCTGGCCCTCGGCCTGTTCTGGCGCGGGGCGCTGGGAGAGGGCGCCCTGGGCGCCTCATTGCTGGTGTTGCTCCCCGCGATCCTCGGCATGCTGTTCGGGCAATGGCTGCGCCAACGGGTCAGCGCCACGCTGTTCAAGCGGGTGTTCTTTATCGGCCTGGGCCTGCTGGGTGGGCATCTGCTGATCGGCGGTTGATGGCTTGAAGTCACCGGGGGTGGAGGGCTCCAACCCCGGTCTTGTTGCAATCAGTCCCGAGGATAGCTGTGCAGCGGTGTGGTATCGCCAGGCGGCCACATCGAGCTTTCGGAGCCTGGCTGGTAGAAGGTAACCGTCATGCTGCGGCGTGAGATTCTCTGGTCCGGGACGACGGGAGAGACGGCGTGCCAGGAGTTGCTCGAACGCACCAGCACGGCAGAGTTGCCCACCAGCGGCTCGACCAGTGCGGCCAGGTCGGCGGGGTCCTTGCTGCGCAGGATGTTCAGGCAGCCGCCATGGGCCCGGTCCCAGGACTCGTTGAAATAGAGAATATGGGTGACCCGTTTGTCCGGCAGGTCCGGATGGGCGCCCAGGCTGGCCCCCGGGCCGTAGTGGAAAACGTTCACTTCCATCGGTGCCTGTCGCAGGTCCTGGTCGGTCAGGGCGCTGAGGGCCTCGCGATAGGCCGCGCTGCACAGATCCCGGGCCAGTCGGCGCCAGACATCGCTCAGTGCCGATTCGTAGGCAATCGCCTCGCTACCCATGGGCAGCAGCGCGCGGGCCTCGTAGTCATAATTCTTTTCGCCGCCATAGCCCGTCACGGTCTTGAAGTGATCGTGGGGATAGGTCGCGGCCAGGGCGGCGGCGTCTTGCGCCGAATACAGGTTGCTGATTTCGGCCCAGGCATACGGGTCGCTCTTGAGTGCGCCGTGTTTGAGCGCCGACAGGTTCAGGATGGGTTGCATTTATCGCCCTCTCAATTTTCTGAAACCACGCCCCAGTGAGCGCAAAGGCGCCGTGAGTTTGAAGCTGTTGGAGTTTCGCAGTGTGGTCAGTTGTTCGTTCAGCTGGAAGATCTGTTGCTGCCGGGCGTTGAGCTCGATATTCAGATAGTCGAGCGTCGGGGGGGACGGTTGCGCTTGCGCCAAGGGACGGTTTACGCCGTTTTCCAGCAAGGTCGGCAGGTGTTGCCAGAAGCGGTTGAGGGTGCGGTGAGCCGAGGTCTTCCCTTGGACGATGATCTTTGCGACCTGGTCCCAATAGGCGCCCAGCTCGACCTTGGCTGCGCTCAACGACGCGGACGGCGGCTTTTTGCCGATGCGTGAAGTGAACCATTGCACCGTCAGTTCTTCCGCTTTCGGCAGGGCATGCATCTGCCCCATCTCGGCCAGCGCGGTGTACTTGCCGGTGCTCAGGTCTGCCGTGGAAAACACCGGCACGCCAAAGACCAGGGCACTGATGGACAGGTGATAACTGTGACCGATGACCGCCTGGGCGTTGCCGAGGATCTCCGCCAGCAGTAAGGGCTCCGGCCAGAACGGCAGGGTGATGGCGTCGGGTATGCGCGCGGTCACCACCATGTGATGGTCGCCCAGTACCGGACCGATCGGCATGACCAACAGGCGGTAGCCGGCCAACGCCTCCGGGTGTTGCTCGAACAGTTGCAAAAACGGCTCAACCACATGAATCGACTGGATGACGATATAGGGCACATCCAGTCCGAACGTCTGGCGCAGTTTGGCAAAGGCCGCGCTGGGGTATTGTTCGTCGATCAGGTTGGGCAGGTTGAAGGCGGTATCGGGCAGCACCTGGATGTCGGTGTTCGGGCTGAGCGCGCCGAGGCTTTCGCGGGTCGGCTCATCCCTGACCCGCACGCATTGGCTGTGCTCCAGCGCGAGCTTGAGCAGGGGCGTGCTCCACTCGGGAATATCATTGCAATGCATGCCCGGGGCGTTCCAGATCACCGGGACGCCGTGCTGCTGGGCAATCAGCGCCGGCGATAACCAATAACCCGTGGGGTGATGGATATCTGCGGTGGGGGGGAAGTAGCCATGGGCGACGACTTTGTCGAAACGGATGATGAAACCGCCGCCGATCAGAACGCCGTCGAGTTGTTCGGCCAGCTCCGGCAAGTCGCTGACCGACGTCACGGCGTAGGGCCACTCGGCTGGGCTTTTTGCATTGTAGGAAAAACGATGCAGTTGAACCGCGCCAAGGCGTTTGCTTAATTCGGCTTCGGCGAGGATTGGGAACAGCAGGTCACCATAGTTCTCGACATCGAAGGTGCCGAAGATGCCGATGTGCCAGGTGCGTCCAGTCATTTGCATGGCGCGGTTCCGTTACTGAATAGAGGATTTGTCCGGGTGGAGGTGTCGACGGCGTGCAAGCCGAGGTCGACCGCCCCGAGAAAGTTTTCGGCGTTGGGCAACATCTCGAAAGAGAGCGGCGCCACTTGTTTTTCGATCAGTTGGGCGGTGTGTTCGATCAGCCCATCCATGAGTTTGAGGGTGACGTGATAACGACCCGCCGCCAGCCTGGCCTTGAAGGTGACGGTGGTTGAAGCACGCTGCCAGCCGTCTTCCTCCGGCTCTACCACCAGCGCCAGGTTGGCGCCGCCGATGACCAGCAGATGAGCTTCTTGAATCGTAAAACTGACCGAGGGTTGGCGAATGGATGCCTGGATCCGTGCCTGGACATGGATTTCGACGTTTTCGCCATACAGGTAGGCGGAGCTCAGAGCTTGCGTGTTGGTGAACACGGCGCTGCTGATATGCCCTTCCGAGGTACCGAAGGCGATACCGTCCCGGGTGTCGAGGAATGACTTGCGCGTGACCGCAATATCGCCTCCGGAGGCCCAGCGTCGCTGCTCATCGCGCATGTCGAGCAGGTACAACTCGGCCATGTCCTCGGGCGCGCCGCTGGCAACCAGTTGGCCCTGGTTCAGGTAGATCACCCGATTGCAAAAGCGTTTGACCAGGTTCATGTCGTGGGACACGAACAGCAGCGTGGTGCCATTTTTTGTCAGGGTTTCCAGGCGGTTCAGGCACTTGAACTGGAAGGCCGCATCGCCCACCGAAAGTGCCTCGTCGACGATCAGGATGTCCGGTTCCACGCACACCGAGACCGCAAAGGCCAACCGCACCAGCATGCCGCTGGAGTAGGTTTTGGTCGGTTGCTCGATAAAGTCGCCAATGTTGGCGAAGGCCTGGATCTCGTCGAAACGGGCGTCGATCTGCGCCGGCGTCAGACCCAGGACCGCACCGTTCAGGTAGACGTTCTCGCGGCCGCTGAATTCCGGATTGAAGCCGGAGCCCAGCTCCAGCAGGGCGGCAATCCGGCCCTGAACCTGGAGGGTGCCCTGGGTGGGCGTCAGGGTCCCGCAGAGCAACTGCAAGAGCGTGGATTTTCCGCTGCCATTACGGCCGATGATACCGACGGTTTCGCCTCGGCGAACTTGCAGGGACAGGGCTTTGAGCGCCCAGAACTCACGATAGAATCGCTTGCGGTTGCGCAGCAGCATTTGCAGCAGGCGATCTTGGGGCGTGTCGTAGATCTGGTAGCACTTGCTCAGGTCTTGGACATCAATTGCGAAATCAAGCGACATTGGCAAGTCCGTTACACATTAATACAAGCATCCTTAAAGCACTGCTTTATGTGCATCACCTCGCACCCAACGGTCGGTCAGACAGCTCCGTCTTTGTTGCGGGCATAATGAGTAGGACTTTTCTCTGATTTGAGGGGGAGTTCAGTCCGATTTCTGTAGTGAAATTCTTGGTGTGGCTGAGAATAATTGATAATTGAGATTTCCGAAATAAGGAATTATCCCTGGGCGTAAAACAGTCCGTCTTGAAGAACAGAGTGCCGAGGAATAGGTCGGCTTATGTCGGGATATTGGCGTCAATGGGCATTTAAATGCGATAAATGGGTTAGGGCGAAGAGTGCCTGGAGTCAAGCAGTGCCCAAGTAATAATTGTGTTTGAATTAATACATTTCAGACAAAATAAAGTGACCGCTGAATAAGGCGATTGTCGAGCGAGTTTTCCATGAGGGACACAGGTGAAAGCCAGATCCGATGAATTGCAGATCTTCGTGTGTGTAATCGAGTGCGGTTCGATTTCCGCCGCTGCCGAACAGGTCGGCCAGACACCCTCGGCGGTCAGCCGAAGTCTGTCGCGGCTCGAGGCCAAGTTGGAAACCACCTTGATCAACCGCACCACGCGGCGCATGGACCTGACCGAGGAAGGCAAGTTCTTCTTCGAGCGGGCCAAGCAGATCCTTGAACAGATGGATGAGTTGGAGGAGCGCCTGTCCTCGCGTCAGCAGACGCCGGCCGGGCGCCTGCGAATCAATGCCGCTTCGCCTTTCATGCTGCATGCGGTGGTGCCCCATATCGCGGAGTTTCGCCGCCTGTATCCGGATATCCAGCTGGAGCTCAACAGCAATGACCTGATTATCGACTTGCTGGAGCAAAGTACCGATATCGCCATTCGTATCGGTAACCTGGCGGATTCGACCCTGCACGCGCGTTCCCTGGGCAGCAGTCCGCTGAATATCCTCGCCAGCCCCGCGTACCTGGAAGCGCATGGGGTACCGGCCAGCGTCAACGAGTTGTCCGGGCACACGTTGCTCGGGTTTACCCAGACCGAAAGCCTGAATCACTGGCCGTTGCGGCATGCCCAGGGTGATCGCTGGCAGATCCAGCCGGGCATCAGCGCCTCCAGCGGCGAGACCTTGCGTCAGCTGGCGCTGGAAGGGCAGGGCATTGTCTGCCTGTCGCATTTCATGACCCACCAGGATATCCAGGCCGGGCGCCTGCAGGTGATTCTGCCCGAGGCCAACAGCGGCTATCGCCAGCCGATTCACGCGGTGTACTACCGCAACTCGCAATTGGCGTTGCGGATCCAGTGCTTCCTCGACTTTATCCAGGACAAGCTGGCGGGTTATGCCGTGTAGGCGTCGGTATGGCGCGGCCAGCGTTCAGATAATTCGTGACTCCTGCGCAAGAGTGAATTGGGTCCCACGGGCTTATTCGGCACGGATAAGTCTTTGATACTGAATCCATCACTTACCCACGCACGGAGTTTCTCCATGAATGTTTTCATTACCGGCGCCGCCGGCTTTATCGGCGGTTCCATCGCCACTGGCCTGGTCAAGGCCGGCCATCAGGTCACAGGCCTTGTGCGCAGCGCCGAACAGGCCGAAGAAATGCGCCGCCTGGGCATTGCCCCGGTCATCGGCACCCTGGATGACAGCCTGCTGCTGGCCGAACAGGCACGCCAGGCCGACGCGGTGATCAACGCCGCCAGCAGCGACCATCGGGGGGCGGTCGAAGCCTTGCTCGGTGCTCTGCGTGGTTCCGACAAGGTGTTCCTGCACACCAGCGGTTCGAGCATCGTCGGCGACGCCTCCGGCGGCCTGGCCAGCGACCGTATCTACTACGAAGACCAACTGCCCGAACCGACTGTCGACAAGGCTGCGCGCGTAGCCATCGACAACCTGGTCCTGGGCGCGGCGGCCTTCGGCGTACGCTCGGCGGTGCTCTGCAACACGCTGATCTACGGCCATAGCCAGGGCGTGAACCGCGACAGCGTGCAGTTGCCGCGACTGCTCAAACAGGCACGCAAGAGTGGTGTGGTGCGCCATGTGGGCACGGGCCGGAACATCTGGTCCAACGTGCATATCGATGACGTGGTGGCGCTGTATCTGCTGGCGCTGACCAATACCCCGGCGGGCGCCTTCTATTTCGTGGAAAGCGGTGAGGCCGCGTTTATCGAGATGACCACCGCGATGGCCCGGGCCCTGAACCTGGGCGAACCGCAGGACTGGCCGCTGGCTGATGCCGAGGCTGAGTGGGGCTATGAAATGGCCAACTATGGCCTGGGTTCCAACAGCCGGGTGCGTGGCAAGAAAGCCCGCGAACTGCTGGGCTGGAAGCCCAAGCGCACCTCGGTAACCGAGTGGATTCTCAACGAGATGGTGTAACGCAACCGTGGGTTGATCGCTCCCGGGTCAGGGTGGCGATCAGCCCGACCAGGCGCTGCGATCTGCCCGCTTGCCTGCGCGCCCGGAGGCTTTGCGACGCGGTTTTTGCGAGCCACTTCGCGCTTTTTGCACTGGTGGCATCTGGCTATTAAAGAATCTGCTTTCGAGGCCGAAGCGCTTTGATCCAGGTAGCCAGGAAGACCCGTCATGAGCTTCGGTAAAACCACTCCCGTCCTGCATATCGATGACGAGGGCAAGGCGTTGGCGTTCTACATCGACTTCCTCGGGTTCTTCGTCGATTGGCAGCACCGTTTCGAGCCCGGGTTTCCGTTGTACCTGCAAGTGTCCCGGGGCGACTGCGTGCTGCATCTGAGCGAGCACAAGGGCGACGCGAAGCCGGGGGCGGCGCTGCGCATCGAAACCGACGAGCTGGAAGCGTTCCGGGCGCAGTTGCTGGACAGCGCCGGCGGCGAGGTACCGCCAGAGATTCAGGCCATGCCCTGGGGCAGTCTGGACATGACTCTCCATGATCCGTTCGGCAATCGGTTGGTGTTTACCAATGCGATTTGCGTCTGAGGACGTCCATTCAGGTTGAATTCGATCGCAGTTAGGCGCGGAGCCTGCCGGATTGCCGCGAAGAGGTCTTTGAAGCCGGTTGGATGTCCGAGGGGGGGCTGTTTTTTTCGCCCTTGCAGGCTCCACAGATTCCCTTCTGTGGGCCTCGACGAGACGGGGTATCAGACTCGGAAGTGGCTGACCATCATCTGCAACTGATTACCCAACCGGGCCAGTTCGACGCTGGACGCCGCGGTTTCGTCGCTGGCGGCGGCGGTCTGTTCGGACACGTCACGGACATTGACGATGCTGCGACTGATTTCTTCGGCCACCGCGCTCTGCTGCTCGGCTGCCGCAGCGATCTGCTGGTTCATCGACTGGATGTTCGACACCGTGCGGGTGATGTTTTCCAGTGAGGTGCCGGCCTTGCGGGTCAAGGCGACGCTGCTGTCGGTCAGGGTGCGGCTGTTGTTCATCACATTCGCCACTTGCTGGGTGCCGTTCTGCAAGGCCGCGACCAGGCCCTCGATCTCCTCGGTGGACTTCTGGGTGCGCTGGGCCAGGCCGCGCACTTCATCGGCTACCACGGCAAACCCGCGACCGGCTTCACCAGCCCGCGCCGCCTCGATGGCGGCGTTGAGTGCCAGCAGGTTGGTCTGTTCGGCCACGGCCTTGATCACGTCCATGACGGCACCGATCTTGTCGCTTTCCTTCTGCAACACGGTCATGGCTTCGGTCGAGCGCACCACTTCGGTGGCCAGGCGTTCGATCTGGGCAATGGCCTCGCCGACCACCTTGTCACCTTCACGGGCTTCACCGTCCGCTGCGGCGGCGGCCTGGGAGGCCTGTTCGGCATTGCGCGCGACCTCCTGAACGGTGGCGGTCATTTCGTGCATGGCGGTGGCGACCTGGTCGGTTTCGATCTTCTGGCTGTTGACCCCGGCGCTGGTCTGTTCGGTGACCGCCGAGAGTTCCTCGGCGGCGCTGGCGATCTGGGTGACGCCATCGCGGATACCGCTGATCAAGTCGCGCAGGGTGCTGCCCATGCGCTGGATGCCTTGTTGCAACACGCCCAATTCGTCACGGCGGGTGACTACCAGGTTGTGGGTCAGGTCGCCGGCGGCAATGCGCTCGACCACACCGAGGGTCTCGTGGATCGGGCGGGTGATCTGCCGGGTGATGACGACGGCGGCGAGAATCCCGACCAGCAATGCCAGCAGCGTACTGCCCAGTTGGAAGCTGCGGGCCTGGGCGCTTTCGCTGTCACGACGGTCCAGCTGGATCTGATACAGCGCTTCGCTGCGGGTGACGATGTCGGTGCCCTGGTCGGTCATTTCCTTGCGCGCCTGCACGGCGGCGGCGTTGGCGGACTTGTAGGCCTGCAAGGCGGTGCGGTAGTTGCCCAGGGCCGTCTCGAGCTGGGTCACGGAGCCCTGTTCGGCGCTGCTGAAGGCTTGCTCCAGGGCCTTGAGGCCGTTGATCGCTTCACTCAACTGATTGAAGGCTTTCTGCTCGGTGTCCGGGTTGCTGTTGGCGGCATAGCCACGCACTTCATAGCGGGTCAGCTGGAACTGTTCCTTGGCCCGGGTGATGGCCTGGAAGCGTTCGAAGCGGCCTTCCTCGCCGGGCTGCATGTGCAGCACCTGGTCGTTGATGGTGGTGATCAGCTTGCTGACGGTATCGGCGTTGTCGCTCATGGTCTGGCGTGCGCCGTTACCGGTGCGATAGGCATCGCGCATCTTGTTCAGTGATTGCTGGTATTGCGTGATGAGGTCAGCCTGCTCCTTGAGCAGCTTGAGGTTTTCCGGGCTCTTGAAACTGCCGATCAGCTTCTGCTGTTGATCGATGAACGCTTGCAGGTTGACCTGGACGTTCTGGGCGGCAGTTTCGTCGCCGTTGGTCAGCATGTATTGCAGGCGCGCCACGCGCAGTTTGGTCAGCGAGGCGTTGAGCTGGGTGATGTCACTCATCCAGTTGCTGCGGTCGATCAGCCCACCCAGGCTGTTCCAGCCGGTCAGGGCCAGGATGGTGGTCAGGAGCAGCACCAAGCCGAAACCCAGGCCAAGTTTCAGGTTGACGCTGATATTGCCGAACCAGCTATTCATCGAATTCCTCCAGGAACGTTGTGTTGCGTGCTATCGGGTGGCTGGAAGGTGTTGTTTTTGGAGCCAGCTGAATTTGTTGGTAGAGCCTGTATCGGCGCTAACACAAATAGCTGAAAGATTTTTGTCTTGCAGCATGTTTCTGGGTAACTCAGTACCGAGGATAGTGTTATTTGTTTGCGAAACCGATTTTTCAGGCAAAAAAACCGGCGCTTCGAAGGCGCCGGCTCTTTATGGGTGGGCAGTGCGGGGCAACTTACTGCCCGTAGAAATGATACAGACGCTTGCCACCGATGGTGATGCTGCTCAGGACCTTGATCGGCGCTGGAGGTGTCGGAATTTTCAGGTTCTGGTCGACGATGACCACGTTGTCCGGCGAGGCGGCGAGGAAGGCCGTCAACTCGGCTTCGGTCATCAGTACCTGCTGCTGGCGCCGGGTATAGAACACGGTGGAGGCCAGTCGCTCTTCCGGTTGGAACAGCGCGACCTGCTTGCCATGGGCCTGCAACTCGATGATCTGGTCGGTCAGCGGTTTGAAGGAGCTCTTGAGGTCGATGCGCGACTCCAGCGTCGCCAGCACCAGGTAGGCGCAGACCACCAACCCCATCAACCCCACTGCCAGGGGGCGGCGATGTTTCACCAGCTTGGCGCTGAAGGGCGAGGTGGCCGAGCGCCGACGCAACCACTCGAGGATCACCACCGCGTATTCGGCGGCGATGATGGCGGCGGCCGGGGCCATGGACATCAGGTAGACCATGCGCTTGCTGGAGGCCAGGGTCAGCATCGTGAACTGGGCGAGGATCCAGACGGTAGCAAACAGCAGGTGACGGTTGGCCACCAGGCGCTTGCGCAGCGTCCACAGGCCCAGGTACACCAGCAGGTTCCAGGGCAGGAAGGCTTCCGGCAGCTTGGCCAGGTAGTAGTGGAACGGCTCGTAGTGTCCGGCGGAGGTGAAAGAGCCGCTGAAGCGGCCGACGCTGTTGGCCCACAGCACTTCACCGATGGCCTGCAGGCCGCCGCGCTGGTAGAGCAGGGCCAGCCAGATCAGCAGAGGGATCAGCCCTAGCGTGGTGAACAGTGCCGGGCGCAGCCAGTTGCCGAGGGTGAAGCGTCTGTCGATCAGGCTTTGGCTCACCAGGTAGACGAAAATCACGACGCCCGGCAAGGCCAGGCCCAGTACCCCCTTGCTCAGGGTCGAGATCGCGATGCCGAGGACGAAGACGCACCAGGCGCCGCGGGTCCTGTTGCCTTGCGCCGCTTGCTCGGTGGCCCGGAAGAAAGCCAGCAGGGCCAGGGTCACTCCGAGGCTGAGCAGTGCGTCTTCGCCGACCTGACGCGCGTTGCCCAGGTAACTGGCCATGGTCGCGAGCATCGCGGCGGCGGTCCAGGCCAGCACGGTCGGGCGACCGATCTTGCGCAGGAACGCAAACAGCGCGAGCACCGTGAACAGGCCGGCGAAGGCCGAGGCCAGGCGCACGGCCAGGGGAGTGCCGCCAAACAGTTGTATGGCGCTGGCGTCGAGCCAGAGGCTCAGCGGTGGTTTTTCCAGGAAGGGCTCGCCCAGCAGGTGGGGTGTGACCCAATCCTGGGTCAGGTGCATTTCCATTGCGATCCCGGCTACCCGGGATTCGGTGGAGCCCTGCAACTCGTGGTTACCCAGTCCGAAAAAGAACAATAGGCCGCTCATCAAGAGCAGGAGCAGGAAAGGGCGTGTCATTCGCATAGTGATACCGAAAGAGAGGACGCGGGTCGCTGGGCAATCTGTGGACGGCCGAAGTATACGGGGCGATTTCTCAACATATTGTGAAGAGCTGTCGCCCCAGAGTGTGCCAAGACGTTTCAGTCGCCCAAGGCCTCGCCTTCGCGCCGAGGGTCGGCGCCGCCGGCCCATGACGACTGCCCTTTGGCATCACGCACCCGCATGATCGCCTGGGTGCCGCTGGTCATGTCCAGTTCGTTGACGGCGTGGCCCTTGTCCTGCAACGCCTTTACCAGCTGCGCCGAGAACAGGCCTTGCTCCAGTTCGGTGGGGCCATTGCGGCTACCGAAGTTGGGCAGGTTGATGGCTGACTGCGGATCGAGTTTCCAGTCCAGCAAACCGACCAGGGTCTTGGAGACGTACTCGATGATCTGCGAGCCGCCGGGCGAGCCGACGGTGCCGAGGAATTCCCCGTTCGCCCGATTGAACACCAGAGTCGGCGCCATGGACGAGCGTGGACGCTTGCCCGGCTCGACACGGTTGGCCACCGGCTTGCCGTTTTCGCTCGGGATGAAGGAGAAGTCGGTCAACTGGTTGTTGAGGATAAAACCCTCGACCATCAGGTGCGAACCGAACGAGCTTTCCACCGTGGTGGTCATCGACACGGCACCGCCCTGGTCGTCCACGGCGACGATCTGCGAGGTGGAAATGCGCATCGGCGAGCGGTCCGGCGCCAGGGCTACCTGGATACCGGCCGGGACGCCGGGTTCGGCCTGGCCCAGGCTGCGTTCGCCGATCAGGCGGGCGCGGCGGGCGAGGTATCCGGGGTCGATCAGCCCGGCGACCGGGACCGGGATGAAATCGCTGTCGGCGACATACAGGCCCCGATCGGCATAGGCCAGGCGGTCGGCTTCGGCGATCAGGTGCACGGCCTGTGGGCGCGGCTCGAGACCGGCGGGGCTTGAGCTTTTCACCGGGCCGAGGGCTGACAGCGCCTGGCGTTTGTCCTGCGCTTCCAGGGCCTGCAAGGTGCCGAAGATCTGCGCGATGGCGATGCCGCCGGAGGACGGGGGTGGCATGCCGCAGAGCTGCCATTGCTTGTAGTCGGAGCACAGCGGTGTGCGCTCCTTGGCTTGATAGCCTTGCAGGTCGGCCAGCGAAAGCGTTCCGGGGTTGGCGCTGCCATTGACCGCGGCGACGATCTCCTCGGCGATGACACCCTTGTAGAGTGCGTCCGTGCCTTCGTTGGCGATGCGCTTGAGCACGGCGGCCAGCTTCGGATTCTTCAGCGTCGTACCGACCGCTTTCGGGCTGCCGTCGGCATTGAGGAAGTAGGCGGCCATGGCGGGAGAGTGGGGCAGGAACGGACTGGCGACGATCTGCTTGTGCAGGCGTGGCGAAATCGGGAAGCCTTGTTCGGCCAGGCGGATGGCCGGCTCGAAGAGCTTCGCCCAGGGCAGGCGGCCCTGGGTGCGATGGGCCAGTTCGAGGGCGCGCATCACCCCTGGCGTACCGACCGAGCGTCCGCCGATCTGTGCCTGGGTGAAGGCCATCGGGGTGCCGTCAGGTTTGAGGAAGAGTTTCTCTGTCGCGCCTGCCGGTGCGGTTTCACGGCCGTCGTAGGCATGCACCTTTTTGCCGTCCCAGACCATGATGAAGGCACCGCCGCCAATGCCGGTGGCTTGCGGTTCCACCAGGGTCAGGACGGCTTGCATGGCAATCGCGGCATCCACGGCGGAGCCGCCCTGGCGCAGGATCTCGCGCCCGGCCTCGGCCGCCAGCGGGTTGGCCGCCGCGGCCATGTGCCGGGCCGCGTGTTGCGTGAGCATGCCGGTGCGATAGCCCGTGCCGATTTCCGGCGCGTCGGGCAGGGTGGTGTCGGCTGAGGCAACGGGTGCGTTGCTGAGGGTGAACGCGAGGCTGAGAGCCAGGGCGCGAAGAGGGAAACGACGTGATGGAAAACGTGAGTGCACTGTGTAGGCTCCTGCCATGGACTTGCCCGGCACTATAGTCCGGGGGCGGCGGCGGGAACAATCGTTGAGCTAGCGGGGCCAGGAACAGGAAAACCGATGAGCCGCTAGTTCATGGCTGGAAAGATCAAGTTTACATATTGCCCGTGACAGGCAATCAGTCTGACAGGTAAATATCTCGATCTACCTGTCTGCTGCGTCGCATGGAGTGTGTGCTTGAACCGACCAGAAAAAGTGGTGACCAGCGTGTCCGATGCTCGGGCAGATGACCGCTTCGACGAAGTGCTTGCGTTGATTAACAGTGCCAGGCTTGCAAGCCGTGCAAGCGGTGAATACCCGGCTGATTGAGTTTATTGGCAGGTGGGGGCTTATATCAGCCGTAAGCTGGAACAGGCCGAGTGGGGCGATGCAGTGGTCAGCCAGTTGGCCGAGCATCTGGCTCGGACGCAACCTGGGTTACGCGGATTTACTCGATCAAATTTGTTCCGCATGCGCCAGTTCTATGAGATTTAGCGTGAGGAACATTCAATACGCCCGGATCCAGCGCACTTTCGTCGAGGCCGGGACCGCCGAGCTTCCGCCTCCCGTGGTGGGCGTGCCAGGGTTGGTGATGGTCTGGTCACCGGTCACGGCCGACACATCGATGGCGATGCCGCCCTGGGAAATAGTGGTTGGACTGGTACCGTTGTTGCCGGTGGACAGCGCACCTTTGATATTGGTGGTGGCCCCCGAGGTGCTGACCAGGCCGCCGAGGATGACGTTGCCGTACAGGGTCCAGCCGCTGGTGCTCAGTCCGCTGTTGGCTTCAATGGCGATGTTGCCGATGGGCAGGCCGCTGTGGACAACGTTGGAGGAGTCGGTCCAGGTGGCCAGTCCCGGCGGGGTGGCGGTTTTGTTGCACAGGTTGGTCGGGTAGAAGGCGCCGGTGCACAGGCTCGAGTAACCGGAGAAGTTCGGTGAATACAAGGGCACCGAGCTGTTGCTGGTCAGGGTGACGCTACCGGTGGTGAGCACGGTATTGGTGAGCCGGCTCAGGCTCTGCACGCCGTCGAGGGTGACGTTGCCCTGGAACCAAAGCACGCCCGGCGGGAGGGCCTGGATACCGGTGAAGGTCCAGCCGTTGGTGGGGGTCGCGCTGTTGCCGCAACTGTTGTTGCCGTAGTTGCAGGTCAGGAAATTGGACCCCAGCAGGGTGCGCATGTCGGTGGTCGCCAGGTTGTACGGCCCCACCGACACCGCCGTGCCCGCGGCGGTGTTGACGTTCTGGATCTTCAGCATCGGCGTGTTCCCGGAAAAGTAGAACACGTAGTTGGCTTGGCTTTGCAGGGGGGTGACATCTATCGTGCTGGCGGTGATGTTGCAGTACGGTACGCCGGGCAGGCCGGGTGAGGCGGTGGCAACGTTCTGCGTCAGGTTCGCCAGTGGGGTACCGGTATAGGCCGTGCCGTTCTGGTTGAGCACGGTGCCCGTGATCTGGCTGGCGGTGGTGAACGTCGGCGTGTTGTATTGCGTCACGCTCAACGTGCCGCCGCCTTGGAACTGACCCACCGTCGCGGTGAGGATCGAGACGTTGCTGTTGGCCTTGAGCAGGTTGTAGGTGGCGCTGTAGCCGGTCAACGCGAGGGTGTTGCCCCAGAGGCTGCCCACGGTGCCGGTGAGGAAATTGACGCCGCCGCCGTACACCGCGTTGTAGGTCAGCGAGATGCTGGTGGGCAGGGTACCTGTGCCGGAAATCAACTGCGCGCCGGCGGTGGTGGTGATGACCCCGCCGGATTGAGTGACCTTGGTCAGGTCCAGGGTGTAGACCGTGCCATTGGTGAGGGTGATCAGGGCGGTCCCGGTGTTGGCGGCGGTGATCGAGTTGTCGGCGTTTTTTAGACCGCCGACCAGGGCGGTGCCGATCGTCGATCCGGCCGAGATCACATTGGCGGTGAAAGCCCCGGCGCTGATCGCCGCGTAGCTGCCGCCGGACTGAGTGATGTTGATGGTTTTGGCGGCTACGGTCAGGTTGACCGGCGGGCTGCTGGAACTCATGGAAAAGGTGCCTTCGGTGCTGAGGCTCGCGTTGTTCGCGATACCGCCGCCACTGAGGTTGATACCGCCCTTGGCGCATCCGGAGACATAGGCTGTCGAGCCGTTGGAAATGGTCAGCACGCCGGTCACGGCGATGTTCGCCAGGGTCGTGCCGTTGGTGATCGACAGGCTGCCGCCGCTGTAGTTGAAGTCGCCGTTGAACTGCAACGCCGGCGGCAGGTTGCCGCTGGGAGGCGAGCTCGCGGCGCTGGCCGGTGTCAGCAGGTAGACCACTTGCAGGGTGCTGGTCGCCAGGGTGTTGGTGGCAGTGACGGTGGCCGTGACCAGCGTGCTGCCACCGCTGGCGACTTTGGAAATGATCTGTGCACTGAGCCCGCTGGCGCTGATGGGCAGGTTGCCCAGGGTGACATTGGCCAGGGTGCTGTCCAGCAGCAACTGCCCCTGCAAGTACAGGCGCACCCATTCCACGCCACTCCAGACCCGCGACTCCGCCGGCGAGGTGGCGTGTGCCGCCAATTGCTGCTGCTGGGCGCCGCGTATGCCGTACATCATCCCCAGGGCGGTCACGGTCAGGGCCATGCCGACAAACAGGATCATCAGCGTTGCGGCCATGCCGCGTTGAGCGGCGCGTGTCGACTGGGAAAACGATCGGGCTGGCATCGAGGGCTCGGTCAGGAAGAGGGTTTTTCGAAATTGATCAGGCACGCCGTCGCCTTGCTTTGGACGTAGGCGGGCTGCGGATTGGTGCTATTGGGGTCCAGTGTGCTGTTGTTGGCGCTCAGGGTGATTTGCAGGCGATAGGCGGTATTGGTGGTGTCGGTGTTACGGCCGTAAGGCCAGCAGGTGGCGAAGCCGACCGAGAACGGCGCGGTGCCCTGGTTGGTGGCGATCAGCGTGGTGCTGGTCCAGGTCGCTGTACCCCATTGCGTCGAGGCCTGGGTACAACTGGTTCCGCCATTGATGCTGATCAGGGCGCCGTTGCTGGCCAGCAGCCCGGCACAACTGGCCGTGGCCGTGGAGCTGGTCTGGTAGGACCAGACAATCGCGTTGCCGGTGGTACCGGTCGGCGCGGCACTGGTCAGGGTCGGGAAATTGGTCTGGGCGGTGGCGGTGCCGGTCAGGGTGCCATTGCTCAGCGCGGCACCGGACAGCAGCACGAAATTATTACCGATATCGGAGGTGGCGCGCACGGTGGCGCTGCCACTCCAGAACCCGCCATTCATCAGCTCACGTTGAGCGGTCAACAGGGCCGAGGCGGCCTGGCCATCCTGGGTGGCGCTCTGGATCGATGTCACCGAGTTATAGACCAGGTTTTTATACAGCGAGAGCATGGCCAGGATACTGAGCAGGGAAATGACCGTGCCGACCATCATGCTGATCATCGTGAAGCCACGTTGTCCGCGGATCATGGCTCGTCTCCCACGCGAATGATGCCGCCAAACATACTGGTGTCCTGGGTGCGGGTGGTCAGTACCACCGAACTCAGCGGCGCGCCGCCGGTGAGGACGCTGGTGCCGACGGTGACGGCCAGGGGGGTGGTGCAGGTTGCCACGATCGGTTGGGTCGCGGTCTGGGTGGGGAGGGAGACGACGAGCAGGGCGGCGTTGGTCGTGCACAACAGCGCGCCGTTTTGCTCCAGCAGGCTGCGCATCTGGCTGACCACGATATTTTCCAGTTTCATGTCGCGCTGGCTCACCGCTGCCCGCGATGCGACATAGCTGATCCCCAGGCCGATAATCGACATCAGCAGGATGCCGAACAGCGCTTCGATCAGGATATCGCCCCGTTGTGGCTTCGGAACCGACCTATATGAGCGGGACATTGACTGCGCTCTCGCTGCCTGCCGTGACTTGAACGGTGCCGGTGGTGCATGAGCCGCTGCTGACCGCGAAACCTCGGTTGCTGAAGGCGATACAGGCCAGGTTGACGTTGGCGACCTGAAGCACGGCGACGGTCGGGAGCGGGGTACTCCAGAGGATTTGTGTGGTCACGGTACAGTCGATGGTCTGCCCGGGAGTGAGGCCCAATAACTTGAGGCTCTGGCCGGAGACGCACAGCACGGCGGCGGGTGCGGTGTCCTGCACCTTGCCCTGGTTGCGCAGGGCGATCGACTTGGCGCGGCTGATCCCTTGTCTCAAGAGGCCGGCGGCATCGCGTTGATAAGCGCTGTTGGTCCACGACTGGGTCAAGGGTACCCCCACTACCAGCAAAAGCGCGAACAGGGTAATCGTGATCATCATCTCGATCAGGGTGAAGCCACGGCTGTGCATTACAGCCAACTACTATAGGGACTGCAGGAGGAGATGCCGCGGTTGTTACCCTGGTCCAGGGTAAGGATGCAGCCACTGACAGTGGTGCCAGTGCCCGTGGCCGTTACGGTATAGGTCGTGGCGGTGGAGCTGATGGAATAGCTGAAATTACTGGACTGGCTGGGTTGCCAGCCTGACGTCGGGCTGGTGCAGGGCGTCGGGTTGCCGAACAGCACGCATTGGATCTGGGTGACACCGCTGGCGGTCGAGACCGGGTAAACCAATTGTTTCTGGTAATAGTTTTCCAGGTTGAGGCTCAGTGCGACCAGATCCGCCTCGGCGGACTTGAGGTTGCTCTTGGTGACGTAGCTGTTGTAGGCCGGAAGGGCAATGGCGGCAAGGATCGCGACAATGGCGACGGTGATCATCAGTTCGATCAGGGTAAACCCCGATTGTGTTCTGTTGTTGTTCATAGGCATTTGATTGGCGCTCCCCTGACCCCATGGTCACGTTTCATTATGACATCATTGAGTGACGGTTCGGGAATCAGGCCGGGAGGAACGACCCGGCCTGGAGAATCTTTCATCATCGGTCTTATTCCAGGACCTTCTGTTGATCTCCATCAATCCACAGACCGGGCGGCGCCCTGCCCAGGGCAGGACCCCACTCGGTCCGATTCATCGGTCTGCAGGTTCAGCGCGCAGCCTTTACGCTATTGCCAACTGCACCACCTTGAAAATCACCATGCCCATGGCGACGACCAGATAGCCGCGCAGCACCCCCATCCAGATCCGATTGCGCTGGGACAGGACCATGGGTTTAAGCTTGCCCAGTGGCGGCATGCGCCAAGAGTTCATCATTTCCTGGGTGAAGGTGGTTGTTTTGTCGGTCAGGCCGGCTTCGTCCACGGCTTTACGGGCGTGCAACACGTTCACCGCAATGGCGATGATCAGGCCCACGACACCGCCACCCATCAGGATATCGGTGATGGTTTCACCGGACATGTCCGGGAAGGCCACGGCCGAGGTCAGGACTACGGATAACAGCACGAGTATAGCGACGATGACCGCGGTCACCACATTGGTGAAGCGTTTGTTCACCCAAGGGCCCAGGACTTCCTTGTCATTGCACAGCAGCAGCAGGAACACCGTGGCGCTGGGCAGCAGGACGCCGGCCAGGGTCTGTACCGCGTTGGTCAGCAGGCCCAGCGGTACGCCCGGGATCAGCACCAGGGCCGCGGCGACGGCGATCAGGCCGCAGTACATCAGGTAGAAGCCCTTGGCATCGCCGGGTTTGCGGTGCAACGAGTGCTTCAGGCTCAGGACATCGCCCAGGGCGTAGGCGGTCGACAGCGACACGGCCATGGCGCCGATGATACTGGCGTCGATCAGTGCGACCGCGAACAGCACGCCCGGCAGACGCCCGTGATACTTGGCGATGCCGGCGGCGATGGCACCGGCGTCGGTGAAGTTGCCGAACTCCGGGTTGCCGACGAAGACCTGGGCGGTGAAGGCAATCATCGCCACCGCACCGATCACCACCAGGGCGATGCCCAGCCACAGGTCGGCGCGTTCGTACTTGATGAAGCGTGGGGTGATGCGCTTGTCGATCACGTAGCTTTGCTGGAAGAACAACTGCCAGGGCGCCACGGTGGTGCCGACGATCCCGATGATCAGCAACAACACGTCCGACAGCTTGCCGTCAGCCGGCAGTTGCGGGATGAAGAAGTCATGGGCGACCTGGGTCATGGGCGGATGGATCATCAGGAAGATCGGTACCAGCAGCAGGCTGCCGATGACCAGGACCAGGGCGAACCGTTCGAAGCGCCGGAAGTTGCCCGTGCACGCCGCCAGCATGATGAACACCGCCGCCAGGCACACGCCGGCCACCTTGGGCACCCCGAGGAAATCCATCCCCAGGCTGATGCCGATGAACTCGGTGACGATGGTCAGGGCGTTGAGGATAAACAGGTCGATGGCACTGAACGCGCCCCAGAACTTGCCGAAGCGGTCGAGGATCAGGCGGGCATGGCCGACACCGGTCACGACACCGAGGCGCAGGACCATTTCCTGGTTGACGTAGAGCACCGGGATCAGCAGCGCCAGGGTCCACAGCAGCAGCGTGCCGTAGTTCTGGCCGGCCTGGCCGTAGGTGCTGAAGGCGCCGGCGTCGTTGTCGCCGACCATGACGATCAGGCCTGGGCCGAGGATGGCCATCAGGGTTTTGAGGCGATGCATCCAGCCGTTGCGTGGGGCGATATCGTCATGGCGAATGGTGCCGAAGGCACCGCGGATATCGCCGATATGGGCGCTGTCGAGGACAGCGGATTGTGCATTCAAGTTGGACATGGTGAGTTCCTCCAAAGCGTGGCATTGGCAGCCGCTTTCGATTCCCATCGGACAGGCGAGCACACGTCTTCCTTCTCCTGGCCACAAACCGTGGGCGTTGTTGGAGACGAAATGACAGGCATTCCTGGCGTTATGGAAAACGCAATAAATTGGGTTGTTCAACCGCTGACCGAGGTCGGTCCGGGTTGTCTGGAGGTCACACGGAAGGGAACTGCATAAAGCGCGGGGCGTTCGAGCGGGGGGAGATCAACCAGGGTCAGTCCTACCTGCCAGGCGGCACCATTCCAGTCAGTGTGACCGGCCTACTAGAGCTGGGGTCCATAGGAGTTCTCCGTGGTTATTTCGGCGAATGTAACCAAATGTGAGAGAAAATGGCGAGTAAAAATTTATGAAATTTTTATAGGTGTTTTTGCCTGGGGGGTGGGGGCAGATAAGCCTTTTTTGGCGGTGTGGTTGGCGTTCGATGCAATGGATGGGGCTCACGACCCATGCTACGCTCAGTCAGACAGCCGAATATTTGCACACAAAACAGTGAGTCTGGAAATGGACTATTTACTCGCTTTTGTGGTGTTTTTATCACAGTTGATGTGCTCCGCCACTCAACGCTGTATGCGACAAATCACCCTCTCAGCAAAAAACGTTTATCTATTTGAAACTATTAAGTTTTCCGTGATGCATGGATGGTTTCGGCTGCCTTGTGCGTAAGGCTTGTGGATTCAAGTATCGGTAAAACAACAACGCCCGCCCCGCGGGTTCTTTTGCACATGGAGAGATCATGAAAACATCACCCAACGGTATCGCAGTGCTGAAGTATTTCGAGAGTTGCCGGCTGAAGGCGTATCCAGACCCGGCCAGCGGTGGTGCGCCGTGGACAATTGGTTGGGGGCATACCGGTCGCGAAGTGACTTCCGGGCTGGTGTGGACCCAGGCGCAGGCTGACGCGCAGTTGACCACAGACCTTGTCTCGCGGGAGCAGGCCGTCTCCAAAGCCGCAACGGTGCCGCTCAAGCAGGGCCAGTTCGACGCCCTGGTGGACTTCGTCTACAACCTGGGTGCCGGCAACTTGCAGACGTCAACGCTTCTGCGCTTGATCAATGCCAATGACATGACCGGGGCGGTGAAGCAGTTCGCGTCCTGGAACAAGGCCGGCGGCAAGGTGATGGCTGGCCTGACTCGTCGTCGCGCCGCCGAGGCGGCTCTGTTCACCGGCAGCAGCGGGGCGGATGCAATTGCTGCGGGAGTGGCGGCGGCATAAGCCTGTTCAGAGGGATTACCCAGGTCTGAAGGTGTCACCCGGCCAAGTTCAAATCACCACGATGGGCGATATGGACCTTGTTGCCGTCCGGGTCGCGAAGGTAGGCGCCGTAGTAGCCGTCGCCATAGTGAGGCCGAGGCCCTGGTGCCCCTTCGTCAACGCCTCCGACATGGAGGCCGGCGGCATAGGCTGCGTCCACGGCTTCCGGGGAAGGCGCAGAGAACGCCAGCATGCTGCCGTTGCCAGGGTTGGCCGGCAGGCGGTCATAGGGCGAATAGACGTAGAACCGAGGCAAGGTGCGATCAGGCATGACCCAGCAAGCGGCAGGTGGGCCACCGTCAGGCGTGACCGTGCGCCGGCACAGGCCCAACGGAATCAGAACCGCGTCGTAGAAGGCGGCGGCCTGGTCGAGATTGTTTGTTCCGACAGTCACGTGGCTGAACATTCCGGATCCTTCGAAAGTGTAGGTTTCAAGAGTATCGCAGTCCCACTCCATGACTGCATAGAGTGCCCGTTTGATCAACTGCACGCCTCAAGGGCGTGGCAATCCCTGTGCTCACACAAGGAAGGCTACGCCCCGGCGGGACGGCGTTACTTGACGTCTGGCCACTCCTTGAGCGCCCAGTCGGCAAACTGTTTGGCTCGACGCTGGATCTGCGCTTTGTCCCAGCTTCTCGCCAAGGCGACCTTTTGGGTGATTTTCCAGTTTGAGCCCTTTATGTGGGTCTTTTTATTGGCCCAGTCCTGGTCCTTGATCCTGCCGTTTTGCCCTTCAGTCAACGGCACAAGATTGCCGATGGTATGCAGGAGGGCCTTGTGCTCTTCCTTGGTAAACAAGATCGACCATTTGGCGTTCAGGCTTTGGGGCAGAACGTGCTCCACCGTGAAGTCATCGGTTGCGTTGTCATAGCCATTTTCCTTGTTGTAGTGGAGCTCACTCTGTATCAGCAGATACTTGGTGATTTTTCTTGAGTACATGTCCCCGCTTCGCAGGGTTTCTCGGATGTGCTGATCGTTGGGGCAGCGTGTCGTGCCAGTGACCAGTTTTTCCTTGAGCTTCCTGGGGTCAGCCCCGGCCTTGCCCCACAGGCCTTTGAAGACGGAGTGCAGTCCCGTGGGTTCCAGGCCCACGACGGCACGACGAACCAGGAATGATTCGACGATCGACAAGCACTGCAGCGTATGGCTTTTGGCGGCTGTTCCTTCTCTGGATGCATTTAACAGCTCCACGATGTATGGCCAGGTGACGGTGGTTTTCGGCATCAGGCTGAATCGGTGAACGCGCTCCCCAACCTCTTTGCTGATGCCCTTCAGTGGCGCGTATTTTACCAAGGCACAATAAAGGTCCGCGTACAGGTTCATTTCCGAGACGATGGCGCTCGGGTCAATACCGAACCAGGCCTTCTGCAACTCGGGAAAGGCCCTGGATTTAGAGACGGACCCATTGAACTTTATGAAGGAGTAGGTGGTGATATATTGATCAAACGAGTTCTCCGGGAAAGACTTTTCAAAAGGTCTCCAAGTGGATTCATAAAACTTGTTCAGGTCATCCCTGTTTTTGTCTGGAACGCGGGAGATGATATCGTTCCTGATCAGGTCTGAGAGCGACAGTTTGACGCCCTCATAATTCAGCTTCGAGAAGACACTGTTGGCGTCGTCTGTGGCCTCGAGGGTGACTTGAATGAATACGATCTTGGACAGGAGACGTTCCTGAAAGTACTCGATTTTCTTTTTTGAAATGCGCCCCGTCTCGCTGAAAAAGTCCTCGTTGAATTGCCGCTTGATATTGTCCCATTGGTTTGAAATACCCCGGCGGCTGGAGTGCTCATCGACACTTTCCTCCTTGAAGTTCCATTCAATGCAGGTGATGTCGGATTGCAGGATGTTGAACAGCTGCCGACGGTCCTGGATGGTCGGCAGGAGCTTTGGCATGCCCGCGTGCCTGCCCGCAGAGAAGGACAAGTAGGTCTGCGCGAGCGTCAGCGCATCTTCGTCCTTGCCGCCCTTGAGGTAGGACCAGACAAGGCCGCAGATGAGCAGGTAAATGGTGGTCAGGCGTTGTTGGCCATCAATCATCAGGTATTCATTAGGCGATTGGTTACCACCTTTTTTACCAAAGTCCTGGACAACGGTGGCGCCAATGAATTGCTCTGGGTTTTCGTCGCCAGAACTTTCTATGTCTTCCAATAGCGCCTGTAATGGTTCATTTCCCCAAACATAGTATCGCTGGTACACGGGGGCGGAGTACCGAACGGAACCATCGAAGGTTTCGTGAACACTAATTTTGTCAGGGTTTTTCATTTTCTATAGATGCTCAAAATGGTGAGTGGCCACTGATCGGGACTCTGGGGGGAGCAGAGAGCGTCTGATACAACCAGGTTGTAAGTTTTTGCAGGACGCAAAGTGGCCTTTGCAAATTCTGAAAAATTCACAACGGTTAAGTCTGTGTGATCGGTTTTTTTAGTAAACCTTTATCGGGGCATGCCCAATGTCAAGTTTGCAGTTGCCGTGGCCTGTGTCTCCAGAATGAACTTGGGCAGGTTCCGCCCGGATGGATCCGGGGCGCCGTTCAGTCAGGGTTTCAAGGCGTCACATTGGTTGCGTAGGTCACTCTCGGAGATCGCAGCCGTAGCCGAGGCGGCCGTGACCTGTTTGCGCATGGCAGGCATGGCGCAGGTCACTGTCTCCGGTGCTGTCGCAGTCGGTATAGGCGTAACCACTCAGCATCAACGGCACCGCAATGATGACTCTCATCACACCCTCCATGATTGCCAGGAAACAGTCCGGCACTGCTAGGTCCAATATTCTTCAGCGCTACAGGACGCTATCAAATTGACACTAGTGCGCGGAAAAGTTCCTTACATGTAAGAAAAGAATGTAGCGAGGCGCCCCGCATGGGGCCTGGGTTTCAGGCCGGCCATATGGGATACGTCTTGTGGCGGCCGGGCCATGGGCGTGGGATGTGATTCCCACAGGAGATCGAGCAGGAGTAGACGCTGGCATTGTTTCAGGGGGCGGGTGGGGAACGCGGCCCAGACACAGGCGCCTCCCTCCCATTGGGTTTTCTAGTCGAGTGTGTCCAGCAGGAGCCTCGGCTGTGTTGCTAGTCGAGGATTGAAAATCAGGGCAACTGCGTCAGTTTTTCGTGCGCGGCGGCCAATGGATTTTCCGCCGCAGGAGCCGCCTCCGGAGGCGGCAGGCGAGAAAGGTCATAAGCATATGAATTTATAATTCCAGGTTTTTTGGTGGTTTCTGCTAGTTTAAAAAATGAAAGACGTCATTGTTCCTGCTGGCCAACAGAGCGGGTCATGTTTCATAGGATGATAGTTAGATGCGGACTTCAACGGATTAAAGTCTTCTCAGCATTAGCTGCATGGCCACTGGGGAATAACTCTACCTATTGAAAGTCCATTTCATTGGATTGATAAACGGTATATGACATGACGGCTACTCTGAGTCACTCGTTTTCAAACGCGGTGCCCGCGACGAATGAACCCCTGGATATTTTCGAGCGCCACGAGTCCAACGTTCGCTCTTATTGCCGGGACTTTACCGCTACCTTCCAGACCGCCGAAGGCTCGACGCTGACGAGCGAGCAGGGCCAGGTATTCATCGACTTTTTCAGTGGTGCAGGCGCCTTGAACTATGGGCATAACAACCCGTTATTGAAGGCCGCGCTACTCGATTACATTGGTGGAAATGGCATCACCCACGGGTTGGACTTCAAGACAACGGCCAAAAAGGCCTTCCTGACGGCCTTCGAGGAGCAGATCCTGGCGCCCCGTCACCTGCGCTACAAAGTACAGTTCCCCGGACCCACCGGCACCAATGCTGTGGAAGCGGCAATCAAGCTGGCCCGTAAATACACCGGACGACAAAACGTCGTGGCCTTTACCAACGCCTTCCATGGGATGTCCTTGGGCGCGCTCGCCCTGACGGCCAACCCGCGCAAACGTGCGGGCGCGGGCGTTACCTTGAACAACGTGACCTTCATGCCTTACGACCAGTATTTCGGCGAGACGGTGGACACCTCACAGTTCCTTGAGCTGATGCTGCGCAGCGGCAGCGGAGTCGACAAGCCTGCGGCGATCGTGCTGGAAACGGTCCAGGGCGAAGGTGGGGTCACCCATGCATCGGCCGGCTGGCTGCAAGCAATCCAGGCGATTGCCCGGAGCCATGACATCCTCTTGATCATCGATGACATTCAGGCCGGCTGCGGCCGCACGGGGGACTTCTTCAGCTTCGAGGCCCTGGGTGTCACGCCCGATATCGTCACGTTGTCCAAATCCATCAGCGGCTACGGCTTGCCGATGTCGCTCACCTTGATCGCGCCGCATCTGGACGTATGGGAGCCAGGGGAGCACAACGGCACGTTCCGGGGCAACAACCTGGCATTCGTGACGGGAAAGGCCGTGATCGACCACTATTGGGCCGACCAGCGTTTTGCCGAAGAGATCAAGGCCAAGGCCAGCTTCTTTCATGAGGGCTTGCTGGCCTTGTCCGAAGGCTTTGCCGCCCAGGCGCCGAACCAGCTCAAAGGCCGAGGTTTTTTCAAGGGGATCGAGTTTCAGGACAAGACCCTGGCGCAAAAAATGGCGGCGCAGGCCTACGTTCTCGGACTGATCATCGAAACATCCGGTGTCGACAGCCAGGTATTGAAGTTCTTGCCGGCCTTGACCATCACTCGGCAGCAGATTACCCAAGGCCTGAAAATACTCGAGCAGGCGTTTGTCGACGTGATCTCGCGGGGTGAGCCATGAGCGCCATTATCGTGACCCGGCACGCGTCACTCGAAGATGCCCCGGCGATTGCACCGTTACTGGACAAGTATCGAGGTTTTTATGGCGAACCTTCCAACCTGGCGCGGTCGCTCGCGTTTATCCAAGAGCGTTTCTACTTGGGGGAATCGATTATTATCGTTGCGCAAAGCAATCAGGCAATTATTGGATTTACTCAGCTGTTCCCGAGTTTTTCAAGTGTCACGCTGCAGCGCTTATGGATACTGAATGACCTGTATGTCGACGAGGCGCAACGCGGTGCCGGTGCCGGACTGGCGCTGTTAACCGCGGCCAGGGAATTTGCCAAACAAACCGGTGCCAAACAACTGTTTATCGAAGGGGCGGAAGACAACCCCAGGGCGCGAAACTTATACACGCGCTTTGGATTTGTCGAGAACAGCGATTACCACTATTACCACCTGCCACTTCATCGCATCCAAGGATAGGAGCTTCCCATGTCAGAGACTGTTTACGATATCGTCGGTATTGGCTTCGGCCCTTCCAACCTGGCCTTGGCCATCGGCCTGGAGGAGTCGGATTCGCCGTTGTCCTTTCGTTTCCTGGATGCCAAGAAACGGCCCGATTGGCAGGATGAAATGCTGCTCAGCGGCTCGGATATCCAGAACAACCCTCTCAGGGATCTGGTCACACCGCGAAACCCGCGTAGCCGCTACGGCTTCGTCAATTACCTGAAGGAAACCGGCCGCCTGTTCGACTACCTCAACCTGCCGCTGACGTACCCGTTGCGGCGCGAATATGCCGAATACATCAAATGGGTTGCCGACCATTTTCAGGGCAGCGTGGAGTCCTCGGCGTTCGCCAACCGTGTGGAGCCGCTGGTGCTCAAAGGTGAACGGGTGTGGAAGGTCACCTATAACGACCAGCGGATTATCTACGGCCGCAGCCTGGTGCTGGGCACCGGGCGTACGGCGAACATCCCGGCGGTGTTCAGCGGATTGCTCGGCCCGCAGGTGTTTCACCTGAACCACTACCTGGAAAATGTCCACAACCTGCCGCTCTCCGCGCAACGCATCGGCGTGATCGGTTCGAGCCAAAGCGCTGTGGAAATCGTTCTCGACCTGAGCGCCCGGTTCCCGGACAAGGAAATCTATTCGTTGCACCGCAGCTTCAGTTTCCGTCTCAAGGACACCAGCCCGTTCAGCGACAAGGTGTACTTCCCGGAGTTCGTCGATTACTACTTCGACCTGCCCGCCGAAGCCAAGGCTCGCCTGGACAAACAGCTGCGTGGCACCAATTACAGCTCTGCCGATGGCGATGTGATCAACGCCCTGTATGTGCGAATCCATGAGGAAAAACTGCAAGGGAAACAGCGCATTCGCATTCTCAATAACATCGCAGTCGAACAGGCGGTGCTGGGGGCGTCGGGGCAGGTGGAACTGGCACTCAGGGAGGTCAACCAGCAGCAGCACTCAACCCTGGCACTGGATGCGCTGGTCTTGGCCACCGGCTTCAAGGACATTGCCGCCAAGGAAAACGGTGAGCTTTACCCTCCGTTGCTCGAGCCACATCACCGCCTGTTCCGAGCCGATGCCCACGGGGCTCTGGTGGTCAACCGCGACTACAGTCTGACGGCCCTGGATGATTTGCCGGCGGTGTTTCTCAACGGTTTGTGCGAAAGCTCTCACGGCCTTGGGGACGCGGGATCGTTCAGCCTGATTTCCCTGCGGGTTGAGCACATCTTGTCGGCACTGGAGGGAAAACTGACGCAGGTTGCGGCATTGCATCCGCCGGCAACAGCGTTGGCCTGATCCACGCCCCCGCAGCAGCCATCGCTGGCTGCTGCCCCATGAAAAGGAGTTCTCATGTTTACTGCGGCACTGATCTACATCCTGGCGGTTATCAGCCCTGGCCCCAACTTCATTATCGTCAGCCGGTTTTCTTCCTTGGGCTCGGTGTCCACTGGCATTGGCGCAACCCTGGGGATCTGCACGGTGGGTGTGTTCTTCTCGACCATTTCGCTGTTGGGCCTGGCGGCGCTGTTGCATGAGTATCCGGCGTTCTCCAAGGTCGCCACGCTATGCGGCTCGGCGTACCTGCTGTACATCGCCTATAGCATTATCAAAAGCGTGCTTGCGAAAAATACGGGCACGCCTGAAACCGCAGGGCCGGGCGTTACCAGCTTTGCCAAGGCCTATCGGGTCGGTGTTATCACCAACATCAGCAACATGAAAACCATCGCTTTCATGATCAGTATCTACGCGGGCTTCCTGTCCTCGCCGCGCTCGGACCTGGACAAGGTGCTGGTGGTGCTGTTGTGTTCGACCCTGGAAGTCACCTGGTACTCCCTGGTGGCCCTGTTGTTCGGCCAAGGCCCGATCAAGACATTGTTCCTCAAATACACTCGGCAGATCGACGTCGGATTGGCGATATTCCTGGTGGCGTTCTCCCTGAACAACGCGATCCCTGTGCTGATTGCCAGTCGCTGAGGGTGCACCATGGAATGGAAAGACTTGCTCAAGGAAGTGGGCGTGCGCTTCAAAAACCGTAGTTGGTTGTTGATCGACGTGGCACCGGAGGCCGCACAGTTGAGAGGTCTGGGGGCGAACCTGACGAGCGCCTACCCAGGTGTGACGTTGATCCTGGACTGCAGCCTTGAAGGCATTTTCCAGCTTGTGGAAGCGCTGGGCCCCGGGATCAGCTATGCGGCGTCGCTGCAGGCTGCCCGCCATGCGCCATCCCGCGCTGTCGTCCTCGCACCGGCCAAAGGTTTGGCGTTTCAGGACTTCAAGTGGGCCTGTTAAGCGGGTCGAGGGGGCGATCGGGAACTGACCGTGGCGATTGAAACTCACCGCAACTGTTTCAGTTTCGCCTCCACGGCATCATCAAAGATGATGTAGAGCGCTTCGATATCGGATGCCCGCAATCGCTTGGCGGATTCCAGGCCTCCGATCAATTCAATCTGAATGACCCTTTCAGCCTCCACGTCTGCGACGGTGCTGGCTGCATTGAGGGCCCGCACCAAGTCGCTGACAGGGTCCCGGATGGGTTTCGGAAGTCGTAAGAGGTCGAGCCGTTCTTGTGGCATGTATTCCTTAACTGATTGATTTTAATGAGTGATATTGGTTTTCATGCGGAATGGAAACTGGAGTGCCGTTCGAAATTACATTCCACTGTAACACCTGTTTGAAGCCGATCTGATAACCGATCGCATGCCTGCGCAAGGCGCTAGCCCCTGGGATACAACTCCCCCTCACTCAGTCTCGACACCACCGTGTGTATTTGTCTGCCAGCTTGTGACGTTTTTTGAGGGTTATACGACCTTTACGCCATAAAGGTGCTGTTTCCATACTTTGCCCAGGACATCGAGCGCAGGCATGCGCATAACCGTGATGACGCCATGACCTTTCGGCTTGACCAATCACGAGGCAGAGAAGGGGACAGAAGATGAGGCTCAAGAACAAATCGGTTTTGATCACCGGCGGTACCAGTGGCATCGGTCTCGCCACCGCCAGGCTCTTCATTGCAGAGGGTGCGCGGGTCGCGGTGACCGGTCGCGATGTTGCCGTATTTGAGCGTGTGCAGGCCGAGCTGGGCGAGAGCGCGCTGGTGCTCCAGGGCGACGTGCGTTCGCTCAAGGATATGCGGGCGGTTGCCGCCGAGGTGAAAGAGCGGTTCGGCGGCCTGGATGTCGTGTTTGCCAACGCCGGTCGAGCGTTCCCGTCCGCACTCAACGACATCGACGACGATCTCTATGAGGAGATCATGGACATCAACGTCAAGGGCGTGGTGGTCACGCTTCAGGCGGTGCTGCCTGACTTGCGAGAGGGCGCTTCGGTCATTCTCAACACCTCGTTCGTCGCGCAGACCGGCAAGCATGGCATCTCCTTGACCGCCGCGGCGAAGGCGGCCGTGCGATCACTGGCGCGCAGTTGGTCCTACGAGTTTCTCGAGCGGAAAATCCGCTTCAACGCGATTGCGCCCGGCGCGATGGACACGCCCCTGATCAGCAAGTGGGGGATGTCCGATGAGTGGGTTCGCGAGCGTAAGGCCGAGTTCGCCCAGGCTGTTCCGGTGGGCCACATGGGCAAGGCCGAGGACATTGCGTACGCGGCGCTCTATCTCGCCAGCGATGAATCCTCCTATGTGGTCGGCACCGAACTGGTCGTCGATGGCGGAGCCTCGCAACTTTAAAGGAGCAATTATCGTGACCGACAATAGCGAAAACAACGTCACCGGCGAGGGTCCGCTCAGCTCGGGGAGTTCCCGCCGCGATGTTCTCAAGTTCGGCGGCATCGTCACCCTCGGCTCCCTCCTGGGCGGCGGAGCCCTGCTTGGCCGTGCCGCTCCCGCTCTCGCGCAGGCCGGCAGCGGGGGAGAGGTGGCGCCGAACGAACCCCTGAATATTCTGATCGTGAATTACGACGGCGGCACGCTGCTCGATTTCGCCGGCCCCAGCGAGATTTTTCACCGGCTACCGAATACCAAGGTGCGTTATGCGAGCCTCAATGGCGGCAACGTGACCCTCGAATTCGGGGTTGTGTATGGGAATACTGAACGACTGGCCGACATTGAGCGGACCGACGTGCTCCTGGTCCCTGGCGGCTCGGATTTGTCGGCGCCGATGCGGCCGGAGTACCAGGCGCAGATCCTGCGCCTGGCTGAAAGCGCCAAGCATATTACGTCGGTCTGCAATGGATCGCTCGTGCTCGCCGCCACGGGCATTCTCAAGGGCAAGCGCAGCGCCTGCCATTGGGCCTTCGTCAACAAGCTGACTGAATACGGCGCCATCGCTGTTCCGGACCGCTTCGTCGAGGACGACAACGGCCGGTTCATGAGCGGCGGCGGCGTGACGGCGGGCATCGACTTCGCCCTTCGCGTGGCCGCGAAGCTGCGCGGTCAACAGGCCGCCGAATTCACGCAACTCGCGATCGAATACGATCCCGCCCCGCCGTTCCACTCCGGTCATCCCAGGGATGCTCGGCCAGAGGTCATTGCGATGGTCGACAAGGTACTGCCCGGCGCATCCAAGGGGCTCGCGCGAATACCCGGCGTTCGCTGAAACGCTGGCAAGCAATATTGGCTGCATCTGCCCAGCCGGGTGCGGCCCTCTTCCATTCAAGCCAATATCGGAAATCATCAGATGCGACAGATCCGTCTTTGTACGGCTGCCCTTGCAGCCGGCTTCTCCTTTTTCGCCTTTACCCTGCCGGCCACTGCCGGTGAACCACAGCGTCCGCCGGAAGCGGCCATCAAGGCCGAGAACGCGCGATGGGCGCAGGCCTTCGCGCGGGGTGACTATGAGGCGATAGGTCGCCTCTATACGGAAGATGGCGCCCTCTTGCCGCCCGGGGGCGACCGAGTTATAGGTGCCCGCGCGATCACCGAATACTTCGCCAAGGGCTATGCCGGATCCCAGCCTGGCAGCGTATCTTTCAGCAATTACGAGTTCTACGGTGACGATCAGGCGGTTACCGAAGTTTCGGAGGCCGATGTCCGTGATCACAGTGGAGCGCTCAAGTTTCGCGGTAAACAGATCCTGGTCTTCCTGAAGCAGGGTGGCGTCTGGAAGCTGCACCGCGACATGTGGAGTGATTACGGCCCCCTGAAACCTGACGCTCATTGAGCGCCCTGGTCTGACAGCAGTGGCCCTGGTGGCCACTGACTAGGCTACGCGCGCCGATGGGGCGTCGATCTATCCGCGCTCACCGCTCAATCGACTCTCGCGTCGGACCGATTGCGGCGGATGTCCATGCAGTTTGACGAAGGCCCTGCGCATCCGTTCCGGATCGGTGAAGCCCACCGCCAGGGCAATCTGTTCGATTGGTTCGCTACCATCGCGCAGGCGCAGGCACGCCGCTTCAACGCGCAAGCGCTCGACCGCCTTGGCCGGTGTTTCACCGGTTTCCCGGCGAAAGGCCCGTCCGAATTGTCGCAGGCTCAATCTGGCGGCATCGGCGAGTCGCTCGACAGGTAGCGCTTCAGCTAGATGTTCCCTGGCAAAATTCAACGCAATGCGGATGCGATCCGACTCCGGCTCCATTTGTGACATGGCGGAGAATTGCGACTGACCGCCTGGTCGACGATAGGGCACGACCAGCAGCCTGGCGGTAGCACGCGCCACTTCCACGCCCATATCCCGTTCGATCATGGCGAGCGCCAGGTCGATGCCGGCGGCGATGCCCGCGGATGTCCAGATATGTCCGTCCGCTATATAAATACTGTTCCCCCCGACTTTGATGCCAGGGAAGCGCGACTGCAATTGAGCGGCGTACAGCCAGTGCGTCGTTGCCCGGCGTCCGTCCAGCAAGCCGGTTTCCGCCAACAGAAACGCCCCGGTACAAACGCTTGCCACCCGCGAGGCCTTGGCTCCCAGTTTCTTGGCGGCGGCGATGTTTTCCGACGTTCGCATCGGCTCGATATCGCCACCAATGAACAGGACGGTGTCAAACCTGCGCCTGCCTACCGGCCTGGTCTCGATCGGAAGGCCCGCATTGCCCAGCACTGATCCTCCCGCCTGCGAGATGACCTGGAGATCATAGGGGGTATGGCCGGCGGCGGTGACCACCTGATTGAACGCCGAAAGGGGGCCGGCAAGATCAAGAGCATCATGGCCATGGCAAACGAAGAATCCGACTCGATGCATGATGAGGTCACTCAAAATCCGGGAGGGCGTATTTTGCGGGAAACCCTCGGATAGCGCCATGGCAGATCATTGCCTTCCACTGATGCAGAAGTCCTCGCGCCTGGCATGAGTGAGCACTGCCGCTGTTCGAGTGTGACGTTTCGTCGCTCCCATCGCAGCCGAGAATATTGATCTGAGTCAACGTCAGCCGTCTTCGCCGTCGGGACAATTCCGCCATCCCTGCGAGTGCCCATCATGCCAGGCCCCTTCGAATTTCTAAAAAAACCATTAATGAAGGAAATTGGCCTGATATTGCTTATCAAGCTCATCTTGTTGTTGGGGATCCGAAGCATCTGGTTCAGCGCTCCGGTCGAGGTCATGGATGACGGCGTCACAGTAGGCCAGCACGTGCTTGGCCCCCCTCCTACACCTCCGGAGAAGCCCCCCCAATGATCTCGGAATCAGTCGTCGACTTATCTCGACTGCAATTCGCTATGACGGCGCTGTATCACTTTCTGTTCGTCCCTCTGACCTTGGGTTTGACCTTCCTCCTGGCCATCATGGAGTCTGTCTATGTGATGACCGGCAAGCAGGTCTACAAGGACATGACCCGGTTCTGGGGCAAGCTGTTCGGCATCAACTTCGCCTTGGGTGTCACCACCGGCCTGACCATGGAGTTTCAGTTCGGCACCAATTGGGCGTACTACAGCCATTACGTCGGCGACATTTTCGGTGCCCCGTTGGCGATTGAAGGCTTGATGGCGTTCTTCCTGGAATCGACCTTTATCGGCCTGTTCTTTTTTGGCTGGGATCGCCTGAGCAAAGTCCAGCATCTGGGGGTTACCTGGCTGGTCGCGATCGGCTCGAACATGTCGGCATTGTGGATCTTGATCGCCAACGGCTGGATGCAAAATCCAATCGGGGCAGAGTTCAACTTCACCACTATGCGGATGGAGCTGACCAGTTTCAGCGCCTTGCTGTTCAACCCCGTGGCACAGGTCAAGTTCGTCCACACCGTTGCGTCCGGTTACGTGACCGGCGCGATTTTTGTCCTGGCCATTTCTAGCTGGTACCTGCTCAAGGGCCGCGATATCGGGTTCGCGCGGCGCTCCTTTGCCATCGCGTCGGCCTTCGGCATGGCATCGATTCTTTCGGTCATCATTCTGGGCGACGAGTCTGGGTATGAAATCGGCGATGTTCAAAAAACCAAGCTCGCGGCGATCGAGGCCGAGTGGGATACCGAGGCCGCACCTGCAGCCTTTACGCTGTTCGGGCTGCCGAATCAGGCCGAACAACGTACCGATTACGCGGTGAAGATTCCTTATGTCATGGGGATTATTGCCACGCGATCGCTAGACACACAGGTGACAGGCATCAAGGACCTGGTTGCCCAGCATCAGGTACGGATCCGCAATGGCATGGTTGCTTATGACCTGCTTCGGCAACTGCGCGCAGGGGATAAAAGCGAACAGACAGTCTCTGCCTTCAACGCCGTGAAAAAAGATCTGGGCTACGGTTTACTGCTCAAGAAATACACGGACAAAGTGGTCGATGCCAGCGACCAACAAGTCAAACAGGCTGCGCTGGACTCCATCCCCGGCGTATCTTCGATTTTCTGGACCTTTCGCCTGATGGTACTCAGCGGCTTCCTGATGCTGGCCTTGTTCGTCTGTGCGTTCTGGGCGTCTACCCGCAAGAACGAAATGAGCAAACCCTGGTTGCTCAAGTGGGCGCTGTTCAGCCTGCCGCTGCCGTGGGTCGCCACGCAAACCGGCTGGTTTGTCGCGGAGCATGGTCGTCAGCCCTGGTCTGTCGGCGAAATACTCCCGACCCATCTGTCCGCTTCAAGCGTTTCGACCGGTGATGTCTGGGGTTCTCTGCTGGCGCTGGTCGCGTTTTACAGCGTGCTGTTGGTGATCGAGATGTACCTGATGATCAAGTTCGCCCGACTGGGTCCGAGCAGCCTGCACACCGGTCGTTATCACCTGGAACGCGAGGCATCGCTCGCTCACGCCACACAGCCGGCCCTGGTCTGAGGAGCACAATGATGTTCGACTATGAAAGCCTCAAACTGATCTGGTGGGTACTGGTTGGCGTCTTGCTGATCGGCTTCGCCCTGACCGATGGTTTCGACCTCGGCGCCGCCGCGCTGATGCCCTTCGTCGGCCGCAACGATAACGAACGACGGGTGGTGATCAACACCATCGCGCCGCATTGGGATGGCAATCAGGTTTGGCTGATTACCGCCGGCGGTGCCTTGTTCGCCGCTTGGCCATTGGTCTATGCCGCTGCGTTTTCGGGCTTCTACTGGGCCCTGCTGCTGGTGCTGTTTGCCTTGTTTGTTCGCCCGGTAGGCTTCGATTATCGGAGCAAACTGAGCAACACCCGCTGGCGGCAAAGCTGGGACTGGGGCCTGTTTGTTGGCGGTGTGGTGCCTTCGCTGGTATTCGGCGTGGCGTTCGGTAACCTGCTCCTGGGCGTGCCCTTCCAGTTTGATGACACGCTGCGCTCCAGCTACCACGGTAGTTTCTGGCAACTGCTCAGCCCATTCGGACTGCTCGCCGGCGTCGTCAGCTTGAGCATGCTCTGCCTGCACGGCGGCACGTGGTTGATGATGCGTACGGAGGGAGATATTGCCCGGCGTTCACGCCGCGCTGCTCAGCTGTTCGCGGCGGTTTATCTGCTGGCCTTCATCGGTGCCGGTCTCTGGCTCTTGCTGGGCAGCATCGAAGGGCAAACCATCACCTCCGCCTTTGAGCCCGGCATGGCCCTGAATCCGTTGAGCAAGACCGTCGCCGCGAGCAACCTGGGCTGGATGGCGAACTACGGGAAATACCCGCTGACCGTCATTGCACCGGTAGTGGGAATAGTCGGGGCGTTGTTGGCCCTGCTTTCGGCCAGCGGCGGTCACAGTCGCTGCGCGTTCCTGGGCAGCAGCCTGGCCATCGTTGGCACCCTCTGCACCGCTGGTTTTTCCCTGTTCCCCTTTGTCATGCCGTCGAGTATCGACCCGGCCTCCAGCCTGACCGTATGGGATGCGGTTTCCAGCCGTATGACACTCAACATTATGCTGGTTGCCGCAACGATTTTCGTGCCGCTGATCCTCTGCTACACCCTTTGGTGCTACGCCAAAATGTGGGGCAAAGTGACCACCAAGCACATCGACGCCAACCCCCACGGCCTTTACTGAGGAACGCACACTATGTGGTATTTTGCCTGGATCCTCGGCGTCTTGTTGGCCTGTAGCTTCGGCATCATCAACGTCATGTGGCTCGAAGCCACCGACACGCTGGATAAGGAGTCCGCGGGTGACCGCTGAAGCCACACCGCGGTTGCGACGAGCCAGCAGCAGGGTCTTGTCCCTGCTGCTGGCCGTTCCATTGAGCCTGATTCTACTGATCCACCCCATCACCATCCTCAACGCCCAAGGTCACTACAACCACAACCTGCTGATGCTGGTCATGTGGGGCGTGGCCGCAGGGTATGTGCACGGCGTGGGCTTCGACCCGCGTGCGCGAGTGTGGCAAGTGCTGTTTCATCCGCTCGTGGCCTGGGGGCTGATGACCTTGGGCTATGCGGTGATGTGGGTGCATTAGGGATACTTAGATGGACGCCGCCTTTTCCAGTCACCTTTTCCGCAGAACGAGGACCTGCTGGCCGTCCTCGCGGGCTGATCCGCCGCGACACGGCGGGTGACCATCGTCAACCTGGCCATGGCCGCTGCTGATGCCCGGGGACCGTCGGTGGCCCCGGGCGTCGACTGCCAGAACGGACCGAAGATCCGGCGGTGTGTGGTAATGGGGTGGCCCCTCGCGGTTGCCGGTTTGCTCCATCGTTCTGCAATGCCGCCAAGGGCGGTGGCCAGCAAACGCGGAGAACACACCTACATGCCTACATCCACTGACAGTGAAGTTTCCCTTGAGCCTCCCGAGGAGACGGGGGCGTACTTCGAATGGTTGATCGACACGCTGCTCATTGAATTTGATGACGCCGACATCGAACCGATTTGCGTGGCCAGTGGTATCGACGACCCCGTGTTGCACCAGGTCTATCCCCAGGCACGGCAGCCCCCGGCCTTTTTGCTCGATACCGTGGAGCGCTTCCGGCTGGACAGGGAGATCAGGCGCTTCATCGAGCATCCCGAAGACGAGACGCCGGCAAAAGACGCCGATGTACAACGCTATCTGCAACAAGTGGGACTGCAACTGATCTGGCCCACTTCACGGGTATTGCAGTTGTTCGAAGCGGGAGCCGCCAACCGGGTCGAGTACCCGCAAGACAGCGCCGAGGACTTGCCGCGAATCTCGGTGAGCGAGGCTCAATTGATGGCCGGCGATCTGTGGATCAGTGTGCTGAATCATCTGGACGACGAGCAGATCAGGGAGTGGCTGGGGGGCGACTACGCCTCGGCCGCAGACCGCCTGTTGGCGTTGAGGCGCAAAGCCGGCGAAGCCCTTGCCCGGCGCAGGAACGAAGTGTTCGACATCTGTTATCAGTTTCGGCAGCAGTCGGGCGATCCCCGGGTGCGGCAGGTCAGAAGGTTCTTTGCCGATCTGCCGACCTCCATGGTACGAGAGCTGATCGCCCGGGCTGACGAGGACGAGCTTCGTCAGTTGTCCACGGCGCAGGTGGCACCCCCGCGGATGCTCCGGGATGCGCTGTGGTATCGCCAGCAGTTGCGCTTGAACCGCGCGTACGAGGGGCTTTACCTGGCGTCGGCGGCTGGAGAGGACAGCGATGTGCTGGTGCTGCACACCCTGGAAACCTTGCCTTGCTGGCCCGGCTGCATGCGCATCGAGGTGCGCCAGGACAGCCCCGCGGGGGCCTTGCTGGACAGCATCGGGCTTGAGCAGGCCGAGTTGCAGCGGGTGCTGGTACGGGCGGATGGGCGCTATCGGGTCTACAACGGCCTGGGCCAATCATTGGGTGAGGCAGTGGATATGGTCACGGCCTTGCGGGCGGCCCTGCCCAAGTCGGTGCGCAGGACACTGGACATGCCGCTTGAAGCCGATGCCAGTGTATTGAGGGCCCTGCTGGTCGATCACACGCCGTTGCCACGCGTGCAATTGCTCGCGGCGTTGGGAATGACTGCCGTATCGCCGCCGGTGGCGGCCATGGCAGGGCTGCCTTCGTCGGCCAGGGGCTTGCCGTCGAGCAGGTGGCCGTCGTGAAAGGCTTTCGGACGGTTGGCGGTGGTGTTCCGGGCCCAGCGGTTGAACGGTACGAGCGCGCGGAAGACCCGTTGATCGCCGTACAGCAGGTAGTCAAGGTTGGCTAAGCCGGCTCTCGAAGTACTGCGCGGTCTCTTTGTCGGTGCAGTACAGGTAGCACCCCTTCATCCCGCGAGTCATCAGCGTTCGGTACGTATTCTTGATGATCAGGTCTGTTTCTTTTTTTGCCAGAGCAGGTTGTTCCTTCATCATTTTTTTCCAGCCGCGAATCGATTTATCGTGTTTGTCGCGCTCATCCGGTGATGTCACAACTTGGCCATCACGTACGACTAGATCTGGCCCGATGATAACTCCGATGTAGTCGACTTCCAGACCTTGGCAGGTATGAATGCAGCCAACCTGTTCGATGGAATTCTCAGCGATGATCCATAGGCTGCCATCCTGATCCAGGTTCCATTGGCGATTGTAGTCACCGATAACGATATCGGCGGCATTGGGGGCTTTCTTGCTCAACCAAGGCCAGCAGTAGCCCGCGACTACGCGAGCCTTGTTTGCGTGGTTTTTCTCGTCGATGGCTTCATGCATCGCCTGAGGTGAGTTGAACACCTTAAACTCGTATTCTGTGGCGTCGAGCGTCGGATTTGCCGTTGGGCGAATGCCCAGCATGTCATCCAACCACGCCAGATAGCCGTCAGAGCCACTGCAGCGAAACTGCGAAGACAGTGCGTATTCCTCAACTACTGCATCCTTGGCCTTGGCAAAGGCACGTATGGCTTGTTTGCTGCCTATATCACTCAAGGTGACGCGCTGGTCTTCATCAATGAAGAAAATTGAGCATTTGGCTGAGTCGATCAGCTCCTTGATCTGGTTTTCGCCAAGATTTCCATAAAGCCCGCTTTTCTCATTCAGCCGGTGAGCTTCGTCCACGATAAGCGCATCGAATGTGTTGGGCTCAGTGTCGATGAACGCCCCAGAGCCTGAAAAGAAATTCGAGAAATGGCTGCGTTTGATGGTGCCAACCAGTTTGCTTTCGTAGACCTTGCGTGGGGCGGCATTCTTCGAGACATATTTGCTTAACAGCCTCAATTCTGTGAGCCTCACCAGCAAATTGATAGCCAGAACAGTTTTCCCGGTACCCGGCCCCCCTTCAATGATCAGCACCTTTGGCGCTTGGCCCGAGGCCTCGCTTGCTGCCGCAAGCGCCGACTCAAAAATTGTTTTCTGATCGTCAATCAATACGAACTCTGGCTTGCCTTTCATCAGTCCACCGAGGGCTTCGGCTAGGGCTTTGGACGGGCGAATTTTTCCATTGGACAGCTCGTAAAGAACCTCCTTGTTGTCACCGTGAGTAATATGTTTTTTCAGGAAGCTTCTTAGTTTGGTGAGCTCTTCCGGGCCTTTCAGAAACAGTGGAGCTTTGCTGATGTGAGATTCGTAGTGAGCTGAGTCTATGATGCCGTCGCTGACGTAGTTATGGAGGTAGGCACATGGACGGATTTCGATGCTTTTGTCATACACGGCCTCGTTGAAGCCTTCCAGCAGCGCTGCGTATGACCATACCTGATAGGACGGGTGAATGGTCTCAACGAGGCCGCCACCCAAGGCCGTTTTGACGATGGCATCCTTGGTCGTGGCGTTGGCTTTGCTCCATTGCTTCAATTCGATCAATACGGCCTTTTTTGCCTGGTTTTCGTCGCGACCGGTGAGTAGAAAATCGATTCGCTTCGACGACTGCGGAATGTGCAATTCGATGGCCAGGCCTGCGTCGCTCGGCAGTCCCTCATCTCTCAGGACCTTGGCCATGTACGTTAGGGATCCTTGCCACGACCTGATTTCCGAGGTCCCCACGCTCTTGCCGGTAGCTTCCTTGTAATGCCTGAGGATTACCTCCTCAATGTCATCGTTATCGTTGTCTTTAAGAAATTGCTGTTTGGTCGCAGCGTAAACGATCACGGCTCGTCCTTAGATTCGGGTTGATCAGAGTTGGTCGTATTTCTTGCTGCTACTTCTGGCTTTATCCACGGGATATTTCTGGCCGTTCGAGGCGAGTTTCCGTGTCACCGCTTCGTTGAGGTCTACGCCGAGTACGCTGCTCAGACGAACCAGGTACATCAGTACGTCAGCTAATTCGTCTTTGACGGCTTGACCGATTTCGGGATTTTTTGCGGAGGATAGGGAATCGGCATCGCTCATCCATTGGAAAATCTCGCACAGCTCTCCTACCTCGCCAGTGAGAGCCAAGATGAGATTTTTGGGGGAGTGGAACTGCTGCCAGTCGCGATCATCTGCGAAACGCTGAAGGGATGCGGCAAGCTTCACTACGTCAACCAGTGGCGCTGATGAGCTGTCTGAGTCACTCACGGGGCTATCTCTTGGGGGCAAAAATTTTTTTGGAAATTCAGCCTTGGATTGTAAGAGATTTCTCTGTTTGCACAGGTTTTTTATATTTTTCTCTCACACCCTGTATGCCTGCCAAGCCGTCGAGAGACCAATTGATGTCCTGAACGATCAGGACAATGGCCGTGTTCGAAAACCGGACGGATTTATTTTGTGGAGTATTCGCTTTCGACCAATCGTGGCTTTCTCATCGGTGGTTTTTGGTCAAAAGCAAATATTTAGTAGTAGGCAGATAGACCCATCCGACTTTCTAGGGGGAGCTTTTGTAAGTCAAAGAGGCTGGCAACGCGAACACGTTGCCGCCTAAATGTTCAGCGGGGCGATGGACTGCGTGAGCTCCGGTATTGCACCGCGATCAGTCGTTGCTGTAGATGGCGTAGAAAACCAGCTTCGAAGGCCTCGCGCCGATCACCTTCCGGATAGTCACGACGAGCTTTGATCAGTTCCCACCACAGAGGCTGGGTGGTTTGCCGTTCTACCCAACGCCCGGCGCAACGTGCGCCGCTGGCGATTTCCTGGGCGAACTGCTTTTCCCAGGGTGTGGGGCTTCCAGGCAGCGGATCGGTGCAGGCGTTGAAGCGGGTGGTGGCGATTGACGCGAGTGAGGGGGGGTGACGTTGCCGGAGGAGCGCCATGTCATAAAAGGCGATGGCATCCATGATCAGTTTGTTGCCTAGCTCCTTTTGTTGTTCATCTTGAAAGGCCAGGGTTCGGGCACCGTCCAGACACAAGTGGGCAGCACGGCGTAAATGATCAACTGCTTCGCCAGTGTCCAGGAAGGCGAATTTGATCAGTGCGGGTGTGGGTAGGCGCGAGAGCAGTGAGCGATCAATCATGGAGGCAGTCTCCGTGGTCGGGTCGCATGAACGCCAAGTAAAGTGGGTGGTGCCCGGGCGCGAAAGGGGGGGAGGCCATTCTCCTTATCTCCATCGTGAGGTTAAGGAACCGACACCCGCCGATCTGACGCGGTTGGGGTGGCGGACCGCACGGGGGTCAGAATCCGGCTCACGAAGGAACGCCGGCCAGGCCGAAGCCTGCCCCGCGCGGTCCACCATATGAGCGAAGCAACCGAACGCAAAAATGCGCCGACTCCATCGCTACGGCGCTACCGCGCCTTCGTGAGGTTTACAGGTTCTGACACCCGGTCACAGGTATGCCCGTGACTCAAGAAGCCTAACGAAGGGGGGAGCATTGCTCAGTCGGTCATGGACCAAGGCGGCGTGCGAAGTATCCGATAATTTTGTAGGGGTGTCTTGTTGGCGGGGTGGGATCTGTTTGTCGCATTTTGTTTCTTGGATGGAGAAACAGGGCGCTCACGCCAATCCGTTGGGCCAGGGTCGAATGTGGGACGGCCAAGCCGGTTCGACCGAAAATCAGCGGCTAAGCGCAGAAAATCGTTGTGGGCGAGTGAGCGGTCCAGAGCTTCCACGAAGGACAGCTTTAACCCGAGCCGCAGCCATTTCAAGAGCCAGGGGGCCTGCTGCATAGACAGCATCAACCTGACGGTCACGTGAGCTGTTTTTAAGGCTCATCATCTCCGCAACGCTGAGGTCTTTTGAACGCTGGCGGCCATTGATCATGACAAAGGTGCCTAGATTAAAGTGGCGAAATGGGAATGGATCTATTTATTGTCGTGCAATGACGGGGAGGCTCAGCCTCCCCAGGTGCAGAAGTCCTCGTTAACTCGTTACTCCCGCTGGTACGTCCTCTATCACCGAGTCCACCAGCCGTTGTGCCAATTCGATCAGATGCACGACACCCATCGCCACCTTGCGGTTGGGCCCGGTGAGATTGTCGGCATTTTCATAGGCCGTGGCGGCAGCGGACTCGAGGATCGAACTGGCGGTTATCAGGGTTTCTTCGCGTTGTGTATTGGATGATGGGGGATAGGGGGATTTGACCATTGCAGTAACTCCTGGTGTAAAGAAGAGCCACTAACGGTTTCCGGGCTGCTAAACCCGATCACTGATTTGCAGTGATGGGCCGAAGATTAGTCAGCGGAATTGGCAGGCGCAAGCGAACGGGAGTTTCTAGGAAATTTCAGGCAAGGGAAAGGGAGTCGTCTTGCAGGGTGTGAAAAATGGCTCTGGAATAGCGCGGGTTTTTGGTGAGGGGAGGCGGTTGGTGCGAGGGGTTGTAGCAGGAAGATTGAGGTTGTTGCGGATGGCCTCATCGCCAGCAAGCCGGCTCCTACAGGTGGGGCGGGTGTGGCTCGAAAAGTCAGGGGGCCAGATGCAACAAAGCCCGCACAAGGCGGGCTTCGTTTTGCTTCGTTTGGTGGAGCCGGGGGGATTTGAACCCCCGTCCGCCAGTACTCCGCTGTCGGTACTACATGCGTAGCCGTGTCTATTAAGTTAACCCGCAGCGACCCGACGGGCAGGGTGCTTTGGGCGAGTTGTGTAAGTTTTAGCCGATTCGTCCACAACGTACTGCACGGCGATTCTGTTCTATATGACAATCATTTTGGGTTTACAGACATCCCCTGATGATTGCTGGCACCGAAGTAGCCAGGAGGAAGGCTAGCGCCGCTTACGCAGCGAGAGCTTGTTCCCCGTAATGGTCGTCATTGGCAACTATAAGTAGTTGCAACAGTGGATTTACGAGTTCTGTTACCAACTCGGCATGCACCTAGAGTTTCGCGACCGGCGTCGAATCCTAAACGGCCCCGTGCCTGCTGTACGTAACCAGCAGGCCTGCGCAGTGTACGCCAATCTGGCTCGCAAGGCCATCCCGACGCACGGCTGGTTTACTAGCCGCCTTTCTGGCTGTTACGGATTTCCAGAATCGCCCGGTCGGTGATAGCGACGCAGTCTTCGGAGCCTTTTTCGGTTTTTTGCGCCTCGGCGGCTTTCGCCTGTTGCACGCTGTTGTCGAGGTTTTGCTGCTGGCTGGTGGACGGCAGCTGGGCCCTGGCATTGCTGAGGGTCTGCAGGTTGACCTGGCACTCATCCTTCGGCGAGGCAAACGAAGGCCCGGCGAGTACGGAAGCGGTGACGAAGAGACCCAGCAGTACGGAACGGTTCATGTGTATCTCCTTGAACTGAGTGATCCGATGTCATCGATCACCAGCGCAGACTGTCGAATTAGAAGAAGTCCCGTTTTCACGGGACCTTCTCTGTGGACTACCGGCGCTTGCCAAGGTTCTATTTATTATCCGTGTGCCGACTTGGCCCGGGTCACCCGATCCACCAGGTACACCAGCCCGTGGTAGTCGATCCCGCCATGTTGGCTCAGGCCGATCTCGCAGGTGCGGCTGGTGGAGATCCCCTCTTCGCAATACTGCACCGCGTCCTTCAAGGTCCGCAGCGAGTGGGCATTCAGCTCCGGGGTGGTGAAACCCTTGTCGCCGGCAAAACCACAGCAGTGAATGCCTTCCGGAATCACCACGTTGTGGCTGCAACGTCGCGCCAGGTCGATCAGCGCCTGGCTCTCGCCCAGGTGCTGGGTGCTGCAGGTCACGTGCACCGCAATCGGCGCGTCCTGCGGCGTGAATTCCAGCCGCTCCACTAAATGCGTGCGGATGAAGCGCACCGGATCGTAGAGGTCGAGGCGGGTGTCACCCAGGTCCTGCACCAGCCGCAAGGTGCACGGGCTGGTGTCGCAATAGATCGGATCGAGACCGCCGCGGCTGGCATGCAGCAGCGCGCCGATCAACTCCTGGCGTTTGTGCTCGGCCTGTTCGGCGTAGCCCTTGGAGGCGAATGGTTGACCGCAGCAGAGCTGGTCGGTGTTGTCCGGGAACACCACCTGGTAACCGGCTTTTTCCAGCAGGCCGCGAGTCTTGTCCAGCAGCGACATCTGCTCCTTGTCACCCGCCGCCGGGCCCATCACCCGTGATACGCAGGCAGCCAGATAGACCACCCGTGGTCGCTCGTCGCTGACCGCCGGACTGAAGCGCACCGCGCGCTCCGGTTGCGGCATGGCGCTGGTCCATTGCGGCACGCGGCCCTTGGACAGACGCGTCAGGCTCGATGACAGCTTCGCCAGGCGCGGCGCCCCAAGCAGCATGCGTGCACCGTTGGCGACATGCAGGGTAAAGCGCGCACCTTGCAAGACCGTGGCGAAATGCGTGCCGAGCCAGTCGGCGGTTTTTCCATGTGTGGCCTGCTCGCCCCGCAGCTTTTTCACCAGTTCGCCGGTGTTGATACCTACCGGGCAACGTTGCGCACAGAGCCCGGTCGCGGCGCAGGTGTCGATGCCTTGGTACTGATAGGCGGCCTCCAGTTCCGTGGTGTCCACCCCGGCGCGTTTTTTCGCCTGGATATCCCGCCAGATCACGATCCGCTGGCGCGGGCTCAAGGTCAGTCCCTTAGACGGGCAGACCGGTTCGCAGAAGCCGCACTCGATGCACTTGTCGACGATCTCGTCGGCGGCAGGCAGCGGTTTGAGATGCTTGAGGTGAATCTGCGGATCGTCGCTGAGCACCACGTCCGGGTTGAGAATGCCCTGGGGATCGAGCAGGCGTTTGATGGCCCACATCAACTGGTAGGCGTCGTGGCCCCATTCCAGTTCGACAAAGGGCGCCATATTGCGACCGGTGCCGTGTTCGGCCTTGAGCGAGCCGCCGAATTCGACGGCCACCAGATGCGCGACGTCCTCCATAAATGCCTGGTAACGGGTCACTTCGGCGGCGCTGTTGAAGCCCTGGGTGAAGACGAAGTGCAGGTTGCCTTCCAGGGCATGGCCGAACAGGATCGCTTCGTCGTAGTGGTGCTTGTCGAACAGCGCGATCAGGCGGTTGACGCCGATGGCCAGTTGTTCGACCGGGAAGGTCACGTCTTCGATGATCACCGTGGTGCCGGTCTTGCGCACGGCGCCGACGGCGGGAAAGGTGTCCTTGCGGATCGCCCAGAGCCGGGCGTTTTCGGTCGGGTCTTCGGTGAAGTCGACCTGTTTTTCCACCGGGAACGACGCCAGCGACGTCATGATCTGCCGCAGTTGTTCCTGCAACAGCGACGAGGATGCGGCGCGGGATTCGATCAGCAGGGCGCAGGCACCATCGGACAGTTCGCGCACGAACGCCGGCATGCCTGGTTTGTCTTGTACCGAACGCATGCTGCGGCGATCGAGCAGCTCCACGGCGGACACCGGCTGGCTTTTCAGCACGGTGACGGCGGTGCAGCAGGTCTCCACATCGGGGAAGACGATCAGCGCCGAGGCCTTGTTCGGGTGATCGATCACCGTGTCGTAGGTCACTGCGCTGATAAAGCCGAGGGTCCCTTCGGAGCCCACCAGCAGATGGCTGAGAATCTCCAGCGGCTCATCGAAATCCACCAGGGCGTTAAGGGACAGGCCGGTGGTGTTTTTCAGCCGGTACTTGTGCCGGATCTTTGCCGCCAACTCGCTGTTGGCGCGGGTTTCCCGGGCCAGCACCGAAAGTTGATGGAGCAGCGGGCCATGGCTCTGGCGAAAGGCCGCGACGCTGGCCGCATCCTCGGTGTCCAGGCGACTGCCGTCGGCGAGGACCAGGCGCATCCCGGCCAGGGTGTGGTAGGTGTTCTGTGCGGTGCCGCAGCACATGCCGCTGGCATTGTTGGCGACGATGCCGCCGATCTTGCAGGCGTTGATCGAGGCCGGGTCCGGGCCGATCTTGCGCCCGAACGGCGCCAGCCAGGCATTGGCCTGGGCGCCGATAACGCCGGGTTGCAGGCGGATCTGCGCACCTTGACCGCGAATCTCCCGACCGTTCCAGTGGTCGCCGAGCACGATCAGTACCGAGTCGCTGATGGCCTGGCCCGACAGGCTGGTGCCGGCCGCGCGGAAGGTCACCGGAACCTGGTCGCGGCTCGCCAGCTTGAGCAGGGCTACCACTTCGTCTTCGGACTCGACGCGGATCACCAGCTTGGGGATCAGCCGGTAGAAGCTGGCATCGGTACCGAAGGCCAGGGTCGAGAGCGGGTCGTCGAAACGGCGCTCGCGAGGGATCAGGCGTTCGACCGCGTGGAGGAACGGTTGGGGCAGGTTCATGCAAACTCCTCACGGGGTCGCGCGTCTGGTGCGCTACGTGCCCCGTTCAATCAGGCGGTGATTCGTCGGGGCGCGATGTTCAGGCGCCCAGTTCACGAACCAGCGAATCACGGTTGATCTCGCTGATGGACTTGGCGCCGGTGAGCACCATGGCCACGCGCATTTCCTTCTCGAACAGGTCCAGCAGATTCTTCACACCCGCTTCGCCCGCGACGGCGAGTGCGTAGAGGAATGCGCGGCCGATCAGCACGGTGTCCGCACCCAGGGCGATCATGCGCACCACGTCCAGGCCGCTACGGATGCCGGAGTCGGCGAGGATCTTCAGGTCGCCTTTCACCGCATCGGCGATGGCCGGAAGGGCGCGGGCGCTGGACAACACGCCGTCGAGCTGGCGACCGCCATGGTTGGAGACCACGATGCCGTCGGCACCGAACTTCACCGCATCCTTGGCATCCTGGGGATCGAGTATGCCCTTGATGACCATCGGCCCTTCCCAGAACTCGCGGATCCACTCCAGGTCCTTCCAGGAAATCGACGGGTCGAAGTTGGCGCCCAGCCAGCCGATGTAGTCGCCGAGGCCCGTCGGGTTACCGCGATACTTCGAGATATTGCCCAGGTCGTGGGGCTTGCCCATCAGGCCCACGTCCCAGGCCCACTGTGGGTGAGTCATGGCTTGCCAGACACGCCGCAGCGGCGCGTTCGGGCCGCTCATCCCGGAATGCGCATCCCGGTAGCGGGCGCCGGGCACCGGCATGTCCACGGTAAAGACCAGGGTGGTGACCCCCGCGGCCTTGGCGCGCTCCAGGGCATTGCGCATGAAGCCGCGGTCCTTGAGTACGTACAGCTGGAACCACATGGGACGGCTGATGGCGGGGGCCACTTCCTCGATCGGACAGACCGACACGGTCGACATGGTAAAGGGAATGCCCTTGGCCGCCGCCGCGCGGGCCGCCTGAACCTCGCCGCGACGGGCATACATGCCGGTCAGGCCGACGGGTGCCAGGGCCACCGGCATGCTCAAGGTCTCATTGAACAGCTTGGTTTCCAGGCTCAGCTCGGACATGTTCTTCAGCACGCGCTGACGCAGGGCAATGTTCGCCAGGTCCTCGACGTTATGGCGCAGGGTGTGCTCGGCGTAGGCGCCGCCGTCGGCATAGTGGAACAGGAAGGGCGGCAGCTTGCGTTGAGCGGCCGCGCGGTAATCGGTGGAGGCGGAAATAATCATGGGGGCTCGCAGCGTTGGTTGAAAGGGAACGGTTGCCGGGGGCTTTGACAGGCCCCCGGCCCTTGTCACTTTAGTGCACCAGCATGCCGGTGAAGATATAGGCCTGGGCCAGGGTGATCAGCCCGACAATGGTGGCGAAGAACAAGCTGTGCTTGAGGGTGAAGCGGAACAGATCCGATTCCTTGCCCACCAGGCCAGTGGCGGCGCAGGCCACGGCGATCGATTGCGGGGAGATCATCTTGCCGGTGACGCCGCCGCTGGTGTTGGCCGCCACCAGCAGGATGTCGTTGACGCCGATCTGGTGCGCCGTGGTCGCTTGCAACGAACTGAACAGGGCGTTGGACGAGGTATCGGAGCCGGTGAGGAACACCCCCAGCCAGCCGAGGAACGGCGAGAAGAACGGGAACGCGGCGCCGGTCGCGGCCAGAACCAGGGCCATGGTCGAGGACATGCCCGAGTAGTTGGTGACGAAGGCGAAGGCCAGCACCATGCCGATGGACAGGATCGGCCAGCGCAGCTCGTAAAGGGTTTCTTTAAAAGTGGTCAGACCAGTCTTGAAGTCGATTTTCAGGATCAGCATCGACACCAGGGCGGAGAAGAAAATCGCCGTGCCGGTGGCCGCGATCGGGTCGAGCTTGAAGACGGCCGCAATCGGCGTGGGCGTTGCGACGATCGGCGCGGTCTTGATCACCAGTTGGTCGAGATGCGGGATGGCAAAGCTGAACACCGTGCCGTACATCGCGCCGCCAGTGGCGAACAGCGCCTTGAACGACTTCAGGGTCCAGATTGTCACCAGCACGGTGAGGATCAGGAACGGCGACCAGGCCTTGAAGATCTGCCCCAGGCTGTAGGGCGAGGCGAGGCTGCTGCGCGGCTGGCCGAAACCGCCGACGCTGGCGGTGATCACCGCGCCCGGAGCGGCACCGGCGATCTGCGCGCCGGCGGTGCGCTTGGGTTGCCAGACTTTCAGGAACAGGGTCAGGGAGACCAGGCTGACCAGCGCCGAGGTGATGTCCGGCAGTTCCGGGCCGATGAAGTTCGAGGTGAAGAACTGGGTCACGGCAAAGCTCAGCCCGGCCACCAGGGCCGCCGGCCAGGTTTCCCGCACACCGCGCAGGCCGTCCATCATGAACACCAGCCAGAACGGCACGAACAGCGACAGCAGTGGCAGCTGGCGGCCGGCCATGGCGCCGATCTTGAACGCGTCGAGACCGGTGACCTGGCCTGCAACGATGATCGGGATGCCGAGGGCGCCGAAGGCCACCGGCGCGGTGTTGGCGATCAGGCACAGGCCGGCTGCGTAGAGCGGGTTGAAGCCCAGGCCGACGAGCAGGGCGGCGGTGATCGCCACCGGGGCGCCGAAGCCGGCGGCACCTTCGAGGAAGGCTCCGAAGCAGAAGCCGATCAGCAGCACTTGCAGGCGCTGGTCATCGGTAATCGACAGCACCGAACTGCGGATGATTTCGAACTGGCCGCTCTTGACCGTCAGTTTGTAGAGGAAGACCGCCGCCACGATGATCCAGGCGATGGGCCACAGGCCGTAGGCGAATCCGTAGCCGGCGGCGGCGAGCGCCATGTCGACCGGCATCTTGAAGGCGAAGATCGCCACCAGGATCGACAACACGAGGGTAATGCTGCCCGCCACATGACCCTTGAGGCGAAACACCGCCAGGGCCAGGAAGAAGAAAACGATGGGAATCACGGCTGCGAGAGCAGACAGGCCGAGGCTGCCGAGAGGGCTGTAGAGCTGTTGCCAGGTTTGCATAGTGGGGTGGCCCCTAATTGTTGTTGGTCAGGCACTGATGGCGATTTGGATAATTGGTAATACCAATTTACAATCGACGGACGCTAGGTTAAAAGCCTTGTTAGGGATGTGTCAATTTGCCGCTCTGAAACTTTCGTCTGAGAGGTGTTCGGCGAGGGGGCTGAGCAGGTGATTTATGTCGTGTCTGGCAGGTGCTGGTCGCGCCTCGATAGGCCAGAATAGGCAGTCCCGGCAAGGGTTCGGGATCGTAAGGAGTGAGTGATGGGGTTTGATCAGATTCGTCAGCGCCGTTTGTCTGACGATATTGTCCAGCAGCTTGAGGGGATGATCCTCGAGGGCACGCTCAAGGCCGGTGAGCGGCTGCCGGCCGAGCGTGCGCTGGCCGAGCAGTTCGGTGTCTCACGCCCGTCGCTGCGCGAGGCGATCCAGAAGCTGGTGGCCAAGGGGCTGCTGGTCAGTCGCCAGGGCGGTGGCAACTATGTGGTGGAGTCGCTGGGTTCGACCTTCAGCGATCCGTTGCTGCACCTGCTGGAAAGCAATCCGGAAGCCCAGCGCGACCTGCTGGAGTTTCGTCATACCCTGGAGGCGTCCTGCGCCTATTACGCGGCGTTGCGGGCAACCGAGGCGGATCGGGAGCGCCTGCGCGTGGTTTTTGAGCACTTGCAGAGCTGCTACGGGCGGGCGGACGAGGTGAGTCGGGCGGAAGAGGGCGCGGCGGACGCGAGTTTTCACCTGGCAATTGCCGAGGCGAGTCATAACGCGGTGTTGCTGCATACCATCCGCGGCTTGTTCGATCTGCTCAAGCGTAATGTGGTGACCAACATTGGCGGCATGTACAAGCAGCGCAGCGAAACCCGGGACATGCTGATCAACCAGCATCGCGAGCTGTACCTGGCGATTATCGAAGGACGTGCCGACGACGCCCGAGCCGTGTCCAGCCGGCACATTCTGTATGTGCAGGAGGTACTGGAGGAAGTGCGCCAGGAAGTGCAGCGGGTGGCGCGGGCCGAGCGGCGCAAGGGGTTGTAAGCGTGGCGAGGGGTTGCCCCCTCGCCACCGGCTCAGTCTTCCTTGCCCTTGTTGCGCACGGCGCGCTGCAAGTCCCGATTGGCATCGCGCTCGCGCTCGGTATCGCGCTTGTCGTATTCCTTCTTGCCCTTGCCCAGGGCAATCTCGCACTTGACCAGGTGCTTGCTCCAATACAGCGACAGGCAGACACAGGCATGGCCCTTCTGCTGTACGGCCGCGTGTATCTTTTCCAGCTCGCGCTGGTTGAGCAGCAGCTTGCGCGTGCGCGTCGGGTCGGCAATGACGTGGGTGCTGGCGGTCGTCAACGGCGTGAAGTGGCTGCCAAACAGCCAGGCTTCACCGTTCTTGAGCAGTACATAGCTGTCGACCAGCTGTGCCTTGCCTGCACGTAGACTCTTTACTTCCCAGCCGGCCAGGACCAGACCAGCCTCGAACCGTTGTTCGACGAAGTAATCGTGGCGCGCCTTTTTATTTTGCGCGATGGTCCCTGTGGGGTGCTTCTTCTGTTTAGCCATAGGGGCGGCATTATAGGGAGTTGCGCGCCACTCGGCTACGGTGAAGCTGCGTGCTTGAGCGCGTAGGATGAATCCCGGACAATGCGCGCACTTTTGTTTGCCGCCCAGCTGTGGAATCAACGCTGACATGACGACCCATATTCAACGTTCGGCCTTGCTGCCTTACCCGGCACAGGCGCTTTATGACCTGGTGAACGACGTGGCGCGTTACCCGGAGTTCCTGCCGTGGTGCTCGACGGCCCAGGTGCTCGAAAGCTCTGAGACGCACATGCGTGCCACGCTGGGGGTGGCCAAGGCGGGCTTGAGCCAGCATTTCGTCACCCGCAATACGCTGGTACCGGGACACTCGATTGAAATGAACCTGGAAGAAGGGCCGTTCACTCAACTGCACGGTGTCTGGGTGTTCAAGCCCCTCGGGGAGAAAGCCTGCAAGATCAGCCTGGACATGACCTTCGATTATGCCGGGCCCCTCGTGCGGGCAACCCTCGGGCCGCTTTTCAACCAGGCGGCCAATACCCTGGTGGATGCCTTCTGTCAGCGGGCCAAGCAACTCCATGGTTGAGCCCCTGGTTGCGATAGAGGTGGTTTACGCCGATATCGGGCGTCAGTGCCTGCAGGCGGTTTCAGTGTCGGCGGGAACGACGTTGCGGGCGGCGGTGCGCCTGTCGGGGATCGCCGAGCAGTTTCCCGCGCTGGATATAGCGGTCTGTCCGTTGGGGATTTTCGGCAAGGCGATTGCCGATGCCGATAGCCGCATGGTGACGGAGGGTGATCGCATCGAAATCTATCGCCCCTTGCTGGCCGATCCGAAGGAAGTCCGGCGCCTGCGTGCGGAAAAAGCGGCCAAGGCCAAGGCGCAAAACCTGTAGGCATAAAAAAAGCCCGGACATGCCGGGCTTTTTTTGTACCGCCGTTTTACTGCGGTGTGGTATCCAACGGTTCCGGGACCGGGACCGGTACGGCTTTTACGCCGTCGACATCTTTCTGGATCTGATCCAGCAGCGAACCCGGCTTGGCTGGCGTCTCTGGCTTCGGCTTCTCGGTATTCTGCACCGGAGCGTTCACCTGTGTGCCGTCCTTGCCCAGGATCGCTTCATCGCGGCTTACGCCGGGCTTGAAGTCGCCGGACAGGCTGGCGAGTTGATCATTGGCATTGAATATCAGGCTGACACGCTCCTGCTGGCGTTCACCGCCACCGGGCTGCAGGCTATACAGGTAATCCCAGCGATTGGGGTGGAATGTGTCGACCAGCAGGGGGTTGCCCATGATAAACCTTACTTGCTTGCGGGTCATTCCCGGGCGCAACTGGTCTATCATGTCCTGCGTGACGACATTGCCCTGTTGGATGTCGATTTTGTAAACCCCGGGGAATGAACAACCGGCGAGTGCGAGCAGTCCCACTAAGGTAAAACTGGTTAGCAACAGCTTGGTGTTTTGCATCGGTGGGCGACTTCCACTATCTTGGCTGGGACAACGTAAACCCCGATCATACCCGTATTAAGAGAAGCTGCGAAGCAGCATCGCGAGAAAGCTGACCATGGTTGAAAATAGCGAACTACGTAAAGCCGGCTTAAAAGTGACTCTGCCACGGGTCAAGATTCTGCAAATGCTCGATTCTGCCGAGCAGCGTCACATGAGCGCCGAGGATGTCTACAAGGCGCTGATGGAAGCTGGCGAGGATGTTGGCCTGGCAACGGTCTACCGTGTACTGACCCAGTTCGAAGCGGCCGGGTTGGTGGTTCGCCACAATTTCGACGGCGGCCATGCGGTCTTCGAGCTGGCGGACGGCGGGCACCACGACCATATGGTCAACGTCGATACGAGCGAGGTGATCGAGTTCACCAGCCCGGAAATCGAGACACTTCAGAAGGCGATCGCCGAAGCTCACGGTTTCGAGCTGGTGGATCACAATCTGGTGCTGTACGTACGCCAAAAGAAAAAATAAGTCTGTTGCGAATACCGGTTCGCGAAGCGATCAAAGGCGACCTCAGGGTCGCCTTTGTGCTTTTTGTTGCCAGATTTTTCTAGGTGCCGATGTCCAGGCTCAAGCTTTGGCTGTGATCACCATCTTTTTCGCGTGGGCCAGGGATTCCTTGGTCAGGTCAATGCCCCCGAGCATGCGCGCGACTTCTTCGATCCGTTCGGCCTTGCTCAGTTTCGAGACCGCCGTGCGGGTGGCATCGCTGCCGCGCATCTTGTGCACAAATAGATGATGGTGCCCTTGCGCCGCCACTTGTGGCAGGTGCGTGACCGTCAGGACCTGTCCGCGTTCGCCGAGGCGGCGCAGCAGTTGGCCGACGATCTCGGCGGTCGGGCCACCGATACCCACGTCCACTTCGTCGAACACCAGGGTCGGGATGCGCGAAGTCTGTGCGGTGATGACCTGGATCGCCAGGCTGATCCGTGACAGCTCGCCCCCGGAGGCCACCTTCGCCAGTGCCTTGAGCGGTTGGCCGGGGTTGGCGCTGACCAGCAATTCGACCAACTCAAGGCCATAAGGCAGTGGTTCGTTACTGGTGTTGGCGTGCAGTTCGATGCTGAAGCGTCCGCCGGGCATGCCCAGGCGCTGGATTTCCTGTTCCACTGCGCTGGCGAGGCTGGTTGCCGCCTGATGGCGCAGGTCGCTGAGCTCCCGTGCCCGCTCCTGGTAATGCCGGGCATAGGCCGCGAGCTCTTCCGTCTGGCGCTCGATGGCTTCGTCGTTGGCATTGAGGGTTTCGATTTCATCCAGCAGCTTTTGCTGGAGAGTCGCCACTTCGGTCGGCTGGATGCGGTGCTTGCGCGCCAGGGTGTAGATGGCGTCCAGACGTTCCTCGAGCTGCTGCAGGCGAGCTGGGTCGGCGTCGAAGTGGTCGAGAAAACGGTTCAGTTCGCCGACGGCTTCCTCGACCTGGATCTGTGCGCTGGCCAGCAGGTTGGTGGCTTCGCCCAGGGCGCCGCTACCGTTGTTGACGCTGGAGAGGCGGTTGAGGCTCGCGGTCAGGGCGTTGAGCACATTGCCCGAGTCGCTTTCGCTGCATTGTTCCACCACCTGGCGGCAGATGCCGAGCAGGGTTTCGGCGTTGGTCAGGTTCTTGTGTTCCTGCTCCAGGTCCCCCAGCTCGTTTTCCCCCAGGCCGAGGTTCTCGAGTTCTTCGAGCTGGTAGCTGAGCAGTTGGTGGCGGGCGCGCTGTTCGTCACCGGAGTTGGAGAGACGCTCCAGTTCCTGGCGGGTCTGGCGCCAGCGCTGGGCCGCGAGCTGTACCTGGCGGGCGAGATCGGTGGCGCCGGCATATTCGTCGAGCAGTCGGCGGTGGGTATCGGTTTTCAGCAGGGATTGGTGTTCGTGCTGGCTGTGGATGTCGATCAGCAGTTCGCCGAGGGCCTTGAGGTCGCCCTGGGGGCAGGGCGAACCGTTGATATAGCCGCGCGAGCGACCTTCGGCGGTAATCACCCGGCGCAGGATGCACGGACCGTCGTTGTCGAGGTCGCGCTCGGCGAGCCAGGCCCGGGCCTCGGGAATGTCTTCGAGATCGAAGGTGGCGAGGATGTCGGCCTTGTCCGCACCGGGACGGACCACGCCGCTGTCGGCGCGATCGCCCAGGGTCAGCCCGAGGGCGTCGAGCATGATCGACTTGCCGGCACCGGTTTCGCCAGTGATTACGCTCATCCCGCGATCCAGTTCCAGATCGAGATGTTCGACGATTGCGTAGTTATGTACGGACAGGTGCACCAGCATGAAGGCCGCTCCCAGGCTTTAGGTCTGGTTATTTATACAGTGTTTTGATTTGCGCTGACAATCTTGCCCTTAGTCCGATTGGCTTGAATGTCGGGGTTTCTTAGCGCGAACGGTAATCTTGTGCTGGCAGGCTGGCAGGTGATTGCCGCGCGACTGGCCCTTGAACCTGGAAATTGCGACCCCATATATCGGGGCAGAAGCGCGAGTCGAGCTCGCGGACGATATTGAAAGGAGGTTTTTTATGGCTGACGAACAGACTCTGGATTCGCAAAATCAGGAAGCCGGCTCGGCCGCACAGGCTCAGGGCGACGATCTGGCCACCCGCGTCCAGGTGCTCGAAGAGCAACTGGCAGCGGCACAGGATCAAGGGTTGCGTGTCGCAGCCGACCTGCAGAACATCCGCCGGCGTGCCGAGCAGGATGTGGAAAAGGCACACAAGTTCGCCCTGGAGAAGTTTGCCGGCGACCTGCTGCCGATCATCGACAGCCTCGAGCGTGGCCTGGACCTGTCCAACCCGGACGATGAAAACATCCGGCCGATGCGCGAAGGCATCGAGCTGACCCTGAAGATGTTCCAGGACACCCTCAAGCGTTATCAACTGGAAGCTATCGACCCGCACGGCGAACCCTTCAATGCCTCCCTGCACCAGGCCATGGCCATGCAGGAAAGCGCTGATGTCGAGCCCAACAGCGTGCTGAAAGTGTTCCAGAAAGGCTATCAGCTCCACGGTCGCCTGCTGCGCCCGGCGATGGTTGTGGTCAGCAAGGCGGTCGCTCCGGTTTCGCCGACGATCGACGAGCAGGCTTGAAATCGGCTGCAAGGCCCCCATCTACAAGTCAAGCGTTTAAGTGCTACCGCAGTTGGCCATAACCGCTGCGGCAAAAAAATCAAAGTTTCGGGAGAGTGAAATGGGCAAAATTATCGGTATCGACCTGGGGACTACCAACTCCTGCGTCTCCATTCTTGAAAACGGCAAGGCCAAAGTGATCGAAAACGCCGAGGGTGCACGCACCACGCCGTCGATCATTGCCTACGCCAACGATGGCGAAATCCTGGTTGGCCAGTCGGCCAAGCGCCAGGCGGTGACCAATCCGCATAACACCCTGTACGCGGTGAAGCGTCTGATCGGTCGCAAGTTCGACGAAGAAGTCGTTCAGAAAGACATCAAGATGGTCCCTTACAAAATCGCCAAGGCTGACAACGGCGATGCTTGGGTCGAAGTGAACGGCCAGAAAATGGCACCGCCACAGATCTCGGCTGAAATCTTGAAAAAGATGAAGAAAACCGCCGAAGACTACCTCGGCGAAGAAGTGACTGAAGCGGTCATTACCGTTCCGGCCTACTTCAACGACAGCCAGCGCCAGGCTACCAAGGACGCCGGTCGTATCGCCGGCCTGGACGTCAAGCGCATCATCAACGAACCGACCGCGGCTGCTCTGGCCTACGGCATGGACAAGGCTCGGGGCGACCACACTGTCATCGTTTATGACCTGGGTGGCGGTACCTTCGACGTGTCCGTGATCGAAATCGCCGAAGTTGATGGCGAGCACCAGTTCGAAGTGTTGGCCACCAACGGTGACACCTTCCTCGGCGGTGAAGACTTCGACATTCGTCTGATCGACTACCTCGTCGACGAGTTCAAGAAAGAAAGCGGCATGAACCTCAAGGGTGACCCGCTGGCCATGCAGCGCCTGAAAGAAGCCGCTGAAAAAGCCAAGATCGAGCTGTCTTCGGCTCAGTCGACCGACGTCAACCTGCCGTACATCACTGCAGATGCCACCGGTCCGAAGCACCTGAACGTGAAAATCTCCCGCGCCAAGCTGGAAGCGCTGGTGGAAGACCTGGTTCAGCGCACCATCGAGCCTTGCCGCATCGCGCTGAAAGACGCCGGTATCGACGTTGGCGCGATCAACGACGTGATCCTGGTCGGCGGTCAGACCCGCATGCCGCTGGTACAGAAGCTGGTCACCGACTTCTTCGGTAAAGAAGCCCGTAAAGACGTCAACCCGGACGAAGCCGTTGCCATGGGTGCTGCTATCCAGGGCGCCGTTCTGGCGGGTGACGTGAAGGACGTTCTGCTGCTCGACGTCAGCCCGCTGACCCTGGGTATCGAAACCATGGGTGGCGTGATGACCGCGCTGATCGAGAAAAACACCACGATTCCTACCAAGAAATCGCAAGTGTTCTCGACTGCCGACGACAACCAGGGCGCCGTGACCATTCACGTCCTGCAGGGTGAGCGCAAGCAAGCCGCGCAGAACAAGTCCCTGGGCAAGTTCGACCTGGCCGAGATTCCACCAGCACCACGTGGCGTGCCACAGATCGAAGTGACCTTCGACATCGACGCCAACGGCATCCTGCACGTCGGCGCGAAGGACAAGGCCACCGGCAAAGAGCAGAAGATCACCATCAAGGCCAACTCCGGCCTGTCGGATGAAGAAATCCAGCAGATGGTTCGCGACGCCGAGCTCAATGCCGAGGAAGACCGCAAGTTCGAAGAGCTGGCCGGTGCCCGCAACCAGGGCGATGCCCTGGTGCACTCGACCCGCAAGATGATCGCCGACGCCGGTGACAAAGTGACCGCCGAAGAGAAAACCGCGATCGAAGCGGCCGTGGTTGCCCTGGAAGCCGCTGTCAAAGGCGACGACAAGGCGGCTATCGAAGCCAAGGTCGAGGAGCTGTCCAAGGTCTCCGCGCCTGTGGCCCAGAAGATGTACGCCGAACAGGGCGCCAAACCTGAAGCCGGTGCACAACCTGCCCAGGAAGAAGCGCACCACAAGGATGACGTCGTCGACGCTGAGTTCGAAGAAGTCAAAGACCACAAGTAACCACTTGCAGGTCAACCGGTTGACTGCTCTTGAGCGGTGACTGGTAGGATGTCGCCGCGCGGGAGCTTGCTCCCGCGTTGGCGTGTCTGGAATAGGCAAATTTTTACAGCATGCGACAGCGTTCGGGTGCTGATGGTCGGGGCGGGACTGTTCAAGTCGGGAGTCCCGAACATCCTCAAGAGTGCAAAGAATCATGGCAAAGCGTGACTATTACGAGGTTTTGGGGGTCGAGCGTGGCTCCAGCGAGGCGGACCTGAAAAAAGCTTACCGCCGCCTCGCGATGAAACATCACCCGGACCGTAATCCGGATGACAAGGCGTCGGAAGAGCTGTTCAAGGAGGCCAACGAGGCCTACGAAGTGCTGTCCGACTCCAGCAAGCGTGCCGCCTACGACCAGTACGGCCATGCGGGTGTCGACCCGAGCATGGGTGGCGGCGGTGCCGGCTTCGGCGGGCAGAACTTCTCCGATATCTTCGGCGATGTGTTCAGCGATTTCTTCGGTGGCGGTCGCGGCGGTTCCCGTGGCGGCGCCCAGCGCGGCAGTGACCTGCGCTACACGCTGGAGCTGAACCTGGAAGAGGCGGTACGCGGTACCACCGTCAATATCCGCGTGCCGACGCTGGTCAACTGCAAGCCGTGCGACGGCTCCGGGGCCAAGAAAGGTTCCGCGCCGATCACCTGCCCGACCTGTGGCGGTATCGGCCAGGTGCGCATGCAGCAGGGCTTCTTCTCGGTGCAGCAGACCTGCCCGCGTTGCCATGGCCAGGGCAAGATCATTTCCGATCCGTGCGATTCCTGCCATGGTCAGGGCCGCGTGGAAGAGTACAAGACCCTGTCGGTGAAAGTGCCGTCGGGCGTCGATACCGGTGACCGTATTCGCCTGTCCGGCGAAGGCGAGGCGGGTACGCAGGGTGGTCCGACCGGCGACCTGTATGTCGTGATCAATGTCCGCGAGCACGATATTTTCCAGCGCGACGGCAAGCACCTGTTCTGCGAAGTGCCGATCAGCTTCGTCGACGCAGCCCTGGGCGGCGAGCTGGAAGTGCCGACCCTGGACGGTCGCGTCAAATTGAAGATTCCGGAAGGTACCCAGACCGGCAAGCAGTTCCGTCTGCGCGGCAAGGGTGTTGCGCCCGTGCGTGGCGGTGGTGCGGGTGACCTGATGTGCCGTGTGGCTGTCGAGACTCCGGTGAACCTGAGCCGTCGCCAGCGTGAACTGCTGGAAGAGTTCCGTTCCTCCCTGGCTGGCGACAGCTCTCATTCGCCCAAGGCCAGCGGTTGGTTCGAAGGGATGAAGCGTTTCTTCGGCGACCTGTAAGGAGCGAGGCATGCGACGTATAGCTGTGATGGGCGCCGCCGGGCGCATGGGCAAGATCCTGGTCGAGGCGGTGCAGCAGCGCGCGCCGCTCACCGGCCTGACGGCGGCGGTCGTTCGTCCCGGCAGTTCGCTGGTGGGGGCGGATGCCGGCGAGCTGGCTTCGTTGGGGCGTATCGGCGTGCCGTTGTCCGATGGCCTGGACGCGGTGGCGGACGAGTTCGATGTGTTGATCGATTTCACGCTGCCGGAAGTGATGCTGAAAAACCTGGCTTTCTGCCGCAAGGCCGGCAAGGCCATGGTAATCGGTACCACCGGCCTGGACGCGGCGCAGAAGGCGTTGCTGGCCGAAGCGGGCAAGGATATTGCGATTGTCTTCGCGGCCAATTTCAGTGTCGGCGTCAACCTGTCGCTGAAGTTGCTGGATATGGCGGCGCGGGTGTTGGGCGATGATGCGGATATCGAGATCATCGAGGCCCACCACCGGCACAAGATCGATGCGCCTTCGGGCACAGCGCTGCGCATGGGCGAGGTGATCGCCAAGGCGCTGGATCGTGATCTGCAGAAGGTCGCGGTGTACGGTCGGGAAGGTCATACCGGTGCGCGCGAGCGGGAAACCATCGGTTTTGCCACGGTGCGTGGTGGTGATGTGGTCGGTGATCACACCGTGCTGTTCGCCGCCGAAGGCGAGCGCCTGGAGATCACCCACAAGGCTTCGAGTCGCATGACCTTCGCCAAGGGCGCGGTGCGTGCGGCGTTGTGGCTGGATGGCAAGGCGCCAGGCCTGTACGATATGCAGGATGTGCTCGAACTGCACTGAGTGATGTCCCGGAAACAGGGTTGGCAGGGTCTGCCTGCCCTGTTTCGCACCGCAAAGCGACGCCCTGTCGCATTCCCTGGCCTTTTCGGCTCATTAGCGGTGGATTAAAAAAGCCTTTTTCTGTAAGCTACAGCTTTAGTGTGTCCACTAAAAGCGCGCAGAATAATTCAGTGAACGAGCGGGGTGACGTGTCCATACGTCATTCCGCTTTTTTACAACCTGCGATCGCCCTTTCAGGCTTTATTTACGGGAGGTCTTCTTGACTAAGCCAGCCATACTCGCCCTTGCTGATGGCAGCATTTTTCGCGGCGAAGCCATTGGAGCCGACGGTCAGACCGTTGGTGAGGTGGTGTTCAACACCGCAATGACCGGCTATCAGGAAATCCTTACCGATCCTTCCTACGCCCAGCAAATCGTTACCCTGACTTACCCGCACATCGGCAACACCGGTACCACGCCGGAAGATGCCGAGTCCGATCGTGTCTGGTCCGCCGGCCTGGTCATCCGCGACCTGCCGCTGGTAGCGAGCAACTGGCGCAACACGATGTCCCTGTCCGATTACCTGAAGGCCAACAACGTGGTGGCCATCGCCGGTATCGACACCCGGCGCCTGACCCGCATCCTGCGGGAAAAAGGTTCGCAGAACGGCTGCATCATGGCCGGCGACAACATTTCCGAAGCCGCGGCGATTGCCGCAGCACAAGGTTTCCCGGGCCTGAAGGGCATGGACCTGGCGAAAGTCGTCAGCACCACGAAGCAGTACGAGTGGCGCTCGACGGTCTGGGACTTGAAGACCGACAGCCACGCGACCATCGAAGCCTCCAAGCTGCCTTACCATGTCGTGGCCTACGACTACGGTATCAAGCACAACATCCTGCGCATGCTGGTCGAGCGCGGTTGCCGCGTGACGGTCGTGCCGGCGCAAACCCCGGCCGGCGACGTTCTGGCCCTGCAACCGGACGGCGTGTTCCTGTCCAACGGCCCGGGTGACCCGGAGCCTTGCGACTACGCGATCAAGGCGATCAAGGAAGTACTGGAAACCGAGATTCCGGTGTTCGGTATCTGCCTGGGTCACCAGCTGCTGGCCCTGGCCTCCGGCGCCAAGACCCTGAAAATGGGTCACGGCCATCACGGTGCCAACCACCCGGTCCAGGACCTGGATACCGGTGTTGTCATGATCACCAGCCAGAACCACGGTTTTGCGGTGGATGAAGCGACCCTGCCGGCCAATGTCCGGGCGATTCACAAGTCGCTGTTCGACGGCTCCCTGCAAGGCATCGAGCGCACCGACAAGAGCGCGTTCAGCTTCCAGGGCCACCCTGAAGCCAGCCCGGGCCCGAACGACGTTGCACCGCTGTTCGATCGCTTCATCAATGAGATGGCCAAGCGCCGTTGATCGCCTGAATGCCCAGGGCGGCCCCGCCACGCGGCGGCCCCCTGGGGCTCTTCTAGGATTGTTCAACGGCTTGCCGACTGACCTGCGGATTTGAGTGACAAACCCATGCCAAAACGTACAGACATAAAAAGCATCCTGATTCTCGGTGCCGGCCCGATCGTGATCGGCCAGGCCTGCGAATTCGACTACTCCGGCGCCCAGGCCTGCAAGGCCCTGCGCGAAGAGGGTTACCGCGTCATCCTGGTGAACTCCAACCCGGCCACCATCATGACCGACCCGGCCATGGCCGACGCCACCTACATCGAACCGATCAAGTGGCAGACCGTGGCCAAGATCATCGAGAAGGAGCGTCCGGACGCCCTGCTGCCGACCATGGGTGGCCAGACTGCCCTGAACTGCGCCCTGGACCTGGAGCGCGAAGGCGTGCTCGAGAAGTTCGGCGTGGAAATGATCGGTGCCAACGCCGACACCATCGACAAGGCCGAAGACCGTTCGCGCTTTGACAAGGCGATGAAATCCATCGGCCTGGACTGCCCGCGTTCCGGTATCGCCCACAGCATGGAAGAGGCCAATGCGGTCCTCGAGAAGCTCGGCTTCCCGTGCATCATCCGTCCGTCCTTCACCATGGGCGGCACCGGTGGCGGTATCGCTTACAACCGTGAAGAGTTCGAAGAAATCTGCGCCCGTGGCCTGGACCTGTCGCCGACCAAGGAACTGCTGATCGACGAATCGCTGATCGGCTGGAAAGAGTACGAGATGGAGGTGGTCCGCGACAAAAAGGACAACTGCATCATCGTCTGCTCCATCGAGAACTTCGACCCGATGGGCGTGCACACCGGTGACTCGATCACCGTTGCACCGGCACAGACCCTGACCGACAAGGAATACCAGATCCTGCGTAACGCCTCCCTGGCGGTACTGCGTGAGATCGGCGTGGAAACCGGTGGTTCCAACGTTCAGTTCGGCATTTGCCCGAACACCGGCCGCATGGTCGTGATCGAGATGAACCCGCGGGTATCGCGTTCCTCGGCGCTGGCTTCGAAAGCCACCGGCTTCCCGATCGCCAAGGTCGCGGCCAAGCTGGCGGTGGGTTACACCCTGGACGAGCTGTCGAACGACATCACCGGCGGCAAGACCCCGGCGTCCTTCGAACCGTCCATCGACTACGTCGTGACCAAGCTGCCGCGCTTCGCCTTCGAGAAATTCCCGAAAGCCGACGCCCGCCTGACCACCCAGATGAAGTCGGTGGGTGAAGTCATGGCCATCGGCCGGACCTTCCAGGAATCCCTGCAGAAAGCCCTGCGCGGCCTGGAAGTGGGCGTTTGCGGCCTGGACGAGAAGCTCGACCTGAGCAACCCGGAAAGCATGAACGTGCTCAAGCGCGAGCTGACCGTGCCGGGCGCCGAGCGCATCTGGTACGTGGCGGACGCCTTCCGCGCCGGCATGACCGTCGAAGAAATCTTCGGCATGAACATGATCGATCCGTGGTTCCTGGTGCAGATCGAAGATCTGATCAAGGAAGAAGAGAAGGTCAAGACCCTGGGTCTGTCGGCCATCGACCGCGACCTGATGTTCCGCCTCAAGCGCAAGGGCTTCTCCGACATGCGTCTGGCCAAGCTGCTGGGCGTGACCGAGAAAAACCTGCGGACCCATCGTCACAAGCTGGAAGTGTTCCCGGTCTACAAGCGCGTCGACACCTGCGCGGCCGAGTTCGCCACCGACACCGCCTACCTGTACTCGACGTATGAAGAAGAGTGCGAGGCCGCGCCATCGGGTCGCGACAAGATCATGATCCTCGGCGGCGGTCCGAACCGTATCGGCCAGGGCATCGAGTTCGACTACTGCTGCGTGCACGCGGCCCTGGCGCTGCGCGAAGACGGGTACGAGACCATCATGGTCAACTGCAACCCGGAAACCGTGTCCACCGACTACGACACCTCCGATCGCCTGTACTTCGAGCCAGTGACCCTGGAAGACGTGCTGGAAATCGTCCGCGTCGAGAAGCCGAAAGGCGTGATCGTCCAGTACGGCGGCCAGACCCCGTTGAAACTGGCCCGTGCCCTGGAAGCGGCCGGCGTGCCGATCATCGGCACCAGCCCTGACGCCATCGACCGTGCCGAAGACCGCGAGCGCTTCCAGCAGATGGTCGAGCGCCTGAACCTGCGTCAGCCGCCAAACGCCACCGTGCGCAGCGAAGACGAAGCGATTCGTGCCGCGAGCAAGATCGGTTACCCGTTGGTGGTGCGTCCGTCCTACGTGCTGGGCGGTCGGGCGATGGAAATCGTCTACGAAGAAGAAGAACTCAAGCGTTACCTGCGCGACGCGGTGAAAGTGTCCAACGACAGCCCGGTGCTGCTGGACCACTTCCTCAACTGCGCCATTGAAATGGACGTGGATGCGGTCTGTGACGGCACCGACGTGGTGATCGGCGCGATCATGCAGCACATCGAGCAGGCCGGTGTTCACTCCGGTGACTCCGCGTGCTCGCTGCCGCCGTACTCGCTGCCGGCGCACATCCAGGACGAGATGCGCGACCAGGTCAAGAAAATGGCCCTGGAGTTGGGTGTTGTCGGCCTGATGAACGTGCAACTGGCCCTGCAAGGCGAAGATATCTACGTCATCGAAGTCAACCCGCGCGCTTCGCGTACCGTGCCGTTCGTCTCCAAGTGCATCGGTGTCTCCCTGGCCATGATCGCTGCTCGCGTGATGGCCGGTAAGACCCTGAAAGAGCTGAACTTCACCAAGGAAATCATTCCGAACTTCTACAGTGTGAAAGAGGCGGTGTTCCCCTTCGCCAAATTCCCTGGTGTGGACCCGATCCTGGGCCCGGAGATGAAGTCTACCGGTGAAGTGATGGGCGTCGGCGACACCTTCGGCGAAGCGTTCGCCAAGGCCCAGATGGGCGCCAGCGAAGTGCTGCCGACCGGCGGTACCGCCTTCATCAGCGTGCGTGATGACGACAAGCCACTGGTTGCAGGCGTGGCCCGTGATCTGATCAACTTGGGCTTCGAAGTGGTGGCAACTGCCGGCACGGCCAAGGTGATCGAAGCGGCCGGGCTGAAAGTGCGCCGGGTCAACAAGGTGACGGAAGGTCGTCCGCACGTCGTCGACATGATCAAGAATGACGAAGTCACCCTGATCATCAACACGACCGAAGGCCGTCAGTCGATCGCTGACTCGTACTCCATTCGTCGTAACGCGCTGCAGCACAAGATCTACTGCACCACTACCATTGCTGCTGGCGAAGCCATCTGCGAAGCGCTCAAGTTCGGTCCGGAGAAGACCGTGCGTCGCTTGCAGGATCTACACGCAGGATTGAAGGCATGACCAAATACCCCATGACCGTCCAGGGCGCGAAAGCCCTGGAAGAAGAGCATGCTCACCTGACCAAGGTCGTCCGTCCGAAGCTGAGCCAGGACATCGGTACGGCCCGCGAGCTGGGTGACTTGAAGGAAAACGCCGAATACCACGCTGCCCGCGAGCAGCAAGGTATGGTCGAGGCGCGGATCCGTGACATCGAAGGCCGCATGCAGAACGCGGTGATCATCGACGTCACGACCATCCCGCACACCGGCAAGGTGATCTTCGGTACCACCGTGGAAATCGCCAACGTCGAAACCGACGAAAGCGTGGTTTATCACATCGTGGGTGAGGATGAGGCCGACTTCAAACTCGGCAAGATCTCCGTTGGCTCGCCACTGGCCCGTGCCTTGATTGCCAAGGAAGAGGGTGATGTGGTGGCTGTCAAAACGCCCGGTGGCGTTATCGAGTACGAGATTGTTGAAGTCCGCCACATCTGAACGAAGGCGCCCGCTGCGTGCGGGCGCCATGCTCTGGCAACTGACCCAGATGCTCTGGGTTGGTGGCCTGTGGCTGCTGCACATCGGTTTGTTGCCGGTGTTGACGCAAATTGGCCTGGCACCGCTGTTGATCGACGAGATCAATAGCCTGCTGGGCTCTTTATTGATAGGGTTTGCAACGGTGTGTGTGATCGTGCAGATCCTGGTGTTGCTCCAGGCCGAAGGCCGGGCAAGCCTATGGCGCGATACGCGCGGGCAATTGCTGTTGATGTCGTTCTATGCGTGCGGGATGTATTTCGCGGTGCGAACCTGGCTGCCGGAGGCGTCGCGCTGGCAGTTGTTCAGTTATCTGGTGCTTGGCCTTTGCGGCCTGGTGCTGGTGCTGCAACCGGTGCCGGGCGAGAGTGGCAGGGCACGCGCTGCGTACCCTTGACCCCGTCCTACGTCACTTGAAGCGATGGACGTTGGACAACTGCTTGTTGACGCTGAAGTTCTTGCGATAAAGCAGTGCCATCTTGCCGATGACTTGCACCAGATCCGCCTTGCCGGCCTTGCACAGTTGCGCAATGGCCTCCAGGCGCGATTCGCGGTCGAGGATATTGAGCTTGATCTTGATCAGCTCATGATCGCCCAATGCGCGTTCAAGCTCGGCTAACACACCTTCGGTCAAACCGTTGTCAGCCACAGTCAATACTGGTTTCAGATGGTGGCCGATGGATTTGTACTGTTTCTTCTGCTCTTGAGTGAGCGGCATAATCTGACCCCTGCGTCTGATCTTGTAAAAAGCGGCGGCCAGTTTACCCGAGCGCGTCCGGGACCGCCCAGTTAATCGCGATTCGACTATTTTTTTGAGGTGGCCCGTGGCCCGTTCCAAGACTAGCCTTAACTGGCTGAAAGAACATTTCAACGATCCGTACGTCAAAATGGCGCAAAAAGACGGCTACCGCTCCCGTGCCAGCTACAAATTGCTGGAAATCCAGGAGAAGGACCGGATTATTCGCCCGGGCATGACCGTGATCGACCTCGGCGCGGCCCCGGGTGGCTGGTCCCAGGTGACCAGTCGTCTGATTGGCGGCAAGGGCCGCTTGATCGCTTCCGACATCCTGGACATGGACAGCATCCCCGACGTGACCTTCATCAAGGGCGACTTCACCGAGGACTCTGTCCTGGCTGAAATCCTCGCGGCAGTGGGAAATTCCGAGGTGGACCTTGTGATTTCCGATATGGCCCCCAATATGAGTGGTACACCCGAAGTGGATATGCCGCGTTCGATGTTCCTTTGTGAACTGGCTCTCGATCTCGCCGGACGCGTCCTACGCCCCGGTGGTGATTTTTTGATCAAGGTTTTCCAGGGCGAAGGCTTCGACGAGTACCACAAGAACTTCCGCAAGCTGTTTGACAAGGTCCAGACGCGCAAGCCGTCGTCTTCCCGTGATCGGTCCCGCGAGCAGTATCTGCTGGGCCGTGGCTTCCGCGGACGGATCGAGTAAGACGAGGTTCTTGGCCGGGGCGATAGGTTTTTCGTATTTCGCCCCGTGAGAATAAGCGCATATTGTGTAGTGATTGTTTCACAAAGGGTTACAGACGGCGCCTGCAGGATCTGTAGGTTATGTAGTAAGTTACGCCGGTGAATATCATGCGAAGCGCGCGCCAGTAGCGGATCCCGCTTCATGAGGGTAGTTAATTGAACGATATGGCAAAGAATCTGATCCTGTGGTTGATCATCGCCGCTGTCCTGGTGACAGTGATGAACAACTTCTCCAGCCCTAACGAGCCGCAGACCCTCAACTACTCCGACTTCATCCAGCAGGTCAAGGATGGCAAAGTCGAGCGCGTTGCCGTGGACGGCTACGTGATCACCGGCAAGCGCAACGATGGCGACAGCTTCAAGACCATCCGTCCGGCCATCCAGGACAACGGCCTGATCGGCGACCTGGTGGACAACCACGTCGTGGTCGAAGGCAAGCAGCCTGAGCAGCAGAGCATCTGGACCCAGTTGCTGGTTGCCAGCTTCCCGATCCTGGTGATCATCGCGGTGTTCATGTTCTTCATGCGCCAGATGCAGGGCGGTGCGGGCGGCAAGGGCGGGCCGATGAGTTTCGGCAAGAGCAAGGCGCGCCTGCTATCCGAAGACCAGGTGAAAACCACCCTGGCTGACGTCGCCGGTTGCGACGAAGCCAAGGAAGAAGTCGGCGAGCTGGTCGAGTTCCTCCGCGATCCGGGCAAGTTCCAGCGCCTGGGCGGCCGAATTCCCCGCGGTGTGCTGATGGTCGGTCCTCCGGGTACCGGTAAAACCTTGCTGGCCAAGGCGATTGCCGGCGAAGCCAAGGTGCCGTTCTTCACTATTTCCGGTTCCGATTTCGTCGAGATGTTCGTCGGTGTCGGTGCCAGCCGTGTCCGTGACATGTTCGAGCAGGCGAAGAAGCACGCGCCTTGCATCATCTTCATCGACGAAATCGATGCGGTCGGTCGTCACCGTGGTGCCGGTATGGGCGGTGGTCACGACGAGCGCGAACAGACCCTCAACCAGTTGCTGGTGGAGATGGACGGTTTCGAGATGAACGACGGCATCATCGTGATTGCCGCCACCAACCGTCCTGACGTACTCGACCCGGCGCTGCTGCGTCCTGGTCGCTTCGACCGCCAGGTGGTCGTTGGTCTGCCGGATATCCGCGGTCGCGAACAGATTCTCAAAGTCCATATGCGCAAAGTGCCCATGGGCGACGATGTCGCTCCCGGGGTGATTGCGCGGGGTACGCCGGGCTTCTCCGGTGCCGACCTGGCCAACCTGGTGAACGAGGCTTCCCTGTTCGCTGCACGTGCCGGTAAACGCATCGTCGAGATGAAGGAGTTCGAACTGGCGAAAGACAAGATCATGATGGGCGCCGAGCGCAAATCCATGGTCATGTCCGAGAAGGAAAAACAGAACACCGCGTATCACGAAGCCGGTCACGCGATTGTCGGCCGTGTGGTGCCCGAGCACGATCCGGTCTACAAGGTCTCGATCATCCCGCGCGGTCGTGCGCTGGGTGTGACCATGTTCCTGCCGGAAGAGGATCGCTACAGCCTGTCCAAGCGTGCGCTGATCAGCCAGATCTGCTCGCTGTATGGCGGCCGTATCGCTGAAGAGATGACCTTGGGCTTTGACGGTGTCACCACCGGCGCTTCCAACGACATCATGCGTGCCAGCCAGATTGCCCGGAACATGGTCACCAAGTGGGGCCTGTCCGAGAAACTGGGTCCGCTGATGTACGCCGAGGAAGATCAGGAAGTATTCCTGGGGCGTGGCGGCGGCGGTCAGAACGCCAGCTTCTCCGGCGAAACGGCCAAGCTGATCGACTCGGAAGTGCGCAGCATCATTGACCAGTGCTACGGCACGGCCAGGCAGATCCTGACGGACAACCGCGACAAGCTCGACGCCATGGCGGACGCGCTGATGAAGTACGAAACCATCGATGCCGAGCAGATCGACGACATCATGGCTGGTCGCCCACCGCGTGAACCGCGCGACTGGGAAGGTGGTTCGGGCACTTCGGGTACTCCGCCGGTGGTCCAGAACGAACGACCAGAAACGCCGATCGGCGGCCCTGCGGCTGATCATTAAGGTTTGAAATGACTTCTGTTCAGTCCTCGACCCGGTTGCCTTGCGGCAACCGGGTTCTTGATTTGGCCCGGACGCATGTCATGGGCATTCTCAACGTCACCCCTGATTCCTTTTCCGATGGCGGCCGTTTCAATCACCTCGATGCTGCCCTGCGCCACGCGCAGGCCATGGTTGAGGCGGGTGCGACGCTGATCGATATCGGTGGCGAGTCGACCCGTCCCGGTGCGCCCGTGGTTTCTCCTCTCGAGGAGCTGGAGCGTGTCGCGCCGGTGGTCGAGCGTATTCACCGGGAATTGGATGTGATCATCTCGGTCGATACGTCCACGCCACAGGTCATGCTGGAGAGCGCCAGGTTGGGTGCGGGCCTGATCAATGACGTGCGCTCGTTGCAGCGTGACGGTGCCCTGCAGGCCGCTGCTGCGACTGGCTTGCCGGTCTGCCTGATGCACATGCTCGGCGAGCCGGGAAATATGCAGGACAACCCCCATTACGACGATGTCACGGGCGAGGTGGTGAATTTTCTCGCCGAGCGCATGGCGCTGTGTGCGGCAGCCGGTATCGCGGCTGAGCGCATCGTGCTCGACCCGGGGTTTGGCTTTGCCAAGACCCTGGCGCACAACCTGAGTCTGTTCAAGCATATGGAAGCGTTGCATGCCCTGGGCCGGCCGCTATTGGTCGGCGTCTCGCGCAAGAGCATGATAGGGCAGGCCCTTGGTCGTCCGGTCGGTGAGCGCCTTTATGGCGGCCTGGCCCTGGCGGCATTGGCGATGAGCAAAGGCGCACGGATTCTTCGTGTGCACGATGTCGCCGAAACGGTCGACGTGGTGCGCATGATCGCTGCCGTTGACGCTGCACAATAAGAACGATGGAGTTCTGATGAAGAAAAAATACTTCGGCACCGACGGTATTCGTGGGCGCGTAGGGCAGTACCCGATCACCCCTGATTTCATGCTCAAGCTCGGCTGGGCCGCCGGCATGGCGTTCCGCAAGCTGGGCGCGTGCCGGGTGCTGGTGGGCAAGGACACGCGGATCTCCGGCTACATGTTCGAGTCCGCCCTGGAAGCCGGTCTTTCCGCTGCGGGCGCCGATGTGATGCTGCTGGGGCCGATGCCGACGCCGGCCATCGCCTACCTGACCCGGACGTTTCATGCCGAGGCAGGAATCGTGATCAGCGCTTCGCACAACCCCCACGACGACAACGGCATCAAGTTTTTCTCCGGTGCGGGCACCAAGCTGCCGGATGAAGTCGAGCTGATGATCGAGGAGTTGCTCGATGCGCCGATGACCGTGGTCGAGTCGGAAAAGCTCGGCAAGGTCTCGCGGATCAATGACGCGGCCGGTCGCTACATCGAATTCTGCAAGAGCAGTGTGCCGACGGGGACCAACCTCGCGGGCCTGAAGATTGTTATCGACTGCGCCCACGGGGCCACCTACAAGGTCGCGCCGAGTGTGTTCCGTGAGCTGGGCGCGCAGGTCGTCGCCCTGTCGGCGGCGCCCAACGGTCTGAACATCAACGACAACTGCGGCTCGACGCATATGAAACCGCTGCAGGCGGCCGTGCTGGCCGAGCAGGCGGACCTGGGCATCGCCTTCGACGGCGACGGCGATCGGGTGCTGATGGTCGATCACACCGGTGCCGTGGTGGATGGTGACGAACTGGTGTTCATCATTGCCCGGGATATGGCTGAGCGTGGCAAGCTGAACGGCGGCGTGGTCGGTACCTTGATGAGCAACCTGGGTCTCGAGCTGGCCTTCAAGGAGCTGGACATTCCGTTCGTGCGCGCCAATGTCGGCGACCGTTATGTGATTGCCGAGCTGCTGGAGCGCAACTGGCTGGTGGGTGGCGAAAACTCCGGGCATATTCTCTGCCTGAATCACACCACCACCGGCGATGCGATCATCGCCGCGTTGCAAACCCTGATGGCCCTGCGACGTCGTGGCGAAGGCCTGGCCCAGGCGCGCCAGGCGCTGCGCAAGTGCCCGCAGGTGCTGGTCAATGTGCGTTTTGCCGGTGGTGTCGACCCGGTCAAGCACCCAAAGGTGGTGCAGGCCTGCGAGGACGTCACCCAGGCCATGAACGGTCGCGGTCGCGTGCTGTTGCGCAAGTCCGGTACCGAGCCGCTGGTGCGGGTAATGGTCGAAGGCGAGGACGAAGCGACGGTCCGTGGTCACGCCGATGCACTGGCAAAACTGGTGACTGAAGTTTGCGCCTGATTTCGGCTTGCCAGTGAGGATGCGGTTGGGTAACATCTGCGCCCACTTTGACCTGCGAGGTACAGCATGCGTCGCCCAATGGTAGCTGGTAACTGGAAGATGCACGGTACCCGCGCCAGCGTCGTCGAGCTGATCAAGGGTTTGAGTGACCTGGCCTTGCCGAGCGGTGTTGACGTGGCGGTATTCCCGCCTTGCCTGCATATCAGCCAAGTGGTTGAAGGCTTGAAAGGCCAATCGATTTTGATCGGTGCGCAGAACTCGGCGGTGGAGCCCCAGCAGGGCGCCTTGACCGGTGAGATTGCACCGAGTCAGTTGCTCGATGCAGGGTGTTCCCTGGTGTTGGTAGGGCATTCCGAGCGTCGCCTGATCATTGGCGAGTCGGATGCCGTCCTCAATCGCAAGTTTGCGGCAGCGCAAGCCTGTGGGTTGATTCCGGTGCTCTGTGTAGGGGAAACCCTGGAGCAGCGTGAAGCCGGCAAGACGCTGGAAGTGGTTTCGCGTCAGCTGGACAGCATTATCGAGGCGTTTGGTGTCGGCGCTTTTGCCAAGGCTGTCATCGCTTACGAACCGGTCTGGGCCATTGGCACCGGGCTGACAGCTTCACCGCAACAAGCGCAGGATGTGCACGCCGCCATTCGCGCGCAGTTGGCGGCAAAGAATTCTGAGGTCGCACAAGGTGTGCGGCTTCTATACGGCGGCAGCGTGAAGGCGGCCAATGCGGTCGAACTGTTCGGCATGCCGGATATCGATGGGGGGCTCATTGGTGGGGCTTCCCTGAATGCAGATGAGTTCGGTGCGATCTGTCGCGCCGCGGGAAACTGAAAAAATGCTGGAAACAGTCGTAGTCGTTCTTCATCTGTTGGGTGCGCTGGGCGTTGTCGCTCTGGTATTGCTGCAACAGGGTAAAGGTGCGGACGCTGGTGCGTCTTTCGGAGCAGGTGCTTCAAATACTGTGTTCGGAAGCCAAGGTTCCTCTACCTTTCTTAGTAAGTTTACTGCTATACTTGCCGCAGGTTTCTTCATAACCAGCTTGGGGTTAGGTTACTTTGCTAAAGAGAAAGCTCATGAGCTGACTCAAGTAGGTTTGCCAAACCCGGCAGTGTTGGAAGTGCCAAAGCAGAAACCGGCATCTGATGATGTACCGGTGCTCCAGGAACCCAAGTCGGCCTCACCGACTGATGTACCCAAGGCTCCAGAGCAGAAGTAAAATGGGTTTCATGCTGTAAACGTTGTATTGCCGAGGTGGTGGAATTGGTAGACACGCAACCTTGAGGTGGTTGTGCCCATAGGGTGTAGGGGTTCGAGTCCCCTTCTCGGTACCAATTATCAGGAGAGCCCGCTGTTGCGGGCTTTCTTGTAGGTGGAAGGTTACATTGACCCTGCAAGGGATCGGTCGTATACTTCCGCCCCAGCTTTGTCGCGGGGTGGAGCAGTCTGGTAGCTCGTCGGGCTCATAACCCGAAGGTCGTCGGTTCAAATCCGGCCCCCGCAACCAGTTTTAGCGGAGCCCCTTTTCAGGGGCTTTTTGTTGGCTGGGTACTTCATGACGCCGCTGTTCGACGGCGTTTCAGGGATGGGCGATTCGCCCATTTTTTGTTTATTTCTATTGCATGCACAGAGATGCACGAGGGGGTTCAGGTGTCGAGCAAGCTAGAACAGTTGCAGGCCTTGTTGGCCCCGGTGGTCGTGGCCCTTGGCTATGAATGCTGGGGTATTGAGTATTCGGCTCAAGGTCGCCATTCCGTGTTGCGCGTTTATATCGATAAAGAAGGCGGTGTGCTGGTGGACGACTGTGCCATCGTCAGCCGCCAGATCAGTGGTGTTCTGGACGTCGAAGACCCCATCACCAGTGAATACACCCTTGAGGTTTCCTCTCCTGGCATGGAACGCCCGCTGTTCACCCTTGAACAGTTTGCCTCGCATGCCGGTGAACAAGTGAAGATAAAGTTGCGCTCGCCTTTCGAAGGTCGACGCAATTTTCAGGGCCTTCTGCGCGGAGTGGAAGAGCAGGACATCGTGGTGCAGGTGGAAGACCATGAGTTCCTGTTGCCGATCGATTTGATCGACAAGGCCAACATTATTCCCAGTTTTGACTGAGACGCGGATCCCGCGGATCCAATGGCTTGCGAAAGGCGAGGCGTACGATGAGCAAAGAAGTATTGCTGGTTGTTGAGTCGGTATCCAACGAAAAGGGTGTACCGGCAAGCGTGATTTTTGAGGCGCTGGAGATTGCTCTGGCGACCGCTACCAAGAAGCGCTTTGAAGACGAAGTTGACCTGCGTGTGGAAATCAACCGCCACACGGGTGCCTATGAGACTTTCCGTCGCTGGACAGTCGTCGAGGAGGCCGATCTTGATGATCCGGCGATCGAGACCTGGCCGAGCAAGGTCGCAGAGACCCACCCAGGTGCCAAGGTTGGCGACGTCGTCGAGGACAAGATCGAGTCCATCGAATTCGGTCGCATCGCCGCTCAGACCGCCAAGCAAGTCATTGTGCAGAAGGTTCGCGAAGCCGAGCGTGCACAGGTCGTCGACGCCTATCGCGAGCGCCTGGGGGAAATCATCTCCGGCACCGTGAAGAAAGTCACCCGTGACAACGTTATCGTTGACCTGGGTAACAACGCCGAAGCGCTGCTGGCCCGCGAAGACATCATTTCCCGCGAGACTTTCCGCGTCGGCGTGCGCGTACGCGCCCTGCTCAAGGAAATCCGCACCGAGAACCGTGGCCCTCAGTTGATCCTGTCGCGTACCGCGCCGGAAATGCTGATCGAGCTGTTCCGCATCGAAGTGCCGGAAATCGCCGAAGGCCTGATCGAAGTGATGGCTGCGTCCCGTGACCCGGGCTCGCGTGCCAAGATCGCGGTCCGCTCCAAGGACAAACGCATCGACCCGCAAGGCGCGTGCATTGGTATGCGCGGTTCGCGCGTCCAGGCCGTCTCCGGCGAGTTGGGTGGCGAGCGCGTGGACATCGTCCTGTGGGACGACAACCCGGCGCAGTTCGTGATCAACGCCATGTCGCCGGCGGAAGTCGCGGCAATTATCGTTGACGAGGATGCCCACGCGATGGACATCGCCGTCGGCGCAGACAATCTCGCTCAGGCCATCGGTCGCGGTGGCCAGAACGTGCGTCTGGCCAGCCAGTTGACCGGCTGGACCCTGAACGTGATGACCGAATCGGACATCCAGGCTAAGCAGCAAGCAGAGACCGGTGACATTCTGCGCAACTTCATCGACGAGCTGGAAGTCGACGAAGACCTGGCGCAGGTACTGGTTGATGAAGGCTTTACCAGCCTGGAAGAGATTGCCTACGTACCGTTGGAAGAAATGCTCAACATCGACGGCTTTGACGAAGACACCGTCAACGAGCTTCGCGCTCGGGCCAAGGATCGTTTGTTGACTAAAGCCATCGCTACTGAGGAAAAGCTGGCAGACGCCCATCCGGCCGAAGACCTGCTCTCGCTTGAGGGTATGGACAAGGATTTGGCGATGGAACTGGCGGTGCGCGGCGTAATTACCCGCGAAGACCTGGCCGAGCAGTCTATTGACGACCTGCTCGACATCGACGGCATTGACGATGATCGTGCCGGCAAGTTGATCATGGCCGCCCGAGCCCATTGGTTCGAGTAATTAGGCGCGGCCTGAGGAGAGAAGTGCATGACGCAAGTCACGGTGAAACAACTGGCCGATGAGGTCAAAACACCGGTAGAGCGCCTGTTGCAGCAGATGCGTGAGGCAGGTCTGCCACACACCGCCGCCGAGGAACATGTGACCGACAGTGAGAAGCAGTCGCTGCTGACTCACCTGAAAAGCAGCCACAAGGCTAAAGTGGAAGAGCCGCGCAAGATTACCTTGCAGCGCAAAACCACCAGCACCCTGCGTGTTGCCGGTAGCAAAAGCATCAGCGTTGAAGTACGCAAGAAGAAAGTCTTCGTACAACGCAGCCCGGAAGAAATCGAAGCCGAGCGCAAGCGCGAGCTGGAAGAACGTCGTGCCGTAGAGAATGCGGCCCGTCAAAAGGCTGAAGAAGAAGCCAAGCGTCGCGCCGAAGAAGAAGCGCGCCGCCAGCCTGCTGCTGCTCCGGGGAACGCTGCGGTAGTCGACGCGGTTGCCCAGGCCCCTGTGGTCGCTGCCGAGCCTGTCCGCGAAGCCGCGGCGGCCGCTCCTGCACCCGCCGTCGAGCGCAAACGCGAAGAACCGCGCCGCCCAGACAAGCCACGTGCCGACGATAGCAATCGTCGTAGCGGCAGTGGCGATGGCGAACGCAAGAACGCTCCGCACCGTGCTTCGGTCAAGGAAAAGGCTCCGGCGCCACGTGTGGCTCCGCGCACTACCGACGAAGAAAGCGACGGTTTCCGTCGTGGCGGTCGCGGCAAGGCCAAGCTGAAGAAACGCAACGCCCACGGTTTCCAGAGCCCAACCGGCCCTATCGTGCGTGAAGTGAAGATCGGCGAGACCATCACTGTGGGCGATCTCGCCCAGCAGATGTCGGTCAAGGCTGCTGAAATCATCAAGTTCATGTTCAAGCTGGGTACTCCGGCCACCATCAACCAGGTTCTGGATCAGGAAACTGCCCAACTGGTTGCTGAAGAACTGGGCCACAAAGTGACCCTGGTCAGCGACACCGCCCTGGAAGATTCCCTGGCCGAGTCCCTGAAGTTCGAAGGTGAAGCGTTCTCCCGTGCACCGGTCGTGACCGTCATGGGACACGTTGACCACGGTAAGACCTCGCTGCTCGACTACATCCGTCGTGCCAAGGTAGCTGCCGGCGAAGCCGGTGGTATCACCCAGCACATCGGTGCGTACCACGTTGAAACCGATCGCGGCATGGTCACGTTCCTCGACACCCCGGGTCACGCCGCGTTTACCGCTATGCGTGCCCGTGGTGCCAAGGCTACTGACATCGTGATCCTGGTCGTTGCAGCGGACGACGGCGTGATGCCGCAGACCATTGAAGCTGTCCAGCACGCCAAGGCTGCCGGTGTTCCACTGGTGGTTGCCGTGAACAAGATCGACAAGCCGGGCGCCGATCTCGATCGCATCCGCAGCGAACTGTCGGTTCATGGCGTGACTTCGGAAGAGTGGGGCGGCGACACCCCGTTCGTATCGGTTTCGGCGAAAGTCGGTACCGGCGTGGACGAGTTGCTCGAAGCGGTCCTGCTGCAAGCCGAAGTCCTGGAATTGAAAGCGACTCCGTCGGCTCCTGGCCGTGGCGTCGTGGTTGAATCGCGTCTCGACAAGGGTCGTGGTCCGGTGGCTACCGTTCTGGTTCAAGACGGTACCCTGCGCCAAGGCGACATGGTCCTGGTCGGTTCGAACTATGGCCGTGTACGGGCCATGCTCGACGAGAACGGCAAGCCGATCAAGGAAGCCGGTCCTTCCATCCCTGTCGAGATCCTCGGCCTGGACGGTACCCCGGACGCTGGCGACGAGATGAGCGTTGTGGCCGACGAGAAGAAAGCCCGTGAAGTGGCTCTGTTCCGTCAAGGCAAGTTCCGCGAAGTCAAACTGGCCCGTGCACACGCTGGCAAGCTTGAGAACATCTTCGAGAACATGGGCCAGGAAGAGAAGAAGACGCTTAACATCGTCCTCAAATCCGACGTCCGTGGTTCGCTGGAAGCGTTGAACGGCGCCTTGAACGGCCTGGGTAACGACGAAGTGCAAGTGCGTGTTGTCGGTGGCGGTGTCGGTGGTATCACCGAGTCCGACGCCAACCTGGCACTGGCCTCCAGCGCTGTACTGTTCGGCTTCAACGTGCGTGCCGATGCTGGCGCACGGAAGATCGTCGAGCAGGAAGGTCTGGATATGCGTTACTACAACGTGATCTACGACATCATCGAAGACGTCAAGAAAGCCCTCACCGGTATGCTGGGCAGCGATGTTCGCGAGAACATCCTGGGTACCGCTGAAGTACGTGACGTGTTCCGCTCGCCGAAGTTTGGCGCGATCGCCGGTTGCATGGTGATCGAAGGTGTTGTTCACCGTAACCGTCCAATCCGTGTACTGCGTGAAGACATCGTTATCTTCGAAGGCGAGCTGGAATCCCTGCGCCGCTTCAAGGATGACGCTTCCGAAGTGCGTGCCGGCATGGAATGCGGTATCGGCGTGAAGAGCTACAACGACGTCAAGGTCGGTGACAAGATCGAAGTCTACGAGAAGGTTCAGGTTGCTCGCAGCCTCTGACTCGCGCACTTCAAGGGCCACGCCTAGCCGCCGCATGCAAATGCGCGGCACGGTGTCAGGACTCTAAACGCAACGCCCGGTCCGGCTTCTGCCAGGCCGGGCGTTTGCCGCTTTCAGACCCGCGGGTTTCACCGCAGGGCAGCTACAGGTAACAAGACATGGCAAAAGAATACAGCCGTACCCAACGTATCGGCGACCAGATGCAGCGTGAGCTCGCGCAGCTGATCCGTCGTGAAGTCAAAGACCCGCGCGTCGGCCTGGTCACCATTACCGCCGTCGACGTCAGCCGTGACGTCGGCCACGCGAAGATCTTCATCACCGTGATGGGCCAGGACAACCCGGAAGACATTGCCCAGAGCATCAAGGTGCTCAATGCGGCGGCCGGCTTCCTGCGCATGCAACTGGCTCGCGAGATGAAGCTGCGCAGCGTGCCGCAGTTGCACTTCCACTATGACGAAAGCGTCGTGCGTGGTGCCCACCTGTCGGCGTTGATCGAGCGTGCCGTGGCCGAAGACAATCAGCATGTCGACGGCGCGGCTCCAGAAGACACCCTTCCAGAAGACGGTCGGGAGTAATCGGTGGCTCAGGTCAAGCGTATCCGTCGTAATGTCAGCGGCATCATCCTGCTGGACAAGCCGTTGGGGTTCACCTCCAACGCCGCCCTGCAGAAGGTCCGCTGGTTGCTCAACGCCGAGAAGGCCGGCCATACCGGCAGTCTCGATCCGTTGGCCACTGGCGTGCTGCCGTTGTGCTTCGGCGAGGCCACCAAGTTCTCGCAGTACCTGCTCGATTCCGACAAGGGTTACGAAACCCTCGCGCAATTGGGCAAGACCACCACCACCGCGGACGCCGAAGGCGATGTTTTGCAGACGCGCCCGGTGACCGTTGGTCGTACCGATATCGAAGCGGTTTTGCCGGGATTTCGCGGTCAAATCAGTCAGATACCGCCGATGTACTCGGCGCTCAAACGTGACGGACAGCCGTTGTACAAGCTCGCCCGTGCCGGTGAAGTAGTGGAGCGCGAACCGCGTTCTGTTACTATTGCGCGCTTGGAATTGCTCGCCTGCGAAGGCGATACTGCGCGGCTGGCGGTGGACTGCAGCAAGGGCACCTATATTCGTACCCTGGTGGAGGATATCGGTGAGAAGCTCGGTTGTGGTGCGTACGTGGCAGAATTGCGACGGACCCAGGCCGGCCCCTTCACCCTGGCCCAGACGGTCACGCTGGAAGAGCTCGAGGCCGTGCATGCCGAAGGCGGCAACGAAGCGGTTGATCGCTTCCTCATGCCTTCGGACAGCGGTCTGCTAGACTGGCCGCTGCTGCACTTCTCCGAGCACAGCGCGTTCTACTGGCTCAACGGCCAACCGGTGCGTGCGCCGGATGCACCGAAGTTCGGCATGGTGCGGGTACAAGATCATAACGGTCGCTTTATCGGTATCGGTGAAGTGAGCGAAGACGGGCGCATCGCGCCGCGTCGACTGATTCGGTCAGAATGACCGGAAACCAGTCTGTGTCAAAGCAGGCTGGAGAGGGTGGCTGTCAACAGGCACGGTCACTACTCATTTATAGATACAGGGATTTGTCCCTGGCCTGTTGAGACTGTTTTTCTGAAACAGTTTCTTGATAAAAGGATTGCCTCATGGCTCTCAGCGTTGAAGAAAAAGCTCAAATCGTTACCGACTACCAGCAAGCCGTTGGTGATACTGGTTCGCCAGAAGTGCAAGTTGCACTGCTGACCGCCAACATCAACAAACTGCAAGGTCACTTCAAGGCCAACGGTAAAGATCACCACTCCCGTCGTGGTCTGATCCGCATGGTTAACCAGCGCCGCAAGCTGCTGGACTACCTGAAAGGCAAAGACGTGAGCCGTTACAGCGCTCTGATCGGTCGCCTGGGTCTGCGTCGCTAATCAGCGATTGCGCTATGAGGTTGGTTGTTTGCTGTGCGTCAGCGGGTTTCCCGCAGGCGCATGGCAAGCTTCCAGCCTCTAGTTTTATCTGAGCACCTGCTTTACCCGAAGACAGCATCCGGACAATGACAGTCGGGCCGATTCCCGGCGTTGCCCAAGAATTTCGCAAGAAGACAAGTTCCCCAAGAGCCACAAAAGAAGGTAGGACACCGTGAACCCGGTTATCAAAAAATTCCAGTTCGGTCAGTCGACCGTCACCCTCGAGACAGGCCGTATCGCCCGTCAGGCTTCCGGCGCAGTATTGGTCACCGTTGACGACGACGTCAGCGTATTGGTGACCGTTGTCGGTGCCAAGCATGCGGATCCAAGCAAAGGCTTCTTCCCGCTGTCCGTGCACTACCAGGAAAAAACCTACGCTGCCGGCAAGATCCCTGGTGGCTTCTTCAAGCGTGAAGGCCGTCCTTCCGAAAAAGAAACCCTGACTTCGCGCCTGATCGACCGTCCGATCCGCCCGCTGTTCCCTGAAGGTTTCATGAACGAAGTGCAGGTTGTCTGCACCGTCGTTTCCACCAGCAAGAAGACCGATCCGGACATCGCTGCGATGATCGGTACCTCGGCAGCCCTGGCCATCTCCGGTATTCCTTTTGATGGTCCGATCGGCGCCGCGCGTGTGGCTTTCCACGAAAGCACCGGCTACCTGCTGAACCCGACTTACGAGCAGCAGAAGGCTTCGAGCCTGGACATGGTCGTTGCCGGTACCTCGGAAGCGGTACTGATGGTTGAATCGGAAGCCAAAGAGCTGACCGAAGACCAGATGCTGGGCGCCGTACTGTTCGCCCACGACGAATTCCAGGTCGTTATCCAGGCCGTGAAAGAGCTGGCCGCCGAAGCTGCCAAGCCAACCTGGACCTGGGCTGCCGCCCCTGAAGCCACCGCACTGCTGGGCGCGATCCGTGCCGAGTTCGGCGAAGCGATCTCCCAGGCCTACACCATCACCGTCAAGGCCGACCGTTACGCGCGTCTGGGCGAGCTGAAAGACCAGGTGGTTGCCAAGCTGTCCGGTGAAGAAGGCCAGCCTTCTTCCAGCGAAGTGAAAGCCGCTTTCGGCGAAATCGAATACCGCACCGTTCGCGAAAACATCGTCAACGGCAAGCCACGTATCGATGGTCGCGACCTGCGCACCGTCCGTCCGCTGAACATCGAAGTCGGCGTTCTGCCGAAGACCCACGGTTCGGCCCTGTTCACCCGTGGCGAAACCCAGGCCCTGGTTGTCGCGACCCTGGGTACTGCCCGTGACGCCCAGCTGCTGGACACCCTGGAAGGCGAGAAAAAAGACCCCTTCATGCTGCACTACAACTTCCCTCCGTTCTCGGTGGGCGAGTGTGGTCGCATGGGCGGTGCAGGTCGTCGTGAAATCGGTCACGGTCGTCTGGCCCGTCGTTCGGTCCAGGCCATGCTGCCGGATGCCGCTACCTTCCCGTACACCATCCGTGTGGTCTCGGAAATCACCGAATCCAACGGTTCGAGCTCCATGGCTTCGGTCTGTGGCGCTTCCCTGGCCCTGATGGACGCTGGTGTGCCGATGAAGGCTCCGGTTGCCGGTATCGCCATGGGTCTGGTTAAAGAGGGCGATAAATTCGCCGTCCTGACCGACATCCTGGGTGACGAAGACCACCTCGGCGACATGGACTTCAAGGTAGCGGGTACCGCCAAAGGCGTGACCGCGCTGCAGATGGACATCAAGATCAAGGGCATCACCGAAGAGATCATGGAAAAGGCGCTGGGCCAAGCCCTGGAAGCCCGCCTGAACATCCTCGGTCAGATGAACCAGATCATTGCTCAGTCCCGCACCGAGCTGTCGGAAAATGCTCCGACCATGATCGCGATGAAAATCGACACCGACAAAATCCGTGATGTCATCGGTAAAGGCGGCGCGACCATTCGTGCGATCTGTGAAGAGACCAAGGCCTCGATCGACATCGAAGACGACGGCTCGATCAAGATCTTCGGCGAAACCAAGGAAGCGGCTGAAGCAGCACGTCAGCGCGTTCTGGGCATCACCGCGGAAGCTGAAATCGGCAAGATCTACGTCGGTAAGGTTGAGCGCATCGTCGACTTCGGCGCATTCGTCAACATCCTGCCAGGCAAGGACGGTCTGGTGCACATCTCCATGCTGAGCGACGCTCGCGTAGAGAAAGTGACCGACATCCTGAAAGAAGGCCAGGAAGTGGAAGTGCTGGTACTGGACGTGGACAACCGCGGCCGTATCAAGCTGTCCATCAAGGACGTCGCAGCAGCCAAGGCGTCGGGCGTTTAATCGCGCTTCGACTTCACGCTGAGAAAAGGCACCCTTCGGGGTGCTTTTTTTATGGGTGCTGGAAAAGCTCGAAGTTTCAGCGGGTTGCTCGTCGCGCAAACCCGCAACTTGCATGCAGTTTGGCGGCCGGTCATGCAATCTGCACGATTCCGATTTTTTCGGTTTGTTTTAACTTATTGATTTATATGGATTTATTTTGTTTCGATAGGTTGGCACAGCGCCTGCAACCTTACAGATAACCCTGCCGCTAGGATCTAGGCGCAGACTTTTCAGAAGAACAGGAGTTACTTGTATGAAGACGTTCGCTATCGCTGCCGCCACTGCCACCGCTCTGACCTTGGCCATGGCCAATACCGCCTTCGCTCAAACCTCTCAGGCACCTATGGTCGTGGCTACTGGTGAAGTGACTGAAGCCAAACAAGCCACCTCCGATACCTGGATCACGACCAAGGTGAAGAGTGATTTGCTGACCGAGAAAGGCATTCCGGGTTCGAAGATCAAAGTCGAAACCAATAACGGCGTGGTTTCCCTGTCTTCGGAAGAGAAGATCTCCGACGCTCAGAAAACGATGGCTGTCAATATCACCAAGCGCATCAAGGGTGTTACAGCGGTATCGGCCGACGGCCTGCTTGACGGTGGTATCGCGCACGCTGACCAAATCGACAACGCCAAAGAGTCGACCTCCGACACTTGGATCACTACCAAAGTGAAGGCAGACCTGGTGACTGAAAAAGGCATTCCGGGTACCGACATCAAGGTTGAAACCAACAAAGGTGTGGTTTCCCTGTCGTCCATGACCCCGGTGACCTCCGCGCAGAAGGACACTGCAGTGGCCATCACCAAGAAAATCAAAGGTGTCAGAGACGTTTCGGCCGCTGGCCTGAAAACCGAGTAATGCTCATGGATCTCGCCTGAGCCCGCTTTAGGGGGAAGCAAGTGCTGTTGCAGTACGCTTGCCGAACCTTGAGGTTCAGGTGATGGGTCACAGGGAGTGACCAACCGCAGGCCCCGACGCAGTGTGTCGGGGCCTGTTTTATTATGGGGCGTCAGTTACCGCGCTTGCTGTCGATACGCTCCAGGCGCCCGCCGACAAAGCGCAGGTACTGGACCATGCCGCCACTCTGGGGATAGACCCACTCTTCGATCGGCGCCTCGACACGGCGGTCCACGCTGCGTTGATAGCCCAGCAGGTCCTGGGAGCGCGGCTCGCCGCATTTGCCAAGTACCTCCGACTTCCGGTCCCCCACACTGATCAGCTGGCTACCGCAACGCAGGGTGTCGGCCTGGGCCTGGCCGGCGAGCAACGCCAGCGCCAGGCCGAACATCACGGGCTTGAACATGCTTACTCGCTATCCAGATGCAATGGGGTGACGACGCGGCCATCGCCTTGCGCCTCGCCGAGGTTCGCGTCAATGAGGTACACGCGGTCATCGGCCAACTGGCCCTTGTCCACGAGGAAGTCCTTGATGCTGCTGGCGCGGTCTTGGCCGAGCTTGCGCAGCAGCGGCTCATTGCCGCTCCAGGCGGTGATCACCCCGGCTTTCAGTTTGGCGCTACGTTCGTCGTTACCCAGCTTGGCCCATTCGGCAGGCGGTTGCTGCTTGAGCAGGGTGCGGTAGATGCCTTCGAGCATCGGCGCTTTCTCTCCTTCCGGCACCTGGATCATCGAGGCCTGGGCGGGTACCTTGTCACCGCGACGCTGGAGCATCTTGTAGTAAGTGGCCTGGTATTCGCGATCCAGGCGCTGCTGGGCGATCAACGCGCCGTCACTGCTCTGGGCGGCGGTGCCTTCGATTTCCAGGCGCAGGTTGGGACGCTCCTTCAGGGCCGCCGCCAGCTTGGTCAGGGACGACTGGGCATCGCTGCTCAGCTCGCTGGAGCCAGGGGCAAAGGACACGTTGCTGAGGTCCTGGGAGTCGCCGCCGGAGATCAGACCGCCAATAAACTTGAAGGGCGCCGTGGCGGCCCGCACGATCAGGTTGCGCAGGGTCTGCCAGATGATCGGCATCACGCTGAACTGCGGGTTGTTGAGGTCGCCGCTCACCGGCAGTTCGATGGAGATGTTGCCGTCGGAGTCCTTGAGCAGGGCAATCGCCAGCTTGATCGGCAGGTCCACGGCATCCGGGCTGTCGACCTTCTCACCCAGTTGCAGTTGTTCGACCACCAGTTTGTTTTCGGCTTTCAACTGGCCCTTGGTGATCAGGTAGTGCACGTCGAGATTGAGCCGGCCCTTGCGGATGCGGTAGCCGGCGAACTTGCCGGAGTAGGGGGTCAGCGTGGTCAGTTCGACGCGCTTGAAGCTGGTGGCGATATCCAGGCTGGCCATCGGGTCGAACGGGTTCACCGCGCCCTTGATGGTCACCGGCGCATAACGATCGACCTTGCCGTTGATATCGACGCCGGCAGGTTTCGGCTGGCGGCTGTCGATGGTGCCGATCTGGCCGTTGAGCTGCTGGACCGCAGTAGCGAAGTGGGGGGTCAGGCTGAAGTCGGCAAAGTTGGCCGAGCCGTCATTGATGGCAATACCGCCAACGTGGATACCCAGCGGCTTGCTGCTGGATGCCGTGGGTTGCGCCTTGGCTTTTTCCGCCGACTTGCTTGCGGGCGGTTGCGGGATCAGCAGGTCATCGATGTTGGTGGTGCGATCGTCATTGATCATGAACCGGGCATAGGGTTGCAGCAGGTTGACCTTGTCGATCGACAGGCTTTCACCGTGCTGATAGTTCAGGCCATCGATCGTCAGTTTCTGCCACTTCACGAAGTCGCGGCTCTTGAGGGTGTCGAGGGTCTGCAACTGATCGACCTGGGCCTTGCCGGTAACGCTGAAGGCCAGCGGGTCGACGCTTTTCAGATTGACCGCAAGGTCGCTGCCGAGCATGCCGCTGCGCACTTCCAGGCGCATGAACGGCTCGACATAGGCCTGGGCCACCCGCAGGTCGATGTCCTGGGTATTGACCTTGAGCTTGGCGCTGATCGGGCTCAGGTTGACTTCGCCGCTGGCGAGGATCTTGCCCTGCTTGCCCAGCCCGGTGTCGAGCTTGAGGGTGAAGGGCGACTGGTTGAGGCTGTCGAAGTTTTCCAGGTCCAGGTTCAGTGGACCGAGCTCCAGGGCCACCTGGGTTTTCGGCGCGCGGTCAGCCAGGTGCACGCGGTAGTCGCGCAGTTGCACGTCCTTGAGCAGGACCTGCCACGGCTTGCTCGGCGCCGGCGGTTCAGCCTTGGGGGCGTCGGAGGCGGCCGGTGCTTCCTTGGGGGCCGGTTTGGCCGGTTGCGCGGCGAAGAGTTTCTGCCAGTCGAGTTGCCCGTCCTTCTCGCGGGCGGCCCAGGTTTCGAGTTTGTTGCTGCGGATCTTGCCGACCACGACCTGTTGTTTGGCCAGGTCGATGCTGGTTTCACTGACGTCCAGGCGCTCCAGGCGTACCAGCGGGCGTCCATCCGGCGCGTTCATGGCGAAAGGAGCAACGCTGACGGCGGTGTTGTTCAGCAGCAGCTCGGTGTCTTTGGCGAGGCTGAACTTGTAGTCGGTGCTGAGGTTGACGACACCGTCCTCCAGCACCAGTGGCAGGGTATCGCGCACATAAGGCCACCAGCCTTTCATATGGCTGTCGGTGATCTTGAGCGAGCCCTCGGAAGCGATCGGTACCAGGCTGAGGTTACCTTTCCAGTCGATCCGTCCGCTGTCGCCGCCGATGGCCACCAGGGTCATGTCGGCGTTGTCTTCCGGCAGGGTGCTGAGGTTCTTCAGCGCCAGGTCCATCGGCGTGTAGGTGAACTCGATTGGCTCGCTGGGGCGCAGGTCCTGGAAATGCAGGCGGCCGCCGGCCAGTTCGATCTGGTCGATGCGCACCGGGAACGGCTTGCCGTTGGGGTCGGCCGGGGTCGGCTCACTCGGTGGCAGCTTGAACAGCTGGGCGAGGTTCAGGGTGCCGTCCTTGCTGAACGTCACCTCGGTGTTGGGCTTGTCCAGCTGGATATCGGCCAGGTGCAGGGCGTGGGTCCAGAGACTGTCGATCTGCAGGTTGACATAGAGACGCTCGAACGCGACCTGCTCCTTGCCCGGTTCACCGATATTCAGGCCCCACAGGGTCAGTTCGAGACTGAAGGGATTGAACTCCAGGCGCTGCAGGCTGGCGGGCACCGTGGCGTAGTGCGCCAGCTGCTGGTTGGCGATACGCAGGCCAACACCGGGGATAATCAGGAACCCGAGCACGGTATACAGCGCGAGGCCGGTCAACAAGGCGCCGAGGGCGCGTTTCAATCCTTTGGGCATGTGAGGCGTCGTCTCTCTTGGTGGAGGTGCCTTGGAGTATGGCATGCGTTTGCAGTTCCGAAGCAAGCCCCTTGTTGCGGCGTAATAGTGGGCGTTTGCGAGTCATTGCTACAGGTGCAGAACCAGGGTCTTCAGCGGCGGTTGCAGGTCACGGGAGGGGAAGTCGGCGGCGGGCGCCAGCACTTGCCATTCACGCACCGGACGCCCGGCTTTTTCCGCGCAACGCAGGACCTGTTCACGCCAGTCTTCCAGGCTGACTTTCGCCAGGTTGTTGCAGCAGATCAGCACACCGTTGTCGGCGGTCGCCAGCAGGGCCGGCTTGAGCAGGCTCTGGTAGTCGCGCAGCAGGTCGACGGTACCGAAGGCGCTCTTGGCCCAGGCCGGCGGGTCGAGCAGCACCAGGTCGTACTGGCGCTGTTCCAGGCGCTGATAGCTGGGCAGCTTCTGGCCACGGCGCTGGCTGATGGGCAGGCCGGCGAGCTGGCGGATGGCGGGGAAGTAGTCGGACTGGATGAAGTCCATCTGCGGCAGGTGTGGATTGAGCTGGCCGTTCTCCCGGCCGACCGCCAGGTTGCCCTCGGCGAAGTCCAGGTTGCAGACCTCCCGGGCACCGCCGGCCGCGGCGCTGAGGCCGACGCCGCAGGTGTAGGCGAAGAGGTTCAGCACGCGCTTGCCGGCACTGTGCTGGCGAACCCAGGCACGGGCGTTGCGCAGGTCGAGGAACAGCAGCGGGTCCTGGCCGGCGTGGCGGCCACGGACGCGATAGTTCAAGCCGCCTTCATGGCCCACCAGGTCGGCGAGGGCGGCCTCGTCGGCACGATAGACCGGGTCTTCACGATCGATCCGCGAGTTGCCCCGGGAGCGGTCGTTGTAGACCAGCAGGGTGTCCAGTTCCAGGTGCTGGTTGATCGCCGCGTGCAGGGCGAGCAGGTCTTCGCGTTCCAGGGTCTGGTGGAAGGTCTGCACCATCAACTGCGGGCCGTAGCGGTCGATGGTCAGGCCGCCGGCACCTTCCTGGCTGCCGTGGAACAGGCGATAGCAATCGGTGCCCTGGCTGTGCAGCTCGGCGAGCAGTGCCTGGCGATGGTCGAGGGCGGCGCGCAGCGCCTGGTTCAAGGAAGACATGCTCGGCGCCTTGGGGGTCGGATTTGGCGCGGGAGTTTACCAGCCTTCAGGGGATCAGGCCCATGCGGCGTTTGGCGCGCTGGGCGGAGCCGTTGCGCATGGCCCAGCGCAACAACGGCGCGCTGCGCTTGACGCCGGCCCGGATGACCTGGCGTTGCAGCGGGTTTTGCGACTGGCCGAGCATCTCGCCGGCCCAGTCCGGCAGCAGGTCGATACCGGCCTGCATCATCAGGTTGCCGAACGGCTGGGCCAGACGGCTTGGCGCGGGGGCGGCCAACAGCAGGCGCAAGACCTCGCGGCTGCGGGCATCGCAGAGCAGTTGCGGGCGCATGCGTTGCAGGTAGTCGGCGATGGCCTGGCGTGAGCGCGGTACGTTCTGTGCGCCCAGGCGTTCGGCGATCACGGCGATTTCATCGTAGTAGCGGTCCTGGTCCTCCGGCGACAGGTTCGGGTTGCGGTAGCGCAGGTGGGCCTTGAGAAAACTGCTGACCTCGGCCACATGCACCCAGGTCAACAGCTCCGGGTCGCTGGCGGCGTAGGGCCGGCCATCCGGCGCGGTGCCGACCACCTGCAAATGGATGGTGCGGACCTTGTCGATCAGCCATTCGGCGTCCTTGCGCGAGCCGAAGGTGGTCCCGGCAATGAACTGGCTGGTACGGCGCAAGCGCCCGAGCATGTCCTGGCGAAAGTTCGAATGGTCCCAGACCCCGGCCAGGGCCAGTGGATGCAGGGCTTGCAGCATCAGCGCGCTGATGCCGCCGATCAGCATGCTGCTGAAGTCGCCATGGACCTGCCAGCTCACCGAGTCCGGGCCGAAGAGGCCGGGGTCGCCCTTGGGGTTTTCCAGGTCGAGCATGCCCAGGGAGAGGCCGGTCAGGCTCATGAGCTGGGTTTCGATGCGGCTGCGAAGGAATTCCATGCTGGCTCGGTCAGTAGGGCGGCGAACAGCATTCACCGCCCGGGGTTCAGGGATTCAGGCGTTGCTCGATCAGGCCGTCGACCACGCTCGGGTCGGCCAGGGTCGAGGTATCGCCGAGGCTGTCCAGTTCGTTGCTGGCGATCTTGCGCAGGATACGCCGCATGATCTTGCCCGAACGGGTTTTCGGCAAGGCCGGGGCCCACTGGATCAGGTCCGGCTTGGCAAAGCTGCCGATCTCCTTGCCGACCAGGGCCAGCAGGGCCTTCTTGAGGCTGTCATCCGCCTCGACGCCTTTCATCGGGGTGACGAAGGCATACAGGCCCTGGCCCTTGAGGTCGTGGGGATAACCGACCACGGCGGCTTCGGCGACGCTGTCATGCAGCACCAGGGCGCTTTCCACTTCGGCGGTGCCGATACGGTGGCCGGATACGTTGATCACATCATCGATACGACCGGTGATCCAGTAGTCGCCGTCCTCGTCGCGGCGGGCGCCGTCGCCCGTGAAGTAGTAACCGGGATAGGGCTTGAAATAGGTTTCGAGCATACGCTGCGGGTCGCCATAGACGCTGCGGATCTGCCCAGGCCAACTGCTTTTCAGGGCGAACACGCCGCTGCCGGCACCGCTGATTTCCTGGCCTTGTTCATCCAGCAGGACCGGCAGCACGCCGAACATCGGCTGGGTCGCGCAGCCGGGCTTGATCCGGCTGTTGGCGATCAGCGGGGTGAGCATGATGCCGCCGGTCTCGGTCTGCCACCAGGTGTCGACGATGGGGCAGCGCTGCTCGCCGACGGCATTGAAATACCATTCCCAGGCTTCCGGGTTGATCGGTTCGCCGACACTGCCGAGCAGGCGCAGGCTGGCCCGCGAGGTGTTTTCCAGTGGTGCCGGGCCTTCACGCATCAGGGCGCGCAGGGCGGTGGGCGCGGTGTAGAAGATATTCACCTGGTGCTTGTCGATGACCTGCCAGAAGCGCGAGGCATCCGGATAGTTCGGCACACCTTCGTAGATCAGGCTGGTCGCGCCGTTGGCCAGGGGGCCGTAGACGATATAGCTGTGGCCGGTGACCCAGCCGACATCGGCGGTGCACCAGAAGACCTCGCCGGGGCGATAGTCGAATACGTACTGGAAGGTCATGGCGACCTGCAGCAGGTAACCGCCGGTGCTGTGCAAGACGCCTTTGGGTTTGCCGGTACTGCCGGAGGTATAGAGGATGAACAGCGGGTCTTCGGCGTCCATCGGTTCGCAGGGGCAGTCGGCGCTGATGCCGCGCAGGGCTTCGTGGTACCAGAGGTCGCGGTCCGCGACCCAGTTCACCTCGGCCTGGGTGCGTTCCACCACCAGCACGGTGCTGACATCCGGGCAACTGAGCAGCGCCTGGTCGACATTCTGCTTGAGGGGCACGTATTTGCCGCCGCGCACGCCCTCATCGGCGGTGATCACCGTGCGGCAGTCGGCATCGAGGATGCGGTCGCGCAGGGCGTCGGGGGAGAAGCCGCCGAAGACCACCGAGTGGATGGCGCCGAGGCGCGCACAGGCGAGCATGGCGTAGGTGGCTTCGGGAATCATCGGCATGTAGATGCACACCCGGTCGCCTTTCTTCACGCCGCGGGCCTTGAGCACATTGGCCAGGCGGCAGACGTTGTGGTGCAGTTTGCGGTAGGTGATCTGCGCCGATTCGCTGGGGTTGTCGCCTTCCCAGATCAGGGCGATCTGGTCGCCACGGCTATCGAGATGGCGGTCGATGCAGTTGTGGCTGACATTCAGTTGTGCGCCGCTGAACCAGCTGGCCTGGCCGGTATGCAGGTCCCAGTGCTGGACGCGATCCCAGGGTCTGGACCAGTCGAGAAAATGTTTGGCCTGTTCGGCCCAGAAGGTGTCGGGTTGGTCGATCGACTGGCGGTAGAGGCGCCGGTAGTCGTCCTGACTCAATTGCGCGGCCTGACGCACGGCGTCGGCCTGGGGGTAGGTGCGAAGATCGAACATGGCGTTTCCTTGTTCTTGTCTACGACAAGTCTCAAGGGTGCGCTCTGTTGAGGAGGGGTTCAAGCTTCAGTGACATCCCGGGCAGATATGTCTGCCCGGGATAGTGCGATCAACCGCGATGACGACCGCGGAAGTAGTTGATCAGGCCCTGGGTCGAAGCATCTTCGGCCGAAGACTCTTCGCTGCCGGTCAGGCGGTTGTAGACGCCCTTGCCCAGCTCCTTGCCCAGCTCCACACCCCACTGATCGAAGGCGTTGATGCCCCAGATCACGCTCTGCACGAAGACCTTGTGTTCGTACATCGCCACCAGGGCGCCGAGACGACGGGGGCTGATGCGTTCGACCACCAGGGTGTTGCTCGGACGGTTGCCCGGGATCACCTTGTGCGGTGCCAGTTTCTGCACCTCGTCTTCGCTCAGGCCCTTGTCACGCAGCTCACGTTCCGCTTCGTCGCGGGTCTTGCCGAGCATCAGCGCCTGGCTCTGCGACAGGCAGTTGGCGTACAGCCACTGGTGGTGGTCGGCGACCGGGTTGAAGCTGACGATCGGCACGATAAAGTCGGCCGGGATCAACTGGGTGCCCTGGTGCAGCAACTGGTGGTACGCATGCTGGCCGTTGCAGCCGACGCCGCCCCAGATCACCGGGCCGGTATCGGTGGACACCGGCGTGCCGTCCTGGCGCACGCTCTTGCCGTTGGATTCCATGTCCAGCTGTTGCAGGTGCTTGGTGATGTTGCGCAGGTAATGGTCGTACGGCAGGATCGCATGGCTCTGCGCACCCCAGAAGTTGCCATACCAGACACCGAGCAGGGCCAGCAGCACCGGCATGTTCTGTTCGAACGGCGCGGTCTGGAAATGCTGGTCCATGGTGTAGGCGCCGGACAGCAGTTCCTTGAAGTTCGACATGCCGATGGCCAGGGCGATCGGCAAGCCGATGGCCGACCACAGCGAGTAACGCCCGCCGACCCAGTCCCACATCGGGAAGATGTTCTCTTCACGGATGCCGAAGGCCACGGCCGCGGCATTGTTGCTCGAGACCGCGATGAAGTGCTTGTACAGCTCCGCCTCGGAGCCGCCCTGGGCCAGATACCAGTCACGGGCGGCACGGGCGTTCTTCAGGGTTTCAAGGGTGGTGAAGGTTTTCGACGAGACGATGAACAGGGTGGTCTCGGCGCGGATCTTGGCGGACAGCTCGTGGAACTCACTGCCATCGATATTCGCCAGGTAATGGCAGCGCACGCCTTTATGGGCGTAGGACAGCAATGCCTCGGAAACCAGTTCCGGGCCCAGGAACGAACCCCCGATACCGATGTTCACCACGTCGGTGATCGGCTTCTCGCTGTAGCCGCGCCAAAGGCCGTCGTGGATTTTCCCGACCAGCTCGGTCATCTGGTTCAGCACTTTGTGCACGTCGGGCATCACGTTGACGCCGTTGACCGAGAGCTTGTCGCCCACCGGGCGGCGCAGGGCGGTGTGCAGGGCTGGACGACCTTCGGAGGCGTTGACCAGTTCGCCGGCAAACAGCGACTTGATCGCGCCTTGCAGGTCGACTTCATTGGCCAGGCCCACCAGCAGGTTGCGGGTTTCCTGGGTGATCAGGTTCTTGGAGTAATCGAGGAACAACCCGCAGCTGCTGAGGGTGAATTGATTGAAACGCTGCGGATCGGCATTGAAAGCTTCGCGCATGCTGAAGTCGTGCATGTTGTCGCGGTGTTGGTTCAACGCCTGCCAAGCGGGCAGGGTGGTCACGTCGTGAGGAGTGCGGTAGTACGCCATCGCTGCGGGTTTCCTTTTACGAGAGCTGCCTTTTGGACATTTGGCTTTTTTGGACACCAGAAACGCCGGAACGTCCTGCTTTTGTCGGTGGCAGTGTCCGGCAACCTGCGTCAGCACGGTTGAATGATGCAGGGGCGATTACAGTACCGCTCGCGCCTGCATCTGTCTTGGCTTTGTCTGACCTTTACTCGGTACTTTTTCGCACTCCCGGGGACGAAAGGCGTTTTCGCGTACCCGGTCAGGCGGTGATCAGGCGACCTGCACCGGAATCGAGTGGCTGGTGTGGCTCAGTTCGTTGCCCGGGGCCATGTACAGCATGCGCGGTTTGAAATCGACCAGCTCGGCCTCGCTGTAATGGGCGTAGGCGCAGATGATCACCCGGTCGCCGACGCCGGCCTTGTGGGCGGCGGCACCGTTCACCGAGATGATCCGCGAGCCTTCCTCGCCGCGAATGGCATAGGTGGTGAAGCGCTCGCCGTTGTCGACGTTGTAGATCTGGATCTGTTCGTACTCACGGATCCCGGCCAGGTCCAGCCACTCGCCGTCGATGGCGCAGGAACCTTCGTAATCGAGCACCGCGTGGGTGACTTCGGCGCGATGCAATTTGGCTTTGAGCATGATGGCGTGCATGGGGTGTTTCCTTGGGCGGATCCTCGTGCGGCGCCACGCATTTGCGGTGCGTGGCGCCGGGCGGCGGCAGTTTGCCCGAAGCCGTGGGGCCGGGCAATCGGGCGGTCAGGCCGGGCTGTCGAGGTTCAGGTGCAGGTTGTCGATCAGGCGCGTGGTGCCGAGGAAGGCCGCGACCAGGATCACCAGGTCGCGGTCCTCGGGCGTCGCCGGGCGCAGGTTCAGGGCGTGGCGGATTTCCAGGTAGTCGCTGCGCAAGCCGGCGCCTTCGATCTGCCGGGTCTGCTCGGCCAGCAGCTTGGGATAGTCGCGCTCGCCCTGTTCGATGGCCTCGGCGATCTGCTTCAGGCTGCGATACAACGCCGGCGCCTTGGCCCGCTGTTGTTCGTCGAGAAAGCCGTTGCGCGAGGACAGCGCCAGGCCGTCGGCGGCGCGTACGGTCGGTTCGCCGATGATCTGGATCGGCATGTTCAGGTCATGCACCAACTGCCGGATCACCGCCAGTTGCTGGAAGTCCTTCTGACCGAATACCGCCAGGTCCGGCTGGACCATGTTGAACAGCTTGCTGACCACCGTCGCCACGCCTTCGAAATGCCCGGGACGGCTGGCGCCGCACAGGCCTTCGGAGAGTTGCGGGACGCTGACGCGGGTCTGGCCCGTCATGCCGCCGGGGTACATTTCCTCGACACTGGGGGCGAACAGCAGGTGGCAACCGGCCTGGAGCAGTTTTTCCTGGTCGGCGGCGAGGGTTCGCGGGTACTTGTCGAGGTCTTCGTTGGCGCCGAACTGCAACGGGTTGACGAAAATGCTCGCCACCACGAAGTCCGCCCGTTGCGCAGCCTTGGTCACCAGGGCCGCGTGGCCGCTGTGCAGGTTGCCCATGGTCGGCACGAAACCGATGCGCTTGCCTTCGCCGCGGGCGCGCGCCACGGCGGCGCGCAGTTCGAGAATGGTCTTGACTGTGTTCATGCACTGAATCCGTGTTCGATCCCAGGGAAGGTGGCGGCCTTGACCTCACTGACATAGGCACTCAGGGCACCATGCAGGCTGTCCTGGCCGGCCATGAAGTTCTTCACGAACTTGGGCACGCGACCGCTGATGGACAGGCCGAGCATGTCGTGCAGGACCAGGACCTGGCCGTCGGTGGCGCTGCCGGCACCGATCCCGATCACCGGGACCTTCACCGCCTGGGTGATTTCCGCGGCCAGTTCGCTCGGCACGCATTCCAGCAGGATCATGGCCGCGCCGGCCTGTTCCAGGGCGATGGCGTCGGCGCGCATCTGCCGGGCCTGGGCTTCGCCGCGGCCCTGGACCTTGTAGCCGCCGAAGATGTTCACCGACTGTGGGGTCAGGCCCATGTGCACGCACACCGGGACGCCGCGTTCGGCCAACTGGCGGATGGATTCGGCGAGCCAGGCGGCGCCTTCGACCTTCACCATATGCGCACCGGCCTGCATCAACAGGCCGCTGTTGTGAAAGGTCTGCTCGAGGGTGGCGTAGGCCATGAACGGCAGGTCGGCAATGATGAAGGCGCCCTGGTTGCCGCGTTTGACACTGGCGGTGTGATAGCAGATGTCGGCGACGGTAACGGGCAGCGTGCTGTCATGCCCTTGGGTAACCATGCCCAGCGAATCGCCGATCAGCAACACCTCGACACCGGCCGCGCAGCTGGCGTGGGCGAAGGTCGCGTCGTAGCAGGTCAGCATGGTGATTTTCTCACCCTTTTGCTTGAGGCCTTGCAGGGTGGTCAGGGTAATGTCTGGCATGAAAAAGTCCTCATTAGGCGCCGTGCAAATGACTGCGAGTAACGCGCGTGATTCGTCGTGTATACAGGCGCACGTTCTGATGTCGTGCTTGCAAAAGCCTGGATTGCGCCCTTCAAACGCCGCAGGGGCGGCAACGGGACGCCTATAGTCGTGAGGAGAACTGGGGAAGTCAATCGTGTGTGTTACCGCAATGTTACGCCGGGAGTGTTACCGGCTTAACTGATGCGATTCAGCAGTGGGAGGGCTGCAGGCGTTCCAGGCCGACGAACGGGCAGTCCGCCAACAGCGCCTTCAGGCTGCGGCCATCGGCCAGTTGCAAATCAGCCGGCGCCAGTTCCGCGAGGGGATAGAGCACGAACGCCCGGGCCTGCATATGGTAGTGCGGGACTTTCAGGCGCGGCTCGTCGATCAGGCGCTCGCCGAACAGCAGGATATCCAGGTCGAGGGTGCGCGGCCCCCAACGCTCGTGCCGTTCACGGCCCTGGTCGATTTCGATGGCTTGCAGCGCATCCAGCAGCGCCAGGGGCGCCAGGCCGCTGTCGAGGGCGGCCACGGCATTGGTGTAGCGCGGCTGGCCGGGCAGCAGCGAATCGCTCTGGTAGAACGCGGAAACGCCTGTCAGCAGCGTGTCGGGCAGTTGCCCCAGGGCCTGGATGGCGTTGCGCAATTGCTCCGCCGGATCCGCCAGGTTGCTGCCCAGCCCGATATACACGTGTTCCATCGACTTACTCGTCCGTACCAGCGGCACGCTTGCGCTTGCCGGCCGGGCTGCGCCGGCGTTTGCGCGGGCCGGTGCCAGTACCGTCGTCCTTGCTGCCCAGGTCACGGATCATGTCGCGTCGACCGGCATCATTGGCGTCCTGGTAATCGGTCCACCATTCGCCCAGGCCATCGGTCTGCTCGCCGGCGGTTTCGCGCAGCAGCAGGAAGTCGTAGCCGGCGCGGAAACGCGGGTTGTCCAGCAACAGGTCGGCACGCTTGCCGCTGCGCCGTGGCAGGCGTTCCTGCATGTCCCAGATCTCGCGGATCGGCAGGGTGAAGCGCTTCGGAATCGCAATCCGTTGGCACTGTTCGCTGATCAACTCGTGGGCGGCTTCCTGCATGGCCGGAATCGGCGGCATGCCCTTGGCCTGCAAGCGCAGCACACGGCCGGGCAGGGCCGGCCAGAGCAGCGCGGCAAACAGGAACGCCGGGGTGACCGGCTTGTTCTGCTGGATGCGCAGGTCGGTGTTGATCAGGGCTTCGCTGATCAGCGTGTGGGTGTAGGTCGGGTTGTGTTCCAGGGCCTCGAAACTGGCCGGGAACAGCGGTTCGAACAGCTTGAGGTCGACGAGCATCTCGAAGGTGTCGGCGGCATATCCCGAGAGGAACAGCTTGAGCACTTCTTCGAACAGGCGCGCCGAGGGGATCTCGCGCAGCATCGGCGCCAGTTTGCGAATCGGCGCGACGGTGTGTTTCTCGATACCGAAGTCCAGCTTGGCGGCGAAGCGCACGGCCCGCAGCATCCGTACCGGGTCTTCCTGGTAACGCTGGGTCGGGTCGCCGATCAGGCGGATCAGGCGGTTGCGGATATCGTGTACGCCGTTGGCGTAGTCGAGGATGCGCTCGCTGACCGGATCGTAATACAGGGCGTTGATGGTGAAGTCGCGGCGCTGGGCGTCGTCCTCGAGGGTGCCGTAGACGTTGTCGCGCAGAATCCGCCCGCTTTCGTTGCGCGAGGACTGATTGCTGTCCTCGTCTTCGTCTTGCGGGTGGTTGGCGCGAAAGGTCGCGACCTCGATGATTTCCCGACCGAAGTGGATATGCACCAGTTTGAAGCGACGACCGATGATCCGGGCGTTGCGAAATTCGGCGCGGATCTGCTCCGGCGTGGCGCTGGTGGCGACGTCGAAATCCTTGGGTGTGATGTTGAGCAGCATGTCGCGCACGCAGCCGCCGACCAGATAGGCCTGGTAGCCGGCGTTCTGCAGGCGTTCGACGATATTCACCGCATACCGGCTGAACTGGGCCTTTTGCAGCGAGTGCTGGCCGCTATTGAGCACTTCAGGGGTGCTGCGTTTATGTTGCGTTCGACGCGAGGGAGAACGTAATGACTGGAACAGCTTCTTCAGCATGGGAGGCACTGTTTGAAGGAATATTCGGCCACCTCAAAGAATGACCGCACGATGGGCGAGGATTCTAGCATTTAGTCGAGGGATGGTGTAGGAAGCCGCCGCAGTATCGGCCAGGGACCGTGATGGAGGGTCTGCCACAGGCGTTGCGAAGGCTGCAAATCAATCAATCGAGGGCGCAGGGGAAGCAGGGCGGGCGGGTCGGTATCGCGGAAACTACAAGGGGAGCCGAAGCTCCCCCAGAAGTAGTTGCGTGCTCTATTTTTATTATGGTTTCGGGCTTCTTGTTTTTGTTGATCGCCCTGTGCCACTAGGTTTCAAGCCAGTGGGCTCTCCCAATCGGGAGCCAAGAGCAAACGGATTGCTTTGATCGCTGTAGTGTGATGATCCAGAGGATCCAACCAGTTCAGGCGCTGCTTTGAGGGCAGTTTTTGTTGTTCTCGGCCTGGTCGCGGGGCAAGCCCCAATTACAGTACTTCTCCAAAAGAATCAGTTAGCTACGTCTCTCGCCGTGTTGTTTTTATTGTGCGTGAGTCGATACGTCTTGTTTTTATTGTCTGGTGCATTGCTTGTTATTGTTCTTGTACCAAAGCTATAGCAGGTGCCGTGCCAACTTTTTCGAAACCCCGTAAACGTTGGGTTCTCCCGCGGAAATGGTTTTTTTCAGGCGAAAAAAAGCCGGATCTTCGTTACCGATAGACCCGGCTTTTGTTACGTGAAAATCCTGGGGTAACAGTTTTTTCACAAGGTGCAGTGTTACCTGTGGGCGCGCGCCCGGATCAGCTCTCGCTGGCCACCCCGGTCTTGCGCCGTGGAATGCCCAGGCGCTGGCGGCGTTCCCACAGGCACTTGCGGCTGACCCCGAGTTTGCGGGCCAGCTCGGTCTCGGTCATGTGGTCCTGGTGCTCGAGGACGAAGTGCTGGAAGTAGTCTTCCAGTGACAGGTCCTCGGTCGGCTCGTGGCTGGCGTTACTGGCGCTGGCCTGTTGCGGCGCCAGGCCGATGAATTCTTCTTCTTCCAGATCACCGAGCTCGATGTCGATGCCCAGCAGGTCGGCGGAAATTTCCGGGCTTTCGCACAGGATCACCGCACGCTCGACCGCATTCTCCAGTTCACGGACGTTACCCGGCCAGGAGTAATGGCGAATGGCTTGCTCGGCATCGGGAGCGAAGCGCAGGTCGGTGCGACCCACCCGTGCGCTCTGGCGGGCGAGGAAGGCACTGGCGATCTCGTTGACGTCGGCGCCACGCTCGCGCAAGGCCGGCAGCTTCAGCGCGATCACGTGCAGGCGGTAGTAAAGGTCTTCGCGGAACTGGCCGATCTTGGCCAGGCTCTTGAGGTCGCGGTGGGTCGCGGCGATCAGGCGCACATCGACTTTCTGCGACTGCACCGAACCGACGCGGCGGATCTCGCCTTCCTGCAATACCCGCAGCAGACGTGCCTGGGCTTCGAGGGGCAGCTCGCCGATTTCGTCGAGGAACAGCGTGCCGCCATCCGCCGCTTCCACCAGGCCGGCGCGACCGGCGCTGGCCCCGGTGAAGGCGCCTTTTTCGTGGCCGAACAGTTCGGACTCGATCAGGCTTTCCGGGATGGCCGCACAGTTGACCGAGATCATTGGCGCCTTGGCGCGCTTGGACAGGTTGTGCAGGGCGCGGGCCACCAGCTCCTTGCCGGTACCCGACTCGCCCTGGACCAGGACGTTGGAGTCGGTGGGCGCGACTTTGCGGATCTTGCTGTAGAGGTCCTGCATCGGCGGACAGGAGCCGATGATGCCGATTTCGCCATTCATGTTGTTGGCACCGGCTTTTTCCGCCGCGCCATTGCCCTTGCCGGCGACTTTCTCGGCCGGCGCGCCCTGGTTGCCCTGGCGATCACGAAGGATGCGGGCCACGGCCTGGAGCATCTCGTCGTGGTCGAACGGCTTGGCGATGTAGTCCACCGCGCCCATTTTCATCGAGTCCACGGCCGAGCGCAGGCTGGCGTAGCTGGTCATGATCAGCACGGGGGTGCCCTGGCCGAGCTTGATCAGTTCGGTGCCGGGGGCGCCGGGCAGGCGCAGGTCGCTGACGATCAGGTCGAACGAGGGGATACTGAAACGTTCCTGGGCTTCCTGCACCGAACCGGCTTCGCTGACCTGGTACTGATTACGTTCCAGCAGGCGACGCAGGGCGGAGCGGATGATGGTTTCGTCTTCGACGATCAGAATGTGCGGCATTGATTCGGTTCTCTCGACGGTCTCAGTTCACAGCGGACGTCGCTTCGACATGACGCGGCAGGGTGACCCGGATACGGGTGCCACGTTGGCTTTGGATGTCAGCCGGGCTGTCGATGGTGATTTGTCCATAATGCTCTTCAACGATGGAATAGACCAGAGCAAGGCCCAGTCCGGTGCCCTCGCCAGGATCCTTGGTGGTGAAGAAGGGTTCGAACAATCGATCCATGATGTTCTTCGGGATACCAGTGCCTTCGTCCTCGACGATCAGGTCGATGGTGTGTTCGAAGGCTTCACTCTTGACCCGCACCGCCGCACCGGCAGGCGAAGCGTCACGGGCGTTGGAGAGCAGGTTGATGAGCACCTGGGCCAGGCGTTGGGAATCGCCGTCGACCCAGTGCTCGGGATCGCACAGGTTGAAGAACTGTACTTCGAAGTTGCGCCGGTTCAAGGCCAGCAGACCAATGGCATCCTGGGCGACCTCGGCCAGACAGACGGCTTCGTCGTTGTGCTGGTGACTGCCGGCATGGGCGAAGCTCATCAGCGACTGGACGATGCGCGAGACGCGCTTGGTCTGTTCGAGGATCTGCCCGCTGATTTCGGTCAGTTCGCTGTCGTCCTCGCGCTCTTCGCGCAGGTTCTGCGCCAGGCAGGCGATGCCGGTGATCGGGTTGCCGATCTCGTGGGCGACGCCGGCCGCCAGCCGGCCGATGCTCGCCAGCCGCTCGGAATGCACCAGCTTGTCTTCGAGCATCTGGGTTTCGGTGAGGTCCTCGACCAGCAGCACCAGGCCGCTGTTGCCCGGCGCCAATGGCTCGTCGATCGCCGCCTTGTGCAGGTTCAGCCAGCGGGTCTGGCCGTCGAGGGCCAGGTGCTGCTTGTGCAAGTGTTCGTCCGGCAGGTTGATAAAGCCTTGCAGCAAATCCTTCCACGGCTCGCCGAGGGTGCCCAGGCGTGAGCCGACCACACGCTGCGCGGCCACGCCGGTGAGCTCTTCCATGGCCTTGTTCCACATCAGGATCTCCTGATCCTTGGCCAGCGAGCAGACACCCATCGGCAGTTCCTGCAGGGTCTGGCGATGGTAGCGGCGCAGGGCGTCGAGCTCGGCGGCAAGACCGGTGAGACGCGAGTGGTAGTCTTCCAGGCGACTTTCGATGAAGTGGATGTCCTCGGTGACGTAGCTTTCACCACCGGCCTTGTAGGGCAGGAAGGTTTCTACCATGTCCTGGGCGACGCTCGGGCCCATCAGCCCGGACAGGTTGGCCTCGATACGGTCGCGCAGGCGGCGCAGGGCGTAGGGGCGGCGCTCGTCGAAGGGCAGGTAGAGATCGCGCAGTGCCTGCTCGACTTCTTTCTGCGCGGCCTTGGCCCCCAGTGGCTTGGCCAGTTGGGTGGCGAATTCCTGCGGTGAGGCGGCGTGCAGCTCGCGGCGTTGCGGGCGCCGCACATTGTCCACCGCGCAGGCCTCGGCGGCGCTGGCCTCTTCCGGGCTGGCACTGGTGAACAGCGAGATCAGGGTGAACATCAGCACGTTGGCCGCCAGGGAGGCGATGGCCGCCATATGCCAGCTGGTGTCGTCGAGCACATAGATCATGTTCAGCAAGGGGACATAGAAGCCCTGCAGGTTGCCGATCAACGGCAGCAGCATGGTCACCAGCCAGACCAGGATCCCCGCCAGCAGACCGGCAATGAAGCCGCGCCGGTTGGCGGTCGGCCAGTACAGCACCGAGAGCACGCCGGGGAGGAATTGCAGGGTCGCGACGAAGGCGACGATGCCCAGGTTGGCGAGGTCCTGTTCGGCGCCCAGCAGCAGGTAGAAACCATAGCCGGCCATGATGATGGCGACGATCAGGGCGCGGCGTGTCCACTTCAGCCAGCGATAGATATTGCCTTCGGCCGGTGGCTGGTAGAGCGGCAGCACCAGGTGGTTCAGGGCCATGCCCGACAGCGCCAGGGTGGTGACGATGATCAGCCCGCTGGCGGCCGAGAGTCCGCCGACGTAGGCCAGCAGGGCCAGGGCCTCGTTGTTGGCGGCAATGCCGATGCCGAGGGTGAAGTATTCCGGGTTGGTGGTGGCGCCGAGCTTGAGTCCGGCCCAGAGGATCAGCGGCACCGCCAGGCTCATCAGCAGCAGGAACAGCGGCAGGCCCCAGCTGGCACTGACCAGCGAGCGCGGGTTGAGGTTCTCGGTGAAGGTCATGTGATACATGTGCGGCATCACGATGGCCGAGGCGAAGAACACCAGCAGCAGGGTGCGCCACGGGCCTTCCTGCAGCGGCGTGTGCAATGCGGCCAGGGCGGTCTGGTTCTGCAGCAGCCAAAGTTCAAGTTGCTGCGGACCGTCGAACACCCCGTACAAGGCGTAGAGGCCAACCCCGCCGATGGCGATCAGCTTGATCACCGACTCGAAGGCAATGGCGAACACCAGGCCTTCGTGTTTTTCCCGGGTGGCGATATGACGTGAGCCGAAGAAGATGGTGAACAGGCTGATCAGTGCGCAGAAGCTCAGGGCCACCCGGTGCTGCACCGGTTCGCGGGTAAGAATTCCGATGGAGTCGGCCACCGCCTGGATCTGCAACGCCAATAGCGGCAATACACCGATCAGCATGAACACCGTGGTCAGGGCGCCAGCCCAGGTGCTGCGAAAGCGGAAGGCGAACAGGTCGGCCAGGGACGAGAGCTGGTAGGTGCGGGTGATCTTCAGGATCGGATAGAGCAGCACCGGCGCCAGCAGGAAGGCGCCGGAGACCCCGAGGTAGCTGGAGAGAAAGCCGTAGCCGTACTGGTAGGCCAGGCCCACCGTGCCATAAAACGCCCAGGCGCTGGCATAGACGCCCAGGGACAGGGTGTAGGTCAGCGGGTGACGGATGATCGAGCGTGGGATCACCCCGCGTTCACTGATCCAGGCCACGCCGAACAACGCCAGCAGGTACGCGGCGCTGATCAGCAGCATCTGGGTCAGGCTAAAGCTCATCGGCATCTTTTTGGCTCTGCAGGATGAAGGTCACGACGATCAGGATCAGCCAGAGCAGATAAGGGCGATACCAGGCGCCGGTGGCGTCGATCCACCAGTCCATGATGGCCGGCGAGAACAGGTAGATCCCGACCACCAGCAGCAGGACCAAGCGATAGATGTACATCCCGGCCTCTCTTTATTGTGTGCGTGCCCGAAAACGTGCGGCGATGGTAACGGATGGGCGCCAACCTGCAAGGGGCGTCAGTGCAATTGCGCTTCGGCCAGGGTGGCGGTCCTGGGAATCAGTGTGGCATCCCAATGGCCGATGCCCCAGTCGAGCACCTCCCGCGGCGTGCCCTGTTCCAGTGCAGCGGGCGGGTGTTGGCCCAGTGTACGCAGGGCGCGCATCAGCAAGGGGGTCGCCTGGTCGGCCGCCAGTGGTGGCGAGCGGTAGGATTTTCCGAGCTTGTTGCCGTCGGGCTGGATGATCAGCGGCACGTGCAGGTAACGCGGCTGCGGCAGTCCGAGCAATTCCTGCAGGTAGAGCTGGCGTGGTGTCGAGTCCAGCAGGTCGGCGCCGCGGACGATATCGGTGACGCCTTGCCAGGCATCGTCCAGCACCACAGCCAGTTGGTAGGCGTAGAGCCCGTCGCGGCGGCGGATCACGAAATCGCCGGCTTCACGGCCCAGGTGCTGCTGGAAGGGGCCTTGTACCCGGTCTTCGAAGCGATAGCTCAGCTCCGGCACGCGCAGGCGGATGGCGGCATTGTCGATACCGTGGCCGAGGTTGCGGCACAAGCCCGGGTAGATTCCGTGGTAGGGCTCCAGCTCCTTGCGCGAGCAGGTGCAGGCGTAGGCCAGGCCCTGACTGAACAGGCGTTCGAGGACCTGGGCATAGGCGTCGTGGCGTTCGCTCTGGCGGACCAGTTCGCCGTCCCATTCGAAGCCGTAGCGTTGCAGGGTATCGAGGATCGAGGCCTGGGCACCGGGTGCTTCGCGCGGCGGGTCGAGGTCTTCCATGCGCAGCAGCCAGCGGCCGCCGACCGAACGGGCGTCGAGGTACGAGGCCAGGGCGGCGACCAGTGAACCGAAATGCAGGTGGCCGCTGGGCGTGGGGGCGAAGCGTCCGATATAGGCGGGAGTGGCAGTCATGGTTCGGATATTACTGGAGAATCCGTAGGCGATACGCCGCATCGGCGACACAAATGAAAACGGAGCGTTCGCACGCTCCGTTTGCTCAGGTTTCGACAGGGATTACTTGCCGACCTGTTTTTCCTTGATTTCCGCCAGGGTCTTGCAGTCGACGCACATGTCGGCGGTTGGTCGGGCTTCCAGTCGGCGGATGCCGATCTCGACGCCACAGGACTCGCACCAGCCATACTCTTCGTCTTCGATGAGCTGCAGGGTCTTGTCGATTTTCTTGATCAGCTTGCGCTCGCGGTCGCGGGCACGCAGTTCGAGGCTGAACTCTTCTTCCTGGCTGGCACGGTCAGCCGGGTCAGGGAAGTTCGCCGCTTCGTCCTTCATATGATCAACGGTACGGTCGACTTCATGCATCAATTCCTGCTTCCATTTCTGCAGGATCTTGGTGAAGTGTTTGCGCATGGGCTCGCCCATGTACTCCTCGCCCTTGCTTTCAACATAGGGTTCGAAGCCGCCGATCTTTGGCTCAGTGCTTTGCTGCTTTGCTTGGGTGGGCATGAATGGACCGCCTCTACTCTTCTAATCCATTGCGCAGGATTTCAACATCACCGACACCTGCCGGCCCTGCGGCTGCAAGCGGGCGAACTTACCAGATCGAATCGGGGTGCGCTACTCCCGGTTGTCGAGGCTGGACTTGTCGAGTCGAACGTCGACCGGCTGCTCCTACAAGAAGCGGGCCAATATATGCCGGATGGAAGACGTCAGCTTCGTGAAGCAATGGTTAATTGTTTATTTTAGCCAATCTTGCGCGAAGCGTAGGATGCTTTAAACCCTCCAGGGTGATCGCGGTTGGGTAGAATCGGTCTATCGCCCATTCCCCCGTCAAATCAAGGAAGGCACATGACTCAGCACTACAGCGCGCGCAGCCGCGCAATCGAACCCTTTCATGTGATGGCCCTGCTGGCGCGCGCCAATGAGTTGCAGGCCGCCGGGCATGATGTGATCCACCTCGAGATCGGTGAACCGGACTTCACCACCGCCGCGCCGATCATCCGCGCCGGTCAGGCCGCGCTGGAGACGGGCAAGACCCATTACACGGCGGCGCGCGGGTTGCCGCAGTTGCGCGAGGCGATCGCCGGCTTCTATCAGCAGCGCTACAAGCTGGATATCGATCCGCAGCGTATTTTGATCACCCCGGGCGGTTCCGGCGCGTTGCTGTTGGCCACCAGCCTGCTGGTGGACCCTGGCAAACACTGGCTGCTGGCCGATCCGGGCTACCCGTGCAACCGGCATTTCCTGCGCCTGGTCGAGGGCGCGGCGCAACTGGTGCCGGTCGGGCCGGAGGTGCGTTATCAGCTCACCGCCGATCTGGTGGCACGGCATTGGGACCAGGACAGTGTCGGCGCCCTGGTGGCATCGCCGGCCAACCCCACCGGGACCCTGCTGACGCGGGACGAACTGGGGGCGCTGTCGGCGGCGGTCAAGGAGCGTCATGGCCATCTGGTGGTGGACGAGATCTATCACGGCCTGACCTACGGCTGCGATGCGGCCAGCGTGCTGGAAGTCGATGACAGCGCTTTCGTGCTCAATAGTTTTTCCAAGTATTTCGGCATGACCGGCTGGCGGCTGGGCTGGCTGGTGGCGCCGCCGGAAGCGGTGGGGGACCTGGAAAAGCTCGCGCAGAACCTCTACATCAGCGCGCCGAGCATGGCCCAGTATGCAGCGCTGGCCTGTTTCGAGCCGGCAACCCTGAGCATTCTCGAAGAGCGCCGGGCCGAGTTCGGACGCCGTCGCGACTTCCTCCTGCCGGCGTTGCGCGAGCTGGGTTTCGGCATCGCCGTGGAGCCCCAGGGCGCTTTCTACTTGTACGCCGATATCAGCGCGTTCGGCGGCGATGCCTTCGCATTCTGCCGACATTTCCTCGAAACCGAGCACGTGGCCTTTACCCCCGGACTGGACTTCGGTCGTCACCTGGCCAGCCACCATGTGCGGTTTGCCTACACCCAGAGCCTGCCGCGCCTTGAGCAGGCGGTGGAGCGGATTGCCCGGGGCCTGCGGAGTTGGCAAGGCTGATGCGTTTTTCTCCTGCCCTCGAAGAAGGTCGTCTGATCCAGCGCTACAAACGTTTCCTGGCGGATATCGAAACCGCCTCCGGCGAGTTGCTGACCATTCACTGCCCCAATACCGGCTCGATGCTCAACTGCATGGTCCCGGGCGGGCAGGTCTGGTTCAGTCGCTCCAACGACCCCAAGCGCAAGCTGCCCGGCACCTGGGAAATCGGTGAAACCCCCCAGGGCCGGCTGGCCTGCGTGAATACCGCGCGGGCCAACCCCTTGATCGAAGAGGCTTTGCGCGCCGGGGTCATCAGCGAACTGAACGGCTTTACCGGCCTGAAGCGTGAAGTGGCCTACGGTCAGGAGAACAGCCGGATCGATTTTCGCCTCGACTATCCGACGGGACCAGCGTTTGTCGAAGTCAAAAGCGTCACCCTCGGGTTCGACGGCACGGCGGTGGCGGCGTTTCCGGATGCGGTGACCCAGCGCGGGGCCAAGCATCTGCGCGAGCTGGCCACCCTGGCGCGCGAAGGTGTGCGGGCGGTGCAGCTGTACTGCGTGAACCTGACCGGTATCGAGGCGGTGCGGCCGGCCGAGGAGATCGATCCGGGTTATGCCGCGGCCCTGCGCGAAGCGGTCGCCGCCGGGGTCGAGGTGCTGGCCTATGGGGTGAGCCTGACGCCGGAGGAAGTCCGCGTCGATCGTCGTTTGCCGGTGCTGCTCTAGCGGCTCACGGCGTCAGCCAGATGCCCTGTGCGTCTTCCGTGCAGGGGATCGCCAGCAGTGACTGCCCGGCGCAAGGTCCGGCCACGCACTCGCCACTTTCGACCAGGAACAGCGCGCCATGGGTCGCGCACTGGATCAGGCTGGCGCTGGGGTCGAGAAACTGGTCGGGCTGCCACTCCAGGGGGATGCCGCGGTGCGGGCAGCGATTCTGGTAGACGTAGACCCGGCCCTCACGACGCACGGCCAACAGCGGCCGGCCGTCCACTTCAAAACCACGACTGCTGTTGTCGGCCAGGGTGTTCGAGTCGCAGAGAAATTTCATGTTGATCCTTTAGGGAACCTCGCGCCGTTTTGTCGGCGATTACGCAACAGGATGTGTTTCGGGTTGACGGGTAAATGCAAATAATTATCAAATGATAATAGTGAACGCCTTCCCTTCAGGATTATCGTCTATGCGCCTGCATCCCCGCTTGTTTGCCCTTGTCGCCGGGCTAGCGCTCAGTCATGCCGCCCTGGCGACCGAACTGCCGCAACGCTGGGTCAGCGCCGGCGGGGCGTTGTCTGAATGGGTCAGTGTCCTGGGGGCGGAGTCTAAATTGGTCGGTGTCGATACCACCAGCCAGCATCCTGAATCCCTGAAAGCCTTGCCGAGTATCGGCTACCAGCGGCAATTGTCCGCCGAGGGCATCCTGAGCCTGCGTCCGCAGATTCTGGTGGGTACCGAGGAGATGGGCCCGCCGCAGGTACTGGAGCAGATTCGCAAGGCCGGAGTGCCGGTGGAGATGTTCTCGGCCCAAGCGGACTTGTCGGCGCTGCAAGGCAACCTGCAACACCTGGGCAAATTGCTCGGTCGGGAAGAGCAGGCCGCGACGCTGTTCCAGACTTATCAACAGCAACTCGAAGAACAGCAGGGCCTGGTCCGACAGGCCCGGGCCAAGCAATCGAGCCCGGGCGTCCTGCTGTTGCTGGGGCATGCCGGTGGCAAGCCGTTGATCGCCGGCAAGGACACCGCTGCCGATTGGCTGCTGACCCTGGCCGGTGGCCACAACCTGGCGACCCATAGCGGCTACAAGCCTTTTTCCGTCGAGGCGCTGGCCGGCTTGAACCCCGAAGTACTGGTGTTCGCCGATCGCAGCCTGACCGGCGACGCCGCGCGCCAGGCCTTGATGAAGGAAAACCCGATTCTCGCCTCGACCCGGGCGGCGAAGGCCGGGCAGATCTTCGAACTCGACCCGACCTTGCTGGTGGGTGGGCTGGGACCGCGTCTGCCGCAGGCGCTGAAACAGTTGGCGAGTGAGTTCTATCCGGCGGCAGCCGTGACACCATGACCACCCTGGTCAAGCCGCGTACGCTGTTTATCGGCCTGGGCCTGTTGTGCCTGCTGGCGACCTGGTTGTCGCTGGCGCTGGGCCCGGTCAGCCTGCCGTTGCTCGACACCCTGCGCGCGGCGTTGCGCCTGGCGGGAGTGCCGCTGCCGGCGGAGGGCCTGGAGCAGGCCGAACTGATCCTGGGGCAGATCCGCCTGCCGCGGACCTTGCTCGGCCTGGCGGTCGGCGGTGTACTGGCGCTGTCCGGCGTGGCCATGCAGGGGCTGTTTCGCAACCCGCTGGCCGACCCCGGGCTGGTGGGTGTCTCCAGTGGTGCCGCATTGGGCGCGGCCATCGCGATTGTCGGAGGTGCCGCGTTCGGTGGCCTGCCGGATGCCTGGAGTCCGTACCTGCTGTCGGTTTGCGCCTTTCTCGGCGGCCTCGGGGTGACGGCGCTGGTCTATCGTCTGGGGCGGCGCAATGGCCAGACCCATGTGGCAATCATGCTGCTGGCGGGGATCGCGCTGACCGCACTGGCCAGCTCGGCGGTGGGCCTGTTCACCTACCTGGCCGACGACGCGACCCTGCGCACCCTGACCTTCTGGAACCTGGGCAGCCTCAACGGCGCCAGCTACGCACGGTTGTGGCCGCTGCTGCTGGTCGCCGTGGCGGTGGCCCTCTGGCTGCCGCGCCGGGCCAAGGCGCTGAATGCCTTGTTGCTGGGCGAGTCGGAGGCCAGTCACCTGGGCATCGACGTCGAAGGCCTCAAGCGCGAACTGGTGCTCTGCACGGCGCTGGGCGTGGGGGCTGCCGTGGCGGCAGCCGGGATGATCGGTTTTGTCGGCCTGGTGGTGCCGCATCTGGTCCGCCTGCTGGCCGGGCCGGATCATCGCGTGCTGCTGCCGGCATCGATCCTGGCCGGCGCCAGCCTGTTGCTGTTCGCCGACCTGGTCGCGCGCCTGGCGCTGGCGCCGGCGGAACTGCCGATCGGTATCGTCACGGCCTTTCTCGGTGCGCCGTTCTTTCTCTACCTGCTGTTGCGAGGACGTACCTGATGCTGCGTGCGCAGAGTCTGCAGATCCGTCGCGGGCAGAAAACGGTACTGGATGGCATCGACCTGGGCCTCGAACCGGGTCAGATACTCGGTGTCCTGGGCCCCAACGGCGCGGGGAAAAGCACCCTGCTCGGTGCCTTGAGTGGTGAGCTGCAGCCAGCCGCCGGGCAGGTCTGGCTTGATCAGCGGCCGTTGGCCGACTGGCGCGGAGCCGAGCGCGCGCAACGCCTGGCGGTGCTGCCGCAGACTTCGACGCTGGACTTCGCCTTCCGGGTCGAAGAAGTGGTGGGCATGGGGCGCTTGCCGCACCAGACCGGCCAGGTCCGCGACGACGAAATCGTCACGGCGGCCCTGCAGGCGGCCGACGCCTTTCATCTGGCCGGGCGCAGCTACCTGGCCTTGTCCGGTGGCGAACGACAACGGGTGCACCTGGCGCGGGTGCTGGCGCAGTTATGGCCGGGGGAGAGCGGCCAGACCCTGCTGCTCGACGAGCCGACCTCGATGCTCGATCCGCTGCACCAGCACACCACCCTGCAAGCCATCCGGACCTTCGCCGACCGTGGCGCGGCGGTGTTGATCATCCTCCATGACCTGAACCTGGCGGCCCGTTACTGTGACCGTATCCTGCTGCTCGAGCAGGGCCGGCCCCATGCCCTGGATAGCCCGGACGTGGTACTGCGCCCCGAGCCGCTCAAGGCGGTGTTCGGCCTGGAGGTGCTGGTGCAGGCCCATCCCGAGCGTGGTCATCCGCTGATCATCGCCCGTTGATGGGGTTCTCCCAGGCGTTATCCGTCCCCTGTAATGGGTGAGATATTTCCTGTTCTGATGTGAGCCGAGTCCTTGTCTTTGGCTGACACATGCCCTGGCGCCGACGAGTCCTTTATTCTGCTTCCCCTGGCGTATTTCGCGTCATCCGGCAGCCAGGACCGCCGAGGAGGCGCCTCGGACGCTTGTCAGGTTTATGCAACGATCCGGATTGGGAGTGAAGATGAAGCAGATAAATGAGGCCGATCAACAACTGGTGCAGCAGGCCATTGGCCTGCTCGACTTGACCTCGCTGAGTGGCGATGACGATGACGAGCGCATCCTTTCGCTGTGCCAGCGAGCGCAGACACCTTTTGGGCCGGTGGCGGCGGTGTGCGTATTTCCGCGTTTTATCGCCCTGGCGCGACGGGCTCTCGATGCTCAGGGCGGGCAGGCGATCCGGGTCGCCACGGTGGTCAACTTCCCCCATGGCGGACCGAATGTCGCGGCGGCGGTCACTGAAACCCTGGAGGCGCTCGCCGCGGGCGCCAATGAGGTGGATCTGGTCTATCCCTACCGCTCATTGCTGATGGGCGATGCCCAGACCGGCCTGAGCATGGTCGCCGCCTGTCGTGACGCCTGCCAGGGGCGGGCCAAACTCAAGGTGATCCTGGAGACCGGCGAGCTGCGCGACCCGCAGATGATCCGCCAGGCCAGCCAGGACGCGATTGCCGCCGGCGCCGACTTTCTCAAGACCAGTACCGGCAAAGTCCTGGTCAATGCGACCGAACAGGCGGTGCGCATCATGCTTGAAGCCATCGCCGAGCGGGGCGGGCTGGTGGGGCTGAAGGCCTCCGGCGGAATACGCACCTTTGATGACGCGCGCATCTATATCGAACTGGCGCGCGCGCGTTTCGGGGCCGCCTGGGTCAACGCCGACCATGTACGGCTCGGGGCTTCGGGTTTGCTCGATGAGCTGCTGGCACGACTGGAGTGCCCGGTGGGTGAGGCCTGACGCTTGCGTTGTACCGCCAAGGGGCTTCTCGGCTGACTTTCGGACAGGCAAAAAAAGACCCGGCAAAAAGCCGGGTCAATAACCGTGATTAGCCTGATGAGGAGATAATCTGAGAGTCCGAACCAGGGCCTTCCAGAAAATCCAACCGATCTCGCGATCAGTTGTGATAATCATAACGATTCTCATTTCTAAGTCAATGTCTTTTTATCGACCGTTCGTCCGGGGTGCTGCAACGGGTGAGTGATCGAGGTCGCGGCGGTTCAGCGGGGCGTGCCGATAGCGCTCAGGCGCGTGACTTCCTTGTTCAGCAGATCGATGCGTCGGGCCATGCTTTCGATCAGGCTGTGGGCGATGCGCGGGTTGCTCTGGGTCAGGCTGAGGAATTGTTCCTTGGGGATCAGCATGACCGTGCACGGCTGGCTGGCGATCACGCTGGCGCTGCGTTTCTCGCCGGTGAACACGGCCATGGCGCCGAAAATCTCGTCCTTGGGGACGTCGCCGACCTTGTGCCCGTCGACAAAAGCCTCGGCGTGCCCGTCGGTAATGATGAAGACATGGTCGGCGTCGTCGCCCTGGCGGATCATCACTTCGCCGCTGGCCACCTGCTGGAAACCGTTGCTGCTGCGAAATTCCGGCTGTTTCAGGCGGGTGACGGCGTCGGAGAGCAGGGCGGTCTGACCGATCAGGTAACGCAGCAACGCTTCGGCGCGGTTTTCGTCGGCGTAGATATGGGCGAAGAGGTCAGTGCGCTGGTAGGGGATCAGGCGCAGTGGGTTGTCGCTGCTCAACACACAGCGCGGCCAGTCGATGCCCTGGCGCAATCCGACCAGGTCGCCTTCGTGCAGATAGAACAGGGCCCGTTCATCGACCCGGGCATGCAGCAGGCCGCTGTCGATCAGAAACACCTGGTCGGCGGGCAACACGGCGCCGAGGTCAGCGATTTGCTCAAACTCCAGGGGGGCCGCGCAGGGGGGCAAACCTTTGAGCAGCTGTGCCGGAATCGCCTGCAGGCGATTGATCAGTTCATCGGCGTAGGCCGGTTGCTCCCCGAGTAGATACATGCCAAACCTGCGAAATCAGTTTTTGTGACGCGACGATATCGCGTCCAACTGTTTATTCAAGGCTTCTTTGCGTTCTTGAGGGATATCGTTCCAATGAATGTCCATCAAGGCCCCTTCGATCGCATATAACAGCACTTTCGATGCCCGGAATCCGCGGGTTCGTACCGCACGGTAGGCATCCACCGCTCCCAGTCGACGCAAATCCGATGCGCTGTGGATACCCACCGCGTGCAGCCATTGCGCCGACGTCTTGCCAAGGTTCTTCAGGTGTTGCAGTTCATCGTTCATCAAGCCTCCTTGCGACGGCCGAACGCTGCGTGGACGAGAGTAGGCAAGCCTGAAAAGGAGTGTAGCGGTCAGTAGGAAAAGCGTGGTTCTTTGCTCGGCGGTGGTGCAAATGCTTCTAAGCCGGGGCTTTCGCCAACGCTGATCTGCGGAGCAGGAACGGTGCATAAAGGGAAAAGTCGTACGGCGCAAGCCTTGTCCAGGCCGTGAACAGGCACCAGACGGCAGGCGTTGCCGCCATCTTCGGGCCCCTCCGCGGGGCTAGGCGCTGTAGCGCAAGCGGGTACCGAACTGCATCGACATGAGGATCTCGGCCGGGGTCAGTTCCACGGGGAAGTAAGCGCCGGAAATCTGCGCATGGGCCACGCTGGCGCCGATCAGGATGGATTTCTGGAAGTCCACGCCACGCAGGTCGGCGGAGCGGAAGTAGGCATCGGTGAAATCGATCCCCTCGGCATTCAGTTCGCGCAGGTCCAGGCCGCGGAAGTCGCCGCCGCGCATGTCGATCGGACCATCCTTGGGGCGTGCCTTGTTGAAGCCGGCAATGTCATCCTTGTGCAGCAGGGCAAACAAAGGTGAGTCGAGCAGCTTGGGATGGCTCATGAGACGTCTCCTGTTGGAATTATGACGCCAGTATAATGCCACTATGTTTCAGCCGTGAAGCACTTGCGGCCCCACGGCTGAAATAGTTTTTACAGACCCGGCAGACGCTGGCGAATCTGCTCGACCAGGGCGTCGAGGCTCCCGCTTTCGTGGGTTTCGACGCGTTTGGTGCGCAGCACTTCATCGGCGCTCAGGGCTTCGCGGCTCGCTTGCTGGGCGGCGATCACTTCCAGTGTAGCGTCGGACGGATCGATGGCATCCGCCTGGCGCCGGGCCAGCCAGCTTTCGATCACGGCCTGCGGGGCGCTGCAATCGAGGATCAGGCACGGCACGCCAGTGGCTTCGGCCACCTTGGCGGCGGCGTCGCGTTGTTCGCGCTTGAGGTAGGTGGCGTCGATCACCACCGGGAAGCCGGCGCGCAGGACGGTGTCGGCGATTTCATGCAGGCGCTGGTAGGTGTTCACGCTGGCATCGTGGCTGTAGATGCCGTCGCCGACGTTGTTCTCGACCGATTGTTCGCCGAACAGGCGTTTGCGTTCGACATCCGAGCGCAGGCGCACGGCGCCCAGGGCTTCCACCAGGCGCAGGGCGACGTGGCTCTTGCCGACGGCGGACACGCCGCTGGTGACGGCCAGGAAGCGCGAAGGAATGGTGCTGTAGCTTTCCGCCAGATTGGCGTAGTTGCGGTACTGGCGCATGCTGCTGGCGCGTTGCACCGCATCGTCGGCCGGCATGCTGAACAGCGCGATCTTGGCGCGTACCAGGGCGCGATAGGCTTTATAGAAGTTCAGCAGGGCCAGGCCCTGGTAGTCGCCGGTCAGTTCCAGGTACTGGCTGATAAAGCGCCGGGCCAGGCTCTTGAGGCCGCGGTCTTCGAGGTCCATCGCGAGGAAGCCGGTGTCGGCGTAGACGTCGGTGAAGCGGAAGGGCTCGTTGAATTCGATGCAGTCGAAGATCACGACCTTGCCGTCGATGACAGTGGCGTTGCCCAGGTGGATGTCGCCGTGGCATTCACGAATGAAACCCTCGGCCTTGCGCTGGGCCAGCAGCGGCTTGAGGCGTTCGAAGCTGGTTTCAGCCCAGGCTTGCAGGGCGTCGAGTTGCAGCAGATCGGCTTTTTCGCTGAGGAAAGGGCGGATCTGATCGAAGTTCTGCCGGACCGGGTCCATGACCGCTTCCGGAGTGCCCTGGTAGTGGTCTTTCGGCACTTCGGGGGCGCTCTGGTGGAACGCGGCGATCTGTTGGGCCATTTCATCGACGTGGGTGGCGGTCAGTTCGCCGTTGGCCTGCAGGGTGCTCAGCAACTGGCTCTGCGGGAACTGGCGCATTTTCAGCACGTATTCGATGGCCGGGCCGCTGCCGCCCAGGACGGGGGCCTCGATGCTGCCGGTGATCGGCAGGACTTCCAGGTACAGGTCGGCGGTCAGGCGCTGGTTCAGGCGCAGCTCTTCCGCGCAGAAGTGTGCGCGAGCGCTCAGTTCGGTGAAGTCGAGGAAACCGAAGTTGACCGGCTTCTTGATCTTGTAGGCATAGGGACCGGTGAGCAGGACCCAGGAAATATGGGTTTCGATAACCTGGAAAGCTTCCACCGGATGCGGGTAGAGGGCCGGGTTTTGCAGGGCGGTAATCAGGGACTGGCTCACTGGCGATCCTTCAAGAGGGCGGTAAATTCAAGGCGGTCATTATGGCCGCTGCGGGCGTCAGTGCAAACCGCCGGACGTACATGTTGATCATGAATAAAGTGCGTATAATCCGCCGCCATGACTCGTACCCGATCCCCTCGTTCCCGCGCCAAATCCAAACCTCCCGCTGGCCGCTTGCGCCCCTGGCTTGGCTGGGCGATCAAGCTCAGCCTGGTTGGCCTCGTCGTGCTGGCCGGTTTTGCCGTCTACCTCGATGCCATCGTGCAGGAGAAATTCTCCGGCAAGCGCTGGACCATCCCGGCCAAGGTCTATGCCCGGCCGCTGGAGCTGTTCGCCGGCCAGAAACTGAGCAAGGAAGATTTCCTCACCGAACTCGATGCCCTCGGTTATCGTCGCGAACCCGTGGCCAATGGCCCGGGGGCGGCGGCGGTCAACGGCAATACCGTGGACCTGAACACCCGTGGTTTCCAGTTCTATGAAGGCATGGAGTCGGCCCAGCCGGTGCGGGTGCGCTTCTCCGGCGACTATGTGGCCGAGCTGTCCTCGCTCAACGGCGCGAAGCTCTCGGTGGTGCGCCTTGAGCCGCTGCTGATCGGCGGCCTGTACCCGAAGAACCTCGAAGACCGCATCCTGATCAAGATCGACCAGGTGCCACCGTACCTGCTCGATACCCTGGTCACGGTCGAGGACCGGGATTTCTATCATCACTTCGGCGTCTCGCCCAAGTCGATTGCCCGGGCGATCTGGGTCAATACCTCGGCCGGACAGATGCGCCAGGGCGGCAGTACCCTGACCCAGCAGTTGGTGAAGAACTTCTTCCTGACCAACGAACGCAGCCTGAGCCGCAAGCTCACCGAGGCCATGATGGCCATGCTGCTGGAGCTGCATTACAGCAAGAAAGAGATTCTCGAAGCCTACCTCAACGAGGTCTTTATCGGCCAGGACGGCCAGCGCGCGGTGCACGGTTTCGGCCTGGCCAGCCAGTTCTTCTTCAGCCAGCCCCTGGCGGAGCTGAAGTTGCATCAGGTGGCGTTGCTGGTGGGCATGGTCAAGGGCCCGTCCTACTACAACCCGCGACGCTACCCGGATCGCGCGCTGGAACGACGCAACCTGGTGCTCGACCTGCTGGAGCAGCAGGGCGTGGCGACCGCCGAGCAAGTGGCCGCGGCGAAGAAAATGCCGTTGGGCGTGACCGCCCGCGGCAGCCTGGCGGACAGCTCGTTCCCCGACTTCCTCGACCTGGTCAAGCGGCAACTGCGCCAAGACTATCGCGACGAAGACTTGACCGAGGAAGGCTTGCGTATCTTCACCAGCTTCGACCCGATCCTGCAGATGAAGGCAGAGGCCTCGGTCCGCGATACCTTCAAGCGTCTGGATGGTCGCAAGGGGGGGGAGGATGTCGAGGCTGCCATGGTGGTGACCAACCCGGAAACCGGTGAGATCCAGGCCATGATCGGCAGTCGCCAGTCCAGCTTTGCCGGGTTCAACCGGGCGCTGGACGCGGTACGCCCGGTGGGCTCGTTGATCAAGCCGGCGGTGTACCTGACTGCGCTGGAGAAACCCAGCCAGTACACGCTGACCAGTTGGCTGTCGGACGAAGCCTTCTCGGTGAAAGGCGCCGACGGACAGGTCTGGACACCGAAGAACTTTGAGCGTCGTTCCCATGGCACGATTTTCCTTTATCAGGCCCTGGCGCATTCCTACAACCTGGCGACTGCTCGACTGGGCCTGGAGGTCGGCGTGCCGAATGTCCTCAAGACCCTCGGACGCCTTGGCGTTACCCGTGAATTCCCGGCCTTTCCGTCGATGTTGCTGGGCGCCGCGAGCATGACGCCGATGGATATCGCGACCATGTACCAGACCCTGGCCAACGGCGGCTTCAATACGCCGATGCGCGGGATCCGCAGCGTGCTGACAGCCGAAGGCCAGCCGCTCAAGCGTTATCCGTTCCAGATCCAGCAGCGTTTCGATGCGGGTTCGATCTACCTGATCCAGGCGGCGATGCAGCGGGTGATGCGCGAGGGTACGGGGAGTGGGGTCTACAACGTCCTGCCCAAGACCCTGACCCTGGCCGGCAAGACCGGTACCAGTAACGACTCGCGTGACAGCTGGTTCGCCGGTTTCGGCCAGGACCTGTTGGCGGTGGTCTGGCTCGGTCGCGATGACAACGGCAAGACACCGTTTACCGGTGCCAGCGGCGCCTTGCAGGTCTGGACCAGTTTCATGCGCAAGGCCGATCCGCTGCCATTGGATATGCCGCAGCCGGATAATGTGGTCCAGGCCTGGGTCGATCCGCATACCGGGCAAGGCTCCGATGCCAATTGCCCGGGCGCGGTGCAGATGCCGTATATTCGCGGCAGTGAACCGGTACCCGGTGCGTCGTGTGGTGGCGTGGCCCCTGCGCCGGCCACCGAAGTGATGGATTGGGTCAAGGGCTGGTTGAATTGAGCGAAGAGGGTTTGACGTGAACAAGTGGTGGATTCCAGCTTTTGCCGCACTGACCGTGCTGGGTGGTTGTTCCAGCGTGCCACGGGGTTCGATCCCGGTGGTTGATTCGGGGACCGCGGTCTCCAACAACGAGCGTATTTCGTCCACCGGCGGTTTCCGCAAAACCATCGTCAAGGGGTCGGCGCCGAGCCAGACCCAGGCGGTGCCGCAGGATTCCGGCGTAGTGGTGATGATTCCCGGTGGTGGCGCGGCCGTGTCGACGCCGATCAGTAGCGAACCGTTCACGCCAGGGCCGATTACCCCAGGACCTTCGAACAACGCGCCGATCCAGGCCGTGCCGGGTGACTCGGGTGCCTATAACCAGGGCGCCTACACCCCGCCGGTGAATCAGGGCAGCTACAACATGCCGAGCCCGGTGGCGCCGAGCGGTATTCCGTCGAACAACAACAGCGGTGGCCTGTCCGCTGACGAGCAACTGGACGGTCCGGTGCTGGCGTTGTTGACCACTGCCCAGCAGCAGCAATCCAGCGGCGACCTCAATGGTGCTTCGTCCAGTCTCGAGCGCGCCCAGCGTGTGGCGCCGCGTGAGCCGCAAGTGCTTTATCGCCTGGCCCAGGTGCGCATGGCCCAGGGCGATGCGCCGCAAGCCGAGCAACTGGCCCGTCGTGGCCTGAGCTTCGCCAACGGTCGTCCTGATCTGCAGGCCAACCTCTGGGGCATCATCGCCCAGGCGCGAAGCAAGCAGGGCGATGCTGCGGGTGCCGCCCAGGCACAGCAGAAGGCCAAGGCCGGTTACTGATGGATGCACGTTTTCCGTTGATTGCCGAGCAACTCCTGCTGATCGAGCGGGAGCTGCGGGCCCAGGGCTGCTGGGATGAAGAGTCGCCCAGCGTCGAGGCCCTGGCCAGTGTCGAGCCTTTCAGTGTCGATACGCTGGAGTTCGAGCAGTGGCTGCAATGGATCTTCCTGCCGAGGATGAAGCTGATTCTCGAGGCGGATCTGCCGCTGCCCAATGCTTCGGGGATTCTGGCCATGGCTGAAATGGTCTATGCCCAGCGACCAGGGCAGGGGCGTGGTTTGCAGCGGTTGCTGGCGCAGTTCGACCAGCTGATTGCCGAGACCCGCTGACTACGAGCAGTTTTCCTCGATGGTCTTGCGCGTCTCCACCAGGCGCGCCTGGCGTTCTTCCTCGGTCAGGCGACGCAGTTCGCCATTGACCTCTTCACGCACCCGCGCATTGTTCTCCAGCTGGGCCAGGTTGGTCCGCGCTTTCTCGCAATAGGCTTTGCGCACCACTTCCTGATCGGCAATCTGCTTCTTGACCTTGGCGTCGATGGCTTTCTGGTCGCCCAGGGGCGTACTCGCCGGTACGGCGGGGCTGGGTGGCGGCGCGGGGACATTGCCGATTGCCGGAGTCACCACGGTGGCCGTTTGCCCGGTCGGCGGCTGCGCATCGAAGTGCGTCTGGCCCTGGGCATCGACCCATTTGTAGATCTGTCCGGCCTGGCACAGCGGGCTCAAGGCGAGCAGCAGGCTTGCCATCAGAATGCTTCTACGCATCAGGTTTCCTTGTCAGACAATGCGATAAGCAACGTAGCACATTCCCTCATGAAAGGTTTTCTTCTGCGTTGTCATGCGCTTAGTTCGAAGAAAGCTCACAAGATGACTTGACTTGGACCGGACGAATCAGAACAATCCAAAGTCCGCTGTAGAGGGACTGCCAGAAGCAGGCCCACTCGGCAGATCATGAGGCGCACATCCGCGCCGACCTGTTACACCCGCAACGCGTTACCTCGCGCTGGGTGGGAAACCCCCGCAACATTTGGGGCACTCCCAATACTTGCTCAGTCAGTGCTGACGTAGTCGGCGACCACCGTCGCTCATGCTCTGCTGAGAAGTAAACCTATTAAGACCCGTCCTCCAGTGTGCGTGGACGGTATTCTGGCGTTTTAGAGGTGAACAACGTGGAGCTTTTATCTGGCGGTGAGATGCTCGTCCGCTTTTTGCGTGACGAAGGCGTCAAGTACATCTACGGGTACCCGGGTGGTGCTCTCCTTCATGTCTACGATGCCCTGTTCAAGGAGCCGGATGTAACCCACATCCTGGTTCGTCACGAGCAGGCCGCGACCCATATGGCTGACGGCTACGCTCGAGCCACCGGTAAAGCCGGCGTGGTCCTGGTGACTTCCGGTCCTGGCGCAACCAATGCCATCACCGGTATCGCCACGGCGTACATGGACTCCATTCCGATGGTTATCATCTCCGGTCAGGTGCCAAGCACCCTGGTCGGTACCGATGCGTTCCAGGAAACCGACATGATCGGTATCTCCCGGCCGATCGTGAAGCACAGCTTCATGATCAAGCACGCTTCGGAAATCCCGGAAGTCATGAAGAAGGCGTTCTACCTGGCGCAATCCGGTCGTCCTGGCCCTGTCGTTGTCGATATCCCGAAAGACATGACCAACCCGGCCGAGAAGTTCGAATACATCTTCCCGAAAAAAGCCAAGCTGCGTTCCTACAGCCCGGCGGTACGTGGCCACTCCGGCCAGATCCGCAAGGCAGCAGAGATGCTCCTGGCAGCCAAGCGTCCGGTGCTCTATGCGGGCGGCGGCGTGATCCTCGGGGGTGGCTCCGCGCCGCTGACCGAGCTGGCGAAAATGCTCAACCTGCCCGTCACCAACACCCTGATGGGCCTGGGTGCCTACCCTGGCACCGACCGGCAGTTCGTCGGCATGCTCGGCATGCACGGCAGCTACACCGCCAACCTGACCATGCACCACGCCGATGTGATCCTGGCCGTGGGCGCGCGCTTCGATGACCGGGTGATCAACGGCCCGTCGAAGTTCTGCCCGAACGCCAAGATCATCCATATCGACATCGACCCGGCATCGATCTCCAAGACCATCAAGGCAGACGTGCCTATCGTTGGTCCCGTGGAGAGCGTGCTGACCGAGATGGTTGCGACCCTCAAGGAAATCGGCGAGACCCCGAACAAGGAGTCTGTTGCCAGCTGGTGGAAGCAGATCGACGAATGGCGCGGCGATCGCGGCCTGTTCCCTTATGACAAGGGCGACGGCAGCATCATCAAGCCACAGACCGTGATCGAGACCCTCTGCGAAGTGACCAAGGGCGATGCCTTTGTGACCTCCGACGTGGGCCAGCACCAGATGTTCGCGGCGCAGTACTACAAGTTCAACAAGCCCAATCGCTGGATCAACTCCGGTGGCCTGGGCACCATGGGCTTCGGTTTCCCTGCGGCCATGGGTGTGAAACTGAGCTTCCCGGACGCCGACGTCGCTTGCGTCACCGGCGAGGGCAGCATCCAGATGAACATCCAGGAGTTGTCGACCTGCCTGCAGTACGGCCTGCCGGTGAAGATCGTCAGCCTGAACAACGGTGTGCTCGGCATGGTTCGCCAATGGCAGGACATGAGCTACGGCAGCCGTCACTCGCACTCGTACATGGAATCGCTGCCTGACTTCGTCAAGCTGGTCGAAGCCTACGGTCACGTCGGTATCCGTATCACGGATCTGAAAGACTTGAAGCCGAAGATGGAAGAAGCGTTCGCCATGAAGGATCGCCTGGTGTTCCTCGATATCCAGGTCGACACCAGCGAGCACGTCTACCCGATGCAGATCAAAGACGGCTCCATGCGCGATATGTGGCTGAGCAAGACGGAGCGTACCTAATATGCGGCACATCATTTCCCTGCTTCTGGAAAACGAACCTGGCGCTCTGTCCCGTGTGGTTGGCCTGTTTTCGCAACGCAACTACAACATCGAAAGCCTGACCGTGGCTCCGACCGAAGACCCGACCCTGTCGCGTCTGACGTTGACCACCGTGGGGCATGACGAAGTCATCGAACAGATCACCAAGAACCTGAACAAGCTGATCGAAGTGGTCAAGCTGGTGGACCTGTCGGAAAGCGCTCACATCGAGCGTGAACTGATGCTGGTCAAGGTCAAGGCCACTGGCGCCCAGCGCGCCGAGATCAAACGCACCACCGATATTTACCGGGGTCAGATCGTTGATGTCAGCGCCAGCGTGTATACCGTTCAACTGACCGGTACCAGCGACAAGCTCGACAGCTTCATTCAGTCCATCGGCACCGCCTCGATCCTGGAGACCGTCCGTAGTGGCGTCACCGGTATTGCGCGCGGCGACAAAGTACTCAGCATCTAAACCAACTTGCAAACGGCCTGAACGGCCTGGATATAAAGGGGAATTTCATGAAGGTTTACTACGATAAAGATTGCGACCTGTCGATCATCCAGGGCAAGAAAGTCGCCATCATCGGCTACGGCTCCCAGGGTCACGCACAAGCTTGCAACCTGAAAGATTCCGGCGTTGACGTGACTGTCGGCCTGCGCAAAGGCTCGGCCACTGTTGCCAAGGCTGAAGCCCATGGCCTGAAAGTGACCGACGTGGCCAGCGCTGTTGCCGCTGCCGACCTGGTCATGATCCTGACCCCGGACGAGTTCCAGTCCGCGCTGTACAAGAACGAAATCGAGCCGAACATCAAGAAAGGCGCCACCCTGGCCTTCTCCCACGGCTTCGCGATCCACTACAACCAGGTTGTGCCACGCGCCGACCTTGACGTGATCATGATCGCGCCGAAGGCTCCAGGCCACACCGTGCGTTCCGAGTTCGTCAAGGGCGGCGGTATCCCTGACCTGATCGCGATCTACCAGGACGCCTCGGGCAACGCCAAGAACGTTGCACTGTCCTACGCCGCCGGCGTTGGCGGTGGTCGTACCGGCATCATCGAAACCACCTTCAAGGACGAGACCGAAACCGACCTGTTCGGCGAACAAGCCGTTCTGTGCGGCGGTACCGTCGAGCTGGTCAAAGCCGGTTTCGAAACCCTGGTTGAAGCGGGCTACGCGCCGGAAATGGCCTACTTCGAATGCCTGCACGAACTGAAGCTGATCGTTGACCTCATGTACGAAGGCGGTATCGCCAACATGAACTACTCGATCTCCAACAACGCCGAATACGGCGAGTACGTGACCGGCCCTGAAGTCATCAACGCCGAATCCCGCCAGGCCATGCGCAACGCTTTGAAGCGCATCCAGGACGGCGAATACGCGAAGATGTTCATCAGCGAAGGTGCTACCGGCTACCCATCGATGACCGCCAAGCGTCGCAACAACGCCGCTCACGGTATCGAGATCATCGGCGAGCAACTGCGCTCGATGATGCCGTGGATCGGTGCGAACAAGATCGTCGACAAAGCCAAGAACTGAGTCGACGCTCAACCGGCTGCCTGGCCCTTCGGGGCTGAGCACCGGTACACGCTGTACCCAGACGCCCCGACTTGTCGGGGCGTTTTGTTTTGTCACATAAAGCTTTTGTGTCAGATGTTGAACATTCCAGGCAAAGGACGTAATTTACTTACATGTAAGATTTTTCGGAGGACAGATGCCCCGTAAAAAAGCAGCGGATGACAAGCCCCTCACGGGCGAGAAATCGTCATCACCGGCCAAGCCCAAGACGACCGCCGACTACGTTCGCGATATGCGCACGCGTCTGCGCGACGCCGGGCTGGTGAAGCGGGAATTCTGGATTCTTCCCGAGAATGCGACGGCCCTGCGGGGTATCGAAAAGGCGTTACGCCAGCCCTTCCTGGGTGAACGGATCAAACTGGAGGCTTTCATGACTGAGAACATCAACTGGACGATCAACTCGCTGCACAAGGCGCTGTCGGAGCTGGAGGTCGTGTCCAGTGGCGAGATTGTCCTGACCCTCGCCGAGAACGCCGAGCAGAGCATCAAGCTGAACATGACCGAATTCGGCGACCTGCCGCTCTACCTGGCGGTGTCCGGTGACCAGATCCTGGTGGACGCGACCCTGGTTGAAGTGAGCCGGGTCAAGGATCCAGCAGTCTTCAACAGCCTGGTGCTGCGCAGCCGCGACCTGTTCCCGCTGTCCTCCGTGGGCATCGAGCGGGTCGGCGACGGCACCGAGGTCTACTGCATGTTCGGCGCGCTGAGCGCGGCTTCCACGATCACCGTGATCGTCCAGGAAATCTACACCCTGGCCGAAAACGTGATCCGTGCGGTGGAAGCGTTCGAAGACCACATCCACGTTTAATGAAGTCCCCAAGGAGTTTTCGATGAGTATCTGGAAGAAAGTCATTACCGCCATTCGTGGTGGCGTTTCCGAGGTGGGTGAGACCATCGTCGATGCCAACGCCATTCGTATCCTCGAGCAGGAACAGCGCGACGCCGAAAATGCAGTAGCCAAGGCCAAGAACGGCCTGGTGGACATCAAGGCCCGCTACAAGCTGTCGCAACAGCGCCTCGACGGCCTGAACAACGACATCGCCAACTGGGAAGGCAAGGCCATGGCCGCGCTGGACAAGGGCGTGGAAAGCCTGGCCGGCGAGTGCGCCAACAAGGTGGCCGAGATCGAGGCCCTGCGCGACCAGGAGAAACTCCTGGCCGATCAGTTCGGTGCCCAGGTCGAGATGCTGCATGCCCAGGTGATCAAGGCGGAAAACCAGATCAAGGGTTTGAAGCAGCAGGTTGAAATGGCCAAGGCCCGCGAGACGGTCCAGCAGGCCCGTGTCGCTACCGCAGCCGCCACCGGCGGGGCGAATGGCAAGCTGGAAACGGCGGTCGGTTCGCTGGCACGTATCAAGCAACGCCAGGATGAGCGCGACGCCAAGCTGGATGCGGCGCAGGAATTGGCCGATGAGTCCAATGGTGGCGATCTGGAACGCCGTCTGCAGGACGCCGGTATCGGCGCCAGGTCGGGCAGCGGCAGCGACGTGCTGGCGCGTCTGAAGGCCCGGCAGAATCCTGGCTCGGGCCAGTAAGCGCAAGTCCTGGGGCAAACGCGTGAGCGCTTTGCCCTTTTTGCCGTCTGAAAAACGGGTCGGGTAGTACGTTGTCGCGACAGGAAGGAGAGACACGATGAGTTGGATCAAGCGCGTCATGGGGTTCGAGGCGCCGAAGCCTGCCGCGGGTGCGACCTCGGTAGCGCCGGGCAGTCCCCTGGGGCTGGCCTCGGGGCGGATGCTCTGCCTGGATCGCTCCTTGAAACTGTTGCTCGAGGGGCAGTCCCACGTGGTGCTGCCCGATGACGAAAAAGTCTGGGCGGTGGGCGACATCGACCTCGGGCAGTCAATGCGTTTGCAGCGGTTTTACCTCGATAACGAGGATTACTTCCTGCAAGTGGTCATGAACGGCCCCGCGGCGGAGGACATTCAGGACCTCATCCTGTTCGGCTACCACGATGTCACCACGATCAACAGCAAGGAGCAGTTGCTGCAACTGACCGGCCCGAATGCGAAGATCGGCATGCCGCTCTATGAACTCGAAGGCGAGGAATATGGCCGGCAATGGGGTGGCGAAGACGGGCAGACCGAACTCACGCCGATGCAGGAGTTCGTCAAGAGTCCGGACGCGGCCTACTCGATCAAGCACCTGAGCATGCTCTATTCCCGCGAGATCGGCCTGCTCAACCGTCGGGAGTTCCTGCTCTTCTCGGTCGAGGAAGACGAGGAAGGGGTGATCACCCTGTCCACCGCTGTGGGCGTGACGCTGCAAATCACCGATATCGAAGTTCTCTGACAAGGAAATCATCATGCTCGAAGCGCTGCGCCTGTCGCTCAACGCCACCGCGGTATACGGCTTCATCATCTATATGGCGGTGGCCGCTGTTCTGTTCGTGTTGTTCCAGTTCATCTACACCCTGATCACGCCCCACAAGGAGTTCGCCCTGATCCGCGAGGGCAACACCGCGGCGGCGGTGGCCCTGGGGGGGTCGTTGGTGGGTTTTGCCCTGCCGGCGAGCAATATCATCGCCAACAGCATCAGCGTCGTCGACGTCGTCGTCTGGGTGTTGATCGCGGCCGTGGTGCAATTGCTGGCGTTTATCGTGACCAGCCTGGTGCTAAAGGGGCTGTCCGGGCGTATCGTGCGCGGCGAGATGGCGGCGGCGATCTATTCGGCGTCCGTGGCTATCAGTGTGGGGCTGCTGAATTCGGCCTGCATGACACCGTCGACCTGAGCCCAGGGCAAGGATAAGGATCATTCGATGAGAACCCGTAGCTCCGTAAAACTGTTGCTGGCCGGTACCTTTCCGTTGGCGCTTTCCGCCTGCGGTGCGTCCCAGGACACCGTTGCCTTCAACACCAAGAGCAACTTCAAGTCGGTCGAGGAATGTGTCGCGGCGAAAGTCCCGGTGGAGGTCTGTTCCGACGCCTTCATGCAGGCGCTGGCCGATCACCGGCGTATCGCGCCGACCTATGACGACCAGGCTTCCTGCGACAGCGACTTCGTTCCCGGCTATTGCCAGATCACCCCGGACGGCAAGTACATGCCGAAGATGGGTGGCTTTGAACTGGCGATGTCCGGCGATGTGCCGCGCAAGGACCTCGAACAGGCCCAGCAACAAGCGGCCGTGCAGTCGGGCGGCGGCGGCAACAGTGGTCTGCTGACCGGATTGTTGCTCGGCAATCTGCTCAGCAACAGCGGTGGCGGCGGGCGTTACTATTCCCAGCCGATCTACGACAGCCGCGACAATCGCGGTACCTATACCAGCTCGACACTGTCGCGGCAGATCGAGCAGGGCAAGTCGTTCAGTCGCTCGACCCAGGCCCGCAGCAGTTCCAGCAACAGCTACACCCAGGCGACTCTCGGCAAGAGCCTGGGCAGCGGTTCCGGCTCTGTGTCCTCGACGGTCTCGCGTGGCGGCTTCGGCAGCCAGGCGACCGCGCGCAGTGGTTGGGGCGGCAAGAGCAGCAGTTTCTTCAGTTCCGGCGGTTGAGGAGACGGCCAGGGTGAAAAAGATCGGTATCGAAGAACGCCCGCACTGGCGCCAGAGTGTCGAGCGCGAAGGGTTCGGCTTCCACACCATCGGCGGCGAACGCTATTGGGATGAGCGCGGTTACTACCTGTTCACCGAGGAGCAGATCTCCCGTGACCTGGAAGCGCCGACCAAGGCGCTGCATGACCTGTGCCTGGAGGTGGTCGAGCGCGTTGTCGACAGCGAAGAGTTGCTGGCCAGCCTGGCCATACCACCGGCGTTTTTCGATCTGGTCCGCGACTCCTGGAAGCAGGGACATCCGCATTTGTACGGCCGCTTCGACCTGGCGTATGACGGCAGCGGTCCGGCCAAGTGCCTGGAAGCCAATTACGACACCCCCACCAGTCTGCTCGAAGCCGGTTCCGTGCAGTTGCTCTGGCTTGAGGAGCAGATCGCCCGGGGTGTGCTGCCGGCCCATGCGAACCAGTTCAACACCATTGCCGAAGATCTGGTCAGGGCCTTCGCGGCTTTTCCAGCCGGAGGGGCGTTCTACTTCTCGGCCATCTCGGGTTCAGAGGAAGATCGCGGGACCACCGACTTCCTGCGCAAGATGGCCGCGCATGCGGGGATCGAGGCGCGGCATATCGACATCGAAGACATCGGTCTCACCGCCCAGGGGCGCTTTGTCGATCTGGACGGACGCTGGATCGAGCGGCTGTTCAAGCTGCATGCCTGGGAGCATATCTTCCATGAGGTGTTCGGCCAGGCGGTGCCCGGATGTGACACGCAATTTATCGAACCGGCCTGGAAAGCCATTGTCAGTAACAAAGGCATTTTGCCGCTGCTGTGGAAGTTTCATGAAGGGCATCCCAACCTCTTGCCCGCTTATGTCGACCAGAACCCGCAGCGGCCCGTGCCCAAGGGCTGGGTGCGCAAACCGTTCTTTTCCCGTGAGGGCGCGAACATCGAGATCCGTACCGGTGACGACCAGGTGGTGGCCGAGGATGGGCCTTACACCGATGCGCCCTTTATCCTGCAGGCTTTTTCCCCGTTGCCGAAGTTCGGCGACAGCTACACCGTGATCGGTTCATGGGTGGTGGGGGATGTGGCGGCCGGGATCGGTATCCGTGAAGACGACAGCCTGATTACCAAGGACAGCAGTCGATTCCTGCCCCACGTTGTCCTGGGTTGATCGAGCGGTCTGGCCCGGGTTTTTCCGCAGGCCGGGGCGCTTCTGGTATAAAGCGGGATCGTTTTGCGCTCCCATCGTGGTCGCCGAGTGCTGTTGAAACCATTCATTTAGCTGCAAGGTAATGTCATGACTGAACGTCCCGAAGAGCCTGGTCAGGGCTCCGAAGCCGAAAGCCTGCTGCCCATCGACGAACATGTCGAAGAAGGGCATGACGCCGACGGCCAGAAAGTCCGCCATCGCGGTATCTATCTGTTGCCGAACCTGTTCACCACCGCAAACCTGTTCGCCGGTTTCTACGCCATCATCAGTGCGATGAGTGCACAGAGCGCCGCGAGTGCCGGGGATCCGGCGGGGGCGAGCAAGTATTTCGCGTTTTCCGCCATCGCGATCTTTGTCGCCATGGTGCTCGATGGCCTCGACGGTCGCGTGGCGCGCATGACCAATACCCAGAGTGCCTTTGGCGCCGAGTATGACTCGCTGTCCGATATGGTCGCCTTCGGCGTCGCCCCGGCACTGCTGGCATTCGGTTGGGCACTGGGGGATATGGGCAAGGTCGGCTGGATGGTTGCCTTCATCTATGTGGCCGGCGCGGCATTGCGCCTGGCGCGCTTCAATACCCAGGTCGGCACCGCCGACAAGCGCTACTTCATCGGCCTGGCCAGTCCGGCGGCGGCGGGCGTGGTAGCGGGTACGGTGTGGGCGTTCAGCGACTACGGGATCCAGGGTTCGAAGATGTCGTTCCTGGTGGCCTTGCTGGTGGCGGCGGCCGGGATGCTGATGGTCAGCAACATCAAGTACAACAGCTTCAAGGAGCTGGACCTCAAGGGGCGGGTGCCGTTCGTGGCGATTCTCGCCGTGGTGCTGGTGTTCGCCGTGGTATTCAGCGATCCACCGCGCATCCTGCTGCTGATTTTCCTCGCCTATGCGGCCTCGGGTCCTATCCAGTACCTGTTGCATCTTCGTCGGCACAAAGCCGGCGAGTGATGTAATTTCCCGCAGACTCCGTAGTCTATTGGTGCATCAGTCCTCCAATGCTACGGAGTTGCCATGCTTATCAAGCTTCCCAAGCGATCCGATTGCCAAGAATCGGACGTCACGCCCGAATCCCTCTATCTTTCCCGTCGTGCATTACTCGGTGCCTCTGTTGCCGGGCTGGCGATCGGCAGTCTGCCGCGGTGGGCCAGTGCCGCCGAGGCGGCGCGTTATGCCGATGTGGACGCGGGGAATGCGCCGTCCTGGTTTGCCGGGAAGCTGCCCGAGACCCAATGGGGCGCGGTGACGGTCAAGGGGGAGGCGATTACCCCCTACAAGGATGCGACCCACTACAACAACTTCTATGAGTTCGGTACCGACAAGGGTGATCCGGCGCAGAACGCCGGCAGCCTGAAGACCGAGCCCTGGTCAGTGGTGGTGGACGGTGAAGTCGGCAAGCCGGGGCGTTATGCCCTGGAAGACTTCATGAAGCCTTACCAGTTGGAGGAGCGTATCTATCGCCTGCGTTGTGTCGAGGCCTGGTCCATGGTGATTCCCTGGATCGGCTTTCCCATCTCGGCGTTGCTCAAGCAGGTCGAGCCGACTTCGAAGGCCAAGTACATTCGCTTCGAAACCCTGCAGGACCCCAAGAGCATGCCGGGCCAGCGCTCTGGTTTCGCCCTGATCGACTGGCCGTATGTAGAAGGCTTGCGGCTCGACGAGGCGATGAACCCCTTGGCGATTCTGGCAGTGGGCATGTACGGGCGGGAACTGCCGAATCAGAACGGTGCGCCGTTGCGCCTGGTGGTGCCGTGGAAGTACGGGTTCAAGAGCGTGAAGTCGATTGTGCGTATCAGCCTGGTGGAAGAGCAGCCCAAGACCACCTGGCAAAGCATTGCCTCGGATGAATATGGCTTCTATGCCAATGTGAACCCTACCGTCGACCACCCGCGCTGGACCCAGGCTCGGGAGCGGCGTTTGCCCAGCGGGCTGTTCAGTCCCAATGTGCGTGAGACGCAGATGTTCAATGGCTACTCGGATGAAGTCGCCTCTCTCTATACCGGCCTGGATCTGCGGAAGAACTACTGATGCGATATCCGTTCTGGCGCGTGGGCGTCTTTATTGCGGCGGCGATCTGGCCGTTGCTCTGGTTGTACCAGGCGTGGAGCCTGGCCCTGGGACCGGATCCGGGAAAGGTCCTGGTTGATCGGTTGGGCTTGGGTACGCTGATTCTGTTGTTGGTGACCTTGAGCATGACGCCGTTGCAGAAGCTCAGTGGTTGGCCGGGCTGGGTCGCGGTGCGCCGGCAATTGGGTTTGTGGTGTTTTGCCTATGTAGTGCTGCATCTGGCGGCTTACCTGGTGTTTGTGCTCGGGTTGGACTGGTCGCAATTGGCGGTCGAGTTGCGCAAGCGGCCCTACATCATTGTCGGTGCGCTGGGCTTCCTCTGTTTACTGGCGCTTTCCGTGACGTCGAACCGTTACAGCCAGCGTCGCCTGGGGAAGGGCTGGAAGAAGTTGCACCGCCTGGTCTATGTGATTCTCGGGTTGGGGTTGCTGCATATGTTGTGGATCGTGCGGGCCGATCTGAAGGAGTGGACGGTGTATGCCTCTATAGGCGCACTGCTATTGGCATTGCGTATCCCGGCGGTGGCGCGTCGAATGCCTCGCCTTGTGGCAAGAAAGCCGCTCTCCACAACGACTCGCTCCCTATAGGCGTCGGCACTAGCGCCACAGCCCTCGTTGTTTGCACTGTTTCTGGCCCTTATGACAGAAAAGTGAAA
>NZ_PHSU01000049.1 GCF_002814235.1 Pseudomonas sp. QS1027 | reverse complement strand
CGGATTTATTTTAATTTTTACATCAGTAGTTCAGCCGAATGGGACGGTGAAGTCTATAGGTCCGCAAGATTTTGCACCGGTTAAACAGGGTGGGGTGAAATGGTAAGTGAAAATAATACGGCCTTCGTCAATAAAGTGTCTTTCAGGAGCATTGGCGCATCAGCTGAAGAATGGCTGGAGAACCCGAAGGAAAGTGCGCTGGGTAGTTACTTGTCAGCCATGAAGAAAGGTGAGATTGAGAGCCTGACGCTTTATGGTAAAAGTGAGGAGCGGTTATTCATTGTCAATAAACCTGGTTTTTATCACGTAACAATTTTTTTAGATGAGTCTGAAGGGTATGGGTACAGCGATGGTACTGGAGATACATCAAGCATAGATATAGCAGGAGATTACTGGCCGTCATTTCGTATTTGTAAAGATTTTATGAAATTGGGGTCAATTGTTCATGAGTTTTTTGTTTCGGGGACTCCGTCAGCGTCTGCTCATTGGATTCATTTCTCTGATGATGATTAAGAGGGAATACGGCGGCGAATATCGATTTTTAGCAGAAAAGAGCAGAAAAGTGGACCAGAAAAGGGGACACCCATTAGCCTTGACTCGAGACCGGCTAATGGGCGTCCCCTTTTTCGTCCCGCACCATTGAAGCGACAAAACCCATCCATTTGGTACTGCTAGGATGGGCCAGCGGTAACCGCGCCTGCCGGGTCGATTTTGTCAGTGAGTTCATTCCGGGAGCCCGCTATGTGATCAAGGGGGGCATCGCAGATGGCCCGAATAATTTCGGCACCTGCCAGGTCAGCATCTTTGATCAGGATTCCGGTGTTCGACTCCCTCTGAGCAGCCAGGAATTGCCGAAGGCCGACGGCTGCACCCTGGATCAGTGGTTACCGCCGGTGCTTTGATTGCTCTGGTGACACTTTGGCAATCGATCTAAAAGGGAGCGGATTTATTTTTTGGGTGAGTAAAGCGGTGGTCCTGTCAGACGTATCGAAAATAAATTCGTACCCTTTTCAAGTTACCTTGTCAGTAATTTCTTACAGTGATCCGGCAGTCAAGAGATAATATGGAATTCAGTATGGATGGACGCGCACAGAAACACTCTCCCAATTTGGCCAGCCCAATTCGTCGATTAGCTGCTCAGATCATTGACTCAGTCATCGTGCTTTTTCTGATTTCTGTCATCATCACGGTTTTGAGCTTTGTAGGCCCGTACAGTATCTCCTCTCTCGTGGGGATGGTCGTCGGTGGCGGATATTTTTTATTTTCTGACGCTATTTGGGATGGCCAAAGCATTGGTAAAAAAATGATGAAGATTTCAGCTGTTGATGAGTTCAGCCTTTTAGGCTGCAGCTATCTTCAGTCATTTGTTCGGAATTTTTTGAAGTTTAATCTGCTATTTATAGATTGGGTGTTCGTATTTTTTGGAGGGCGGAAAAGATTGGGGGACATGCTCGCGTCGACAGTAGTGATCAACGCAGAATAGGTGTTATATCTTTCGATATTACATGCTAAGGGGGGGGCGGATTTATTTTAATTTTTATGAGTAAGGTAGTGCTCCTGCTAGGCACGATGAAAATAAATCCGTCCCATTTTGGTGCTTTTGGTGAATTAATGAGGGGTAAAGTGCAAAGCTTTGATATCCTGCATCCAGGAGTATGGTTTGGGCCAGAATTGGAGAAGCAAGAGGGTATCCGCTTGAAGTCTGTCGACGAACTTGGTGAACTTCAGTTTCTCTGTGAGCATCTGAAATGTGGTGATTTTTCGATTCGATCACGTCTTCAGGAACTAATTGTTTCTTGCCGAGACGCGTCGGTAAGGAAGCAGGCAATCCGATTGTATTGTTATACGGCTCGCCATCAGGATGTTGCGTTTGTATACAATCTTCTTGAGGAGCTTGATCACGATGATATATTGACCGTTGTCGTTACCGCGCCAGATACTCTTTCGCCAGAGGTGGTTCCCTATCTGTTCACGTTGCTTGGTGAGTATGGTGAGGTATCAATTTCACAAGATATATTGTCATCTATCGATAGGGTTTTTCCATGGGGCTATGTTGGTGGGGAGGTTGATCTGATAGGCCTGTCCGAGAAGTTCTCTGGATTTGCTAAGTCGCTTGTGACTGGTGCATATTACTATGGGGGTGCGCTTGCTCATCCCGGGTCACTATGCAAGGCTTTGATTGAGGCCGTTGCTCAGTCGAGGCACTCAAAGAGAAAGTTTCCGCTTGCCAATGCACCAACGTTGCTTTCGGTTTGGAGTGGGGAAAAATGTCCTGTGTTTTATGGGCAAGATGTGGACGATAGGTGTATGCAGGATGTTATGGGTTACGTGAATCGAATTGCGTCGTTGCAGTGGGATGCCGGGAGAAAATATTTCTACAAGCATATAGTTGAGTAGTGTGGTCCTAAGATGGGATGCGCCCTTTTTGAAATTTATTTATCAACAAGGGCCGGTGGTTGAAAGATGAATGGGCTTCGATTTGCGTGGGAACCGGTAAATATTACA
>NZ_PHSU01000048.1 GCF_002814235.1 Pseudomonas sp. QS1027 | reverse complement strand
CGGCTTGCTGGCGATGGCGGTTTTTCAGGCGACAACGATGTCGGCTATGAGATCGCAATCGCCAGCAAGCCGGCTACTGCAAGGGGGCTGCATTGGTCGTCATTGCGGTTCAAGGCGATAGGCGCCGCCTGCTAAAGGTCAGAGCTGCGGCGGCTGCTCGGTCGGCTTGGTCTTGTCCACGCCCGGCACATGCAGGTTGCTGTCCGCCACCTGGCTGCCTTCCAGCTGCGGCTGGGTTACCCAGGTCAGGATGTCGTAGTAACGACGGATGTTGGCGACGAAATGCACCGGTTCGCCGCCCCGCGCATAACCGTAGCGGGTCTTGCTGTACCACTGCTTCTGCGCCAGGCGCGGCAGCATCTTCTTCACATCCAGCCACTTGTTCGGGTTCAGGCCTTCCTTCTCGGCCAGCTTGCGCGCGTCGTCCAGATGGCCGCTGCCGACGTTGTACGCCGCCAGGGCAAACCAGGTGCGGTCCGGCTCTTCGATCTGCTCGTCCAGCTGATCCTTCATATACGCCAGGTACTTGGCCCCGCCGCTGATGCTTTGTCGCGCATCCAGGCGATTGGACACGCCCATGGCCTGGGCCGTGCTCTGGGTCAGCATCATCAGGCCGCGCACGCCGGTCTTGGACGTGACCCCCGGCTGCCACAGCGACTCCTGATAACCGATGGCCGCCAGCAACCGCCAGTCGACTTTCTCTTCCTTGGCCGATGCGCGGAAATGTTTCTCGTACTTGGGCAGGCGCTGTTGCAGGTGCTGGGCAAAGGTATAGGCGCCGACGTAACCCAGTACATCGACATGCCCGTAATAACGATCTTTCAGACGTTGCAGGGTGCCGTTCTTCTGCACCTTGTCGAGGTAGGCGTTGATCTCGTTGAGCAGGCTGTTGTCTTCCCCCGGGGCCACCGCCCAGCGTTGGCTGCGGGCATCGCCGAGGTCGAACGCGACCCGCACGTTGGGGAAATAAACCTGGTTCATCGCCACTTCGTTGGAGTCCACCAGGGTCAGGTCGATCTGACCCTCATCGACCATGCGCAGCAGGTCGACCACCTCAACCGCGTCGGACTCTTCGTATTCGATCGCAGGATTCTGCTTTTTCAGCTCGGCGAGTTGTTCGGCATGGCTGCTGCCCTTGAGCACCGTGATGCGCTTGCCCACCAGATCCGCGGGTGTAGTGGGGCGGGACTGGCCATTGCGATAGACGATCTGCGGGGTGACTTCCAGGTACGGATGGGAAAAACGCGCCTGCAGCTTGCGCTCGTCGCTGCTCACCAGGCCGGCCGCCGCCAGCACCGGGCCGTTGGGTTTGCCCAGCTGATTGAACAGGTCGTCGAGGTTGTCCGCGGTTTCGATCTCGAGCTTGACCCCCAGGTCATCGGCAAAGCGCTTGACCAGTTCGTACTCGAAGCCGGTTTCGCCGTTGCGGTCCTGGAAATAGGTGGCCGGACTGTTGCGGGTAATCACCCGCAGTACGCCGTCCTCCTTTACGCGCTCGAGTGTGCTGGGTTTATCAACACAGGCACCGAGCATCAGGAAGATTCCGGTTGCGATGAGCCACCTGGCACAGCGCGGGCGGAAAGCAGTAGGGAAGAACATCTGCGCAGTATACGCAAAGGACCCCGGCCGCCATATCTCGACAGAATCACGCCGGTCTGCTAGCGATCCCTGGGAATGGCTGGAGGCTGTAGGAATAGGCTTTTGAGTGCGTATGAACTTTATAAAATAGCAGTGATGAATAATGGTAATTATCTGTAGGAATGGGTAATTAGACCTTGAGAGGCATCTGCTGTGAGGCAAGCGTGCCGTTTCGGGTGCCGTCGCGGGCGGTTTAGGCTAGAATGCACGGCCTCAAAGCACACCCCTTCCCGAGGCTGTCCCGAAGATGTTGATCCTGCGCGGCGCTCCTGCCCTTTCCGCCTTTCGCCACAGCAAACTGCTTGAACAACTGAGCCAAAAAGTTCCGGCTGTCAGTGGTTTGTATGCCGAGTTCGCCCATTTCGCCGAAGTGACTGGCGTGCTGACTGGCGACGAACAGCAAGTGCTGGCCCGCCTGCTGAAATACGGCCCGAGCGTGCCGGTCCAGGAGCCGACCGGTCGTCTGTTTCTGGTGTTGCCGCGTTTCGGCACCATTTCGCCCTGGTCGAGCAAGGCCAGCGACATTGCCCGTAACTGCGGCCTGGGGAACGTCCAGCGCCTGGAGCGCGGTATCGCGTTCTACGTGGCTGGCCAGTTCAGCGAGGCCGAAGCCGAACTGATCGCCGCCACCCTGCATGACCGCATGACCCAGATCGTGCTGGGCAAGCTGGAAGAGGCCGCCGGTCTGTTCAGCCACGCCGAGCCCAAGCCGCTGACGGCCATCGATCTGCTGGGCGGCGGTCGCGCCGCGCTGGAGAAAGCCAACGTCGAGCTGGGCCTGGCCCTGGCGGAAGACGAGATCGACTACCTGGTCGACGCGTTCAACGGCCTCAAGCGCAACCCCCACGACATCGAACTGATGATGTTCGCCCAGGCGAACTCCGAGCACTGCCGTCACAAGATCTTCAACGCCAGTTGGGACATCGACGGCCAGAGCCAGGAAAAAAGCCTGTTCGGCATGATCAAGAACACCTACCAGATGCACAGCGAAGGCGTTCTGTCGGCTTACAAGGACAACGCCTCGGTGATCGTCGGTAACGTTGCCGGACGTTTCTTCCCTGACCCTGAAACCCGCCAGTACGGCGCGGTGCAGGAGCCGGTGCACATCCTGATGAAGGTCGAGACCCACAACCACCCGACCGCGATTGCCCCTTTCCCGGGCGCAGCCACCGGTTCCGGCGGCGAGATCCGCGACGAGGGTGCTACCGGTCGTGGCGCCAAGCCGAAAGCCGGCCTCACCGGTTTCACTGTCTCCAACCTGCAGATCCCGGGCTTCGAACAGCCGTGGGAAGTGCCGTACGGCAAGCCTGAGCGCATCGTCACCGCGCTGGACATCATGATCGAAGGCCCACTGGGTGGCGCCGCGTTCAACAACGAATTCGGTCGTCCGGCCCTGACCGGCTACTTCCGGACTTTCGAGCAATCCATCACCACTCCACGTGGCGACGAAGTGCGCGGTTACCACAAGCCGATCATGCTGGCTGGCGGTATGGGCAACATCCGCGCCGAGCACGTACAGAAAGGTGAAATCGTCGTCGGCTCCAAGCTGATCGTGCTCGGCGGCCCGGCCATGCTGATCGGCCTGGGTGGCGGCGCTGCCTCTTCCATGGCCACCGGCACCAGTTCGGCGGACCTGGATTTCGCTTCGGTACAGCGCGAAAACCCGGAAATGGAACGCCGTTGCCAGGAGGTCATCGACCGTTGCTGGCAGCTGGGCGACAAGAACCCCATCAGCTTTATCCACGACGTGGGTGCCGGCGGTCTGTCCAACGCCTTCCCGGAACTGGTCAACGACGGCGATCGCGGTGGGCGTTTCGAACTGCGCAACATTCCCAATGACGAGCCGGGCATGGCCCCGCACGAAATCTGGTCCAACGAATCCCAGGAACGTTATGTCCTGGCGGTCGGCGCAGCGGACTTCGAACGCTTCAAGGCGATCTGCGAGCGTGAGCGTTGCCCGTTCGCCGTGGTCGGCGAGGCCACTGCCGAGCCACAACTGACGGTCACCGACAGCCACTTCGGCAACAGCCCGGTGGACATGCCCCTGGAAGTGCTGCTGGGCAAGGCCCCGCGCATGCACCGTTCGGCGGTACGTGAAAGCGAACTGGGCGACGATTTCGATCCGAGCACCCTGGCCCTGGCCGAGTGCGTCGAGCGCGTCCTGCATCACCCGGCCGTGGCGAGCAAGAGCTTCCTGATCACCATCGGCGACCGCACCATTACCGGCCTGGTCTCCCGCGACCAGATGGTCGGCCCGTGGCAGGTCCCGGTGGCTGACGTCGCCGTGACCGCCACCAGCTTCGACGTCTACACCGGTGAAGCCATGGCCATGGGTGAGCGCACGCCGCTGGCCCTGCTGAACGCACCGGCTTCCGGGCGCATGGCGATCGGCGAAACCCTGACCAACATCGCCGCTTCGCGGATCGGCAAACTGTCCGATATCAAGCTGTCGGCCAACTGGATGTCCGCTGCCGGCCATCCGGGTGAAGACGCCCGTCTGTACGACACCGTCAAAGCGGTCGGCATGGAACTGTGCCCTGAACTGGGCCTGACCATTCCGGTGGGCAAGGACTCCATGTCCATGGCCACTCGCTGGAACGATGAGGGTACCGACAAGAGCGTGACCTCGCCGCTGTCGCTGATCGTGACCGGTTTCGCCCCGGTCACCGATATCCGCCAGACCCTGACCCCGCAACTGCGCATGGACAAGGGCACCACCGATCTGATCCTGATCGACCTTGGTCGTGGCCAGAACCGCATGGGTGCTTCGATCCTTGCCCAGGTCTACGGCAAGCTCGGCAAGGTGGCTCCGGACGTCGACGACGCCGAAGACCTGAAGGCCTTCTTCGCGGTGATCCAGGGCCTCAACGCCGACGGTCACCTGCTGGCCTACCACGACCGTTCCGACGGCGGCCTGCTGACCTCCGTGCTGGAAATGGCCTTTGCCGGTCATTGCGGCCTGCACCTGAACCTCGACGGTGTGGCGGAAACCTCCGCCGACCTCGCCGCCATCCTGTTCAACGAAGAACTCGGTGCGGTGATCCAGGTTCGCCAGGATTCCACCCCGGACGTGCTGGCGCAATTCAGCGCCGCCGGCCTGGGCGACTGTGTGTCGGTGATCGGCCAGCCGTTGAACAACGGCGAAGTCAGCATCACCTTCGACGGCGAGACGGTCTTCACCGGCGAGCGTCGTCTGTTGCAGCGCCAGTGGGCGGAAACCAGCTACCGCATCCAGCGCCTGCGCGACAACGCCGAATGCGCCGACCAGGAATTCGATGTCCTGCTCGACGAGGGCAACCCGGGCCTGAGCTACAAGACCAGCTTCGATGTGAACCAGGACATCGCCGCGCCGTACATCAAGAAAGGCATTCGCCCACAGGTTGCCGTGCTGCGTGAGCAGGGCGTCAACGGCCAGGTGGAAATGGCTGCGGCGTTCGACCGTGCCGGCTTCAATGCCATCGACGTGCACATGAGCGATATCCTCGCCGGTCGCGTCGACCTGAACGAGTTCAAGGGCCTGGTCGCCTGCGGCGGCTTCTCCTACGGTGACGTACTGGGGGCCGGCGAAGGCTGGGCCAAGTCGGCGCTGTTCAACGCCCGTGCCCGTGATGCCTTCCAGGGCTTCTTCGAGCGCACCGACAGCTTCACCCTGGGTGTGTGCAACGGTTGCCAGATGATGTCCAACCTGCACGAGCTGATTCCGGGCAGCGAATTCTGGCCGCACTTCGTCCGTAACCGCTCCGAGCAGTTCGAAGCGCGGGTGGCGATGGTGCAGGTCCAGGAATCGAACTCGATCTTCCTGCAGGGCATGGCCGGTTCGCGCATGCCGATCGCCATCGCCCACGGCGAAGGTCATGCCGAGTTCGAGAGCGAGGAAGCCCTGCTGCAAGCCGACCTGTCGGGTTGCGTGGCCATGCGTTTCGTCGACAACCACGGCAAGGTCACCCAGACCTACCCGGCCAACCCGAACGGCTCGCCGCGGGGGATCACCGGGCTGACCAGCCGCGATGGTCGCGTCACCATCATGATGCCGCACCCTGAGCGGGTATTCCGTGCCGTGCAGAACTCCTGGCGCTCGGAAGACTGGAACGAAGACGCTCCATGGATGCGTATGTTCCGCAACGCCCGCGTCTGGGTGAACTAAGCGCCCATGTACAAGCTCAGCTTTTTCGTGCCGCCGAGCCATGTGGAACAGGTCAAGAGCGCCGTATTCGCCGCCGGAGGCGGGCGGATCGGTGCTTATGACCAGTGCGCGTGGCAGGTGCTGGGCCAAGGCCAGTTTCGCCCGTTGGACGGCAGCCAGCCGTTTCTCGGGCAGACCGGTGTGGTCGAGCAGGTGGAGGAGTGGAAGGTTGAGCTGGTGGTGGCGGACGCCCTGATCGAGGCGGTGGTGCTGGCGCTGAAACAGAGCCATCCCTACGAAACACCGGCTTATGAAGTCTGGCGTTTGGCGGATTTCTGACCGGTCGTCTGCCTACGGGCCGCTTTGCCGCTTTCACAAAACCCGCCACCTCGGCGGGTTTTGCTTGTCTGGGCATCGCTCGGAAAACCCACCTAGTTTTGCGCTGGGGGCATCTTTCTCTCGCCAACGCACTCGACCGGCAGGCTCACCCCTTTTTCGAACCGGCACGCCGACGTCAGGAGCTCGGCCTTGATACCGCCGATGAACGCCACGGCGCCTTCACGCCCGCCGGTGTTAGGTCCCGAAAGGTCCACCGCCACGCTATTGGGTTTGACTTCATAGACCCAGCCGCCGTTCTGCGCATCCGCGACCGCCCAGTTCCTGGCCGCGGTATAGTCACGAAACGCCACGACGATCGAGTTGGTGAAGACCGGCGATTCCGGGTTGCTGCCCAATCTCAAATTCGGTGCCTGCGAGTTCCAGGCCCGCAACCCATGGGCCAGCGCATCCGCGCCTTGCACGGGATTGATGACCGCGGAGCCGACCGCCCAGAGGGTTTGATTGCTCGTTACCCAGGCCAGACCTTCTGGAGGTGTCAGCTGGCTCCAGTCGATGGACATCGCCGCGACCTCCAGTCGGCTCTCCTGGCCGGTCGGTTCGCGGTAGGCCGTATTCGTGACGCAATCAGCGGCATCGTTCTTCTTGCACGCCTGCTTGATAAAGCGCCCTTTGACTCCGCCCGGGAAGCTGATCTCCTCCTCGCTGACAATAGGTCCCCCGGATTTCTCCTGGTCGATTCCGTGGGGGGCCTTGAACTCGAACACCCATTCCTTGGCGAAGCTCTGGGCGATCTGCTGACTGCGTGTGGTGCTGCTATAGACCGACTTTCCCGCCCCCGCCCCGTGGCGGAACCAGTCGTACATCCACTCGTTCTCGGGGAAGCCCACGGCTTTGGGCAGGAGCCCGACCTGGAAGGCTTCAAGCCCCTGATCCGTGGTGTCGCCCCGATAGAGCGTGTCCATGTCGGTCCGCCAGTGCAAGGAGGGCAGGGTGTCGCGGATCGGTACGCTGGTATCCGCCGCGACCTGGAGCCAGGCTTGATACCAGGGCTCCTCGTCGCCCTGGGGCGCTCCTGCCGCCCATGGGCCACTGCCCGGCTGCCACGCGCCCGCCAACACCACCACCGCGACAGTCGTCGCCCGTATGAAACCGCCATTTCTTGTCATGATTTTATGCCTCATCCAGAACGGTCAAGCCATGCCGAATCACATACTCATGACTACACATTCTTCGACGTGACACCTTTCACCACTTGCGCGGATTGAGGCTTCGCGGAGCGGAGCCTCAATCCGCTGAGTGAGTTCTGAGTGTAGATTATCGCTGGCGCGACAGCCCATGTGGCCGGCGGCTAGAGTGGCACTGCACAGGTTTCCCTGCGGTTCAATAGTGCCCTCAGCGCTTCGCTGATGCCGCTGGCCCGACTCCCCACCAATACATGCCAGGCCCCGCCTTCCATCTGGCTGACACCTTGGCAGCCGAGGACTTTCAGATCCGCCTCCGATAGCCGCCGAACATCCTCGAGCTGTACCCGTAGCCGCGTCTGGGCCACGCATTCCAATGCCAGCACATTGTCTTTCCCGCCCAGTGCGTCCAGCCATTGCTGAAGCTGCTGCACGCTGATCGCGATCGATTCGGCCGGCACCGGCGCACTCACCGCGACGTCGATCGAATCGGTCAGGGACAACGCCAAACGGATTTCATCGGCGATACTGTCCGCCAATGGCCCGACCACCACTTGCAGGCTGCCGCCATGACCCGGCCGCACCACCGCCATCGCTCCAAGGCTTTTCAGCTCGGCGTCCATGGCTTTGTCCCGGTCCAGCAACTCGACCCGCAGACGCGTGGTGCAGGCGCCGACCGTCAGCAGGTTGGCCGCCCCGCCCAGGGCCTGGATATAAGCCGCTGCCCGCTGGTTTTCGCTGAGTATCCGGGTGGCGGTCGCACTGGCGATGTTCTCGCGCCCTGGGGTCTTCAGGTCGAAGCGACGGATGCAGAAATCGAAGACGAAGTAGTACAGCAGGGCATAGGCCAACCCCACCGGGAACACCAGCCAGCCGTTGGTCGATTTGCCCCAGCCCAGGGCCATGTCGATGGCGCCGCCGGAGAAGGTAAAGCCCAGGTGGATATTCAGCGCGTTGGTCACGGCCATCGACAGACCCGTCAGCAAGGCGTGCAGCACATACAACATCGGCGCAAGGAACATGAAGGCGAATTCGATCGGCTCGGTCACCCCGGTGAGGAACGAGGTCAGGGCCATCGACAGCAGCAGCCCGCCCATCAGCTTGCGCCGTTCCGGCAGGGCATTGCGGTACATCGCCAGGCAAGCCGCCGGCAGGCCGAAGACCATCACCGGGAACATCCCGGTCATGAACTGCCCGGCCTTCGGGTCACCGGCGAAGTAACGCGCCAGGTCGCCGGTCACCGCCAGTCCGGTCTCGGGCGAGGTGTAGCTGCCGAACACGAACCACATCATATTGTTGAGGATGTGGTGCAAGCCGGTGACGATCAGCAGCCGGTTGAAGACGCCGAAGACGAAGGCGCCGAGGCTGCCGCTCTCGACCATCAGCAGGCCGAGGCTGTTGATGGCGCTCTGGATCGGCGGCCAGATAAAGCCGAACACCACCCCCAGGGCCACCGCCGAGAATCCGGTGACAATCGGCACGAAGCGCCGCCCGCCGAAGAACGCCAGGTACTCCGGCAGCTTGATGTCCTTGAAACGGTTGTACAGCGCACCGCCCAGCAAGCCGCTGATGATCCCGGCGAGCATGCCCATGTTGATGCTCGCATCGAGCACCTTGAGGGTGGCGATCAGCACCAGGTAACCGATGGCCCCGGCCAGCCCGGCGGTGCCGTTGTTGTCGCGGGCGAAACCGACGGCGATGCCGATGGCGAAGATCAGCGCGAGGTTGGCGAAGATGGTGTTGCCGGCATCGTGGATGATCGCGATGTTCAGCAGGTCGGTATCGCCCAGGCGCAGCAGCAGGCCGGCAATCGGCAGGATGGCGATGGGGAGCATCAACGCCCGTCCCAGGCGTTGCAGACCTTCGATGAAGAACTGGTACATGACGTGTCTCCTTCTTGTTGTTGTGTGCAGGCCCTGGATCAATCAGCCCAGGGGCCAGTGTTGGCGACAGGCTTCACGGACTTTCGCGGCGCTGCCCAGTTGCAGCAGCGACGGGACGATCCGCCGACATTCGGCGGCATCCAGGTCGCGGACCCGCGCCTTGATTTCGCCAATTTGCGGGGTGCTCACGGACAGCTCGGTGACCCCCAGGCCGATCAGCATCGGGGTCGCCAGCGGATCGGAGGCCAGTGCGCCGCAGACCCCGACCCAACGTTGATGCACGGCGGCACCGGCGCAGGTCTGGGCCATCAGCCGCAGCAGGGCCGGGTGCAGGGCATCGACCCGGGCGGCGAGGCCGGCGTGGTCGCGGTCCATGGCCAGGGTGTATTGCGACAGGTCGTTGGTGCCGATGGAGAGGAAGTCCGCGTGCTCGGCCAGTTGTTCGGCCAGCAGGGCGGCGGAAGGTACTTCGATCATCACCCCCAGTTCCGGGCGCAGGTTGAGCCCCATCTCGGTGGCCAGCTCATCCAGGCGTCGCCGCACCTGCAGCAGTTCGTCGACTTCGCTGATCATCGGCAGCAGGATCCGGCAGCGTTGCAGTGGGCTGACCTGGAGCAGGGCGCGCAGTTGCTGGTCGAGCAGTTCCGGCTGGGCCTGGCTCAGGCGGATGCCCCGCAGGCCCAGCACCGGATTGGTTTCCATCGGCAGCGGCAGGTAGTCGAGTTGCTTGTCGCCACCGACATCGATGGTGCGGATGATCACCGGTCGGTAGCCCATGGCGTCCATCACGCCCTGGTAGGCACTGCGTTGTTCCTCCTGATCCGGCGCGCTGCGGCGGTCGACGAAGAGGAACTCGGTGCGCAACAGGCCGACGCCATCGGCACCCTGCTGGTGGGCCTCGCCGGCTTCGGCGGCCGAGGCGACATTGGCTGCGACCTCGATGCGCAGGCCATCGCGGGTGTCGGCCGGCAACTGGGCCTGGGATTGTTGTTGCTGGCGGCGCAGTTGCTGCTGCCCGTGGGCCAGGGCGACACCTTCGCGGCGGGCTGCATCGGGGCTCAGTTCGAGGCGGCCCTGGTCGGCGTCGAGGACCACCACCTGGCCGGGCTCGATATCCAGCAGCCCGCTTCCTAGCGCGACCAGGCAGGGCAGGCCCTTGCTCCGGGCGAGGATCGCCACGTGGGAGGTCGCGCCGCCGGCGGCCATGCACAGCCCGGCGACCTGTTGCTGGCTGAGCAGCAGCAGGTCCGAGGGGGTCAGTTCCTGCGCGGCGACGATGGCGCCGGGAGGCAGGTTATAGTCTGCGGCTTCGCCCAGCAGGACTCGCAGCACCTGTTGCCTGAGGTCACGCAGGTCGTTGGTACGCTCGGCCAGCAGTGGGTTGCCGAGATTGAGCAGGACCTGGCATTGCGCTTCGATCGACTGGTCCCAGGCGTGACTGGCGGCCTGACCGGCTTCGATGGCGTGGCTGGCGGCATCCAGTAGCGCTGGGTCTTCGAGCAGGGCGAGGTGGGCATTGAAGATCGCTTCTTCTTCGACGGCTTTACGCTGGCGGGCCTGCAACAGCGTACCGTGGATATCCGAGCGGACCTTTTCCAGCGCGGCGTCCAGCGCTTGCAGTTGCTCATCGGCGCGGTGCTGGCCGGCGTCCGGCGCCAGGGTGATGGCGGCCAGGCGTACCAGCGGGCCACTGACCAGGCCGGGCGAGGCGCACACGCCCAGGAGAACGCCGTCTTCGCTCGGTTGCTGCGGGGTCGTGTTGAGCGGCGGTGGCGCCGAATGGCCCGCATCTTTCAAAGGCGTACGCAGCACATTCAGCAGGGCCAGCAGTGCGGCTTCGCGGTCCGGGCCCTGGCAACTGATCTGCACTTCCTGCTGTTCGCCGACGCTGAGGCCCATGATGCCGATCAGGCTGTCGAGGGCGGCGGATTTATCGCCCAGATGCAGGCGCGCGCTGCAATGGAAGCCCTGCGCGGTCTGGCGCAGCAAGGCTGCCGGGCGTGCATGCAGGCCGCCGTGATGGGCGACCCGGGCGCTGCCGCGGACTTCGTCGGTGTCCGTCATCGGGGTGGAGGCATGCTGCTCGGCGTTCTGGCGCGGCACGATCCGTAGCAAGGGTTCACCGACCTTGACCTGGCCCTGGGCCACGGGCAGCAGGTCGTAGTGTTCGCCGTTGGTCAGGACCACCAGGCTCACCAGGCTTTTGCACTGCCGGGCCACCCGGTCCAGGTCGACCCGCAGCAAGGCCTGGCCGTCCTGCACCCGGGCGCCGGCCTCGACCAGCAGGGTAAAACCCTCGCCTTGCAGCTCGACCGTGTCCAGGCCCAGGTGCAGCAGCAGTTCGGCGCCGTTGTCGGCGCGCAGGGTCAGGGCGTGCCGCGTTCGGGCGATATGAATGATCTCGCCGGCACAAGGCGCATGCAGGCAATCGTTGAGCGGGTCGATGGCCAGCCCCGGGCCCATGGCACCGCTGGCGAATACCGCATCGTCGACCTCGGCAAGCGGGAACACGGGCCCGCTCAACGGTGCGCTGAGGGTGATGTTGTTCTTGTTATGCATGGCGCTGTACTCGTCAGTGGGTACGGGTGACTTTGCTCAGGTGGCGCGGTTGGTCGGGGTCCATGCCACGGGCCACGGCCAGGTGGGCGGCCATCACGTAGAAACTCTGGATTGCGAGGATCGGATCGAGGGCCGGGTGTTCGGCGCAACACAGGTCCAGGTCGCGTTCGGCCACGTCCGGTGGCGCTGCCAGCAACACCCGGGCACCGCGCTGGCGCATCTCGGCGGCGAGCTTGAGCAGCCCGGCTTGTTCCGCGCCGCGTGGGGCGAAGACCAGCAACGGGTAGCCGGCGTCGATCAGGGCCATGGGGCCGTGGCGGACTTCCGCGCTGCTGAAGGCTTCGGCCTGGATCGCCGAGGTTTCCTTGAATTTCAGTGCCGCTTCCTGGGCGATGGCGAAACCGGCGCCACGACCGATCACCATCAGCCGTTCGCAGTCGCGCAGGGTCTCGATGGCCTTGCTCCAGTCGCGGGTCGCGGCCTGGCGCAGGCCTTGCGGCAGGGCTTCTCCGGCGGCGAGCAAGGCCGGGTCCTGGTGCCAGTGGCCGAGCAGCCGCGCACTGGCGCTGAGGGTGGCGATAAAGCTTTTGGTCGCTGCCACGCTTTGTTCCGGCCCGGCCAGCAGCGGGATCGCATATTCACAGGCGGCCTCCAGTGGCGAGTCCGCGGCGTTGACCAGGGCCACCGTCAGCGCGCCGCGTTCACGCAGCAGGCACAGGCTGTCCACCAGATCAGGGCTCTGGCCGGACTGGGAAAAGGCCAGCACCGCCTGGCCGCTGACTTGCAGCGGCGAGTGTTGCAGGGTCACCACCGACATTGGCAGGGAAGCCACCGGGACCCCGGTCTGCTGCATGGCGATATAGGCGAAGTAGCTCGCGGCGTGGTCGGAGCTGCCACGGGCGACGGTCATCACCACCTGCGGCGGTTGCTCGCGCAGCCGCGCGCCGAGGGCCATCAGCCGTGTATCGAGCTGTTGCAACTGGCGGCTGACCGCCTCGTGGGCCGACAGCGCCTCTTCAAGCATTCTGGAAGTCATTGGACTTCTCCTTCGACCATGATCGAGGTCAGTGTCAGTGAACGGTCCAGGCGCACGCAGTCGGCCCAACTGCCGGTTTGCAGGCGTCCGCGCTCGGGCAGGCCGAGGTAGTCGGCGGGGAATTGCGAGAGGCGTTGCGAGGCTTCGGCCAGGGGCAGGCCGATCTTCACCAGGTTGCGCAGGGCCTGGTCCATGGTCAGGGTGCTGCCGGCCAGGGTGCCGTCCGCCAGGCGTACGCCGCCCAGGCATTTGGTCACGGTGTGGCTGCCCAGCTTGTACTCGCCGTCGGGCATGCCGGCCGCCGCCGTGGAATCGGTGACGCAATACAGGCAGGGAATCGAGCGCAGGGCCACGCGCATGGCGCCGGGGTGCACATGCAGCAGGTCGGGGATCAGTTCGGCATAACGGGCGTGGGCCAGGGCGGCGCCGACGATACCGGGCTCGCGGTGATGCAGCGGGCTCATGGCGTTATACAGGTGGGTGAAGCTGGTGACGCCGGCTTCGAGGGCGGCGACACCTTCTTCGTAGCTGCCCAGGGTATGGCCGATCTGCATGCGGATGCCCCGTGCGCTGAGGTCACGGATCAACGCGGCATGGCCGGCGATTTCCGGGGCGATGGTGATCACCCGGATCGGCGCCAGGCGCAGGTAGTCCTCGACTTCGGCGCTGATCGCGGTGTGGGCGAAGTTCGGTTGCGCGCCGAGTTTGCCGGGGTTGATGAACGGGCCTTCCAGGTGCACGCCGAGGACCCGGGCGGTGCCGGGCTGGCGCTGTTCGCAATAGGCCCCGAGTTGGCCGAGGATCTCGCTGATTTCCTCGGGCGGCGCGGTCATGGTGGTGGCCAGCAGCGAGGTGGTGCCGAAGCGCAGGTGGGTGCGGGCGATGGTCTCGAAGGCGTCGCCACCCTGCATGATGTCCTTGCCGCCGCCGCCGTGGACGTGCAGGTCGATAAAACCGGGCAGCAGGTACGGCAGGTCGTTTTCACTCGGATCGCAGGGTGTGCCCTCGATCTGCGTGACCTTGCCGTGCTGGTGCAGCAAGCGGCCGCGAATCCAGCCTTGCGGGGTGAGAATGTTGTCTTCGGACATGGCAGGCTCTCTGAACAGGCTAACGCCGCAGTTCGGCGACGAAGTCGTAGTAGTCGTTACGGCAGTAGGTGTCGGTCAGCTCGATGGGGGTGTTGTCCTCGAGGTAGCCGACACGGGTCATCAGCAGCATCGCGGTGCCGGGCTCGATGCCCACCAGCGCGGCGAATTCGGCCGAGGCGTTGATCGCGCGAATGTGTTGCAGGGCCCGTACCACCGGACGGCCGATGCTGTCGAGGAAGGCGTAGAGCGAATCGCCGACGGCCTCGGGATCGGGCAGCAGGGCGGCGGGCAGGGTGCTCATCTCGATGGCCATGACGGTGTCGTCGGCGGTGCGCAGGCGCTTGAGCCGGGTCACCTGGTCCCGTGGCGACAACGCCAGGCGGATCAGTTCCTCATGGCTCGGCAAGGCGATCTCGCGTTCCAGCCAGCGCGAGCCGGGGACAAAACCCTTGGCCCGCAGGCGTTCGCTGAAACTCGACAGGCGGGAGAGGGGTTGTTCCAGGCGTGGGGTGATAAAGGTTCCGGAGCCCTGGCTGCGACGGATCAGGCCTTGTTCCAGGAGGACTTCCAGGGCCTTGCGCGCGGTGACGCGGGAAATACTCAACAGCTCGCTCAGGTTGCGCTCCGAGGGCAATGCCTGTTCGGCTTTCCACTGGCCGGCATGAATCGCCGCTTCCAGGTTGCGCGCCAGTTGCAGGTAGAGCGGTGTCGGCTGGGACTCGTCGGGTCGCAGGGCGAGGATGTCGTTCATGTAGGATTTTTCCTGTGCGTTTGTTAGAAATTTTGCACTCGGACAGTGGTGATTAAAGTAATACCACTTGAATACCATGTCAATGCCAGTGGTTTCCTTCGAGTGCAATAAAAACGCCCGTCATGGGGAGCATGACGGGCGTTGGATGAGTCAGTGGTATCAGGGTGGTTCGGCTCAGGGGCGGATTTCTACCATGGTGCCGTCCTTGACCAGGTTCCAGACCTCGCGCATATCGACGTTGCGCATGGCCACGCAGCCGTCGGTCCAGTCCAGGGTGTGGAACAGCTGTTCCGGGTAGTCCTCGGAATCCGGGGTGCCGTGGATCATGATCATGCCGCCGGGGTCCACGTTTTCACGGCGGGCGCGGGCCGAGTCGCTGATATTGGGGTAGGACAGGTGCATCGACAGATTGTATTTGTCGCTGGTCTTGCGCCAGTCCACCCAATAGAAGCCTTCGGGCGTGCGGCGGTCGCCGGCGATGAGTTTCTGGCCCTTGGGGTTTCGGCCCAGGGAAATGCGATAGGTCTTCAGTGGCTTGCCGTCACTGATCAGTTGCAACTGATGGGCGGACTTGAGAACCAGGATCTTCTCGATGATTTTGCCGTTCAGCGGGTCGGCGGCGGAGGCCTGGGACAGAGCGGCGAACGACAGGCAGAAGACAACGAACAACCAGCGCATTAAAACGGTATCCCTGAAGGTGAAACGTTTCTGATTATTGGGCAGTGCCGCGTGGCGCCATGGGCGGCACGGCTTCGCTGCGAACCGGGTACTGCTCGGTCGGGCGGTCGGCGTAGAAGCATTCCAGGGTCCGTCCCACGGTGCGGAACGCCAGTTCGGACCAGGGGATCTCGTGTTCTTCGAACAGGCGGACTTCCAGGCTTTCTTCGCCGGCGGCAAATTCCAGGTCCACCAGTTCGGCACGGTAGAACACATGCACCTGGTTGATATGCGGTACGTCGATCAGTGTATAGATGCTCAGGTTACGCACCTGCGCGCAAGCCTCTTCCAGGGTTTCCCGGCGAGCGGCCTGTTCCACGGTCTCGCCGTTTTCCATAAAGCCCGCGGGCAAGGTCCAGTAACCCCGGCGCGGCTCGATGGCACGGCGGCAGAGCAGGACCTGGGTGCCCCAGACCGGCAGGCAGCCGGCGACGATATTGGGGTTCTGGTAATGAATGGTGTCGCAGTGGTCGCAGACAAAACGCAGGCGCGTGTCGCCCTCGGGTATGCGTTGACTCACCGGTTTGCCGCATTGGCTACAGAACTTCATGCTGGATTCTCTTGGCAATGCGCCTATCTTCGCGTGGGCGGCGGTCTGTCGGCAAGTTGTGCTTTCGCGACATGGCAACGTCCGGGGCTTGGGCAGGCCACTTCTTTTGGTGCATGATGCCGGGTAAGCCGCAAATCGAGATCAGCCATGCTGGATGAGTTACTTCGACGGGTCAGCAGCCATACGCCCCGCCCCCTGGAAACGGACCGTCGTTTTCCCGAGGCGGCGGTACTGGTGCCTATTACCCGTAGTGACGAACCTGAGCTGGTGCTGACCCTGCGCGCCAGCGGCCTGTCGACCCACGGTGGCGAGGTGGCCTTTCCCGGCGGGCGCCGTGATCCGGAGGATCCGGACCTGGTCTTCACCGCCCTGCGCGAAGCCGAAGAAGAAATCGGCCTGCCGCCGGGGCTGGTGGAAATCATCGGGCCCCTCAGTCCATTGATCTCCCTGCATGGCATCAAGGTCACGCCTTACGTCGGGGTAGTACCGGACTTTGTCGACTATCGGGCCAACGACGCCGAGATCGCCGCGGTGTTCAATGTGCCCCTGGAGTTTTTCCGCCAGGACCCGCGCGAGCATACCCATCGCATCGACTACCAGGGGCGCAGCTGGTACGTGCCCAGCTACCGCTTTGGCGAGTACAAGATCTGGGGGCTGACGGCGATCATGATCGTCGAACTGGTCAACCTGTTGTATGACGCCCAGATCAGCCTGCACAATCCCCCTGAACGCTTTATCAACATCTAGAACCGCCGTTCAGGTGGTCGTGAGCCTTGAGGACAACCCTATGAAATACCGTCTGGGCGATGCCCGGGTCGAGACGCATCCGCAGAGCTGGGTGGCGCCCAATGCGACCCTGGTCGGCAAGGTCCGGCTGGAGGAGGGCGCCAGTGTCTGGTTCAACGCGGTGTTGCGTGGCGACAACGAACTGATCCTGATCGGCCGTAACAGCAACGTCCAGGATGGCACGGTGATGCACACCGACATGGGCTATCCGCTGACCATCGGCACCGGGGTGACCATTGGCCACAACGCCATGCTCCATGGCTGCACGGTGGACGACTACAGCCTGATCGGGATCAACGCGGTGATCCTCAACGGCGCGAAGATCGGCAAGCACTGCATCATCGGCGCCAATGCCCTGATCGGCGAGAACAAGGAAATCCCCGACGGTTCGCTGGTGATGGGCTCGCCGGGCAAGGTGGTCCGCGAGTTGACCGAGGCGCAGAAGAAAATGCTCGAAGCTAGCGCGGCCCACTATGTGCACAACGCCCAGCGTTATGCCCGCGACCTGGCGGTTGACGAAGCATGAGCACGCCCGAACGTCCGCTGCCTTCGCCTTGCGTGAGCATCTGCGCGCTGGATGAACAGGACATCTGCATCGGTTGCCAGCGCACGGTCGAGGAGATCACCCGCTGGAGCCGCATGGACAACAACGAGCGCCGCGAGGTGCTCGGGCGCTGTCATGAGCGGGCCAAGGCCGGTGGGTTGTTGTGGATGCCGACAAAGTCTTGAGCTTGGCCCTGTGCGGTTGCTGACGTACCCTATACGGCTACATAGACAAGGTAGTCTGCAACCCATGCTCTTTCTTATCGCCTACATCGCCAGCGTCGTGCTGATCAACTTCGCCTTCTCCGCCGCGCCGCACCTGGACATCATCTGGTCGGCCTGGGGCGGGTTGGTGTTTATCCTGCGCGACATGGTCCAGACCCGTTTCGGCCACGGTGCGATTGTCGCGATGATCGCGGCGCTGCTGCTGTCCTACTTCACCTCCGAGCCGGCCATCGCCCTGGCCAGTGCCACCGCCTTCGCCATCTCCGAATGCATCGACTGGCTGGTCTTCAGCATCACCAAGCGCCCGCTGCACGATCGCCTGTGGATAAGTTCGGCACTGAGCATCCCGCTGGACACCTTTATCTTCTTCGGCCTGATCGGCGCGCTGACCCCGGGGGTGATCCTCACCGCCCTGGGCTCGAAGTTCGCCGGCGTGACCTGCGTCTGGCTGGCCATGGCCTGGCGGATGCGCAAGGCGGCGCTTTCCAGCTGAAGCCACGCCACTTCGGTTCATGTCCCGTCCAGTTCATGTAAAATGCCGGCCTTTCTTCCCGACAGGTGCCTGATTGTCCAGGCGCTGTCGTTGATCTGCTTCCTTGAGGACCTGAAATGACCCGTATCGGAACTCCACTGTCGTCGACCGCGACTCGCGTATTGCTCTGTGGCTGTGGTGAGCTGGGCAAGGAAGTGGTGATCGAGCTGCAACGCCTGGGCGTCGAAGTGATTGCCGTTGACCGTTACGCCGATGCGCCGGCCATGCAGGTGGCCCATCGCAGCCACGTGATCAATATGCTCGACGGCGCGGCCCTGCGGGCGGTGATCGAGGCCGAGAAGCCGCATTTCATCGTCCCGGAAATCGAAGCCATCGCCACCGCCACCCTGGTGGAACTGGAAGCCGAAGGCTTCACCGTGGTGCCGACCGCCCGTGCCGCGCAACTGACCATGAACCGTGAAGGCATCCGTCGCCTGGCCGCCGAAGAGTTGCAGCTGCCGACCTCGCCGTACCACTTCGCCGACACCTTCGAGGCCTACAGCCAGGCCGTTACCGACCTGGGCTTCCCGTGTGTGGTCAAGCCGGTGATGAGTTCTTCGGGCAAGGGCCAGAGCCTGCTGCGCAGCGTCGACGATGTGCAGAAGGCCTGGGACTACGCCCAGGAAGGCGGACGTGCCGGTAAGGGCCGGGTGATCGTCGAGGGTTTTATCGACTTCGACTACGAAATCACCCTGCTGACCGTTCGTCATGTGGGCGGCACCACCTTTTGCGCGCCGGTCGGCCACCGTCAGGAGAAAGGTGACTACCAGGAATCCTGGCAGCCCCAGGCCATGAGCCCGTTGGCTTTGGCCGAGTCGGAGCGGGTCGCCAAGGCGGTGACAGAGGCCCTGGGCGGGCGCGGCATGTTTGGCGTCGAGTTGTTTATCAAGGGCGACCAGGTGTGGTTCAGCGAAGTCTCGCCGCGCCCTCATGACACCGGCATGGTGACCATGATTTCCCAGGACCTGTCGCAGTTTGCGCTGCATGCCCGGGCGATTCTCGGCTTGCCGATCCCGTTGATCCGTCAGTTCGGTCCGTCGGCGTCGGCGGTGATCCTGGTGGAAGGGCAGTCGACCCAGACTGCGTTCGCCAACCTCGGTATGGCGTTGAGCGAGCCGGATACCGCCTTGCGTCTGTTCGGCAAGCCGGAAGTCAACGGCCAGCGCCGCATGGGCGTGGCCCTGGCGCGGGACGAGTCGATCGAAGCCGCGCGGGCCAAGGCGACCCGTGCTGCTCAGGCGGTTGTGGTCGAGCTGTAACCCCTGTTGTGCTGATCATTCCCACGCCCTGCGTGGGAATGATCGATGGTCTGTCAGCCCACCTTGTTCAAATCGTTGTAGCGCGTCTCCTTCAAGCAGAAAATCGCAATCAGGCTCAACGCCGCCGCCCCTGATACATACCCGCCGACCCAACTCAAGCCGCCCATCGCCACCAGCTTCTGGGCAAAGAACGGTGCGGCCGAAGCCCCGACGATGCCGCCCAGGTTATACGCCGCCGATGCGCCGGTATAACGCACGTGGGTCGGAAACAGCTCCGGCAGCAACGCCCCCATCGGCGCGAAAGTGATCCCCATCAGAAACAGCTCAAGGCACAGGAACAGCGCGACGCCCGTGGTCGAGCCGTGGCCCAGCAACGGCTCCATGGTAAAGCCGGACAGCAGTGCCAGCACCCCGCCAAGAATCAGCACCGGCTTGCGCCCGAAGCGGTCGCTGGCCCAGGCCGCCAGTGGCGTGGCCGCGGCCATGAACAACACGGCAAAACACAGCAGCCCGAGGAAGGTCTCGCGACTGTAGCCAAGGTTGGCCACGCCATAGCTCAGGGAAAACACCGCCGAGATATAGAACAGCGCGTAACACACCACCATGGCCAGTGAGCCGAGCAGCACCGGTGCCCAATAGCGGCTGAAGAGCTCGACCAGCGGCATTTTCACCCGTTCCTGGCGGGCCACGGCATTGGCGAAGATCGGCGTTTCCTCGAGCTTGAGGCGCACATACAGGCCGACCATCACCAGCGCGGCGCTGAGCAGGAACGGAATGCGCCAGCCCCAGGAGCGGAATTGTTCGTCGCTCAGGGTCATGGCCAGGATCAGGAACAAGCCGTTGGCGGCGAGAAAGCCGATCGAAGGGCCCAGTTGCGGAAACATGCCGAACCAGGCGCGCTTGCCTTCGGGGGCGTTTTCGGTTGCCAGCAGCGCGGCCCCGCCCCATTCCCCGCCAAGCCCCAGGCCCTGGCCGAAGCGCAACAGGCACAAGAGGATCGGTGCCCAGGCACCAATGGTCGCGTAGCCGGGCAGTACGCCGATCAGCGTGGTGCACACGCCCATCAGCAGCAACGAAGCGACCAGCGTCGATTTACGCCCGATGCGGTCACCAAAGTGACCGAACAGGATCGAGCCCAGCGGGCGGGCAAGGAAGGCGATGCCGAAGGTCAGGAAGGCCGAGAGCATCTGCGCGGTGCTGTCGGTCTGGGGAAAAAACACCGGGCCGATCACCAGGGCGGCGGCGGTGGCATAGACGTAGAAGTCGTAGAACTCGATGGCCGTGCCGATAAAGCTGGCGGTCGCCACCCGGGCGGTCGAGTTCAGCGGTTTGCTCGGCGTGGCAGTGTCAAAGGTGCTGCTGGAAGTCATTGCGGGCGTCCCTGAAAGTCTTGCGCGTGCGAATTATTAGTATTGAACGCCCAGGGATAAGGGCTGGTCCCGCGCGGCTCAAGGTTCGAGCCAACGTCGGATTGTCACAACGTGTGGGGCCGGAGGGCGCGGGTTGCGGGTAAGCAGGCGGTCCGGCTGGGCTGGGTAAGCCGGTCCGATTATAGGAAGGCGCTGACGGATCAAACAAGAGCGAAGGCCTTGCAGTCCGTGTGGCAGGCCTGAGGTCGGCGAGACTTGGCGTTGAAACACCACACTGTAGGAGCCGGCTTGCTGGCGATGGCGTCCGTCGAAACGATGCAAGGCTTCCTGGCCTCATCGCCAGCAAGCCGGCTCCTACAAGGGAGGCGGTGTTTTCGAATCGGTCAGAGGGGCGGGGTCACCGCTGGGGTAGAGCTGGTATGCCAGACCAGCACCCGGCTGACCCGGTTGTCCTCGGTTTCGAGGATTTCCAGGCGGTAACGGCCGATCTTCAGGCACACGGCGCTCTCCGGAATGGTTTCCAGCGCTTCGGTGACCAGGCCGTTGAGGGTTTTCGGGCCGTCGCTGGGCAGGTGCCAGCCCAGGCTCTTGTTCAGCTCGCGAATCGATGCGGCACCTTCGATCACCAGCCGGCCATCGGCCTGCGGATGGATGTGCGGGTTGTCGAGGCTGTGTTCGCTTTCGAATTCGCCGACGATTTCTTCGAGGATATCTTCCAGGGTGACGATGCCCAGCACTTCACCGTATTCGTCCACCACCATGCCCAGGCGCCGTTGCTGCTTGTGGAAATTCAGCAGTTGCAGTTGCAGCGGCGTGCTTTCCGGGACGAAATACGGCTCGTGGCAGGCGGCGAGCAGGGCCGCTTTGGTCAGGCTGGCATCGAACAGCAGATTGAGGATCTGGCGGGTATTGATCACCGCCTCGACCTGGTTGATATCGTTGTGGAACACCGGCAGGCGGGTACGGCGGTTCTTCAACAGCTGCGCGGTGATTTCCTCGATGGAGTCGTCGAGGTTGATCCCATCCACTTCGCTGCGCGGTACCAGGATGTCGTTGACCGTGATGTTGTTCAGCGCATGGATGCTGGACAGCGACTGGTTGCGCGGCGGATGTTCCGGTTCGTCTTCCGGATCGAGGGGCGGCTGGTCTTCATCGTTCTGCTTGACCGCGCCGGCCTTGCTGATGAAAGGGCGCAGCAACAGTCGGGCGATACCGTTCAGCAACCAGGCTGCCGGGTAGAGGATTTTCAGCGGAATGCTCAGCAACGCATTGCCGGTGGCCAGGATCGGTTCGGGATAACGGACGGCGAGCAGGCGCGGCAGGTAGTCGGCGAAGACCAGCAGCAACACCGTGGCGCCCAGGCAGGCCAGCCAGGGCCCATGCTGGCCCCACTCGAGGATCGACAGCAGGGTGCCAATGATCACGACCACGACCCGACACAGGGTATTGCACAGGATCAAGCTGTCGCGGGGGAACTTCATCCTGGCGGAGGGTTTTTCACCCGTGCGCGAGGGCGGGCGCAGGGCGGCGAGCTGATGCTGCGCGACTTCAACGGCGGTAAACAGCGCCGACCAGAGAATCAGCAGGGCCAATACGGCGAGCATTGGCCCGGCGGGCAGGTTGTCCATGGTCTTGTATGCCCGTCAGATATGCAGGATGTATTCGCGGACCAGCTTGCTGCCGAAATAGGCCAGCATCAGCAGGCAGAAACCGGCCAGGGTCCAGCGGATCGCCTTGTGCCCGCGCCAGCCGAGGCGATTGCGCCCCCACAGCAGCACGCTGAACACCACCCAGGCCAGGCAGGCCAGCAGGGTCTTGTGCACCAGGTGCTGGGCGAACAGGTTCTCGACGAACAGCCAGCCGGAGATCAACGACAGCGACAGCAGGCTCCAGCCTGCCCAGAGGAAGCCGAACAGCAGGCTTTCCATGGTTTGCAGCGGCGGGAAGTTGCGGATCAGACCGGAAGGGTGCTTGTTTTTCAGCTGGTGGTCCTGCAGCAGCAGGAGCAGGGCCTGGAACACTGCGATGGTGAACATGCCGTAGGCCAGGATCGACAGCAGGATATGCGCGAGGATGCCCGGTTCCTCGTCGATGATCTGCACCGTGCCCGAGGGCGCGAACTGCGCCAGCAGCACCGTCAGCAGGCCCAGCGGGAACAGCAGGAGCAGCAGGTTTTCCACCGGGATGCGCGAGCAGGCCACCAGGGTCAGGGCGATCACGGCGACGGCGATCAGGCTGGCGGCGTTGAAAAAGTCCAGGCCCAGGCCGATCGGGGTCATCAGGTGGGTGAGCAGGCTCACCGCGTGGGCGATCACGGCGATCACGCCGAGCCCGACCAGCAGGCGTTTGTTCGCCTTGGCGCCCTGGCGCAGGCGGGTGCCTTGATAGAGGGTCGCAGCGGCGTAGATGAAGGCGGCGGCGAGGCTGGTCAGCAAACTGGGTGACAAAGGGAGCATAAGTCCTGTTAGGCAAGCCCGAAAGGCGCTGAGTTTGGCATAGAACCCCCAGTCCACGAAAGACCGTGGCGCTAGTGGCGGCATGCAGTCTCCGCTATAATCCGCGACCTGCCCACGCCGCAGGCTCGCCAGGCGCTGTTTTTCCTTGTTCCGGCAGCCATCACTTCGGTCTCCATAAGGGCCTCAAAGGATCGCGCATGTTTGAAAACCTGACCGACCGTCTCTCGCAGACGCTGCGCCATGTCACCGGCAAGGCCAAGCTGACCGAGGACAATATCAAAGACACCCTGCGTGAAGTGCGCATGGCGTTGCTCGAAGCCGACGTCGCCTTGCCGGTGGTGAAGGACTTCGTCAATTCGGTCAAGGACCGCGCGGTCGGCACCGAAGTGTCGCGCAGCCTGACCCCGGGCCAGGCGTTCGTGAAGATCGTCCAGGCCGAGCTCGAAAGCCTGATGGGCGCCGCCAACGAAGACTTGAACCTCAGCGCCGTGCCGCCGGCAGTGGTGCTGATGGCCGGTCTGCAGGGGGCGGGTAAAACCACCACCGTCGGCAAGCTGGCGCGCTTCCTCAAAGAGCGCAAGAAGAAAACCGTGATGGTGGTCTCGGCCGACGTTTACCGTCCGGCGGCCATCAAGCAGCTGGAAACCCTGGCTGGCGACATCGGCGTGACCTTCTTCCCGTCCGACCTCAGCCAGAAGCCGGTGGACATCGCCGAAGCGGCGATCAAGGAAGCCCGCCTCAAATTCATCGACGTGGTCATCGTCGACACCGCCGGTCGTCTGCACATCGACGACGAGATGATGGCCGAGATCAAGCAACTGCACGCGGCGATCAAGCCCGTGGAGACGCTGTTCGTGGTCGACGCCATGACCGGCCAGGACGCCGCCAACACCGCCAAGGCGTTTGGCGATGCGCTGCCGCTGACCGGGGTGATCCTGACCAAGGTCGACGGCGACGCCCGTGGCGGTGCCGCGCTGTCGGTACGGGCCATCACCGGCAAGCCGATCAAGTTCATCGGTATGGGCGAGAAGAGCGAAGCGCTCGAGCCGTTCCACCCGGAGCGGATTGCTTCGCGTATCCTCGGCATGGGCGACGTGCTCAGCCTGATCGAGAAGGCCGAACAGACCCTCGACAAGGACAAAGCCGACAAGCTGGCTAAAAAGCTGAAGAAAGGCAAAGGCTTCGACCTCGAAGACTTCCGCGACCAGCTGCAACAGATGAAGAACATGGGCGGCCTCGGTGGCCTGATGGACAAGCTGCCGAATATCGGCGGGGTCAATCTGGCGCAGATGGGCAATGCCCAGGGCGCGGCCGAGAAGCAGTTCAAGCAGATGGAAGCCATCATCAATTCCATGACCCCGGCCGAGCGCCGCGACCCTGAGCTGATCAGCGGTTCGCGCAAGCGTCGGATCGCCATGGGTTCCGGCACCCAGGTGCAGGACATCGGACGCTTGATCAAGCAGCACAAGCAGATGCAGAAGATGATGAAGAAATTCTCCGCCAAAGGCGGTATGGCCAAGATGATGCGCGGCATGGGCGGTATGTTGCCCGGCGGCGGGATGCCGAAAATGTAAAAGATTCGCGTCGACCTGACGGTCGGCGCTACCCCCCGCAGGGATGCGGGGGATCGCCAGTAAACCCGCGTTTAGCGGGAGCTGACCTGCCGTCTTGACGACGGCTCTATGGCAAATCCAGATTGCACGGCGCCGGGCGCCGGAAAAAGTCATTTGCAAAAGTCCGTATATTCCTTAGAATATGCGGCCTTTCGGGCACCCATGCCCGCTGTGCATTTAGATTTGCAGCACCGACTACAGGAACGATGTTCACATGCTAACAATCCGTCTTGCCCTTGGCGGCTCCAAAAAGCGCCCGTTTTACCACCTGACCGTAACCGACAGCCGCAACGCTCGTGACGGTTCGCACAAAGAACAAGTGGGTTTCTTCAACCCGGTTGCTCGTGGTCAGGAAGTTCGTCTGTCCGTGAACCAAGAGCGCGTAGCCTACTGGCTGAGCGTTGGTGCACAACCTTCTGAGCGTGTTGCTCAGTTGCTGAAGGAAAACGCTAAGGTTGCGGCCTGAGCAATATGAACGCGACGCCGGCCCCTACCGATGATTTGATCGTTATCGGCAAGATCTATTCTGTTCATGGCGTTCGCGGCGAAGTGAAGGTTTATTCCTTTACTGATCCAATTAAAAACCTGTTGGACTACAAAACCTGGACGCTCCGGCGCGAAGGTAGCGTGAAACAGGTAGAGCTGGTCAGCGGACGCGGGAACGACAAGTTCCTGGTCGCAAAGCTCAAGGATCTCGATGATCGTGAAGAAGCGCGTCTTCTGGCCGGTTATGAGATCTGCGTGCCACGCAACCTGTTCCCAGACCTGACCGACGGCGAGTACTACTGGTACCAGCTGGAAGGTCTCAAGGTCATCGACACCCTCGGGCAACTGTTCGGGAAAATCGATCACCTGCTGGAGACTGGCTCGAATGATGTCATGGTGGTCAAGCCTTGCCCGGGCAGCCTGGATGATCGCGAACGCCTGTTGCCCTATACGGAGCAATGCGTGTTGGCTGTCGACCTGGTCGCTGGCGAGATGAAGGTGGATTGGGACGCGGACTTCTAAGCGATGGCTAGCCTGCGCGTAGAAGTGATCAGTTTGTTTCCCGAGATGTTTTCCGCCATCAGCGACTACGGCATCACCAGTCGTGCGGTGAAACAGGGGCTCTTGCAGCTGACCTGTTGGAACCCGCGGGACTACACGACGGATCGACATCACACTGTGGATGATCGCCCATTTGGCGGTGGTCCGGGCATGGTGATGAAGATCAAGCCCCTTGAGGACGCCCTGGTTCAGGCCAAGGCAGCAGCAGGGGAGGCGGCGAAGGTGATTTACCTGTCGCCCCAAGGCCGGCAACTCAATCAGTTGGCGGTACGCGACCTGGCGAAAGAGGAAGCCTTGATCCTCATTGCAGGTCGTTATGAAGGCATTGACGAGCGCTTTATAGACGCTCATGTCGATGAAGAGTGGTCGATTGGGGACTATGTTCTTTCCGGTGGCGAGCTGCCGGCGATGGTCCTGATAGATGCGGTTACACGGCTGCTGCCTGGAGCTTTAGGGCATGCGGACTCCGCGGAGGAAGATTCCTTCACGGATGGTTTGCTGGATTGCCCGCACTACACCCGTCCGGAGGTGTATGCGGATCAGCGTGTTCCCGACGTGTTGCTCAGTGGCAACCACGCACATATCCGGCGTTGGCGTCTGAAGCAGTCCCTTGGCAGGACCTCGGAACGACGCGCCGATCTTCTGGAAAGCCGCTCGCTTTCTGGAGAAGAGAAGAAGCTGCTCGAGGAATACATCCGCGAGCGGGACGATAGTTAACAACGTATCGATGGTAGATCGAACGATTTACCTTAGGAGCACAGCATGACTAACAAAATCATTCTGCAACTCGAAGCCGAGCAGATGACCAAAGAGATCCCTACCTTTGCCCCGGGCGACACCATTGTCGTTCAGGTGAAAGTGAAGGAAGGCGACCGTTCGCGTCTGCAAGCGTTCGAAGGCGTGGTAATTGCCAAGCGTAACCGCGGTGTGAACAGCGCGTTCACCGTACGTAAAATCTCCAACGGTGTTGGCGTAGAGCGTACTTTCCAGACCTACAGCCCGCAAATCGACAGCATGGCTGTCAAGCGTCGCGGTGATGTACGTAAGGCCAAGCTGTACTACCTGCGCGACCTGTCGGGTAAAGCAGCTCGCATCAAGGAAAAACTGGCTTAAGTCCAGCTTCCGATGCAGAAAAAAGCAGCCTCCGGGCTGCTTTTTTGCATTCCGGGTTTTGAAAAAGCCGTGGCGCGCTGTCACAGTTGACCTGCTTATCGCCTTTTGCTTTTCGAGCCCTTATGCCCGCCATCGATCACCCGCTTATCGACCAGTTTCTCGACGCCCTGTGGCTGGAAAAAGGGCTGTCCGACAACACCCGGGACGCCTATCGCAGCGACCTGGCCTTGTTCAATGGCTGGTTGCAGGAAAAAGACCTGGAACTGGCGAATGCCGGCCGTGAGCTGATCCTCGATCACCTGGCCTGGCGCCTGGAACAGGCTTACAAACCGCGCTCTACCGCGCGATTTCTTTCCGGCGTGCGTGGTTTCTATCGTTACCTGTTGCGTGAAAGGCTGATTGCCGTCGACCCGACCTTGCAGGTCGAGATGCCGCAGTTGGGTAGGCCGTTACCCAAGTCCCTGTCGGAAGCCGATGTGGAAGCACTGCTGGCCGCGCCGGACCTGAGCGAGGTCATCGGCCAGCGCGACCGCGCCATGCTCGAAGTGCTCTACGCCTGCGGGCTGCGGGTCACCGAACTGATCAGCCTGACCCTGGAGCAGGTCAATCTGCGCCAGGGCGTGTTGCGGGTCATGGGCAAGGGCAGCAAGGAGCGACTGGTGCCCATGGGCGAAGAGGCGATTGTCTGGGTCGAGCGTTACATGCGCGACGCCCGCGTCGAACTGCTCGGCGGACGCCCCAGCGATGTGCTGTTTCCCAGCCAGCGCGGCGAGCAGATGACCCGCCAGACCTTCTGGCACCGGATCAAGCACCAGGCCAAGGTCGCCGGGATCGGCAAATCGCTGTCGCCGCACACCCTGCGCCATGCCTTTGCCACGCACCTGCTCAACCATGGCGCCGACCTGCGGGTGGTGCAGATGTTGCTTGGCCACAGCGACCTGTCGACCACGCAGATCTACACCCATGTAGCCCGTGCGCGATTGCAGGATATGCACGCCAAACATCACCCGCGCGGCTAAGCCACACAGGGGTTCGGCCCCGCCGGGCTTATGTGATAGGCTCTATCGGTTTGCAAAGTGGGCGCTTGAAACCGATCTGTTTCCCCGTGGTCGTATCAGCCTCGGCCCCTTTGCCCGCCTTCAGGAGTTCCCATGCGTTTGACCCAGATTTTCGCTGCTGCTGCCCTCGCCCTGGTCAGCTCCCTGGCCTTGGCCGACGACACCGCCGAGCAGACGATTCGCAAGAGCCTCGAGAGCCTTCAACTGGAAACCCCGGTGGAGAGCATCAGCGCCAGCCCCCTGGCCGGCCTCTATGAAGTCAAGCTCAAGGGCAGCCGCGTGCTCTACGCCAGCGCCGACGGCCAGTTCGTCATGCAGGGCTACCTGTTCCAGCTCAAGGACGGCAAGCCGGTCAACCTCACCGAGAAAGCCGAACGCCTGGGTGTGTCCAAGCTGATCAACGGTATTCCGGTGGCCGAAACCGTGGTCTACCCGGCCATCGGCGAAACCAAGTCGCATATCACCGTGTTCACCGACACCACCTGCCCGTACTGCCACAAGCTGCATGCCGAAGTGCCAGCGCTGAACAAGATGGGCATTGAAGTGCGCTACGTCGCGTTCCCGCGCCAGGGCCTCGGCTCGCCGGGCGACGAGCAGTTGCAGGCGGTCTGGTGCTCGGCCGACAAGAAAGCGGCGATGGACAAGATGGTCGAAGGCGATGACATCAAGGCCGCCAAGTGCGCGAACCCGGTTTCCAAACAGTTCGCCCTCGGTCAATCCATTGGTGTCAATGGCACGCCGGCAATTGTTTTGGCCGATGGTCAGGTAATTCCGGGCTACCAGCCGGCCGCACAAGTTGCCAAACTGGCACTGTCCGCCAAGTAATTCAGCCTCGTCATGTTCAACCTTTGACGAGCATGGCCCGCGGAACGGGGTTCCCGGGTCATCAATAGCGAGCCGCTGGCAGTCCAGCGGCTGTTTTCCACGGCCGACCTCGTGTCGGCCGTTTCATGGGGAGTTCAGAGTGAAACCGGTCAAAGTAGGCATCTGTGGGTTAGGTACCGTCGGTGGCGGCACCTTCAACGTACTTCAGCGTAACGCCGAGGAGATTGCCCGCCGTGCCGGGCGTGGAATCGAAGTGGCTCAAATTGCCATGCGTACGCCAAAGCCTCAGTTCCAGACCGCCGGTATTGCGATTACCCACGATGTCTTCGAAGTGGCGAGCAACCCTGAAATCGATATCGTCATCGAGCTGATGGGCGGCTACACCGTTGCCCGCGAACTGGTGCTCAGCGCCATTGAGAACGGCAAGCACGTGGTCACCGCGAACAAGGCGCTGATCGCCGTGCACGGTAACGAAATCTTCGCCAAGGCCCGCGAGAAGGGCGTGATCGTTGCGTTCGAAGCCGCCGTGGCTGGCGGTATCCCGGTGATCAAGGCGATTCGCGAAGGTCTTTCGGCCAACCGCATCAACTGGGTTGCCGGCATCATCAACGGCACCGGTAACTTCATCCTCACCGAAATGCGCGAGAAGGGTCGTACCTTCGAAGACGTGCTGGCCGAGGCCCAGGCCCTGGGTTACGCCGAAGCCGATCCGACCTTCGACGTCGAAGGCATCGATGCCGCGCACAAGCTGACGATCCTGGCGTCCATTGCTTTCGGTATCCCGCTGCAATTCGACAAGGCCTACACCGAAGGCATCACCAAGCTGACCACCGCCGACGTCAACTATGCCGAAGCCCTGGGCTACCGCATCAAGCACCTGGGCGTGGCCCGGAGCACCGCCGCCGGTATCGAACTGCGGGTGCACCCGACGCTGATCCCGGCCGATCGCCTGCTCGCCAACGTCAACGGCGTGATGAACGCGGTGATGGTCAATGGCGATGCCGCAGGTTCGACCCTGTTCTACGGTGCCGGTGCCGGCATGGAACCGACCGCCTCGTCGGTGATTGCCGACCTGGTGGACGTGGTCCGCGCCATGACCAGCGACCCGGAAAACCGTGTCCCGCACCTGGCCTTCCAGCCGGACTCGCTGTCGGCCCACCCGATCCTGCCGATCGAAGAGTGCGAAAGCGCCTACTACCTGCGCATCCAGGCCAAGGACCATCCGGGCGTGCTGGCCCAGGTCGCGAGCATCCTGTCGGAGCGCGGCATCAACATTGAATCGATCATGCAGAAGGAAGTCGAAGAACACGACGGCCTGGTGCCGATGATCCTGCTGACCCACCGCGTGCGCGAACAGCATATGAACGACGCCATCGCGGCGCTGGAGGCCCTGCAAGGTGTGGTCGGCCCTGTCGTGCGGATCCGTGTCGAGCACTTGAACTAAGCCGGCGCTGCCGATCAAGAGGAATTTTTCATGCGTTACATCAGTACCCGCGGCCAGGCACCGGCCCTGAACTTCGAAGACGTGCTGCTGGCCGGCCTGGCCAGCGACGGCGGCCTCTATGTGCCGGAAAACCTGCCACGCTTCACCCAGGAAGAAATCGCTTCCTGGGCCGGTCTGCCGTATCACGAGCTGGCGTTCCGGGTCATGCGCCCGTTCGTCACCGGCAGCATTCCGGATGCGGACTTCAAGAAGATCCTTGAGGAAACCTACGGCGCTTTCTCCCACGGCGCCGTGGCACCGTTGCGCCAACTGAACGGCAACGAATGGGTGCTGGAGCTGTTCCACGGCCCGACCCTGGCGTTCAAGGACTTCGCCCTGCAACTGCTCGGTCGCCTGCTCGACTACGTGCTGGCCAAACGCGGCGAGCGCGTGGTGATCGTCGGCGCCACCTCCGGTGACACCGGTTCGGCCGCCATCGAAGGCTGCAAGCACTGCGAGAACGTCGACATCTTCATCCTCCACCCGCACAACCGGGTGTCCGAGGTGCAACGTCGGCAGATGACCACCCTGTTCGGCGACAACATCCACAACATCGCCATCGAAGGCAACTTCGACGACTGCCAGGAAATGGTCAAGAACAGCTTCGCCGACCAGAGCTTCCTCAAGGGCACGCGCCTGGTAGCGGTGAACTCGATCAACTGGGCGCGGATCATGGCCCAGATCGTCTACTACTTCCACGCGGCCCTGCAGTTGGGCGGCCCGGCCCGTTCGGTGGCGTTCTCGGTGCCGACCGGCAACTTCGGCGATATCTTCGCCGGCTACCTGGCACGCAACATGGGCCTGCCGATCAGCCAGCTGATCGTCGCGACCAACCGCAACGACATCCTGCACCGCTTCATGAGCGGCAACCAGTACGTCAAGGACACCCTGCACGCGACCCTGTCGCCGTCCATGGACATCATGGTCTCGTCGAACTTCGAACGCCTGCTGTTCGACCTGCACGGGCGCAACGGCGCGGCCATCGCCGGGCTGATGGACACCTTCAAGCAAGGTGGCGGTTTCAGTGTCGACCAGGACCGTTGGAGCGAAGCGCGCAAGCTGTTCGACTCCCTGGCCGTGGACGATGTGCAGACCTGCGAAACCATCGCCGAAGTCTTCGCCCAGAGCGGTGAAGTCCTCGATCCGCACACCGCCATCGGCGTGCGCGCGGCCCGCGAGTGCCGGCGCAGCCTGGACACCCCGATGGTGATCCTGGGGACCGCGCATCCGGTCAAATTCCCCGAGGCAGTGGAGAAGGCCGGCGTAGGAAAAGCGCTTGAACTACCTGCGCACCTTTCCGATTTGTTTGAGCGAGATGAGCGTTGCACCGTCTTGGCCAATGACTTGAAAGTCGTCCAGGCCTTTGTCAGCCAGCATGGTAACCGTGGTAAGCCGCTCTGACAGACTAGAACGGTCACACATTAAAGCCCGCCCCTTGGCGGGCTTTATCGTTTTCGCGTGTCAAACTTGCCTTGTTTTTTTGCCATTTCTTGAAATGGGCCGAAGGGGGCAAGTCGTTCGTCATGGTGTTTTTGGGTCGATCCATACAATCCGTTCTGGTCAGTCTGTGCGGGTGGCTGCTGTTGTGCGTGCCCATCGGCACGATGGCGGCCCAGGGCCTGCCGTTCAGCCTGCCGCCCTCGTTCGTCGAGGTCGACCGCCTGCCCCTGAGCCCGGAGGAGGAGCAATGGCTGGGCCCCGAACGGACCTTGCGGGTGGGGATTTCGGTCGCCGACTACGAGCCTGTCGATATCACCAACGATCGCAACCGCTACCAGGGCATCAGTGCCGATTACGTGGGGCTGATCCGCGATCGCCTGGGGGTGGGTGTCCAGGTCCTCGGCTTCGGCGAGCGCGACCAGGCGGTCGAAGCCCTGCGCAGCGGGCAGATCGATATTCTCACCAGTGCCAACGGCTACGAGCGTGGCGTGCCCGGGCTGACGTTTTCCAGCGACTATATGCCGGACCGTTCGGTGATCGTCGGTCGCGCCGGTGGGCATGGCTTTCACGATCTGAACGGCAAGAAGGTAGTGCTGCTCGACGGTTACGCCGATGCCCAGGTGGTACACGCCACCTACCCGCAGAGCGAGATCATCCTCGCCCCGACCCTCTACAGTGCCCTGGAGGCGTTGTCCCAGGGCGAGGTCGAGGCGTTTATCGGCAACGAGGTGATTGTCCGCGCCTACAAGAGCCTGCGGCCCTACATGGGCGTGCACATCAAGGACAAGAGTGACTTGCCACCGATCGGCTTCGCCTTTGCCACGCGTGAGTCCGACCATGTGCTCAGCGCCCTGGTGGAGCGGGTCCTGGACAACACCGACAACGCCACGCGGCGGGAGATCCTCGCCCGCTGGACCACCGGCTTCGGTTCGGACATCGCCCAGCAGCGCATCAGTCTCACCGCCGCGGAGCTGGCCTGGATCGACCGTCACCCGCGGGTCTCGGTGGTGGCCCAGCCGTATCCGCCGCATATCTACAAGGACGGTCACAACCGCTGGGTCGGTCTCAATCCGGACCTGCTGTCGCGCATTTCGCGCATGACCGGCCTGCAATTCGAGTTCCGCGAAACCGGCTCCACCGCCGAAAGCGTCGATCTGCTCCACGACGGCAAGGCGCTGATGAGTACGACGCTGGCCGAAAGTATCGAGCGCAAGGCCTTCCTGAACTTCACCTATGCCTTTGGCGGCAGCGCCTGGGTGTTCGTGGTGCGCGTGCACGACTCGCCCCTCGGCTCGCTTTCGCAGTTGTCCGGGCGGGTGCTGGTGATGCCGGAGAAACATGCGTTGGAGCCGATGATCCGCAAGAACTACCCGGATATCGAGCTGATCACGGTGAAGACGCCGGAGGAGGCCAGGGCGATGGTCGAGCGCGGTGAGGCGACCGCGACGATCCAGAGCGATACGCGGGCCTACCTGTATCCGCCGGGGCGGCTGAAGGTCGGGCGCAGTGTCGAGGGACTCTGGTCGGCGGACAGTTTCTCGGTGGTCAAGACCGAGCCGGAGCTGCTCAGTATCCTGAACAAGGCCCTGGAGGCGTTTCCCGTGGCCGAACTGCGCGCGCTGAGGATCAAATGGCACGGTGCAATCGGCGTGGCGCCGATGCGCCCGGTGTGGGAGCGGGTGCCGCGCTGGGTCTACGGCCTGACGGCGGTGATGATCCTGCTGGGGGGCGTGTCCCTGGCCTGGAACCGCCGGCTGAACATCCAGATTCGCCAGCGCCGCCGGGCCGAACAGGAACTCAGCGATCAACTGGCCTTCCAGCGCGCCCTGCTGGACGGTATCCCCAATCCGATTTTCGTGCGCGACCTGGACGGTCGGATGATGACCTGCAATCGCAGTTACGAGGAGCGTCTTTCCACCACGCTGGAACAAGTCCAGGGCCGGCGGATCACTGAAGTGGATATCTTGCCCCCAGAGACCGCCGAGCAACTGCACGCCGAGTTTCTCCAGCTGTTCAAGACCGAGCAACCGCTGTTCTGCGACCGCCAGCTCGACTTTGCCAGCGGTCGGATCGACATCTATCAGTGGATGGTGCCGTTCTATTCGGCGGAAGCGCAGTTGCAGGGGCTACTCGGTGGCTGGATCGATATCACCGAACGCAAGCAGCTCGAGGCCCAGTTGATGGAAGCGCGCCAGCAGGCGGAGCAGGCCAACCAGGCCAAGAGCGCGTTCCTGGCCACCATGAGTCATGAGATTCGTACCCCCATGGTGGCCATCATTGGCCTGCTTGAACTCGAGCGCGAGCAAGCCCGGGCCAATGGACAGGACTTTTCCCAGGCGCTGCAGGTGGCGTATCAATCGGCACAGGAACTGACGGCCTTGATCGGCGATAGCCTCGATCTGGCCAAGATCGAGGCCGGCGGCATGCACCTGGCGTTGCGCGCCGGCTCCCTGGTCGAGCTGCTGGAAAGCGTGCGGCAACTGTTCGAAGCCGCGGCGCGGGGCAAGGGCGTCGAGCTGAGCCTGGAGGTGGAGCCGGGGCTGGCGGGCGAGTACTGGTTCGATCCGTTGCGTTTGCGCCAGGTGTTGAACAACCTGATCGGCAATGCGCTGAAATTTACCGCCGAGGGTTTCGTGCACATTCACGTGCGCAGTGTGTCGTGCACGGAGGGCCTGGAAACCCTGCGCATCAGCATCGAAGACAGCGGCAAGGGGATCGGTCTCGAACAGCAGAAGACGCTTTTCACGCCCTTTGTCCAGATCCGTGGTCAGGCCGATGAAGAGTATGGCGGCACCGGCCTGGGTTTGAGTATCTGCAAGCAACTGGTGGAGTTGATGGGCGGCAGCATCGTCTTGCTGAGCCGGCCGGGAGATGGCACGCGGGTGCGTATCGAGCTGGCGCTCAAACCCGTGGAACCGGCCGCGGCCGAGCCTCCCGCAGTGGAAGAGTCCAGGCCGCGGCTGGCGTCGCACAAGGTGTTGATTGTCGACGACCTGTCCGCCAACTGCCTGGTACTCAAGCAGCAGTTGAGCTTTCTCGGCCAGCAGGTCGTCGCCTGCCAGAGTGGCGAGGCCGCGCTGCAGGTCTTGCAGCAGGAGTCGTTCGATCTGGTGATCACCGATTGCAATATGCCGGACATGAGCGGCTATGCGCTGGCTGAAGCGATACGCCGGATCGAGGCCGAGGAGCAACGGGCGCCGTGCCCGGTGGTCGGTTGCACGGCCAATGCCATGAGTGATGAACGGCAACGCTGCCTGGAGGCGGGCATGACCGAGCTGCTGGTCAAACCGGTCTCCCTGGACGAACTGGCGCAACTGCTGGCGAGCATCGTGCCCGAGCGTTCCTTTGATATCCAGGCCCTGAGCGCCATGACCTGCGCCAACGCCGAGGTCATGCGCCGCATGTTGCTGGAGCTGCGCAAGAACCTCGAACAGGAGCGCGGGGCGCTCGAGGTCGCGGCCGAGTTGCACAACTGGGAAGGCCTGGCGGTGGCGGTCCATCGGCTCAAGGGCATCGCCTGCCTGATCGATGCCATCGCCCTGGCCCATGCCTGCGCCGACCTCGACAGCTGTGTGCGACTCAAGTCCAACGAACGGGTGGCTGCGGACTGGCAGGCACTCAAGCAGGCCATCGAACGTGTGCTGGAGGATATCGAGCCGCATCTACAGGTGGATATTCCGGCATTTTAGGACTTGTCCTATGGGGCGCGGGTGGGGCGGTTGATTAAAATCGAGGGTCATTGCGGACCACGACCGCCTCATTTTGTGGAGACCCTCGATGCGCGCCCTCAAAGTCCTGATTCTCGAAGACAACTCTTTTCAACTGATGGCCCTGCACCAGATGCTCAATGCCACCGGCGTCTTTGATGTGCTGACGGCGGAAAACGTCGAGAGCGCCCGCCAGTCGTTGGCCAATCGTGGCCCTATCGATGTGGCCATCTGCGACCTGCAACTGGAGGCGGGGGATGGCCTGGAGCTGATTCGTTCCCTGGCCGAGGGGCGCGAAGCGCAGGCACTGATCATCCTCAGCAGTGCCGAGCAGGAGGTGCTTGAAGGCGCTGCGCACATGGCGCGCCAGCAGGGGCTGCATGTCCTCGGCTGCCTGCGCAAGCCGGCGTCGGCCGCGGCCCTGGCGGACTTGCTGGCGAGCTACCAGCAACGTTTCGCCCGGCAGCGCCCGGGCCTGCCGCTGGCCCAGGTCTGCGAGTTGCTGTCGCTGCACGAACTGCAGGCCTGCGCCGGCGCTTCGGCCATCGAAAAATACGCGACCGCGCACTTTCAGCCCAAGCTGACCCATGACGGTCGCGTCGTCGGGGTCGAGGTGCTGCCGCGTTGGCAGCACCCGGAACAGGGCCTGTTGTTGCCTGGCAGTTTCATGCCGGTGCTGGAGTACGCCGGGCTGGCGCAGACGCTGATCTGGCAGGTGCTGGAGCTGGCCGTGAGCCTGTCGGCCGAGGTGCGTTTTGCCACCGACGAGGCCTTGCCTGTCACGGTGAGCATTCCGGCGAGCCTGCTGGAGCAGCTGGACTTCGCCGAGCGGCTGAAGGCCTTGCTGGAGCGCTTCGAGCTACCCGCCGAGCGCTTGACCCTCGAGGTACTGGAAAGCGCCGAGTTCAGCAGCAGCGTTGCGTTGACTGAAGGCTTGCTGAGGTTGCGCATGCTGGGTTGCCCGTTGTCCGTCGGCGATTTCGGCCTGGGCGGCGGCAGCCTCCAGCGCCTGCTCGAGTTGCCTTTCACCGAACTGAAGATCGCCTCGCCCTTCGTGGTCGGAATGGCGGCGGACTCGCGCAAGTCGGCCATTGTCGCCGGGGCCTTGCGCATGGCGCGGGGCATGAACCTGCAGGTGGTACTCGGCGGGATCGAGAGCGAAAGCGATTACCAGGCCGTCATGGCCCTGGGCGACTCGCTGCTTCAGGGGGATTTCGTCGCGCTGTCCATGAGCCGCGCGGAACTGTTGTCCTGGCTTGAAGTGGTGGGGTTCGGTCCGGTCTACCCGTTGTCCGGGCCGTTGAAACACGCGGCCCTGCACAGCGTCACTCTGTAGCGGCCGACCGCGCTCAGGCCAGGCCATGTTCCTGCAGGTAGAGAAACAACGCCGCATCGTTGGACAGGCCGAGCTTGCGCATGGCGCTGACCTTCTGCGCACTCACCGTCTGCTTGCTGCGGCACAGCTGCGTGGCGATCTCGCCGACGGTGCGCCCGGCCGCCAGCAGGCGTGTCACCTCCAGCTCCCGGGGTGAAAGTTGTTCCTGGTCGCCCAGGCGGTGTTCGCCGACCTCGCCGGCCAGCGCCAGGGTCTGGCGAATCGAGTTGGCCACATAGGGGCGCCGGTGGCGTACCTGGGCGATGGCCTCCGGCAACTCGGCGGCCAGGCTGGCCTTGCTCAGGAGCCCCATGACCCCGAGATCGAGAATGGAGCGGAACAACCCGGCGTTGTTGAGCATGGTCACCACCACGACCGGCAGGTGCGGGTGTTGCCGAGTCACGCTTTCAAGCATGCGCAGGCCATCGCTCTGCTGTTCGACCGGCATCATGAAGTCGGTGACCAGTACCTCGCAGGCACAGCTTTGCAGAAGCTCAAGCAAGTCCTGTGGCGAGCTGGCTTCGCCGACCACGCGCAGTCCGGGATCGCGTTCGAGGACGACACGCAGGCCGATCAGGAAAATCGGATGATCGTCTGCGAGGAGGATGCGCAACGGGGACGACGTACTGGCTTGTTTTCTCTCTGTCATCTTTCTCGTTCATGCTCGCAATGGATCGTCAGGCGTAGCACCTTGACGCTCGGTTTCTATCGATATCAGGTTAGCTGGCTGGACGAACTTTCTTCTCTGACTGGCGGTCAGTGACTATAAGGCCCTTGGTTTTTTTGATCTGTCGGGTTCTGACTATTGAGTGGTGATCGAGATGGAAAGTATCAGTCTGTTGCTGAATGAAGCATTGAGGCCTTATCCCGTCACCCTGACGCCGTCGGGGAATCACGGTGAGTGCCTGCTGACCGTGAGCAACTGCGCTGGTCTGATCCTGCTGACCCGTGAAATCAGCCGCGCGCAGATCAACGACAAACGCTTGCTGACCGATGTCGTTGATGGGCTGCATCGCGACCTGCGCATTGCCGAAGGACGCCTGGAACCCTGTGTGATCGCGGCCTTGCGTCACGCGGCCGAGGACAAGATGTTCCGTTCGGCTCGAGTGTAAAGTTTTTCGGGAACCTTTTTTCCTAAAGGGTTGTCACATTTATAACGGCAGGATCAAGCATTGTGCTCCGGTGCTTGTAGCTTGTCGTACTGGTCTTTATAGGCCACGTTTAACCCCGAGTCGTTTCCCCACTTCTCGGGGTTTCTTTTGTCTGGCGTTTGTCACTGGTCCTCAGGCGCCAGGAAAAACTGCCGGGCGTCTTCCCTATAGCTGTCCCGTTGTTGCGGGTCGAGCCATTGGGCATAGAACTCCACCAACTGGTGCTGGCGCAGTTCACGCAAGATCCGGTTGATATGGGTAATGGCCATGCGTCCTTGTTCCGTGTCGGAGCACCCCACACGGATGAACTGGTATTTCTCGACGCCCTTGATCGGATAGGACACCAGGTCTTCGGTGGCGATGCCTTGTTGCCGGGCCAGGTAGCGGATTTCCGTCCAGTAGCCGAGCAGCGCGGTCAGTCGTCCCAGGCGTTGCATTTGCAACAGGCTGCCCAGGGCATCGTTGCCGTAATGCGCTGCCAGGCGCTCGGCGGGGGTGCGGCGCAACAGCTCGTCAATCAATGGGCCGTAGCTGCGTTCGGCGACAATCCCCAGTTTGGGGTGATCGCTGCCCAGCAGGGCGGCGAGGTCCACCTGGCCGTCCCGCACAAACGGCTCGATCAGCGGACGGTCGGCCTGGCGGACCACCAGCACGTTGCTGACCTGGCCGATGCTGGGAATGGAAAAGACCATCTTCTTTGCCCGGTCCGCTGTCCAGAGCAGCATCGGGTCGCAGGTAAACGAAGGCTCCGAGAGCATCTGCGTGGCCCGTGCCCGGTTGACCCGCAGGCTGACGTGTTCGTACTCGGGCATGGCGGCGACCAACAACGGCCGCAACTGATCGATGGCCCCCTGGCCTTTTTGCGGGCCATCGAAAATGGTCAGCGGCGGCAAGTCCCGCAGCAGCCAGATCAGTGTGTCCTTGGCCTCGGCGCCTGTCGGCAGCGCGCAGGCGAACACCGCCAGCAGGGCAAGGGCTGGCCGTCGACAGAGCACGTGTTGCCAGAGAATTCGAGGACTCATGGGGTCCATACCTTCTGCGCAGTCAGGTCAAAGTCTTGCCAGCACGGCACCCTAGATAGCGCCACTATCGCGCAAGCGGGCAATCTGTGCGGCGTCATAGCCGAGGTTACCCAGCACCTGGTTGTTGTGCTCGCCGAGTTCCGGCCCTACCCACTCGCTGGAGCCTGGTGTCTCCGACAGTTTTGGCACAATCCCCGGCATCTTGAAAGCCTTGCCATCGGGCAGCTTGGCCTGGATAAACATCTCCCGGGCGAGAAACTGCGGGTCGCTGAACATGTCTTCGGCGCTGTAGATCCGGCTGGCCGGCACCTCGGCCTGGTTCAGGGTGGCGAGCACCGCGTCCAGCGACTGGCTGTTCACCCAGCGATCAATCACGCCATAGAGCTCGTCGCGCCGGCTGTCGCGGCCGTCATTGCTGGTCAGCACCGGGTCGTCCGCCAGGTCGTTGCGGCCGATGGCCTGCATGAAGCGCTTGAAGATCGCATCGCCATTGGCGCCGATCTGCACGTGCTTGCCATCGGCCGTGGTGTGGATCGAAGAGGGGGTGATCCCCGGCATGATATTGCCGGTGCGCTCGCGGATAAAACCGAACACGTCGAACTCCGGGACCATGCTTTCCATCATGGCGAAGATCGCCTCGTACAAGGCCACGTCCACCACCTGGCCATTGCCGCCGTTGACTTCGCGATGACGCAGGGCCATGAGCGCGCCGATCACGCCCCAGAGGGCGGCAATCGAGTCACCGATGGAAATCCCGGTGCGTACCGGTGGGCGGTCCTCGAAACCGGTGATATAGCGCAAGCCGCCCATGGACTCGCCGACCGCACCGAAGCCTGGTTGATCCTTCATCGGTCCGGTCTGGCCGAAGCCGGACAAACGCACCATCACCAGCTTGGGGTTCAGCGCGTGGAGGGTCTCCCAACCCAGGCCGAGCTTTTCCAGCACGCCGGGGCGGAAGTTCTCGATAAGGATGTCCGCGTCGCTCAGCAACTGCTTGAGGATGGCCAGGCCGTCCGGGTGCTTCAGGTTCAGGGTCAGGGACTGCTTGTTGCGTGCCTGGACAAACCACCACAGCGAGGTGCCCTCGTAGAGCTTGCGCCATTTGCGCAGCGGGTCGCCGCCGTCCGGCGATTCGACCTTGATCACCTGCGCGCCGAATTCGGCGCAGATGCGCGAGGCGAAAGGGCCGGCGATCAGGGTACCGAGCTCAATGACCTTCAGGCCGGAAAGGGGTTTGGCGGTGAGCGGCATGGTAGATCCTGTAGGACAACACGGGGGCAATAGAGCCTTTTATCATGGCTTGCGCCATCAGCATAACTGCGAGCAGTCGTTGCTTGCCCTGCGTATCGGGTAGACTGGCCGCCTTTCCTCGTCCTTAGAAGCCCTGTTCATGGCCCAGCCGTCCACGACCTACAAATTCAACCTGAACCTCACCGACCTGGATCGTGGGGTCTACGAGAGCGTCAACCAGACCATCGCCCGCCACCCGTCGGAAACCGAGGAGCGCATGACCGTGCGTCTGCTGGCCTACGCCTTCTGGTACAACGAGCAGCTGTCCTTTGGTCGCGGTCTGTCGGAAGTGGATGAACCTGCGCTGTGGGAAAAGAGCCTGGATGATCGTGTCCTGCACTGGATCGAAGTCGGCCAGCCGGACGCCGATCGCCTGACCTGGTGTTCCCGTCGTACCGAGCGCACCAGCCTGCTGGCCTATGGCAGCCTGCGGGTCTGGCAGACCAAGGTGGTCGACGCGGTGAAGAACCTGAAGAACGTGAATATCGCCGCCGTGCCCCAGGAAATCCTCGAGACCCTGGCCAAGGACATGCCGCGGGTGATCAAGTGGGACGTGATGATCAGCGAAGGCACGATCTTCGTCACCGACGATCGTGGCCAGCATGAAGTCCAGCTGGAATGGCTGATGGGCGAGCGCGGTTAATTATTCCCATGCGTATCGAACCCCGCCCGCTGCCCGCCACACTGCCGTTTCTCGGTGACCTGCCGCCGTTGTTGACCCGCCTCTACGCTGCGCGCGGCGTGGTGTCCCAGGACGAGTTGGACAAGAGCCTGGCGCGGCTGATTCCCTTCCAGCAACTCAAGGGCATCGACGCGGCGGTGGACCTGCTGGTGACGGCACTGGAGCAGCGCCAGCGTATCCTCATCGTCGGCGACTTCGATGCCGACGGCGCCACCGCCAGCACGGTCGGGGTGCTCGGCTTGCGTTTGCTGGGCGCGGCCCATGTCGACTACCTGGTGCCGAACCGCTTTGAATACGGCTATGGCCTGACCCCGGAAATCGTCGCCGTAGCCTTGCAGCGCGAGCCGCAGTTGCTGATCACCGTGGACAACGGGATTTCCAGCATCGAGGGCGTGCAGGCGGCGAAGGCGGCGGGGCTCCAGGTGCTGGTCACCGACCACCACTTGCCCGGCAGCGAATTGCCGGCGGCCGATGCCATCGTCAACCCGAACCAGCCGGGCTGCGAGTTTCCGAGCAAGGCCCTGGCCGGCGTCGGGGTGATTTTCTATGTGTTGATGGCCTTGCGTGCGCGTTTGCGCAGCCTGGGTTGGTACGCCAACGCGCCACAGCCGAACATTGGCGAACTGCTCGATCTGGTGGCGCTGGGCAGCGTCGCCGACGTGGTGCCGCTGGATGCCAACAACCGCATCCTGGTGCACCAGGGCCTCGAGCGGATTCGCGCCGGGCGTGCGCGGCCGGGGCTCAAGGCGATCCTGGAGGTGGCCAAGCGTGACCATTCGCGCCTGACCTCCACCGACCTGGGGTTTATCCTCGGCCCGCGTCTGAACGCGGCGGGGCGCCTGGACGACATGAGCCTGGGCATCGAATGCCTGCTCTGCGAAGACCCGTCCCTGGCCTTGGAAATGGCCAGCCAGCTCGATGAAATGAACAAGGACCGCAAGTCCATCGAACAGGGCATGCAGCGCGAAGCGCTGGCCCAGCTCAAGGACCTGCCGCTGGAGTCGATGCCGTTCGGCCTGTGCCTGTTCGAGCCGGACTGGCACCAGGGGGTGATCGGGATCCTCGCTTCGCGGATGAAAGAGCGTTATCACCGTCCAACCATCGCCTTTGCCGATGCCGGCGATGGCATGCTCAAGGGCTCCGGTCGTTCGGTGCCGGGCTTCCATATTCGCGATGCCTTGAGCGTGGTGGCGGCGCAATACCCGGACCTGATGGGCAAGTACGGCGGTCACGCCATGGCGGCGGGTCTGAGTCTGCCGCAGGAAAATTTCCCGCTGTTTGCCGAAGCCTTTGATGCCGAGGTGCGCCGTCAGCTTTCGGAAGACGACCTGACCGGGCGCCTGCAGACCGATGGCTCGCTGGCGATCGAGGAGTTCAACCTGGAACTGGCCCGGGCGCTGCGTAATGCCGGTCCCTGGGGTCAGCATTTCCCCGAGCCGCTGTTCCACGGCGTGTTTCAACTGGTGGAAAAACGCATCGTCGGCGAGCGGCATCTGAAGGTGGTGCTGAAAAGCGAATGCGGTTCGCTGAAGCTCGATGGCATCGCCTTTGGCATCGACCCGGAGATGTGGACCAATGCGCGGGTCGACTGGGTGGAGCTGGCCTACAAGCTCGACCTCAACGAATTCCGTGGCAAGGAAAGCGTACAACTGATGATTGCCCATATCGAACCGCGCTGAGATGTTTCGAGTGGCGCTGACCTGCCTTTTGTAGGAGCCGGTTTGCTGGCGATGAGGCCCTTGCGGCTTGCATCGCCTATCCGGTAGCCATCGCCAGCAAGCTGGCTCCTGCAGGGATTGCGCTGGCCTGGCAGGTACAGGCGACCCTGCCGCTTTAAATCCGCTGAACCCTCCCGCCTGTGCCGTTGTCGACTAGGCTCTAAGCACTGTCTGAATGGTCTTGTGACGTCGTCCTGTTTTTTTACCCGCTGGGGGGCGGTTATCCACCACTCTTGTCACTTGCCGACGTTCTAACAGAACCCTGGAGCCAGCCCACTTGATTTGAGAGGTGCCCCATGAGTCTGCTGCTCGAACCTTATACCCTTCGCCAATTGACCCTGCTCAACCGCATTGCGGTCTCGCCCATGTGCCAGTACTCCAGCGTCGACGGCCTGGCCAATGACTGGCACCTCGTCCACCTGGGGAGTCGGGCGGTAGGCGGGGCTGGATTGATTTTCACCGAGGCCACCGCCGTTACCGCCGATGGCCGGATCACCGCCCAGGACCTGGGCCTGTGGAACGACGAACAGATCGAACCGCTGCAACGCATCACCCGGTTTATCACCGCCCAGGGTGCAGTGGCGGGGATTCAACTGGCCCATGCCGGGCGCAAGGCCAGCACCCATCGGCCCTGGTTGGGCAAACATGGCAGCGTCAAGCCGGAGGAGGGCGGCTGGACCCCGGTCGGCCCATCGCCGATTGCCTTCGATCCGCAGCACACCCCGCCTGTACAACTGGATGAGAACCAGATCGCCGAGGTGATCGAGGCGTTTGTCGCGGCCGCCAAACGGGCATTGGTCGCGGGCTTCAAGGTGGTGGAAGTGCATGCCGCCCATGGTTATCTGCTGCACCAGTTTCTATCGCCGCTGAGCAACCAGCGCCGTGACCAATACGGTGGCTCCTTCGAAAATCGGATCCGCCTTGTGTTGCAGGTGACCGAAGCGGTGCGCGCGGTCTGGCCTGACGAGTTGCCGCTGTTTGTTCGGGTGTCGGCCACCGACTGGGTGGAAGACGGCTGGAATCCGGATGAAACGGTGGAGCTGGCGCGACGTCTGAAGGCCCTTGGCGTCGATCTGATCGACGTATCCTCGGGCGGCACCGCCGCCAATGCGGAAATTCCTACAGGGCCCGGTTACCAGACCCGTTTCGCCGAGCGCGTGCGCAAGGAGTCCGGTATCGCCACCGGGACCGTAGGACTGATTACCGAACCGGCCCAGGCCGAGCACATCCTGCGTACTTGTCAGGCCGATATCATCCTTCTGGCCCGAGAATTGTTGCGGGATCCTTACTGGCCGCTGCACGCCGACGATGACCTGGGCGGGCGCAAGGCGACCTGGCCGGCGCAATACCAGCGCGCAACCCACCGTGACCAGCCGATTTACGAGTCGGATTTACGCGACTGAGGGGGAATGCAAGGCCCGCCAGGCGCCAGCGTGCATTCGCGGATCGAGGTAATTGCCTTCTGCAAATTTCGAAATGTTCTGAGACTGCTTCGGACTGTTCCTACGCTTAGGGAAAGTCTGAGGCGGTTCTTTCAGACGGGTCGGGTTCATCCAGCGAAGGAAGGTGGTCATGGCAAAGGCGCGAAGCATATTCGGTTTCATGCTGTTTCTCTGGACGTTCAGGACTTCCCCTCGGCCCCGGATGCGCAAGCTCAGTGATGAAGAACGGCACCTGTTGGAGCGCTATCGGGCGCTGTCGGAAGAGGACCGCAATGCGATGTGCTGCCTGTTGAATGTGATGGAGGGTGTTTCGCGGTTTTGAAACCTGTACGGCGGGCTTGTCAGACAAAATGATCCTTATAA
>NZ_PHSU01000047.1 GCF_002814235.1 Pseudomonas sp. QS1027 | reverse complement strand
GGTTCGTTTCGTCTTCACACACCGCAATCTGGCGTCCTTTCGGATCAGCAAATTGCTTGGGTGTTATATGGTCAAGCCTCACGGGCAATTAGTATTGGTTAGCTCAACGCCTCACAGCGCTTACACACCCAACCTATCAACGTCGTAGTCTTCGACGGCCCTTCAGGGAACTCAAGGTTCCAGTGAGATCTCATCTTGAGGCAAGTTTCCCGCTTAGATGCTTTCAGCGGTTATCTTTCCCGAACATAGCTACCCGGCAATGCCACTGGCGTGACAACCGGAACACCAGAGGTTCGTCCACTCCGGTCCTCTCGTACTAGGAGCAGCCCCTCTCAAATCTCAAACGTCCACGGCAGATAGGGACCGAACTGTCTCACGACGTTCTAAACCCAGCTCGCGTACCACTTTAAATGGCGAACAGCCATACCCTTGGGACCGGCTTCAGCCCCAGGATGTGATGAGCCGACATCGAGGTGCCAAACACCGCCGTCGATATGAACTCTTGGGCGGTATCAGCCTGTTATCCCCGGAGTACCTTTTATCCGTTGAGCGATGGCCCTTCCATACAGAACCACCGGATCACTAAGACCTACTTTCGTACCTGCTCGACGTGTCTGTCTCGCAGTCAAGCGCGCTTTTGCCTTTATACTCTACGACCGATTTCCGACCGGTCTGAGCGCACCTTCGTACTCCTCCGTTACTCTTTAGGAGGAGACCGCCCCAGTCAAACTACCCACCATACACTGTCCTCGATCCGGATAACGGACCTGAGTTAGAACCTCAAAGTTGCCAGGGTGGTATTTCAAGGTTGGCTCCACGCGAACTGGCGTCCACGCTTCAAAGCCTCCCACCTATCCTACACAAGCAAATTCAAAGTCCAGTGCAAAGCTATAGTAAAGGTTCACGGGGTCTTTCCGTCTAGCCGCGGATACACTGCATCTTCACAGCGATTTCAATTTCACTGAGTCTCGGGTGGAGACAGCGCCGCCATCGTTACGCCATTCGTGCAGGTCGGAACTTACCCGACAAGGAATTTCGCTACCTTAGGACCGTTATAGTTACGGCCGCCGTTTACCGGGGCTTCGATCAAGAGCTTCGCGTTAGCTAACCCCATCAATTAACCTTCCGGCACCGGGCAGGCGTCACACCCTATACGTCCACTTTCGTGTTTGCAGAGTGCTGTGTTTTTAATAAACAGTCGCAGCGGCCTGGTATCTTCGACCGGCATGGGCTTACGGAGCAAGTCCTTCACCCTCACCGGCGCACCTTCTCCCGAAGTTACGGTGCCATTTTGCCTAGTTCCTTCACCCGAGTTCTCTCAAGCGCCTTGGTATTCTCTACCCAACCACCTGTGTCGGTTTGGGGTACGGTTCCTGGTTACCTGAAGCTTAGAAGCTTTTCTTGGAAGCATGGCATCAACCACTTCGTCGCCTAATGGCAACTCGTCATCAGCTCTCGGCCTTAGACTCCCGGATTTACCTAAGAGTCCAGCCTACCACCTTAAACTTGGACAACCAACGCCAAGCTGGCCTAGCCTTCTCCGTCCCTCCATCGCAATAACCAGAAGTACAGGAATATTAACCTGTTTTCCATCGACTACGCTTTTCAGCCTCGCCTTAGGGACCGACTAACCCTGCGTCGATTAACGTTGCGCAGGAAACCTTGGTCTTTCGGCGTGGGTGTTTTTCACACCCATTGTCGTTACTCATGTCAGCATTCGCACTTCTGATACCTCCAGCAAGCTTCTCAACTCACCTTCACAGGCTTACAGAACGCTCCTCTACCGCATCACCTAAGTGATACCCGTAGCTTCGGTGCATGGTTTGAGCCCCGTTACATCTTCCGCGCAGGCCGACTCGACTAGTGAGCTATTACGCTTTCTTTAAAGGGTGGCTGCTTCTAAGCCAACCTCCTAGCTGTCTAAGCCTTCCCACATCGTTTCCCACTTAACCATGACTTTGGGACCTTAGCTGACGGTCTGGGTTGTTTCCCTTTTCACGACGGACGTTAGCACCCGCCGTGTGTCTCCCATGCTCGGCACTTGTAGGTATTCGGAGTTTGCATCGGTTTGGTAAGTCGGGATGACCCCCTAGCCGAAACAGTGCTCTACCCCCTACAGTGATACATGAGGCGCTACCTAAATAGCTTTCGAGGAGAACCAGCTATCTCCGAGCTTGATTAGCCTTTCACTCCGATCCACAGGTCATCCGCTAACTTTTCAACGGTAGTCGGTTCGGTCCTCCAGTTAGTGTTACCCAACCTTCAACCTGCCCATGGATAGATCGCCCGGTTTCGGGTCTATTCCCAGCGACTAGACGCCCTATTAAGACTCGCTTTCGCTACGCCTCCCCTATTCGGTTAAGCTCGCCACTGAAAATAAGTCGCTGACCCATTATACAAAAGGTACGCAGTCACCCAACAACGTGGGCTCCCACTGCTTGTACGCATACGGTTTCAGGATCTATTTCACTCCCCTCTCCGGGGTTCTTTTCGCCTTTCCCTCACGGTACTAGTTCACTATCGGTCAGTCAGTAGTATTTAGCCTTGGAGGATGGTCCCCCCATATTCAGACAAGGTTTCTCGTGCCCCGTCCTACTCGATTTCATGACCAAGAGATTTTCGCGTACAGGGCTATCACCCACTATGGCCGCACTTTCCAGAGCGTTCCGCTAATCTCAAAGCCACTTAAGGGCTAGTCCCCGTTCGCTCGCCACTACTAAGGGAATCTCGGTTGATTTCTTTTCCTCAGGGTACTTAGATGTTTCAGTTCCCCTGGTTCGCCTCTTGCACCTATGTATTCAGTACAAGATAACCATCTTATGATGGCTGGGTTCCCCCATTCAGACATCTCCGGATCAAAGTCTGTTTGCCGACTCCCCGAAGCTTTTCGCAGGCTACCACGTCTTTCATCGCCTCTGACTGCCAAGGCATCCACCGTATGCGCTTCTTCACTTGACCATATAACCCCAAGCAATCTGGTTATACTGTGAAGACGACATTCGCCGAAAATTCGCAAAACTCTTAAGAGTCACTCACAAATTTTACCTTAGCCTGATCCGTTACCAGTGAAAGTAACGTCCAGTCTATCTTTCTATCACATACCCAAATTTTTAAAGAACGATCTAATCAAAGACTAGAAATCAACATTCACCATCACCATGATGGAATGCTCATTTCTAAGCTCTAACAACAGAAACAGCAGTAAGTGGTGGAGCCAAACGGGATCGAACCGTTGACCTCCTGCGTGCAAGGCAGG
>NZ_PHSU01000046.1 GCF_002814235.1 Pseudomonas sp. QS1027 | reverse complement strand
AAGGCCACGCCCAAGGCGACCGGTCGCCCGGCCTACGATCCCGCCGATCTGCTCAAACTCTACCTCTACGGCTATTTCCAGCGCATCCGCTCCTCACGCCGGCTGGAAACCGAGTGCCAGCGCAATATCGAAGTCATGTGGTTGCTCAACCGCCTCAAACCGGACTTCAAAACCATCGCTGACTACCGCAAGAACAACGGCCCGGCGTTTATAGCAACCTGCCGTGCGTTTGTGCAGTTCTGCCGCCAGGCCGGATTGATCGCCGGAGAATGTGTCGCCATTGATGGCAGCAAGTTCAAGGCGGTGGCCTCTTCCCGGCGCCACTTGAGCCTCAAGCAGCTCAAGCGCCAGGAAGCGCGCCTGGACAAGCGTATTACCCAGTATCTGGCTGAGCTGGATGAGGCCGACAAGACCGAGTCGGGTGAGACGGTAAACCGCGAGGCCATCAAAAGCACACTCCAGCAGTTGCAGGCCAAACAGCTCGATAATCAGACCTGTCAGGCCCTGATGCAGGTGATGGGCATCGAGCAATTCATCACCACCGAGAGTGATGCTCGAATGATGAGAGCGCCTCAAGGCATGTGTGTTGCTTACAACGTCCAAACGGCGGTAGACGACAAGCATTGCCTGATTCTTCACCACGAGGTGACTCAGGAAGCGACTGATAATCGCTAACTTGAGCCCATGGCCAAAGCGGCCAAGGAACACCTGGATCAGAATGAACTGACCGTCACCGCGGATGCCGGTTATTCAAGTGGCGAGCAGTTTCAAGCCTGTGAAGAGGTGGGTATTACGGCTTATGTTCCCCCGAATCGGTCGAGGAACCCGCACAAGGCGACGGAGGATGTCTTCGAACGCGACGACTTCAAATACGACGCTCAAACAGATACGTTCAGTTGCCCGGCAGGCAAGCTTCTGACACTCAAGCAGCTCAACAAGGGCGAGCGGATTTACCAGGCGGCGATCAGCGATTGCAA
>NZ_PHSU01000045.1 GCF_002814235.1 Pseudomonas sp. QS1027 | reverse complement strand
GAAGGGCTGGGTGCGGAAGTCTACAAAGACTCCGAAGGCCCCGAGCAATCGGCTGGAGCCAGCCGCCACGCGCGCGGTGGTTTTCAGGACGACGGGGGACAGCTGCTTTTTCTCGATGGCGGTTTTCGCGCGACCCAGGTTTTCCTGGGTCTCTTGCAGGCTTCTCAAGGACGTCGAGTCCTGCAGCAACGCCTTCTTTCGTTTCAGGCTGTTTTCCAGCTGATCGATGGCGGGAAGAATCCTGGTTTCCTCGCCCGACTCGAATACCGCTCGCAGGTCTCGCGTCGACACGCCGAACTGTTCACTGCCCACAAGGCTCTGTCGCAGGGCCGTGTCCACCACTATAGTGTTCGACCGAGGGCTCGCCTCTTGAAAAGAATGGAACACCGCCGGAGTGAACTCTACATGGGGTATATTCTTGAAAAACTCACGAGCGGCCGCATCGATATTGATGTTGGTCATCTCGAAATAATCCTGCTTATCGAGTAGAAACATCTTCTTGTAAGCAAGCTGGTAATTTGTCTCGTTGCTAGGTACCGGGCTACCACACAGCCTGAAAATCACATCCGTAAAACTCCTTATCTTTAACGGACCAACAGGATCATAAGGATCAATCAGAAATTTTAGTTTCGTGTTCGTATACAGATGATAGCCGCCCACGAAATCAAGTCGCGCCCGGGCCTGTTTCAGGCTCGCCAGAAAAGCCACTACTTTTCTGATTGTGTTGACTTCACCAACAGGCAATAACTGTGCCCCCTCCGCTATAGAGGCGACCGTGACCAATGAGCGAATCGCGTCAACGCTTTCGGGAAAATGTTCGCTGATGAGCCGGGTATATTCATCAACACCGCGCTGCCGAACATTAAAATACTCTGCTAAAACTCCCCTTAAATACCTGAGCGATACGGTTTCCAGATCAGAACTGGCGATTGGAGATATCCGACTCACTTTGAGAACATTGGTACTCCTCAAGTACTCAACGAATGACGGGTTACTCAAATCGGGATCATGGCCAGGCCATTCAAAATGCTCTTTGACCGCCAACTGAATATTAGGGTAGGTATTGATGAGATACCTGAATGCCCTGAGAACATGGCCCGGAAAAACCAGATATTGCGCTTGCCAGCGGCTCGACAGACGCCCGAGTGGTGGCTCGGCGGTTAATACAAGAGACGCGGTGGGACTGCTGACGACAAGTACATTGGGAATCTTGTCCGTTTCAAAATGAGGCAGCGCCTTCTCCAGAAGAAGAAGCGTGATATGGGTGGCCAGACTTTGAGAGATATGACAAGACTGAAAGTTGACAACCTTCAATTTTTTAAGCCCAGCCTCGGCATAGGTCACGAGTAAATTGCTGTATAGCCAATTCGCTACCTTTTCTGCGCCCCCGAGCACACGGCTCTCTATATCGACGCCATGCCCTATAACGTTGACAACCCCATCAAAAGGTACGCCCTCTGCGGCGGAAGAAGCATAGCCTATCAGCAGGCGGCTATTGCTCAGGGTATAAGCCGCGTCCCAGGTTAAATAAGGGCGACTGCCAGGACTGAGTACACCCGCCAGGATTCTTCCTCTAACTGTCGTAAACTCCTCGTGGACACTGAGCAACACCCGCCGCCATTCAGCCGAGTTTACGTTAGGTAGAGAAAGAAGCGTTTGGGCCAGGCTATGCTCTCTCAATGCAATTAATTGGTGAAGCCCGGTAAAGTGTTCAAGGGGAATTGAGCGAAGATTGATGGCTGACAAAAAATCAATAAAGTTTTTCCGTGTCTTGATACGCCCTTTCCATCGCCTGTAGTAGGTGGAAAGCAACTGCATGGACGCACGATCGGTAACACTTTGTGAAGCGATAAGCTGATAGAGCCTGATATCGGCAACGTCATCACCCACCAGGAGATTCAACGAATACCCGACGGCTCGTTTGCGTCGACTGTTTTTCGTCGCGGACACCACGGCACTCGTCAGGAGCACCCCTCGCAGTGCCCTTATCCTTGCCTGTGCGACGCCCACCTGATAAAGAGAAAGCAGTCCATTCAGAAACCCAAGTTCTTCTTTTTTCCTCCTGAAATCCCCGCCCTCCAGACTGACCTGGGTCGTGAAATCCTGGGTCAGCACAAAGTTGACCCGGTGTTCCTCGGCAGCGGGCGCCTTTATCAACGTCGACTTAAGTTCTGTATACTCCGCCCTGGACTCTTCACTCATTGCCTTCCAGAGAGAAAAGTCCGGTATTTCCTTCATGAAGTCGAATACAAAACCCTCTCGAAAGCAGGGATAAATAATGCGTTTTTCATTCGCTCCTTGCGTATAAATTCGACCCACGACATAGGCCTTTTCGCCCAGGGCCGCGTAGATTTCCCTATCCTTCAGATAAAGGCCCGGTAAAGAAACCTCATATTTATCCAACGTGCGCCGAACCGCATCCAGATAGATCAGGCTGTCTTTGCTTAAGGCACCACCCGAGACTTCATAGTGATTCGAGCCATGGTCGAACAGTAGCTTCCCGCCCTGCACAAGGGGGCGCGAAGAGAGGCTGCCAGGGGGAAAAGACTCAAGCATCGCAATATCCTTATTACTCCTGATGAGTCACAAGGCTACGCGCAGTCCTTTTCTAAAGAAAAACGGAATTTATTGATCCAATGCCAGCGAAACAGATCAACAATAAGGGATCAAACAATAGATATATAGGCCCCCTGTCAGGCCTGGTCATTATAAACAAACTTCGGCATTTCCCAGTGAAAGCGAATGGCCAATAAGCGAAGCAGGAAACCGCCGGACAGCGTGATCAAGATCGCCTGTTCGCTGGGCAACTGCCAATAGGTACAGCCCAGGAAACACCAGGCGGCGGCAAACGAGACGCTGGCATAGAGTTCACGACGGAAGACCAGGGGAATATCGTTGCAGAAAATATCCCGCAACACCCCACCAAACACCCCGGTGATCACCCCACTGACCGAAGCCACCATCATGCCTTGCCCCATTTCCAGGGCGGTCATGCAGCCGATCAGGGTAAAGGCCACCAGGCCCAGGGCATCGAGCACCAGGAACAGTGAGCGCAAATGGCGCATCAACGGCGCGATAAACACCGTCACCAGGGCAGCGACCGAGGTCAGCACCAGGTATTCCGGGTGTTTGACCCAGGTCAGCGGGTAATGCCCCAGCAACACGTCGCGCACCGACCCGCCGCCCAGGGCGGTGACGCAGGCGATCAGCACCACGCCGAACCAGTCCATGCCGCGACGTCCGGCCGACAGGGCGCCGGTCATGGCTTCAGCGGTAATGGCGACGAGGTAGAGCATCAGCAACATGATGGCGATCCGGGCAGGTAAAGGCCCGCAGTCTACTGATTTGCGCCGCGCCCCAAAAGGGCGCAGCGCGCTAATCACCGGTGCGACTCAGAACTTGATGAAGTGCTTGCGGTAGTGCTGCAACTCGGCAATCGACTCGCGAATATCGTCCAGCGCCAGGTGCGTACTGCCCTTCTGGAAGCTGTCACGCACTTCCGGCGCCCAGCGTGCGGCCAACTCTTTCAAGGTGGACACGTCCAGGTTGCGGTAGTGGAAATAGTTTTCCAGGGCCTTCATATGACGCGCGAGAAAGCGCCGATCCTGGCAGATGCTGTTGCCGCAGATCGGCGACTTGCCCTTGGGCACCCATTGCTCCAGGAAGGCGATGGTCTGCGCCTCGGCTTCGGCCATGTCGATACGGCTGTCGCGCACGCGCTGGGTCAGGCCCGAACCGCCATGCTGGCGGGTGTTCCACTCGTCCATGCCGGCAAGCACTGCATCGCTGTGATGGATCGCGATCACCGGGCCTTCGGCCAGGGTATTGAGATTGCTGTCGGTGACGATAGTCGCCATTTCGATGATGACGTCGGTGTCCGGGTTCAGGCCGGTCATCTCGAGGTCGATCCAGATCAGGTTCTGTGGGTTTTGCATGGGTGGGCTCCTCGGCGTAGCCGCACAGTTTAGCGCAGGCCGCGCTTGCCGGGCGTGCTAAACTCGCGACCGCTTGACCCTCCCCGCCGATTCAACGACACGGAACACCCATGGCCAAACGCCAGCTCAACCGCCGCCAGAACTGGCGCATCGAAAAGATCCAGGGCGAACGCGCCGCACGCGCCGCCAAACGCGAATCCCAGGCCGTCGAGGCACTGGAAGGTGGCGACCTGGGGGCCGAGCAGACGGGCCTGGTGATCGCACACTTCGGGGTGCAGGTCGAAGTCGAGGCACTGGAAGGCGAGCTCAAGGGCCAGGTGTTCCGCTGCCACCTGCGGGCCAACCTGCCGGCGCTGGTCACCGGCGACCAGGTGGTCTGGCGTGCCGGCAACCAGGGCATCGGGGTGATTGTCGCGCAACTGCCGCGCACCACCGAACTGAAGCGCCCGGACAGCCGCGGCCAGCTCAAGCCGGTAGCGGCCAACGTCGACATGATCGTGATTGTCTTCGCGCCGCTGCCCGAGCCCCATGCCAATCTGATCGACCGTTACCTGATCGCCGCCGAACATGCGGGTATCCGCCCGTTGCTGCTGCTGAACAAGTTCGACCTGATTGACGAGCAGAACGCCCCGGCGCTGAATGCGTTGCTGGCGGTCTATCGGCAGTTGGGTTATCCGTTGCTGGAAGTGTCGGCCCATCACGGCAACGGCATGGAGCAGCTCCAGCAACAGTTGGACGGGCGCATCAGCGTGTTCGTCGGTCAGTCCGGGGTCGGCAAGTCCTCGCTGGTCAACAGCCTGCTGCCCGAGGTGGACACCCGCGTCGGCCCGCTCTCCGAGCTGTCCGGCCAGGGCACCCACACCACCACCACCGCGCGGCTGTTCCACTTCCCGGGTGGCGGTGAACTGATCGACTCCCCGGGGATTCGCGAATTCGGCCTGGGTCATGTGAGCCGCGCCGACGTCGAAGCGGGCTTTATCGAGTTCAACGACCTGATCGGCACCTGCCGCTTCCGCGATTGCAAACATGATCGCGAACCCGGCTGCGCCCTGCTCAAGGCCCTGGAAGACGGTCGCGTGCAGCAGCAACGGATGAACAGCTACCGCTCGATCATCGCCAGCCTGCCGCAAGACAGCTACTGAGGCGACAGAAACAACAAGGCCGCGATCATCGCGGCCTTGTTGTCTGGCTTATGAGCCTGTCTTGGGCTTGCCCGGCTCATCCATCTTCAACACCCCGTCCTCGAAGATGTTCAACCGTTGCCGAACCTCGTGGGCGGGCAGCGGTTGCTTGTCCGCCGGCACTGCGTTCGGATCGGCCGGCACTTCACCCGGTGCGCCCTGGCCCTCGGTCGGGGTCGTGGCCGGCGGGGCGTCATCCGAGCCCTGCTCGCCTTCGATGGCCTTCTGCGCCTTCTTGGTCAAGACCACGATATCGATGCGACGGTTGACCGGGTTGAACGGATCGGTCTTGTCGAACAGCGACGACGAGGCGTAACCCACCACCCGCGCCACTTGCGTGTCCGGATAACTACCGGCCACCAGGGCCCGTCGGGCCGCGTTGGCGCGGTTGGCCGACAACTCCCAGTTGCTGAAGCCGCCGGTGCCGGCGTACTGCTTGGCATCGGTGTGACCGCTGACGCTGATCTTGTTCGGCACCGCCTTGATGGTGTCGGCCATGGCCAGCAGGATGTCTTCGAAGTAAGGCTTCAGACGCGCACTGCCGGAGTCGAACATCGGCCGGTTTTCCGCGTCCATGATCTGGATGCGCAAGCCATCCGGGGTGATCTCGAACTTGATCTGGTCCTTGAACTTCTGCAGTTCCGGACTCTCGTCGACCTTTTTATGCAGCTCCTGCATCAGCAGTTCCAGGCGCTCTTTCTCCACCTGCTCGGCCATGCTCTCGACCTGATCGGTGTCGACCGTGACCTTGTCCGGTTGCGGCTGGGATTTGACTTCGGGGCTCAGGGTCTTGTCCGGTGCCAGCACCGGCGAACCACCCAGGTCGATGATGTAGGGCGTGCCACTCTCGGAGAAGCCGATGGGGTCCTTGAAATAGCCGGCGATGGCGATCTTCTGTTCCGGGGTCGCGGTGGACAGCAGCCACAGCACCAGGAAGAACGCCATCATCGCCGTCGCGAAGTCGGCGAAGGCGATTTTCCAGGCGCCTCCGTGATGCCCGGCGGCAAAGCGCTTGACGCGCTTGATTATGATCGGCTGATTGTTTTCCATGACTCAGCGACCGCGAACCGCTTGTTCCAGCTCGGCGAAGCTGGGACGGTGCTTCGGATACAGGACCTTGCGCCCGAACTCCACCGCCAGCGACGGCGGCATGCCGGAGGCCGAGGCCACCAGGGAGGCCTTGATGGCTTCGTAGATGTTCAGCTCTTCCTTGGCATCGTGGGTCAGGGAAGTCGCCAATGGGCCGAAGAAACCATAGGCGGCGAGAATACCGAAGAAGGTACCCACCAGCGCCGCACCTACGTGCATGCCGATGGCTTTCTGGTCGCCTTCACCGAGGGAGGCCATGGTCACCACGATCCCCAGTACCGCCGCGACGATACCGAAGCCGGGCATGGCATCGGCGACGCCGGTCACGGCATGGGCCGGATGCTCGAGCTCTTCCTTCATGGAGAACAGCTCCATGTCGAACAGCCCCTCGAGTTCGTGGGGGGCCATGTTGCCGGAGGACATGATCCGCAGGTAGTCGCAGATGTACGCCGTCATGCGCTCGTCCTTGAGCACCGCCGGGTACTTGGCGAAGATCGGACTGGCGGAGGCGTCTTCGATATCGCCTTCAATCGCCATCATGCCTTCGCGGCGGCTCTTGTTGAGGATCTCGTAGATCAGCCCCAGGACTTCGAGGTAGAAGGTATGGGTAAACCGCGAACTGAACATGCTCAAGGACTTCTTGACCACGTGCATCGTCATGTAGCCCGGGTTGGCCTGCAGGAACGCACCGAAGGCCGCACCGCCGATGATCATCACCTCGAAGGGCTGAATCAGCGCGGCGATCTTGCCATGGGAAAGCACGTACCCGCCGAGCACGCTCGCGAATACGACAATGATGCCGATAATTTTAGCCATAGGTAGAGAGTACTTACTGAGTCGGGTTCAAGGTCATATTCGGAAGTTAATAAATCTCTTCTTCTCCTTATCGGCGAATCTGCGCCAGACTATAGCCAGTTCAGGCGAAAAGCCAGAAAACCGGCCATGTGCCAGCTTGCACGGTCGATTGCGCGGCGCCTGCCCAGCCCTTTACGGGCCTGTTAACAGTGATGATGATCGCGCTCGAATATGGCTAACGAAACGGCTGTCTCCACACAAAAACCCAACACGCTGCCGGGCTGGATCAAGCTGCTGCAAGCCGTGCGTTTGCCCGTCCCCCAGGACAGTCACGACCGGGTCTGTCGCGCCATCCGCGACAGCCGCAGTTCGCTGCGTGATATCGCCGAACTCATGCAGGATAGCCCGGCCCTGGCGCTGAGTGTGATCTGCGAGGCCAACCAGCACACCCATGGCAGCATGACCGAGCCGGCGGAAAACCTTGAAGTGGCGATCAATCGCCTGGGCTTGAAGCGCACCGAGGAACTGCTGGCGCGCCTGCCGGCCAAGGCCCCGGAAGAGATTCCAGTGGCCTTGCGGCAGCTCCAGTTGATCAGCCAGCACGCCAGCCAGCAGGCCAACGGCTTGTTCGCCGCGCGCCTGGCGCGGCTCTGGCAGGACATCCATTGGGGCAGCCTGTTGTTTCTCTCGCCGCTCTGGCCGCTGGCCCTGACCCACCCCAACCTGCTCGAAGACTGGGAGCTGCGGGTAATTCACAAGAATGAGCCGGCCGCGGCCGTCGAGCAGGAGCTGTTCGGCGTGCGCCTGCTCGACCTGTGCCAGGCCCTGGCCGATATCTGGCGCCTGCCGAACTGGGTCACCCAGGGCTATCAGGTACTCAAGAGCGAATTGCGCCCCCTGGCCAGGGCGCTGCACATCGCCCGTGACAGCGAGCACCGCCTGCACCAGCAACAGCGGCTCGACGCCGATCCGGAGCTGCGCCGCTGGCTGAACCAACCCTCCAACACGGTACTGCTGGCCAACGGCCTGGCCCTCTCGGCACAACAGGCCTGGGACAGCCCGCACCACCTGCGCTGGCAATACCTGACCAGCCTGTACCTGCAACAACCCATGGACGACTTGCAGCAGCAACTGCACCAGCAGGCAGCGCAAAGCGCCAACCAGCACAGCATGCCGGACCTCTGGCACCCGGCCGAAGCCTTGATCTGGCGCGGCAGCATGCGCCGCGTCCACAGCGGCCTGCTACCGGCAGTGGATCCTTCGCCCGAGGCCCTGGGACTGTGGCGCAAACATTGCGCCGAACTGCTCGCCGAACCCAGCCGGTTCACCAACGCCATGCACCTGACCGGCATCGCCCGCGATGCCCTGAGCACCTGCGGACTGCGCCGGGTGATGATCCTGATGGCCGACCGGACCCAGAGCACCCTGCGGGTGCACCAGATTGCCGGGCTGGCAAAGGAGTCGGCCAGCCTGGTGTTGCAGGTCAGCCCGAGTCCGGTGCTGCAACGGCTGCTGAGCCAGCCGGCGCAGATTCGCCTGACCCCGGCCAACAATGCCCAGTTCTCTGCCCTGCTCCCCGGCAACCTGCGGGCGCAGTTCCCCGGCGAACACCTGCTGCTGCGCTCCCTGAGCAACAATGGTCGGGTGGTGATGCTGGTGGTGGCCGACCAGGGTGGCGGGCCTTTCTCGGAAATGACCGTGCAGGCCTTCGGTAAAACCGCACAGTGCATCGAGAAGGCGCTGCATGCCTTTACCAACCGTGGCGCCTGACGCTGCGTTACAATCCTCCCTTTTTTGCGCCCTGGAGACCTCACATGCCTGACTTCTCTGGCTTGCCGTTGGTGATCGAGCCCAGCGACCTGCTGCCCCGCCTCGACGCCCCCGAGCTGATCCTGGTGGACCTGACCAGCAGCGCCCGTTATGCCAGCGGGCATATTCCCGGCGCACGTTTCGTCGATCCCAAGCGCACCCAGCTGGGCCAGCCACCGGCACCCGGCCTGATGCCGCCCAAGGCACTGCTCGAAGCGCTGTTCGGCGAGCTGGGACATAACCCGGACGCGGTCTACGTGGTCTATGACGACGAAGGCGGCGGCTGGGCCGGACGCTTCATCTGGCTGCTGGACGTGATCGGCCACAGCCGTTACCACTACCTCGATGGCGGCCTGCACGCCTGGTTGGGCGAAGGCCTGCCCGTCGACAGCGAGATCCCCGCTAACGTCGGTGGTCCAGTGGAACTGACCCTGCACGACGAACCCACCGCGACCCGCGACTACCTGCAAAGCCGCCTCGGCGCCGCCGACCTGGCCATCTGGGACGCCCGCGGCCCGCTGGAATACAGCGGCGAGAAAGTCCTCGCCGCCAAGGGTGGACACATCCCCGGCGCGGTGAATTTCGAATGGACCGCCGGCATGGACAAGGAGCGCCAGTTGCGCATCCGCCGCGACATGCCGCAGATCCTCACCGACCTGGGCATCACCCCGGACAAGGAAGTGATCACCCACTGCCAGACCCACCATCGCTCTGGCTTTACCTACCTGGTCGCCAAGTCGCTCGGTTACCCGCGCGTCAAAGGTTATGCCGGCTCCTGGGGCGAATGGGGCAACCACCCCGACACCCCCGTAGAGATTTGAAATTTCCAAGGATTCCTGATGAAAAAGCGTTTGTTCATCCTCAGCCAGTACCTGCTGCCCCATCACCTGCTGTCGCGCCTGGCCGGCTGCATCGCCGAATGCCGCGTGCGCTGGTTCAAGAACGCCTTTACCGCCTGGTTCGCCAAGCGCTATCAGGTGGACATGTCCCAGGCGCTGGTCGAGGACCTGACCGCCTACGAGCATTTCAATGCCTTCTTCACCCGCGCCTTGAAAGACGGCGCGCGGCCGCTGGATGAGACCCCGGGGGCGATTCTCTGCCCGGCGGACGGCGCGGTCAGCCAGCTCGGCCCGATCGAACACGGCCGGGTGTTCCAGGCCAAGGGTCACAGCTACAGCGTACTGGAACTGCTCGGTGGCGACGCGACCGCCGCCGCGCCGTTCATGGGCGGCGACTTCGCCACCATCTATCTGTCGCCCAAGGATTACCACCGGGTGCACATGCCCCTGGCCGGTACCCTGCGGGAAATGGTCTATGTGCCGGGGCGGATTTTCTCGGTCAACCAGACCACTGCGGAAAACGTACCGGAGCTGTTCGCCCGCAACGAGCGCGTCGTCTGCCTGTTCGATACCGAGCGCGGACCGATGGCCGTGGTCCTGGTCGGTGCGATGATCGTCGCCTCGATCGAAACCGTCTGGGCCGGGCTGGTCACACCGCCCAAGCGCGAGCTGAAAACCGTGCGCTACGACGAAGCCGCGCGCCAGCCCATTCATCTGGAAAAAGGCGCCGAGCTGGGCCGTTTCAAACTGGGCTCCACGGCCATCGTGCTGTTTGGGCCACAGCAGGTACAATGGGCACAAGAACTGGTCGCGGGCTCGCCCGTACGCATGGGCCAAGGCCTCGGCGCTCCCGCCCAGGCCTGATGCACACCGGATCTTTCGAGCTCGCGAGCGGTTTTCGCGAGCCCGAAAGACCAGGGCCGGGACAACGGGTCACAGTCGGATTGGACCGGCAAGGCTGCAGCAGTCCCGCAACCCTGCTAGAGTCATGGCATTATTTTGCCATCGTTTTTATCATCCTGGCCTGTAGTGGGCCCAGGTTGTTTCGCTGCCGGAGCTGGACCGCTACATGAGCAATCCGAGTCCCCATCTGTTGTTGCGCGCACCGACGCCTACGCAGTTGAGCCTGTCTTTCTGCGATGCGACACCGCGCGACCTCAAGCGCTGGATCGCCGGCCTGCCGAAAGCCAATCTCGGGGAAACCGCTCGCCTGCTGTATCAGGGACTGGGCGAACTCAACCTGTTGCTCACCCCCAGCGAAAACCGCCTGCAACTGCTGGAACTGCTGCGCCCCGAGGTGTACTACGTCTGCAAGCACCTGGAGCGACACTTTCTCAACCAGTCCATCGTCCTCGACGAGCGCCCGAGAAAAGTCGCCAACCTCTGCCAGGCCCTGCAAAACCACCTGGCCATCGGCTACAAGCAGATCGCCATGCGCGTGGCCTCAAAGGCTGGCAAGGACCGTTCGGCCCTGCTGACCACCGCCATCCAACGGGCACTGCACTGCCTGAACGGCCCTCTGGTGCGCGCCAGCCAACTCTATTGTCCGGTACCGGAAGGCCTCTGGTTCGAGGTGCACCAACTCTATCAAGTGGCCCTTGCCCATCAGGTGCAGAACACCCCGGTGTTCGACGAGCAAGCCAGCCAACCGCTGCCGCTGAGCGTCGAGAACACCTATATTGTCGCCCTGCTGCTGGGGTGCGCGCGCAGCAACCAGATGCGCCAGAACAACATCGCCCGACTGGCCGAAGTGCTCGAACCCTGGAGTGCACAGGTCCGGCTGCAAAGCGCCGAGCAGGCTTCCAGCCTGTTCGCCGTCGCTCCCGGGAGCGACGCACCGCCACGCTACACATCGCTGTTCGCGGTCGAACAACTGCCGAACCTGATCGGCATCGACACCCTGCCCCTGGTCGAAGCCATCAAGGGCTACCTCGAACTGCCCGCCGACCTGCGCAGCCAGTCGCGCCTGCAAGTCCCCAGCGGCTTGAGCCTCGACGTACTGCAACACCTCAGCGCCGCCTGGGGCGAAGCCGCTGAACGAACCTTCCAACGCACCCCGGGCCAAGGCACCGTGACCCTGTGTGTCGGCATGAGCGCCCTGCACTTCTACCTCGGCGGCCAGCGCTCCTTCAGCGATATCCTCAAGATCCCGGCGGTCAGCAAGGCGGCGCAATTCACCGTGCAGTTGTCCAGCAGCGAGGAAAAGGATGCCTGGAACCACGCGTTCGACGCCCAGCGCGCCGGCAGCGCCGACACCCTGCTGCCTTACGAGGAAATCCAGTATCACGTCAGTGATGCCGACAGCAGCCAGGCCGCGTTCAACAGCGCCGAAGACTTCCCGACCCACGGCCTGCAGATCATCAACCACAGCCCCGGCGGTTACTGCCTGGCCTGGCCCAAGGAAGTGCCCGCGCAATTGCAGGCCGGGGAAATGGTCGGGGTCCAGGATCCTTCAAGCCAGGGCTGGAGTGTTGCCGTGGTGCGCTGGATACGCCAGGTGCGCAGCGGCGGCACGCAGATGGGCATCGAGCTGGTAGCGCCCCATGCCCAGCCGTGCGGCCTGCAACTGTTGCGCGGTGGCGAAGGCCACAGTCAATACCTGCGGGCCCTGCTGTTGCCGGAGATCAGCGCGATCGGCGTGCCGGCCACGCTGCTGGCGCCGCGCCTGCCGTTCCAGGAAGGGCACAAGGTGATCATCAACAGCAATGGTGAAGAGCGCCGGGCCGGGCTGAACAAGCGTCTGGCCAGCACCGGCAGCTTCAATCAGTTCGAGTACCGGCTGCTCGAACAGCCGGTGACGCCGAAGACCGATCCAAGCGCCGGCGGTCTTGGCGTCGCCGAAGACGACTTCGGCTCACTGTGGAAAATCCTCTAGGCGCCGGCTTGCCGGCGATTCAATCTGACAAACGCTGAAACTCAGCGCTGCCCGCCCTGATCTCGCACACCCAACAGATACAGCACGCCATCCAACCCCAAGGTCGAAATCGCCTGCCTGGCCGAGTGCCTGACCAACGGCTTGGCGCGGAACGCCACGCCCAAACCGGCAATCGCCAGCATCGGCAGGTCGTTGGCGCCGTCACCGACCGCAATGGTCTGCTCCAGGCTCAGGCCTTCCTTCTCGGCCAGCTCACGCAGCAGATCGGCCTTGCGCTGGGCATCGACAATCGGCTCGATGGCCACGCCCGTGCATTTGCCATCCACCACTTCCAGCTCGTTGGCGAAGACATAATCGATGCCCAACTTCGCCTGCAATTGCCTGGCGAAATAGGTGAAGCCGCCCGACAGGATCGCGGTCTTGTAGCCCAGGCGCTTCAACTCGGCGAACAGCACCTCAGCACCTTCGGTCAGGCGCAGCGAGGCGCCGATGGCGTCCAGCACACTGACGTCGAGGCCCTTGAGCAGCGCCAGGCGCTCCTTGAAACTGGCGCGGAAATCCAGCTCGCCGGCCATGGCCCGCTCGGTGATGGCCGAGACCAGTTCGCCGACGCCGGCGGCCTTGGCCAACTCGTCGATCACTTCAGCCTCGATCAGGGTCGAGTCCATGTCAAACACCGCCAGGCGACGGTGGCAACGCAACAGCGAGTCTTCCTGGAGGGCAATATCGGCATTCAGCTCCTGGGCCGCGTTCAGGAACTCGCGACGCAAGGCCTGCGGATCGGTCAGTTCGCCGTGCACGGAGAGTTCGAAGCAGCTCTTGCTCAGCGCCGACGGCGCCTCTGACGTTTGCGCCGACAGACGGTCAATACGCTCGACCTCCAGACCGTGGCGCGCCATGATCGCCGTCACCCGCTGCAACTGCTCGGCCGTGACCTGGCGGCTCATCAGGGTCGCGACATGGCGCTGGCGGCCCGATGTCGCCAGCCAGTCCTGATGCTCGGCCTCGGAAAGCCGATTGAAGTGCACCCGCTGCGCGCTCCCGGGAAGGCTGGCCTCAATGTCCAGGTGCGCCGACACGGCCCGCGCGGCGTCGGCAAATTCGACCAGGATGCCGAACGCCAGATTGCCGTGGATAACCGCCTGGCGGATATCGAGAATGTTCACAGCACCTTGTGCCAGCACGCCAAGAATGGCTGCGGTCAGACCCGGACGGTCTTCTCCGGTGATGCTGATCAGGACGATTTCGCGCAAAGCGCACCCCCGCTCGTTAAAAAAAACGCATTCTACGCACTTTCACTGACCATCGGGCACAGCCAGCGCTTTGCCGGTCTAGGGCCTCTCGCTATACTGCGCGTCAACTTCACGGACAAAAGAGCCGCGCTCAGTGAACCGGCCCACGCCAGTCAAAACCGATAACTTCTTCCTGCTGATCTTCCGGGCCTTGCGTCACCGTCGTGTACCGCTCGCCTTGCGCATCGCCAGCCACAACGTGATCCTCGTCGCGCTGGCGCTGGTGATCTACGCCTGCGTGATGGGATTGCAGTTCAAGGAAGCCATGCACCAGCAGGCCGATGCCCTCGGCCAGAGCCTGACCACCCAGACGGCCACCTCTGCCACTGAACTGCTGGTGTCCAACGACATCCTCAGCCTCAACGTGCTGCTGAACAACCTGACGAAGAACCCGCTGGTGGCCCACGCGGCGATCTACAGCGTCGACAACCGCATCCTCGCCGAAGCCGGCCAGCGCCCGAAAAACGGCCTGCTGGGTGAAGCCGAAGGCTTGTACCAGACCAAGATCACCTTCCAGGACGTGACCGCCGGGCATCTGCGCATCAGCCTGGACATGGCGCAATTCCAGCAACCGATGACCATCAGCCTGCAAAGCATGGGCATTCTCAGCGCGATCCTGCTGGCCCTGGCCCTGGCCTTGAGCCTGCGCCTGGGTCGGCATATCTCCACGCCGTTACTGCAACTGCGGGTCTGGCTGCGGGACATGGACGAACATACCCCGGCCACCCAGCGCCAGGACGAAATCGGTGATCTGGCGCGCCAGCTGCATTCGCGCTTCGCCCCGGTCAAACCGGAGCCTGAACCGGAGCCGGAGATCGACTACGACGAGAATGACTACGCCGAGGAAGAAGAGGACGCCGAGCCGGCCTTCCAGGTCCGCAACCTGCGCGACCCGAGCTTCGACGAGCGCGCCGCGGCCCCGACGCCCAAGCCGGCTCCACGGCATATCGTCAGCAACGTGGAAGACGAGCTGGACGACGACGAAGACCCGTTCGCCGATCTGCGGGAAAGCCCACGGCCCGCGAGCGGCGCGGCAGTGAAGGCGCAGCCGGTAGCGCCGAGCCAGCCACAGCACAGTGCGGTGCTAGCGGTGCAGTTGGGTGCCCAGGACCAGTTGCGGCGCCTGCCACGCGCGCGCCTGACGGAACTGCTGGACCGTTACCGCGACTGCCTGGACCAGGCCGCCTCGCTGTATGAGAGCGATCTGCACACGCTGAACGACGGCAGCACCCTGATGCTTTTCCACACCGAAGACAGCGGTGACGACTACCTGACCAATGCCATCTGTTGTGGCGAGCTGCTCCGGGCCCTGGGCCATCAGTTGCAGATCGAGGTGGCCGACAGCGGCATTACCTTGCAACTGCAGCTGGGTCTTACGTTGGGCGACGAGTTGTTCGGCCTGAGCCAGATCGACCTGCTGCTGACCGAAACCGCCCAGGACGCCCTGGCGTTGTCGCAACACAGCCGCAACCTGCTACTGGTGGAACGCCGCATCAGCGATGACCCGCTGATCCGCCAGCGCGCGCGTATTCGCCCGATTGCCAGCCCCGAGGGCGCTTGCTGCGTGGAGCGTTTGATGGAGCCGTATCCGTCGATGCTGGAACGCCAGCTGGCACGGATGCACGAGACCCGGGCCAAGAGCTGATAACGCGCCTCCTGTAGGAGCCGGCTTGCTGGCAATGAGGCCAGTGAGTCCTGCATCGCCTTATCGGCCGCCATCGCCAGCAAGCCAGGCTCCTGCAGACCGTGCATGACGATGGTTCAGGGTGAACGTACAGCCATCCTTGGCCCAACAAAAAGCCCGCATTCGATGCGGGCTTTTTGTTGACTGGGCGTTGGCCTCAGAAACGAAACACTTCCATATCCGTACGAATCGGCGAAGCCATGGGGATCTTCGGCTTCTCCGGCTCGGCCTGTTTGGCCGGTGCCGGGGCCGCCGCCTTGCGGTTTTCAACCAGCGGCGCCTGATTGGCCAATGGCTTGAGCGCCACGCTCAGTTGCTCGGCGAGGCGCTGCAACAGCTCGCCCTGGGCCTGGACCTGTGCCGCCGACGTACCAGTGTGCTGCTGCTCCAGATGGACGATGCGGTTATCCCGTACCTGCCCACGACGATCGAGCAAACGCCACTGCGCGTCGAGAATCGCCGGTTGATGGGTGCCGGAATCCAGTCGGGTAATCGACAACAATACCTGCACATCCGGCGTACTCCCGGCAATCGCCGGGGCCAGGACCACGCGCTGGCTGTCCAGGCGCCAGGCCAACTGACGCACCAGCAGCTGATTGATGTCGGACGACAGGCTGCCGGCCCAGCGACCGTCGGTCGCCGCAGTCAGGCTGCCATCGGGCTGACGCTGCAGCAGGGTTTCGCGTTGCAGGTAATCGGCCAGGGAAATCGGCCCGAGCACCACCGACATCCCCGCGCTTTGCTGAGGCTGGCCCGGTGTGCCACTGTCCAGCTGATACAAGGAAACCGGCTGGTGCACACTGCAGCCGGCCAGGCCGAGCAGGCCGGTCAGCAGCAGAATAAAAGGAAGGCGCAGAACAGTCATCATCCCATCCAGGTGGCCGCCACAAGGCCCTGCCACAGTCTGATCCAAAAATTCGTTTGGGCACGCCGCCACGCGAGTGCCGCAAGTGGCGCATATCATCCGTGAATATGCGCCGTGACTCCAGTACCGCGGTAGCGATCTTCCTGCTGATAGGCTGAACGAACGCTCTAAACCGCTTTAACTGATACCTTCTACCAATAAGGCGTCAACCCGCTGGAAGCCCCGGGGCAGTTTGTTGCCACGCCGGCCACGCTCGCCCTTGTAGTGCTCCAGGTCGTCGGCCTTGAGCGACAAGGTGCGCTTGCCCGCCTGCAACACCAGGGTCGCACCGTCCGGAATCACCGCCAGGTCAGTGACGTACTCCTCGCGGCTGGCCACGCGCTCACCGGGAATCCCGATGATCTTGTTGCCCTTGCCCTTGCCCAGTTGCGGCAGGTCGCTGACCTTGAAGATCAGCAGCCGGCCTTCGGTGGTCACTGCCGCCAACCAGTTCTGCTCACGGTCGACCACCGGCTTGGGCGGCATCACCTTGGAGCCGTTGGGCAGGCTCAGCAGGGTCTTGCCCGCCTTGTTCTTGGCCTGCAGGTCTTCACCCTTGACCACGAAACCATACCCGGCGTCGGAGGCGATGACATACAAGGCCTCGTCTTCAGGCAGCAGCACGCATTCGAAGCTGGCGCCCGGCGGCGGCGTCAACCGACCGGTCAGCGGCTCGCCCTGGCCACGGGCCGAAGGCAAGGTATGCGCCGCCACCGAGTAGCTGCGCCCGGTGGAGTCGATAAACACCGCAAACTGATTGGAGCGCCCCGCCGCCGAGGTCTTGAAGCCATCACCGGCCTTGTAGGACAGGCCCGTGGCGTCGATATCATGGCCTTTTGCACAGCGAACCCAACCTTTTTCCGACAGAACGACCGTGACCGGCTCGGTCGGCATCAGTTCGTTTTCCGACAGGGCCTTGGCTTCGCTACGGGCAACAATCGGCGAGCGACGGTTATCGCCGTAGGTCTGCGCATCGGCCACCAGTTCGGTACGCACCAGCTTCTTCAACTTGGCTTCGCTGGCCAGCAGCGCTTGCAGCTTGGCCTGCTCCTTGAGCAGCTCATCCTGCTCGTTGCGCAACTTCATCTCTTCCAGACGCGCCAACTGACGCAGACGGGTGTCGAGGATGTAGTCGGCCTGGATCTCGCTGAGGTCGAAACGCGCGATCAACTCGGCACGCGGATGCTCGGCGGTGCGGATGATATGAATCACTTCATCCAGGTTGAGGTAGGCGATCAGCAAGCCGTCCAACAGGTGCAGGCGCTTCTCGACCTTGTCCAGGCGGAACTTCAGGCGCCGGCGCACGGTGTTGACCCGGAACGACAACCACTCCACCAGCAAGGTGCGCAGGTTCTTCAACTGCGGCTTGCCGTCGAGGCCGATGATATTGATGTTGACCCGGTAGCTGGACTCCAGGTCAGTGGTGGCGAACAGATGCTGCATCAGTTCGTCGAGGTCGATGCGGTTGGAACGCGGGATGATCACGATCCGGCACGGGTGCTCGTGGTCGGATTCATCCCGCAGGTCGGCGACCATCGGCAACTTCTTGGCCTGCATCTGCGCGGCGATCTGCTCCAGCACCTTGGCCCCGGAGACCTGGTGCGGCAAGGCATGCACGACGATATCGCCGTCTTCGATGCGATAGACCGCACGCATGCGCACCGAGCCACGCCCGGTCTGATAGATTTTCAGCAGGTCGGCTTGCGGGGTGATGATTTCCGCTTCGGTCGGATAATCCGGGCCCGGAATGAACTTGCACAGATCTTCGATGCTGGCATTGGGCTCATCGAGCAGGTGCACACAGGCGTTGGCCACTTCCCGCAGGTTGTGCGGCGGCACGTCGGTGGCCATGCCCACGGCGATACCGGTGGTGCCGTTGAGCAGGATATTCGGCAAACGCGCCGGCAAGACCGCCGGTTCGTCGAGGGTACCGTCAAAGTTCGGCACCCAGTCCGCAGTGCCCTGGCCCAGCTCGCTGAGCAGCACTTCGGAGTAACGCGACAGCCGTGACTCGGTGTAACGCATGGCCGCGAAGGACTTCGGATCGTCCGGCGCCCCCCAGTTACCCTGGCCGTCCACCAGCGTATAGCGGTAACTGAACGGCTGGGCCATCAGCACCATGGCTTCGTAGCAGGCGGAGTCGCCGTGGGGGTGGAACTTGCCGAGCACGTCACCGACGGTACGCGCGGATTTCTTGTGCTTGGCGTCGGCATCCAGCCCCAGCTCACTCATGGCGTAGATGATACGCCGCTGTACCGGCTTCAGGCCGTCGCCGATATGCGGCAGCGCACGGTCCATGATCACGTACATGGAGTAGTTGAGGTAGGCCTGTTCGGTGAAGTCAGCCAATGACCGGCGTTCTACGCCATCCAGGCTGAGATCAAGGGAGTCGCTCATGCGGGCCTCATCAGTTCGTTGTCTGGCGCGGCAGGGGTAGCGCCGCGCTGGTGAATTCGGGGGTGTTCAACAGGCACGGGCCCGGCAGCCGTGGTTCGCCGCCGGGACAGCCGTGCATCAGGTCAGGACCTCGGCCAGGTCGCCCTTGGATTCCAGCCAGGTCTTGCGGTCGCCGGCACGCTTCTTCGCCAGCAGCATGTCCATCATTTCCGAAGTGGCTTCGAAATCGTCCAGGGTCAGCTGCACCAGGCGCCGGGTGTTCGGGTCCATGGTGGTTTCCCGCAGTTGCGGCGGGTTCATTTCACCCAGGCCCTTGAATCGGGTGACCTGGGGTTTGCCACGTTTCTTCTCGGCCACCAGGCGATCGAGAATACCGTCACGCTCGCCTTCGTCGAGGGCGTAGTAGATTTCCTTGCCCAGGTCGATGCGATACAGCGGCGGCATCGCCACATAGACGTGACCGGCATCCACCAGCGGACGGAAATGCTGGACGAACAGGGCACAGAGCAGGGTCGCGATGTGCAGGCCGTCGGAGTCGGCGTCGGCGAGGATGCAGATCTTGCCGTAGCGCAGCTGGCTGATGTCCGCCGCGCCCGGATCGACACCGATGGCCACGGCGATGTTGTGCACTTCCTGGCTGGCGAGCACTTCGCTGCCGTCGACTTCCCAGGTATTGAGGATCTTCCCGCGCAACGGCAGGATCGCCTGGAATTCCTTGTCCCGCGCCTGCTTGGCCGAACCGCCGGCGGAATCACCTTCCACCAGGAACAGCTCGGCCCGCATCGGGTCCTGCCCGGCGCAGTCAGCCAGCTTGCCCGGCAGCGCCGGCCCTTGGGTAATGCGCTTGCGCTCGACCTTCTTGCTCGCCTTCAGACGGCGGCCGGCGTTGTTGATCGCCAGCTCCGCCAGTTGCATGCCCAACTCGGGGTTGGCGTTGAGCCACAGGCTGAAGGCGTCCTTGACCACCCCGGAAACGAACGCAGCCGCTTCGCGAGATGACAGACGCTCCTTGGTCTGGCCGGAGAACTGCGGTTCCTGCATCTTCATCGACAGGACAAAGGCAATCCGCTCCCAGACATCTTCCGGCGCCAGCTTCACGCCACGCGGCAGCAGGCTGCGGAATTCGCAGAACTCGCGCATGGCATCGAGCAGGCCCTGGCGCAGACCGTTGACGTGGGTACCGCCCTGGGCGGTGGGGATCAGGTTGACGTAGCTTTCCTGGACGCTGTCGCCGCCTTCCGGCAACCACAGCAAGGCCCAATCCACTGCTTCTTTATTACCAGCGAGGCTGCCGCAGAACGGCTCGTCCGGCAGGCGCTCGAATTCACTGACCGCATCTACCAGGTAGGAACGCAGGCCGTCTTCGTAATGCCATTCGACCTTCTCGCCGGTGGCCTTGTCCTCGAAGCTGACCAGCAGCCCCGGGCACAACACGGCCTTGGCCTTGAGCACATGTTTGAGGCGGCTGACGGAGAACTTCGGCGAATCGAAATACTTCGGGTCCGGCGCAAAGTACACGCTGGTGCCGGTGTTGCGCTTGCCGACGGTGCCGACCACTTCCAGCTCGGTGGCCTTGTAGCCATCGGCGAAGGTCATCTGGTATTCGTTGCCGTCGCGCTTGACCCGGACCCGCACCTGGTTCGACAGGGCGTTGACCACGGAGATCCCCACGCCGTGCAGGCCGCCGGAGAACTGGTAGTTCTTGTTGGAGAACTTGCCGCCGGCGTGGAGCTTGGTGAGGATCAGCTCGACGCCCGACACGCCCTCTTCCGGGTGGATATCCACCGGCATGCCGCGACCGTCGTCGGAGACTTCCAGGGAGTGGTCGGCGTGCAGGATCACCTGCACCGATTTCGCATGCCCGGCCAAGGCTTCGTCGACACTGTTGTCGATGACTTCCTGGGCAAGGTGGTTCGGCCGACTGGTGTCGGTGTACATGCCCGGGCGTTTGCGCACCGGGTCGAGGCCCGAGAGGACTTCGATGGCGTCTGCGTTATAAGAGCTAGCGCTGGGAGTGGCCATGGGGTCTCGTCGTCAGTCGTCTATGAATAGGGGTCATTCTCAAGGCTCCGTGCCTCAGGGCATCAGAGCTGCGAGAAATCGATCGCCTGGTATGTATCGGCAGCGATGCCGGCAAAGCTGAGCAAGGCCGGCAATTGTTCGGCAAAGCCCTGGAAACTATGATCGCCGCCGGCCTGGATACGCAAGGCACAGGCCCGGTAATACTGCTGGGCGGCGCGATAATCCAGGGTTTCGTCGGCGGTCTGCAACCAGACCTGGAAACGTTGCGGATCCTGGGGAGCCGGAACTTCCAGTTCAGCCAGGGCCGTCACGTGATCGAGGGTCAGGTCCCAGGTCTCACCGCTGTAGAGGTTCTGCTGGGGGCCCAGGTAGCCGTCGAACATCCGGTGCGGCGCCACCGCCGGGTTGACCAGCAACGCCTTCAGGCCATGGCGCTCGGCCAGGCACGTCGCATAGTAGCCGCCGAGCGAGCTGCCGACCAGCAGTGGACGACCGAGTTCGGCAATCGCCGCCTCCAGCTGGGGCATCGCCTGGCGCGGATGATGATGCAAGGCCGGCACCCGCAACTGCGCTTCCAGGCCCAGGCGCTCCATCAGCTGGATCAACTGAGTGGCCTTCTTCGACAGCGGCGAGCTGTTGAAACCGTGGATATACAGGATCGAGCCGGACATGTGATCGTTCTCCGTTGGCCGGCTCCCGCACACAGGAGCCGGGCACCGCACAGGCAAAGACGCGCAGTTTAGCCTGACTCCGGCGCGCTGACTCGCCCCGAGACGTTTCCTACCTATTAAGAAGAAGTGGTCAGTAGCCGGTACCGCCGTAATCGACCTCGAAATCGAAGCCGCGGACCCGGGAAATCGCCGTCTCCAGCCGTCCGTCCGAATGCAGGCGCAGCCAGCGATAACCCGGCGCCTTGTCGTCGACCTTGAAATCCTCGCTGCCCGGCGCGAACTGCACGCAGGTAGAAGGCGACGCCAGCAGGCGGACGCCGTTGCGCTCGCGGTCCAGTTCCTGGTGGATATGCCCCCAGAGCAGTGCGCGAACCTGGGGAAAGCGGTCGAGCACGGCGAACAGTGCCTCCGGGTTGCGCAAGCCGATGGGCTCCATCCAGGCACAATCGATGGAAATCGGATGGTGATGGAAGCACACCAGGTGATGACGCTGCGGCGCTTCGCTCAGCGCTTGCGCGAGCAACTGCAGCTGTTCGTCCTGCAGATAGCCCGGTACCGAGCCCGGTACGGCGGAATCCAGCAGGATGATCCGCCAGTTGCCGATATCCACCACCGGTTCGAGCAGGTCGCTGTGGCGAGCGGCCTCGGCCATTTCCGGCAACTCGTCGTGGTTGCCGGGCAGCCAGCGCGTCGGCGCGCCGATCACCTCGCTCATCTCCCGGAACTGCCGATAGGACGCCACCGTGCCGTCCTGGGACAGGTCCCCCGTGGCCAGCAGCAGATCGACTCCGGGCTGTTCCGCCAGCACGCAGTCGATGACCCGTTGCAGGCTGTCGCGGGTATTCATGCCCAGCAGCGTGCCGTCCGCCTCGGCAAACAGGTGGCTGTCGGACAGTTGCACCAGCAACACGGCGTCCGCGGGGGTCGACTGAGTGGATTCGCTCGGCAAGAGGCTCTCCTGCAAAATGCTGAGGGGTCGTTTTGCACGCGCAGGTCAAGCAAGCGCGCCGCTGGCAATTATGGTCGGGGAATCGGCAAAGAGGAAATGGGCGAAACGGACACACTTCACATTTAACCGGATACAACCTAGCGGACCGCCTCGAATTCGTGACCACAGGCCAGGCAGTGACTCAACCATTCCCCGAGGAACACATTGAGCTGGGCTTTCTCGTCCGGCTGGTGCATGGCCGAATTCGGATACGGATAGACACTGCGAAAACGCCGGGCGTGCTCGGCACTGATCACCTCGGCCATGCGCGCGTCGTGGTAGACCTGCACCTGCAACTGCGGCACCGGCAACCACGGCAGGCTGTGTTCCTGGCGTACCAGCACGGTGGTGGTGTAGGGGTTGTCCTGCAATACCTCCAGGGCCAGCACGCCGAGCATCTGCTCGCCCTGGGTCATGGCAATGCGCCGCGCGCGCTGCTGCTCGCGCATCTGCGGCAGCAACCGCATCAGGCGCGCATAGTTGGCCTCGCAGGCCGCTTGCAGCCCCACCAGGTCAACCCGATAACGTTCGCGCAACAGACTTACGACCATAACCCCCTCACTTCAGCGCGGTTCAACGCCAGCCATTGCAAGGCAATGATCGACGCCGCGTTGGCAATCCGTCCATCGCGCACGGCTTGCAGGGCATCTTCGAAAGCCCAGACCGTGGCGCGGATATCTTCATTTTCTTCCGGCAGCCCGTACAGGCCACCAGCCCCTTCGGTGTTGCAGCGCCCCAGATACAGATGGACGAATTCGTTGCTCCCACCCGGCGACGGAAAGTACCGGGAAATCGGCCACAGGGCCGTCAGATTCAGGTCAGCTTCCTCCTGTGCCTCGCGGTGGGCAACCTCTTCCGGTTGTTCGTCCTTGTCGATCAGACCGGCGACCAGCTCGATCATCCAGGGATTCTCGGCCTTGCCCATGGCACCGACGCGGAACTGCTCCAGCAGCAGCACTTCATCACGCCGTGCATCGTAGGGCAGGACACACACCGCATCGTGCCGGACAAAGACTTCGCGATTGATCGTATTGCCCATGCCACCACCGAACAACTCATGGCGCAGGTGCAGGCGATCGAGCCGGTAGAAACCCTTGAAGCAGTTCTCCCGCTGGATGACCTCGACCTTGGTCGGGCTGGTCCTGGTGCTGTCCGTCATCATGTTCCCCATTGCGATAGCGGCGAGGCTCTCCCTCGACTTCGCGCCATCCTAACGCGCCGAAGTGTGATGATGCAGCCCCTTTCCCCTCGCCGGGATAGACGGGCGCCCCTGAAACCTACTCTAATTAGCTTAGTGGCGAACCGAGTACGCCGCTGACAGTCGAAGCACGATCACTTGACCTTTCTTTCGCTGACGAAGGACACCCATGTCGTTTTTTAAAATCGCCGCGCTGACGCTCATCGCCCTGACCCTGGGCGCTTGCCAGAGCCTGTTCCAGCCGAGCCTGAAGACCCCGCTGAGCGTCAAGAACGATGCCTCCGAACAGATCAAGCCGGGCTGCAACGCTCCGGACTGCCCGCTGGTGAACATCGATACCGTGCATTTCCCCGACGAACCGCAACTGGACGCCGCGGTGGAGCGGGCGCTGCTGCAGATGGGCCGCACCTCGCCCGACGCGCCGCTGCCGGCCTCGCTCAAGCTCTATCGGGAACAATTCCTCGCCACCGCCGAAAGCGGCCACAGCAGCTACCTGGAGGCCAAGGTACGCGAGCAGCATGACGGCTTGGTGATCGTCGAGCTCGCCAGCTACCTGGACGATGGTGTCGAACATGGCATGCCAGGGCGCGGTTTCCTCACCTGGTCGCGCCAGGATCACAAGGCCCTGAGCTTGCAGGACATGCTGCTGCCCGGCCAGGAAGAGGCATTCTGGAAGCTGGCCAAGGTCGCCCATAACTCCTGGCAGATCAGCAACCGGCTGGACCAGGACTTCATTGCGTCCTGGCCCTTCCGCAAAACCCCGAACGTCACCCTGGCCAGCGACGGCGTGATCCTCAAGTACAACGTGACGACCATCGCCCCCTACGCCATGGGCCTGATCGAAATGAACATTCCCTACCAGCGCCTCAACGGCGTGCTCAAGCCCGAGCTGTTCCCCGCCCGACGCTGAAGGCACGGCCGAGCAGCCCTTGCAGCAGCCCTGCCACGACCAGTGACGGCAGGGTTGCGCCCACCTCCGGATGGAAGTTGGCCAACAGGTGGTAGGTCGACACGCCGCCCAACCAGGCCAGCAGTGCCGGCCAGCGCAACAGCGACGACGCCCCCGCGGCGCTGCGACCGCGCAGGATGAAGTGATCCACCAGCACCACGCCGAACAGCGGCGCGAACACCGAACCGATCAGCAACAGGAAGTTCTGGTACTGCGCCAGGGGGGCGAAGCAGGCGATCAGGGTGCAGAGCACGCCGATGGCCAGGGCCAGGTGTTCGACCTTCAAGCGCAGCAGGATGCCGCTGGAAACCGCCGCCGAGTGGATATCGGCAAAAGCGTTTTCCGACTCGTCGAGCAGGATCAGCAGCAGCGGGATACCCAGACCGGCACCGGCCAGGGCCAGCAGCAAGGCATTGGTTTCACCGCTGGGGGCGAACGCCAGGGTGTAGGCCACGCCCAGGCTCATCAGCCAGAAGTTGCCAATCAGGAAACCCAGCGCCGTACCGCCGAACACGCTTTTCGCGCGCTTGCCGAAACGCGAGTAGTCGGCGATCAGCGGCAGCCAGGACAGCGGCATGGCAATGGCGATATCGAAACCCACGGCAAACGGCATCGAGCCGTCACCGCCCTGCGCCCACAGTGCCGCCAGGTCGGCCTTGGCGAAGAGGTTCCAGGTCAGCCACAGGCAGGCCGCCAGTAACAGCCAGATGCCCCATTTGCGCAGGATCTTGCGCACGAAGGTCAAGGGGCCGCTGACTGCCAGCAAGGTCGCCAGTGCACCGAACACCAGGGTCCAGAGCAACGGGTTGGCCAGCAGGCTGCCCTCGCTGAACGCCCGGGCACCCAACAGGCTCGCCGCATCGCGCATGACGATGATTTCGAACGCGCCCCAACCCACCAGTTGCAGCAGGTTGAGCAGCGCCGGCAGGCTGGCGCCGTACTGGCCGAGGCTGAGCTTCAGCGCGGCCATGGAGGCAAGACCGGTGTCGCTGCCGATCACGCCAACGGCGGCCAGCAGCAGCACGCCGACCACGGTGCCGAGGAAGATCGCCAGCAACGAACCGGACAGGCCCAGGCCCGGAGCCAACAGGGCACCGGTTTGCAGGACCATCAGGCCGATGCCGAGGGAGAACCACAGGGAAAACAGATCGCGCGCGCCGAACACACGCTTGTCGGCGGGGACCGCGAGATCGGGGGAGTAGGTGCTGGGAGTGTTCAAGAGTGTTGGCCCAAGGGAAGGAGATAGGTGTTTTTATCGTGAGAGCGTCCTTGCCCG